>NZ_CP036405.1:0-221732 GCF_004348195.1 Komagataeibacter saccharivorans | reverse complement strand
CTTGCCCTGCAGGGTGAACTGGTCAAGCTGCAGGACTGGATCAAGGATACCGGCCACCGTCTGGTCGTGATCTGTGAAGGCAGGGACGCGGCGGGCAAGGGCGGTGTCATCAAGCGAATAACCCAGCGCCTGAACCCCCGCATCTGTCGCGTCGCCGCCCTGCCCGCCCCCAATGACCGGGAACGGACCCAGTGGTATTTCCAGCGTTATGTCAGCCACCTTCCCGCCGCCGGTGAAATCGTGCTTTTCGACCGGAGCTGGTATAATCGTGCGGGCGTTGAACGGGTCATGAATTTCTGCACGGATGAGGAGTATGAGGAGTTTTTCCGTGCCGTCCCGGAATTTGAACGCATGCTGGTGCGCAGCGGCATCCAGATCATAAAATACTGGTTCTCCATTTCCGATGATGAACAGGAACTGCGTTTCTGTGCGCGTATGGAAGACCCGCTGAAGCAGTGGAAGCTCAGCCCCATGGATCTGGAAAGCAGGCGTCGGTGGGAGTCCTATACCCTCGCCAAGGAAATCATGCTGGAACGGTCCAATATCGACGAAGCCCCCTGGTGGATCGTGCCTGCCGATAACAAGAAGAAAGCCCGCCTCAACTGCATAAGCCACCTTCTGTCTCAGGTTCCCTATCAGGAAATCGAGAAGCCTGAAGTGCGGTTGCCCGAACGGGTATTCAGCCCGGATTACATCCGTCAGCCGGTGCCGGACAGCATGATCGTTCCCGAAAAATATTGAAATAACCGGCCAATTTCAGAAACCATAAGGAAGTTTTTGGTGAAGCTTTTTAAAAAAAAGCGACACCAAAGAACTTTGCCCGTTTTTTATCAAATATTGCTTATTCAGATACCCTTTAAGAACATGAAAGTTCCGGGCGCTCCCTTTTTTAAAAGGGAGCGCTTTTTTTAGCTTTCAGGAAACAGCTTTGCCACATCGTCCATCTGATCTGCGCAACCGCCCGCAAGCAGGCGCTTCGGGCCGCCTTTTGCGCAGTGGCATTGCTGGCAGACTGCCAGTCCGGACGTACGGCCACTTCTGCGCCATGACGGCGCTGTCTTATGACGCAACCCGTTAAACAGGCTGTAATACCGGAACACCACTGTTCCGCATCCCCGTACCACAATCACGGATCATGCTTCGCCTGATACGATCAAGGGGCACGGCCGGACACCTTTCGTGACTGTTTGAAAAGTAGCAAAACAGGGCGCAACTGGTTGCGCCCCACCTTTTACGAAAAAGTAATGATAATGAACAAGGTGAATAGTGGTATCGGCAATTGCGAAATTAGTGTATCAACCGATGTATGCATATTTTCCAGTATTTTATTCTGTGGCTGCGGTTTACCATTGCCTACGCGTGGAAAGACGTCTTTGGTTGGGCGGGTGGACTCATGACCGTTATAGGTACTGTCCCATATTATGCTCTTTTCCCTCAATGGGCTGCTCATCTAATTACAAATCAGAATAAAATTATTGCGTCTGTTTCATTTATTGTAACCACGTTTGCACTTGCCTTTATTATAAATTGTGTGGTGTCGTCCCCGTATAGAGTTTGGGCAGAATTTCATGCCTTGGCAGTCAAGGTACCTAACAATAGTGCGGCTCCTCCAGAAAATGTCGGTGCCGGAAAATTAAAAACTTCTGTTAGGTTGCTTGTGAAAAATAAATCTTCAAAACCTATCACTTGCCGAATAAAAATTATCGAAATCAATGCAAAAGGCAGCCTCGATAGAGGTTATAATACTCGGTGTCCGTGGCTAGTTAATACAACAACCATATACTCAAAAGACGAAAATTTAGTTGAAATAGCTTCATGTTTTTTTGGAAATAACACTGAATGCATTCGTATTTTCAATGAATTTCCTGGAACATTCGCGGAAAGTTCCGTAATGTATTTTAAGTCGTCTTGTATCCAGATTTTAATAGAAGCCTCTACAGATCATGAGGTCAAGCGGATTTGGTGCAAAATCACCAAAGACACTCACAATAGAACTCTATCTATGGAGGCCATTGCAGCAGCGCCAGCCTTCTCAGCATCAAGCGTATGAAGGCCAACCGTATCATGTCGCAACTGTGCGACATGCTTTGTTCGTGATCCATGGTAAGCCGCCGGTAATCACCAAGCGAAGCTTCGTTCTACCACCCATCTGTTTTTGGCTGGCACGAACCCGGTCTTTGCTGTGGTATGGTTTTGTCCAATCTCAAGCACGGCTTTGAAAGCCTTTTTGACAAAGCCAGTCAGGAGACGCCCTCGAAACCCCTTGTCAGCCACTACCTTTTCAATACGGGATTTCTTCATCCGCTTTCGGTATTTGGTCAGTACCTTTTTGCCGCCCCTGATATCGTGTCGGTTGGCTGCGGTCATGGAAATATCAACCAACAGACCAAGGCTATCGGTCGCGATGAACCGTTTGCGGCCTTTCACGCGCTTGCCGCCGTCATACCCTCGGGTCTCGGCGCTGGTACATCGGCCCGTTTTGACGCTTTGGCTGTCAATTACGAGCAATGAGGGCTGCTCATCCCTACCGACGGCTTTTCTCACCATGCCATAAAGGTCATAGTGGATGCGTCGCCATCGCCCCCACTTTTGCAGGTCAGCAAAATAACCGTACACCGTTCGCCAAGGCGGGAAGTCCGTGGGCAACCCGCGCCATTTGCAACCATGTGTCACCACATACATGATGGCGTCGACTACCCGGCGCATGTTTGCTTCCCTCGGACGGCCACCTTGCTTTGCCCCTGGGATGTGGCTCCTGATTAACCTCCACTGTTCGTCAGTGAGGTCCGTGCCGTAGTTCATTGGTATGAACACAACCCGGAAGTAGTTGCGATATATTAACAATAATTGTCGAAGCTCAAGTTTCATTTTTATAATATCGTTATAAATCAGTCTGTTAGATTTTATATAGTATGACGATTTATCATGTGCTATTGTGTATGTGCGCTTGGTCGCGCACGAAAAAACGAAGTGCCTCCCCTTGTCGGGTGGCCTGCGAATACAACACCCGGCTTCGGCCAATTGTGGTGGATGGCGACGGCTGTTCATTGCGATGGGAATAAGCAGGGCAGCGTTTACTTCGTTTATCGTTGCGACCAACCACCTGACGCCAGGAGGCGTCAGCGTTTTTTAACGTCCTTGGTCGGACACCAAAAACGAGGTTACAATAGATGCTTCAAAAAGTGGCGGAATCACCGCCATTCGTTGTGCCTATTCAGGAACATAACGTAAACATAAAACCCTTTGGAACTTATCCTCCAACCAGAACACAGCAACAGATACGCAAGGTATTTTTCAACACCCCGTTTGGATATATGCGTTTTCGACGCCCCTTCGTCGAAAGGTTCAAGCAGGAATGTAAAGGCCCTGTAGATTCATATCTGTTTGGGTTGAAGGTTCGGTTTTATCCGCAGGACAATCAGACTGATGCCAAGTCAGCAGTCTGCGGAAACTGCTACAACGCCAAGGAATGGAGGTGGCTGGACAAGTGCCTGCCTACTGGTGGCACCTTCCTTGATATAGGAGCGAACATGGGGTTCTTTTCGCTGTTTGCTGCTACCAAAAGGGCCAGGATTATCGCCATTGAACCACAGCCTACGCTCTTTGATCGGCTTTTCACCAACATGGCTCTCAATGGTATTGAGGCATATCTGGTCAAAGCTGCCGTAGGTGAAAGAGATGAAACTGGCACCCTGATCCAAACCAATATGGATTACGGTGGTGGCACCATTGGTCAGGGTCATGGAGAAACCGTTCGTATCCGGCCTTTGCTGGATATCCTGACCGATACCAAAGTCAACAAGGTTGATGTGTTGAAGATCGACATTGAAGGATATGAGGACCGGGCTTTAATGCCCTTTTTCAGGGATGCACCCTCAACCTTATTTCCCTCACACATCATCATGGAATACAGCGAGAGTGATCGCTGGCAATCAGACCTGATGGGCAAACTGGCTCAGGCTGGATACCGTCAAACGGCACGTAGCAGGGGGTAACGCCCTGCTATCACGCAAATAGGGGAGAACAGGTAAAATGAGCGGGTAGGTGGTTACGACCACCGACCCGTTTTTGTGTGTTTGTTCGTTGGTATATCAGCGATAAATGCCGGGTTTTGGGACTTTTCAAACAGTCACTTACCCTGCTTCTGGCATCAGGATTCCGGGGTTCTCTTGGGCCGTTATGGCATTACATGCGCTGCGTTCAACACGCGCATTGCGGCTTTGGGGTAACAGTCATACCGGAACGACAGCGACCCCTTGCAGGACGCAACCGTTCATCAGTTATCGGAACCGACAGAAGCGGGGACAGGCAAAAGCCGTTTCCTCAAGGGTTATCTATCCCTGACCGGTAAAGTCGGAAATATTGATATCTTCCCTCCATACACATCGGCGCCGTGGCGTCCATTTTTGGACATCACAGCGCCTGATAACGTGCGGGAAAGGAGAACTTTCACGATGGTCCGCCGGGGCAGCCTGTAATGCAGCCCCGGCAGCGGGATTCTATCGGTTGAGCAGGTAGAACAGTCCCGCAGCGATCGTAATGGTGACAGGCAGCGTGCAGACCCATGCCAGCGCGATCTTGACCAGCATGCCCCGGTTGATGCCCGAACCGGAACCGAGCATGGTGCCCGCGATACCCGCTGTAATGATGTGTGTCGTGCTGACAGGCAGGCCGGTATAACCAGCCGTGGCGATCAGCCCCGCGCCCACCAGTTCCGCCGATGCACCCTGCGCCGGGGTCAGGTGCGTATTACCGATTTTTTCGCCCAGCGTATGCACGATGCGCTTGTAGCCGATCATGGTGCCGATACCCAGGCACAGGGCGCTGAGCAGCCGCACCCACCACGGCGCGTATTCCACCACCGGGCGCATCTGGTTGCCCAGCGTCTTGGCCATCGCGCGTTCCTGCGCGGATGCCTGCGGGTTCGCGGCAACGGTTTTCAGCCCGGCCACGACTTCATACAGGTCGGCACGCAGTTCGGAAGGCACGACCTCATCCGGCGCGGTTCTGGACAGGCGGGTAACGGAAGCAACCGCTTCGTCACGCAGGCCATCATGGTCATACTGCTGGATCAGCGGGGTGGCGTTTGTCGCATATTCCGCGATGTGGACAATATGCGGCGCGCTGTTGGGCGCCAGCGCGAAGGTCGCGGGCAGGATACCAATGATGGTCAGCATGATCAGGCCAATGCTTTTCTGCCCGTCATTGCTACCGTGGGAGAAGCTGACACCGGTGCAGGTCAGGATCAGCAGTCCGCGCACCCAGCCACGCGTCGGCCTGTCACCCTGCGGGGGCTGGTACAGTTCCGGGTCGCGCACAAGATGGCGGATTATGAAATACAGCCCACCCGCGCCAATCAGGCCCAGCAGCGGCGAGATGGCAAGGGCGCGCAGGATCTTCCATATCTGCGACCAGTCCACGCTGTTGCCCAGATCGCGGGTATGCAGCAGCGCATCCCCGATCGCTATGCCGATCAGCGCGCCAATCACGCAATGCGAGCTGGAGTTCGGAATCCCGAACCACCATGTAAACAGGTTCCATGCCAGCGCCGTGCCGAACAGGGATATCAGCATCGGCACCGCCGGATCGCCGTTGGGTGGGGACAGCACGTCGGCGGGCAGCAGTTCGACCAGACCGTACGCAACACTGATCCCGCCCAGGATAACCCCTACGAAATTCATGCACCCCGACCAGATCACAGCCGTGCGGGGTTTAAGCGATCTGGTATAGATAACGGTGGCGACCGCATTTGCCGTGTCGTGAAATCCGTTTACGAATTCAAACACGCAGACAAGCGCGAAGCACACGACAAGCGCGATTATGGAAAATGTGGAATAGGGTGCAAAGTGAAGCATATAACTACACACAGAAAGTTATTGTTATTTGCTTTATAAATAATTTTAAGGACGAATTTAAGTCACCGCACCTGATCTTCATATAATATTCATATTTACATAATCATGCACTTCATTCCGTGATCGCACCTGTTCAGAAGGGGGCGGGACATTACTTCCAGCCCGCTGCGTGACTGGAGATAACGCCCCATAAAAACATCCGTAGAAAATGGCCTACCGGTTCAGTCGCGTCACCAGTAACTGATTGATGCGGAAACCTTCCACATCGACCACTTCAAAACGGAAACTGACCGTGTCCACCCGGTCCGCCTTACGCGCCATGCGCCGCAGGCGGTGCAGGACAAAACCGCCAATGGTGTCAAAAGGCGCGCTTTCATCCAGATCGAACGCATCCAGCGCGCGCCGCACATCCCCGATCGTGGCGGCACCGTCAATCAGCCACGATGTCGCATCGCGGCGCACGATCAACTGCTCCTCAAACGGATTGGCAAGCCCGCCCATCAGCGCGCCAAGAATGTCCTTGAAGGTGATAAGCCCCATCACCAGCCCGTATTCATTCACCACCAGCGCGAAACCCACGCCATGGGTATCGAACTGCGCCAGCGTGTCCCACAGGTTGATGGTCTCGGGCACCGACAGGACATCGCGGCGCATCTGCACAATCGGGTTTTCCCGTGGCGCAGGGGCGTCCTGATCGTCCGGCGTGGACAGAACGCCGGGCCTGCGGTCCACCACGGCGGCCAGCACGTCTTCCGCCCGGATGGAGCCTATGACGTTATCCAGTCCCCCATCACACAGGGGATAGCGTGAATAGGGCTTGGCGCGGACCTTGTCCTTCTGCATCTCGATGCTTTCCTGCAGATCGAGAAACACGATTTCATCACGCGGCGTCATGGCGGATGTGATGGAACGGTCCTGAAGCCCCAGAACGTTCTGGATCATCTGGTGTTCCTGTTCCAGCAGGACACCCGAAGCCGTGCCCGCGGCCAGAATGGCGCGCAGGTCTTCCGGCGTGACCGGCTCGACACCGGATGCTGCGGGAATTTTCAGGGCGCGCAGGATCGTATCGGATGTGCGCGAAAATACCCACACAATGGGATAAAGCAGTTTCAGCGCCGCCGCCGGGAACCAGCCCACCGCCAGCGCGATCTTGTCGGGCGCGTTCATGGCTACACGCTTGGGCAGCAGGTCGGCAAACAGGACGAACATGCCCGTTACCAGCACGAAGCCGAACGCCGAGGCCAGCGTCTGCGCCGTTGCGATGCTCAGGCCCCAGTGGACCAGATACTGGTACAGCGGCGGGGCGATCATGCCGGAACTGATGATACCGCCCAGAACCCCGACCGCGTTAAGACATATCTGCAGGACGGTAATGACCTGCCCGCTGTTGCGCCGCAGTTTCAGGAACGCGACCGCCCGTTCATCACCCGCTTCCGCGCGGGACTGGAGCCGCACATCGCGGGCGGCGGCAAAAGAGACTTCGGAAAGCGAAATAAAAATATTAAGCGCGACCAGCATAACAAGCGATACCAGCCCCGACAGAAACAAAATCACACAGCACCTATGGAAGAATATTTAATTCATCATATCATGAACTGGCGATTACCTAACAGGATAAAGGTTTTTGGTCCGGGAATTTTTTGTTAAGATTTCAGGCATGATTACCGTAACCAGACCACGCCTGTTCCCGGCCATGGCCTGCAACGCGGATACATCCCCACTGTTTCCATAAATCCCGATGCCAGCAGGCGCATTTTACTAAACCGTGCCCGGGGTCCGGGCGGGCCGGAACCCGGACCGGGCACACAAGCCCACAAAAGCGCAGACAACAGGCCGTTACTGCCGGGGTGAGAGGGCCTGCACCAGTTGCGCCACCACCGCTTCCAGCAGCGCGCGATCCCTGTCGGTGAACCTGTCACGGCGCGGACTGTCGATGTCGAGCACGCCCAGCAGTTCGTTGCCCATCACGACCGGCACCACGATTTCCGACGCCGATGCCGCGTCGCAGGCAATATGACCGGGGAAAGCATGCACGTCCGGCACCACCACTGTCTGCCGATCCCGCGCAACCGTGCCGCACACGCCCTTGCCAAACGGGATGCGGGTGCAGGCCACGCGCCCCTGAAACGGCCCAAGCACAAGCTGGCCATCCTTTACCAGATAGAAACCCGCCCAGTTCAGGTCCGGCAGGGCTTCAAATATCAGGGCGGCGATATTGGCCATGTTCGCGATCATGTCGCCCTCACCCGCAACCACGGCGGATACGGTTTCAGGCAGGGTATCGGGCGTTACGCGCCGGTCGGGTGCGGTCATGACTGTGTTCCTCTGGACAATGGGCGGACAGGGGACACTACTGTAACGCACCGGTCAATCACCCGGCCACATGGGGGGAAGCTGGACGGAATGCTTCTATCCCATCGATACCTCCACCGTATGGGTATTGCCGTCATCGAGCATGTCGATACTGCCGGTGGCCGGTATGCTGACCCCATCCACGCTGACAGTGCCGATCCCCCGGCACAGATGGGCGGGATTGAGCACGGTAATGTTGTAAACAGCACTGCGCCAGCGCAGCGTGACTTCAAAGCGCGGCCAGTCATGGGGAATGCACGGGTCAACCCGCAACTGCGTGCCATGTACCCGTATGCCAAGGATGGTCTCGATCCCCACACGCTGCATCCATCCCGCCGATCCTGTGTACCACGACCACCCGCCCCGCCCGACATGCGGTGGCTGGGAATAGACATCGGCGGCGATTACGTAAGGCTCCAGCCGGTAACGCGCGGCTTCCGTGGTATTCAGCGCATGGTTGATCGGGGTAAGGGTGTGAAACAGCGACTGCGCGCGGTCCCCGTCGCCCAATGCCGCCACGGCCATGACCGTCCACAGCGCGGCATGGGTATACTGGCCACCATTTTCACGGATGCCGGGCGGATAACCGCGGATATAGCCCGGATCAGGCCCCGTGGTATCGAAGGGCGGCGCAAGGACAAGGATCAGCCCTTCATGCTGGCGGACAAGACGCGACAGCACGGACCCCATGGCATGTTCGGCACGTTCGGGTGATGCAACGCCTGACAGCACCGCCCAAGACTGCGAAATCGCATCAATCTGGCATTCCGCGCTGATATGCGACCCAAGCGGCGTGCCATCGTCAAAATAGGCACGCAGGTACCAGTCGCCATCCCATGTCTTTTCCAGCGCCACGGCAAGGGACCGCGCATGGTCCTCCCACGCGCGGGCGCGGACCAGATCGCCGCGCGCGCGGGCCAGCGGGATAAAGGCGTTCAGGGTGGCATGCAGGAACCAGCCCAGCCAGACACTCTCCCCCTTTCCGTGTTCGCCCACACGGTTCATCCCGTCATTCCAGTCGCCCGTGCCCATAAGCGGCAGGCCATGCGCGCCAACAACCAGACTGTGATCCAGCGCACGGGCACAGTGTTCGAACAATGACCCGCTTTCATCCGATATGGTCGGAACCGTGAAACGGTCATGTTCGGTAATGGGAAGGGGCGGGGCCACCAGGAAGGGGAGGCTTTCATCCAGCACACCCGTATCGCCCGATGTCGCGACGTAATGCGCCACGGTATAGGCAAGCCATGCCCGGTCATCGGAAATATGGGTGCGCACGCCCGCCCCGGTCTGGGGCAGCCACCAGTGTTGCACGTCGCCTTCCACAAACTGGCGCGAAGCCGCGCGCAGCAGGTGCGCGCGGACCAGATCGGGCCGTGACAGCACAAGGGCCATGCCATCTTGCAACTGGTCGCGGAAGCCATAGGCCCCACTGGCCTGATAGAAACCCGCACGGGCCTGCACGCGGCTGGCCAGTGTCTGATAAAGCAGCCAGCCATTGAGCATGATGTCCATGCTCCGGTCGGGCGTGCGGACCTGCACGGATTGCGTAATCCGGTCCCAATGCTGGCGGACATCGCGCAGCACACCGTCCAGATCCACGGTGCGGTACCGGGCCACGAGGTCACGGGCCTGATTGATGTCCGCCCCCTCGCCCAGCAGGAAGACGATTTCCGCTTTCCCACCGGGCGGCAGGATCACCACCGTCTGCACCACCCCGCACGGGTCCAGTCCAGCACCCGTGCGCCCCTGCACGCCATCGGCATGGGCGAAGGCCGCCGGGTGTTCGACGGTGCCGTTACGCCCGACAAAGGCCGTACGGTCGCCGGAACTGGCGGTCAGATAGCCGCCAATATCGGCAAAGGCCACGCGGTTTCCGTAATCCGCGCTCCACGGGTTGCGGGCAAACAGTGTGCCGCTCTCCTCATCCAGTTCTGTGGAAACAAAGGCCGCCGACGTGCTGCGCGCCCGCCCCAGCACCCATTCGACATAGGCGGTGATGGACAGCGTGCGGGAATGATCGGACAGGTTGCGCAACTGGATGCGCGTAATCTTGACCGGGTCCGCCACGGGCACGTACTGCAACAGCGTGCTGGCCACCCCATGGGCAATGCGTTCCTGCCGCGTATAGCCGCGCCCATGCGTGGTAACGTAGGTCGCCGCGCGGTCGCGCCGGGTGGCGGCGGCGGGGCACCACAGCATGCCGGTGCTTTCATCGCGGATATAGAAAATCTCGCCCGCGTGGTTGCTGACCGGATCGTTGGACCATGGCGTGATCTGGTGTTCGCGGCTGCTGCCCGACCATGTATAGCCACTCCCCTCCCCCGATACCTGAAAACCGAAGGTGTCGTTGGTGATGACATTGATCCACGGCGCAGGTGTGGTCTGTCCCGGCGCCAGCACGATCACGTATTCCTGCCCATTGCGGGCAAAGCCGCCATGGCCGTTGAAGAATTCAAGTTCCGGCACGGGCGGGGCGGCAAAAGCCGAAGCGGGCGACGGCGTGGGCGCGAGGGTGGGCAGGAACGTACGCCTTGCGGGAACCCTTGCATAATCAAGCTGTTCCGCCAGACCCCGATCGGCCACCAGCACCACGCGGGCGACCGACAGGATCAGGTCACGCATGGCGGGGGTAAGCAGGTCGGCACGCAGCACACGCACGGCGCCCGCATTCCCCCCGCTCTGTGTTACGGAATGGACAAGCTGGTCCAGTGCCGCCTGAAGTTCCTGAAGGTAGGAGGATGGATGTTCGTTCAGCACGACAAAATCCACCGCCACCTGCTTGAGACGGAAATATTCATGCGCCAGCAGCAGCAGGCGCACGATGGCGGTATTCGACGCCTCGCGTATGCGCAGCACAAGAATGGGCAGGTCGCCCGAAATGCCCTGTTCCCACAGAAGCGGCTGTGCCCCCGCCCCCTTTGCGATGGCGGGCGGACTGGCCCGCAGCGCCGGCCCGGCAAACAGGATATGTCCCGCCAGGCGCTGGAACAGATCCGCCGTGGCGGGTGTGATGTCCAGATGGCGCAACTGCACCTGCGCCTGTGTCCAGGCAAGGGTGCGCACACGCTCGAATGCGGCATGGTCGCGGTGCGTGTCGATCAGGTCCAGCAGTGCTTCACGCGATGGCGCGGCCATGGTCCAGAACGCGATGCGGCCCATGGTGCCCGGACGGATGGAAAGGGGAACGCGGATGGAAAAGATCGGATCCAGCACGTTGCCCGTATGACCGGACAGCGCCCCGTCACCCATCACGGCCACGGGCCGGTGCACCGTGCGCTCGCGGCCAAGGAAGCAGGCGCGGTCGGTTTCCACCTCTATGGCAGTACTGCATACCACCAGATGGGCGACCCATATTTCCGCCTCGTCCGGTGTGCGGCGGCGGCGGGTGGCGATCAGGGCGCGCGCGGCATGCAGGTATTCGGTATGGACGAAAAGCTTGGTAAAGGCCGGATGGGCCAGATCGCCAGCCTGCGCCAGCAGCGCCAGTTCCATATAGGATGTCACATCGATATCCAGCGGATCGCTACCCGCGTTGAACAGGGAAAGCTGGCGGACTTCGGCATCGTTCTCGGCCGAGACAAGGACTTCCAGCCGCGTCGTAAGCGTCCCGTCACGACGGGCGAATTCGGCGCGGTCTTCATGGAAGGCCACGGCATATTCTTCGGGCGACGGGCCACAGGGCTGCACGCCCGCCGACCAGACCTGTCCCGTCCTGCGGTTTTTCAGGTACAGGTACGACCCGTAATCATCGCATGTCGTATCTTCGCGCCAGCGCGTGATGGCCTGACCGTTCCAGCGGCTGTAACCCGATCCCGCCGCCGTCAGCATGACCGTATAGCGGCCATTGGACAGCAGATGGGTGACAGGCTGGGGCGTATCGGCGCGTTCCAGATACCGCCCCGCCGGGGTGGAGACGGCATGGACGGTGGGATGCGTATCCTCCTCGAACGGTAGCGGACGGGCGACCGCGCCGGTACGGGGGGCGCGTTCCTGCAGCAGCAGTTCGGCGGACGCCACGACCGGGTCGGAATGAAAGCGCGTGCGCATGACGCCATTCATGATGGCGTCCGCCACCGCAAGGATGGACATGCCCTGATGATGCGCCATATACGCGCGCACGATTGCCACCCTGCCCTGATCGGGAACACGATCGGGCGTGAAGTCGAGTGATTCGTAAAATCCGTACTGCCCCAGCGCCCCGGTCTTTTCCAGCACGTACAGATTGGCCACCGCCTTCTGCGGGTCAACCATGGCCGCCAGCATGGTGGCGTAGGGGGCGACCACCCGGTCCAGCCCCAGCCCGCGCTTGAACCCCAGCCCTGGCACGCCGAAATTGGAATACTGGTACGTATAGTCCAGATCCCGCACGTTATAGGCGGATTCCGAAACCCCCCATGGAATGTCATGCGTCTGGCCATAGGCGATCTGGCGCTGCACGATCAGGCCGTTGGTCTGTTCCAGCAGGCTGCCCACCGGCGCGCGCATGACGAGCGAGGGCATGAGGTATTCGAACATCGACCCCGACCACGAAACCAGCGCCGCGCCATTGCGCACCGGCGTAATCGACCGGCCCAGCCGGAACCAGTCATGCGCGGGCATGTCGCCCTTGGCGATGGCGAAGAACACCGCCAGACGCGCTTCGGACGCCAGCAGGTCATAACAGTTGGTGTCCTGCGTATCCTCGGCCACCAGATATCCGATGGACAGCAGCTTGCGCGACGGATTGCACAGGAAATGGAAATCCATCTCCTGCGCCATGGTCCGGGCCTTCTGCGCGATGGTTTCCAGCCTGCTGGCCAGCGTGGCATGCAGGTCCGTATCAAGGTCGCGCATATGGCTTTCCAGTGCGCGCAGCGGGGCCGTGACCCAGAATACGCGGTCGGCAATACGGTCGGTGCCCCCGGCGGCCACATCGGGGTGCATGCGCGCCACATGTTCCGCAGCCCCCGCGGCATGACGGTGCAGGACCGCCAGTTCGGCGGTTGATTTGCCGGGGGTGGACAGGACCGCGTTTTTCAGTCCTGTCAGCAGGCGCAGCAACTGCCGCTCCGCCGCCGTGTGGCTCTGCCGGACGCCACGATCGAATGTCAGGTCGGCAATGGCGATGTTCAGCGCATCGGCAATCCCTTCGCGCCACGTATCGGTTTCAGGCCCCGCATGCTGCCAGCCCTGACACGCACTGGCCAGCGCGATCAGGTGGCCCGCCATGTTGCCGCTGTCCACGCTGGAAACATAGATCGGTTCCAGCGGGCGCAGATCGTCGGTTGCATACCAGTTGTAGAAATGCCCCCGGTAGCGCGGCATGGTTTCCAGCGTGCTGAACGTCGCTTCCAGCCGGCTGACGGTATCGGCCAGACCGGTCCAGCCAAAATCATGCGCGCTGGCGGTACACAGCAGGTAAAGGCCGATATTGGTGGGGGAAGTACGGCGGGCCAGAACGGGGGATGGATCTTCCTGAAAATTATCCGGCGGCAGCATATGGTCCGCCGGGGTGGTGAAGGTTTCAAAAAAGCGCCACGTCCGCCGCGCGGTCATGCGCAGGGTGCGGATATCGGTGCGGGACGGACGCGAGCGGGCCGCGATGACATGCGTGCGGCTGGCCCACATGGCCACGGCGGGCGAAAAACACCACAAAACCGCCACCGGCACCGCCAGAAACAGGCTCCACGGCGCCCATATGGCCACACATAGCGTAATCCCCCCCGCCAGCAGGGGGGCGACGGACATGCGGCCATAATAACCCGCCAGACCCGACCGCAGCAGCCCCGCGATCTGGGCTGCGGGCACCCATTGCAGCATATGGCGGCGCGTAATGAACACACGCACCAGCGTACGCGAAATCGCATCCCCCATAAGACAGGCCTGATGGGCCAGAAAGGTGACGTTCAGGAACGTCATTACGGCGGATTCAGCACTTTTTGCGCCAATAACGCTAAGATAGCCGCGCAGCGTAATCCATTCCCGCCGCGGGATGATGTCCGGCAGGACCGGCAGGAACGCAGGCAGGGCCATGCCCAGCAGCACGAACGCCGTCCACACCACCGCCGCGTGCAGCGGCAGGAACCACCCTGCGACAAGGGCCACCAGCGCCAGTGGCGTAACCAGCGTGCGGCGCAGGTTATCGAGCATCTTCCATAACGCGATGCCCGAAAACCGGTCGCGCACCGGCGCGTTGCGCCGCGCGATGCCGGACATGATCCACGGCAGCAACTGCCAGTCACCGCGTGTCCAGCGGTGCATCCGCTGGGCCGCGACAAGGTAGTCGGTGGGGAAGTCCTCCACCACCTCCACATCCGTCGCAAGTCCGGCGCGGGCGAATATGCCTTCAAACAGGTCATGGCTCAGCAGGGTGGATTCCGGCACACGCCCGGCAAGGGCCGCCTCGAACGCATCAATGTCGTATATGCCCTTGCCCGCGTACGACCCTTCGCCAAACATGTCCTGATACAGGTCGGACACGGCGGCGGAATAGGCGTCAATGCCGCTGGCGCTGGCGAATATGCGCTGGAACAGGGTGCTGTGGTGCCCCACCGGCAGGGACGGCGTGACGCGTGGTTGCAAGATGGCGTAGCCTTCACGCACACGGCCCGCCACGGGGTCGAAGGCGGGAGCGTTGAGCGGGTGGGCCATCTTGCCGATCAGGCGGCACACCGTTTCCAGCGGCAGGCGGGTATCGGCATCCAGCGTGATGATATACCGGACATTGGCGGGCAGCGGGGCGGCAGGCGCAAGGTAGGTGGTATCCGTCGCGCCACGCAGCAGGCGGTTGAGTTCATGCAGCTTGCCGCGTTTACGCTCCCAGCCCATCCAGACCTGTTCACTCTCGCTCCATGTCCGCCTGCGGTGCAGCACGTAAAAACGCATCCCGCCGGGTGCGGGCCCATATTTGCGATTAAGGCCGGCCACCCTGTCCAGCGCCAGGTCCAGCAGGCGCTGGTCATCGGGGGCATCGGGGCTGTGGAAATCGGTCCAGTCGGTCAGAAGGGCGAAGTGAACGGAGTCATCGCGCGTGGCGAGGTAATGGACCTCAAGCCGCGCCAGCAGGGCGGTGAGCGTTTCTTCCGTGGTCATAAGGGCGGGTACGACGACCATGCTGCGCAGGGTGGCGGGAACACCATCACGGAATTCCAGCCCCGGCAGGGCGGTGGCGTGGATTGCTTCCAGCGCCAGTCGATTTACACAGGCCACCGCAGCTTCCGAAACCGGCACGAAGGCGAGCACTGCCAGCAGCCACGTCATGCCGCTTGCACCATCCGATGTCAGCCACAGGGGCACGGCAAGGAAAAGCAGCGTCAGCAGGGTCACGACAATGCTGTAGGCCGCGATGCCACGCGCGCAGAACAGCCGCACCATCTGGCTTGACAGGGGCGGACGGAAGCCAATTGCTGCTTCCAGTTCCCTGCGCCCCGCCATAAGCAGAAGGTAATAGCCGGGATCTGCCCGGCGCGGGTCATGACCGTCCACGGCTGCCGCCCGGCGGGCCATGCTGACGGACAGTTCGGCTATCGCCATCTCGCTATGGTCACTGCCACGGGCCAGATCCTCGATGGCCTTGCGGTACAGGTCACGGCTGGCGAAATCAGCCTGGGTGAAGCTGGGGTAGCTGTCAAAGATCCTGTTGACCAGGCAGACATGGTCGAAGGCTTCGGTCCAGTCGAAACCGGCGATCAGGCGCAGGCTGGTGATGATGTTGCGGATGGTGGCGTTGAAGGTGCCCTGTTCCTGCAGGTCGTCGCGCACGGCATCTTCAATGCTGGTGCCCCTGTCCGCCAGCCGCTGGCCAAGCCAGACAAGGGCGGGGTCCTTTTCGGGGTCCAGCCCGCGCGAACGATGGGCAAGCTGGGCGATGAAGGCACCGTTCAGCACGCCGGGGTCAACCGTGGCGAGGAAGGCGGCCATCGCCGATGGCGTATCCTTGCGATAGCCATCCAGACTGTCGGCCAGCATGTCGGCTTCGCGCCTGCTGGCGTTGTTGGCCATGATCGCGCTGACCACGCGGCGCAGGTTTTCAATCAGCACGATCCGCAGCGTGATCGGCACCGCCCAGAGTTCACCAATCGTCAGTGGCGTCACGCCCTGATACGCCAGCAGGTAGTTATACAGGGTTTCGGGCTGGATATTGCTGTCCGTATGGGCCACCAGCGCCCATGTCACGCCAAACACACGGGGCAGTCCGGCAAAGGGACCGCTGGCCAGCTTGGGCAGGCGGGCATAATAGCGCGGCGGCAGGTCCAGTGCGATTTCACGGATCTGCATGTCAACCAGCGCGTAGTTATCCGCCAGCCATTGTGCGGCGGGCGTCAACTGCTTGCCCGCCTGCAGGGCCTCGGCAATCCTTTCATCCGCGGCCCGCAGAAATGCGCCATTGTCCGCAAGGCGGCGGGCCAGTGAATGACCCTGCCCCCGCATATGGGCGCGGGGCGTTATGGTCTGCGCGGCGGCAAGGCTTCTGGCATGGGCTTCCAGCCGTTCCATGCCGAAAATTTCACTTTTGACCGGCGCGAAATCATCCTGCCACGTAAGCTGGGAAGGCTGACCAGACAGGCGTTCGAGCCACGAGCGGGGCATGGCCCGGAACGCGCGATCGGCCTGATGGGGTAACGCGGGATTTCCGTCCATGCTCTGCTCCAGTTATATCCGTGGCGGAACACCCACACCCGCGTTCCCCTATCTGCGAAACAGGCTCATCCGTGGCTGGGACGCATGGTGGGCACGCTGGCGCAACAGGGGCGGCACCGCATGGTCGCCTTCCCGCGTCATGGATTGTGTTGTGTATTCATCCGGCCCATCACCATCAGGCGGGAATTTTCCTGCCCTCCCCGCCACGGGGCGCGCGGCAGCGACGGCGCGGGAAGGCGCGTACTGGCCAGACGTGGCCGGTTTGAAGGATGTATCCATCCTCCACTCTCCTCTATCCGGGATATGGAAATAATGCGAAGGGCCTGACTGGATCGGTCGCCGGCAGGGCCGGGGGCAGGATACAGTCGCCCATAGTGTAACGCCGGTATCAAGACTGCGTTCCCTGAATATCTTTTGTCCGTGCCATCTGCCGGGCCAGCACGGCGGGGGCGGGCGATCTGGTTTTTCCGCCTGCCTGCGGGGCGAAAAAACGTGGTCCGCTCCGTCGCGGGGCCGGTCACTGATTGTTAACGCCTGCGCTCCTATCCTGAAATTCATGACCCCGCACCGGACCGCCTGATCAGGCGGACAGGCCGCAGGCCAGCCATGCGACCGGCAACATCTTCCGGCCGGGGGCGTTTGGTTGACGAAGACGGGGGCGCACGCAGTGGCCCCATAACGGCCCGCGCCGCCCCTTGTGCCATCTGCTGAAGGAAAATCCATGACCGAGAGCATTCCCCCCCAGAGCCAGGACCACCAGCCCGGCGTCGAACGCCTGCTCAAGCCCAGGGCTGAACATATCCGCCCCGATTATCGCGGCAGCGACAAGCTGAAGGGACGCCGCGCGCTGATTACCGGCGGTGACAGCGGCATAGGCCGCGCCGTCGCCCTGCATTTCGCGCGGGAAGGAGCGGATGTCGCCATCCTTTATCTTGAGGAGGAAGAGGACGCGCGCGAGACCATCCGCCTGGCGGAAGCCGAAGGTGTCAGGGCCCTCGCCATCGAAGGCGATGTGGCCAACAGCATGGTCTGCAATGACGCCGTAGCCCATGTGGTCGAGGTCTTTGGCGGGCTTGATATCGTCGTGAACAATGCGGGCGTGCAGTATGTCAGCACGGACCTGACCGATATTTCCGATGAGGCATGGCAGCGTCACATGGACGTCAACATCAACGGCTATTTCTACATTACCCGTGCCGCCCTGCCGCATCTGAACAGGGGCAGCGCGATCATCAATACATCGTCGATCAATGCTTTCGCGGGCAACAAGGCGCTGGTCGCCTATACCACCACCAAGGCCGCCGAGATGGGCTTCACCCGCGCCCTTGCCCTCCAGCTTGCGGAAAAGGGCATCCGGGTCAACGCGGTCGCCCCCGGCCCGATCTGGACGCCGCTGCAGCCCGCAAGCTGGGGGCCGGTCGATCCGCAGGCCGTGGCCGACATGGGCAAGAGCACGCCCATGGGCCGCATCGGCCAGCCCAGCGAGATGGGTCCGGCCTATGTCTATCTGGCGGCGGAAGATTCATCTTACGTCACGGGGCAGACAGTGCATGTAAACGGGGGCATGATCATCAATGGCTGAGGCGCTCCCCTCGCTCATGCTTCCTGCATCGAGCTGGCTTCGCGCGGCGGCCCACCGTCGCTGGCTTGATGCGCAGGGGCAGCGCCTGCTTGATTTTTCAAAACCTGCCCGCGTGCCCGACGGCTTCGCCCCGCTGGATGACGACGGGCGGCTTTCCGCCGATGCCGGGGCGGACGCGATCCTGACCGCGCGCATGACCCATGTCTACGCGGTGGCGGCGGGACGCGGCCTGCCGGGATGTTTCCCGCTGGCCACCCACGGTATTGCGGCCCTGCTGGGGCCATTGCGCGACGAAAGGCATGGCGGGTGGTTCACCGGGCCGCCCGCCGATGGCGTGCCACCCGATGGGGGCCGCAAGCAGTGTTACCTGCATGCCTTCGTAGCCCTGGCGGCATCATCGGCGGTGGTAGCAGGCGTGGATGGCGCACGCCCCCTGCTGGAGGAGGCGCTGGCGGTATGGGAACACCATTTCTGGAGCGAGGAAGAAGGCGTTTTTCGTGAAAGCTTCGCAGCCGACTGGTCGGATGAGGAAAATTACCGTGGCGCCAACGCGAACATGCACGCAGTGGAAACCTGCATGGCAGTGGCGGATGTGACTGGCAGGCCGGTCTGGCGACAGCGCGCGCTGAGGATTGTGGAGCGGATCATCCACGACCTTGCCCGGCGCAACAATTACGACGTGGCTGAACATTTTGACCGCAACTGGACGCTGCTGAAGGATTTCAACCGCGACAAACCCACGGATGACCTGCGTCCCTTCGGCATGACGCCGGGGCATTTCGTGGAATGGTCACACCTGCTCCTGAAACTGGAGGCCGCCCTCCTGCGCGAAAGCGGTCGCGCGCCTGCATGGCTTCTGGATGATGCGACCGGCCTGTTCCAGCGGGGCATGGCGGCAGGCTGGGCGCGCGATGGCCAGCCGGGCCTGCTGTATACCGTGGACTGGAACCTTGAACCGGTGGTGCATAACCGCCCCCACTGGTGTCAGGCGGAAGCCATGACATCCGCCGCTGCCCTGCTCAAGCGGACCGGCCACAGGGAATATGAACACTGGTACCGCACGATATGGGATTATATCGACCTGTACATGATCGACCGCAGGCGCGGTGGCTGGATTCAGGAACTGGACCGCGATAACCACCCGTCCGAAGTTGTCTATGCAGGCAAGGCGGATCTGTACCATGCCTGGCAGGCGACGCTTACGCCGCTCCTCCCGCTGGCACCGAGTTTCGCCACCGCCGTAGCCAGCCTGGACCAGTAACCCCGCGAACATGGCCGGTCTGCGCTGCATCCGGCCATATCCTCCTTTTCGCCATCAGGACGGTTCAGTTGAACCCGATTGATGCCCCCACAAACACGCCAAACCCGTCACCCGGCTGCATGACCGCCAGTTGCTTGCCCGCCGCCTGATACCCCGGCACCACAATGGCCGCATAATGGGTATTGGCAAGGTTATTGAAGCTTATGAAGACTTCACGGTGTTTATGCGGCCATGAATACCCGATATTGGCGTTATAGATATGATAGGAGGGTGCGAAATACGTCATGTCATAGGACGCGCCCACCTTGGATGAAACCTGCGCGCTGAAGCCTGCGTAAAACCCGTTGCGCATGTCCAGATGCACTTCACCCTGATAGAAATGCTCAGGAATACCCGGCAGGTGATTGTTGCCGAAAACCGCGTCATGTCTGTAGCGGAAATCCTGATACGTATAGGCCTGCCGGAGTGACAGCGTATTGCCCGCCCATTTCAGCAGTTCGGTTTCCAGCGAAACCTCGACACCCTGATGGGTTGTGGGGGATGCGTTGCCATAAATCGACGTGCCCGCCGCAAGGGATGCGGGCGTAGTGATCGTAAGCAGTTCGTTATGCACGGATGAATGATAGTATGTCAGGCTCCATTTATTGTGGAAGTAATGGCCGGTCGTGCCGATCTCGAACGTGGTTGCGGTCTGGTTGCGCAGCCTGCCCGATGTGGAGTTTTCCCCCGCCGTCGCCTGTAACGGATAACTGGCGGCATTATAGTAATTCCCGGCATAGTTGTAGTTCCAGTCATTGGGGGGCTGGATACTACGGCTGACGTTGCCATAAATCTCGATATGCGGGTCGGGTATGTAGCGAAAGCCGCCACGCGGCACGAAGTTGACCGATGCCGTGTGCAGGTCGCTCCGGTTGGGATAGGTGACGTCGGACGTACGCTTGATGAACGCCAGCGCCCCCGCCGCCGTCAGCCACAGGTTATGCACGACCTCGGTATTGTTGCGCAGATGGAAATAGTTTTCCGTGCCGCCATATTTCACGTTACGCAGCAACGTGCCATCCGCCACCCCGCCAAATACGCTACTGACGCGGATGCGGTTGCGCTGCCATGCCTCGATATCGCTATAGCTCAGGATACCGACCTGCGTATCGCTTTTATGGCCACGCAGCACATCATGGCGGTCGTAATTCAGCACGCCCGCGATCGTCTTGTAGCCCCATATCTGCGATGATGCGGTATTCTGGATGTCGATTGGCGCATCCTGATAATTGCCGCCGAACTCGATCTTCGAGTGATCGTCGATACGGATGGTCGTCATGGACCCGTAATACTTGGTTCCCGGCTGGATACGGTGTGATCCCCATGAATAATAGGGGGACTGCGCCTGCTTGGGATCGGACAGGATCTGGTCGCGCGTCAGATAACCGGGATAGCCGTTATCGGTCTGCCGGTAGCGAAAGAAGGCCCGCGTCGAGACGCGATCGTTGAATCGGTAGCCGAAATTGGCGTTAAGCCCGAAGCTGGTCGCCTTGGTATTGTCCTGATACCCGCCACGATAGGAATTGGTGGCGCTAAGGTAATAATCAAATTTGCCAAAGACCCCGCCGGAACTGAGCTGTTCCTTGACATAGCCAAAGCTGCCCGCTTCCACCCGTGCCTGGTACCGCTGCGCGTCATATCCGGTCTGGCTGACATAATTGATCCCGCCGCCAAGCTGCATTCCCCCATAATCGAACGCGTTGGCCCCGCGCAGCACCTCGGTATAGCGCAGGCCCAGCGGTTCAAACAGTTCATAGGGCGTGCCCGCCGGTGTCGTAACCGGCAGTCCGTCAAACATCATCAGCATGCCGGAACGGAAATAATTGGTGCCGGTGGCAATGCCGGACCCACGGACGGACAGGCGGATGCCATCGCCCCCGCCCGATGACTGCGCAAAAACGCCGGGCTGGAACGCAAGGGCGTCGGCGCTGGTGAAATTACGGCCCTTGAGTACTTTCTGCGCGTCAATCACGCTGGTGGCGCCGGGGATGGAGGCCAGCCTTGTCTCCGCCCGGCTGACGGGCGTTGCGCGGTGGCGGGAGACGGAAATCAGTTCCGGTCGCGGCGGCGTGGGCGCGGTGGCAGTGGACGATGTGGACGCCGCCGCGGGTTTTGCGTGCTGCGTGGCGGCAGCATGCCCGGTACGGGGGGAAAGTGGTTTTTCAGCCGCAAACGCATGGGGGGCGAACCCTATCCAGCAGGAACTGACAACCAGCGTGGTGTGACGGGACAGGATGCGCGAACTGGTGGAATATCGGTTACGTATGGTGGTTACGGGTATCCGGGGCATAGGGGGCTGTTCCATAACTGTATCTGTATTGATTGTTTTCTTTGTTTTTCTTCGTAATCATTGTACGCATGCCTCGGTTCTACACATTCCACTGTTCCATTCATGAATGACTGAATACGACCGCCCGTTCTTCATCGGGTGACCGCATGGCTGTACTGCCGGTTGAACCAGACAAGGCCCGGCTGGCCATCATTTTCACCGGTGATGACATCCACCACATGGGCAATGACCACCGTATGGGTGCCAACATCGCGGATTTCCCTGACACGGCAGTCAAAGTTCACCAGCGCCCCGTCAAGGAGCGGCGCGCCCGTCCGGCCCCTGTGCCATCGTGCGGCGGCAAAGCGTTCGGCCATGGGGCGTGAACGGCTGCTGAAAATATCCGACAGCGGCTGCTGCCCGCCATGCAGGACATTGATGGCCAGCACCCCATGTTCCAGCACATGCGGATGCGCGCTGGTGGAGCGGTTTATGCACACCAGCAGGGTCGGCGGCGTATCGGATACGCTGCACACGGCGGATGCGGTAAATCCGTGCGGTCCCTGCGGACCATCGGTCGTCACGATCGTCACCGCACTGGCCAGCGCCGCCATGCCGTTGCGGAAATCCGCGACCGGCACCGCGTCCTCTTCCAGGGCGGTATAGCCAAACGGCGTGATTACATTTGTCATGAAGGATCAACTCCCACTTTCAGAAGAAACCAGCATTTCAGGGGTGGCGACGACATAGGACGCCCGCGCGGGGACAGCGGCCCGGTGCCGCCGCAGGGCGGGGTCCATATCGGGGTCGTAGCCAAATACATCCCACCGGGAGAGGAAGGACATGGTGATCCCGGCCACCGGGGCCAGCAGCACCAGCCAGAACAGACGCGGGCCAAGATGTGCGTTCAGCCACGGCAGGAACAGCAGCGCCAGCGTGCCCCCCATGCCCGAAACCAGCCGCGCCAGACCAATCCCCATCCCGCGCAGTTCCGTGGGGTAGCTAAGGGTGGGATAGGCCATGAGCTGGCACCCCGGCCCGAACCCCTGCGCGAACAGGAAGGCGGCAAACCCGCCAAGGGCGACAATGACGCCCGGCGTCCCGTGTGGCGTGCCGGTCAGCGCAAGCGCGGCGATACCCGCAATCTGCACCGCGTAACCCGCCAGCACGATGGGACGGGAATGGAAGCTGCGGGTCAGCCGCACGCCCAGCAGGCCGCCGGGAAACGCCACGGCAAGGTTGAGGACGATGGAAATGACCAGCACCTGTCCCGCGCTGGCATGCACGATGGTTGTCAGCAGTCCGGGCAGGCCGAATATGATGGCGCTGTAGGAAAGCGCGCTGACCAGTGTCATGCCGCAAATCAGCAGTCCGCGCTGCAACAGCGGCGGCCGCAGCAGTTGCAGCGGATCGGGATGGACGATAACGGGCGCATGTGTCGCGGTCGGACGCACGATGGGATCGACGCCATAAGACCGGCGCACGATTTCCGCCGCCCGCGCCAGATCGCCACGCCGGGCGATCCAGACGGGGGATTCATTCATGTAGCGCCCGCGCACCATGATGATGATGATGGCCGGTACCGCGCCAAAAGCCAGCGATGCCCGCCACAGCCAGTCGGGGTGCCCCGCCGGCAGCACATGCGCGAGCACAAATACCAGCACGAAGCACAGGGATGACGCGGCATACCATGTCGGGCACCATGCCGCTGCCCGGGCGGCCTTGCTGCCCCGCCCCTCAAGGCGCGAGAATTCCGACAGGAACGCCATGGCCACCGGCAGGTCCATCCCCACCCCGAACCCCATGGCGAACCGCGCCGCGATCAGGATACCCACGCTTGGCGCGAACCCCGCGACCAGTGCGGCAATGACGAAGCACACCATATCCGCCATGAATACGGCGTACCGCCCGATGCGGTCCGTCAGCCACCCGCCCGCCAGACTGCCGATGATCGTTCCTGCATTCAGGGCGGCGGCGACAAGGCCGGTCTGGAATGCCGACAGCCCGAAATGGGCCTGCACGTCCGATATGCCCCATGACAGGGTCGTCAGGTCATAGGCATCAAGAAACACGCCACCCAGCGCAAGTGCTACGACAATGCGGGCATGGCTTCCCGCGCGCGGACCGGCATTGATGATGGCGGAAATATCGTCCGCGTCCCGCACAATGGGACGATCGGACGTGGTCTGTTCTGTCATGTCGTCACCTGTTCCTTGTGGGAATGATGGCCCGTAGCGTGCAGCGTGGTCAGGGCGGACAGGGTTATCGCCAGCTTTTCGGCATAGCGGGTGACTTCGGGCAGACCCATGAGTTCACCAAAGCGCCCACGCGCCAGCGGCCCGGCGACAAACAGGTTGCCCGCATGCGCCGTCCCGACACAGGCGCGGCCCAGCGCATCCACATGCAGGCCAAGCCCCGTCGCATCCATTTCCACCCACCCGGCGGCGGCCAGTTCCGACAGGAACGGCACGGTCTTCAGGATGGCGTCGTGCGCGGGGCCGGTTGTGGTGATGATGGCGTCATACGTCCCCTGCCGCGCCGGGTTCGCGCCATGGCGGATGGTTGTCACAAACGCGCCGCGCCGACTGTCCACCTCCACCACGCGGCCCGCGCGGATCTCCAGCGTGCCGTCACGTTCGCGCTGGCGCAGGATGTCATCGGCCTGCGGCGCGATGCGGAAGCGGTGCGTATCCCAGAACGGACGCAGGTGCCGGATCAGCCGCCTGCGTTCGACAACCGGCAGGGCGGCCCAGATATCAGGCCCCTGTTCGCGGATGCGGTCAAACACCGCCTGCCATGGCTGACCGGCGGCATCCGCCACGGCATGACGTATTGTGCGCAGCAGGTGTCGCGCCGTACGCGACGGGGGCGATGCAAACTGCCCGGTTGGCGTCACCGCGCCATCATGATGCCCGCGCGGGCGTTGACCCCGGCGGGAAATGGCGGTGATGGGGCCATGATGCCCCCGATCGGTCAGGGTTGCGACCACATCCGCCATGCTCAGGCCGGTCCCGATGATCAGGACACGGTCCGCCTCCCCTATCCCATGCAGCGCCGTGCCGTCCCATGGATTGGTGATGAGCCTGGGGGCGCCATCCCCGCCGGGCGGCAGGTCACGCAGCACGGCAGGGGCCTGCGGGGCCGGATGGCTGGTGGCGATGACCACGATATCGGCGGTCGTGGACTGGCCGCGCGCATCGGTCAGCACCCATCCATCCCCCCGCCCCCGGTGGACCGACACCACCCGGCGGCGCAGATGCGTGACTACCCCGCCATGCAGCAGCGGGGCCAGACGGTCGGCCATGTAGCGGCCGAATACGGAACGGGCGGGAAAATGACTGCCATCGGGCCGGATGGCGTCCGGGTCATCCGCCAGCGCACCGGTCTGCCTGATCCAGTTGGCGAAATCATCCGGGTTGGCGGTATCGATGCTCATGCGCGTAGCGGGCACGTTGACCCGGTGCTGCGGGTCGGTCGCGCCATAGGCCAGACCCGCCCCAAGGAAGGGGCGCGGTTCAAACACGGTAATACGCTGCGGGCCGCTGGCGCCGCGTGCAAGGTGCCACGCCAGCGCCGCGCCGCTGAACCCGCCACCGATAATGGCGATATGCGGTATGGAAGAAAAAACCGGCATGGCGGACACCCCCACGATCAGGCCGCGCGGGTCGGGCGGTGATCGCCTGCGATGGTCTCGCCAAACGGCCCCATGTTGTTCAGCGATGCGACGCCACGCACCGGATGCGCGGTGGGCAGGTGGGGCAGCACCAGTTCACCGAACCGGTAGGCTTCTTCCAGATGCGGATAGCCGGAGAATATGAAGGTATCGATACCCAGGCGGCGATATTCGTCTATGCGCTCCTGCACCGTTTCCGCATCACCGACCAGCGCCGTACCCGCCCCGCCACGGACCAGGCCGACGCCCGCCCACAGGTTGGGACTGATTTCCAGCCTGTCGCGCCGGCCGCCATGCAGCGCGCTCATGCGCGACTGGCCCACGGAATCCATGCGGGCGAAAACCTGCTGGGCCTTTGCAATCGTGGCGTCATCCAGATGCTGGATCAGGCGGTCCGCGTCATGCCATGCCTCTTCCTGCGTTTCGCGCACGATCACATGCAGGCGGATGCCGAATGAAACCTTGCGCCCCTGTTCACGGGCCAGTTTACGCACATGGCTGATCTTTTCAGCCACAAGCGCGGGCGGTTCGCCCCATGTCAGGTATTTGTCGACCGACTTCGCCGCAACATGCACCGCCGCTTCCGACGACCCGCCGAAGAACAGCGGCGGGCCATCCTTCTGGAAAGCGGGGAACAGCAGCCGCCCGTCCTTGATGGTGAAGTGCCGGCCTTCAAAATTGACATCCTCCCCGCGCAGCAGGGCACGGTAGATATCAAGGAATTCATCGGTAATTTCGTACCGCGTGGCATGATCGGCAAACAGGCCATCACCGGCGTTTTCCGCCGGGTCGCCCCCGGTTACGATATTGATCAGCAGCCGCCCGTTGGAAAAACGGTCCAGCGTCGCGGTCATGCGCGCGGCAAGCGTGGGGGAAAGCAGGCCCGGACGCAGCGCGATCAGGTAACGCAGGCGTTCGGTTACCGGCGCCAGGGCGGATGCGACAATCCAGCTATCCTCGCAACTGCGGCCCGTGGGGATCAGGACGCCGTAATAACCCAGCGTGTCCGCCGCCTTCGCCACCTGTTGCAGATAGGGCAGGTCAACCGGGCGCCCCCCCTTCTGCGTGCCAAGGTAGCGGCTGTCGCCATGGGTGGGCAGGAACCACAAGGCGTTGATCTTTTCGGGAATTTCGTAGGACATGATTACGAGGCCTTGGAAAATGTTTCGGTAGGAAAAAGCGGCTCGGCCGGGGCGTGAAGGGCTGCCGGGTTACGGTAGCGACTGCCGAAATGCCGTTCGGGCAGATGGGCGCGCCCCGGCTCGAACAGGCGTTCACGCAGGGTTTCACCCGGCGCATAGGCCGTGCGGTAGCGCCCGCGCCGCTGGAGTTCGGGCACGACCAGATCAATGAAATCGCGGGCGGTTTCGAATGTGTGGTACTGGCGCAGGTTGATGCCGTCGATGCCGTCGATATCCAGCCAGCGTTCGATTTCATCAGCGATACGTCCGGGCGTGCCCACCACGAAAAAGCGCCCTTCATCAAACGATGCGATCTGGCGCAGGGCGCTGCCAACCGTCTGGTCGGGATGGAAACGCCGCCCCATATTGCCAAACGGCACGCCTTCACGTTTCAGCACATCGCCGATGCGCGCATCGGGGTCATGACGCCGCAGGTCTATTTCCGCCTGCGCATGGACCAGTGCACCTTCCACGCTGTAATACTGGCGGTATTTCTCCAGCTTCTTTTCCGCCAGTTCCTGCGTCGTATCGGCAATGATCCCGGCCATGACGATAAAGCGGATGTCGTCGCCATTGCGGCCATGGGCGCGCGCGCGTTCGCGTGTGCGGGCAATGTTGTCGCGCACCGCCTGTATCGTATTGCCGCCGATAAACACCACTTCCGCATGGCGCGCCGCGAACTCCAGCCCGGCGGGGGAGCCGGTCGCCTGAAACAGCACGGGCGTACGCTGCCGCCCCGGTGCGACAAGATGCGGCCCCGCCACGCGGAAATGCCGCCCGTCATGGTTGATCGGTCTTACGGCGTCGGGATTGGTGAAGACGCCTGCGGCCGCGTTGTTGACAACGGCGTCGTCATCCCAGCTTCCTTCCCACAGCTTGTACAGCACGTCGATATATTCATCGGCTATCGCGTAACGCTGGTCATGGGGGATTTCATCTTCCAGCCCGAAATTGCGCGCGGCACTGGGCAGGTAGGACGTGACGATATTCCACCCCACCCGCCCCTGGGTCAGCAGGTCCAGCGTCGCCATGCGGCGGGCAAAGGCGAATGGTGGTTCGTACGTGGTGGAGAAAGTCACCCCGAAACCAAGATTTTGCGTCACGGCCGCCATGGCGGGCACCAGCATCAGCGGGTCGAGGTTGGGGATCTGCAGTCCTTCCCGCAGGGCCGCCGCCGTACCATCGCCAAACCGGTCATAGGTGCCGATCACATCCGCAAGGAATACCGCGTCAAACAGCCCTTCTTCCGCCAGTCTGGCGACTTCCAGCCAGTAGGACAGTTCCCCGTAGCGGTGGCGGCTGTTGCCGGGCGCCCGCCACATCCCGTGCACGATGTGGCTGACGCAGGCCATTTCAAACAGGTTGACGTGCAGTTGTTTGGGCGTGGTGGTCATGCTGCCTGCTCCCGTCGGGTGGCGTTGGTGGCGCCTTCGCGCGCGACATCGGTGCGTTCGCGCCACCGCGAACCGAATGCCGTGCCGTTCAGGGCGAAGTCACCCAGTTCACGCTGACGCTGGATAAGGGGATTGTGGGATGCGAGCGTGCGCGCATTGCGCCAGTGCCGGTCCAATCGCCGGGCTTCGCTGGTGGCCGATGCGCCGCCCACTTCAAATAGCAGGTTGGCCGCTTCAAGCACCTGCCCCGCCACGATCTGCTGGGCCTGATAGGCCTGCACCTGCGCCACCTCAAAGGCAGGGCCGCCATCGACACCGGCAGCCCACTGGGCGGATGTGTCCTCCAGCGCCCATGCGACCTTTTCCACCAGTGTATCGGCGGAAAATGACAGGGCGGACAGGCGTCCCACCACACCCTGCACCAGCGGGTCATGACGCTGCGCGACCTGACCGGGCACGCCGAAGGTGCGGGTACGGGGCCGGACAAACGCCACCGCATCGCGCAGGATCGCCCGCCCGATCCCCGCCAGCGTCGCCAGATGGAAAAGCTGGTAATAGGTGGTCAGGTATTCATTGGTGGGAAAAGCGTCGATCGGCACGCGGCTGAGGACGTTTTCATCGGGCACGATCACGTTTTCAAAACGGGTCGTACCGCTGCCTGTCAGTCTCTGTCCAAAACCGTCCCAGTCATCCACGCGGGTGACGCCATGCGCGGTTACGGGCACGGCGACATGGATGCGGTCCGCCCCATCGGTTGCGACCGCTACGATCCACGATGCGTACAGCGTGCCGGTGGAATAATATTTCGTCCCGTCCAGTATCCATGACGCTTTCGACGCATCCGGGTGGGGCCGCAGCGTTGTGGTGGTGCCGGTACTGTCCGTCAGTTCGGCCATGGCCGCGCCAAAAAGTGCGCCACGAGCCACCTGTTCCAGCCACCGCACGGCCTGCGGGCTGTCGCCCCGGTGCAACTGCCCTTCGACAAAGGCGAAATGGGCGCGGAAAATCTGGGGCAGGTTTGAATCAGCTTCGGCCAGTTCTTCCAGCAGCCGGAAAGTTTCCGGCAGGCTTGCCCCGCTGCCGCCGTAGCGCACCGGCACCCGCAGCGCGCCAAAACCGGCATCGAGCAGACACCGGACAGCATCATGGGCCAGAACCCGCTCGTGTTCACGGTTGATGGACTCACTGGCGATGCGCGCGAAGATCGGTCGCAGCGTCTGGGCAAGCGCCTCAATCCGGGGAGAGAAACCGTGTGAAGGACGTAGCGGATCAGTCATGACAACCCTGCCGTATTTCTATTTAACTATTTTATTGTGTTGTTTATCCTTCAATCACATTAACAACCGTTATATCCGAGTCAATTATAAATTAACGGGTTTTGTCGTTTATATCGCCATCCTGGGGTGCACAGGGATATAAATTCGATTGCCTTCCATCGCATTTTTCGGTGCTTAATTCATATATGTAGCTGATATATGGATATATTTTCCATTCCGTATTCCACTAGTTTATTTAGTTTTTTATAACGCCAATGTGCGCCTTTAATTTGCACATTTCATATCGTGGTAATCGGTTCAGAACGAAATCCGGAACAGTTCATACATTTCCGTTTCGGTATATTTATCAATAAACATACCGATTCGCGCGTTATGAGTGGTTATCCGTTATTCACGATTATATATCGTTGTTTTGCGACAGGGAGGCGTTCCGGATGGAGGCATCAAGCCGGGGCGAAAGGACGATGCGGTCAAACGCCTTTAAATCTTCCCATATTTGACATTGCGAACCAGTCTCACTACTTGGATGACTGTAATCCGATGGACGAACCATGCGACCTGCACTTGCCCTAACAGCCCTCGTCTCCATGATCGTGGCCACAACCGCAACGGCGCACGCCATGGACCCGGTCCGACTGGAAGTGAAAGACCATCACTTCACACCGGACCATTTCACCGTGCCTGCCGGTCAGCGCTTCGTGATCGAACTGACCAACCATGATGACACAGTGGATGAGTTCGAAAGCTACGACCTGAAGTTTGAAAAGATCGTGGTCGCAGGCGGCACCATTTCGGTTCATGCGGGACCGCTTCATCCGGGCACCTACAAATTCTTTGATGACTACCACCCCGACAGCGCCACCGGCACCGTTACCGTGACGGAGACCCCCTGACATGCTGGGCAGTCTTCTGATCGTCTTCCGTGAAGTCATGGAAGCCGGGCTGATCGTGGGGATCGTGCTGGCGGCGACGCAGGGCATTCCCCATCGCGGGCGCTGGGTTGCGGGCGGTATCGGCGCGGGCATTGCCGGGGCCGGTATTGTGGCGATCTTTGCCGGGGCGCTGTCACAGGCGCTGTCCGGCAACGGGCAGGATGTTTTTTCCGCCACCATCCTGTGCCTCGCTGTGGTGATGCTGGGCTGGCATATCGTGTGGATGGCGCGGCATGGACGCGAAATGGCACGGGACATGAAGGCGGTCGGGGCCGAAGTCGCCAGCGGCAACCGCTCCCTGCTGGCCATGGCGGTGGTCGTGGCCGTGGCTGTCCTGCGTGAAGGCATGGAAGTGGTGCTGTTCCTGTATGGTATCGCAATTTCCAGTGGCACGGGACCGGTGCCGATGCTGATTGGCGGCATACTGGGCGTGTTTGCCGGTGCGGCCCTGTCCTGGGCACTGTATCGCGGGCTGGTGGTGATCCCCCTGAACCGGCTGTTTGCCGTAACCGGCCTGCTGGTCACGTTCCTTGCCGCGGGCATGGCCAGTCAGGCCGCAGCCCTTCTGGCCAATGACGACCTGCTGCCCGCACTGGGCTATGACATATGGGATTCTTCGTGGCTGCTGTCCGATGGCAGCATGCTGGGCCGTGCGGCGAAGGCACTGATCGGTTATTCGGACCGGCCCACGGGCATCCAGATACTGGCATGGATCTGTACCTGCGTGGTGCTGACCGTAACCGGCCATCTGGTGCGCCATCGCACGCCCGCAAAGGCCAGAAGCGCGGCCTGACAGGGACCGCGTACCCGGTTTCATCGCCTGACATAATGGCGGCTGGAGCCGGATTGCCGCGCATTCTTTCCATGACATCACGACCTTAAAAGCAGGGATACGGACCGGGCATCATGACCCGGCCCGGTCGGGCGGCTTTCATCGGGATCACTTTATTCCCGGCTGACATGATCCTGCCGCCGCAGAGACAGCGGACATCCTGTCCGCCAGATCCCCACGCAGGGGCGGCGGCCTGTGCCGGGGTCAGGTGCCTTTCTGCCGTCCCCCCGGTATTACGGTAGTGGAGTGCAGGTCTGTCCCGTCAGCAGTCCTGCCTGCCGGGACCGGCGGTTTCCTGCAAAACAGGCCGGTTCCCGTCCATGGGGGACAGGCGCTTGCCAATATCATCCGTGCAGACTGGTTCAGCCCTGCGGTAAAGGTTTACTGCAGAACGCGACTGGAGACGCAGGATGACCCGAAAACTCGCAGCGATTACCCTTGCCCTTGTCATCATTCCCCTGATGGGCCGGGCGCAGTCTTTCGGCGTGAATGGCGGCATGGCCACAGGCACGTTTGGCATGACGGGCGGTGGCGCGGGTTCCGCGCAGATGCCGTCCACCGGGTACAGTCCCTACGGCGCGTACGGGCCGCCTGCGATGGCCGGGGGACAGGGTGGATATGGCGGGGGGATGATGCCGTACATGTTCGGCGGCTACATGCCCTATGGCTGGGGTGGCATGAATGGCGGGTATCCCCCTTACGGGCCACGTACCTATGGCCCCGGCAGCCAGACCATAGTGGATGGAAAACCGGGATTCCCACCGGCGGACTCCCGTCCGGCATGGGGCAGTCATACAACGGTGGACGGGCAGTAGACATTCCGCCGGTCAGGAGTGTTTGACAGTGATGGGCTGAAAAAGTTTCCGGGTGCCGCCTTTTTCAAAAAGGCGGCGTTTTCCGAAGCTTTTCCACAATGGGCGGGAAGTGTCCTGGGCAGGTTTTCGCTGTTCGCAGCTCCCGGCTGGCGTCAGGTCAGCAGGCGCGCCCGTTCTTCCACATCCCGGCTTTCCGATGTGAGCTGAAACTGGCTGACAAGATCAGACAGGCGCGTGGCTTCATCCAGCAGCGAACGGCTGGCCGCGGTTGACTGTTCCACCATTGCGGCATTCTGCTGCGTCACCTGATCCATCTGCGATATGGTGGAATTGACGTTGGCCAGACCGCCCGCCTGTTCCTTTGCCCGGTGCGTGCTTTCATCCATGATCTCGTTGATCTCGGCCACCAGCTTCACGATACGGTCCAGCGCGCTGCCCGCTTCCGACACCAGCTTCACGCCGGAATCAACCTGTCGGCTGGATGTGGAGATAAGGGTCTTGATCTCCTTCGCGGCCTCGGCTGAACGATGGGCCAGATTACGCACTTCGGATGCGACCACGGCAAACCCGCGTCCCGCATCCCCCGCCCGCGCGGCCTCGACACCGGCATTGAGGGCCAGCAGGTTGGTCTGGAAGGCGATTTCATCAATCACCGCAATGATCTGGGCGATCTGCCCCGCTGATGTGGCGATGCCATCCATCGCGCCTACGGCCTGACGCACGATGACGGTGCTCTGCTGCGCATCGTTATTGGCGCTGGCCACCACTTCCTGCGCGTGGATCGCCCCTTCAGCGGATTTCTGCACCGTTGCGGTAATATGGTTCAGCGCGGATGCGGTCTCCTCCAGGTTCTTGGCCTGTATCGCCGTGCGCTGGGCCAGATCGTCGGATGCCTTGCTGATCTCGCTCGTACCGTTCCTGATCCCGATGGTATTGGCCACCACGGCCTCAATGACACCGCGCAGCCGCACGACCGTTTCGTTAAAATCGGTGCGCAGGCGTTCGTATTCAGGCGCGAACTTTTCCGTCAGGGTGAAGGTCAGGTTCCCCTGCGCCAGATGGCCCAGACCGGTGGCAAGCCCGTCCACCACGGTTGCCTGACGGGCGGCGGTTTCCATGCGTTCCACCTCGGTCCGGCGATGTTCGGCTTCCGCAAGGCTGCGCTGGTGTTCCACCTCGTGCGATGCGGCTTCCGCCTGTTCGGCATTCTGCTTTGCTTCCGCCAGCGCGGTATTCGATACGGCAAAAAGATGCTCGATCTGCTGCGCCATCCAGTACAGCGCGCCCGCTTCCACCACCACGATGGCCGCATGCACCATAACACGGTAGAAATCCGCGCCGTCCTCAAACACCAGTTTCGGCATAAGGAAATTCATGACCAGATGATGCACTGCCGTAGTGGCCGCGCCGACCAGAATAACATCGCCGTCACAATAGGTCGCAAGCATGGCAAGCGCCGCGAAATAGTACATATGCACGTCAATCTGCATATACGACCCACGGCACGCCGCCAGAATGATCGAAACCAGTGCGCTGACGCCCACGCCAATGGTCAGGCGCGTTGTCTTGGCCTGTGGCGCCATCCACCATACCAGCGTTTCAATCACCGCCAGCCCGACCGCCGCAAGCGTGGGCGCAACCCAGTCATTGCCCGCAATATGGGCGCATGCCGCCACAAGACCCACATGCAGCCAGAACCCGCAGATCAGGCCCTGACTGACTGTCGCGCGAAGTTTTCCCAGAGCATCGACCATCTTGATTACATCTCCATCTGCCGGGATGCGTGGCAGCCCGTCATAGCCTGTGGGTTAAGGACAAGGATCGCCCCGGATTTTATGGCATCCCCCCGCGCCATATTCCCGCGCGGTTCAATTATGACGATGCTGGCCACAGCACCGGTACCAATCACGCGCCCGACCGAACCGGCAGCCTGCCGCGCATGCTGCCCGTCCCACCATGGCGGGAAAACCAGCGCCAGCGGTCCCTGATCGGGAGGGAACAGATGAATACCGAGAATGACCACAAGCGACCCGACCGCAAGCAGGACCGGCAGCAGCAGATCCGTAACCTTTCGCCGGGGTTGGGCATTCGGGGCGTTCCGGCTGTCAAGCATGACAGGCTGCATCATCCGGCCCTGTCATGATGCCGGGTTACGGTCGCAGTCCGTCCCGGCGCATTCATCGACCGGCCCCGCCATTCCCTGCCGGCCATACGACCATGACAGACAGCGGGGCCATCATGGACGGTCGCAACCTTGCCCTTTCCCCGCGCCGGGGCGTAAGGGGGGAGAGAGGCTGCAGGGTGAATGAACGGGTACATTGTTTACTGAGTTTACTGATTTCTAATAATGATTAACGCGTGGTTACAGCATGGACGGCCAGACAGAAAGAGCCAAGTGCGCCATCGACCGGAAGGGTATCAAAAAACCCTTTTCCCCGAACATACCAGAAGGGCGCGCCGCGCATGGAAAGACACACGCCCCCTTCCGCCATGACCGGAACGGAAGGGCCGGATCGGGCCTGCAACAGGATGGAGCGGCGTCATGACGACCATTAATACACCGGGGTCGCCGCCTGCTTTCCTGTCCCTTGGGGAAAGCGGGGTTGAAAATATCAGGGCGGCGGGGTCGCAATCATCGCTCGGTCCATCATCCGGCGTGGGTGGGGGCGATACCGTTACCCTCTCCGCCGAGGCCACGGCCATGCTTGCACAGATGACAAAAGATGTCGTTGCGCCGGAAATCGCCTATTTCGCGCAGTTCTTCCCGGTTCTGGAGGGAATGGATACGACCGCCCTCGGCGCGGGCGTGGTGGACCCGGCCGCGACATCGCTGTCTGCGGGCCTGTCCCCTGACGAAATCGCCGTGCTGGCGCGCGCCAGTATCGACGCCGCCCGGACCGCGCCTGACGGCCCCGCCGGTCTGGCTACCGTGCGCAGTCTGGACAATGTGGAATGGACCAGTCTCATGTCCATGCTGGACCGTCCCGCCCTTGCAGCGGTGCGGGCCAATGAAGGCGGCCTGTTTACCCGCGATGAACAGGACGCGGCCCGGACCATCATGGCCCGGCAGCAGGAAATGGCCATGGGTATCCTGCCCGAACATGGTGAAGCCATGGCCCGGCAGGCTGTCGATGCGCTGAACGCCTATACCAGCCCGGAACGGATGATGGCGGCGATCATGTTCCTTGACCGGGCCAGCCTGTACGAAAAAAGCACCATTGCATGGGTATTCGGCCGCGCGGCGGCGCAGGTTGTCTATGACGGGGATATGGAAGCCGCGGGCCTTCTGCCCGATAATACCATCCTGAGCGAATTCAATATCGTGGCCATGGTTGCCGCCGCCATGAACACAGCGCAGCAGCGCGGCCCCAACGCCCGCGCCAGCCTTCAGGACCGGAGCAGTCTGGACGATCTGCGCGCGCGACTGGACAGGGCACTGGCCCGCATGCGCGAAGAACTGGGCCTTCGCCCCCAATCCACACGCCGGACCTGCATGGAAGCGCAACGCATGGCCACCCAACCGGAACGGCAGACCGCGCCGCTGGCGGCCCTGCTCAACACATTTTACGCACGCGCCGGTCGGTAGGCGGCTTCTACCGGCCTTTATCCGCCCTGTGCCCCTCATAGACACGCAGATTGAGGTCAACGAGATCAAGAATGGGCGTTGCCACCGCGTGACTGCGCGCCCTTGCCACAAGATCACCGATGATCTGCCCTGCCTCGATCGCTGCGCCCTGCGACAGGTCCCGAAACATGGAGGAGGTGAGGGTCGAGCTTTCGGCAGTCAGCATGCGGATGGTACGCTCCACCACCCCATCGGCAGGCGGATGGCCCGATGCACCCGCCACCGCCACACATTCCGCAACGGTCGCACGGGCAAAATCCTGCCCGTAAGGCTGGCGCGCCACATCGCCTACCGTCCCGCGCATAAGGCAGCACAGGGTGCCAAGGGATGCGAGCAGCACCCATTTGTCCCACATATCCTGCATGATATGGGGTGACAGCACCGTATCGAAACCGGGGGCCGACAGGGCAGCGCTGATGGCGTGGACACGGGGCGTATCCACCCCGGAGCGTTCACCATAGGACAGGCGCGGCTGCGGTCCGGTCTGCACGATCCGTCCGTCCGCGTCCAGAGTACTGACAATGAAACATGTGCCCCCAAGAACGACGTCCGCCCCGAAGCACTCCGCCAGCACATCAAGGTGACGCATGCCATTGAGCAGCGGGACGATGCAGGTCTCAACCCCAACGGCAGCGCTGAAATCATCCATGGCCTGCGCCAGAGAATAGGCTTTCACGCTCAGCAGCACGATATCGTACGGATGGGTGATCTCATCCGCCGTAATCATCTGGGGACTGATGCTGGCATCCCCCGCCGCGCTGACAAGATGCAGTCCATCGGCGCGGATCTGCCGCAGCCTGCCGGGTCGGACCAGAAAGGTCACATCATGCCCTGCCGCAGCCAGCCGCGCGCCAAAATACCCCCCGACGGCCCCTGCCCCGACAACCAGAATTCGCGGCTTCATCGTGTTTTCCCTGTCCTGCCGATGGAATATGAAAAAGTCCGGGCACGATACAGCCGAAACCTGCGTGTGATAAGCGGTTAAGCCGCAATCTGCGCGCCGTTCCCCTTCCTGCGCACCGGCTGTGTCGGAGCGCGATGCATGCGGATCGAAAAAGGGTCGCGCATCAGCACAAAACGGCAGAAACCGTCATTGCCCTGCATTACCGGTCATGCTGCAATCATTATGGGACGACATGGCGGGCAACACCGTTCGATTACCAGGGCGTGTCAGACCTTGAATGACAGAACGGACTGCATGGCTGTTTATGATGAGCATGATGCAGTCTGTCTTTTCTGATACCGCATGGTCCGTCTGGGAGCCTTTGATCGAGGAAGTCCGCCCGAAGGGGAAGACCCCGCCGAAGAACGTTCGACGGACGATATCCGCGATTTTCTGGCGCCATCAGAACGGCGCGAAATGGCGCGCCATACCAGATGAGTTTGGTCCCTGGTGGATTGCCGCACAGTTGTTCATTCGCTGGTCGAAGCTCAGTGTGTGGCAGCGCCTCTTTGAAAAGGTCAAAGACCGGAATCAGGCCCTCGGCATGGTTTTTCTCGATGGCACGACGATCCGTGCCCATCACAAGGCGGCCGGGGCCGCCAAAAAGGGGGATACAGAGGATGCCTCAGGGATCATGAGGCGCCTGGCCGCTCACGTGGAGGCTTTGGCACCAGGGTCTGCGTAGCCGCGGATGGACATGGCAGGGCACTGTCTTTCACGCTTTCGCCCGGACAGGCACATGAACTGCCACCCGCGTATTCCGTACACACCGACCTATGTCGTCTGTGACCGTGGGTATGCCTCGCATAAATTCCGTGAATATCTCTGGGGCCGGGGAGTTCATCCCGTCATTCCGCCAGGGAAGAATGATCCGGAAGTCGCCTGTCCCAAATGGTCTTACAGACACCGGCATCTGGTCGAAAACCTGTGGGCAAGGCTCAAGGAGTGGCGGGCTGTCGCGACCCGATATGAGAAAACCGCCGCATCCTTCCTCTCCGTCATCCTCATCGCTGCTACAGCAGATTATATCAAGACCTAACAGATCCTAGAATCTGCGCGTGACCATGGCTACCGTGTCGAGGCGGCCACGCGTGGTGAGGCACGGTTTCTGTCTAGCGGGCGTTTGGTCCCTCCCCATCTAATTCTTGACAACACGACAGACGGGCATACGTTCAAACTCATAAAGGGACGTGCAGATGCATGGTCCTTCCGGAGCAACATGGTTCCATGGGGATCATCACCGGTTATCATTTCGGAAAAACACGATGAAACAATATAGTCAGGACGAGCTGGAAAAGTTCGATTATCCGGACACTCCGGACATGAGCAAGCCGCCGGTGGTCAAGACCTCGCCGGAAAAGATCACTCACTACAAGGCTCTGGTGGCAGCCCGTCGGGCCAAGATCCAGACAGGATCAAAAAGTCCCACCCAGACTGCCTGATCTTTCTGTCTGGATTACCGGCATGGACGAAAATGCCGTGCGCATGCTGATTGATCTATCGTGCCTGTCCGACTGCCAGTGCGACGATGCCCTTGGAAGCATGTTCAAGGGGCTGACAGAGGCGCCAGTCAAAGCGCCTACAAATGACACAGCGCAGCAGTCAGGTCTTCCGGCCCGCCTGCCATCCGCCGCCCATTGCGCGCACCAGATCAATGCCCGCAATCCGGCGGCGCGTCAGCAGGGTAATCATGTCTTCACGCGCCTGCAGTTCGGCAGTCTGCGCAATGACAACCTGAAGATAGTCCACGGCCCCTTCACGATACTGGATGCTGGCCAACTGATCGGTACGGGCGGCGGCGGTGACGGCTTCAGCCTGCCGCGTGGTGGCATCGGCCAGATGGTTGAGCAGGGCAAGCTGGTCCTCTACTTCCTGAAAGGCATGCAGGGCTGTCTGGCGGTAATTCGCGGCACCTTCAGCATAGGCGGCGTGCATGGCGGCCAGATCGGCAAAGCGGCGGCCCCCGTCAAAAATGGCGAGGGTCGCCAGCGCAGGCCCAAGCGCCCACACGCCCGAACCGGCGGACAGCAGCGTGCTGACCGTAGTTTCCGACCCACCGGACGCGCCAAGGTTGATATTAGGAAAAAACGCCGCCCGCGCCACGCCAATGCGTGCATTGGCCGCCGCCATGCGGCGTTCGGCGGCGGCCACGTCCGGGCGACGTTGCAGCAGGGCCGAAGGGGCCACGACAGGAATAACCGGCACGACATCAGACATATCATGCGGGGGGAGCGAGAACGTGGTCGGTTCCTCGCCAATCAGTACCGCAATGGCGTGTTCGACCAGCGCGCGGTCCGCAACCTGCTGTTCAAGCTGTGACTGGACAGACGCAAGCTGCGTTTTCGCCCGCCCCACGTCCAGTTCGCTCGCCGCCCCGCCCGTGAAACGGTCCGTCGTCAGGTGCAGCGCCGCTTCATAGGCGGAAGCAGTCCGCCGCAATACATCTATGCGCGCATCCAGACCGCAGATGTGGAAATAGTCATCACCCAGTTCCGCCTCCAGACTGAGGCGCATGGCGGCAACGTCATCGGCGCTGGCCTGCGCCTGCGAACGCGCGGCTGAAACAAGGTTGCGTATACGCCCCCACAGGTCAGGCTCCCACGAAACGGTGCCGCCAGTCGCGTAATTGCGATAATCGAAATAGGAACCGGTCTGCAGGAACAGCGTGCGCTCCCGCACGGCACTGGAAGACGCATCGATCTGGGGAAAAAACTCCGACCGTGCGCGACGCACCATCGCGCGGGCCTGATCGTAACGGGCAACGGCGGCGGCCAGTTGGGGGCTGCCATGTTCGATGCGTGCCTCCAGCGCGTTCAGCCGCGCATCCCCCATGACCGTCCACCACTCCGCCCGCGTGGATGGGGGCGTGGGGGAAACTGGCGTCCACGGACCACTTTCACGGAATGTGACCGGCAACACGGGCTGGGCGGGCTTATGGTAATCCGGCGCAAGGTTACACCCGGCAGGCGCAAGTGCCGCCATGCACGATATGGCCGCCCACACGATGCCGAAGGGACGACCGGAACGCCCATGATCCCGCCTGCGCCCCCGGTCCCGAACGGCCCCTGCACGCCGTTCCGTATCAGGCGCCATGCCTGTTCTCCTGCGGCCGGACTTCATCCCCGTCACGCAGGTCATCGCGCGGATTGTCAATGACCGCACTCTGCGCGGTCAGCCCCGTCACCTCAAGCTCCGTGCCGAAATCGGTTACGATGGCAATGGGCAGGATTTTTACGTGCTGGCTGGAATCCATGGTTGCCACCGTGGTGCCGTCACGCCGGAACAGCAAGCTGCTGGCGGGAATACGCACGGCACCGGATGCCCCATCTGTGGCAGGAAAGGTAAAGGCGATCTGTGCATACGCCCCCGGCCGGAGCAGGTTGCGGGCGTTGTCATAGACAAGCTGGACCAGCATGGCACCCGACTGCGGATCAACGGCATCCGCGGAACGGATAAGCCGGGCCCTGAACTCCCTGCCCGGATAATCGGGCACGGTGAAGGCGACGGACATTCCCTCCTTCATGCGCGCGATGTAGGTCTGGGGCACGCTGACATAGATGCGCAGTTGCGAGACATCGGAAACGGTGAAAAGCGGCTGGGCGGCAGATGTACCGGCCACGATCAGCGCGCCAATATCCGTGGCGCGACTGGTGACGACACCGGTAAACGGCGCAACGATGCGCTTGAAACCCGACAGGGTTTCAAGCCGCTGCACCTCGGCCGCCGCTTCGTGCCGCGTGGCCTCGCTTGCGGCAAAATTACCCCGCCTTTCGTCCGTTTCCTGCTGCGATACGGCATTCAGCGCATTGAGCCGGTTCCACCGCCGCGTGGTGATGCCCGCAAGGTCACGCTGCGCGGTCCGCGTGGCCAGCGCCGCGCGCGCGCCCGCCAGTTGCAGGTCCACATCGGGCGTGTCGATTTCCGCCAGCAACTGACCCGCCTGCACACTCTGGCCGATATCGACATACCACCGCAGCAGATAGCCATTGGTCCGCGCATAGACCGGGGCGCTGTACCACGCCTGCAACCGCCCCGGCAGGACCAGCCGGTCGGACGCTTTCCCGCCCGGATGGACGATGCTGACCGTCGGGATCGTTGCCGCGACCGTTACCGCATGAAGCTGGTGGCGCGCATGCAGCCGCATGAGCGTCCCCACCAGCAGGACCAGCGCAAACAGGACACCCGCCACAAGAACGAAGCGGTACAGGCGCGGACGATGTCCGGGTTTCTCCGCTGCCCTGTGCTGTGGGAATGATGAAGCCGCATCAGGCATGGGCGGGCGCCCCATGCGTCGTGCCCTGCGCGCGCCGGTGATAGATGATGGCAAACAGGGTCGGTACAAGAAACAGCGAGGCACAGGTGGCGAAAATCAGCCCGCCAATGACCGCGCGGCCAAGCGGCGCGTTCTGTTCGCCCCCTTCCCCCAGTCCCAGCGCCATGGGCAACATGCCGATGATCATGGCCAGCGCCGTCATCAGCACGGGCCGCAGCCGCGTCCTGCCCGCCACCAGTGCGGCGCGCAACGCATCGCCATGCTCCTCAAGCTGCTCGCGGCAGAATGTGATGACAAGGATGGAATTCGCGGTGGCCACCCCCATGCACATGATCGCCCCCGTCAGCGCCGGGACGGAAAGGGGTGTGCCGGTCGCAAACAGCATCCAGCAGATACCGGCCAGCGCCACCGGCAGCGCGAGGATGATGATGCAGGGGTCGGTCCAGCTCTGGAAATTGACGACGATGAGCAGATAGATCAGCACGATGGCCCCCAGCAGCCCCGCGCCCAGACCGGAAAAGGCGGTCGTCATGGACAGGTACTGCCCGCGCAGCGTAACACTGACCGTTGCGGGCCGCTGGTGATCCAGCCGGGCCAGAATCTTCTGCACATCGGATGCGACCGCCCCCAGATCGCGCCCGTCACTGCCCGCGAAAACATCGATCAGGGGGCGGATATTATACTGCCCGTCCACCGGTGATGTCGTGCCGCGCGTGATCGTGCCCAGCGCGCCCAGCACCTGCGGCTGCGTGGTGGCGGCAGCCCCCGTCACCGGCAGGCCGATCACGTCCGACAGCGCCGCAATGCGGTATTCTGGCATCTGTACCGCAATGGGGTAGGTGACGTTATTCTGCGGGTTCAGCCAGTACAGGGGCGCTGTCTGTGATGTGCCCGCGATGGAGGTGGCGATGCTGTTGGTCACATCGCCTTCCGTCAGGCCAAGCTGGTTGATGCGCGTGCGGTCCACATCAAAACGCAGTTCGGGATAACTGGCGGGCTGCTGTATCCGCGCATCGACCAGACCGTCGATATGGCGGACCGCGCGCAGCACCAGTTCGGCAAACTGCCGCGTTTCATCGGGATGCGGGCCGATGATCTGGATATCTATCGGGGCCGGGGCACCGAAATTGAGGATCTGGCTGGTAATATCCGATGGCAGGAACGCGAACTGCGCCTGCGGGAACAGTCGGGGCAGCTCCGTGCGCAGGCGGCGCACATAGCGTGCGGTAGGGTGGTGATTTTCCTTCAGCGCAATCAGGATGTCCCCATCTTCCGGCCCGATCGTGCCCGATGCGTTATAGGACACATTGATCGCGCTGTTGGGCAGGCCGATCGTATCGGCGATGGATTCCACTTCATCGGACGGGATGCGGGCGCGTATGTGTTTTTCGATATCGAGGAAAAGCGCGCTGGTTTCCTCGATCCGCATGCCGACCGGGCCGCGCACATGCAGCGTCATGGCTCCCGCATCCACCTGCGGAAAGAAATTGCGACCAAGGAACGGCAGCAGCAGCAGGCTGAGGAAACCAAACCCCAGAAAGCCGATCGCAAAACGCCCGCGCCGGTCCAGTACCGCTTCCAGCACGTTGCCGTAGCGATCGCGCAGGGCTTCAAAACGATGTTCGAAACCCTGCTGGAAGCGGGTGAAGACATTGCCCTTCCCCCCCTCGCCCCCGTCATGCCGGCGCAGCAGGAACATGGCCATGGTGGGCACGAGCGTACGCGAAAGGATGAAGGACATGATCATGGCGAAAATCACCGCCAGCGCCATCGGCACGAACAGGAAACCCGACACGCCCGGCAGGTAGAACATCGGCACGAAAACGATGCAGATGCACAGCAGCGACAGGAAAGCCGGGACGATGATTTCGCCCGATCCGTCAATGATCGCGGCATGCACGTCCTTGTCCATTTCCAGATGACGTTCGATATTCTCGATCGTGACCGTTGCTTCATCCACCAGAATGCCAACGGCCAGCGCCAGACCGCCCAGCGTCATGACGTTCAGCGTCTCCCCCAGCGCCGAAAGGACTGCGATCGCGCCGAGGATCGATAGCGGGATGGAAGTCGCGACAATCAGCGTGGACCGCCACGACCCCAGAAAAAGCAGGATCATGAGACTGGTCAGGCCCGCCGCAATCGCGCCCTCACGCAATACGCCGCTTACGGCGGCGCGGACGAAAAGCGACTGGTCATTGACCGGCGTGACCTGAAGCTGTTTGGGCAGTCCGCGCGTGGCGTCGGGTATGGTGGCGCGTATCCCTTCCACGATCGCGATGGTGGAGGTGGCACCCGATTTCAGCACCGTCAGCATGGCCGAACGCTGGCCGTCGACATGCACGACGTTCTGCTGCGGCAGGGAGCCATCGCGCACATGGGCCACGTCGCGCACGCGCACCACCGCCCCGTTCACTGTTTTGACGGGCAGCATGTTAAGCTGTTCGACCGATAGCGGCGCATTATTCAGGCGGAAATTATACTGGTATTCCCCGATCTTAACGAAACCGGCCGGAGTGATCTGTGTCTGGCTGGCCAGCGCACCGGCCACGTCCAGTCCTGAAACGCCCCGGGCCTGAAGCTGCGCGGGATTGAGGTCCATCTGGATCTGGCGCACCCGTCCCCCGTTGGGAAAAGGAATGGCCGCCCCCGGCACCATGACAAGCCGGGTGCGGATGAAATTGAAGCCGAAATCATAAAGCTGCTGTTCCGTCAGCCCGTTTCCCGACAGGCCAAGCTGGAGGATCGGTACGGTGGAGGCATTGTAATTCAGGATCAGCGGTGGCGTCGTGCCGATGGGAAGCTGGCGCAGCAGCGTCTGCGCGATGGCCGTGACCTGCGCATTGGCAAGGCGGACATCAGCACCCGGCTGGAAAAATATCTTGGTCACACCAATGCCGGTCAGGGCCTGCCCTTCGATATGTTCGATATCGTTGACGGTGGTGGTCAGGGCGCGCTGGAACGGTAACTGGATGCGGCCCGACATATCCTGTGGCGAAAGGTTGGTATAGGTCCATGCAACCGCCACCACCGGGATGGCAATGTTGGGGAAGATGTCCTTGGGCGCGCGGATGGCGGACAGCACGCCCGCGATCACGATCAGGATCGCCATGACGACAAAGGTATAGGGACGCGCCAGCGCCAGACGGACAATGGCGTTCATGGCGGCAGGGGGACCGCTGACCCGCAGGGACCGGCCAATGCCATGAAGGCCACCATGCCCGGCCCGTGGGCGCGGGGCTGTCCGCTACTCCTGTCCTCATGCATGAAGCGGCGTCTTTCCATGATCCAGCCACGGGAGCCTTCGCATCCGGGCCACGCGACACACCCCCACACGGCTACTGAACGCCGGATGTGCCATGCGGTTTTTTCACCACCGGGTCATCATGATTATTTTCGGGCCGGTGCCGCGGCATGCGCGGTGTCTGGCGCGCTGGTGGACAGTCGGGTTCCATCGGTTCATAGTAACCGGCCTGTTCGACACGCAGCCCGACGCAAGGAGCCTGCCTTGCACAATCTCGATTTCAGTTCCTGGCACAATCTTCTGGTCACCATGATCGGGCTGTCCCTGATTACGCTGATCGGGGTTGGCATCCGCCTGTTGATGATGGTCGTCATCCAGCAGCGGCGGGAGCGCATGAACCGCCAGATCAACGAACGGCTGCGCACCCTCATTGCCGCCTACCGCACGCTGGGCGGTTCGTTTACGGGAAATCTGGCCGTGGACCCGCGTCATCGCCGGGAACTGCGCAGTGTGCCGGATGGCGATACCCCCGATAGCCTTCCTGATAATGCGGATACCGGGGGCATGGCGGGATCGGACCGGGCACGACGCATCCGCGATGCGGTGGAGGCCGCCCTGTCGGACATCATGCTACTGGGCACCGAGGAGCATGTCCGTCTGGCGGAACGGGCTGCGCGGGAACTGGTGGCAGGGCAGCTTGTGCATACGCACGATCTGGTTGTCTCCCTACGCAGTTTCATCCGCAGGGCGCTGGATCTCGACCCCATTCCATCCGATCTTGCCATCCCGATGCAGGGACCGACCCGCACGCAGGGCACCGGCGGACGGAACAAGGAAGACGGAAAAAAGGAAGGAACCGGCAACACCGGTGGCGGTGGCGGCGGCATGCAGTCAGGCGGCGACATGGCTGCAATGGGCGACACCGGCATGAATGCCGATGAAAGCCCTTCCGCGCACTGAAGGCGCAAGGCAAACAGTGGGACGCACGGATATCCTGTTCCGAATGGCCCAGGACTAGCCGACATCTGGTTCAGAATCTGTGGGCTTACTTCATGGGAATGGCGGCCTATGGCAGCTTACCACAAGACCCAATGGGTCTTGGCGCTAAATAATTTTTACATTACACTTATACCTATACGTAATGAAAATTATAGGCGAGGATCATTCAGGACAATCATGATACAAATAGAAAATAAATCAATAAGCATTGTTATACATGGAGGATGCTTTGAAAAAGACGCATCCGACATTGCCAATATACTTTCCAGCTATAGAAATATTTTTAGTGAATCAGAGATCATTTTTTCCATATCAAGCTCGGATTTTATAGATTTTGAACTTTCCAATGAGAAGTCTCTATTCTCATATAAAAAGAATATGGTTGGCTTCTGCCGCCTTGTTAATAAATGTGCGGATAAAATAGCCTACTCCTATATGGCGCAACCCTTCCCGCCCATTATCCACGATGCGCCAAACTGTCATGCCAACCATATGATTGAATCCGCCCGTAACGGACTGGCATTGGCATCCAGAGAATTTGTCCTGAGAACAAGAAACGACTTATTATTCAAGGATAGATCTTTTATAAATGAATATATCAGACTATATAGTGAATATTATACAAGGGGAGAGTATACGGCTGTTTCTTTCCCGGTCATGATCCCTTCCCTTTATACACTTAATCCCTTTTCCAAGGCCAGAATTCCATTTCATTACAGTGACTGGTTTAACTTCGGCAAACTGTCTGATATACGCTCCATATGGGACGTACCTCTGGTTACCCTGGATTTCATGACACATTATGGCACCCATTATTGTGCACCAGGAAGCAAAGCGGAAGAGCGAAATTTCAATGCACATATTGCTGTCGAGCAATATATATACTTTAGTTTTTTCTCTAAAAAGTTTAAAAATTTAAGGCTCAACCATCACAATGATGATCATTCCATTGTGGAGTCCATACAGATTCTTTTAGATAATTTTATTGTCTCTGACATATATTATCTAAATGTATATTATCCAAAATATCTTAACGGATTCAATTCATATGCTGATAATAACACAAAAATCATGCAACGTATGTGGGAATACCTATCTGCCCACAGAAACATAAATCCGGCTGAATTCCTTTATGTTCCGCGCAATAAACTACATGAGTATGCTCCTGTTACATTCCCTTTGAAAATTGGTGCGGAGCAGCTTTATACAAAAACGGGTTTCCATTGCGGAAAAAGCATCGTTGTTCCTTATGATGCGCCGCCGGGTGTAGCATGTTTCGGGCCATACATTACCTTGAGGCAAGGCTCTTATACCGCATGCGTCTCTTTATCAGCTTTATATCCCGAAGAAAATCAATGTAAAATAAGAATATCTGCAGTAGGGGAGGGTGGAAGGTTAATCCTTGGGTTTAGGGATTATGTATTTAACAAAATAAACACATACCAGAGAGATTCGGTTTATATGAATATAGACTTTGAGGTAACAAATAAGTCCATCCCCAAATTTGAAATTGTCATAGAAACGTTCTCACATATAGATATTGCTATCGACCACATATTACTATCAATATGCACATAAATAATTGTTAATACTAATTAAATATAAATTATTATTATTGTATATTAAAAAAGCGGTGTTCTGACATGGGCCGCCGACGGCAACGTCGAGATCGCTGATATTCCCTGCTATCAGGTGACTGGGGAACGGGACGAACTGCGACGTTACACACAACATGTAGCTTCGGGTTCAGTCTATTCCATGCACACCCGATACGCCGGAAAAAGGAGGAATAAAACGATCGCCGTCGGTCGTTTGCGCGGCACATACATGCGGTATACGCCCGCCCGGATCAAGGCAACGTCCAGCCTGAGCACCAGCACCGGTTTCCTTGCAGACACGTTTTGATATATGTTGCAAGTGATTCGCATTTACGATAGGCAGCCCTTTCCACACGGCAGACAACGCCACTAACTGAGGTCGGGCATGTATCGCAGCAAGGTTTTTTATGTGTTTCCCCTTTCGCTTATGGTGACAGGCAATGCCCTTGCGGCTGATCCGGCCCGCAAGGCTGACCAGAACACAGCCACGCATGCAACAGGCACGAAACAGGCAACCGCCCCGTCGGGAGAGAAGGCCGGGCGGGTTGAAAAGCTGGAAGTGCATGCACGCAGGCCCGCAACGGTGGCGTCATCAGCCACGAAATCCGATACGCCACTGATCGAGACCGCCCAGTCGGTTACCGTTGTCAGCCGGAACGAAATGGACGTGCGCGGCGTGCTCAGCCTCAATCAGGCCGTGCGCTACACGGCGGGCATCACACCGGACCTGCGTGGCGGCGGGGAAGGCACGCGCTATGACCAGTTCGCCCTGCGCGGCTTTACGGTTCCGACCTTCCTTGATGGCCTGAAGCTGCAGGATAGCCCCACGGGCTATGCCACGGCGCAGACCGATACGTCGCGGCTGGAACGGGTCGAAATCCTGAAAGGACCGGCATCCGCGCTGTATGGCCAGTCCAGCCCCGGTGGCCTTGTCGCCCTGTCCAGCAAGCTGCCGACCGACCAGAAATTCTATGGTGGCGTCACGACGACCGGCGGCATGTTCGACCTGTATCGCGTGGATGCCGATGTTGGCGGTTATGCGACGAAGGATGGTCTTGTCCGCTACCGCCTGTATGGCACGGTCAACGGCCAGCACAGCCAGTTGAGCAAGACGGGAAGCCGCCGCTTTTCCATAAGCCCCTCCTTCACGTTTGGCGGTGATGGGCCAACGACGCTGACACTGCTGGGCAATTACCAGTACGACCCCGAAAATGGCACCTATGGCGGCGCGCCGCTGGAGGGTTCGCTCAAACGCGCATCATACGGATACCTGCCACGGGATTTCTATGACGGTGACGTTCCGTTCGAGAAATTCAACCGCCGTCAGGGTGGCATCACCTATATCTTCAACCACCGTTTCAACAATGACTGGAGCTTCACCAGCCGCGGTCGGTATGACGACATCAAGACCATATATCGCAGCGTGTATAATAATGGTTATTACACAAGCAATGACATGCTCGCCCGCTCCGCCTTCGGAACGAACGAACATACCCACAACCTGGCATTTGACAGCCAGTTCAAGGGGCATGTCCGCACCGGCCCGCTGCGGCATACAATGATGTTCGGCTTCGATTACATGCAGCAGAGCGCATCCGAACAGGGATTTTACGGCACTGCGCCCGACCTGAACGTGCTGCACCCGGACTATCACATGGTGATCCCCACCATGAGCCCGTATGTGAATTACCAGACCAATTCCCATCAGGTCGGCATGTATGCGCAGGATGAAATGCGCTGGCGCGGACTGGTCGTGACCGGCAGCCTACGTAATGACTGGTACCGTTCACAGCAGAACGAATACATCTACCATACATCCACACATGAAAATCCCCGCCAGATCACATGGCGCGCATCGGCGCTGTATCATTTCAACTTCGGTCTTTCGCCCTATATCAGCTACTCGACATCCTTTCAGCCGCAGGCGGGCACCGTATCCAACGATGGCGGCAGAACCTTCAGTCAGGCCAATCCATCCCTTGGCAAGCAGCTTGAGGGTGGCCTGAAATACCAGCTTCCGGGCACGTCACTCCTGTTCACGGCGGCGGGCTTCCATATCGAACAGACCAACGTGCTGGTTGCGGTGGGCAATCTGGGCTACAGCAACGAAAGCGGAAAAGTACATTCGGACGGCTTCGAATTCGAAGCACATGCCGAACCGTACAAGAACCTTATGATTACGGCGGCGGTCAGCGTGCAGAAGGTCCATGATGATTCAACCGGCAAGCCGCTGATCCAGGCCGGGACGGGCAATGCCTCCCTGTTCGCGTTCTACACCATGCCTTCGGGCCCGGTAAAAGGGCTCGGTTTCGGTGGCGGCATGCGCTATTCCAACAAATCCTATGGCGGCGAAGCCAGCTATGGCAGCGTCTGGGTGCCGCAATACGCGGTGTTCGATGCGTCCGCCCGTTATGACCTGTCGAACCTTTCCCCGTCGCTGCATGGGTGGACCGTCGCGGCCAGTGTGCGTAACCTGTTTGACAAGGATTACATCGCAAACTGCCTGAGCTACGCATCCTATGGACAGGAATGGTGCTATTATGGTGAGCGCCGGAATGCGCAGGCGAGCATTGGCTTCACCTGGTAAATCAGTTCCACCCCGGCGGCCCCGCCTGAATATCGCCCTGCGCACCCTTGTCGGCCTTGCGGGCGGGTACGGTGTTGCGTCACTGGGCGGGGTGGCGCTTGCCCTGTGGCTGCCCCTGTCGCGTGCTGACGGGGCGATGGCGGGCATCCTGTTCGGGCTGCTGCTATGGCCCACCGTGTTCATGGCGGCGTTTGGCGTGTCCGGTATCTGGCGGCTGGTGATGGTGGTTGCGGGCTGCATGGTGTCCTTCACCATCATAGCCTTTGCCGCGGGCCGGGGGTTATGAAGGGATCGTTCCGGGTCACGATGGCATGGCTGCATTCCATGCTGGGCCTTGTTACCGGCTGGGTGCTGTTCGCCATTGCGCTGTCCGGCTCCCTGAGTGTTTTCCGTCAGGCCATCACCCTGTGGATGCATCCCGAACGCGATCCCCCCCGCGTTGACCCGCTTGAGGCCACCAGCCGTGCAGTCGACTGGCTGGCCCATAATGCACCGTCAGCGCCAGCGTGGTACGTAACCAGCCCGACAGCGGAAGCACCCTTTCCGACCGCCATATGGCCCGATGCGCAAGGCACGTATATCCAGCGTATTCTGGACCCGCAGACCGGCAGCCCTGACGGCCTGCGCGACACGTTGGGGGGCGAGTTCTTTTACCGTTTCCATTTCGAGCTACAGCTTCCCTATCCATGGGGCAGGCTGATCGCGGCCATGGCGGCACTTGCGCTTGTTGTGGGCCTTGTGACAGGCATCATCATCCATCGGCGCATATTTGCCGATTTTTTCACGTTCAGGCCGAAGCGGGGCCTCAGAAGCTGGCTTGATGCCCATAACCTTCTGGGGGTTGCAGCCCTTCCCTTCCACCTCATGATTTCGTTTACGGGCGCGGTCACGCTCGGGTCGCTGCTGCTGCCGTGGAGTACGCAGGCGGTCTATCACCATGACATGATGGCATCCTATACGGACCTGAACCCGGCCCTGTATTCCCGCCCCGCCGGTGGCCAGCCGGGACATCTTGTGCCCATCCGTCCCCTGCTTGATGAAGCGGACAGGCATTTCGGCGGGGCGGGCATCGAGCAGGTATATATTTTCAATCCGTCCGATCACGCCGCCCTTGTCACGGTCATTGCCGGTAACGACCATACGGTCAGCACGACCACCGGGGTCATGACATTCGATGGGACCACGGGCCAACTGATAAACGCGCACACCGAAACGCGCCCTGTCATCCGGCTCTACACGTTCCTTTACGGACTGCATGTTGCACGTTTTGCGCCAGCGGTTACGCGGTGGCTCTATTTTCTGTCCGGTCTTGCGCTTGCGGCCGTTATCGGCAGCGGGATGCACCTGTGGACCCTCAAGCGCCTGCGTCAGCAGCCCCACATGGGGCAGCGTATTGTCTGCCGCATGAATACCGGAATACTGGCCGGAACACCGCTGGCCTTCGCCACCTATTTCCTTGCCAACCGTCTGCTTCCCCTTACGCTGGCCAACAGGGCCGTGCATGAAGTACAGACCGTTTTTGCGGTATGGGCGCTGGGCATTACATTCGCCCTTTTCCGGCGGCCCGATCGCGCGTGGCCCGAGCTTCTGGGCGGCAATGCGCTGGCCTGTCTGGCCATAGCCCTGTCTGGCCTGCCGTGGACGAACGTGGTGATGCGCGGCACGGCCATTGTTGCCCTCATGCTGGGCGGGGCATTTGGCTACGCGGCGTTCCGGACCGCGCGGCGGGCATGATGGCTGCGGCAATCCTTTGCGGGCAATGCGGCATGCTGCTGCTGGCTGCCGGATCGATACGGGGCAGCGACATTATATTACGCAGGAGCCTGTCCCACCTGCTGCGCCGGAGCATTCAGACAGCAGGCATGCTGCTGCTGGTCCTGAGCCTTGTCCTTCAGCTACGCGCGGCACAGGCCCCGGTCATTGCCCTGATCACGTGGCCCGGATGGATCAGTATTGAAATCGTTCTGGCCATCCTTGCCTGCACCGTGCTGAATGATCTGAGGGGGCCGCGTCGGTAACGATCCTTGCGCAGAGGCAGGGACTGACTGACATGCGTGTAGAGGCGTTCTTTTTTCTGATCAGCTCAATACAGCAATATCTGTTAGTCCAGCGCAGTATCGTCCATTGTCCCCACCTTCTGCACGCCTTCAATAGTCGTCAGCGCGGCGATAAGATGTGATACCGGGCGCTTTCCCTTCACCTGCATGGACAGGGTGACAAGCCGGTCGTCAAAATCATCTTCCTGGCCCCGTGCGATTTCGGAATGTTCCTCGTAATGGCCGTTCTGGTTGATCTGCACGTGATCGATGATGAAACGCAGCCGTGTGCAGGTTACAAGAATAAGCCTGAGCACGCCCCTGCCATCCCGGTAGGAAATTTCCATCCGGGTTGCACTGCGACCGGCCTGCGGCAGGTTCCGCGTAAGCAGCGGAAAGACGAACATGATGATGAAATAGGCCACCGTTGTCGCAATGGCGAGCTGGACCAGCCCCGCGCCCGCCGCCATGCCGAGGGCCGCCGTCAACCATACCGAGGCCGCAGTTGTCAGCCCGCGCACCACATTCCGGCGCATGAAAATGACACCGGCGCCGATAAACCCAATTCCCGAAACAACCTGCGCCGCTACACGCGATGGGTCCAGAATGACCTTCTCGCTCGCAATCACATCATCGAAGCCATGTTTTGATATGAGCATGAACAGGGCAGCCGATAACCCGACCAGCGAGTATGTCCGCAACCCCGCGCTTTTCTGGCGATATTCCCGCTCGAGTCCGATCAGGCCAGACAGTATGAACGCGATAAACAGATCCATAAGCTGCGGCACATTTTCCCACATCACAGAGATCAGGTCCCCCGGACTTCCCATAAAGGGTCTGTAACGCCCAGCAGGCTGCGCCGTTCATGATTCTTTCTGAAAAATCCTGTATCTGCCTGCGTTTCCTGCTGTCAGAGTGTCAGTTGTTTTGTGCCGGACTGTTCCTGTCCGAAAAACCAGTACATATAGGGGGTTGTTTGAAACACAATACTTGATAGGGGACAGGAAAATATTTTGGTGCGCTTTTTTCACAAAATCAATGTCTTTCAAAGCTTTTTGAAAAAATCTTTACCCAAAACTTCTTTATGGTTTCTGGATGTTTTCCGAACAGACTTTTCAAACATCCTCTCCGGAAGGTCAACATATGGCCGGTGCAGCCACACCATTCACACAATAACTGCGCTACAAACTGAAATTACTAAATTACCCTGAAATACTCCAGTATTTTCTTACCAACAGTTTTGCGCACCGTGAAACGAATGGGTCATATATTGTATTTCATAAAGGCTGCATTTTATTCTGGGCAAATGATCCTTTTTATCCTGTCCGCATAGACATCCGGCCTGTTTTCAACAAATATCCGATGCAGCGCATTCCGGCGTATCTGCTTCCATAATGTTTCGTCATTATAAAGGCGGACCAGTGCATGCGCGAATGCCTGTGGGTCTTCAATGGCGGCTGTCATCATATCCGTTCCGCTGATCCAGCCGACCTGATCGCATAAAAGCTGCGTTGCAACTATCGGCAGGCCATGGGCAGCAGCTTCATGGATTTTATACGCGATGCCTGCCGCAAACCGGGTCGGGGCCACGAATACACGGTGCGCGTTATAATAGGGCGCCAGATCCTTCACCGCGCCAACAACATCAATGCGCCAATGGGTCAGTGCAGCCGCCAGATCAATTCCCGGCCCCGTATGCCCCACAACCCGCAGGCGGATTTCAGGCGGCAATACGGTATCCAGCAGCGGCAGGATACAGTCATTCAGCCACATAAGCGCATCCCAGTTTGGCGATGCGTCATTCTGTACTGATCCAACAAAAAGCAGATCACGACGATCGGCCCATTGCGGTCCGTTATTCAGTGGTGGCTGGACATGTCCAAGAACCGATACGTCACGCCCCAGATGGTCCGAAATAATACTGGCCTCGGTTTCACTTACCGCCATAAACTGGTCCACAAAATCCGTTGCCTGAAACTCCTGTTGCAACATACGGGGCAAGGAAAGCGGATTTTCCCGGCCCAGCACCCGGTTCCGGCCCATGTCACGCATGCTGGCCACGGCTTCCGTGTCCAGAACAATACGGCAGTGACCAAGGGCATCGCGGCATGTATTGATAATTTCCCGCAGTCTTTCGGCATTATGGGTTCGGGCCAGCCAGAGTATATCGTAATACCCTGCCCTGTCGGTCAGAAACCGCGCCAGTTCGCCCAGGCCCCGGTCCCATATCACCTCTGCCCGGTCAGGCAGGTCAGGATAGCGCCCATGCGGCGGGGTACGGGGCGGAAAGACGGGATAGACCGTCACATGCAGCCCAAGATCGCATACCATGGTGCGGATTATATCATTGGAGCGCGGAAAACCGGCGCCAATGCTACGCTGCGGTATATAATCTTCGATAAACAGGATGCGTTTTTCATCTGGTATGGATGAGCGGGCCGACAGGATATTTACATTTTCCCGATGCAGCTTTGATTTAAGATAGTCCCTGTTCCTGTCACAAAATATCTTTATGTTCTTTTCAAGCAGTCCATCTATTTCCGCCCGGTCGCCAGTGCCGAATTCATAATGGACCATGACAACATCCGGGTCGTAAACAATTCTGAATCCAAGCCGGTGGATCTGCACACACAAATCCGTATCTTCATAATAGGCCGGTGCAAACTGTGGGTCGAAGCCCCCGATCTGTTTTACTATTTCTGTCCGCACCAGTAAAAAAGCACCCGAACAGAAATCAACATACCGTACATAATTGGCTTCGGGCCGGTCTGGTTCCGCATTCCTCAGATATCCGGACGTTGTCCCGTCCCGCCAGATGATGCTGCCTGCTTCCTGAAGCAAGCCGTTGGTGCGGATTATCCGCGCCCCTACCGCCCCCGCCTGCGGGTCCATGCCCATCCTGCGCAGGGCCGCACTGATCGCACCCGGCATGATCGCCACATCATTATTGAGATACAGGACGAAGGGAGAGACGACCCGCTCCAGCGCCATATTGCAGCCACGCAGGAAGCCCACATTTTCTTCGGTGCGGATGACTTCCAGGCCGCTAACGCTATTTTCGATACCGCGCGTTTCATCCGATGATCCGCTATCAACCAGTATGACCTGCATGGCCCCCGCATATTGCGCGCGTAAGGTCGATAGGGCTGTCATGGTAAAGGTAAACCGATTATGGGCCACCATGATGATGCTGACATCGGGTACGTCACACGTAAAATCAGGACACTTTGGGCCGCCGATAGCCGCATAGACAGACGCCAGCCGCATGAAGGCCCGCTTGCAGGCCAGTTCACCGTCCTGTTCCGTGCTGTATTCATGGGGCAAGGCACCCGCAAGGGCCACGTATTGCGCGAAAACGGTGGGATAGGTCTGCCTGCGCACATCATGGGCAACGGCGGGGTCCCTGGCGTAACGTTCCAGATCGACCTGTGGTGCTGGCCTGCGTAACTCGGTCAGGCCGTAATTGAGGAAATGTTCGTAAGCATTGTGGAACACACCGGCATCGATGGCTGCTGTAACGTCAGGGTTGCTGCTGCGATAGAATTCTTCTGAAAAATAGGCGTTGGGATCATGGTTTAAGGCCCCGGCATTGACCAGATAGTCAGCAAGGGGATGCTCCTGATATATCCGCTCCGCCTGCGTATCGGGATAGGTTTCACGATACCATGCCGGATCGAAATACCATGACAGGCGACGCCGCATGGTCCGGGGATGATGACGGGACTTCAGAAAAGCGATGAAAGGGCCATCCTGTTCATCAAATAAAAAATCGGGATTTTCCGATATGAATGTTTTCGTGGAAAAATAGAACGACGCATCACGCTGTTCATGTGCGCCATAATTCAGATAATGGTCATAACCGTTTTTCAGTCCGTGGGAAGACATTTCCCCATCAGAGAGTTTCAGTTCGTTCGCGCGATAAAATTTTTCGTCGAAGAAAGGATTGGGATTCCGGTCCCGGTATCCTGCGTTACAGTAGTGGTCAAATCCGGACTGGTATTCACCTTCCTGTATGAGCCGATCTACATCATAATAAAAACGGCGGTACCATATTTCATCAAAATAACAGTTGGGACTATGACCTGCCTGAACCCCGCATGTTTTATAGAATTCGTATATTTCATCGCCGCTTTCCAGAACGGCCAGAACGCACAGGCTGTTATATTCCTGCCGGTACCATTCAGGATCAAACTCTGACCAGTCTTTTTTTACCGAAAGTTCCAGAATATCCTCCACCTTACCTGAAATATGATGCTATTTTAAATGTTTCCATTATGGATATTTCATTACGAATACTTCATATCATCCATAGGAAAAGACCGCCGGGTCCATAAGAAGGGCCGCCAGTTCCGGCATGCGCAGATGAAGGGGAATGACCATCCCGCCCCCACATTCCCTTACCCGCTGCGCGGGAGCGCCTATATCAAACGTCACGACGGGGATCTGCTGCCGCCAGAACGCCGTCAGGACATAGGACCACGTTTCGGGCCATTGCGCGGGCAGGAAACCCCAATCACAGCCCTGTTCGGATATCAGGGCGGGCAGTTCGTCATCGCCGTACGGCCCCGTAATTTCAACAACACCCGTTTCCAGCAGGCGTTCATCATCGCAGGTAAAGCCCACGATCACGAACCGCAGCGGCAGGCCGGTTTCCACCACATAACGCGCCAGTTTAAGGATGACATTATAACCTTTTTCCATCCCGATCGCGCCAATCAGCAGGATGCGCCTGACCTCGCTGTCCAGTTTGGGACGAAAGGCAATCCGTTCATTCGCCGTTGGCGCTTCCCATTGATGGATTATGGGGGAAACACCCATCTGCCGCCGGTATCGGGCGGCCACGTCCCTGCATGATGCGATGATTTCCGTCGCCCCGTTCAGGATATCCCGGCTTCGACCACGCAGGTCACTGGCGGTCAGGTCATCCTCATTCAACGCACCGAGGTCACGGACACATCGCCCGCATGCGTCCTCGCTCTGCTCGCCACAGTAAATGTTGTTGTAGGATACAAGCGTAATACGCGGACAGAACCACGAATAATCATGCAGATAGACGTTATAGGGTATGCCACACCGCGCCACGCGCCCGATTGCGGCAATACCCGCGCCTATGTAGCTGTGCATCTCGATGCGCTCACAGTTCAGGGCAAGCAGGATGTCCTGCAATGCGTCGCCCTCGGTATCGCACAGGATGTTGGGATAGTCCTCCAGTGTCGCGGGAAGGACATGCCAGCGTGCCGGCACGCCTTTTTCCCCTGCTGTCAGCGGGGATATGACAAGCGCCAGTTTTCCTTCATCCGTAATCTGCGCGGCACGCCTGCGCACGAATTTCTGCACGCCCCCGCCCCGGTTATGGGTAACAAGGGCGACTGTCGTCCGGCCTCGCAGGTCCGCGGTCAGGCGGGTCATGTCAACAAGGCGGCGGAACGGCCCCAGCGGGTCCTTTTTCTGCCATGCCTGCACAACCGCGTCATACCCCGGATGCAGTCCGTTCAGTATACGCAGGTTACGGCGCATGAGGTCACCACGAAACGCGCTGAACGACTGCCCTTCCACATGTCCCACGAAAGTATTCAGGCACACCACATGCCGCCACCCCAGCGCCAGCGCGCGGCGGCTGAAATCGTTTTCCTCTCCATACCCCTGCGCGAAAACGTCTTCGCGCAGTACGCCGGTCTGGCGCAGACATTCCGCGCGGATATACATGCAGAAGCCATGGGCTGTCGGCACATCCACCGTATCCGTACGCCCCAGCCCGGCAAGAAGGGCCGCCAGCTCCTCCACCTCGTCATAACGGGGAATGGTGTTCTGCCCGTCATTGCGTGGGTAACTGAAAATGGTCGCAGCATTGGACAGGGGTGTTGCCGTGCCGATATCGGGCGCGCTGTACGCGGTTGCCCGCAGGCACGAAACCCACCCCCTGGGCAGCAGCGTATCGCTGTTGAGCAGGATAACGTCCTCATCGCGCCCCGCTTCGCGCAGGCCCCTATTGGCGGTGTAGGTGAAGCCCCGATTGCGTTCGTTATGAAGGACCTGAATACCTTCGCGCCCTTCCAGACTTTCCAGATAGGCGACAATGGCAGGATCGGGTGAACAGTCGTTAACCGCCACGATCCGCGTATCCGCTTCCCGCCATTTCAGGGCCAGTGACAGACATTCCTTTGTCACTTTCAGTCCCTTGTAAACGGGAATGACGATAACGACCGGATTGACCGCGGGATCACGCACGTCTTTACCGCGATGGGGTGAAAACCGTGGCGTATGGAGGGCCGGATAGGGAAGAACGCAATGGGCAGGCGCTTCCGGCGGGCAGGCGGCCGGAAAGGCCATGGCGACCCGTTCCGCCTGATGGCGGGCATACTGTGCGCCCGCCTGCGGTGTAAGGGGACTTCCGTACAGATCCTGCCCGAACGGGTCCGTTATCCTGATGGGGTCAGCAGCACAATCCGCCAGATCAGCCCATGTAATGCAGAATTCCGTGCGGCTGCGTTCTGGGGATAACCGACCGGCATCCTCAACCCCGAATACCTTTTCGCAGATCACCCCATCCGTCCGCTCCGACCGCACGACCAGACGGTTTTCCGCCGCGATATTGTTAGGGTAGCGGCACCACCCGCTGATCCCTTCGGCACATTCTTCAACAAAGCCCTGAAACTGCCAGATGCTCCTGCATTCCAGACCACTACCGACCAGTTGCCTGCCTTTGTAATGCACATGTACCGGACATAGCGTAGGGGGGATGGTAACATTATCCACCTTCCAGACCGCGTATTCCCCCTGATCCGTCAGCAGTGACACGGATGCGGCGATTTCGTTCCCACCCGTACGGATCGTAATGGATGGCTGGCGTCTTGTCCGGACCCCGACAACAATCTGCCCATCCGGCAACATGCCGCACCAGCCGTTACACCTGACCGCCTTTACAACCATATCGCACAGGCGATGGAAGACATCGAAATACAGCACGGCGGTTTCCCGCAGGAGCGACTTCATCTCGACAAACGCATTGTCGTACGCGCCAGCCCTGATCCGCGCCATGAGAAGAAAAAACCGCGCAACGGGCGATATGACGGTACCCGCCAGAAATTCCAGGGCTTCGGAAGCGCGCGGATCGCCCGTTACCAGACGGCACAGCCCGATGCCGAGCATGATATCATGCGCGCTGGGATGGGTGCGCTGCAGGTACAGAAGCCGACGCAGGCAGGCAGGCACGTCACCCGCCACGGGGGCAAGCTGTTCATACTTTCCGGTTAAGGTCAGGATATAGCGGCGGGTTTCCTCCAGCACGAAACTATTGATGTATGGGTCATCCATTATTCAGCCTCATCAATAATTCCGTTTCCCTACCATTTCCACAAAATGGCATTACTTCCCTTCTGTCGGATATGGACAGCAACTGACGGGGTTACAGCGACAGGGTATGGGAAAGAACATATCCGCTCCCCCCCGATAAAGTATCAGGAGCCATACCGTTATACTTCAGAACGGCTTCGGGCTTTTACTGGTTTTCATGGCTGCCTGTTCTGTCCGGATTTCAAAAACGCATGCCAGATATCATATAGCGGAACCTGCGCCCTGCATGGCGCGCGCAATTCATTGCGTCCGATCCGCTGCCAGTGTTCCTCCCCTGAACTCCAGTCGCCCCGGTTGACCGAACTGGCGACGTCGCGGTTGTTCTTCAGGTACCATTTTTCATCGAATTCATCGCCCCCGGCATCCCGCCCTTCAAAGAAGCCGATCCGGGTAAAATGCTCCTTGCCGCTGCTGAACTCATCACGATGGATGGCGGCATCCACATCCGGGTTGGCTTTCAGGTAGGCTGCTTCATCAAACGGCAGGCTGCGCAGATATTCAGTTATCAGGAAACGGAACATCGCCTCAGGTATGATGACGGCGTTGTCCTGTCTTTTCATGCTGGATTCAACAACAGAATAAGGAATCATTGTTTCTCCCACACCCAAAACGGTATTCTGGGGTCTAAAAATTAAAAATCAGTCAATTGAAACGCGGGTTTCCCGGCTTCCAGTCGCGCCAGCATGCGTTCGACTTCCGCAGGCGTGATCGCCAGTTGCCGGTCCCATGGAAGGCTGCCCTGCATCCTGCCGCTCTGCGGGGTCCGGACCTCGTGGTAATCAAGTTTCCGGCCTTCTGCGATCAGCCAGTAGAACAGTTCCAGTGCATTACCGGGCATGAAAACCAGCACTTCGGTTGCGGGCCGACAGAAAAGCGTATTGCTCAGCCCCGCTCCCATCGCCCCCACCACACGGCGCGCGGAACGGAACATCGCCACCTGTTCCATAAAGGGCACGGTGCTGCCCGCGAACGTGGTGTATCCGTGCTGTTCAAAGACGGTCCTGACCGCGGCTTCATCTTCAAAATCACGGGTGGTCGCGGGTGCCCGTGGTATGTACAGGGCGTCGATATCGGCGGGAGGCACCTGATCGGCGATAAAGTCCATGCATTCCATGACAAGGGGGGAGAGGAAAACGGCATGGGCGGTCAGGCCGCTGGGCACCAGCAGTTCGCCGAAATGGACCGGCGCGCCACCTGATTCAATGATCCTGTTTTCCGTAATGCCGACGGCATGCAGCGATTCACGCATGACGGTGCGCAATGTGCCCTCCACCGCGTGGATCACGACGGGCCAGTCCCGGTCCGGCAGGTACTGTCTGGCCACATATGCCCGGGGCAGCATTTCCGCCAGCCAGTGGCCGTAATTTCCTGCCCCGCGCTTTTTGCACAGTATGGCGCGCGGGTGCGACGGAATGGATGCGGGCTGCGCCAGACTGGCCTGCAATGTCGCACGGGCCCGCACGATTTCATGCGCCGGGACATCAGCCTGGCTGGCGGCGACAAGATGCCCGTCCCCCGTAAACACCAGCCCTTCTTCCACAACATAGACATCGCGCGCCAGATGAAACGCCACTGGCGGAATGACGTGTTTCGACAGGTTCCAGCGCCTGCGCAATATCCGGGCCACATCAGGGGGCATCAGGTGCGGATCATAGATGCTCGGCGGTCTCATATACTGGAACGATGGGGTGATCGGGATCGTTCGGACCTGTTCCAGCGCGTCCGTTTCAATCAGCATGTCTGCCTGCGTCATGCGGGAACCGGAAGCTGTCGGGCCGGGGTGCAACACAATGCCTCCACCTGTTCCGCCAGCCGCCTGTAGACCGCGCGGCTGAAATGCACGCCCACGTCATCGGGACTGTCCAGATCCGCCACCGTCCGCACGAAATCGGCCAGGTCAATGCTCAGATAACCATAACGCGCCACCAGCGGTCGGACGACCGCATTGATCTTCGCAAACGCATCCAGCACCCATGACTGGCCGCCCACCCGCGTATTGAGCATGAGGACGATGACGGTCCTGCCCCGCAGCGTCTCGAACATCGCTGTCACATCATTTTCAAGCTGCTGGAGGTCAAGCGGGCCGTGGCAGGTAAATTCCGTCTGCATGAACCGCCAGTCCTCGGCGCTGAAATCCGGCGCATGGCCCAGACGCCGGGCTATGTCCTCATACCCGATCCGCCCGAAATCCTGATCGGGTATGACACTGCTGTTGAATGGCAGCAAAAGGCCCGTGCTGCGCGAACGGTACAAAGTGCCGAATACTTCGGATGAGAAGGAAAGCACATAAACATCCGCGCTGCGGTCATTGATCGCGCTGCCGACACGCACCGGAATGCGCGCCAGCAGGTCCCGCCCCGCCGGGGTATCCAGTTCCCGTTGCAGGGCGACGGAACGCGCCAGTGGATGGATGGACCATTCCTGATACGGGTATGGAAATTCCTCGATCGTTTCGTATTTCACCCGCAGGTAATGGGTCATCATGCTCAGGTCGCAGGCGCCGCGCACGCAGATCACAGGCCGCGATGCGCGACTGGCGACGGGCGCGCCGTCCGCATCGGCATCTTCCGTCAGGATGATCCAGTCCGGATCGGGCCCCTCAGGGCTGCCGCTGACCGCGCCATTGATGTCAACACGTGGGCAGCCCAGCCGGTGCCAGACAAACTGTTCGATCCCCATATTCATCGCGCGGCATGAAAACAGGAAATGATGCGCGACACCCTCGCGGATCAGGAAAAATCCGCATATGCCATACTGTCCATACCGATCGGCAACCTTTACGTAGCCCGCATGGCTGTTGAAACATTCCCTTAGTTCCGCTGCCGCGAAATCCCGGGCCTGCTCCGCCGTTTCGGGCCAGCGGCGTTTGGTGAAATTGAGCTGGTTGGTACGGTTGACCAGATCAAGTATGCGCGGAAACTGCGCCATGACATCATAATGCAGGCTGACCCGCACATTGCTGTGGCGCAGGAAATCCAGATTGTCGCCCGCCAGCCTGCGTTCCGCCTGCCGCTGTTCAAGAACCCTGTAATGGGCAAGCCGCGTCATGTCGGGGTCTGGCTTGCCCTGCATGCGGGGATCATCGGCAAGCTGCGCCACATATTCCGCATCCGCCACCTGCAGGCCGGGATTGTAATGCACGGCCTCGTTCAGGTTCATCGGGTTATCATCGATGAACAGGACCGTGGAGGCCCGCAACTGCGCGCTTTCGATAATATCGCGGATCAGCAGCCCCTTGGGGGCAAAGGCGATGCGCGGGAACACGATATGGTCCCATGCGCCACATGCACGCAGCAGATCCCGCGCGGCGGCCTCATCATTCTTGGAACATACGGCATTGATGATGCCACGCTGCGACAGGGTGCGCAGCAGGTCCACATGGGCCGCAACCGGTTGCGCGCCCCCTTCGGTCAGGGTGCCCCGCCAGAAGGTTTCATCCAGATCCCATATGACCAGCCTTACGCTTTCGGCTGGCGGGGCAAGCAGCGCCCCGATTTGCGCAATGCGCTGTTCCAGTGCGGGCAGCAGGTCCCCGGCCAGTGGAACGGCCCGCTGGCAGGCGGCCAGTGCTTCGGCCGGGCGGCCAAGGGCGAGCAGCAGCCCCGCCCGCGTGTAATGGTAGTGAAATGTCTCCCCGCTCGCCACGGCGCGTTCGGATGCGGCAAGGGCTTCCTCCAGCGCGCCGATGGCTTCCAGCCCATTGGCCAGCATGTGCTCGTAATGCCCCGGCAGGGGGGCCAGACGGGCCGCCATGCGTAACGTGCTGACAATACCACCGAAATCGCGCAACCGGTACTGGATCTCGGCCTGCTGATGATAAAGGCCGGACTGGTCCGGCGCCGCCGCAACCGCGCGGCGGACATATCGCAGGGCAGATGGCGCATCGTCCGCCGCCAGCATGACCTGCGCCGCCTGGGCCGCCCAGCCGGAAGGCGCATGCCCCCCTTCCATCAGGCTGCGCATCGTACGCGCGGCATCCGCCACCGCCATGTGCCCCGCCCGCCATGCCGCCAGCGTTGCGACATAACGCGCGGCAGGATCATCCGGGGCCATGGCCAGCGCGGCGCGGGCTTCCTCTTCCGCCTGTGACCATGCCCCATGCAGCATATGAAGCTGCGCGCGTTCCAGACGGAAGGCGGTTTTATGCGGGTTATGGGTAATCGCCGCGTGCAACTGCGCATCCGTAAATCGGTTATCCGTCGCCAGATTATGGCTGCCGTGATCCGCGCCCAGAATCTCGGCCGTGGCGTGTCGGTAGGGCTGACCGATCAACCCTTCCTCCCCCAGTACCCGCGCCCATTGGGCGGGATCGCCCAGTGTGCCGTCATTACGCAGGGCGCGGCCACGGCCACGGGGGGTTATGAATTCCTTCGGGTCCGGGTTGAGATAGAGGAACCGGACATCAGCCGCCGGGAACGCCGCCGCCACAACATCCTCAAGCCGCAGGGCCTGATCGCGCGTGATCTCCTGGCGCACCAGTGTCACCGGCCTGTCCGCCATGTACTGCCTGAAACGCGCGGCGAGATGGCGGAACTTGGAACTGAAATCGGGATAATGAACCAGAAAATCCGGCTGTACATGCCCCCGATAAAGCGGAAACTGGTGATGAAAGAGAACGCCGGTCGGCACGTCCTCCACGCAATGCGGATCGAGATCCGTGCGCAGGATCAGGTTTTCAGGATGAAAAACATCGAAATCGGCTTCCAGTATCCGTAACAGGCCGGAAAAGGGCGTGGCCAGCCAGTCGAAAAAATGCGCCACGTTTTCCCTGCCGTGCATGCGCAACTCAAAGGCCGTGTCACAACGCCAGCCCAGACTGATCAGTTCTCTTGACACCTTTCCCCCGCTTTGCCGTCGGCTGCGGGCAGGGCTGCGCATTGCCGCAACCCATTGCCCCGACAGGGGATCACGCTAGAGGCAGGGAGTTGACAGCACGTTAACCCGTCCCCGCCGCCGGGAAGAAAATGGCGACCGGCACTCCGCCCCGCTGGCCCGTAATCCCGCGCCTATGTCGCCCCGCCGTTTCCCCACCACCGCAACAGCCACATCAGCGCGGATATGACGGCCCCGATCAGCAGGCCGGTCGTAATCGGGGCATAGAAGGTGAAACCGGGTCGCTGGATCAGGATATCACCGGGCAGCCGACCCAGCGGCAGGCGGGACAGAAAGGGCCAGCATATCCCCGCGACCACAAGGACAAGACCGGCTGCGATCAGGATACGGGGCATGGAAAACGGGCCTTCTTTGCGGGTTCCGGTCCCGTAATATGGGCTGCATGGCCGCCAGGGGAAAGAGGGCAGCCCTGTCCACCCCTGCGCGCGGTGGAAATCCCTCCCCAACCGTCGGGTTGGATGCTAGGGTGGTTCCGGCATGACGACCCAGATACTGATCGAACTGATTGCTGTCCTTACGGCAGTGCGGGATGACACCCCGCAGGTCATGACCATTGACCACGGGCGTTCCCTGCCGTCCGGCCCGCTGGAAAACGCGCATCGCTCCCTTCAGGCCGGGGTGCGGGCATGGGTGGAACGCCAGACGGGCCACCCCATCGGCCATGTCGAACAGCTTTATACCTTTGCCGACCATGGCCGCATGCTGACGACGGAACAGGTCAGGACCATCGCCATATCCTACCTTGCGCTGACCCGCAGCCACGCGGGCGAAACCGGCTGGCGGGACTGGTACGACTATTTCCCGTGGGAGAACGCCAAGTCGGATACAGGCCGGACATGCCGCGCCCATATCGAACGCAGGCTGTGCCAGTGGGTGGCGGGCATGGACAATCCGGCCACACGCATCGCGCAATGGCAGCGCTGTGTCAGCCTGTTTGCCATCGGGGACATGGCGGTGTGGGATGATGAGCTGGTGCTGCAACGCTACGAACTGCTGTATGAAGCCGGGCTTGTGCCGGAATCCGGCTGTGCTGCGGCGGATGCGGTGCCGGGCCAGCCCATGCATCATGACCACCGTCGCATCCTGGCCACCGGCATGGCGCGACTGCGGGCGAAGATACGCTACCGCCCGGTCGTGTTCGAACTCATGCCGGAAGAATTTACCCTGCTGCACCTGCAGCGCGTGATGGAAAGCCTGTCCGGCATTCATATCCACAAGCAGAATTTCCGGCGCCTGATCACGCAGCAGCAACTGGTTGAGGAAACCGGCGCCATGGAGGAAAATACCGGCGGCAGGCCCGCCCGCCTGTTCCGTTTCTGTGGCGAGGTACGGCAGGCGCGCCAGTTCACCGGCACCAAGATTCCCCTTGCGGTGCCGTAACGGGTGCGGCGGACCTCACGAAAATCCTGATTGACAAACAGCGTATTTCGCTCTGGAAGTGTCGGGCCGGTCCCTGCTGCGTGACTTATGCTCAATATGAGCATAAAGGGCTTGGCAGGAATGGGAAGGAAAAGGGACATGAACCAGATTGCTATGCGCGACCGGACCGACGGACTGTATGACAGGGTGCGTCATCTGATCCCCGAAATGGAATGGGACACCTTTGTCGAGGACATCCGCGCGATCGAAGCCCTCAAGCGCGAACGCAACGCCGTCATTCTGGCCCATAATTACCAGACGCCTGAAATCTTTCACTGTGTGGCCGACATCCGCGGCGACAGCCTTGCCCTTGCGCGTGAGGCACAGGAAACCGATGCCGATGTGATTGTCATGGCCGGGGTCCATTTCATGGCGGAAACGGCCAAGATGCTCAATCCGGCCAGCACGGTCCTGATCCCGGACATGCAGGCGGGCTGTTCACTGGCGGATTCCATTACCGGGCGCGATGTCCGGCTGCTGCGTGAACGCCATCCGGGCGTGCCGGTCGTCTCCTACGTCAACACTTCGGCGGAAGTGAAGGCCGAAAGTGACATGTGCTGCACGTCGGGCAATGCGAAACGGGTGGTGGAAAGCCTTGGCACCGACCGGGTCATCATGATCCCCGATGAATATCTGGCCCGCAATATCGAAGCCGAAACCGGCATCAAGATGATTACATGGGCCGGTCACTGCGAAGTGCATGAACGCTTCACCCCCGACGAGATCGCCCGCATGCGCGCGGACAATCCCGGTCTGGTCGTGATCGCCCATCCCGAATGCCCGCCCGAAGTGGTGGCGGCATCGGATTTCAGCGGTTCGACCGCCATGATGGACGATTTCGTGCGCGAACGCAGCGGCAGCCGCATCCTGCTGGTGACCGAATGTTCCATGAGCGACAATCTGGCGATAAAATATCCGCAGACCAGTTTCGTGCGCCCGTGCAACATGTGCCCGCACATGAAGCGCATCACGCTGGCCAATATCCGCCATGCGCTGGAAACCATGACGCATGAAGTCACGCTGGACCCGGAACTGTCCAGCCGTGGCCGCCGCGCCGTTGAACGCATGCTGGCGGTATGACCGGCCTGCCCCGGCCCGACCGGCTGGCCGGTCAGGTACTGATTGCGGGCGCGGGTCTGGCGGGAATCATGACCGCCCTGACCACCACCCGCCCCTGCGTTGTGCTGTGCGCGGGTACGCCTGTGGACGTGGCCAGCCCGCCATGCGCCAGCATGCTTGCACAGGGCGGGCTGGCGGCCGCGATGGGTGCCGACGATACCGTTGCCCTGCACGCGGCGGATACGCTGGCGGCGGGGGCCGGATTATGCGATCCCGAAACCGTCGCGCGCATCACCGCAAACGGACCGGATGCCATCGCCCGTCTGACCAGTCTTGGCGTGGCATGGGACCGCGCGCCCGACGGGACACTGCAACTGGGGCTGGAAGCCGCCCACTGCCGCCGTCGCATCGTACATGCGGGGGAAGACGCCACCGGGGCCACCATCATGCAGGCCCTGATGACCCGCGTGCGGCACACGCCACGCATAACGGTGATTGAACACGCCCGCGCCCTTGATCTGGTGTTGCATGATGGCGCGGTTGCTGGCCTGCATGTATCCATCGCCGGGCGAAACGTAACCCTGCCCGCAGCAGCGGTCGTGCTGGCGACCGGGGGAACGGGTGGCCTGTTCGCTGATACCACCAACCCGGCGGGCGCGACCGGCAGCGGCCTTGCCATCGCCGCCCGCGCGGGTGCGGTATTGGGAAACATGGAATTTGTTCAGTTCCATCCCACCGCGCTATCCGCCGGGGCGGACGGGCAGCGGCTATGCCTGATAAGCGAGGCCGTGCGCGGCGAAGGCGCCATCCTGATTGATGAAACCGGGGCACGCTTTACCCACGAACTTGGCACCCGCGACAGTGTCGCCCGGGCGGTGTGGCAGCACATGATCGACGGGCATACGGTCTACCTTGATGCCCGCGCGGCGGTGGGCGCTGATTTCCCCCGGCATTTCCCTGCCATCACCGCGCTGTGCCAGCGCCATGGCATTGATCCGGTCACACAGCCCATTCCGGTCCGGCCCGCCGCCCATTATCACATGGGGGGTATTGTTGTGGACGCCCAGGGTCGTACGGGCATTCCCGGCCTGTGGGCGGCGGGCGAAGTCGCCTGCACCGGACTGCACGGCGCCAACCGGCTGGCCAGCAATTCCCTGCTGGAAGCCGTTCTTCTGGGTTCATGGGTGGGGCAGGATCTGGATGGCTGCACGCTCAATGCCCCGTCCCTGACCGGACACGTCACACCCGATGGACGGTTTTCGTCACCACCACCCGCCGAACTGCGCAGGATCATGAGCCGTTACGCAGGCGTGGTCCGCACGGGGGCCGACCTGCGCGAAGGGCTGCGCCGCCTGCTGCCCCACGCCCGGCAGACGGATGCGGGACTTGCATCCGTCGCCATACTGTACGCGGCACTTATGCGGCAGGAAAGCCGGGGCGGCCATTTCCGCAGCGATCATCCCGATGCTGCCGCCCATGCCACGCCATCGCGGTTCACTTTGGCGGAAATGCAGGCACAACTGCCCGATATCATGGCCGTTGAGGATGCATCCATTCCATCCAGACATGAAAGAGTGCCGACATGATCCATCCCCTGCCCGATATCATGCTTGAACCGCTTGTGCGCGCGGGACTGCTGGAGGATCTGGGCCGCGCGGGCGACCTGACGACCGATGCGGTGATCGCCGATGCCGACACCCATGTCCGCGCCGTGCTGGCCGCGCGACAGGATGGCGTGATCGCGGGGCTGGACATGGCGCGGCTGTCCTTCGCGCTCATGGACCCGCGCATCAAATTTACCCCCCATCTGGCCGATGGCAGCACAGTGACGGCAGGCACGCCACTGGCCACGGTGGAAGGGCCTGCGCGTGGTATCCTGTCGGGGGAGCGGGTGGGGCTTAACTTCCTGTCCCACCTTAGCGGGATCGCCAGCGCCACCGCGCGGTTTGTGGAGCTTGTCCGCCCCTATCGCGCCTGCATCACCTGCACCCGCAAGACCATGCCGGGACTGCGCGCGATCCAGAAATACGCGGTGCGGGCAGGCGGCGGCAACAATCACCGCTTCGGGCTGGATGACGCCATCCTTATCAAGGACAATCATCTCGCATTCGCCGGGGGGGTGCGCGCGGCTGTGGAACGCGCCCGCGCGGCGGCGGGCCATCTGGTCCGGATCGAACTGGAAGTGGACACGCTGGAACAGCTACGCGAAGGACTGGATGTCGGCGGGGTGGATGTTTTCCTGCTGGACAACATGCCGCCCGACCTGCTGCGCAAGGCGGTGCGCCTGATTGACGGTCGCGCGATCAGCGAGGCATCGGGCGGCATCACACCGGAAACCGTAACAGCGGTTGCACAGACGGGCGTTGACCTGATCTCCCTCGGCTGGCTGACGCATACCGTGCGTGTCATGGATATCGGGCTGGATTATTCATCCTGAACACCCGCCACCCATGCCAGATGGGGGAAAGTCTCAGCCCCGGTCAAACCTGCAATCGGCGTCCAGCGCGGCATGGAGCAGGACATTTATGCCAGCCATAATGTCACCCGCTTCGGCGCTTTCGTCCCCGTTATGGCTGACACCGCCCGGACAGGGGCCGAAAATCATCGCCGTGGGCATGACGCGCGCATTCCACACAGACCGGGTCAAAATCCACGGCGGGCGAACTGGCTGCCCATTGAATCAGGAGTGACGTGACACCCAAGACCCGTGCATGTACGCTGAAACCAGTCCCGGATGGCAAAATCCGCATCCGACAGGGCAAGACGCCGTATGCCGCCGCGTGGCGTACCACCAAAGACGGCAGTTTCCATTAGATCACACCACAGGGCGGTGCCGTCTATCGCAAGATTGGTCTGGCGCATCCTGTCTCCCCCCGTTTTGCCCCGTCCCGGCATTATAGTTCAGTAGCCGCGCATCGGGTCGCACAGCAGGGCTGGCCGTTCGTGGCGTTCCATCTGCATGATGACATCGCGGACATAACGGGCCTGCGCTTCATAGGAGGCCTGTGATGCGACATGGGGCGTGATCGTAACCCGTTCATGCCGCCATAATGGATGACCGGGGGGCAGGGGTTCAGGCTCCGTGACATCAAGGACCGCAGCCCCTAACGCCCCTTCATCCAGCGCGCGTAGCAGATCGTCCATAATGACATGGTTGCCCCGCCCCACATTGATGAACCCGGCCCCACGCGGCAGGTGCTGCAACAGGGCATGATTGATGATGCCCCGCGTTGCATGGGTGCTGGGCAACAGATCGACCAGTATGTCCAGATCCGCCAGAAAGTCCGGCAGCGCATCCGTGCCCGTGAAAACCGTAATACCCGGCACATCACGCGCGGTCCGTCGCCACCCCGCCACCGAAAAGCCGACATGATGCAGGTTCCGGGCGACATGCGCGCCCAGATGTCCCATGCCCATGATACCGATCCGCGCCTCACGACAGGTCCGCGAAACCGGGTTGTTTTTCCACACGCCGCGCTGTTGCTGCACGGTCCATGTCCGGGCATCGCGCAGCAGGCCGAGTGCCGCCCACAGCACATAATCCGCCATAAGGGCCGCCGTCTGTTCCCCGCCCATGCGGACCAGCGGCACATGCACGGGAAAACCTGGATCGTGCAACAGGTGGTTGACCCCGGCCCCAACGCAGATGATGGCCTTCAGGTGCCCCATGCGGCGCAGGTCGTCCGACGTGGGTTCCCATACCAGCGCGTAATCGGCATGGGCGATGTCCACACCCGGTTCATACCACGAACGGACATCCAGTTCCGGCGCGACGCAACGGAAGGCATCGTACCAGTCCCCCGCTGCCCTGGGACCATCCGCGCTTATGACCAGCCTGACCATGAATTTTTTATCCCGGTTCCCATATACCGGCCATTCTCCCGCATTCCCCTGACGGTGGCCGTATGCCCGCCACCTTAATACATAATGGGGAAGCCCGAAAACGGCGGTATCATCATGTCCGCATCAGGCCAGACGGCAACGGATCGGGCCGCAATCCGAACCGGCTGCATCTGATGCGACGTGGCGCTGCCGCCGGGTTGGTTTCCCAGTGCTGAAACGCGGGATGAGCAGGCTTTACGCGGAATGCAGCGGCTTGCGACGCAGCGGCATGGTCATGCAGTGGACGCTGCCGCCGCCCTGCGAAAACTGGTCCAGTTCGGGGTCAAGGACCGTCAGGCCCTCGGCCCGCAGCATCTGGTTGATCCGGGTGGAATGGCGGGGGCTGATGATACGCCCGCGTCCCAGCGCCAGGACGTTGCAGCCCATATCGCGCATGGCTTCCTTGTAGGAAACCGGCAGCAGGCGAATGCCCTGCTGGCGGAACCACTCCAGATCCTCATCAGAAAGGACATCCACCGCCGCGATTGCCAGATCATCCGCCACCATGGTAAAAATCACGTCCAGATGGAGGAAATGCTCGGGGAAGCGGATCATCCGGCAGGTCCATCCGGCTTCCTCGAACCAGCTTATAAATTCGGCCGCACCCGCTTCATCCGTGCGGCCACCGCTGACGCCAACCGCCAGCAGGCCGGGGCGGATGAAGTGGATGTCGCCGCCTTCGATATTCCCCCTGGTACAGGTTTTCCATATCTCGTCAGGGTTGTAGAAGGCGCGGACCTGCCCTTCCTCGGGCCTGCGTTCACTGCGCGACAGATGGGTTACGACCGTGCCGAACGGCGTCGTCTGTGAACTGTCACGGGTATAGACCTCATAGGGCATGTTTTCTTTGGGCGTCAGGTAATGGCAGCTTGCCCCCGCCCCTTCCAGCGCGCCGACCAGTTCGCCAAACTGCGCCTTCAGCGCCGCGCGGTCGATGGTGATACCGTTCGCCATGCTCTGGATCGCGATATCATTGCTGGGAATCCATGAATAATAGTCAGGCGCGCACAGCAGGACGTCAGCCAGATCCCCGGTTTCACTGTCAATAAACCAGCGGTTCGCTACCATTATCTCGAAATCCTCAGCAATGACCGGATTGATTATCCTCTGGATGCCGGAACGATACCCGATCGTACCGGTCCGCCAAAATATCAATCGTCCGTACTTTACTTTGCCTTTTCATTAATCGGACGGAGCGCCATGGGTTCCCGCTGCCCGTGGCGGTAGACGCTGGGGGCCTGTCCGTGACCGCAAGGCGCGGGGGAAGCCCGCGACCTTGGTATACGCCGATGGAAAACCGATTTTCTTGATGGGCCGTCAGCTTTCGCGGTGCGCCGTTACCAGACCCAAAATCCATAACCGGCATGCACCGCAGGGTCCGTGTGCCCATACCCCCCCGGTAAGAACCGCAAGCATCGGGCGCGGGGCGTGCGTGTTCCGCGTGCATGCCGATATCTGCATCTGTCGCCGCCCTGCCCTTCCCGAGATCGTTACGAAAGGGGATAATCAGGACAGCCCGTTAACAATTTTTGTCAATGAGATTTCCCAATCACCCCCATACGCTTTATTACTCCTTAAGAACAAGACACCCGGACCGCCCAACCAAGGAAACCCCGCACATGACCGCCCCGCCACCTGCTGCATCGGCCAAGTCCCTTCCGCCGCGCCGCACGGCCCGCAATCACCGCCCCGGTGGCTTTCACGGCCAGATTGCCGAAGTGGACCTGCGGCTGCTGCGCGTGTTCCGCGTGGTGGCCGAACGGGGCGGCTTTGCGGCGGCGGAAATCGCGCTGGGCAAAAGCAAATCCTCCATCAGCATCGATATATCGGCACTGGAAAGCCGGCTGAACCTGAAGCTGTGCCAGCGCGGGCGCAGCGGGTTCGCCCTGACCGCCGAAGGGCGCATGGTGCTGGAAGCGACCGAGCAGCTCCAGGCCGATATCAGCCGTTTCCAGCAGCGCATAAATGATGCCAGCGGCGTGCTGTCCGGGCGGTTCTGCCTGTATGTGCCCGACAATACGCAGGTCCATGGTGAAACGGCGATTGTCCGCGCGATCGAAACCTTCACCACCCGGCACCCGGACGTGTTCATGGATGTACGCTCCGGCTCGACACGGGATGTGGAATTCGCGGTGCTGAACGGGCAGGCCACGGCGGGTATCACGCTTTACCCCCATCACCAGCCGGACATGCAGGATACCACCCTGTTTACCGAGCGCCTGAACCTGTATTGCGGCCAGCGCCATCCCCTGTTCGCCATGGCGGAATCCGACATCACGCTGGAACTGCTGGCGGCGCAGAACATGGTGCAGGTATCGGACGCGGCGCAGTCGCCCCGGTGGAACCAGATCCGTGAACAGATGGTCTTTACCGCCACGGCAGAAAATGTTGATTCGCGCGCCCTGCTGATCCTGACCGGCAATTATATCGGCTTCCTGCCCGAACCCTTCGCCCAGCCGCTGGTGCGCGAAGGACTGCTGCGCCATATCAGCTTTGACGACCTGCACCTGATCACCAGCTTCCATTTCCTTGTCCGTTCCTCGCCCGAAACAGGACTGATGGTGGAAACGTTCCGGACCATTCTTGAAAATGCGTGCTAGGATTCCGCCCACGGGCTTCAGCCCCGCCGGCCACCCCGGCCATGGAGTAGCGTTTTCATGACCTTCCCCCGCCGCCGCGCGTTCGTACGGCAATGCCTGCGCGTTGTGGCCGGTCTCGCCCTGATTGCGGTTCCCATGCTGTCCGCCCGCGCTGCGGACGCGCCGGATTTCGTGCGTGATGGCACGCTGGCCGTATGCACCAACCCGACATTGCCCCCCATGACATTCGTGAACGGGACGGACACCACGGCCATGGCGGGGGTGGATCTGGATCTGGCGCAGGCACTGGCGAATTACTGGAAGGTAAAGCTGGTCACGACGCCGATGGATTTTGTCGGGCTGTTCCCCAGTCTGGCGGCGCAGCGCTGCGGCATGGTGATCAGCGGGCTTATCAAACTTCCGGCGCGGGAGCGGAATTTCGACGCCATAAGCTATCTGGATACCGCACTGGTTGTTGTCGCGCGCGCGGGCACGCCCCCGATCACGTCAATGGCTGACCTGTCGGGCCGGACGGTTGCCGTGCAGTCGGGCACCAGCTATGCGGCCCGCATCGCACGGGAAGACGAGGCCCTGCTTGCCGCCGGGCGTGCGCCCATCACGATCCAGCAGTACCCGACCGAGGACGCGGTCGTCCAGCAGGTGCTGATCGGACGCGTCTTTGCCTTCGCCAGTCAGGATGTGGAGCTTTATTACCGGCAGAAGCAGCTCCACGGTAAAGTCAGCGTCATCCTGCGATCGGATTATCCGGAATACCGGCATTTCGCGGTCTATATCCGCAAGAACGCCCATGACCGCGAGAGCGTGGAAGCCGCCATCGGGACGCTGGACGCCAATGGTACTCTAGCGACCATCCGCAAGAAATGGGGCATCGGCACCAGCAGCACGCAGGCCTTTGCCCAGGCAGGGCATGTGCCCGCCTTCCGCTGGGACACATTTTTCGCGGCGCTGACATCCCCCGCCTTTGCCCGGGGGGCGCTGATTACGCTGGCGGTTGCGGTCCTGTCGCATATCACCGCCATTGTCATCTCCATTCCCATGGCCATGGCGCTGAACGGGCGGGACAGCATCCTCAAGGTCGTGCTGCGGACCTATGTCTCGATCTTTCGCGGCGCGCCGACGCTGTTGCAGCTTCTGTTCATATGGAACGCGCTACCGCAGTTCTTTCCCATATTCCGGGAGGAATGGTTTACCCCCTTCCTTGCAACATGGCTGTCGCTGTCGGTCAATGAATCCGCCTATCAGGTGGAAATCAACCGCGCTGCCCTTTCCGCCGTGGACAAAGGGCAGGAACAGGCCGCCGACGCGCTGGGCATGAACCGGCGGCAGGTCTATTTTCACGTCATATTCCCGCAGGCCCTGCGCATCGCCCTGCCGCCAACCATCAATGAATTCATCAACCTGCTGAAAACGACATCACTTGCTTCCGTCATCTCGCTACAGGAACTGCTGTCGGTGACACAGATCGAGGTTGCGCGTACGTTTGAATTTACCGAATATTACGCAGCAGCCTTGGTCTATTATCTGGCGATGGTCTTCTTCTTCCTCTTTGTGCAAAAACGGGTTGAACGGCGCTTTACATGGGCTGACCGGCACAGGGCATCCGCCAATGTACCCTGATCCGGATACTGACCCTTCCATCATGATTTCGGTGCGCAACCTGAGCAAGCTTTACAAGGATTTCATTGCGCTCAACCGGCTGAACTTCGATGTGAAGCGGGGGGAGAAAATTGTCATTCTCGGGCCGTCCGGATCGGGAAAATCCACGCTGATCCGCTGCTTCAACCGTATCGAACCCCATTCCAGCGGCAGCCTGACCATAAACGGCCAGATCATCAACGATCATACCAGCCTGCCCCGCTTACGCGGCATGGTGGGGATGGTGTTCCAGAATTATAACCTGTTTCCGCATCTCAGCGTTCTGGATAACTGCACGCTGGCCCCCCGTCTGGTGCGCAGGACCAGCCGACACGATGCCGAGGACATGGCCCGGCGTTTCCTTACACAGGTCAACATACTGGAACAGGCCAATAAATACCCGATCCAGCTTTCCGGCGGGCAGCAGCAGCGCGTGGCCATTGCGCGTGCCCTGTGCATGCGGCCCGACGTGATGCTGTTTGATGAACCGACGGCGGCCCTTGACCCGGAAGCCATTTCCGGGGTGGTCAGCATCATCAACGATCTGGCGGCGCAGGGGATTACAACCCTGTGCGTAACCCACGAAATGGGCTTCGCGCGGCATATCGCCGACAGGATCATTTTCATGGATCAGGGCTGCATACTTGAAATCACCCCGCCCGATGCGTTTTTCACCAATCCCCGCACGGAACGGGCCCGCGCCTTTCTGGACCAGATGATCCGATGCTGAACATAGCGTCATGACTGGTGGCAAGAGCGGTTCCTGAGCGGGCCGTCTGCCGCATATATGATCCACGGAAACTGGACGCCATACAGTCCGGTATTATACCCTACCGGACGAATATACAGGATTTTCCATGACCCTCTCTCCCCCTACGGAACAGTCCCTGCGTGAAGAACTGGCCGCGGCTTACCGCCTGATTGCCCATTTCGGCATGACGGACCTTGTCTATACGCATCTGTCCGTTCGCCTGCCGGGGGATCGGCATGAATATCTGGTCAATCCCTATGGCTTCCTGTTTGAGGAAATCACGGCAAGTTCGCTCGTCATTGTCGATGCGGATGGCCGCCCGCGACAGCAGACATCCTATCCCATCAATCCGGCGGGTTTTGTCATCCATTCGGCCATTCACCGCAGTCGCCCCGATGCGGCCTGCGTCATGCACACCCATACCGTGCCGGGTATGGTCGTGGCGGCACAGGACCATGGTATCCTGCCCCTGAACCAGATCAATATCGAGTTTTATGGCAGTGTCGGTTTCCATGCCTATGAAGGGATCGCGGCAGATGACAATCTGAGCGAACGTGAACGACTGGTCCGCGATCTGGGCAACAGAAATGCCCTGATCCTGCAAAACCATGGCCTGCTTACGGTTGGCAGCACCATCGCACAGGCATTTTACCGTATGTATTATCTGGAACAGGCATGCCGTATCCAGATCGCGGCACAGGCCACGGGTGTACCGCTCAATATGCCGTCGGAAGAAAAAATCATGCGGACGAAAGCCCAGTTCGATGAAGATCCCGATCAGGGCCAACTGATCTGGCAGGCGCTCCGCCGCAAGCTTGACCGGGAGCAGCCTGATTACAAAAACTGACGACTGACGCAAAGCGCCACCCCACACAGCCTGCGGAAGCATTCATGCAGGCCGTGCGGGGCACGATCGGATGAACCGACAGTATTTTTCAAATAATGCCCGCATGTTTATTTCTGATATTTTTTTCAGAACGCGTTGCCCATGCCCTTGACTGTCCAGTTCCCCAACCTGCTTCTGTGGGGTTTTCACATATCGCTCGTGTGATAGTTGATGAAATAGTTCAGTTCAGGCGTAGTGCTACCATGCCTTACGGAAAGACGGGCGGCGCACTGAATGAGGTTGTTGGGCGTCATGCAGTTTCCGACCACGACCTTCGCATCCGGTATGCGGGGACTCCATACTCTGGAGATACGATATTTCTGGCTGTCGGGAGCGGTTTCCTGCATCGTTATGTCAACGGGACCGTTCGTGGTGTCAAACCGGATTGTCACGGAGCCATCAGGTTCGGGACGCCGCGCAGCAGACTCACACCGTATCCAGGTACCATCACTAACCACCCGGTCATGCAGTTGAACCGCCATATAACCGTAAGGATGCGCGACTTCCTCAACCGCCTGAACCGGCCCCCTGCTCATATGTGAGGTTGGCAGGCAGTAACCTTCGATCGGATCGTTAAACGGCCGGGTCGAAGCATGGTCGTCACCATTGGGGTCCTGCTCCTCGTGCTCGGCTTCTTCCTGCGCGTCGTGGACCAACTGAGCAGTCTGCGCCCCGGCTGCCACAATCAGCTTATGGTCAGGCGCGACAATGCAGTCGATAGCAAATAAACCCGTCAGTGCAACCGCACCCCTGAAAACAACCTTTCTGAACCCCGACATATCAATACTCTTCTATTTCGGTATTAAAGTTTAATATTTCTGTATGCCAAACCAATACTCAATATACCGGCCTCCAGAACAAATAAAAAAACACAGCAACCAATCCGGGCACCTTTAGTCCACAATGTCTAAAATGGCAATGAAGAAATCACATGATAATCATCGGACAATTATATTTGATTTTCTAATAAATCAGATGCGTCTGGAACGATCTGCCCGGTAGACATACGGGCGTTACCAGCATGCAACCGATAATCATCCACCATGGACGCGGCACTATATCGCAACCACATTGGAATTTGGTGGCCCGCACTCCCTGTCTAGTCTGAGAAACAGGAAAATATTCATAATAAGCCCGGATATCGGCATGGATGCCTGCGGCTCTCATTCTTTCTGCGGTGGTTTCATCGTAGATTTGATGCCGCTGTCCTGTGCCGGGCGGCATGTCATGATCCCGACACCGCCATGGAAAAGACCATGCCAATGCTTTAAAAGGCACCGGAAGCGCCTGCGCGCGGGATGACCAGAGTTGAGGCCAGCGGATATTGAATTACAGACATAGCTATCATGCGGGCAATTTTGCCGATGTCATGAAACATGCCCTGGTAACGGCATTAATTGAAAACCTCTGCCGTAAGCCCTCACCTTTTTCGGTTCTGGACACCCATGCTGGCATCGGGCTGTACGATCTGTCTGGCCCCCAGGCCCAGTCAACGGGAGAATGGCGCGAGGGGATCGGCAGACTGCTTCAGGTTCCTGAACAGGCACCCGACATGGCCGCCGTGCAAAACTGGCTGGACATTGTGCGGACCGTCATCCGTGAACATGAAGGGCAGATTTTCTATCCCGGTTCGCCTGACCTCGTCGCGCGCCTGCTGCGCCCCGGTGACAGCCTGACCTGCTGCGAACTTCACCCGGAGGATCAACTGAGCCTGAAGCGTCTGTTCCGCCGCAATCGCGGCGTATCTGTTCACGCACGCGACGGCTACGAGGCGATTACAGCACTCCTCCCCCCAAAAGATGCCCGGCGGGGACTGGTGCTGATCGACCCTCCCTTTGAACGGAAAGACGAATTTTCCCGACTGGCCAATGCCATCATGACGGCACGCCGCCGCTTTGCCACCGGCATTGTCGCTGCATGGTATCCCATCAAGCATCGTGCGCCTGTGCGCGCCTTCTTCAATACGCTGAAGGATGCGGGACAGCGCAATCTGCTGTCTGTGGAACTTACGATACGCCCGCCCCTTGACCCGACACGACTGAATGGCAGCGGCATGCTGATTGCAAATCCGCCCTTCCAGTTTGACGAAACCGCCCGGAATATCCTGACGCCCTTATGTAAGCATATCGGCATGGGGGAGACGGAAGCCGTTATCGACTGGGTAGTACCCCAGTAATACTTTCAGTCATTTACCATTGCGCAGTATCCCCTGCCTGACATGGCATGCAGGCAGGGGCCGTTTTTTTAAACGCCAACCATCACGTCGGACGCCTTGATAAGGGCCGTGGCATTTTCACCCACCGACAGCTTCAGATCATCCACGGCTTCGTTGGTGATGGACGCGGTGATGATGTTGCCGCCACCGATATCAATGCTTACATGCGAAGTCGTGGCGCCTTTTATGATTTCAACGATCTTGCCAGCAATCTGGTTACGTGCACTGATTTTCATTTTATTCCCACTCCTGCAATATCCATAGACTATACATGCGGATATTATTGATATGGCTTTCAGACAGCCATACGGTCAGATTATCAATATAATGACTTCAAGGCAAAATCATACCAACGATGAAGCCTGACCGGTACGCCAGAAATCGACCGGATCAGACTTTATCATCATGATCCGCCGGTTCCGGTCGTATTTACAAGAAGCGGTTCCATTACCGCGCGCAGGCCATGGGACAGAACCGCAAACCATCAATACAGACACGCCCCGCACGGCAAACTGACATGCCCTTTTTATCCGCCTGATAATGCTGATCTCTTGCTTTCATGGCATGGGCCATGCAGTGTTTATCCGGGCAGGCGATCGCCAGATGGGACAGAGCAGAGGACTGATGCAAAAAATCTCGTTGGCAGCGGGCGGGCTGGTTATGGCCTTGATACCCGTTATGGCAGGGAACGTTCCGGCCATGGCGTCCACAGCTACGCTCCTTACGGGAGAAGACATGCCAGCTACCCGCACGAAGGCAGTGGTCGCAGCCGCGCAGTCCTTTCTTGCAACCTTTGACGCGGCCGGTCGGGCAAAGGTGCAGTTCCCCTTCAAAATACAGGAATCAGGCAGTCTGGCCCGCTTCCGCCGCAGCGCACCGGGACAGCCTGTCCAGCCCGTAACAGATGCACAGTCGACCGCCCCCACCGCTCGCGGGCCGGGCATGGGGCCGCCGGGGGGCTTTATCGGGGAACGCTACGGTGACGCGGTATGGTCCAATTTTCCGGTCAGCGACGTACTACGCCCCGGTCTGCAGATGGGGCAGTTAAATCCGATCCAGCACGCGGCGGCCCTGCACCTGCTACAGACAGTGCTGAGCCCGCGGGGATACCAGAAAGTGCTGGATATCATGGGGGCGGATCAGGCGCTGTCGGATGAAGGAACGCCTTTCGCTTCTGGCCGGTCGGTCTATACCATCGCGATTTTTGGCGAACCGGACGCGGCAAAGCCATGGATGGTGCAGTTCGGTGGCCATCATCTGGGACTCAATATCGTGATCGACGGGGTTCACGGCGTCATGACGCCCACCCTGACCGGCGCGCAGCCGGCGGTCTATCAGGCAGATGGGAAAACCGTGCGCGTTCTGGCGGGGGAAAACGACCGCGCCTTCGCCCTGCTGGATGCGCTGGATGCCACGCAGCGCCAGCAGGCCATCCTGCCCTACAAGGTGGAAGACCTTGTTCAGGGGCCGGGGCATGATGGCGAGACAATCATTCCCGAAGGGATAAAAGGGTCTGCCCTGACTGCCACCCAGAAAGACCTGCTGATGGGTATAATCGGGGAATGGGCGGGAATCATAAACGATGCCTATGCCGCCCCCCGGCTAAAAGAAATCAGGGAGGATCTGGACAGCACATGGTTCGCGTGGAGTGGTCCCACCACCCATGCGCCGGGGCGTAACGGATCGTCCTATTACCGGATACAGGGGCCGCAGCTACTTATCGAATTCTCGCCGCAGGGTGTGGGCGATGATCCCACCATGCATGTACATACGGTCTATCGTGACCCAACCAACAGCTATGGCAGCCGGTACACCCGGCCATGAGACACGGCCGGTCGCTGCTGCTGGCGGCCATCGGGTTCATGGCCGCCATTGGATCCGCCCGCGCGCACAGGCTGGATGAATATATGCAGGCCACAGTCATTGACGTGGCACGCAGGCACATCACCGTCACCGTGCGCCTGACACCGGGGGTTGATATGGCATCGGGTGTCATCCGCCAGATTGACAGCAACGCGGACGGCATCCTGTCCGCGCAGGAGCAGAAGCGCTATACGGACCGGGTCAGACAGGGCCTGCAACTGGACCTGAACGGCCATCCCCTTTCCCTGACCGTAGCGGAAACCCTGTTTCCCCCTGTCACGACCATGCAGACGGGAAACGGCACGATCATCCTGCGCCTTGATGCGAATGTGGAACTGATACCGGGTTCGTATCGACTGGTTTATGCGAATCATGGTGCCGGGACCGATACGGTATATCTGGTCAATGGCCTGCTGCCCCATGATCCGGCCATTCATATCCAGCAGCAGCGGCGCTCCCCCGATCAGGCATCTTACGGTCTAGATTTCAGCGTCAGCCGATAACAACACGGCAACAATGTTGCCGAAAAGGAACAAATCCAGAAATAGGATAATAATCCTGACGCTGTTAGAATATACCTTCGTTAGCTATGGACATCAGGGATGATACATAGACGAAATCGGTATTCGCAATATAAATTACCAGAACATTTTCCTATTTATAACAAATAGAACCATTTTTGTATTGTTTTAATATTTATAGTAAACAATTTCTGTAACACGCTGTTCAGAAATATATTTACAAAATATGAACATTAACCTGGAGGGATCGAAGAACTATTGGTCGATGTACCTTGGTTTTGATTTTGGGCTTTTGGCGTGCTGATTGACGCTATCTGGGGTAGCATTCGATCTGCGTTTTGAGCAGATCGAGTGTTGTCCCCTGCTGAATGATTACGCGCTCACGTTCAATCTTTCGAGGAAGAGGAAGCGGCGCATGTTGTAGACGATATTGGCCAGGCCGATCCTCATAGTGGCTCGGGTGATACCGACAGTCCGGACAAACAGCCCCGTCTGTGACTTCTGATCGGCAAAGACATGCTCGACACGCGAGCGGATGACCGACTTTCCAGCATTTGATTTCTGGATATGCCGGGGCATAGGCTTGAGATGCGGCTTTTTGCGATGAACCTTGGAAACAAATCCCTGCTTTTCCATGAAGTCTTCGTTGGCTTTTGAGCGATAGGCCGTGTCAGCCCAGACACTTGAGGCCGTATTGGTTTTATCCAGCAGCCCCTCTCTCAATCTCGCGCCATCACTGGCGGCGGCATGCGTTGTTTTCCATTTCCGGATGAACCGGTATTTCCGATCGATGGAAACATGCGATTTATAGCCAAAGAACGGGATGGCGAGATCACTGGATGGCATGGTTCCATCATCCTGCCGCTTCGCTCTGGTGAACTTTAGCGTCCAGCGCGCATGACGATCCTTGTGCGACAGCTTTGACGGCTTGTCCTGCCAGTCTTCAGGCATACGTCCTTCCCGAAGATCGGCTTTCTCTGCGTTGGTGTTCCGCTGCTTTGGAGCCGCTACCAGTGTGGCATCCAGGATCTGGCCTGACATCGGCAAATACCCGGCGTTGCGCAGGGTCGCATCAAAGCGGTTGAACAGCCCATCGATCGCACCCGCCTGGGTCAGACGCTCGCGAAACAGCCAGACCGTTTTGGCATCCGGCACCCGATCTGAAAGTCCCAGCCCAAGGAAACGCATAAAGGAGAGGCGATCGTTGATCAGATATTCCGTCCGCTCATCAGACAAATTGTTGAGCGTCTGGATCACCAGAATTTTGAACATCAGCACCGGATCAAATGGCGGTCGTCCGCCTTTGCTTCCGTCAGAATACGCCAGAGCCTTCTCCAGGTCAGGGCGGAAGATTTCAAAATCCACAGTCCGGGAAAATGCTTCGAGCTGATCACCAAGCCCGCTCAGCCGGGCAAGCCGCTCTTCAACGTCAAAAAATCCCGCCTGCTTCATGATCCATACTCCAATCAACGCAAGGAAAATGGAATCACAGAGCAGACCTCAATACCAGAGGGTTTTTCGAACCCTCCACCTTGCGTTCATAATTTTACTGCGTTACCCGATACTCTCATTAATGTGTTCGCCGAAGATGATCAGAAACGGCCCCAGCACGATCTGATCGCAACGGATACCGGCAAGTGCCCCATCATGGCCGCCTTATGGTGACGGTGATGATGGGTTGCGATCCTGCCCCGAGCATTCGAAACCTTTTTCGGAGTGTCTCATGCCACACCCGCACCGCACGACCGCGGCAGACAGAACCCAGGCCGATATCCGTGCCGTCAGCGAACGGCTGGATTTCATGCAGCTTTCCCCACAGGACTGCATGGCGATCCGCTCGCTCAAGGACATGCTGCAGCGCGAACTGCCTGTCGCACTGGACCAGTTCTACGCGCAGGTGCGCAAGACACCGGAAATGATGAGATTTTTCTCATCTGAAAAGGATATTGATACCGCAAAAAGCGCGCAGGCCGTGCATTGGGACAATATATCCAACGGCGACTTCAGTCAGGATTATGCCCGCAGGGCACAAACGGTTGGCACCGTGCATGCGCGTATCGGACTTGAACCCCGGTGGTATATGGGCGGTTACGCCATCATCCTTGACCACCTGATCAAGGCCGCCGTCAGGGAAGTGTTTCCCAAACGCCGCCTGTTCGCCAATGCCACCATGAGTAGTGAAGAATTCGGCCACACGCTGGGCAGTCTGGTAAAGGCTGTGGTTCTGGACATGGATCTCGCCCTTTCCGTCTATATGGACGAAGCGGAAAAAGCCAAGCTTGCCGGTCAGGCGGCGGCCATCGCCGCTGAACAGGGTCTGGTATGTGAAAGCTTTGGCAAGGCCATGGCGGAAGTCGCGGACAGGAACCTGACCAGCGAGATCAATACCGCCCTGCCGGAAGCGTACCATCCGCTACGCGCCGATTTCAATAATGCGATGGGTACCCTGCGCCAGTCGCTGCAATCCGTGGCCCAGGTTACAGCGTCGATTGACGTTGCCATCCGGGAAATCAGTTGCGCCACCGATGACCTGTCGCGCCGTACTCTCCAGCAGGCGGCATCGGTCGAAAAATCGGCTGCAGCCCTTGACCAGATCACCGCCACCGTCCGTTCCACCGCGCAGCGTGCCGAGGAAGTGGGCATGCTGGTGGACCGTTCAAAGACAGGTATAGAGCAGTCGGAAACCATTGTTCATCAAGCCATCGCCAGCATGGGGGCAATCGAGCAGTCGTCCGGTTCCATTGGCAGCATTACCGATGTCATGGACGAAGTGGCTTTCCAGACCAATATTCTGGCGCTGAACGCAGGCGTGGAAGCAGCCCGTGCGGGCGATGCGGGCAAGGGGTTTGCGGTTATCGCCGCTGAAGTCCGCGTTCTGGCCCAGCGTTCCGCCGATGCGGCGCGGGAAATCAAGGCGCTGATTGCAAAGTCCCGGGAGGAGGTCAGGTCCGGTGTGGCGCTGGTCGGGGAAACCGGCAAGGCGCTCAAGACAATTATCACCGACGTTGCCGAGATCAACAGGCATATATCCGTCATTGTAGAAGCATCCACCGAGCAGGCCGCCGCATTGCAGGATGTGAACGCCGCTGTCAGCACCATAGACCATAACACACAGCAGAATGCAGCCATGGTGGAACAGACCTCGGCCGCAGGCCGCAGCCTTGCCACCGAGGCTGAACAACTCAATACGCTTATTGAGTCCTTCACCCTTCAGGCCAATCCAGAAGTATGGGCGGGAAAGGACACGCCGCATCCCATACCCACGCAACCGATTGCCGCACTGGATACTGTTCCATCCGGTGCGTACAGGCTTGAGACTGCTCAATAGAACCGGGTTGTGTCGTCCAGTTAACGCATGGCGGTAATGGCGCTGCATGCCCGCCCGACCTGTGGTCTTTAAGGGGAAGACGCCCTTTATTCGCCCGGTTCGGTTACCGGGCCAGCATCCACTGACGGGGCGTTACAGGGCGGGCTTTGCGGGATCGGACTGCCGATCCCGACAACACAGGCATGATGCGCCAGAGCACCGATCACGCTGAAAACAGGGTTATTGAGGGCACCTGAACACGCGGGCAAACGGATCATGGACAATACATCAGTGACTGGACACCGGGCAGCCATCGAAGATCAGTTGTCTGGTCCCGTGCGGTCAGTGCTGTCGTGCGTAACCGTCTGACCCAGACCGGCCTGCCGCGCTATGGATGACCGTCGTATTGCGTAATTTGGTGCGACCATGGGATAATGTTGTGGCAATCCCCACCGTTTACGGTATTCATCTACTGTCATGCCATGGAAATTACGCAGGTAGCGTTTCAGCATCTTGCGCCTGACGCCATCTTCCAGACAAATAATATATTCCGGAAAAACTGACCGGTTAACAGGAACAGCAGGTTTCTTTTGGGGTTCCTTTTCGTGTTCCACCGAATGAGCGCCGTTCAGGGCATCGTAAACGGATTTGATCAGCTTACCCATATCCTGCACCGGTATTTTGTTATTACTTATATATGATACAACGATCTTTACCGTTCGCTTCAGAAGATCATGATGACCATCAGGAAACGCAGGACAGGACTCAGGCATTGACTGCTCCATTTATGGATTTTTTAAGTAGTTTTATTTTTTGGAAACTATACCGGCAGGGGTGATCCAAAAGCCGGACTTAAGTCTGCAATCTGGAAACTGACATCGATAAACCGCCTGTAACGCGTGCTTCGACTAATAGAAACTGCGCTGGCATTTCCCAGCCTGCGTCAAAGCTGCCGTCGCGACGAATGTGGCATGCGGAAACGGGGGCCATGATACGGTGCCCTTGTCTGTCTCACAGTTGCCATGCCGGGTCATTTTCATATGTGAATGTTATGATCCCCCTATTCGTGAATGACCAGAAAGAGGGAGAGTCTTTATTTTATAGAAATATCGATATACTACATGACAAGGCGCTTTCCACCGCAGAACAGCGTCTGCTCATCATGACGCGCAATCGCGATCAGGGTCTGGTTCATCTTTTCAGCCGTGCGGAAGGCGCGATGTGTCGGGGCTGAAATTGCGACCACTACTGCAATACCCGCCCGCACCGTCTTGAGCGCCATTTCAAATGAATACCGGCTCGTAAGCAGACAGAAGCCATCGTTGAAAACTTCAGGATGGCAGACGCGTACACCAATCAGCTTGTCCAGCGCATTGTGCCTTCCCACATCTTCACGGATCATATGAATATTGCCGCTATTATTTGCCCATGCAGCCGCATGGACCATACGTGTTGCTGCATTCAGTGTCTGCCATTTGCGCAGTTCATGTAGCGCATTGCGTATTGCCGTTACGGACAGGCGGGGACCATCCCCAAACGGTGCGCCCGCCACGGCGTCGCAGGCCGGCACTGTTTCGCTCCCGCATATGCCGCAACTGGAATGACCAGTCTGCATGCGGACATTCCGGCGCATGAGGCGCGTCAACGCCCTTCCCTTTATGAAAATATCGATGGTCAGACCATCTTCCGCCGGTACAACATCCACCGAGCGGATTTCCGCAGGCGAACTGACGATCTGTTCGGTTATGCAGTAGCCGTAGGCAAAATCTTTCAGGTCTGCTGGCGTCATCATCATCGTGCCGTACGGAAACATTCCGTTGAACATGAGGCTGACCGGCACTTCCTCGGCCACATTCAGACTGAATTTTTCATCCGGACAGGACAGGGAAGCAACATCTAACGGATAGAAAAGAGCGGACATTACGGCAGCCTCGGGCAGTCACGTGGGCACTGTTCAATGGTCAGCGGGTGTGGCAGGGCACCCATTCGGTTACACCGGTGGCGTAATGCTCTTTTTTCCATATCGGGACGCGCTGCTTGATTTCATCAATAATATAGCGACATGCACTGAATGCGGCGTCGCGGTGTGCCGCAGCCACGCCAATCCATACCGCCGTTTCCCCTACGGACAGATAGCCGGTCCGGTGCATGGCTGTTGCATGACAGATTGCGAAACGCTGTTTTGCCTCCTGCACGATCGCCTGCCCTTCCGTCCGGGCGAGTGGCACGAACGCACTGTAATCAATGCCGGTAACAGCACGCCCGTCATTGGTCTGCCTTACCCACCCTTCAAAGGCGCAGAACCCGCCCGCTTCGGGAACAAGCAGCACCCTGCGCAGGGTGGTGATATCCACCGGCGCATCTGCCATGATAAAGTCACTCATCCGCCAGTAACCGGCGGAATAAAGACAACATGATCCCCATCACGAAGCGGCTGCTCCCATGGGGAGAACGCCGCATTAATGGCGACACGCATGCAGGCGGGTTCCAGCGCAAAGCTGTATACATCACGCAGTTCATCATACAGGGCGGCTGCCGTAGGGGCCGATGTCGTGCGTATTTCATGCGCCCGCCCTGCGGCGTCCTGCAATTGCGCGAAATACTGTAGATCTATATTCAGCATTTTACTTCCTGTTTTTTGGGCACAAGGCAACATGGCATCCGGACCCGTTCGGTCGGGCATGTTTGTGGCTCCCTGCACCCCTGTTTTGTTCAGATCAGGCAGGCGGGTATTTGAACGGGCGAATATCTTCTCACCTCATCCCCCGATATAATGCATTTCTATTTTTTCCCGACGGGATGGTTTTTCTTCGCCGTGTGGGGATATGCGATGACGCGCCCGTTCCTCACTGTAGCGATCCGTCCGCTGTCGCCATATCCGTGACAGGGTGGCCCGCAACTGCTGGTCGCCTTCGGCATCACCGGCACTGTCACGCAAAAGCGCGCGAAGATCCGTGCCAGTCGTTGCGAAAAGACAGGTGTAGAGCTTCCCGTCTGAAGACAGGCGCGCACGGGAGCATGCTCCACAAAACGGCGCGCTGACTGATGAGACGAACCCGATCTCGCCCGCCCCATCGACGTAGCGATAGCGGCGCGCCACCTCACCACGATACCTGGGCGGCAATGGTTCAAGGGGCCAGAGGGCTGCAATACGCGCGCGCAGTTCGCCTGAGGGCACGACATCGGCACGGTCCCACCCGTTGCGATTTCCAACGTCCATATATTCGATAAGGCGGACTGCAACGCCAGTATGACGGAAGCGTGCAAGGATATCCGGCACACCCGCGTCATTCACGCTCCGCTGGACCACGGTATTGATCTTGACGCCGCCTTCAAATCCGGCGGCACGGGCGGCATCAACGCCCTTCAGCACGGCGGACAGTTCCCCCCTGCCGCCGCTCATATGGGCGAATACGGCTGGATCAAGACTGTCGAGACTGACCGTCACGCGCCGCAGTCCCGCCTGGTGTAACGCTGGCGCAAAGCGTGGCAGCAGGATACCATTGGTTGTCAGGGCGATGTCCTCAATGCCCGGCAGGGCGCGCAGGCGACTGACCAGATCAGGCAGGCCGGGCCGCAGCAGGGGTTCCCCACCGGTCAGCCTTATTTTCGTGACACCCAGTTCCGCGGCGATACGCGCCACCCGTTCGATCTCGTTAAAATCCAGCCGTTCCCCGGGACCAAGAAACCGGAAGGCTTCATGATAGGTGGCTTCCGGCATGCAGTAGGGACACCGGAAGTTGCACCGGTCCATGACCGAAATGCGCAGGTCACGCAGCGGGCGGCCATGCCTGTCGACAGGCGGCACGGGACTGACCGACCGGCTGCTGTTCTCGTCATTCATGGCCCCCTGCCCTGTCAGCCCGCAATCCGGATTGCGGGCGCGAATGCAACACTTTCCACCACCTTTACCGGAATGGATTTCGCCGCGGGCGTTCCGCTGATCCCGTCAAAGTAATCCAACGGCAGCAATGGATTCAGTTCCGGGTAATATCCCGCAATGGCGCCGCGCGGCATCGGGTAATCAAGCACGTTCAGGCCATCGACATACCGCCTGACCCCGTCATCGCTGTAGGTTTCCAGCCCGATCACATCACCATTCGCCAGGCCGCGTTCGGCCATGTCATCCCTGTTCATGAAGATGACAAGACGGGTATTGTACACCCCGCGGTAACGGTCGCTGTTGCTGTAGATGGTCGTGTTGTACTGATCGTGCGAACGGATGGTCGCCAGACGCAGCATGGCCGTATCCCTGACCGGCACGTTGACTTCCAGCCCCGGCAGCACGAGGAAATTCGCCTTGCCATTGGGCGTCTGCCATACGCGGCGACGGGGCGGAATATCGAGGTGCAGCCCATGCGGATTCTTGATCCTTTCGGAAAAATCAGCATAAATTTCAGGATAAACCTCGGCAATCTTGTCCCGGATCAATGTGTAATCGACCATATAATCCGCCCATGGCGTGCGGGAGGCGGGCAGCGTCGCCATGGCCATGCGGCAGACGATCTCCGTTTCCGGCCGCACATGTTCGGTCACGGGTTCGAACACACCACGCGATGCCGTGACATTCGCCATGGCGTCCTCAATGGTCACGAACTGCTCGCCCGCTTCCGTGCGGATGATTTCCGAGCGGGCGACAACCGGCAGGATGAGCGCATCCTTGCCATGCACCAGATGCCCCCGGTTCAGCTTGGTCGCCACGCCAACCGTCAGGTTGAGGTTGCGCATGGCGGCATAGGAACGGTCCGTGTCCGGCACGGCGCGGATGAAATTGCCACCCATGCCGAAGAACACCCTGGCGGTGCCCGCTTCCATGGCCTCGATCGCTTCCAGCACGTGATGTCCATGTTCACGCGGCGGTTCAAACCCGAAGGCGTCACGCACGCGGTCCAGATAGGCATCGGTCGGTTTTTCGTCGATGCCGACCGTGCGGTCGCCCTGCACGTTGGAATGGCCACGGATCGGCGCGATACCGGCGCCGGGCTTGCCGAAATTGCCGCGCAGCAGAAGCAGGTTCGCCACCTGCTGCAGCAGGCGTGAGCCTTCCTGATGCTGCGTAAGCCCCATGCCGTAACAGATGATCGTGGCATTGGACTTCATGTAGATATCCGCAATCCGGCGGATCTGGTCCTCGGCTATGCCCGAAATACGGGTGATGTCCGCCCAGCTACACCCCATGACATCATCACGCAGGGCTTCCAGGCCAGCCGTGTGCTCACGGATGAAATCAAGATCCAGCACCTTCTCGCCACGGGCTTCCGCCTCAAAAAGAGCCTTCATCATGCCCTTGAAGATGGCCAGATCGCCACCGATGCGCACATGCACGAATTCGCTGGAAATGGGGGTTGAACCAAACGTGCCCATCTGAAGCACGTCCTGCGGTTCGGTAAAGCGGATCAGCGCGCGTTCGGGCATCGGGTTGATCAGGACAATCGGCACGCCGCGTTTACGGGCTTCGACCAGATTTGTCATCATCCGGGGGGAATTGGTGCCTGTATTCTGCCCTATGACGAAAATCGCCTCTGCATGCTCGAAATCGTCCATGACGATCGTGCCCTTGCCAATACCGATGGCGGGTGGCAGGCCCCGACTGGTCGGCTCATGGCACATGTTCGAACAGTCGGGGAAGTTGTTGGTCCCGAACTCACGCACGAATATTGCATAAAGAAACGCGGTCTCGTTCGCGGTGCGGCCCGATGTATAGAACTCCGCCTGATGCGGGCTGTCGAGGGCGCGCAGGTGCTGACCGATCAGCGCGAACGCATCATCCCACGCCACCGGCACGTAACGGTCGCTTTGTGCATCATAGCGCATCGGCTCGGTCAGGCGGCCCTGCATTTCCAGCCAGTAATCGCTTTTCTGCATCAGTTCGGTGACGGTGTATTTTTCAAAGAACTCCCGCGTCACACGTCCCTTTGTCGCTTCATGCGCCAGAGCCTTGGCCCCGTTTTCACAGAACTCCAGCGTCTTGCGATGGTCGGGGTCAGGGAATGCACAACTGGGGCATTTGAAACCGCCCGGCTGGTTCATGGACAGCAGCCCGCGTGATCCCTTGACCAGCACGCTCTGTTCCATCAGCACTTTCGCGGTCGCCCCTGCCGCACCCCACCCGCCAGCCGGATGATGATAGGGTCTGTATTCAGGCGTTTTTTCGTTGCTCATGATCTCAACCCTCGTGGCTTATTCAGTTGGGCATGCGTGTGTGGCCACGCGATACGACTGTCGGATTGGGGGAAGCACCTGCGTCATGCAGCAGCCCGGCATGCGGTTGCAGCAGGCCGAACTCCAGCATTGCGGGCACGAAATTTTCGTTTTCATGCTTCGAGCGGGCAAGCTTCACCAAAGCAAATCGCTGGAGTGGTTGCAGGCTTGCCCATTGCGCAGCCGTAGGCGGCGCGACCCCATCAGCCTGTGCCTGGGTCTTTACGGTATCGGGCATCCGGTCCGCATCACGCCAGGCTTCCAGCCCACGACTTGCAAGCGGGCGCAACGGTTCGTCACTGCGGGTTGCGATCAGGTGTGCGACCAGTTCGCGGTAGGTTGCCTGTTCGGGCGCGGTTTCGCACGGCAGGTCGGCAAGCTGGCCCCTTTCGTCGCGCGTAAACCGGCTCCACTGACGCAGGCTCAGTTTGATGCCGACGATATCAAGCTTCTGCCGCGCGATCATTGGAATGCACCGCAGGGAGCCTGCAAAGTCACGTTCAAAGTCGAAAAGCATTGAACCATATCCCTTATTGGAGGGAGGAAAGTGTCAGGCGGTCATGCCGCCCGGTTTATCTGGGAACGATCAGGTGAAGCAGGGACGCCGCCCCGAAAAATACAGTGGTGCTCAGCGACCAGATCGCAACGAACCATGCGATCCGGGCACCGGTACGCGGGGGTGCGTCATCTCCGTTCCCATGGACAATCTCAGTGATACCCATCGGTTTCCGTCACCTTTCCGCGAAAGACGTGATAGGAATAGATCGTGTAGGTCAGGATGATCGGCAGCAGGATGGCGGTGCCGATCAACTGGAAGAACTGGCTGGATGGCGGAGAAGACACATCCCACAACGTCAGGCCCGGCGGCACGGCATAGGGCCACAGCGTAATCCCGAGACCGGACAGGCACAGGAAGAACCAGCCCAGCGCACACAGGAACGGCCCCCTGGAATGTCCCCTGCGCAGCCCGATGGCAAACAGGACGGCCAGCACGGCAACCAGAACGGGCACTGGAGCGACAAACAGAATGTTCGGCCAGTCGGTCCAGCGGCGCAGGTAAGGCGCGTGCAGCAGCGGCGTCCACAGGCTGACCGCCACGATGCCGAGGAACAGCCCCACAGCCAGCCGGGCAGCCCAGCGGCGGCATGATGCTTCCAGCACGCCAGTGGTGCGCCAGATCAGCCATGTCGCCCCCAGCAGGGCATAACCACACATGACCGCCAGGCCACACAGAATGCTGAACGGCGTCAGCCAGTCGAGCGGGCCGCCGGCAAAGGCCCCGTCAACGACCCTGATCCCCTGCACCACGCCGCCCAGGATCGCGCCCTGACAGAATGCGGCGATGGCGGAACCTGCCATGAAGCCGACATTCCACACCCCTTCCCTTCCCGTTCCACGCGTCATGACACGGAATTCAAACGCCACGCCGCGAAAGATCAGCGCCAGCAGCATCAGCACGATCGGCAGGTAGAAGGCGGGCAGCAAAGTGGCGTATGCGCCGGGGAAAACCCCGTAAAGCACGGCCCCACCCAGCACCATCCATGTCTCGTTCCCGTCCCATACGGGTGCGATGGTGTTGACCATCACATCCCGACGGCCCGGATGGCGTTCAAGTGCGAACAGCATCCCGATGCCGAGGTCAAAGCCGTCAAGGACGACATAGATCGAAATGGCGGCCACCAGTATGACGGCCCACACGATGGGGAGCCAGTATGCGAAGTCCATCATGCCTCAGGCTCCTTTGCCAGTAGAGGGGTCAATCACGCCCGGATGCATGCGGGCTGCCAGAATCTCGGGAGCGTGGGCAGGGCTGGCATCATGCTCGCCTTCCTGTGGCGCGCGGCCCAGCATGCGGACGAGAATGCCCATCCCGGAACCGAATACGAGCACGTAGACCACCACGAACGCCGTCATCGAAAACGCCATGGAGGACAGGGCGACGGGTGATACACTGTCAGACGTGCGCAGCAGGCCATAGACCGTCCACGGCTGGCGGCCGACTTCCGTCGTAACCCAGCCGCACAGCAGCGCCAGAAACCCCGCAGGGGCCATGCACAGCGCGACACGGTGGAAAACCGGGCTGGTGAACAGGGTGCTGTTCCGCCGCAGCCACAGGGACCACAGCCCCACCAGCATCATCAGCATGCCGAGGGCGACCATGATGCGGAAAGAGAAGAAGATGACCGGCGAAGGCGGCCGCTGGTCGCGCGGGAAATCCTTCATGCCCGGCACCTTGCCATTCAGGCTATGTGTCAGGATCAGCGATCCGGCCAGTGGCAGCCTGACGGCATAATCCGTATGTTCGGTTTTCATGTTGGGAATGCCGAACAGCAGTTCCGGGGCACGCCCCTCTGTATCCCAGTCCCCTTCCATTGCCGCGATTTTCACCGGCTGATACTTCAGGGTATTAAGACCATGCGCGTCGCCTGCAAGGATCTGCAGGGGTGCTACAATGGCCGCCATCCACATGGCCATGGAAAACATGACCCGCACGGGTTCGCTGGAAATCTTCCCGGCCTTGCGTGCCCTGAGCATGTGCCACGCCCCCGTGGCGCCCACGATGAAGGCGACGGACAGAAAAGCCGCCAGTCCCATATGCACCAGACGGAACGGAAAGGACGGATTGAAGATGATGGCCAGCCAGTCCGCCGGCATGAACCGTCCCGTGGCCGGGTCAATTGTGTAGCCGCGTGGCGTCTGCATCCATGAATTGGAAGACAGTATCCACGTCATGGAAATCAGGGTGCCTACCGATACGCAGCATGTGGCCGCAAAATGGAGTTTGCGCCCCACCTTGTTCATGCCGAACAGCATGACGCCAAGGAAGCCTGCTTCGAGAAAGAAGGCGGTCATGACTTCGTAGGACAGAAGCACGCCTGTAATTGGCCCGGCCTTTTTGGAAAAGATCGACCAGTTCGTGCCGAACTCATACGACATGACCAGTCCCGAGACGACGCCCATGCCAAAAACGATGGAGAACACCTTGATCCAGTATCGGTACAGATCAAGGAATACAGGCCGTCCTGTCCTGAGCCACAGCCCTTCCAGAACCGCCAGATAGGCGGCCAGTCCGATTGAAAAGGCTGGAAAGATGATATGGACGCCTACGGTAAAGGCGAACTGAAAGCGCGCCAGAAGGAGCGCCGGGTCATGTGCGTACTGCATCGATACTTTCCAAAACTTATGCGAGAGAAATAAATACTTCCCAGCATAGTGGTCCCGTAAGCAATGCTCTGGCCTGAAAGACAGATACATGCTCAGGTGTCTTGGAAATGGTAGTAGATCAATCAGACATATGACGTCCAAGACAGATTATACATAAGATCATAACCTGCGTTTATAAGTGGAATATAAGCAGGCCATGTCTGGTTATGGATGAATATAGACAGGTAAAAATATTGATACCCACACGAGAAATATTTGGCCGTTATCTCCTGTTTCCAGCTACCTCTGTTATTCATATGGATATGAGGCATGCCGATCGGGCACTTCTCGCAGCTCTGTTATATTCACAGTTCTGGTCATAGGAAACTGAATGCGTGATTAAATGAAACCATAACGCTATGGGTTCATTTCCCACTGTGCTGATGTGTCACGAGATCCTTATTGGGCAAACCGGGTAGATTTCTGACCTCTCATCTGTAAGGTAGTGTCCCAACGCATGCTTCCAGCATGTTCGGAGTAAGGATCACTTTTTGGCGTCGGATGTAACGTCTGACTGTTCAGAGTGGCTGCCATTGGTACCGCCCTGCGGTTAAAGGCAATACGAAAATTAGACACCCACACTTCGAAGCAGTCCGCATCCATCCAATGATGGGATCGCTGATAGAGCGCCAACCACCTTTCTTTGCATGGGGTGTCTTGATGCTCTGACTATCAGTGTGAACATCATGGATGGGCTGAAGCAGGAAACGGCGCATCAGTCTACGAAACCACGAACAGATAGTCTGCAATGGACGAAAATGAACCATAACATTTCCCAGCCAGAACCTGATCGGACAAGATAGCGAAGCGTATTGACGGTTTACGGACATAGGTCGCTTGTTTCCGGCCAAACCGGTTCGTTGTCGTCAGCAGGATGTTATGCGCCTTTATTCCTTATCGGTCGGATTTAGAGGGCCAGCATCTCGTCCTGCGGGAATGCTGGCCATATGGCCCCGCTGTGCTGGCGTCCACATGTCGCGTTTTAAACACAGATAAACCCTCTTGAAATCCTGTTCTGTCGAACGCCCACAAGAAAGTTAGAAGGTTAAAAGAAAGAGTTTAAAGGTTAAGGGAACAAACAGGCTGAAAAATGCCCGGAACACAGCGGGATAGAGAGGTCTGGCTGTTCCCGAAGTGTCGTGAATCCGTTCCTGAAGTGTCGGCTCTGGTGTTCCTGAAGTGTCGGGTTACTGTTCCCGAAGGATCGAGGGCCGTTCCCAATATGTCGAAAGCATGGATCAAGGGGCTATTTTATCCGCTCACTTGAATCAGTTTTTCAGGAAGAAGCAAAAACCACGTTCAATTTTTTCAAGCTGATATCACTCCATTCGCATCGTATTGCAGGTGGCAAGAGCAGACCCGACACTTCGGGAACACCTGCATGGAATTCTGGTCTGGAACAGGGGGCGGCTGGGTCAATATCAAGGGCCATCTGATCCGGGGAGCGAGATCCTGATCATCGGGGAAGGCTTTTCTTGCGCTGATATCGGTAGATGAACCAGAATCCGATCAAGGGAAATGCCTCCCCTGCTACGGAATCCCGGCCTGCTGCCTGATTATGGGGGCAGAAATGCCGTGATCAGGTCTGGCGGCCATATCCGTATGATACAGGGATACAGACCAGCTAATGGGATAAGGAAACCGTTGGATATTCCAAAAAAAGAAACAGGTCAGCGCGATGGGCCTTGCCAATGTCTTTAAAGACCGAGCTGGTGCTTGTTGTTAGAATGGTAACGTCTGACGAAGCCGATAAAGGCGGCCTGATAGTTTGCAGGGGTCCGGCTCTGGTCCTGGGAAAGCCAGTGACGGAATTCCTGATGCAAGGATTCAAAATCCCATCCCGGACATTCAGACCGCAAAAGGGCCAAAGTATCCGCAGTCAGGTCCGCATCGGCAAAGGAACCCGTCCCTGCCCCATCCAGATGCGACGGTTCGCCGGAAGATAGGGATGGACTTTCTTTTTTCCTTGAAGTCGTGCGGCGTTTCACGCTCGGAAGCGGTGATGTATCCGGGATCGGGTTATCCTGTCTTCTTCGCATCCGGAGCAGGGGTTCGGATTTTCCGGCTGGTATCTCGATTTCAAGTGCGAAGCCGGGCAGCTCATTGCGCGCGGCAATCTTGCCGATTTCAAATTTGAACCGTCTGTAATTTCCCTCAGCTCCGGATTTGATAAACAGGGTGGGAAGGGAAATGGAGAACCCGATTTCGCCCGCGCCACCTGCATGTTTGCGGGCGACCTTATATAACCATCGTTCCCGTCCCCCGGTGATGTTGAAATAGGCCTTGTCTATCGACAGGACGCCCCCGTTCATGAGTACGCCATCATAAAACCAACTCGACAGTTCTATGGTCATGCCACGGCTGCGTTCGGTTTTTTCGTCCACCAGTTGGGTCCAGCCATCCAGCCATGAGAATGTTGCTTCCCGCCTGTTTTCGGCCCGAATGTTGGTCTTGACGGTTGTTGAGACAAGGCGATCCAGTGCCTGCCCCAACAGTTCATAAGCCCGCCCGGTTGTAGGACGGCCGATTGCCCTGAGTACATCATAGGGCATCAGATGAAGTCTGCGGGGAATATCATTCTGTCCGCGCCGGGCCATATCCGCCAGAATGCTGGCGCAGTAGATCAACAGGTCCGCATCCCAGATCGTCGCCATTCCATAATCCGGATTGGCGGAAACATGCACCCAGAGCTTTCCATCGGGGCTTTTGTAATCGATGGGTTTCAGGCGTTTTGATTTTGCAAGGCTGAAGAAAGGCCGCTCCATCATTTCCCGCTGGTCGCGCAGTGGCAGATCCGCGAGATAGGGGAGGAACAGATCAATCTGATCCGTTTTCGGTTCCTCACGCTTGTTCATCATGGAAGTTTCCCCGGGGAAATTATCAGGAAGGGCCGACAGGAAGTTTAATGAAGTGGCGCAATTGAATTTCCCCGGGGAAACTTTGGCCCGATAGGGGGGATAGGGCCCGCATGGAAATTTCCCCGGGGAAACCGGCACGCATTCAGAATATTTTCCCCGATGCCCTGAGCCGTTCGAGGATATCTTTCAGGCCCGAAAGATATTCATCAGTATCGGCACCAGCACCGGTATGGAGCCGGACCGTAATCCCCTGCCGGTTTACACTCTGCACACTCATGGCCACGCGGCCGAGAGCCGAACGGATTTCTATGGGGGCTTCGTTCATGGATGCGGCGTCGTTCCGGGCAGCATGAAGCAGCCGACGCATGACTTCGGATGCACTCGGTCCTTCGTGTCCCTGCTTTCTGGCTTCGGCCTGTTCCTGTGCAAGTCGGGTCGCGGCCACGGCTATCCGTTCCGCGGCATCCGTATTCCCTAGCGCCCGCGCAAGGTTATAGGCCGGCTTGAGCTGGACATCATGCCAACTGGAAAATGCCGCCAATATGTTGTCAGGTATATTGGCGACCTGCAGCATCTTGGAAAGCCATCCGGGGGAGACCCGCAGGCGTTCGGCCATCCGTTTCTGCTTGCCATCATAATGCAGGGTCAGGGCCGATGCGTAATTCCGTGCCCGTTCGATATCGGATACATCCTGTCGCGCACGATTTTCCAGATCAGCCAGACGGAAGGCGGCTTCATCATCCAGATTGGCAACCTGGGCCAGAAACCTGAGGTCCGGGTAGGAATGATTGCGCAGCCATTGCACGGACCAGTGCCGCCGGGTTCCGGCGACCACTTCATAATCGTAAGCGGGATCGTCGGTAACGCGCCTTACGACTGCGGGCACTTTCTGGCCGCCTTCCGCGATGATTGAATCAATCAGTTCGCGGCAGTTCTGCTCATTAAGCTGCGCATAAATACGGGCGTTTCCGGGCCAGACGCGAACGCGTGCCGGGTCCAGAAGATGTTGCGTCACCTGCCGGGTCTGGCCGGATTGTACGCGTGCAAGCGCTGACTCCCTGCTCAGCAGGGTTGTTGGCCTTACCCTTTCGGCGGCAGGAGGTGTGGCGGGACCATCGGGTTCGGAACTGAGAAGTTCTTTCAGATAGTCGCTCTGTTTACGGGCCATCAGACGGCATCCCGTTCACAGGCAGCAGGACTGCCGCACATACTTATATTATCAGACAGCATAGATGGCCTCTGCCTCGCTTGCGGGAGCCACCCTGCCCCAGCTCTGCCGGATAAGCTGCTCCACTTGTCCCAGTGCTTCGTCCAGATTGGCGCGACACCGTTTATGTGTCTTGGATGTGCCAATGGGTTTTGCCAGTTCATAAACGGACATCATGCGGATTGCAGCATGACTGATTTCGGCTGATTCCAGAATGGGCACAGGCAGCAGCGCCGGGCCAAAGGTCTGTTCCATAAAGGCCCGGACGAGGGCATGGGATGGATCATTGCTGTCGAATTTGGAACAGATCAGGCGCACAAAACTGTAATCAATAGCAATGCCTGCCGCCAGAAGCTGCTGCAGGACCTGATCCATCATGGAAAGGAACTGTACTGTTGAACAGAAATCGGGCGTGGTTGCGGCCAGCGGCACCAGCAGGGCATTTGCCGCCTGCATGACGGCAAGGGAGATGGTGCCCAGAGCAGGTGGGGGATCAAGCAGAACGACATCATAGTCGCGTGCAAGTTCGTTCAGCCCCTGCTTCAGTTTGCGAAAGCGCGCTGTCAGCACCGACTGACCATCTGCACCGGCGGCAGCCAGTTCATATTCCACGTCGAACAGTTCAAGATTGGACGGGATCAGGTCCACATTGGGCCATGGCGTGCGCTTGACCGCATAGCGCAGATCTTCCTGCGTGGGATCAATGGACAGGTACGGATATAGTGTTTCGTCGCGCGTAATATTGAAATGCGGATTGAAACCGAAAAGGGTGGTGGTGGAAGCCTGACTATCGCAGTCAACGACCAGAACACGGTAACCCTGCACCGCCAGGTAATGGGCCAGATGGGTCGTGACCGTGGACTTGCCTACGCCCCCCTTGAAGTTCTGCACGGCGATGATCGCGGGTTCATCCATAGGGCTGCGTGCCGGGCTTGCGCCCAGTACCTTGCGCATATGAAGGATCTGCTCGATGCTGTAACCAGGGCGACGGCCATTTGTTGTCGGTGTGGGGCTGGGAAGGCGACCATCTTCTTCAGCCATCCGGATACGATTGGTCGAGCAGCCGAGTAGCGATGCGACCTCGGCGATCCCGATGCGAACACTCAGCCCTTTTCGGCTTTCCGGCAGGAATGCTTTCTTCCGCAGGCGCTCGATCATGCGCTCACCTGCTTCGGCCAGTCCGCCTATATGGCTGATAAATTCGCTCATTTTAAAGGGACCATTATGATTTGAATGTTTTAGATATTTTTTGTCTCATAAAACATTCAAACCGGCAACGTTTTAATTCAGTTTGCTTCAGCCCTGAAGCTTTGGTCTGGAGATTTGGAAACTACTGTCAGGGTGGGTGCTGAAGATGCCGAATAAAACCCTTACCAGATCCGGGTGCGGAATGGACATTATGGTGACGGCACCATGAAGAATGAAAGTGATGGGTGCAGGAAGGTAGAGAGAATAATGACCGCGATAAAATCTTCTGTGGCAGTGCGTTTGGTTGGCCGCATCCTGTCATAACAGGATAGGCCATATGATTTCAGGCGATGTGGAATTGAGACGACGGACCCGGTTTTGCCAGGAACAGGGCTTCCGGGCATCGGGCTATTCCGTCTGGAAGCCATCTTCAGCCTGTGCGGGAGATTGTGACGATAGAAAGTGAGATGATCTGTCCACGTTTCATTTAGCGCACGGGCAGGACAGATGGCGTTTGTGAGATGCTAATTGCACCGGTGCAATTAACGACAGAAACCCGACTGGTCTTCCGCATTTCTGACTTCTAATACGATAGAGCGGGGCAGGTTTCGCAAAGAACTGGTTCTGGAGTGGCCGGGAATTATGAGGTCGGCCACTGGCCGTCCAAGCATCCAGACAATGCTCCGTATAAAAGCTACATCGCAATTTAGGCTTGGCGTTCCTCAGTTTATTGGACTGAGCGATGATCGGTGATTTCAAAGGGGCCGATGTTCGGCTGGCAGCCCTCCTGACGGGACAGGCGGGCGCTTGCAGACTGGACCATTCCGCCAGCATTCCACCGAAGAAGAACAGAAAATTAAAGCGGTCTTACAACGGACACCTGATATAAAAAGCGCCGCCTTATCGGAAACATGTTTGCAGAAATCAAAGACCAGTGACGTGTTGCGACCAGATACGACCGGCGCGCTCATACATTCATGTCTGCCATCCAGAGCGTAGCGACCTTCATCTTCCCTATCAAAGAATGAGTCCTGAGCCACGGTTCTGTCCCGGATGGGCGAACATCGGTCCATCCTCCCTGCGCATAAGCCATAGTGGAGGCAAGCGCGATAATATGGTTTTGAATATTATGATCAGCGATATGGGCTACCATCAGAACAGGCAGAAAACTGCCTGCACGATGGGACGTGGTGATGAACTGGCCTGAACAACTCGGCTTGACGATTCCATTGGTGCAGGCACCGATGGCAGGCGTCTCTACTCCAGCACTTGCTGCTGCTGTATCTCAGGCCGGGGGTCTTGGTTCAATTGGCGTAGGGGCTGCCGGTGCGACAGTCGCGCACGAGATGATCTGCCAGGTAAGGCAGCAGACAGGGGCTCCCTTCAACGTCAACCTGTTCGTACACAAGACGCCGGAAGTTGATCCTGTCTGCGACAAAGCGTGGCTGGCGTGGCTGAAACCGCTGTTCACCGAGTTCAATGCAGTACCGCCGGCCAGACTGCATCCTATATACCGAAGCTTCAATGATGACCCGGAAATGCTCGACATGCTTGTGCATATGAAGCCACCGGTCGTCAGTTTCCATTTCGGACTGCCTGTGGCCGAGAAAATTTCGGTCCTGAAGGCGACAGGTGCAATTTTGGTGGCAACGGTAACCAGTCTGGAGGAAGCCTGCGCCGCCGAGGCCGCAGGGATGGACGCGATTGTAGCGCAAGGGATTGAGGCGGGGGGTCATCGCGGCATTTTCGATCCCGCGGGTCGCGACGATGCGCTGGGAACATTTGCCCTGATCCGTCTTCTTGTGCGGAAATGCCGCATTCCTGTGATTGCTGCGGGCGGTATCATGGACGGTGCAGGGATTGCGGCCGCCCTTGCTTTGGGCGCCGTCGCGGCACAGATGGGCACGGCTTTCATTCTTTGCCCGGAGACAGGCGCGGATGAATCTTACCGAAAGGTCTTGGAGGGACCAGCCGCGTTTCATACACGCATGACCGATCTTGTTTCAGGACGACCTGCGCGCTGTCTTGCAAACCGGTTTACTCGGCTGGGTGACAGTGCAGGCATACCACCGCTTCCAGACTACCCCATTGCCTATGATGCGGGAAAAGCACTTAATAAAGCTGCCAGAAACTGTGGTGAAAGCGGTTTTGGTGCTTATTGGGCCGGACAGGGAGCGCCTCTGGCCCGGGCCATGCCAGTAGACCAGCTCATGGGCAAACTGAAGGACGAACTGCAAGAGGCACGTAGCTTCGGGATGTAATCGCTAACCAACCTGCCCGGCATGCGCCAGCATTGATGATGTTGCATCATGACAGGCCCGGCATCGGTATGAAACCGGGCAGCGCACGGACCCGGTCGAGGTCGCGTCGCAGGGCAGAGCAAGATGTACAGTCAATGCCGCCCTCGGGGCAGGTGCGAGATAGGGAAATACAGCGCAGTCCGCGATGGCCTGTTGTCCTGAGCCGTACCCAATGTTTGAGTGATGGTATTTTTTATGCGCCATCCGTCCGAAGGAGATTTCATAAGCAGGAATTGCACCGTTGCAATTATCGATAATCAAAAAACGAACTGATTGATTTTAAACGGTTATGAGTGATGGGGCGATCATCATCATCAGTTTTTCGTACCGGCGCAATGATCCAGAATGTTTCATACATTCATGTGGTACCGGATAGGCATTGACCGCTTCACTGCGTCCCTGCGCTTACTCTTGCCTTCTCATATAAGAGAAGAGGAGGGGGGCGTTACCTCACTTCCCGATACGCCCTTCATCTTATTGGGGCAGTGGTCATCTCGCCGACATTGAGGATGGCAGCGCCATACCGCAGATGGTAGCTGGCAGGGAACGGTTGTGATCGCGGTATCTGAATGCGATCAGATACCGCAGGTGACAACCGCGTATTATGTCTTTACAGGCCCGATCACGGCCCTTGCAAGCGTCGGGATGTCCGGCAGGATAACAGGTTTTATTGTCCTGCCAGAACACCGGGCCGGGTAGCGCCATTTCGTCTGGTTGTGATGCTGCCGTAGTATTCCCTGCGACAGGGCTTACAGCCCGCTGTCTGTAAAATCCCGTTCTATCACGCCTTACTGATGCAGCCCCGGCGCTTCGCGTCCGGTCCGGGCCACGTATTCCGTGTAGCCCCCGTCATAGCGGTGAAGTCCGTCCGGACCCAGTTCCAGAACCCGGTTTGACAGCGCGGCCAGAAAATGCCGGTCATGGGAGACAAACAGCATTGTCCCGTCATAATCCGACAGCGCTGCGATCAGCATTTCCTTGGTTGCAATGTCCAGATGGTTTGTGGGTTCATCCAGCACCAGAAAATTCGGCGGATCATACAGCATAAGCGCCATTACCAGCCGCGCCTTCTCGCCGCCCGACAATACCCGGCAGCTTTTTTCCACGTCATCACCCGAAAAACCGAACCCACCCGCCAGCGCGCGCAACGAACCCTGACCCGCCAGGGGGAACGCGTCGTTCAATGTTTCGAACACGGTGCGTTCGCCATCGAGAAGATCCATGGCGTGCTGGGCGAAGTAGCCCATTTTGACACTCCCCCCCAGCGTCACCGTCCCGGCATCGGGTTCAGTCGTACCTGTCACCAGCTTCAGAAGTGTCGATTTGCCCGCACCATTGACGCCAAGCACGCAGCACCGTTCCTGCCGCCGGATCAGCAGATCCAGTCCCTGATAGATCACTCGGCTGCCATAACGCTTGTCCACGTTACGCAGGTTGACCACCGCGTCGCCCGATCGCGGTGCCTGCGGGAAGGTGAAGGAAAGCGCCTGCCGACGCTTCGGCGGTTCGACCCGGTCGATCTTGTCCAGCTTCTTCACCCGGCTCTGTACCTGCGCTGCATGCGAGGCACGCGCCTTGAAACGCTCGATAAAGGCGACTTCTTTCGCCAGCATCGCCTGCTGCCGGTCGAACTGGGCCTGCTGCTGCTTCTCGTTCAGGGCGCGCTGCTGTTCATAAAATTCATAGTCGCCCGAAAAACTTGTCAGGACGCCGCCGTCAATTTCGATCACCTTGTTAATGATCCGGTTCATGAAGGCCCGGTCATGCGATGTCATCAGCAGCGCACCGTCATATGTAGCCAGAAACTGTTCCAGCCAGATCAGGCTTTCCAGATCAAGATGGTTGCTGGGCTCATCCAGCAGCATCACATCAGGCTTCATCAGCAGGATGCGTGCCAGCGCCACACGCATCTTCCACCCGCCGGACAGACGGCCAACATCGCCATCCATCATTTCCTGACTGAAGCCAAGCCCGTGCAGGACTTCACGCGCGCGGCCTTCAAGGGCGTAGCCGCCCAGTTCCTCAAACCGTGCCTGAACTTCGCCAAAACGCTCCAGAATGGTTTCGAGTTCGTCGAACCGCTCCGGGTCGCACATCGCGGCTTCCAGTGCCGCCAGTTCCGTTCCGATCTCGGCGACTGGTCCGGCGCCATCCATCACCTCGGCTACGGCACTGCGGCCCGCCATCTCGCCTACATCCTGGTTGAAGAAACCGATTGTCACGCCCCGGTCGGTCAGGACGTGCCCTTCATCCGGTTCTTCCTGCCCTGTAATCAGGCGGAACAGGGTGGTCTTGCCCGCGCCGTTCGGCCCGACCAGACCGATCTTCTCCCCCTTCTGAAGCGCAGCCGACGCCTCGATAAAGATCACGCGATGGCCGTTATGCTTGCTGATATTGTCGAGACGGATCATGGAACCCCGGATGCTGAAAGGGAGAGACGGAAAGTTCCGCCCTTATTACGCAGCCCACGCGCCCCGTAAACAGGCGTCATCGGGCATCGCGTCACGGGCACCGGCACGATCTGCCCGTATGGCGTTTGGCCGCACCGTGTTGTAGGCATCCGGGGGACGTTGGGAAAATCCACCCTTCCGGTCCATGCTGTCTACGGAATGCGTGCTTTGGCACGACCTGTTTCATAAAGGCATGGGAAAAATAGCAGTCAACGTCTCGGCCTCCCGTTCGTTGGGGGGCTGTGCACAACAGATATCAGGAGAAACGGATGTCAGAACACTCACGTCCCAACACAGTTTCCACCGGCGGCCGGATACAGGACAAGGTTGCCGTGATAACCGGTGCGGCCAGCGGGATGGGACGGGCCACGGCGGAACGTTTTGCGACCGAGGGTGCAAAACTCGTGCTCGCGGATCTGGATCAGGAAAAACTGGATGCCGTTGCGGGTGAACTGACGGCGCGGGGCTGTGACGTTCTGGCGGTTGCTGGCGACATTGCCAGTGAGGCCGATGTCCAGCGCCTGATGAACGAGGCCGTGCGCCATTTTGGCCGGATTGATATCCTGATCGCGAATGCCGGTGTCATTCCCGAAGCCGATCTGGCATCGGCTACCGCCGATCTGTGGGATCACACCATGGCCGTTGATGGACGTGGCATGTTCCTGAGCTGCAAATACGCGGCAGCCGAGATGGTGAAGGCAGGAAAGGGGGCGATCGTCTGCCTGTCCTCAATTTCCGCATTCGCGGGCCAGAAGGGGCAGGCGGTCTATGGACCGGCGAAATTCGTGGCGTCCGGCCTGACCAAGCATCTGGCCATCGACCTTGCTGACAAGGGTGTGCGCGTTAATGCAGTCGCACCGGGCACGATCGATACGCCAGCCGTGGCCAAGATGGGCAAGGAAGGGATTGAGAAGGTCGTGTCCATGCACCCGCTGGGCCGGATGGGACGGCCCGAGGAAGTGGCCAGCGCCATCCTGTTCCTTGCATCGGACGAGGCATCGTTCATCACCGGCGCGGTCCTGCCCGTGGATGGCGGCTATCTGGCGCAGTAAGGACCAGATAGGCATGTATGGATAAAAGTTTTTGGGTGCCGCCTTTAAAATAAAGACGGCACCCAAAACTTCTCTACTTTTCCAACGGTATTCAGGGCGGGCCGTATCCGCCTTACCGCTGTCGGGTCTGCCAGTCCGGGGCTTCATAAAAGGGAGCGTTGGAGGCCGCCAGCAACGGTATGCCCCTGATATGGTCTGCGGCTTTTTCCGCTATCATGACCGTGGGGGCATTCAGGTTGCCGTTGGTGATGCGCGGCATGATGGATGAATCCACAATACGCAGTCCGTCCACCCCGATGACCCGCGTTTCGGCATCTACTACGGCCATCGGATCATCGCTTCGTCCCATCTTGCAGGTGCACGAGGGATGCAGGGCGCTTTCGACCTTATCGCGGATGAAGGCATTCATCTGTTCATCAGTCTGGCATTGCGCGCCGGGCTGTATTTCCTGTCCACGATAGGGATCGAAAGCGGGCTGGGCGAAGATTTCACGCGTCAGGCGGATGCAGTTGCGCATATCCTGCCAGTCTTCGGGGTGGCTCATATAATTGAAAAAGATCCTTGGCTTGTCTTCCGGATCGGCGGAACGCAGGCGCACCCATCCCCGGCTTTTCGAGCGCATGGGCCCGACATGCGCCTGATAGCCATGGCCCGTAGCCAGACTTTTGCCATCATAGGTGACAGCAAGCGGCAGGAAATGGAACTGGATATCCGGGTAGCGGATGCCGGGTCGGCTGCGTATGAAACCGCAGCTTTCAAAATGATTGGTTGCCCCCAGCCCATCCTTGCGCAGCAGCCAGCGCAGGCCAATCCGCGCCCTGGCGAGCGTACTCATGGCGGAATAGAGCGTGATCGGTTTTCTGCACGCGACCTGAAAATAAAACTCCAGATGATCCTGAAGGTTTTCGCCTACGCCGGGGCGGTCAGCCAGTACGGAAATGCCATGTTCGCGCAATTCCGCCGCCGGACCGATACCCGACAGTTTGAGAAGCTGGGGCGTATTGACCGGCCCGCCACTGAGTATGATTTCCCTGCGCGCCCGGACGGTTGTTTCCTTCCCGCCCTGACGGTAGACCAGCCCCACCGCACGCCTGCCTTCAAACAGGATGCGGGTGACGCGCGCATGCGTTTCCACCTTCAGGCCCGGGCGTGACAGGGCAGGGCGCAGATAGGCGTTGGCTGTGTTCCAGCGGCGACCGTTCTTGACGGTCATGGCCATTTTATCGAAGCCTTCCTGCCGGAAGCCGTTATAATCCGATGTCCTTACATAGCCTGCCTGCTCACCCGCTTTCATCCATGCTTCATGTAGCGGATTATCCAGCGTGCCGTACTGGGTGTGCAGTGGCCCCGAACGGCCGCGATAGACCCCGTCCCCATCATCGCACCCTTCGGCGCGCCGGAAATAGGGCAGGACATGACGGTATCCCCACCCCTGCGCACCGGAATCTTCCCATTCCTGATAGTCCAGCGGGTTTCCCCGGACATAGACCATGCCATTGATGGATGAAGAACCACCCAGCCCCTTGCCCCGTGGGGTATTCATACGGCGGCCGCCAAGATGGGGTTCGGGTTCACTTTCATAAAACCAGTTGAAGCGGCGGTCATGCATGGGCATGGCCAGCGCGCTTGGCATCTGGACAATAATGGAGCGGTCGCTGCCACCGAATTCGAGAAGCAGAACCTTGTCCTTACCGGTCTCGGTCAGCCTGTTGGCCAGAACGCAGCCCGCCGACCCTGCGCCCACAATGATGTAATCGAATTCGGACACAATGAATTTCCTTTTGATCAGTAAGGTGAATCAACATTGCCCAATGCGACATATACACTCTTCACCTGTGTATAGTGTTCCAGGGCGAGACGACTGTTCTCCCGCCCAAGCCCCGACTGCTTTACGCCACCAAACGGCATTTCAATTGGTGTGATGTTATAGTTGTTGATCCAGCACGTTCCGGCCTCCAGACGGCTGATGACCCGGTGCCCGCGTGCCAGATTCTGCGTGAATATGCCGGCGGCCAGACCGAATTCGGTGTTGTTGGCGCGTGCCACCACCTCGTCCTCGTCAGTAAAGGTGGTGACGGACATGACCGGACCGAAAATCTCCTCGCGCATGATGCGCATGTCATCGGTGCAGTTGGTAAAGACCGTGGGCGCTACAAAAGCACCCGCGGCAAGTGCGCCGTCCGTTACGCGGTGGCCGCCGGTCAGCAGGGTTGCCCCTTCCCGTTTACCCAGTTCGATGTAACCGAGCACCTTTTCCATATGGTCGTGCGAGACGAGCGACCCGACCTGCGTTTTCGGGTCCAGCGGATGGCCGATACGCATTTTTTCCACCCGCGCCTTCAGGGCGGCGATGAACTGTTCATGTATGTTCTGGTGGACGAAAACCCGCGTGCCGTTGGAGCAGATTTCACCGCCGGAATAGAAATTGGCCAGTAGCGCGGCTGAAACCGCGTTCCCGATATCCGCATCGTCAAAGATGATGAGGGGGGATTTACCCCCGAGTTCGAGCGTCACATATTTCAGGCTCTGCGCGGCGGAAGCCATGACCTGCCGACCGGTGCCGACCGAACCGGTCAGCGAAACCTTGCGTATGGCCGGTGCGGTGGCCAGCAGTTCGCCCGTCTCGCGCCCGCCCGCCAGCACATTGAACACCCCGTCAGGCAGCCCGGCCTGCCGATAGATTTCGGCAAGCCGGAGCGCCGTAAGCGGGGTAAGTTCCGATGGCTTGAATATCATGGCGTTGCCGCAGGCCAGTGCGGGCGCCGATTTCCAGCATGCAATCTGTAGCGGGTAATTCCACGCCCCGATGCCTGCGGTAATGCCCAGCGGTTCGCGCCGGGTGTAGCCGAAGGCATCGCTACCCAGATCCATCGCCTCCCCGTTGATGGTGGCGGCGAGCGATCCGTAATATTCCAGTGCGTCGGCACCGGAATGAATGTCCACGGCCTGTGTTTCTGCAATGGGCTTGCCGGTATCGAGCGTTTCCAGATGCGCCAGAAGCCTGCTGTTTTCGCGCAACAGGTCAGCCGCGCGGCGCAGGATACGACCGCGTTCCGTGCCGGACATGGCGGCCCATATCTTCTGGCCGCGTCCCGCACTTTCTATCGCCGCGTTCAGTTCATGGGCTGTAGCACTTTCGACATGGGCAAGGATTTCCCCTGTTGCCGGGTTAAGCGTGGTGAAACGCGCGCCGGTGGATGCGAAGGGGCGGCCGTCAATCCAGCTTTTGCAGGTATCGGGTATCGCCTGCTGTATGGCGGGCAGGGACAGTTTCTGTGCCTGACGCCCGGCGATGCAGGAATCCACGAAATTGCCGATCTGTTCGACAACGGCCTGCGTATCCGCTTCATCCACGCCCTGTAGTGCCGCGCGTAGCCATATGCCGTCGATCAGGGCGCCGATGGTTGTCGCGACCGGAAGGATCTGGTCTTCCGACAGGACGGGGCGCAGCGCATTGCTCAGATTGGATAATAGCTGCTCCTGATAGATGCGCTGGACTTCCATAATGGCCGGGACATGGATCGCCTGCCCCCAGAAAGCCAGCCAGACCGATCCCACATCCTTGCGAAACTGGCTGCTGTCCAGGCAGCAGCCGACAATCGCGGCGATCCGGGCGCGCCATGTGGGTGCGGATTTCAGCGCCTGCGTCGTGTCATGCTGGAACTGGTTGACCAGATGCTGGAATGCCGCCCCCAGAAGGGAATCCTTGTCACCAAAGTAATGCACCAGCAGGGCAGGGGAAACATTGGCGCGATTCGCTATGCGCGCCAGCGTCGTGCCGGAATTTCCGCAATCGGCCAGAACCGCAAGGGTCATATTGATGAAATGGGTCCGGCGGCTGTCGTCACGCTGCTCAGTTGCCACGATGGTTTCCTCTGCAATCATCCGTCTCAGCACATTGACTGAACGTTCAATCAAATCGCGTGCGTCGACACTTCTCCCAATTACCCTGTCTGATCCGTTGAAGGAAACCGACAGATTATTGAATAAATATACAATATATCGAGATTCCAGAAAACGTTTTCGTGCAGGAATTATTTTTTCGATGGCGTTACGAATTTTTGTTGCACGACCGTTCAATATGCATGCACTGTGCGTTCAGACGCGATCATTGATCAGGGATGTTTCCATCATGAAACACCAGATGTACGCCTCACCACATATCCTGCCTGCATCCCCGCTGTTCAATCGGGGCAGTATTGTTCAGTCACCTTATACCGTCTGGCTTCCGGTTACTGGCCGGGGCGTGCCAGAACTGTCAGTTACATAGTAATGGAAGACATGCGTGGCGCCGTACCGGTGCCTGATGTCAGTGACCGCCACTATTTCCACCATCGGCGATAGGGGCATGTATTTCCGGCCCCGCCATGCATGCGAATGCAAGGGCATGCTCCATTTCGCGGATGTGAAAATCATGTTTCTTGGCGGCATGGCGCAAGTATCAACAGCCTATATTTACAGTATTTTTTAATAAAACGACATCAACGGATATCCACGCTCTGTGTCCCCTGCCGCATATCGTTCCGGTACCGAACCGGAATACGAAAGGAACCGCACGAAATGAATGGGTCAGGTTTTCTGTCGGTATTAATGGCTACATCGGCCATTTCGATCTCGCTGCTTCCTGCGCATGGTCTGGCGGCGGGTGCTGCATCGCGCCATGCTCCGGCCAGCGGCAGTACCCGTGCCCGCGCGACATCTGCCAGACCGGCTGCATCACCGTCCGGTCGTAATGCCAATACCCATGAGACGATTTCCGTTTCCGCCGCGCGGTCCGTGTCGCATGGGGCGGTCCGGTCCATGTCGCGTGCCGCCATGGACCAGTTCGTGCAGGGCAGCAGCCCGATGATGATGCTGTCGCGCACGCCAGGCATCAACTTCGTGTCCGACGATCCCCTTGGGGTCGATACATGGGGTTCCAGCCTGTATATGCGCGGATTTGTGCAGAACCAGCTTGGCGTGACGCTGGATGGCGTGCCGCTGGGGGCGCAGGATTATTATACCTATAACGGCGAAACCATCAATTTCGCCATCCTGTCCGACAATATCGAACGCATGGATGTGTCCGAAGGGGGCGGGGATGTGTCCGTGCCGTCAACGACCAATCTGGGTGGGTCGATCAACATATACTCGTCCGACCCGAAGGATAAATATGGTGGCAAGGTCGCCCAGATGTTCGGCAGCCATAATGCGTTCAGAACCTATGTACGGGCCGATAGTGGCAAGCTGAATGCGTCCGGCACCAAATTCATGATCTCCTACGCCCGGTCGGATGGCAATAAATGGAAAGGCCCCGGCGAACAGTTCGATCAGCAGGTCAATACCAAGCTGGTGCAGCCGATCGGTCAGGACAGTAATCTGAAGATATTTTTCAACTGGAACGACGCCACCCAGTTCAATTACGCCGATCAGTCACTGAGCATGATCCGCACGCTGGGGTATCGCAATGATTACTCATATCCCAATTACGCCAGGGCCTATGCCGCGGCTGAGGGGCAGTTCAGTGGCAGTCTGGCCAATTTTCCCGATGCGCTGGATGTTTCGTATTATGATGGCGTGACGCATGCTTCCGACTATCTCGGCGGGCTTAACATGCATCTGGTCCTGACCAGGCATCTGGACTGGGATTCCGTTGTTTACGGTCAGGCGGAAAATCACTGGGGCACATGGACGACACCATATACGGCATCACCCAATGGCTCCCCCCTGTCCGAACAGATCGATTTTGCGGGCAACCAGAAATATGGTTTCACCACAGCATTCAAATACCGTATCCAGAAACACACGATCGAGGCAGGCGTCTGGTACGAAAACAATCATTATTACTTCAATCAGGACATGTTTCAGGAACCGGTTCTGGGGCAGGGTACGCCGATCAATGCGGCATCGGGCAATTTTGGCACGCCGTTCCAGCGTAACTGGGGCATGGCCTATAATACCAATACGTTCCAGTTCCATCTGGAGGACCGCTTCCGGGTCCTGTCCAACCTGACGCTTCGCGCGGGGTTCCGTTCGCTGCTGGTGACAACCACCGGGGGGGCGACGGCAAATGACGCAGCCTATAACGGGCAGACGGACCTGCCCAATGGCAGCCTGACCAGTGCGAAGGCGTTCCTGCCGCATATCAATGCGGAATGGCATTTCCTGCCGGGGCATGAGCTGTATGTGGATATTACCCGGAACATGAAAGCGTACGGCTATGGTGGCTATCAGCTCGGCTCGCCATGGGGGGTTTCAAATCAGGAAACGTTCGATCAGCTCAAGAAAACGATCAGGCCGGAAACCGCGTGGGTTTATGATGTCGGTTATCGGTATAATTCGTCGCTCATAACCGGCTCACTTAATGCCTACCATGCGGATTTCTCCAATCGCCTGCAATCCCTGACCGGTGGCACCATTATCCAGCCCATATCGACGGTGGTGAATGTGGGAAGTGTCAGCATGTATGGCGTGGATGCGCTGCTGACGGTGCGGCCCATCCGGCACCTCGCGTTCACCAACAGCATCAGTTACAACCACTCGACCTACGGTAACAATATCGTCTCGCAGGGGGTGACATATGCCCTGCAGGGCAAGAAAGTCGTCGCCTTTCCGCAGTTTATGTACAAGGCGAACCTGACCTACAGCTTCCATAATGCCGAAGTGCATGTTGATGCGAATTACATGTCAAAACGCTATTTCAGTTACATGAATGATGAATCGGTGCCGGGTTACTGGATGACAAGCCTTGGCGCACGGTACAGCTTCGGCAGTTATGGCCCGCTGCATAACCTTACGATCAATTTCAATATCTATAACCTCGCCAATGTGCGCTACATTTCCCAGATCGGTGAAAACGGGCTGCCGCTTACGGGGGATTACCAGTCCGCGCTTGTCGGTGCGCCCCGGCAGTATTTTGGAACGGTTTCCGCAAGTTTCTGAATATGGATCGTACAGGCCAGAGTATCATTTTCTGGTCAGGGATGGATCGGCAGTCGGCATGTCAGGGTCGGGGTTCTGATGGGGTGCAGGCGCTGCGGCACCTTCATCGCGCCATAAGGTCTGTCCCGTATTCGTGGATCGGTCAGCGGGGCTACATTGAAGCGCATGCAACTGTCTGCATTGCCGGACACGCTGAATACGACGCCGGGGGCAAGAATCCGTTTCTGCTCAAAGGCCACCCGTGATGACAGCCCTTTTCGCCGTATGGCGGGGTGGGGAGCGGCCACGGCCTGCCTTCTGGCTTGTTTCGGTTTCGGGCCCGATGGCGGTGGTCCTGTTTGCCCGTGGGCGAAACGGCTGGCATGATCAGGGGTCGTGACGGGACAGGCGCACCGGTATATTGATACCGGAGCAGGGCATCATCACGCGACAGGCACCCTGTAAAGAAGGGCAGGGATTTGACATGATCGGGACGGCAAGGCTGACGTTATCCTACCATACCAGGGCCGATTTCGATGATGTCCATGCGATGTGGAGTGATCCGGCGGTTGTCCGTTTCATCAACGGGCGTCCGTTGTCGGAACAGGAAAGCTGGTTCCGCCTGCTGCGCTATCGTGGCCTGTGGGATCTGCTGGGTTATGGTTACTGGTGTGTGCGGACAAAGGCCGACGGCAGGTATGTCGGTGATGTCGGATTTGGAAATTTCCACCGTCCCATAAAACCGGCCCTTGGTGACACGCCCGAAGCCGGGTGGGTTCTGGCGTCATGGGCGCATGGTCAGGGTTTTGCTACCGAGGCGTTAAGCGGCATGCTGGACTGGATGGACAATGTGCGGGGCATCGACCGTACCGTGTGTCTGGTCGCACCGGAAAATGTACCGTCCGTCAGAGTGGCGGAAAAAGGTGGCTACCGGCTGCTGCGCGAAGTGTTGTTTGATGATGAACCGACACTGCTGCTGGAACGCGTGAAGCCTGAAAAATGACCTGTAAGCTGAAGGGGGCACTCTTTGGGCTGCTGTAGTCCAAGGAAATGAATAAATTTCAGGTATTGCTTATGCAGCCTTCACAGGCATCGGGAAGAAGAATACAAAGTCGTTTCAGTAATAAAAAAGTTCGATAGATAAAAATATAACTATATTCTGTACTCCATATCAGACGCCTTCATATCTTTCGGTAACGAGCAGACTGTAACAGGCCAGAAGACAGGAAACCTGCGTAATCTTGAGATCGTGATGGGGAATGCTGTGCAACTTCGTCCGCCCTGCTTCCTTATACGGTTCACGCGAACTGATCGCGGAGTTTAAGCGCCCGGTATTTAAATCATCGGTTCGGATGGGCGTTACTCTGCCATGCCCCCGGGGGCAATTTTATCGTGTGTTGGAGGTCTGCTTGGATAAACCCGTTTCTGAGATCCCCTCCCCAAACCCGCATCCATCCACGCCGCCGACCATCCGTGTGATCGCCATGCCGGCAGACGCCAATGCAGCAGGCGATATATTCGGCGGCTGGCTTATGTCACAGATGGACCTTGCGGCAGGCAGCGCGGCGGCCCTGCGTTCACAGGGGCGGTGCGTGACTGTCGCCATAGACAAGGTGATCCTGCACCAGCCTGTGCTGATTGGCGATGAGATCAGCCTGTATACGGAAATTGTCCGTACCGGCCGCACTTCAATGTCGATCCATGTTGAAGCATGGCGCCGCGCACGCAGATCGCACGAAACCAGCAAGGTCACCGAAGGACTGTTTACTTTTGTCGCCATTGACGAAGACAGACGCCCGCGTGCCCTGCCTGAAGCATAGTTCAGGAAACATATCATATAGGGTGATCCGTATATTATGGGGATCGGCAGCGGTCTGATTTTCCTGCCTGTGTATAATTGTGTCCAGCCCGTCGGGGCATTGGCCGGGCGGGGAACCTGTCCTATAAAATCAGCGTGGGCTGTATCCGCCTGATCGTAACAGATCGGGCCGGATGGTGGCCGCAGGGTGCTTTTATTGCGGGATGGGCGTGTCAATGCAGGAAACTCATTTATCCAACAGTCCGGTTTCCGGGCCTGCGGACCAGCAGGACGCGCACACCACCAGTCTCATGCAGCTTTATGAAGGCATGCTGGCCAAAAATCCTGACCAGATGGATGCGCTATACTTTCTGGGCACATTATATGCCCGGCATGGATGGCCGGAAAAAGCCATACCTCTGTTAAGGCGTGCTCTGGCGCATATGCCCAGGAATGTGGAAGGCTTTAATACCCTTGGGCTGGCCCTGCGGCAGGCAGACCATATGAAAGAAGCCGTAGCCGCGTTCCGTCGGGCGCTTGAACTGGCGCCGCATTATCGCGCGGCCCTTGTCAATCTGGGCGACACGCTGAGCGGATGCGGCGATCAGGCCGGGGCGATCGCCGCCTATCGGATGATTCTTACAATTGACGGGCATAACGCGGATATCAGCCGCTACCGGGAAATACTGGTCAGCAACCCCACGGATATTGCCACCATAAACAAACTGGGCAAGGCCCTACAGGCCACGGGTCGATATGAGGAGGCAGCGAGCCAGTTCGAGCAGGCCCTGACATATGCCCCCGATAATGTTGAAACCACCCTCGATCTTGGCGCGCTTCTGATCGATATGGAACGCAGGGACAGGGCAGCAGACTGTTATCGTGCCCTGCTGGCGCATCGTCCCGACAGTTATACGGTCCATATGCAGTTGGGAAAGCTGCTACATAAGAACGGCCGGCATAACGAAGCGCTGCATCATTTCAAAAAGGCCCGGACCCTGAAACCTGATGAGGCCGCGGCACATGCCGCCGTGGCCGCCGTGTTGCAGGAAACCGGGCAGATTGAGGCAGCGATACAGGGTTTCCGTCGTGCCATTGCGTTGGCCCCGGACCGTGCGCGGTATTATTTATGCCTGACGCGCCTTGCAAAACTTGCCGCTGATGACCCGGTTCTGCCGGTCATGCAGAAACTGGCGGCGGATAACGCCACATCCCTGCCGGATAAGGAACGTTCCGATATTCATTTCGCGCTGGGCAAGGCGCTGTCGGATATTGGCGAACACCAGCACTCTTTCGCCCATATCCAGCAGGGCAATGCGCTGCGCCGTCGCCATATTAACTATGATGAAAAGCGGGTATTCGCGGGCATGCGCAAGATGCGCGAGCTTTTTTCGACGGAAGCGATAGCCGGTCTGGCCCGGACCGGCCATTCATCGACCCAGCCCATTTTCATTGTTGGCATGCCACGATCGGGATCGACACTGGTTGAACAGATACTGGCGCGTCACCCTGCGGTTTATGCGGCGGGCGAAGTCGGTACCCTGCTTGATACATTCAGGGACGCGGCCACACAGTTTCCGGCATGGAAAACGGTTGCCCCCCTTGCGCATCTGACGGAAGCCGAGCGGTTTGCAGTGGCCGAAGACTATCTTCAGCGGCTGAACGCGCGGGTTGTCGACTGGACGGGGGATGAACCGCCACAGCGTATTACCAACAAGACATTGGGCAATTACCTGTATATCGGCCTGATCCACCAGTTATGGCCGAATGCACGCATTATTCATACGATGCGTGACCCGGTGGACACCTGCCTTTCCTGCTTTTCAATTCCATTCAATACGCAGGAATTCTCTTTCGATCTGGGCGAACTGGGCCGCCGTTATCGCCAGTATCATGAACTGATGGAACACTGGCGCAAGGTACTGCCCGCTGGCGCCATGCTGGATGTGCGTTACGAAGATGTAGTCGAAAACCTTGAGGCCAGCGCACGGCGCATCATCGCGTATTGTGGACTGGAATGGGATGAGGCCTGTCTGGATTTCCATAAGTCCACCCGTCCGGTCAGGACATCCAGTATGGAACAGGTCAGAAACCCGATTTACCGTAATGCAATCGGGCGCTGGCGTCCCGATGATGAAACGCTTCGTCCGCTTCTTGAAGGGCTTGGTTCCCTGAAGGATGGTGCTTAATCCGGTTCTTTACCTGGGCGGTGTTTTTGAAGCTTTTTTCAAAAAGCTTCACCAAAAACTTCTTTCTGTTGTGGATAGAGGGATGGGTGGCTGCTGATCAATTTACAACAAGGATCTTTGGCTTCGTATCCGGTGTTTATGAATATGGTGATAAATGGAATTACTGTATTCCATATATTATTATTTGAATAATTAAGTGTAGTTATGGTGGTGCATCGGTATAATCGGTTCCCGATAAAATGGCCCTGCGTGCGGCATTATATTGCTATATCTGCCGGGTAATATTCATAAGGTATACCATATCTGCCACGAAACCGGGCGCTGGTTCAGGAAACTGCCCTGCAGGTTCGCCCATCATCCACTGGTATTCCGGTCAGGAATTACTTCATTGTTTCCCGCCATGACCATGCAACCGGATCATCAGGGCGTGCGTTCATCTTTTCCCACCTACAAGGTGCCTCCATGCCTCTCGTCCGGTTTCCCTGTCCACTGGTCGTGGCTATTCCTGTGCGTAATGAAGCGGAGCGTATCGGCCCATGCCTGCGCGCCCTTGCAGACCAGCAGCGGGCCTGTCTTACCCATGCCGTCCTTCTGCTCAACAACTGTACTGATGATACGGCGCATTGCGTGCAGGCGCTTGCCGCACAGTTACCTTTCGGTGTTTCCATCGCCACCCGCCTCTACCCGCCAGACGTGGCCCATGCCGGAACCGCGCGGCGCGAAGCCATGGAAATCGCGGCGGAACTGGCCGGGCCGGATGGCGTGCTGCTCACGACCGATGCGGATGCCGTTCCCGCCACGGACTGGCTGGTCAATACGCTGGCTTCCCTTGCCAGAGGGGCAGACGCCGTATGCGGGCGCGCCCTGATTGACCCGATGGACGCGCTGCTGATCCCCGCGCATCTCCATCGCGATGACGCAGCAGAAATCGCTTATGCCACGTTACTGGACCATATTCATGATCTGGTGGACCCTGATCCACATGATCCGTGGCCCCGCCATACGGAACATTCCGGCGCCAGCATTGCCGTGCGGGCGTCTGCCTGGCAGCGGGCAGGGGGCATTCCAGCCCTTTCGCTGGGGGAAGACCGGGCTTTCCTTGCGGCTTTGCGCCGTGTGGACGCCATTATCCGCCATGCGCCGGATGTAACGGTAACCGTATCCGGCCGCACGGCGGGACGGGCACGCGGCGGCATGGCCGATACCATGGCACGCCGCCTGATCCGGCAGGATGAAATGCTGGATGACAGTCTTGAACCCGCAATGCACTGCCTGCGTCGGGCGCGGGCCCGTGCGGCCCTGCGCCGGTTACGCATACGACCCCGAACAGGGGATGAGCGGATGACCGCTGAAAAACAGCTTGCCGATTACCTGCATGTCGGGGTGCAGGATGTAGCCCATATGGCGAAGGAGCGTTTTTTTGGCATGGCGTGGGAGAAGCTGGAAATTGCCAGCCCGCTGCTTGTTCATGTGCCGGTTAAACGGGCCGATCTGCCCATTCAGCACCGTATGGCCGAACGGATCGTGTCTGGACTGCTCTCTCCCGCCCCGTCTTCTTCCCTTATCCCGACAGCTTCACCCCCGGGCGGGATGTAGCGTCGCTAAGTACATCGATACGGTATTGCGGGTACAGGCGCGCATGGGTCACGAGCAGCCCGTCGTTGAGGCAACAGTTTATGAAATGCCCGGCGGCGGTGTTGCCATCGCATGGCGTATCGGTCGGCCCGGTCCAGTTGACCAGAATGATGGGCGCGCCATGCCGGCGCACATACAGGCATTGCGCGGCAAGCTGGCTGATATCGGCGGGTGAAAGGAAATAGAGCAGTTCAGAAATAACGATCAGGTCGCTGCCATGCCGCGCAAGCGGCGGGAACATGTGCGGAAGCTGCCCGCGATGGAACGATACCCCCGCCAGCCCCGCGCAGCGGCGGCGTGCCTGCACAAGGGCGGTTTCGGACACATCCACGGCAACCAGCCGGTCGCATTGCCGCGCCAGTTGCGCCGTCATCATGCCGATGCCACAGCCCAGTTCCAGCGCATGATGAAAATGCCGGCCGGCCACCAGACGTAGCGTCTGGCGGTATTTTTCACGTTCATATACCCGCGTGGCAAGCCCCCAGGGATCGGGATGGTGGCGGTATATGCGTTCAAACACGTCACGTGACCAGCTTGTCATACTCATGGCCTGACAAAGACCTCAAAATCCGAACTCAGCGCCGCCAGCAGGTCTTCGGGCAGGCTGAAAGCTGTCGGGTCGTCTGTAATCAGGTGTCCGTACTGGCTTTCATGCATGGCAATGGCGCGGGCCTTGTGCGCGCGATAGGGCGATATATCCAGCCGCATTCCCACCGGCATGTCATGATCCAGTTCCCTGTCAGCCGGGATCAGCCAGCCCCATACGGGATAGGCAAGCAGGGCTATGGCACAATGCTCCTGTAATGCCACACCCATTTTCCACGCAGCTTCATGATCGCAATGCGGGTCAGCCCGCCATGGGGCCAGCACGGTGGTACAGCCATGGGTTGTGACAAGCCGTGCCAGTTGACTGACCGCATGCCCGAAAACGGGACCGCTATGGGGGGCGGCGGCATCGGGCAGACCCATAAAACCGATCCGCTGTCGCGACAGGCCCAGACATTCGACTGCGCGGATGGCTTCCGCCTGCCGCTGCTGCCGCAGGCGATCGGCAGGCCAGGTGGGGGAGTTGGGGTGGGAAGCAGCCCCATCGGTCACAATAACCACAACGGGCGGCCGACCGGCGGCGCAACAGGCGGCGATCAGCCCCCCGCACCCCAGACTTTCATCATCCGCATGGGGCGCAAGGATCAGGACCGTGCCGGGTGCAACAGCCGACAGGGGAGCCACGGGCAGGCTGCGCAGCGCCGTATGTATGATGCCCGCTTTCACCATATGCGCTCCATTTGGGGCAGGTTGCGACGGGTAAACCATTCTGCGGCTTCGAGCAGCGTTTCATCCGGGGCAGGCTGGCGCAGATAGGTGGAAAGATCACGGATCAGGCGTTCCACGACATTGGTTTTGACAAAGGCGGAAAGCCCAAGGCCCCGCTGCGCCAGTTCGATCACTTCCAGCCCCGCCCTTTCCACCGCAAGCCGCGCCAGATTGACTGTGGCCGCTACATCCCCGGCTTCATGATCGTCGGTTCCGGCGGCAATCAGGGCTGCCTTGCATGTCCATAACCGGGCGGTTTCAGCCGCGATCAGGGCCGTGCCGATCCGTGCCTGCTGACTGGGATTTTCCGCCCGGCTACGCGCGCATAACTGTTCGCGCAGAAGGGTGACAAGCCGGTCGATGCCACCAAGGGCCACGGCCATGCCCCGCCATGCGCCTGCCGAAAACTCGGGCTGGCGCAGGTAATCCCCGCTCTGGCCAATCAGTGCATCGGACAGGACCATCGTGCCCGTAAAATCATACCGTCCGGCGCCTGCGCCCCGCATGCCCGTAATCCCGTCCAGACAGGGGGCCGCATTATGCTCGGTATCCAGTGGCACCAATATCATCCGGGTTGCGTCATCAGCCGTGTTGGCTGTTATGAGTGCCCGCGTGACTTGCCGCACACCGGATGCAAAGATTTTTTCTCCGCGCAGTATGATGCTGTCCCCCGTCTGTTCCATGCGTACGGGGGCAGTGCCCTGTGTTACCCATACGCCGAACAGGGCACCATCATGAATATCCGCCGCCGCGCGGGCGAGCTGTTCGGGCGTGCCATAACAGGCGATCAGGCGGATGGCGTTGACGTGCCCTTCCACTATGCGCCCCAGTGAAAGATTACCCTCGCCTGTCAGGCGGAGCAGGTGCAAAAGTCCGATTGCTCCCTGACAGCCCTCTCCGAACCCGTATCCGCCCAGCGTTGTGGGCAGTACTGCCGATAATCCCCCCAATTCCCGCACGCGGCGCAGGCCGTCTGCTGGAAAAGTGCCCTGTGCATCATTGATGGATGCTTCTTCTTCCAGTTCCGCGCGGCAGGCTGACAGGGCATCGAAGGGAAAGGTCATGTACCGCCAGCTCCTTCTGTCCGGTTACGTTTGCGGGAAAGCCGCTACGCACAGACACAATACGGCGCTGTCTGATTAGTTCCCTGCAACCGGCGGGGGTAAAGCGGGGGACAGCAACGCCGCAGGTTTTCAATCAACTATCGTGCGCAGTTCAGATAAAAGGCGTGGCTTTCTGTTCAATTCGTCCTGAAACCATCCTATATATACGCAATCAACCCGTGCATGTTTCAGGAAACGAAGCGCCTATCATGACATCCCCATCCCAGATGTCCCTGTTTCCGCTCAGCGTCTACATGCAGCGTATCTGTCCGCAAAAGAATGAATGGCGTTACTATGCCATGGTCATCCAGCCGGACCTGTTCGGTGGCGCGGCATTGATGCGGCGGTGGGGCCGGATTGGTGCGGCCGGGCGGATCAGACTGGATCTGTACGCCAATGAAGGCGCGGCGGCAAATGCGCTGGCTGCACTTGTCCGGCACAGGAAAAAACGGGGTTATCGGCTCGTTTCCTGACGGTCGGCGGGGTGGACCGGTTGCGGTCGGCATACCGGTTTTTCGGTCTGCCCCTGAAAAATAGGCGCAAAAAAGAGGGAAACCCCACAAGCCCGCCTGTCGTTAGGTTGGGCATGTTGAAAAACAGGCCACTCTATCGCTCTGTTCCTTCCCCATATACCGGAGAAAGATGATGATGCACCATGCATATGGTCATGCACGCACTGACCGTACCGCCTTTTCCCCCGCGGACAATCATGCCGGTGGACAGGACCCGAAAGCCACCGGAACCGGCGGTCCCCGTGCGGGAGAAGATGAGCCGGAATCCACACTCGACAATGACAGGAAAGTCGAAGAAACAAGCCACAAGGGCACACAGCAGAACCCGGATGAATGCGACGGGCATTCTCGCCCGCCGGAGAAAAATCCATAACGGGCGCTGTGATACGGCAGAGCGCGTTCCGCATGTTTTCAGGCCATGAAGTGTAGCGGCCCGGTGCCCCTGCGTGTTGTGACAGCATTGTCCCCGCACCGGGCCTGCGCAGATAGCATGCAACCTTCATCCTATTCAGCCCCTTAGAAATACAACGGCATTTTTGCCAGACAGGAGATTGAATTATGAAAAAGACAATACATGCCGCATTATTGGCCGCCGTTGTCGCCAGTATGCCCGCCATGGCGATGGCGCAGACAGAACCGAGCAGCGGACCCGCGCCGACAGCAGATTCCGCTGCCTCGGCTGTTGGAAAAAGCCCGTCTTCGGCTACCACTTCCAGCGGCAAGCGGGTGGAACCGTCGGACAAGTTATGGAACAATCCCCGAACCGTCTCCGAGCAGCCGGGAACCCAGCCGCCCGCCAATGCCGGAACCCATCGCACCCTGCCGGGGAGCGAAGGTCGCAGCAGCCGGGGCGGCAATAAAACGCCTTCGCCCTCTGACAGCGGCGAACAGTAAGGGATCGTCTGAAAAGAAATCCTGAGTAAAAACCTCCTTATGATTTCTGGACAGACTTTTCAAACAGCCCCGCAGCCGCTGGTTTGCGCATCCCCTGTTCAGGTGGCATTATAGCAGCCTGAACGGGGCGTGGGTCTCGCGGAAGTCAATCTGTATCTGAATGAATATTCGGGATAGCCACCTGTTCCCCCCTGTGGGGATGGGTGCGCTGTCCCGTAATTTTTTGTGCCTTGATTGATACGGAACAGCATTTGTGCATTGCGACGGTCTGAAAAGAAATGGGCTGCTTATGCCATTTGTTCACGCAAAGAGATGGCGTTAACGGAATCCATCCCATTTTATTTGGTAGCAATTACACAGATCGAGAGTGGAAAGGAAAATGGAATAGAAATATTGTCCCGTCATATCTTTTACTGTAAACGCACCATACGGTGCACGAAAGAAAACGGTCATTGCGCCTCATAAAACAACAGCACGATTCTCAACTTATATTATGAATTCGATATGTATTTCATAAAGTCGTATTATTTTTATTTTCTGTTTTCGCAGATGATGCGAAACTACCCCACAGCCCTTCCGTTGAGCTATCCGCAGCGAACAGTGTTGAGGTCGCTTTCTTACCCCAGAACCATGGGAAGTCAGAAATAACAAGGATCTCAAATAGCCGCTGCCATCCGAAAGGGTAAGTAATCATGACTTATCGTATCTACCCACGCGAATATGCCGGTCTTCCCGCTATGGCGCCCGCCGACAGCCATGGGGGCGGTGGGGCCGAGCATAATCCGGGCAACTTCGCCAATGACCGCAAAAAAGCGTCCGAAGCCGGACAAAAAGGCGGTCAGCACAGCTCGGGTAACTTTGCACAGGACCCTGCAAAAGCGTCCGAGGCCGGTCGCAAGGGCGGCCAGCACAGTTCAGGAAACTTTGCCGAAAACCCGGAGCGCGCCGCAGAAGCCGGCCGCAAAGGGGGCCAACACAGTCACGACCACGACAAGGGCTGAACCGGGGGGCGGAACCTGTAAAGGTTCCGCCCTTTTATTACAGGGGGGACGACAATAAAAAGGACACATCGCCATCATGGCGATGGGTTTTCCGGTAAGAAATTGCAGGGATATAAAAACCCTGCCTGCCGGAACCTTATTTCATGAGTAATGTTTAGAGAAAGTAATATTCTACCTACTTTTATGCCAATGCCGCCTTCAGGTGCATGGAGACATATCCAATGAAAAAAAGCATGATCGTAATGCTGGGACTGGCAGTCTGCATGTCCGGCCCCGTCCTGGCGCAGTCCATTCCGGAAAAAACGGGCGTGAACTCCCTTATGGGTGTAGCACCCCGGACGGCTGATTTCATCAAGATCGCCACCATCAGTGACCTGTTCGAGATCCAGTCGAGCGAACTGGCCCAGCAGACCCACAATCAGGCCCTTGGTGCATTTGCCGCCCGCATGATCGAAGATCACGAAACGACTTCGACGGCGCTCAAGGGTATCGTGCAGAGCAACAACCTGCAGGCGGATCAACCCACAGCGGTTGATGAGAGCCACCAGACCATGCTGGATAAACTCAAAACCCTGCACGGTCGGGATTTTGCCCTTCAGTACCGGTCGGACCAGATTTCGGGGCACGAGGATGCCGTATCCCTGTTCCGTCGTTATTCGGAAGGCGGGGATAATGCTGCACTGAAAGCCTGGGCCGCCAAAACCCTTCCAACCCTTGAAAACCATCTGCAGATGGCACGTTCCCTGCCGCAGTAGGATTGCGTATCCTTATGGGGATGTCCCGTGCGTCCTGCTTACACACAATACCGCATTATCAATGCCCTGAGTATTATTTCGTAGTTAATGGGTACGCAGTAGATTATCAGGGTGCCGGGGGCAGATGGCCAGCTTCACACCACTGTTTCCCATCCCATGCCCTTCTCGCCACCGGCTGTTCCATCCCATTCGATGGAACGCTTTTGCCCTGCAGTTCCAGATCGCTACGTACACCATTTTATTACGATTGCGATAGTGTATGATGGAAACCTGTCTCGCGACCAAAAAGGGTTTCATATCATGACGTCTGCCTCCGATTCTTTTATTGAAGCCCTGCCCAAGGCGGAGCTTCACGTCCATCTGGAAGGCACGCTCGAACCTGCGCTGAAGATCGTCCTCGCCCGCCGCAATGGCCATGCGATCCAGAGCATGACGGAAGACGATATTCGCGCCGGTTACGTATTCGATGACCTGCCTTCCTTTCTGGCTCTTTATTACGAAGGCGTGGAACTGCTTCAGACCGAGCAGGATTTTTATGACCTGTGTTACGCCTACCTCAAGAAGGTCGCATCGCAGAACGTTTTGTACACCGAGATGTTCTTCGATCCCCAGCTTCACACCCGCCGGGGCATTGCGTTCGAGACGGTCATAAAGGGTATCAGCCGCGCCCGGGCGGATGCGCAGCGCGATTTTGGCATCCGGTCCCAGCTCATTATGTGTTTCATCCGCGAAATGAGCGCGGAATCAGCCGATGAGACATTTACCCAAGCGCTTCCCTATCTGTCGGAAATTATCGGTGTAGGTCTTGATTCGGACGAGAAGGGTAATCCTCCCGCCAAATTCGCCCATGTATTCCGCCGTGCGCGTGAAGCCGGACTGCATGTGACAATGCATTGCGACATTGACCAGCAGAATACCCATGAACATATCCGTCAGGCGCTTGAGGACGTGGGAAGCGAGCGGCTCGACCACGGGCTGAATGTGCTGGAAAAACCCGAACTGCTTCAGCAGGCACGGGAGCGGCACATTCCCTTCACGGTCTGTCCGTTCCCCAACATGGCGATCCGTCCCGGCAGTAATGAAAAGGACATTCGCGCCCTGCTGGATGCCGGTCTGACCATTACCATCAATTCCGATGATCCGGGTTATATGCAGAGCGTGTATATGAACGAGGCCATGAAAATGGCACGCGACGGCGCGGCCCTGACGCCTGAAGAACTGGTCACGATCAGCCGCAATGCGTTCAATGCTGCGTGGATTGGCGCTGAGGAACGGCGCGCATATCTCGACCGGCTTGATACGTTCGCCCGGCACGAAGGTGTCGCGGCGATCGGTTGATCGGCAGCGGGTACCCTGTATGTTCTGTGTAGAGGGTACCCAACCCGTCGCCTGTTGTTTTCAAACGACCTCTGTGATCAGACGCTTTTTATCAATCGCGGTCGCGGTATCATTGGCCCTGTGGCGCGGAGCGGATCAGGTAATATAATTCAGATGATCCTTCAGCGCATTGTCCGGGGTTTTGACAAGGTCTTTATGAACAATATCGATGACTTTTGTTCGGGATGCGGGGTCAAGGTAACGGATGATTTCGGCACTGCTATGCGGTGGCGCGACGATCAGTAGCCTGTCGTAGCTACGGCTCCATTCATTGATCTGTTCAGAAACGAACTTCCCGAATGATTCCATGGCCATTCGGTGCGGATCATGATGCGGGTTCAGGGCATGACGGGCGGTGGAACCGGTATGACAGGATGCTCCGGGCGCGTCATTGCCAATGTCGGATGTCCGTTGATGGGCGGATATGGAGTCAAAGGATTCAACGGTATGCAGGCTGTGATTTGCCGCGGGTCGGACAAAGCGCGCATGTTCCCCATCCGCGATGATGATAAGGATATGTTTCGCAGTCATTGGTCCTGACCTTCACGGAAACATGGGCGGGGGGATGATGGTATCGCTGAGTGGTTCGCTGAAGGTGATGTTATCAATGACGGAAACAACGCCGGGCACATTTTCTGCCGCGACACGGGCCGCCGTGCGCAAAGGTTCATCCATGACAACGCCGGTCAGTTCAACAATACCGTTTTTGACGTGTACGTTGATGAGATTCCTGCCTGCCCACCTGTCCTGATTCTGGTATTCGCGCAGGATCGCCTGCCGGATGCTGTCATCGTCATCAACTTTTGATGCATCGGCAATGGCGGGCAGCAGCGCACGCAATATGTCCGCGCGCGCCACGATGCCTACAACATGGTCGTTTTTGACCACCGGCAGGCGTTTTACCCGCTGCCGGGTCATGGCTTCGACCGCGTCGCGCAGGGATGCGTCGGGCGCGATGGAAACAGGGGCGTTCGACATGACATCGGCTACCTTGCGCCCGTGCGTATGGGCATATTCAGCGGCGTAATTGCCAGCCGACCGGAACAGTCCCGCAAGCCAGGAATGTTCACCTTCGGTTTCCAGTTCGCTGCGATGAATAAGATCGCTTTCCGTGACGATGCCCACCAGTTCTCCCTTCGATGTCACCACCGGCAGGCCGCTGATCTTGTGCGCCAGCATCAGGCGGATGGCCGTCATGATGGTTTCTGTGGGTTCTATACTTATCGCGGGCGATGTCATTATGGTCTTGACCTGCATGGGACAGTACCTTTTTGTTTTATTCTACCGCAGATGCGTATTGACATGGATGGAAGCAATATCTCTCCCGTATTCGTGATGGCGGTGAAGTGTCATCATGTCGGGATTCCTGTCTGCCATGTTTCTTTTTTCGTTGTGGAGCATTGCACGCAGGTTCATGGATATTACTTTACCTGACGGCTGCTGTTACCAATACATATCCATGGGCAGGCAACATTACGTGGTATCGGAATGTGGACCCACGCGATTGGTCAGACGTTGGCGTCGCAGGTTGCTGGCCTGTGTTACAAGGCGGATGACATCCACGTCTTCCACCTGTGAAAAATCCCGATAATAGGCGCCAACGGCATACAGTGGCTGTGGTTGCAGCAGGCAGACAATCTGGTCGCACTCCCCGGCAAGGAGCGCGATGGTTTCAGGTGGTGCAACCGGCACGGCCAGTACCAGCCGTGCTGGCCGGTTCCGCCGCACGGCGCGCAGGGCGGCGCGCATGGTGCCGCCAGTGGCAATCCCGTCATCCACGATAATCACCGCCCGACCGGTCAGGGATGGCGGCTGATGGCTGCCTGCATACAGATGGCGCTGCCGTTCGATTTCGGCGCGCTGGCGGGTAATGATGGCCTGGATCATCTCCGTACGGATACCTAGTCTTTCTATGGTGTTTTCATCCAGCACGACCTGCGGATCGGCGCCATCCACCATCGCACCCACGCCGTATTCCTCATGCCCCGGAATGCCGATCTTGCGCACGAACAGCAGGTCCATTTCCGCATCCAGTGCTTTCGCCACCTCGAATGCAACCGGCACGCCGCCACGGGGTAGGGCCAGCACCAGCGGGTGGGAAGACGCCAGCGGCAGCAGGGCTGCGGCCAGGGCGCGTCCGGCGGCCTGCCTGTTGGCGAATGCTGTGCTCCGTTCTGGCGGCATGTGTCTCTCCCCCAACGCAGGCTGCGCAATGGGGCGCGTTGTTACAGCCCGAACGGCCATGTTTCGGGCAGGCCGTGCGGGTGTTCATGCCCCAGCGGCGTGATTGCTTCCGTCTGCTCGAACCAGACCCATGCGTCGAACTGATCGGTAAGGGAGGCCTCGAAATAATGGCTCTGCAATTCCGTGTCGGGGCGGTAGATCACGCCGATCGCGCGTTCGCGCCGGGGGCCGCGCAATGCCGCGCGCAGCGATGAACGGCTGTGCCGCCAGTCCGTCAGGGCAGGGGAAAGGCCCGCGCGCAGGAAAGCATGTTCGTAGCTGTCGGCGCGGGCGGGCAGGACCGTGCGTATTTCCGTATTCCCGTCCCATTCGCCCGCCGCCGCCACGGTGCCGCGATCCGTCCCGAAACCGATCAGCACCGCTTCGTCGCCATGGGCCATGCGGCACAGTTCACCGATATTGAACTGTCCTTCCCATCCCATGGCGGTCGCGGCGGCATTGCCGATATGCGAATTATGCGCCCATACCACGGCCCGGGCGCCATCGCCCCGGTGGGCCAGAAGCGCCTGAAGGGTTGCGAACATATGCCGGTCGCGCAGGTTCCAGCCTTCGTTCATGCCGCGGTACATGACCCGGTAATACTGTTCCGCCGCACGTACGATGCGGGCGTTCTGGGCTGCGTCAAACCATGCTTCCCCATCATCCTTAAGGTAACGCAGGCGGTTGCGAAGCAGGTCGCGCAACTGCGCCACCACGGCGTCCTCGGTCGCATGGTGCGCCTCGCCCACGGCGGCCCGGCCGTAATGGGTGGGGTCATGTCGCCACTGGCTCAGGGTGGCATAACGCTGCCGGGCCGATGCGGCGGCGTGTGGGTCAACCCTGTCCAGATATGTCAGGACGGCGTGGAGTGATTCATCCAGACTGTAGATGTCGAGACCATGGAACGAAACCTGTCCCTCATCTGGCAGGTGTTCATTATGGTGGTGCAGCCAGCGGACGAAAGTGGCCACCTCCTCATTACGCCACATCCATGTGGGAAAGCGGGTAAAGGCCGCGCCGCGCCATGGACGCGGGGCCTGATGGCGGATGTAGTCATCGATCCGCGCGCCATCGGGCCAGTCCGCTTCAACCGCGATAATGGTGAAGCCGTGGTGTTCGATCAGCCTGCGGGTAATGGCGGCACGCGCGCGGTAGAATTCCGACGTGCCATGCGTCGCTTCACCCAGCAGCACGACGCGGGCATCGGCAAAGCGATCGAAAAACGCGCCAAATGCTGCGGTGTCTTCCAGTGGGGGCAGGGGTTCGGCATGTCGGGCAAGGGTGGGGACCAGATCGTCGTGGCCCTGTGTTGCCCGTACGGATGGTCTGGGTGTCATGGCTGTCGTTCCCGTTCAGGATAGCCTTCCGCCTGTATGCCCCGCGTTCCGGATCCTGCGGCGTTTGCGGTCCCTGCCGCTGCGGTATCGGGTTTCAGTTATCGTTGCGTATGCGCGATGCGCTGCCATTTACGTCACAGTGCATCTGTGTGGGCGCATCCGGCGTCTGGACGGCACCGTGGTCGCTGCCCGTGACATAATCCTGCAGTTCGCGTGCTTCCTGTTCCGCATTTTCGGCACGCATCTTGACGATGTCGCCGATACTGATCAGGCCGACCAGCTTCCCGTCCTCCAGCACGGGAACATGGCGGCTGCGGGAATATGTCATGCGGCATGCGATGTCATACAGGCTGTCATCGGGGGTGGCGGTCTGGATGTCCGTCAGCATGATATCGCGCGCACGGGCGGATGATATGTCCCTGCCGCGCTGTGACAGGGCGTTGACGATCATTTTTTCCGATACCAGCCCCAGCAGCGCGCCGTCGCGGTCCACAACCGGCACACCACCGATATTGTAACGCACCAATGTATCCGCAACGGACAGGATCGGATCATCTTCGTTTACGGTAATGACCATGCGGCCTTTCTGGGCCAGCAGATGAAAGACACGAGAGGACATGGGAAAAATCCTTTCCATGTTTCCAGACAGAAAACACATCCCCCATGTTACAGGGCAGGGGGCGCGATCGCGGTTTTCATGATCGGTGCTTCAGGCGGCGTTCCGGTCAGGTTACGGGCAGGCATGGTTTTAACGGTGGCAGGCAGCAGCGGGTACAGCGCAGGGCCAGGAAAAAGACCCCCCATAATCACGATTATGGTCAGAACGATGGTAAGGGCCGTCAGTTCCGGTTGTGGCTGTCTGGCAATGGGCAGGGACGGTGCTGCCCCTCCATTCATCATGACGCGGATGATGTTCAGGTAATAGTAAAGACCGATAATGCTGCCGATCACCAGAACCAGCAGCAACACGTCGCGCTGGAGTTCGACGCCGGTGCCCGCAATTTCAAATTTTGCAAAAAAGCCGATTGTTGGCGGAATGCCCGCAAGCGAAAGCAGCATCACCGACATGGCCGTGGCGGGGAGCGGGTTGGTGGCAAACAGCCCTTTCCATGCCGTAATACGGTTGCCATCCTGCCCCATGGCGGGGGCACATGCACAGATGATGGTGAAGACCCCCAGCGTGCTGACTGTGTAGGCCATGAGATAGACGGTCATCGCCCCGCCCTGCAGCCGTCCGGGGGAAAAGAAGGCGATAAGCAGATATCCCATATGGGCGATGGAGGAACAGGCCATAAGCCGCGTCAGGCTGTTCTGGCACAGCGCCAGCAGGTTCCCCCCCATGATGGTCAGGATGATGACGGCATATATTACCCCTTGCAGGAAGGGCGGCAGGGGGCCGGCGCCGAAATAACGGACAAGGCTGGCGAATATCGCAATCTTGGCGGTCACGGCCGTAAAGGCGGCTATGGGCGGCGGCGCGCCTTCCATCACGTCGGGCAGCCACATATGGAAGGGAACGGCGGAAAGTTTGAAGAACATGCCGGCAAGGATCATGACCGTCGCCACCTGCGCCATGGACGGCGCAAAGCCCGCTGCCGCAACAGGTGGCACGAAGGCCAGCGAACCGCTCACGCCATAGGCCAGTCCCATGCCAAACAGCAGGATGGCCGATGAAACACCCGACAATATCAGATACTTCATCGCTGCTTCAGTGGCCTGCGCAAAGCGGTAATGCCGCGATGCGATCAGACCCATCAGGGATATGCCCAGAATTTCCACGCCAAGGAAAAAAGGCATGTAACTGGCACTGAACACCATGGAAGTGGCGCCAAGCGTGCCCAGCATCATAAGCAGCGGATATTCATCGGTCGGATGCGCCGCATCCCGCACCAGATCCCGCCACGACATGAACACGATGCACAATACCGACAGCAGGATCAGTACCGCCGTATAGATCGCCCAGCGGTCCTGAACGAACAGGCCCGTCCCGTCAGCGGGCGGGGTGCCAAACGCATGGCTGACGCTGACAAGGGCGGCAAGCAGGGTCACGACCGCAATGACAAGGCTGCGGATCACGCTGCGCCGCCACGCAATGGCCAGCAGCATCACCATCGTCCCGGCCGACAGGACAGGCAGCGGCGCGGGAAGGAAGATGTCATGACCGATCATGGCGCGCGCCTTTCCCCGCTGGCGGCAGCCGTCACGGACAGCGCGGACGGGACCGCGAACGTCATGAATGGCCGGGGATACAGGCCCAGCACGATGACAGCGACCATAATGCTGCCCAGAAGGGCCATCTGCCGGGCCGGAAAGTCCGTTACGGGCTGCGCGCCCGGTCGCGTGGGAGCAAGGAATACCCGATTGACCAGCCGGAGCGAATAGACCGCCGCCAGAACCAGACCGGCTGCGGCCATGACCGCCATTGCCGGACTGACCCGCCATGTGGCGAGGAGGACAAGAAATTCCCCCGCGAAATTCCCCAGCCCCGGCATGCCAAGCGATGCGACGGCAAAAAACACGCCCGCACCCGACAGGCGCGGCATGGCCGCCCACAGCCCGCCAATCATGCGCATGTCCCGGCTATGCACGCGATCCTGAATGGACCCGGCGATAAGGAACAGCGCCCCCGTGCTCAGCCCGTGCGCCAGCATCTGGATGATGGCCCCCTGCATGCCGGTCCACGATCCCGAAAAAAGTCCCAGCAGGACGAATCCCATATGGCTTACGCTGCTATAGGCGATCAGGCGCTTGATATCGTCCTGTTCACACGACAGCCACGCGCCATACAGGATACCCGCAATCCCCAGCCCCATGGCGACCGGGGCGAAGCGGGATGCCGCATCGGGAAACAGCATGATATCGAAGCGGATCATGCCATATCCCCCGGTCTTGAGCAGGATGCCCGCAAGCACCACGCTGGCGGTGGTGGGGGCCTGTGTGTGGGCATCGGGCAGCCAGACATGCACCGGCACGACCGGCAGCTTGACGGCGAAGGCGACGAAAAATCCCAGCATGAGCAGCATTGAGCCGAGCGGCGACAGCCCCGTGGTGGCCAGCGCGAAATAATCGAAGGTCAGCACACCTGTCTGCCGGTAATGGATGATGACCAGGCCGAGGATGGACAGCAGCATCAGCAGGCCGCTACCCTGCGTGAAGATGAAGAACTTCATCGCCGCGCGCTGCCGGTCCTCGTGCCCCCATTGCGCAATCAGCACGAACATCGGCACCAGCATCAGTTCCCAGAAGAAGAAGAACAGGAACAGATCGGTGGCAAGGAACGTACCGATAATGCCCGTCAGGGTGGACAGGAACAGGAAATGGAAAACCCCGGCACTGACCGTAACCTGCCGTGTCGAAAACATGACGCATGCAAGGCACAGCAACAGCGAAAGCCAGATCAGGGACAGCGACAGGCCATCCATATCCAGCCGGACCGCAATGCCCATCTGCGCAATCCACGGCAGGAAGAAATGATCCCGCCATCCACCCGCCTGTAGCGCAGGCCGCAGGCTTTCCACCAGCAGCAGAACCGTTTCCAGCACAAGCACCACGACGCTAACAAACCACGATATGCTGCGCATCCGCACGCCGGTACCGACATGCAGGCGGTCCGCCAGCCACGCAATCACGCCCCCCGCGACGGGTAGCACGACAAGGGCGGGAAGCAGGCTCATGACAGCATCGCCCATGCAAGGGCCGCGCCCAGCCCGGCCACGATCCAGCCCGCATACCAGCGCACGCGGCCATTTTGCATCCGCACCAGCACAACTGTCCCCTCCCGACCCACCATGGCCGTGCGTTCGGCGGCAAGATGCAGGGCGGCGCGTCGTGCCTGCATCATCATCCGGCTTGTGGCGCGTGTCATCCAGCCTGCAGCCGCAGCCAGCCGGTCAGGCAGATCGTAGCGCGTGATCCGCACCACGAAGCGTAGGGGCATGACCGGAAGCAGGTCGCCCGTTCCCCCCCCTGTTTCGGGGATTGCGCGGGTGACGGGTCCGGAGCGTCCCCACACAATCCATGCGATCCCTGCGCCCGCAACCGGTGTGATCGCGCCTGCCAGCAGAAGCCAGACAGGCTCATGCGGATGGAACGCCATGCCTGCTGGATCGACAAACCGCGTAAACAGATGAACCGGCGCAATGTCGCCGGGCATTTCAATGCAGCCGACGAATACGGACAGAAAGGCCAGACAGCCCAGCGGAACAGCCATGACCCACGGCGTGCGACCCGTGGGCACGGTTTTCTCCTGTCCATAAAAAACAAGGAAAACGCAGCGGAAAATATACAGGGCCGTCAGCAGCGCCCCGAACAGCGCCCCGCCCCACAGCAGATGACCCGAAAGGATGAAATCCGGTGTCAGCACGGGCTGGCCCCGCCATACGGCGGACAGGATCATTTCCTTGCTGTAGAAGCCCGCCGTCACCAGCGGCAGGGCCGCCAGCGCGCCAGCCCCGATGACAAAGGCGGCTGTGACACCGGGCATGAAACGGCGCAGCCCGCCCATGCGAAAGATGTCCTGTTTATGATCGACACGCGCGATGATTACACCCGCGCAGAGAAAGAGCAGCGCCTTGAAACAGGCATGCGTCACCAGATGGAACAGCGCCGCCTGCCACGCCCCCACCCCGAGCGCCAGATACATGTAACCAAGCTGGCTGATCGTGGACCATGCCAGAATACGCTTGAGATCCGACTGCACCAGCGCCGTGCAGGCCGCCACCAGCAGCGTCAGCATGCCGATTGCCGCCATGATCGCCATAACCGGCGCGGCGGCGGCAAACAGCCCGTGCAGCCGCGCGAGCAGATACACCCCGGCTGTAACCATCGTGGCCGCATGGATCAGGGCGGATGTAGGCGTGGGACCAGCCATCGCATCGGGCAGCCAGGACTGGAAGGGGATCTGCGCCGATTTGGCAAGGGCGCCCGTCAGCAGCAACAGCGCAGTTCCCGTCATGACCGCCGGGGAAAGCTGTCCCGCCGTAACAGCAAAAAGCAGCCCGTCAATCTGGAGCGAAGCGGTAGCCGTCGCCATCATCAGCAGCCCGCACAGCATGGCCACGTCCCCGATACGGGTGGTGTAGAACGCCTTGCGCGCGGCGGCGGTATTGGCGGGACTGTCATACCAGAACCCGATCAGCAGGTAGGAACACAGCCCCACCCCTTCCCACCCGATGAACAGGCACAGCAGGTCCGACGCCAGCACCAGCACCAGCATCGCAGCCACAAACAGGGTCATGCAGCCAAAGAACCGCGCGCTACCGGGATCAGCCGCCATGTACCCGATGGCATATAGATGGATCAGGAACCCAACGATGGTAACAACCGCAATCATGACAAGGGAAACCGGGTCCAGCGCAAACGCAATGGTGGCTGAAAAGCCCGGAACATGCATCCATTCCCACAATATGACATGCAGCGGATAAGTCACCGCACCGGACATAAACCCCGCCGCCAGCACACCACCCGTCATGGCGGAAAGCCCCACCGCACCGGTCGCAAGTATCCCGGCGGAGCGCCCCTTGATCCGTCCCGCCGACAGGAACACGATCACGGTGGCGGCCAGCGGCCAGACAACCACAAGGGGGAGGAGTGCCGCCATGATCCTATCCTCGCAGAAGGTTGCCGGTATCGGCGTCAAGCGATGGGCGTCCGTGCGCATGCAGGCACAGGATGATGGCAAGCCCTACCGCCGTTTCGGATGCGGCAAGGGCAAGGATCATCAGGAACATCACCTGACCCGACGCATCCTGCCACCGTGCCCCCGCAGCGACGAAAACAAGCCCCGCCGCGTTCAGCATGATATCAAGCGACATCAGCATGAAGACGAGGTTGCGCCGCACCAGCACGCCCGCCAGTCCGATGGAAAACAGCATGGCGGCCAGAAGCAGCGCCGCGTTGAATGGAAAGGCGGTCATGTCAGGGCCTCTCCCGCAGGGTTCGCCCGATATGAAAGGCGGTAACAAGCCCGGCCAGCAGCAGGAAGGATGCCAGTTCGACCATAAGTACATACGTCCCGAACAGGCTCAGCCCCACGTCGCGCGCATCAATCGGGAAAACGGCACCATCCGGGTCGGACAGCGTGGGCAGGCCGTAAAGAAGTTCGCCGCACGCCACGACCGCCAGCAGCCCCGGCCCGATCCATGCGCGTGGCCGGAGCCATTCTTTTTCCCGGTCCCGGTCAGGCTGGCCCAGATTGAGCATCATGATGACGAACACGAACAGCACCATGATGGCGCCGGCATAGATGATGATTTCCAGCGCCGCCGCGAACTGTGCGCCCAGCATGGCCAGCACCATGGCCAGTGAGAGCAGCGTTACCACAAGGTACAGCACCGCATGCACCGCCACCGGACAGGTGACGACCATCATCGCCCCCACAAGGGTCAGACCACCGGAAAGGAGGGGCAGGACATACATGATGCGTCAGGGCAGCAGGCTGTGAAGGTCGATGGGCGTGCGTTCATGTTCCGACGCACCCCGGTCCTTGCCCGGTATGGGAACGCCCGCGACGTGATGGAAACTGTAGCCGGGATATTTTCCCGTCCCGCTGATCAGCAGGTCTTCCTTTTCGTAGACAAGGTTGGGGCGGGCATATTCGCCCATCTCGAAATCCGGCGTAAGCTGGATGGCGTAGGTGGGGCAGGCTTCCTCGCAGAAACCGCAGAAGATGCAGCGCGAGAAGTTGATGCGGAAATAATCCGGATACCACCGGCCATCGCGTTCGGTCTTCTGCAGGCTGATGCAGTCCACGGGGCATGCAACGGCGCACAGGTTGCACGCCACGCAGCGTTCCCCGCCATCGGGGTCGCGCGACAGGATGATGCGCCCACGGTAACGCGGCGGCAGGTAGGGCTGCTGTTCGGGATACTGCACGGTGGCGCGCCGGTGAAAACCGTGCAGGAACGTCAGCAGCAGCGTGCGCAGGGTATCGAGCATGGGACGTGCCTTTTTCTTGCAGGCGTGGTTATGACGCGCGCAGCATCATTACGGTTCCGGTGGCAAGGACATTGAGCAGGGAAAGCGGTAGCAGCACCTTCCACCCCAGCCCCATAAGCTGGTCATAACGCGGACGTGGCAGCCCCGCGCGCAGCAGAATGAAGAAGGCGACGATCACGCCGGTCTTCAGCGCGAACCACACCGGCGCGGGCAGGAGCAGGCCATTGCCGCCGCCCAGATACAGCGTCGTGGCAAGGGCGCTGACAAGGACGATCCCGGCATATTCGGCAATGAAGAACATGCCGAATTTCATGCCTGAATATTCGGTATGGAAACCGGCACCCAGTTCATTTTCCCCTTCCGGCAGGTCGAAGGGCAGACGGTGCGTCTCCGCAATTCCGGCCAGAAGGAAGACCACGAACCCCAGCCCCTGCGGAATGATGAACCACAGCCCGGACTGTGCCGCCACGATGTCGCGCAGGCTGAACGACCCGGCGACCATCACAACCCCCAGCAGCGAAAGCGCCATGAAGACTTCGTAGCTGATCATCTGCGCCGCCGCGCGCATCCCGCCCAGCAGCGCATATTTGCTGTCCGACGCCCACCCCGCCAGAACGACCGCATAAACGCCCAGACCCATCATCGCGAGGATGAACAGCAGGCCCACATTCAGGCCCCCCGCAATGCCCCCTGCCGCAAGCGGAATGACGGCGAAGGACAGCAGCACCGTCATCATGCCGATGGCGGGTGCGAGAACGAACACGCCCCGGTCGGCAAAGGGGGGCACCCAGTCCTGCTTGAACAGGAGCTTGATCCCGTCCGCCACCGCCTGAAACATCCCGCCCGGCCCGACACGGTTGGGACCGTAGCGATCCTGCCATAATCCAAGCAGCCGCCGTTCAACCCATGTCAGCACGGTGGCAAGTGCCAGCACCACAAGGGGCGTAAGCACGATGGGGGCGAGGGGAAGCGGCGTCATGTCGCCTCTCCCGCCGGGGTGATGCGCGCCATGCAGGGAAACATGAAGGCGGGGGACACCATGTGCGATGGGCACAGCACCACGCCATCCGGCAGCCCTGCCAGGGGTTCCACCGGCAGGGTATGCGCACCGTCCGGCAGGTGAAGGGTCATGTGTGCTGGTCCTGCAGCCCCGGTCGGCACGCGCAGCGTGGGTGGTGTTGCCCGTGCGGCGACGGGCGGGGAAAGCATGCTCAGTTCCTCGCTCCCGAACAGGCGCGTATCGGGTAGCACCAGAACGCTATCTTCAGCGCGCGCAAACGCGGCGGGAATATCCGTGGCGCAGGGATGGGTGGGGTGGTCGGTAGCATCAGGTGCCGGAAACAGCCGGACCCCGGATATCCCCCCACGCATGTCCCCGCCGATTTCGTGCTGGAACCGGTTGAGCGACTGGACCGAGTTCCATGATGGCACCTGATAGCCGGGGACAAGAGACGGCGGCATGTCCGGGGTGTACGCCCCTTCCATCGAACTGCTGAACGGGGTGTCCGGACTGCCCGGCGGGGGCTGGTCACGCACGCTGATATGGGAGCGGATAACGGTCCGCCCGCTGGCGCGGTAAGTCTGGCTGCGCAGTTTCTGGCCATCAATGCGGTAATCGGCACCGGGGGCCGCATCCACCATGCCCGCCAGAATGGGGCAGGCCCGCCCCAGCGCGGCAATCACATCATCCAGCCCCTGCCATGTGGTCAGTCCGGTTGCCTGTATCCGTGCCGCTGCCTGTACGTTCACGCAGCCCTGCGCGCGGGCAAGGGCCTGCATCCATCGCCATCCCGCCCGGATGGGCTGGGGGGGATAAACCGCCTGAAAAAAGCGTTGCGCCCTGCCTTCCTGACTGACCAGCGTGCCACTGCATTCGCTGAAGGCGGCGGCGGGCAGCACCAGCGTCGCATCGCGGCATGGCGGCGTGTCCGTATGGTCGATGATGACGATGTTGGGCACCGCCTCAAGCAGTTCGACCACCGCAGCGGGGGACAGGCGACGGGTCAGGTCGTTTTCCGCAATCACAAGTGTTGCGATCTTTCCCGCCCGCGCCTGCGCCATCACGGCTTCAAGCGTAAGCCCCCCCAGCAGCGCCAGCCCCATGCTGTTACATTCCGGCAGGACCAGTGACAGCCCGCTTGCGGGGATGGTGCGTGCAAGGGCCGATGCAATGGCGGCGGCGGCGCGCATGAGTGCGGGCGACCCATATTGCATGCCCGATACCACAAGGGGCTTTTTCGCGGCGAGCAGCGTGGCTGCGACATGCTCCACCAGTCGGACCTGTTCATCGGTCAGGTCCGTAACAGTAGGGGCGGACGGGTCGATCCGGTGTGCTATGGCGAAACCGATGCGCGCGATATCGTCAGGCACCGCGCGAAAGCACTGCGCGGCCACGGGGTCCAGATCCGTTGGGGCAGGGGTAAGGATGAACAGGCCGGATGGCGCATCACAGTCGATGGTACGCACGGCGGCATCCATCCAGCGCGGCACTTTCGCCGCATCCGCCATAGGGAAGCTTGGCTGGCGGACGGACTGGCGCAGCGACAGGCCCTGCCGGGGGGCGGTAGCGCAGACATCTTCCCCCAGAACCAGCACGCCATCCGCGCTTTCCATTTCATGCAGGCTGGGAATGACACCCGGATGCTGCCGCAGCAGCGTGCAGGCCAGTTGCCCGCATGCCTGTTCAACCTGCGTCTGCCCGGTTGAAAACCGTGCCTCCCCGACAAGGGCGCGCAGGCTGAAACAGGTTTCCATGGATGCGCGGGGGGAGGCTATGCCAACGACCGGGCCATCAGCAGCCATGCGGGCGAACTGCGTCACCGCGTCGCGCGTGGGAACGGGTGCGGGGTGTCTATCAATGCTGCGCAGGGGCATGCGGATGCGGCTGTCGGCATTGACGAAGCCGTGCCCGAACCGGCCCCGGTCGCACAGCATGTAGCGGTTGACGGCTGCATTGTACCGGTTGACGACCCGCCGCACGCTTTCTTCACGCGCATTGACGATAATGTTGCAGCCCACGGCGCAGTGGACGCATACCGACGGGGCGCCGCGCAGGTCCCATTTGCGTGTGTAGACGGCGGAAAAGGGTTTGTCGGTAAATACGCCGGTGGGGCAGATTTCCACCAGATTGCCGCTGAAGGCGTTTTGCAGCGCACCGTCTTCCGCGCGGCCGAAATAGACACTGTCATGCGATGCGAAGGCAGCCAGATCGTCGCCCCCCGCATAATCGCGGTAGAACCGCACGCAGCGATAGCACGCGATGCAGCGGTTCATTTCGTGTTTCACGAACGGGCCGAGATCCTGATTGCGGTGCGTGCGTTTTGTAAACCGGTAGCGGCGCTGGTTGTGGCCGGTCATGACGGTCATGTCCTGCAGGTGGCATTCGCCGCCTTCCTCGCACACGGGACAGTCATGGGGATGGTTGACCATCATCCATTCGATCACGCCCTCACGGAACGCGCGTGCCTGCGCATCCTCGATCGCAATGATGGCCCCGTCACTTACCGGCGTCATGCACGCCATCACAAGGCGACCGGTCCTGTCATCGGGACCGCTGAACTGACGGACCGCGCACTGGCGGCAGGCCCCCACGGAACCAAGTTCGGGATGCCAGCAGAAATAGGGCAGGTTCGCACCCGCTTCCAGACACGCCTGCAGCAGGTTGATGCCGGGGCGGGTGGGCCATTCGCGCCCGTCGATCCTGATGGTGGTCATGGCCGGATCTCCTGCCCGCCGTCAGGCTGCGTGACGCAGCGGGCAGCCGCGCCCGGCGATATGGTCCGCGAAATCGCGCGCAAACAGTTTCAGCCCACTGGCCAGCGGCGCCATGGCCCCCGGCGCATGGGCGCAGAACGTATGCCCCGGCGTGCCCAGCATGCGGGCGTGGCGGTCAAGTTGGTCGATGTCTTCCGCCATGCCCGTACCCGCCTCGATCGCGTCCAGCAGGCGTTCGACCCAGGGCAGTCCATCGCGGCATGGGGTACACCAGCCGCAGGATTCCTGTGCGAAGAAATGTTCCAGATTGCGGAGCATGCCCACCGGACAGGTGCGGTCATCAAGGATGATGGCCATGCCGGTGCCAAGGCGGCTGCCCGCTTTTTCAACCGATGCGTAATCCATCGCCATATCAAGGGCCGTGTCATCCACGAATGCGGTGGAAGCCCCGCCGGGCAGCAGGGCGCGCAGTCCGTAGCCCGGCTGCATGCCGCCCGCGTGCTCCTCGATAATTTCACGCAGCGGCGTGCCGATGGGCAGTTCCCATGAGCCGGGCCGTCTTACGCGCCCGCTGACCCCATATATCTTGGTGCCCCCATCCGGCCCGATGCCCAGACCCGCAAACCATTCCGGTCCGTTGGCGATGATGTGGGGCAGGTTGCTTAATGTCTCGACATTGTTCACCACGCTTGGCGCGCCCCATAGTCCGCCTGTCTGTGGAAAGGGGGGCTTGCTGCGCGGGGTGGCGCGCCGTCCTTCCAGCGCGGTCAGCAGGGCGGTTTCCTCGCCGCATATGTAGCGCCCGGCGCTGACATGCACATGAATGTCGAAACTGAAACCGGAGCCGAGGATATCCTGACCCAGCCATCCCCCATGCCGCGCCTGCGCAATGGCGTCGTGCAGCCGGGTGCGGGCAAGGTGGTATTCCCCGCGCAGGAAGATGATGCCATGCCCCGCCTGAATGGCGTAGGCGGCCAGTAACATGCCTTCGACCAGTTGCAGCGGATTGCCTTCCATCAGCCAGCGGTCCTTGAAGGTGCCCGGTTCCATCTCATCCGCATTGGCGATCAGGTATTTGCAGCGTTCGCTTGCGGGTTCCCTGGGCACGAAGCTCCATTTCTGCCCGGTTCCGAACCCCGCCCCCCCACGTCCGCGCAGGCGCGAGCGGGTTACGATGTCCACCACCTCGGCCGGTGCAAGGGTGCGCAGGGCCGTGCGCGTGGCCTGCCATCCCCCGGCCCGTTCATAGGCCGCGCAGTCGGGGGGACCGGCCACGGGGTCGATCATGGCGGTCAGGGGGCGCTCGGCATGGCTCATGGTGGCGGCTCCCGCAGGGTGTCGATCAGGTGGTCGAGGGTGGGCGTATCCACGTCGCCATAGAGTGTATCGTCCACCAGCATGGCGGGCGCATGGTCGCAGTGCCCCAGACACACGATGGGCAGAAAGGTGATGGTGTCATCCGCCGTGGTCTGGCCCGGCTGGATATCCAGTGTGCGGCACAGATGGGCGCATAGCCGCTCACGCCCCATGATCCAGCATGAGACACTGTCGCACAGCATGATGACATGCCGCCCCACGGGCCTGCGGAACAGCAGGTTGAAATAGGTGGCGATGCCGTCCAGATCCGCAGCGGACATGCCCAGCACATCGGCTACTTCGTTCAGGTGCGGCGTGCTGATCCACCCCATATGCGCCTGCACCAGCCGCAGGGCCGCGACACTGGCCCCGCGCGGGTGCGGTTCCGCCTGCGCAAGGGCGCGGATTTCCGCCCGCAGGTCGCCTGACAGGGGCTGTTCAGCGATCGACATCGGCCATCACGAAATCAATGCTGCCCAGGATCGCGATCAGGTCGGCGATCATGACGCCACGCCCCAGAAGCGGGATCATCTGCAGATGGGCGAAGGACGGCGTGCGGATGCGGGTGCGATAGGATGTGGTGCCGCCATCGCTGACAAGGGTATAGCAGTTCAGCCCTTTCGTGGCTTCGACGCAGGATCTGGCCTCCCCCGGCGGGATGACCGGCCCCCAGGCTGCGCCAAGGAAATGATGGATCAGGGTTTCGATGTCATGCAGCGTCCGCGCCCTGGGCGGCGGGGTGGTGAGCGGATGGTCCGCCTTGATGGGACCGGCGGGCATGTGGTCCAGACACTGGCGGATGATGCGCAGGCTCTGGCGGATTTCTTCCACATGCACGGCGATCCGGTCGTAGCAGTCGCCATTGGCGCCGGTGGGAATGTCGAATTCAAGCTGGTCGTAACAGGCATAGGGGGCCTGCCTGCGGTAATCCCATGGCAGGCCGGTGGCGCGCAGTCCCGGCCCGGTTACGCCCCATTCCACGGCTTCGGCGGTGGTATAGGCGCCCACCCCTTTCGTCCGCCCCCGGAAAACCGGGTTGCGCATGACCATCGCGTCATATTCGTCAAGGCGGTGGGGCAGGTCGTTGACGAAGGCGCGGATCAGGTCTTCCCATCCGGTGGGCAGGTCCATCGCCACCCCGCCGATGCGGAACCATGCCGGGTGCATGCGAAAACCGCAGATCGCCTCGATAATGCCGAATACGCGCTCGCGGTCGGTAAACATGTAGAATACTGGCGAAAGCTGCCCCACGTCCTGCGCCATGGTTCCGTAGAAAACCAGATGGCTGGCAATGCGGAACAGTTCCGCCAGCATGACGCGGATCATCTGCGCGCGTGGCGGCGGCGTGATGCCCGCCAGCGTTTCGACCGCCATCACGTAGGGGAAGTTGTTCATGACCCCGCCCAGGTAATCCACCCGGTCAGTATAGGGGATGTAGGTATGCCATGACTGGCGTTCCCCCATTTTTTCGGCCCCGCGATGGTGGAAGCCGATATCGGGCACGGCATCGACGATGCGTTCGCCCTCAAGCTGCAGGATAATGCGAAAGACCCCGTGTACGCTGGGATGGTTGGGGCCGAGATTGAGGAACATGAAATCGCTGTGGTCGCTATGCCGCTGCATGCCCCATGCCGAGGGATCGAAACGCATGGCGTCCTGCTCGTGCCGCTCCTGTTCTTCGGTCAGGCTGTAGGGCGGCATTTCGGTGGCGCGGGCGTAATGATCCTTGCGCAGCGGGTGGTCGGTCCATGTGGGTGGTGTCAGGATGCGGCGCAGGAAAGGATGGTTTTCAAACCGGATGCCGAACAGGTCCCATATCTCGCGTTCGTACCAGTTGGCATTGGGCCACAGGTCGCTGATGGTGGGAAGCGTGGGCCTGTCCCCCAGCAGCGCCACCTTGATGCGCACTTCATCTGCGCGGGTGGCAAGCGACATGAGGTGATAGATGACCGTGAAATCCGCCGGTGGCTGGCCATCGCGGTGGGTGCGTTCGCGTTCGTCAATGGCGGTCAGGTCAAACAGCATGAGCAATGCGGGCGTGTGTTCCTTCAGCGTGGAAAGGGTGGGCCGCAGGTCGTCCGCCGTAACCCACAGCGTGCGGACGCCATCGCGCGTGGACTGGGTGGCCATCATGCCGGGCTGGTCCAGTCCGGTTATGGGGGATGCGCTCAGGACCATGGGTCAGATCCCGTCGGGCTGGCGGATGTCGCGCACGCCCTGGCGGGCGGCGCGTTTTTCATCGCGCATGCTGGGGGGCGTTACAGGTTCCATGCCCTGCGGTCCCATCATCCAGCTTAACGGACGCCTGCGCGTGCCGATGGATTTCTGCAACAGCATCAGGCCCTCAAGCAGGGCTTCCGGGCGGGGCGGGCAGCCGGGAACATACACATCGACCGGCAGGAAACTGTCCACGCCCTGCACCACGCTGTAAATGTCGTACATACCGCCCGAATTGGCGCATGACCCCATGGAGATCACCCATCGGGGTTCCAGCATCTGGTCATACAGATGCTGGATGATCGGGGCCATCTTGACGAATACGGTGCCGGAAATGACAATCAGGTCCGCTTCACGTGGCGTCGCGCGCAGGACTTCGGACCCGAAACGTGCAATGTCGAACCGGCTTGTAAAGGCGGTCGCCATTTCCACGTAGCAGCAGGACAGGCCGAAATTGAGCGGCCATATCGAATTTTTCTGCCCCCACGCCACAAAATCCTGAAGCCGTCCCATGACAAGGTTCCGCCGCACCGTCTCGCTGAAGGTTGGCGTGTCGTCATGTTGCGCTGGCCGCGTGTTCCGTGGGGGCGATACGGGCGAGAGGGACCATGTCATGATACCGAAGCCTTTCCCCCGATACGTGGCAGGCGCGGCTGCGGCCCCCATTCCAGCGCACCCGCACGCCACAGATAGAGGAGGGAGGCAGCCAGAAAGGCGATAAAGAAAACCGCCGCGCCATACCCGATCCATCCGACCCGCGCCACAACGGTCGCCCATGGCAGGAGAAAGGCCGTTTCCACGTCGAATATGACAAAGAACATGGCAACCAGATAATACTGCACCGGCAGGCGCAGCCGTGCCGATCCGGTCGGCATCATGCCGGATTCAAATGGCAGGGACATGGAACGGCCCATTGCGGCCCCACGTCGCCGGGTGCCGGTCATGGCGGACAGCCCGAACAGGCACGCCAGAAGCCCCCCGATCACAACCGCATAGATGAACAGGGACCAGATTTCAGAAATATCCACCATGTCGGGCCTTCCGTCTGTACTGGTTATTTATGAACGGAGACGTCTCGATGTACTGGTATTGGGATGTATTGAATGCAGGGATGCAAATGATGACAGGTCATGCAAAATGCCGCTGTCACCTCATGATCGCTATACGTCCCCTGAACAGGGAAGTTCCGGAACGATACTGATGTATGTAATCTTTTTTGCCGATTGGCATGAAGCCGCCGGGATTACTGAGTCCGCAGACCGAATAAATGCGATCGCATGAATGGGATTCAATACCGGTTTTATTGTTGATTGGCTGCGCTGTCCCGGTCCCGGCTGTATCGACAGATTATCAGGCAGGTTCGTGGTGAAGCCTTTTTCAGAAAGCTTTAGGCAACGCCGCCATTAAAATAATGGCGGCGTTTCATGATGTTTATTTACCGGTAATCCGTGCCGGAGTGGTTACGCACGTACGACATGCCGCTTCAGCAGCGCAAGCGCCAGAAGATAGACGACAAGCCCCCCCGTGGACAGAACGGCCGCACCAAAACCAAGCGATCCATAACTGAACTGCGCGGCCAGAAGGGCGCTGCCCAGGGAGGCCCCCATGGCATTGGCGACATTGAATGCCGAGTGATTGAGGGAGGCGGCAAGTGTCTGCGCATCCCCCGCGTAATCCATAAGCCGTGTCTGCAATGCCGGACCCAGTGCATTGACGAAACACGGGATCAGGAAAACCACCACCACAAGGGCAGGGATACTGTGCAGCACCAGCGGGAAGACCAGCATGGTCAGCGCGCTGCCTGCCAGCGCGAGGATCGCGGCAAGGGACAGGTTGCGGTCAACCACCCACGCCCCCGCATTGGCGCCCGTAAGCATGCCCGCACCCCACAGGACCATGAACACCATGGTTTCCCATTCCGGCACGCGGGTCACGTTCTGCAGGATGCTGGTCAGATAGGTATAGATGGTGAACATGCCGCCAAAACCGATGGCGGCGGTCAGCAGGGTCAGCATGACCTGTGTGTTGAACAGCGCCGTTACTTCGCGCAGCGGGGAATTGGAACGGTTGGGCCGGTCCGCCGGGATATAGCGCCATACCCCCAGAAAGGTCAGCAGACCGCACAGCGCGATGATGAAGTAGGAAATCCGCCAGCCCCAGTGATTGGCGGCGAAGGTGGAAAACGGCGCGCCGACAAGGGTGGCGATGGCAATGCCTGACAGCACGCGCCCCACGGCCCAGCCCCGGCGCGAGTGGTCGACCATGGATGCGGCGACAAGGGCGGAAATGCCAAACAGCGCCCCATGGGGCAGACCGGTGATGAAGCGGGCGACCTCGATCAGGCCGGGGGTTGGCATGGCGATGCTCAGCAGGTTGCCGCAGCAGAAAAGAATATAGAGCGACAGCAGCAGTTCACGCCGCGACAGGCGTGCGCCAAGTATGGTGATGAGTGGTGCGCCAAATACAACACCCAGCGCGTAGGCGGTAATCGCGTAACCGGCATCGGCGGTGGAAAGCCGGAGCGAGGATGCGAATTCGGGCAGCATGCCCATGATGGCGAACTCACCCGTTCCCACGACAAAGGTGCCAAAGGTCAGGATAAGGAAGGCGGCGGCTGCACCGTGCGGCGGGTGGACGGGCCGGGGATTGAATTCGGTCGTTGCGGTATCTGTGGTCATGTGCGGTCCGGGTCGGGCTGTCAGGCGGACAGGACGCGGGCGGCGGCCCGGGCGATGTCGATATCTTCCGCGCTGGTGGCGCCCGATACGCCAATCGCCCCGGCAATGGCGCCATCAGCCGCCTTCAGCAGCACGCCGCCGCCAAAACTGGTCAGGCCGCCATTGGTGTTTTCCAGCGAATAGGCAACGCCATCGGGATGCGCGATTTTGGCAAAGGCCGCCGTGTCCATCTGGAACAGGACGGCGGTTTTCGCTTTCTTTCCACTGACATCGATTACGCCCAGCGGTGCGCCGTCCATGCGGGCGAAGGCTACCGGCCATGCGGCTGCATCCACGACGGTTATACATACCGTCACCTTCAGTCTGGTGGCTTCGGCAAGGGCCGCGTCGATCATGGCGGAAGCGACAGAGAGTTTCATTATTGCGGACCTTCTTCATGTAAAAAAGCGCACGCTAACGGCAATGGCGGATGAGGGAATACAGATGATCGTGAAATGATGATTTATTCATCATTGCTGAACGCGGACAAGCTGCTGCTGCATCATCATCCATGCAATGTCGGCCAGCTTCGCACGCGGCAGTTCGCCCGCCGGGCCGGTTACGCAGATGCTTGCCAGCACTTCCCCATCTTCCCACCACGGGATGGCGACACCGTGGATACCCGCGTGATATCGTTCCAGATCAAGGGCATAACCGCGTGCGCGCACAGTGTGGATCTGTTCCACCATGGCGGGCGTGGGTGCTTCACCGGGGGCGGCGGCAAGGCGCTTGGCCATGCCGGGCACGAAGGCCAGAAAGACCAGCCCCACGGCGGAGCCTTCCAGTTTTTCCCGAAAGGGGGCACGATCGGCCTGTTCTGCCGGGCTGGTGGCATCAACGATGTCGAGATACGCGGCTTCATCGCCACCGGGCACGGCAAGCCAGACGGTCTGGCCGGTATTGCGGGCAATGGTTTCCAGAACGGGGCGCAGGCGGGTGCGGGTCGCGCTGTCATTGCCCGCGATACGCGCAAGGTTGAGGATGCGGCCACCGAGGTAATAGCGCGTATCGCCGGAGCGGCGACGGACATAGCCCAGATGGTCCAGTGTCTGCAGGATGTTATGGGCGGTGGTCTTGCCAATACCCGTAAGGGCCGCGATCTGCCGCAGGTGTGCGGCCCCACCCTGTCGGGCGATGGTTTCCAGAATGGCCGCGGCCCGTTCGACAGACTGGACCAGTTTGATATGCGTGGGCATGGGATATCCGCAACGGGCGCTTTCGGGATCGCTGACGGCGTCACGTCAGGACGGATCGCTTTGTGTGGGCGCGGGTGCGCCCGTGTCAATAACCCGTTGCGCCCCGCGACGTTCCGGGGCAGACCCCTGAAAATCCGGCCACGGGCTTACCAGCCCATGCCACCCGGTCCCCCCCAGCCACCGGGGCCACCCCACCCGCCGGAACCGTCCCAGCCATCATGGTATCCGCCGCCGCCCCGGTCATAGGCAGCGCGCGCATTGCGGTCCATGCGGGGGTTCTGGTCTGCACAGCCCGCAAGGGACGACGCAAGGCCAAGAACAAGGCAGATGCCTGCGATCAGGCGCAACCCGGCCTCCTGCACCGCGGCGGGGTCATCGTATGCCCACGGCCTTGCGCAGCAGGTCATTTACGCGGCGCTGCCAGCCGGGACCGTCCGATTTCAGGCGTTCGATCACGTCCTGATCCAGCCGGATCGACACCTGCTTCTTGGTCGGCGCTTTCTGCGGGCCGCGCACGCGTCTTTCATAATCGCGTACCAGATCAGGCTGCGCGCGGGATGCGCTTGCCGCGCGGGTGAAATCCATTGCGGTCAGTTCGGGATTGTCAGGATCATCCGCAATGCCGGCATTGATACGGGCGTCCTCATCTTCCGTGGGCATGATGAAGTCAGGTTTGCGCTTCATAAAGTTTTGCCTCCCGTCGGTTGGCCTTACGCAGGCTGATGATGCGGACAATGCGGGTTTCAATGCTGTAAACCAGCACATGCAGCCGCCGCCGGATCGGGGCAATGGCGACAAGGCGGGGTTCGGTTGCGCTGTGGCTGGCGATGACCAGGGCGACATCCCATTCAAAGTCCTCAGCGGCGGTAAAGTCCACGCCATGCTTGGCGATGTTGGCTGCCCGTTTTGTGTCATCCCAATCATACCGCATCCTTATTGTATATGCGATATAATAAGCGGAAAACAATCCTTCATCGGTGTAAACGGGATATTCCCGCGATGGGACAGGCTGGATCATGGCCCGGTCGTGTTGTGCAATTCTGGTGGTCATGTCTTTGTCAGGCAAAGATAAATCGCCGGTTTCACGGCGACGTCCGTTCTTTCGACAGACATCGTCTGATTTAATGTCCTTGCGAAAAAAACGTTAAACGGGCACAAGAAGTGCAAGGTTTGCGTAATCGGTTCGTGATTGTGAAATGATGGTGGGCGATGGACACGGTAGCTGAAGGCGAGGGCGGGAACGTGCTCTCATTGGTGGAAGACCTTGCACTGCGTACGTCTTCGGTGCTGGAGACCCTGCGCAACAATGCGCAGGCCGTGCGGGCGGGGGACCGCAGGGAGCCGACATTCCAGATCGGTCAGGCCGCCGAACTGATCGGCCGCTCGGCTGCCGCAATAAGGGAAGCGGAAAAGGATGGCCGCCTGCCTGAACCCCGGCGTGGGGAAAACAACCGGCGCGTGGGCTATACGCTGGAACAGCTCAATGTCATGCGCGGCATTTTCGGCACCCGCCCGTGGCGTGCGCAAACGGATGCGCCCGCGGTCATAGCCGTACAGAACTTCAAGGGGGGCGTGGGGAAATCAACCGTCGCCGTGCATCTGGCGCAGTATCTTGCAATACAGGGCTATCGCGTCCTGCTGATCGACTGTGACAGTCAGGCGTCCGCCACCACCCTGTTTGGCTACGTGCCGGACATGGATCTGGGGGAAGACGATACGCTTTACCCGTTCCTGCGCAATGATGAGATGGGATCGCTGGCCTACGCGCTGCGGCCGACCCATTTTGACGGCCTGTCGCTGATCCCCGCCAATCTTCGCCTGTTCCAGTCGGAATATGAACTGGCGGCGCGGATGGCGCAGGGTGATCCCGGCCTGATCGACCGGCTGACGCAGGGCATCAATTCGGTTTCCGATGCGTTTGATGTGGTCATCATGGACCCGCCACCCGCGCTGGGGGCAATCTCACTGTCCGTGCTGCGCGCGGCCAATGCGCTGATCGTGCCGGTTCCGCCGACGGTGATGGATTTTTCTTCTACCGCGGCCTTCCTTGCCATGTTGCAGGAAACATTGGTTGAGCTTGAGCGGGCGGGGCATGCGCCGAACCTGCAGCTTCTGAAATTCGTAAGCTCCCGCGTGGATGAAAACAAATCCATGCAGCGTGAACTGCTGGGGCTGATGAAATCCATTTTCGGGCACCATCTTGCCCGTTCATCACTGAAAAACTCAGCCGAGATCGATAACGCGACCGCGCGGCTCATGACCGTTTATGAACTGGATGCGCCGATTACCAGCAGATCGGTGCGGGATCGCTGCCTGACTTACCTGAACGCGGTTAATCAGGAACTGGAACTGGACATACGCGCCATGTGGCCCAGCCACCGGGAAAGCCTGCGCCGGGCGGGTGTCCTGTGATCCTGCCCGCGCCGGGATGATTGCACCGGTGCAATCATCCCGATAGCCGCGTTCGGCGGCATTCTTCCTCTTTATTACACGCCCTACCCTGATCCAGAGCATGAAGGTCGGCCACGATGTCCTCCAAGAACAAGTTATTCACCGATGGTCTAGCCGCCGCCGCCAGTGCGGGCCTGCGCGAAGACCGCAAGCCCGCCACGCGGATGGGCGGCGTGCTGGGGGACCGGCGTAACAGGCTGGCGGAAATGGCGGGCGGACTGGCCCAGACCAAGACCCATCTGTCGGTCGATCCCGCCCGTTGCCGGATGTGGGGGGAGCATAACCGCGATTACGCGGCCCTGACATATGAAAGCTGCCATGACCTGATCGAAAGCCTGAAGGCGCAGGGACATCAGGAAATGCCCGCCATCGTAAGGCGGCTGAAGAATGATCCCGATTACGAATTCGAGGTTATCTGCGGCGCGCGCCGTCATTGGGCGATTTCATGGCTGCGGGCGAATACCTATCCCGAATTCCGCTTCATCGTGGAACCGCGCGAACTGACCGATGAGCAGGCTTTCCGCATTGCCGATCTGGAAAACCGCGCCCGACAGGATCTGAGCGATTATGAACGCGCGCGGGATTACCTCAAGGGTCTGGGCCTTTATTATGGTAATGAACAGAAGGCGATGGCCGAGCGGCTGCGGGTATCGGAAAGCTGGCTGAGCCGTTATCTTGATCTCGCCCGCCTGCCTGCCGCAGTAATCGGGGCCTTTGCTTCCCCGCATGACATGCGGATCAAGCATGTCATGAAGCTCAAGCCCCTGCTGAAAAATATCGACACCCGCAGGCGCGTGCTGGATGCGGCGGCAAAGATGGCGGATATGCGCAAGCGTGATCATTCCTACCTGACCGAAGCGCCCGCCGTGGTAAGGGAATTGCAGAAAGCCGCGGAAAAACCGGAACCCGCCCCCCGCAGGGCTGCCGGGGCATCGACCATAGAACGTCCATCCGATGGCAGGACTGTCGTGACGATAAACCGGCGTTCGGGAAAATCCCTTGCCGTAACCTTCCATCTTGCGGACCTGAAAAGCCGGGCGCAGGGGCATGAAGCCCTCAACCTGCTTCTGGATCAGTACTGGCCTGAAGGGCAGGAGGACTGATCCCACCCCCCTCCATGGTGCGGCATGGCCGTCTTGTATGATTTTATTTCAGAGCGATAGAGATCTTGCCTGTCCAGCACAAAACAGCCCTCATTATTGTAAATGAAAAATGCGGTGGGCACAGCCGGACCCGTATCGCCCATTTCGCGCAGTGCCTGCGTGGCGCCGGGTTTGTGGTCGATATCGTCCCTACCGCTTTCCGGGGCCACGCAACAGCACTTGCCCGTAAAGCGGTCCATGACCAGAAATACACGCATATCGTAGCAGCCGGGGGTGACGGCACCATTGCCGAAATCGCCGAAGGGATGGCCGGGTCCGACTGTATCCTTGGCATCCTGCCGCTGGGTACGGCCAATGTGCTGGCCCATGAACTGGGTATTCCATCGGATGATGCCGCCAGTGCAGGCGTAATGGCGCGGGGAAACAGCAGGGTCATCTGGCCCGGCCACCTGCAATCCGATGGCTGGAACGGGCTGTTCATCCAGATGGCGGGGATCGGGTTCGACGCGCATGTGGTACATGCCGTGTCGACGCGACTGAAAAGCGCGTTAGGCCAGTTCGCCTATGTTCTGAATACCGTGCGATCATTATGGCGGTACGGATTTGAGCCGCTGCATGTCTTGCTGGACGGCGTGGAATATGATGCCGTTTCCGTCATCGTGTCGAAGGGTTCTCTCTATGCCGGGAAATACGTCCTGACACGGGATTCCATGCTGGCGGAGAAACGCTTCTCGGTCGTGCTGTTCCGGGCACCCGGCATTCTGGCTACCCTGCGCGCCAGCCTGTCCCTGCTGCGTGGCAATCTGGCACGCCAGCGGGACGTGGAAATACATACCGCGCGGAGCATCGAAATCCGCACACCACCGGGCATACCGGTGCAGAGCGACGGGGATGCCCGCCAGTTCACACCCGTCCGGATCGACATAGCCGAACGTCCCATCCGTATCGTTTCGGCGTGAAATGTAATAAAAGTTTTTGAGTGCCGCCTTTTTTCAAAAAGCGTCACCAAGACCTTCTCTTATGAAAAGCAGGTTTTTCAGACAGTCTGTTTTCCCGGCAGTATTGCGATGCCGCGACCATTACACCTTATCGCAGGCCGGGGCTTGCCTTGCGCCCGACTGATGTGGAATGCCCTATGCAGGGTATCCAGAGGTGTTCGGTATGTTACGCAGATCAGTCCGGGTGTGTGCGGTTATGGGGTGCCTGGCTGTCAGCATGCCCTGCGCGGCATCGGCCCAGGAAGATCCGTGCCCGCAGTTCGGCGCGCAGGGGCACCTGCCCGCGCTGGTTGCCCCCGGACTGCTGCCGCGCACGACCCTGCTGTGCAATGCGGATTATGCTGCCCTCAATTCCGGTCTGGTGCATGAACCGCTATGGTCGGCGGAATATCTGACCCGGCGGGAAATCATGCGGGCCAGCCAGTTGGGCCGCGTGACCGACCGGCCTCATGCCGACCCACGCCTGCCGCCGGGCGATGGGGCCGACCCTGCCGATTACAGGCGTTCGGGCTATGCCCGTGGCCGCATGACACCGGCGTCGGAAGCACCCGACATGGCGGGACGCGATCAGGCGTTTTCACTGGCCAATGTCGTGCCACAGACACCCGAACTGAATAAGGGGATATGGAGCGATGTGGAACGGGCGGTGCGGAAACTGGCGTTGCAGGAAGGCGCGCTCTATGTCGTGACCGGACCGGCCTTTTACGGCAGCACGCAGGGGATCGGGCATCATGTTGTGGTGCCTTCCTCCACATGGAAAGCGGTGTATGACCCCATGGTCAACGCAGCCGGTGTCTATGTCTGCAAGAACACGGAAAACCCGACCTGCACGGTTGTCAATGTGGCGACGCTGATCCGCGCGGTCGGGGTCGATCCTTTTCCGGCCCTGCCGGATACGCTGAAAGAGACGCTGCTGGCATTACCGGACCCCGAGGACAGTTCCCGACAGCCATAGTAACGCGCGGGTATTCCCCGCCCGGTCCCGGTTACAGGTCCAGTGTCAGCGACGGGCTGCGGCTGCGTGAACAGCATAGCGCAATGCTGCGCCCCTGTTCTTCCTCGGTCAGGACCATATCACGGTGATCGCCTTCCCCGGCGACAAGCGGCACGACACAGGCACCGCACATACCCTGCTCACACGACAGGTCCACATCCACCCCGGCGGCAAGCAGGGCGGCGGCAATGCTCTGTCCCGCCGGTACGTTCACCGTCTGCCCCGATCGCGCCAGCACGACATCAAACGCCCGATCGGAAAGGGCATGGGTTGTTTCGGTCGGGCGGAAATATTCGGTATGGACCTGATCCGCCTGCCAGCCTGCGGCGACGGCATGGGAAAAAACAGCGTTCATGAACCCGTCCGGCCCACACAGCATGATGGCGGTGTCAGGCGATGGTGTGTCCAGTACATCCGGGTACCCGTTTTTCAGGCTTCGGCTGAACTTGACACGGGGCGCATACGGACCTTGGCGCAGCATGTCCCCAAACGGCGCGCGCCGGGGATCACGCGTATAATAATGAAGCTGCCAGTCAGCATTCCTGCCCTGCAGATACATCATCATGGAAAGCAGGGGCGTAATGCCGATACCGCCCCCGATCAGGATATGGCGTTGCGCATCAGGCAGCATGAACGCATTGCGGGGCGGGGAAATACGCAGTTCCATGCCCCGCCGTATTTCCGCGCACAGGGATTCCGATCCCCCACGGGAGGCCGCTTCGCGCTTGATGCACAGTTCATACCCCGTGCGATCTTCCGCTGATCCACACAGTGAATACTGACGGATCAGGCCCGAAGGGGTCATGACATCAATATGCGCGCCGGGTTCAAAGCGTGGCAGGTCGTCCTGCCCCGCCCGGGCGACCAGACGCAGGCGCACGCAGTCGTCCCCTTCCGGCGTGACAGCATCGACAAGGACAGAAAACAGGGTGGACATGGGCATCATTCCCTTCACGCCGTGAAGAATTGGCTCAGTCCCATCGTGCGCAGGGCACGGCGATAGGCGATCGAACTGCGATCCGCCATGACATGCGCTTCAAGCGTGGGGTCCAGCGGCAGGTTCTCCGGTTTCTGGGCTTCTACCAGGGCGCGGTCCTCCTCGAAAACCCGCAGGTTGAAGTCATAGACATCCTGTAGTGGCAGGTCCTTGTCGAAGTTACGGCACATGGGCGCGAACATCCGCGTTTTACGGGCCGACACGGGTGACGCCGCGTTCATGATGACAAGGCGGCCATTATCGGGGAAATGGATTTCCAGCGTCGCGGTAAAGGGTACATGCACGCGGAAATGCCGCAGCCATTCAAAACCCGGCCGCCCCCGGTCGCTTTTGCCAATGGGATAATTGCCCACGCTGCTGCGGTATTCCGCTTCGAACCCGTCGGGCGTGATGCGGGTCCTGTAAGGGGGCACCACGGGGTTTTCAGGGTCCGCGAACGTGTCGGTATGGACAAAGGCGAAATGGGCCACGTCAATGAACCCTTCCACCTGTCGGCCTGCAAAACCGGCAATATCGATCCACGGGCAGTTGATCTGCTGAAAGGCCGGGTCGTTCCAGTGCGGCATGGGGGGAATATCGGCCCCGTCCCCTTCCGGTCGCAGGCAGGTCCAGATCAGGCCATAGCGTTCCACGGCGGGATAGGTGCGCAGGTTGAGCTTTGACGGAATGGCGCTGTCGGGATGGGCGGGCACCTTCACGCAGCGGCCTTTTTCCCCAAAACGGAAACCGTGATAGGCGCAGGCAACGGTCTGCCCGTCTCCCTTGCCCATGCTTAGCGGCACGCCACGGTGGGGACACAGGTCATCGGCCACGACAATGCTGTCGCCCGCGCGATAGACCACCAGCGGCGCATCCAGCAGGGTCACGCCCAGCGGCCTGTCACCCAGTTCGCGCACAAGGGCGACCGGATGCCAGCAGCGCGCAAGGATGTTCCAGTCATCCACTTCAAACGTCATGGTGCGGGGCAGGGGGTGGATGTCCGCCGGGCGGGCGCAGGTTGCTGTGGTCATGATGGTCCTCCTGAACGGGCCGGAAGCGGTCCGGGGTCTTCGGAAAGATCATTTCACATGCGGTGCGCTCTCAGATATATCATAATTGATCCTTTCCCATTCTCGAAATGAGAACGCATGCAGCCTTTTTCCCGTTTTCTGGTCTATTTTCTGGCTGTTGCGCGGCACAAATCCATACGCAAGGCGGCAGAGGAACTGCATATCGCGGGTTCGGCCATCAACCGGCACATCCTGCTGGGTGAAAAACAGCTCCAGACCCCGTTATTTGAACGCCTGCCCACCGGCATGCGCCTGACGGCGGCGGGGGAACTGCTGTATGGATGCGCCAGGCGCTGGGTTAAGGATCTGGATGACCTGAAGCGCGAAATCGACGACCTGAAGGGCATACGCCGTGGTCAGGTTGACCTGCTGGCGCCCGAAGCCCTGTCGCGCGCTTTCCTGCCCGAACTGGTCAGCCGCATGAAACGTACGCATCCCGGTGTCGTGCTGAATGTGAATATCCGCGACAATAAAAGTATTCACCACACCCTGCTGTCAGGCGAAGGCGATCTTGCGCTGGTACTGGACCCGGAGGAAATGCGTGATCTGGTTGTGGTCCGGCGGCTGTCCTTTCCGCTCGGCTTTGCCTGCCGTTCCGACCATCCGCTGGCGCAGCATGATGCCGTCCGGCTGACGCAGTGCGCGGACCATGCCATGATCGTGCCGGAACAGCCGCTGGCGCTGGCATCCGTATTTGCCCGGCTGATGGCGGCGGGACGCATGGCCCCGTCCGTCGCGGCACGGGCGAACAATGTGCAGATGATCATTTCCCTTGTCATGGCGGGAACGGGTATCTGTCTGCTCAGCTATCTGGATGTAATGTCCGAAGTGATGCGGGGGGATCTGGCTTTTGTCCCGCTGATCGGGGCCAGCGTGCCGGATCTTACGCTGGCGCTGGTGCATGACCGCACACGGCAGCTTTCGCGCACCACCCGGATGGTGGAGGATATTATTGGGGAAATCATGGCCGGGCAGAGTGCCTGAGCAGGCATGATCCAAAAAAAAGACGACTGGTCTAATTTTTATCTGGACACGCCAGCAGGCACCCCATATATACACTCCCATGAAGATCGCAGAGAAACATCGCGCCGCCCGGCAGCATATTCTGGAAACGGCCAGACCGCTTATCGGCCAGCGTGGTTTCTCCGCCGTCGGTCTGGCGCAGATACTGGATGTCGCGGGTATTCCCAAGGGGTCATTCTACCACTACTTCGAATCAAAGGAAGCATTCGGGGAAGAACTCCTGCGGACCTATATCGAGGAATATCTGATCAAAATGAACGATATCCTTGATAATGGGGAAGGGAACGCGGCGCAGCGTATCACGCGTTACTGCCAGTTCTGGCGCGATACCCATATTGATGGCCAGATCGGGAACAAATGCCTGATCGTGAAGCTGGCGGCCGAAGTATCCGACCTGTCCGAACGGATGCGCACGATACTGGAGATCGGGACCCGTTCCGTGATCGAACGGATCGCAAGGGTCATTGCCGCCGGACAGGAAGAAGGGTCGATTGGCAACACGCAGTCGGCCCCGATGCTGGCGGCGGCCCTTTACCAGTTATGGCTGGGTTCGACGCTGATGGTGAAGATCACCCATAGTTCCCCGCCGTTTGACCATGCCTGGGAGGCAAGCAGGCGGCTTCTGGAAATCTAGTTTCAGGCTGGGGCAGGGCGTCCTGTTCCACGAATTTAATAAGTGACCGGTCTAATAGAGACGACCGGTCTAGTAGGTGCAAGAATGCTGAATTTTGAATTCTACAACCCCACGCGGGTCCTCTTTGGCAAAGGCATGATTGCCCGCCTTGATGAACAGCTTTCGCCCGAAGCACGCGTACTCGTGCTGTATGGTGGCGCCAGCGCCGAACGCAGCGGGACGCTGGCCGAAGTGCGCGCAGCCCTTGGCAACCGTACTGTCCGTGAATTCGGTGGCATTGAAGCCAACCCCACTTACGAGACGCTGATGAAGGCCGTGGCCATGGTGCGGGCGGAAAAGCTCGACTTCCTGCTTGCCGTGGGCGGCGGTTCGGTCATGGATGGCACCAAGTTTGTCGCCGCCGCCGTGCCGTATGAAGGTGAGCCGTGGGACATTCTGGTCAGCAAGGGCGAGGCCGCAAAAAAGGCGCTGCCGCTGGGCACGGTCGTCACCCTGCCCGCAACCGGTTCAGAAATGAACTGCCTGAGCGTGATTTCGCGCCAGTCCACCGGCGACAAGCTGCTGTTTTCCAATCCGCTGGTCTATCCGCGCTTTTCCGTGCTGGACCCGATGCGCACCATGAGCCTGCCGATGAAACAGGTCATCAACGGTGTCGTGGACTCTTTCGTCCATGTGATGGAACAGTACATGACCTATCCGGTCGATGGCATGGCGCAGGACCGCTTTTCCGAAGGGCTGCTGTCCAGTCTGGTCGAAATCGGGCCGCGCATCGTGGCGACACCGGATGATTATGACCTGCGCTCCAACCTCATGTGGGTGGCGACCCTCGCCCTGAACGGCCTGATTGGCGCGGGCGTGCCGCATGACTGGACGACGCATATGATCGGCCATGAAATCACGGCGAAATACCACATCGACCATGCCCGTACGCTGGCCATGGTGTTCCCGGCGCTGCTGCGGGTGCGGCGCACGGAAAAGCGCGCCAGGCTGCTGCAGTATGCCGCGCGGGTGTGGAACCTGACCGAAGGCACGGAAGACGAGCGGATTGACGCTGTCATCCGCAAGACCGAGGAATTCTTCGAAGGTCTGGGCGTGCCGACCCGCCTGTCCGCCTATGACATCGGGGCCGAAGGCATCAACGATCTGGTCAGGCAGCTTGAAGACCACGGTATGACCCATCTGGGCGAAAACGGCGATGTCACGCTGGATGTCAGCCGCAAAATCCTCGAAGCCGCAGCCTGACCTGCTGCGCCGGTTCCCGCTGCCGGGATGCACAACCCTGTCGTCCCGGCATCCATAAGTTGAAAAGAAACGAGGCTTAAAATGGCGTACGCCACAACCAATCCCTATACCAACGAAGTCGTTGCAACCTTTCCCGATGCAACGGATGCGGAAGTACAGACCGCACTGGCACAGGCGCATGCCGCGTTTGAAAGCTGGCGCGATACATCCTTTGCCGATCGTGCAAAGGTCATGAACGCGGCGGCTGCCATCCTGCGCCGTGACATTGATAAATATGCCCGCCTCGGCACGCTGGAAATGGGCAAGCTGTTCGAGGAGTCAAAGAAGGAAGTCATTCTTTCCGCCGAGATTTTCGAATATTACGCAAACCATGCCGAAGAACTGCTGAAGCCCGAGATCCTGCCTGTGGCGGACGCGGCGGAAGGCAGGGCCACGCTGGTGCATGAACCGCTTGGCATCGTGCTGGCGATCGAGCCGTGGAACTTCCCGTTCTATCAGGTGGTGCGCATCATCGCGCCGCAGCTTTCGGCCGGTAATGCCGTGCTGCTCAAGCATGCGTCCAACCTGCCGCAATGCGCCGCTGCTTTTGATACGCTGATGGCGGAAGCCGGACTGCCCGCGGGCCTGTTCCGTAACCTGTATGCGGCGCGTCCGCACACCGCCATGATCCTGAACGACCCCCGCGTGTGCGGTATCGCACTGACCGGTTCGGAAGGGGCGGGCACGGTTATTGCCGGTATTGCAGGCAAGGCGCTGAAGAAGGCGACGATGGAACTGGGCGGCGCGGACGCCTTCATCGTGCTGGATGATGCCGATGTGGAAAAGGCAGCCCGCTGGGCGGTGATCGGTCGGCACTGGAATGCCGGGCAGGTCTGTGTTTCCGCCAAGCGGCTGATCGTGGCTGATGCCATTTATGACCGGTTCCTTGCGCTGTATAAGGAAGGCGTTGCGGCGCTGAAGGCGGGTGATCCGATGGACCCGGCCACCACGCTTGCGCCGCTGTCATCCAAGGCGGCTGCGGATGACCTGCGCGATCAGGTGACCCGGGCGATGGATCTGGGCGCGAAGGTTGAAGTGATCGGCGCACCGGTGCCGGAGCATGGCGCTTTCTTCCAGCCGCTGCTCATGTCCAATCTGGATGAAAAGAACGAGGCACGGCACTGGGAATTCTTCGGTCCCGTCACCCAGATCTACCGTGCGAAGGACGAGGCCGACGCCATCCGCATCGCCAATGACTCCCCCTACGGTCTGGGCGGTAGCGTGTTTACGAAGGATGAAGCCCGTGGCGCCCGCGTGGCACGCGCCATCCGCACGGGCATGGTGGTCATCAACCATCCGCTGTCGCCCAAGGCGGACCTGCCCTTTGGTGGTATCAAGAACTCCGGCTATGGCCGGGAACTGATCGGCCTTGGCATCAAGGAGTTCGTCAACCACAAGCTTATTAACGTGGTGGATATCGACGCCCCGTTCTGATGTCATGACCGGACGCAGGCAATTTCTGCCCTGCGTCCATCTGGTCCTGAATGAAAAGACCCCTTGTGACGTAAGTTGCAGGGGGTCTTTTACGTCATTATTCATTCGGGCGAATACATCGTGACACCGGATGGAAGAAACAGGCGGAGTATGCGACAATCCATCAATGATTACGAAAATGGCATTTCTGCTTACCTGTTTACTTGTCGGCTTTCCGGTTATTGCAAGGGCTGAGGAACAGTTTCCTACGGATGTTACCGCCTTTGTCCGTAATGCGGAGATATGTCAGTACCTTTCTGGCGAATGGGACAGCAGCCTGCCAGAAGACCGGAAAGATGCGCTGCTGAAGGAAATGAACGCACGCTGCACGAATATCCATGTGGTGCAGGAAAAACTTCAGCGCAAATATATCAAAAACAAGGTTATCACATCAAAACTCAACACGTATCAGTTCTGATTATTTATAAATATATTAATCACGACAATATGTAAGCATCGTACATAAACAGAAGTACAACCTCCCTTTGATGTCTCGTACTCAGAAAGAAGTGTTTGGGGAAGCTTTTCCCAAAAAGCTTCGGAGAATGCCCTTTCTGCAAACGGACACTCCCCGGCTGCCCATTTGCCCCATACCGCAAACGGCTTTATCTATTGTCAGATCATGCAGGCCCCATGCCGGTATAAAGGAGACATAACCTGACGCATCCCCCCACTATCGTCTGGTTTCGCGAAGATTTCCGTATTGCGGATAACATGGCGCTTCTTGAGGCGGAAAAGCTGCGCAAACCGGTCCTCTGCATCGTGATTGTAGATGACGCCCATCTGCCCGGCGCTGCGGCGCGGTGGTGGCTGGATGGGGCCATCCGGTCGCTGGACGGTGCGCTGCGCAAAAAGGGCGGGGCGCTGCATGCCTTTCGGGGGGCAACGCGGGATGTTCTGATGGAAATCATCAGAAGGACCGGGGCGGATACCGTCCTGTGGAATCGTCGTTATGATCCCGGCGGGCGTGAAACGGATACCATCATCAAGTCGGAACTCCGGTCACAGGGTATCATGGCCCACAGTTTTGCGGGTGCCCTTCTGCACGAACCATGGGCCATCCGCACACGCTCGGGCGGCCAGTACAAGATTTTCACGGCGTTCTGGCGCGCGATGAAGGCATGTCCGGCCCCCTTTCCCCCTGCGCCCGCGCCTGAAAAGCTTACATTTGCGTCCCTTCCGCCCATGCCGGACGGGCTTGTCGTGCAGGGGGGAGAATACGGCCTGCTTCCCACCACCCATGACTGGACGGGCGGATTGCAGGCGATGTGGGAACCGGGGGAGGAGGCAGCGCACAGCCAGCTTGCCGATTTCATCGAAAACGATCTGGATACCTACGCAACCGCGCGGGATTTTCCCGGTCAAGAAGCCACATCCCGGCTGTCCCCCTTCCTGCGCTTTGGCCATATCACCCCGGCACAGATATGGCAGGCGGCAACGGAACAAACATATCCCGAGCAGTTTCTTGCTGAAGTGGGATGGCGTGATTTCGCCTGGTCGCTGCTGTTCGTGACACCGGATATGGCCAACCGGAATCTACGGCCAGAATTTGACGCCATGCCCTGGCGTGACGATCCGGTCGGTCTGGCCCGGTGGCGGAAAGGCCAGACGGGCTATCCGCTGGTCGATGCCGGGATGCGGGAACTATGGCATACCGGCTGGATGCACAACCGGGTGCGCATGGTTGTTGCCTCGTTCCTTGTAAAGCATCTGCTCATCGACTGGCGTCACGGGGAACGCTGGTTTGCCGACACTCTGGTCGATCATGATCCGGCCAGCAACCCGATGAACTGGCAGTGGAGCGCAGGCACAGGCGTAGATGCGGCCCCCTATTTTCGCATCATGAACCCGATCCTTCAGTCCCGGAAATTCGATCCCCACGGCGTGTATATCCGCCGCTGGGTGCCCGAACTCTCGCATCTTTCTGACGATGCCATTCATGCGCCATGGGAAGCAGCGCTTCCCCGCGATTATCCGCCGCCAGTGGTGGACCACCGGCTTGCACGGGAACGGGCGTTAAGCGCATGGAAAATGATCTGACGCCCCGGCAGGAACGGCAGAATACGCAGGAAGTGTAGAAATGCCGTAGTTTGCCAATCCTATATCGCATTTCCATGAGGGTAAAAGACCACCTTGGTACAGTTATCCTTCTTATCGCGGAATTTCCGGTAAAGATCGGGGCCATCCTCAAGACTGGTGGTGCGATGGCTGATGACGAAAGATGGATCAATCTCCCCTTTCCGAATGCGCTCCAGCAGGGGTTGAAGATATTTCTGAACGTTCGTCTGTCCTGTCCGCAACGTCAGACCCTTGTTCATGAGGGCGCCGATCATGACCGGCCCAAGGGCACCAGCATAGACACCGGGCATTGATACAATCCCGCCCGGCCGACACCCAAGAATTGCCTGATTGAGCGCAAAGGGGCGTTCCAGCGTCGTTGCCGAAAGTACGGCCGACCCGATTTTCTGCATCATGGTATCGGCGCCATGGGCTTCCATCCCGACGGCTTCGATCACCGCATCCGGCCCCAGACCCTGCGTCATTTCCATAAGGGTCTGCTGAATGTTTCTGTCGCGGAAATCCAGTGTTTCGGCCCCGCCAGCCCGCGCCATGGCCAGACGTTCGGGAACCTCGTCTATTGCGATGACGCGCTTTGCCCCCAGCAGGAAACATGACCGGATGGCCATCTGTCCAACCGGTCCGCATCCCCATACCGCAATGGTCTTTTCGGCTTCGGGTGTAATGTCACAATACTCGGCAGCCTGATATCCGGTCGGGAAAATATCGGAAAGGAACAGAACCTTTTCGTCATCCAGTTCCGGTGGCACGATAATCGGCCCGATATCGGCATGGGGAACCCGCAGATATTCCGCCTGACCGCCCGCGAACCCGCCGGTAATGTGGGAATAACCGAACAGCCCGGCCAGTGGATACCCGAAGGTTTCAGCCTGCTGGTGTCCGTTCGGGTTGGTGCGTTCGCAGCAGCTCCAGTTGCCCCATTTACACTGTCGGCATGCACCGCATGAGATCGTAAAGGGCACGACGATACGGTCGCCGACCGAAAGCCGGGTATTCTCCTTTCCGACTTCGACAACCTCCCCCATCGTTTCGTGGCCCAGAATATCACCGCACTGCATGGTCGGCATGAAACCGTCCATAAGATGCAGGTCGGAGCCACAGATGGCGCAGGCGGTTACCTTGATGATGGCGTCATGCCCGTCAAGAATGACGGGATCGGGCACGCTTTCGCATGTGATTTTGCCCTTTTTCTGCCAGGTCAGTGCTTTCATGGGACGATGTCCTGCTCTGTAGGGATAGCAGGCAGACGCATGGCGGAGTGTGTAGTTTGCCGGGCGGTCTTTCTTTTTCAGATCAGGACAGGAAACAGACGGATAATGACGGGAATAAAACCGGAAGCGGGATCTGGCATCCGTCAGGGAACGGGGGGCGCGTAAACCATTCCCCGTACATGTGTCAGGATGATTCAGCCGTTCGATCCGCTATTGTAACAGGTGATAACACATCATCATTGGCGGCCGATACAAGCGGTAGAGTTTCAACCGTACCGCTAAACCACGCAATATCCACGGGTATGGGCTGCGGGATTGCGTGAGATTTATACAGACCGGATCGGAACAGCGAAAACAGGAAAAGCATTCCGCCCAGAAACCAAATCGATGCAACGGTCCGTGTCGCTATGGCTTCCAGAGGGGACGGCAGACTTATCGGGTTAACAACCGGCAGTGAGCCAAAAACCATGCTGCCCCAGACCATCCATGAAGTCAGGGGCCTGTCATCTGACGGCAGGCGGCCCGTGATATGAAAACCCCACGGCAGAAGCAGCAGCAGGTAGTAATGCGTCCACGAAACGGGACTGGTTACGATGCAGAATGTAGTCAGAATACTGAAGTCAAAAATATCCGCGGCCACAGTATCGGATGAATGTTCGGATTGCCGCGACAGGCGTTCTTTCCATCCGACATAAGCCGTTATGGCGATGAGCAGTATCGGTGCAATTTGTGCAATGAAATGCAGGTCAAAGGATAGATCCTGTCCACGCCAGTCATGGAAATATTTTTCTCCCGTTTGCAGGCGGAGCAGGAACGCGCTGAGGGACTGGTTATTGAAAGCCCCGATTGGATTTTTTGAGAATGCTACAATACAATGTTCATACCAACCATGGGTTATGGTCTGTCCAAATACAATCACTGAAAATACTGCAATAAATGCGATTACGGCCATGCTGGAGAAGGCTGCGCGATAATTTCGGCGATAGATAAAATATAGAATAAAAATGGAGATCATTGGTTTTATGGCGGCAGCAGCCCCGATTATGACGCCAGCGCCATACATACGTTCAGATCGCAACAGAAGAAGGGAGATAATAAGGGCAAGAAGTATGAAATGCGTTGTATTGCCCATTCCCGCAAGGCTGTACCATAACGGGCCATTTCCAAGGAACAGAAGGGCCAGCATTAATCGTGTTCCTGACGGGCAGTCTTTTGACAGCAGCAGAAATGTCGCAACTATTGCCAGAATCCCAAGAACAGTGAAAAGCCACTCAGCATTCTGTAATCCGATCCATGCAAAAGGTACGAACAGATAGGCAGTGATCGGCCAGTTAACGAATTCGGCCTGTTCAATCAGCGGCCATAATGCTTGCGGTCCGCCGTGGACCAGTGCGTCGCCTGCCGCATAGTAAGCCTTTTTGAAATCCACCTCAAAAAGCGGATGATGGCCGTCAAGTGGAAAAGCATTATAGATATTTACAAGGGCTAACAGGGAAAAATATAGGATGAAAAAGATATGTCCTGATGTGAGCAGTCTCGCTACGTTGCGCAACACACGCCTCCATTATGGACGGATGATATTGAGCCAGACAGAAACCCCTAACGTAATGCTGGTGAAGTGTTGCCAGCCATAAAAATCAAATGAACGTGATATTGTTTTTGTTTCGCAATAATAATTCTGAAATACGCCTGTCTTCAGACCGCCTTCATGACCGAGGATGAAAACCGGACCAACAGGGAAAATCCAAGTGAAGTCAGACTCTGTTGAAAAAATACGTCCGGTGTCAGTTTCTGGCGTGCGGTAAACACGACCATCAGGGTCGCGCCAATGTCACAAACGAAGTCTTGCTTACATAATCCTGCCGTCCGCTTGACATCCATTTTCGATGTGCTGGCATTTTAAAACAAAAAAGATCCAGCAACGAAATGCTGGATCTGATCTGGGACGGTCAGTGACGTGCAGCCCAAGTGGCCACAGTGTTTCCACGCCACATTCCTATGCGACGTGGAACGTCATTTTACATCATCTTAATACGAAAGGCGGGTTTCCATTCCCACACTTTCATCCTGCCCCCGCGCATTGGCGTCCTCCCATTTCCGGACCAGCGGCAGCAGCAGGGCAAATACAAGCGTAGCCCCCCCGGCCAGACATGCCAGGTAAAAGAAAAGTCCACCATAGATGGGCAATGTCCGGGCGGCATCGACACCCTGCGTTCCCGCATTATCGACCGCAGCCAGATTGGCGACAAGACTGCCGACATACATGGCAAAGCCGATCATGACGTAAAAACACCCGGCCATGAATGCGCTGATACGCGGCGGGACATAGCGGGCGATGGCTGCAAGCCCAAGGCTGTTGAGCATGAGTTCTCCGATGGATAACGGGCCGTATCCAATCAGCATGACCCACGGTGACACGTAGGGAGAGGAGGACATCGCCGCACTGAGCCACCAGATCAGGAAGGACAGGGTGACGCAGGCGAAGCCGATCACGAATTTCGTGGCGATGCTCACATCATCGTCGCGCCGTCCCAGCCAGTTATAGATGGCGATCAGTACGGGCGTCCCCCCCATGATCCAGAGCGGATTGAACGCCTGGAACTGTCCGGCCGACATGGAAAACAGGTTCACGCCAAACAACGTGAATTCCTTGCTGACATTACGCAGCGCGAACAGGGTAAGCGATGTCACCATCTGCTGGTAGAAGATGAAATACAGCGCTACTTCAAAGGTCAGAAGATACATGATCTTCAGGCCGGGACGTTCATGTGCGGCGGCGCGTATGTAAAGCAGGGTCCATGCTGCAATGATGACGCAGCCCGATGCGATGACAAGCGCACCCTGTATCGAGCTGTATTCAAAAACCCGCGCCATCAATACCACGGCGGCAAGGGTCGTCCCTGCAATGAGCATGCCCCGCCGTGGCGATAGTGGCGTGAAGTCAGGCGCCGTGCCGATACAGGCAAGCCGGCGCTGACGGCTGAAATAACCCGCTATGCCCAGTCCCAGCCCGACGCCACAGGAGATGAACGCGACACCCCACCCATAAGTCTGCTGCAACCATGGTGTCAGGATCAGGGAGAAGGTGGAGCCGATATTGACCGACATGTAGTAGATCGTGAAGGCGACATCCAGCTTGTGGTCCTGATCGCGGTAGATGATATTGACCGCGTTGGAGGAGTTGGGCTTGAAAAAACCGTTGCCGAGGGCAATGACCGCCATCCCGAAAAACAGGGAATGGACGTTGCCGGTCAGCCCCCCCAGCATGAGATAGCCCGTCGCCAGGATGATGGCCCCCACAACCATCGTCCGGCGCGTACCCATGACCCGGTCGCCCAGCCATCCGCCCACGACCGGGGCGGTATAGGTCATGGCGGAAAAGGTGCCCCATAACATGTTGGCCTGGGTATCGTTCATACCCAGTTTTTCAATCATGTACAGCAGCAGGATCGCCTGCATGCCGTAAAAGCCGAACCTTTCCCATATCTCTATGGCGACAACCACACGAAACGCCGCCGACCGGTCTTTGGCAGTCATGTGCCTCGCGGTAATTTCACACTCCGGATTGTGCATATGATCTGCCCTCAGGGCACGACCGGAAGCCATACAGCCGTGGGGTATTTCTGGTTGTGATAGATGCTCTGCGTCGCGGTGATGAAATCGTCCTTGTGGGCCTGCAATATGCTGGGCACGTATTTCTGCGGGTTGCGGTCATAAAGCGGGAACAGGCTGGACTGGATCTGGATCATGATCCGGTGGCCGGGTTCAAACACATGATTGATGGCAGGAAGCGTAAAGCGGTAGCGTTCCACCTGACCGGGGCTGACGGGTTCTGGCTTTGCGAAGCTGTGCCGGTAACGGCCACGGAAGATATCCATCGAGACCGCCAGTTCATACCCCCCCATTTCCGGCCTGTCGGCGGTCGTGGGCGGGTTGACGTCGATCACCTTGACCACCCAGTCCGCATCCGAACCGGTCGTGGCCGCATACAGGTCCGCCACCGGCACGCCGCTGACCTTGACCGGGGCGGTCAGGACAGGGGTTTCATAGGTCAGGACATCGGGGCGGCTTTCGGCGGCGCGCTGGTCCTGTACCAGCCATGTCTTCCAGCGGTCCGCCTCGGTCACGAACGAGAAGGGACGGGCCAGGAAGGGCACGGGATGCTGCGGATCGGATGTATAATGGTCTGCATCCTCCTCACCATGTTCCGGCGCGTGGAGCGACAGTTCATGATCCGCATGCACGAACAGTGGCTGCATGGGATGGGGACAGTGTTCGTCGCACGCCAGCGGCCAGCGTTCCAGATAATCCCACTTATTGGTGCCCGTATTGTAGATGACGGCTTCGGGCAGATGTACGGCGGGTGTGCCGGGGCGCAGGTACTGGTCAAAGAACGGGCGCAGCACATCGTGGCGGAACTGCGCGGCAGTGTCGCCATTCCAGTGCAGGGGACCGAGGGACGATCCATCGTAATTCACCTGACTATGACGCCACGGCCCCATGACCAGCACGTTGGGAACGGTCGGGTTCGTGCCCTGCATGGCCTGCCATGTATGGATGGCGCCCCACATGTCCTCCTGATCCCACAGTCCCTGTTCCCACAGCGTCGGCACCGTCGCCTTGTGCTGGGCCAGAAGGTGGTCAAGGGCCTGCTGCTGCCAGAAGGCGTCATAGGCGGGATGGGCCAGCATGCGCTGCCACCACGGGAACTGGTCCAGCCCCGCGTTATGCGCAAACTGTCCGGCCGAACCCGCGGACAGGAAATTGGTGTAGTCGTCATGATCGACGCGCGGGATGGTGTTGCCTTCACCCCGCACGGACATCTGCATGGTGTAATAGTCCAGACCGCCCTGACGGAATGCGCCGTAATGATACCAGTCATCACCCATCCAGCCATCGACCATCGGGCTTTCGGGGGCGGCGACCTTCAGCGCCGGATGCGGGTTGAGCAGCGCCATCACTACCGTAAACCCTTCGTAGGATGAACCCAGCATGCCAACGCGACCGTTGGTTTCGGGCACGTTATGCACCAGCCATTCGATCGTGTCCCACGCATCGGTCGTCTCGTCCGTGCTGGTCGGGTTCAGCGGACCATGCGGCGGGCGCGTCATGACGTAATCGCCTTCCGATCCGTATTTGCCACGGATGTCCTGAAACACGCGGATATAGCCGCCATCGACAAACGTATCGTCACCCTGCGGCAGGATGGAGCGGATGTCGGGCGCATCAGGAATACGGTTGGCGCGTTCGGATGCGTGATAGGGCGTACGGGTCAGCAGGATGGGGGCGTTGGACGCATGGCGCGGCACCACGATAACCGTATGCAGCTTCACGCCATCACGCATCGGGATCATGACATCGCGCTTTATATAATTGCGCGCGTCGGTGGGAAAGTTCACATGGGCGGGGATGTCGTTGCCCGTCTGCACCGTCAGGGCGGAATCATGCGCGGTGGGCGTCGTGGCGGGCGTGCCTGCATCGGCGGCCAGTGCGGGGGTCTGGGCCGTACCCAGTGATGCGCAGGCAATCATGATCGCCAGCGAGGGCAGGGACTGCCAGGAAAGCCGTTTCACGTTATTCCACTCCACTATCCAACTGTCACAACGCATTCCGAAGCGCGGCGGCCCAACTGGGGCAACACCCCGTATATACAGGCATAAAATGATATAACCCGGTCCACGATTACGCATACAATGCGCAACCGGACCGGAGCAATGATCGGTATCGTAACGATGGTTTTGCGTGGCTGCGATGGTGTGTTCGTTTCTGTTTTATTTAACTTCGCATGAGGAAAGACAAAACTTTCCCGGCCACAACGGGCAGGAAGAAACAATAGTATTCATCCCCGGCCTTCTCTGTCCGTAAAGTTTCTTAACTGAGGCGATATTAGCAGTATTTTTCCCGACCGGAACTATACCTGTGATATTCCATCGCAACGGCGTGAAAGGGAGGTGTGACCTGTATGCCCGGTACGGGCGTGTTCTTTTGCGCACATCATCCGACTGACAGTTTGGACGGTCTGCGCAGGATGCGTTCCGGTGATTTATGGCTATAAATCAATGTAAAAAATGGTATTTAAAAGCCATACATATCGCATAATGGAGGTGTTATAAAAACAAGGTCATATATATCTCGTATACAAAATATATAGACCGGATATATTATATTAATAAACAGACATAATTATTTTATATTTCAATTCCACAAGCGATATATGTGACTGATAATCTCCAAATATAATCAAATTACATTATTAATTACTTCATATGAATACCAGCGCTGAAACCAGAAAACGTCAAATATCGTATACCACTTTAGGTTAAGCGAAACTTCACTTTGGAATACATTATAGTAAATGTTGCTTTTAAATCACAATAAGCGTCCAAATGCCGCCCGATCATTTTTCGTTATTGAATATTCTCTCTTCTGAATCTGTAATAATTGACACCTAGAAACATGCAGCGTCGGCTGAAGCACTCAGCCGTAGGGAAGGGAAAAGCAATGACCGGAACAGTTCAGCCTTTTTCCCTCCATACACGGCGCTAATATCAGAAAATCATGGCGGAATGGACGGTAGGGCAGCTTATGTTCTATGCCGTCAGGTGCGATTGGAAACACTCTTCTATGCTGAAAATAGTAAGACGGAAAAGAGAGACGCTGACGTACGGGCCATTGCTGGCCAGTTCAGCCTTCGTATGGTTGCTGTCCCTTGGCTGCTCCGCAGCGGTCGCCGCCCCGGAAAGTGATGTGGACACGACACCTGCAACCCATCGTGCCCATCAGGCCGGTTCCAGGGCAGCAGCCACGCATACGACCACGCATGCACGCACGACCCAGGCGCCGACGCCCATCACATCGCACGCCGCGCCTGAAACGCTGAAGGTCAGTGTCGGCCGCGTCCACACCCACAATGCGGTTCAGGCTGTTTCGCGTGAGCAGATGGACCACTTTGTGGAGGGCACCAGCCCGAACCAGATCCTGGCGCTGACCACGCCCGGCGCCAGCTTCCAGTCGGATGATGCCTTCGGTCTCGATACCGTGGCGAACACGTTGTACGTACGCGGCTTCAACCAGACGCAGCTCGGTGAGACGCTGGACGGCATCCCGATGGGCGGGCAGGGTTTCCATAACTGGAACGGCCTGAGCGTCGATCAGATGGAAATCCAGGAAAACGTGGCCGGCATGACCATGTCGCAAGGTGCGGGCGCGCTTGATACCCCGTCGGCACAGACACTGGGCGGCGCGCTTACCTATACCACGTCCGATCCGAAGGATAAGGCCGGGGGCCGCGTGGGGCAGACATTCGGCAGCTATAACGCGTTCCGTACGTTCGGCCGCGTGGATAGTGGCGTCCTGAATTCCACGGGCACCAAGTTCTATGCCTCCTTCGCCCGCACCGATCAGGACAAGTGGAAGGGGTACGGCGACCAGCAGGAAATGCAGGCCAACTTCAAGCTGGTCCAGCCCGTTGGCGATCGCGGCAAGATCACGGCGATTTTCGATTATTCGGACTTTCAGCAGTACAACTACCTTGGCCTGACCAAGGGCATGTGGCAGCGCGAAGGCCGTAACGCCGACTACCTGAAGCCCGATTACGCGACCGCCCTGCGCTATGCGCAGATTGGTCAGGGCTATCCCGGGGTTTCGGCCCTGCCGGGCGACCCCAGCGTGGGGGATATGGAAAACTATGCCTATGACGGCACCCAGACCCAGCGCAATTACCTGTCGGCCATTACGGGAGAGTTCCAGCTTTTCCCGAACGTGACGTCCAAGACGGTCGCCTATGCGCATGTGTCCAACGGTGATTACAGCGGCACCAACCCGTTCCTGACCTCGCCTTCAACGGGCGTGCCGATGGTGATGGAAACGGGGCACCCGGATGTGCGCCGTATCGGCTTTACGCAGAACTTCACCATCAATGTGCACAAGAACGTCATCCAGACGGGTATCTGGTACGAAAACGATACCTTCAACTACCCGATGCGTATGTATGAAGACGGCCTGACCTCGGCGCACAATTCGATTTCGGGTTTCAAGGGATCGCAGGCTACGACGTGGTATTCGGACTCGTTTAATACCAACACGTTCCAGTTCTACCTGCAGGACACCTATCACATCATTGAAGGCATGACTGTCAGCGCCGGTTTCAAGTCGATGCTGCAGACGACCCATGGCGGCACGAGTCAGGATAACTCCGCCTCCGTCATGCCATGGCTGGTCCAGTCGGTTGATCCGACCAGCTATACATACAGCCATCCGGCTGCCGGTAGCCTGACGGCAGCCAACGCCTTCCTGCCGCACTTCAATTTCGATTACCACTTCAAGGATCACCACGAAGTCTATTTCGACATTGCTGAAAACATGCGCGCCTACGACTACGGGCAGCAGACCAGTTCCGGCACGGCATGGGGCGCGCTGGGTAATGGTACTAGTGTCAGCGCCCAGCAGGCGTTCAACGCTGAAAAGCAGACCCTGCGCCCTGAACGCACATGGAACTATGTCGTGGGGTATCGCTACAACTCCAAACTGCTGAGTGCCAGCGCCGATTTCTATCATACCGATTACTACAACCGCCTTGCGACGGTCACGACCGGGCCGACCAACAACCAGTATGGTGCAATGGCGAACGTGGGTCGTGAAACGATGAACGGTGCCGACGTAATGGCGGCGATCCGTCCCGTGCGTGGTCTGGAAATCTCCAACAGCTTCAGCTGGAACAACGCGGTCTATCAGGGCAGCCTGCCTGATGGAACCAGCCTGAAGGGCAAGCATCAGGTTTACTATCCCAAGTTCATGTATAAGGCGAACCTGACCTATACGTGGCATCGGGCGATGTTCAACTTCAATGCGACCTATAGCAGCGCCCGTCAGATGACCTACATGAATGACGAGCAGATTCCGGCTTACTGGACCTCGAACCTCAACGGCAGCTATAACTTCGGCAAGGTCGGTTTCGCGCAGAACATCAAGACGACATTCGGTATCACCAACCTGTTCAACAAGAACTATATCGGTGGTGTCTATGGTGCCGCGAGTGTGAGCGGGGATAACAACGACAACCTGTTCGTGGCCGCGCCGCGTGAATTCTTCGGTTCGGTTTCGGCACAGTTCTAAAATTCGACTACGCCTTACCTGACTGAAAGCAGATGATTTATCGCCCGTGGGTACAGATGCCAGATCTGTGCCCACGGGCGAAGTCTGTTCAGCACCCCGATATCGGGGGTGTTTTCTGTCAACGGCCATGACGTAGACAAAGGTGGACGGAAAAGTCGCCTTATGCGGACCGGTTTGTCCGTAGCCGTCATTATCGGGCTTTGACCGTCCTGACCGGCGGGAACACAGAAGAATACCGGGTGCTGCCCCGCGCGTCAGATGATGTTATCTGTCGTGAACAGGGACGGGGCTTTCCCCGATAAAGCCGCCACGTCTGGCTCGGGTCGTATCGCAACAGAAGTCCGCCCTGTCTGTTCCATACATCGACTGGTCAAGGCCGACCTGATCCGCTATCACCGCGGGGTGAAAAGACAGGGCGAGGCAATGATAGAGAAACTGCGTGAGATCAATGGCGGTCGGACGCTTTTGATGAATGTGGGCGTGCTGTTCTGCATCATCATCATGCTGGGGCTCGCCAACCTGATCTGTCGCTTCGTGCTGAAAACGGATCTGACATACCTGATGCCGTGGCTGATTGGCGCTGCCGTTGTCTACTGCTTTGGCCCCGCACTGGCGCTGTGGTGTCTTACCGGCAGCCCATCCGGGGATGCCTGAACGCAGCATGATGCTGGAACGGACAGGCTTATTGAGCCACGGACCTGTATGATCCGGTTGCTGCCGTTCGCGGGGCCACGTCGACCGACCTGTTTTCGATCAGGCCTTTACACCCTGTAGCCATCCGCAGGATTAGATATCTGCATGCCGGACGGGCGGGCGCATGCGCCGCAGCCCGTCAGTGCCTGACAGAAGGGGGCGGTAAACCCTATGCACGTTTTCTATCACCACGATAGGAAACATTGGGGTTCGCGGTCCTCCATTCGCCCCTGTCAGCATCTGTTGACAGGATACGCAATCAGAGCAGCGAAAAGGGGCATATGCGGTCCGTGCGTCTTACGCCTCATGACCGGATATGCCCCTTTGCCGTGTGTTTGGTTACGCCGCCAGCGTAGCGGGCTGTCCCTCATGAATCCTGATGGTCATACCGTTGGCCAGCGCACCGTAAACAAGGGCGATATGGCGTGCGACCTGCGCAATGCCGGGCTGTGTTCCGGCACCGTTCGCGGTACTGTCCACCGCATAGGATGCCCAGACAATATACCGGCCTGTCGCATGCATCATTCCCCGGCTGGTTCCAGCGGTATGCAGGATGAATAGCGGATCTTCCGCATGCATGATTTCCGGCAGGCAGTCAGGTTCGTACCAATCGACCAGATCATTGAATTTATGGTCTCGCCCGGCTGTCATGGGAACGGGCGTTCCAGTATGGCTTGCGACCAGCATCAGCCGCACATGGCTGTCCGGACCGGCAATGTGCAGGGCTTCATCCATCCGTGCTTTCAACGGTATGGATCGGCTGCCATGGCCTGTCTCATCCACCGTAATCACGGCAACAGCGCCGCAATCCACCAGATGGCCCGCCATTTCCTGCGCCGTGAAATCACCGGACATCAGGACCTGCACCGCCCCGATCCGTGCACAGGCCAGCATGGCCACGATGCCTTCGACCACCATGGGCAGATGGATCATCACCCGGTCATTACGCTGCACCCCCTGATCGCGCAGGGCATTGGCCAGACGGCACACCCGTTCATGCAGGTCGCGATAGGTGACACGATCGACCTGCCCGGCGTCCTCGCCCCGCCAGAATATCGCCAGCCTGTCGCCATGATCCGACAGATGGCGGTCAACGCAGGATACGGACGCATTCAGCGTACCATCTTCAAACCAGCGGGCATCCCGATCCGGCCTTGCCGTCGCCATGCGCTGCGGCGGGCGATGCCAGGCAACCCGACGTGACTGTGCCAGCCAGAAGCCATGGCGGTCGAGCGTTCGGTCCTGTGTGCCTGCGTGCAGCCATGCGGGTATGGGCGCCGCTGCGATATGGCGATTATCCTCGGTAATGGGGGTCATGGTCCGGGTTCTTTCCTGTGCGATCATGGACCCTGTTGGAACAGGGCAGGGGGTACGTCACTTTTCCGGCTGTCATGTCATCGCATGCGATCACTTTCGGGATATGCCGCGATGACATGGATTTTCCTGTTATTGTTCCTGGTCTTTACTGGGCGCAGAGTGTCTTAATTTCGCCCTGCAGGGGAAGATACCTTGCGGTTGAAAGCGGCTAATGCCGGATCGCCAGTTGCAAAGATTGCGAAGATGAAAAAGCCCGTCACCAAAACCTTTGCTGGATCGCGCATCCGCCATCAGCGTAGCCGCGCCGGCATGACGCAAAGCGCACTGGCCCAGCGGTTACAGGTTTCGGGAAGCTACCTGAACCAGATTGAACATGACCAGCGCCCGGTGCCGCCCCGTCTGGTCAGCGCCCTGTGCGATATATTCTCTGTCGGCGCGGATTACTTCAGCGATACCGAGGAAGCACGCGGCACGCAGGCATTGCGTGAAATCCTGACCGATCCGGTTTTCAATGCAGGCGCCATCGGACTGGACGACATTCAGGCGGCGATGCGTGCCGCGCCCGATCTGTGCGCCCAGTTCGTGCGGCTGTACCGGGCTTACCTGCTGCGTCAGGAACAGGCCACGCCCGCCCTGACGGGGAATGTATCCTTTCGTCCGCTGGCGGATGATGCACCGGACCGGGTCGAACCATATGAAGCGGTAGCGGACTGGGTTCAGGCACAACGCAATTATTTTGACGAGATCGACCGCGTAGCCGAACGGCAGGCCGCCTCCATCCGCCTTGATGAAGGCCGCCCCGTTGAACAGCTTTCGCACTATTTTCTCGATCATCACGGCATCCGGACCGCCATTGACCTCGATATGGGCCAGCGCGGCCTGATGTGGCGGCTCGACCGTCGCGCCCGCACGCTGTTCCTGTCGGAAGGGGTGCCATCGGAAAGCAGCATGTTCTGGATGGCGCAGGCCCTGGGCCAGATCGAACACCGGACCCTGTTTGAGCGCGCCATCCGCCGGTCCCCCCTGCGCGAGCGGGAGGCAAAGGGACTGGCCCGTGTCTATCTGACCAATTATTTTGCAGGCGCGCTGCTCATGCCTTACGAAGCCTTCCGGCAGGCGGCGCGTGACCTGCGGCATGACGTGGAACGGCTGCAACGTCATTTCGGCGTCAGTTTCGAACAGGTCTGCCAGCGCCTGAGTTCCCTGCAACGCCCCGGACATGAAGGGATACCGTTTTACTTCCTGAAAACGGATATTGCCGGGAATATTCTGAAAAGCTTCAGCGCCAACCGCTTCACGCAATCGCGTTTCGGGGGGCCGTGCCCGCTATGGAATATCTTTCGCGCCTTCAGCACGCCCTTTCAGGTACAGGTGCAGTTGTCGCGCACCACGGATGGGGCGGTTTACCTGAATGTGGCGCGTACGGTCGGGCGCAGCAGCCTGTCCTATTTCGACCGCCCGCGCCTGACCGCCGTGGTGCTGGGGTGTTCCATTGCCGATGCGGGGCACCTTGTCTATTCCGCCGGTCTGGACCTGAACGATCCGAAAATGATCATTCCCATCGGTCCCGGCTGCCGTGCCTGCACCCGTGAAAACTGCCGCCATCGCGCGCTGCCGATGGTGGGACACAGCCTTGATACCGGTAATGGGGAACATGGCGTGATGCCGTACCGGGTTACGTCGTGAAACGGGAGGCGGCATGATGACCACCATAGGGGGCAGTCGCCTGCCAATCACGTCCTTGGTACGATGTGCACGGGCCCGGGCAAAACGCCTTTTCATGAAACTATCACAATTTCAGGGCCGTAGAATCATCTAAACAGCATCCATCTTTTCCAATGCCCCAGAACCGGGAGTAAGGATGCTGCTGACTGAAGACAGGTTGCCCAGCCGACAGGAACGGCTGCCTATCCGCCAGTGTGCATGCGTGATGAATGGATGGATCAGGCATCCCGAAGCCCGTTTTGTCCGTAATTTCATCAATCTGCCCACTGACAGGTACAGGGGCGAACATGTCGTTATTACGGAAAACCGGACCGTATCAGCTCCCCGGCTTCCGGGCGCGATCACGTCGCTACATGCAGGTATTTCCCCTGTTGGCAGTCCCGACATCGCAGCCGCATGCCATCTGCGACCGCTTACACCGGATTTCCGTTCGGAATGGACTTTCCGCGTGACCCCACCTGTGCGTAACCTGATCTCCACCAATGCCAGTATCTGTTCCTGACCTGTTCTGACACCCCGCATGAGGACCGCAATGACCCTACATATGGACGCCATCCCCCCCGTTTCCGCCGGTTCGTCTCAGGCAGACGGGAACGTGGCCATGTCCGTCCGCAGTCATGGTGTGACCACACGCCCCGCGGGTCGGCGCGGCTGGCAGGGTATTGGCCTGCGTCCCCTGCTGCCTGCCCTTGTCGCCTGCGGTCTTCTGACAGCGGGCCTGTGTCATGCCGCTGATGATCCGCTGTCCGATCCGGCGCAGGAGAAGGGTTATTTCACACCCGCCACGCAGCCGGACGCCACGCGCTTCCTTCCCCCACCGCCCCAGCCCGGCACGGCACGGCAGGCCACCGATGACCATGCCTTCACGTCAACACGCGCGCTGGTGGGCACCCCGCGCTGGGCACTGGCCACATCCGATGCGGACCTGCATCAGGACCCGCTGTTGCATGCTTTTTCCTGTGCGGCGGGTTTTGTGATCGATAGCGCGCATGCCCCACATCTGGCCGCCCTTGTCCATAAAATGGACGTGTCGGAAATACCGGACATGAAAAGCAGCAAGGCATACTGGCACCGCCCGCGTCCCTTCGTAGGCAACAGCCAGCCCATCTGCACCGAAGCGGACCGGGCGCATCTGGCTACATCCGGGGCCTATCCATCAGGACATACCATGCTGGGCTGGAGCGCCGCGCTGATCCTGGCGGAGCTGCTGCCGGACCGCGCGACCGCCATCATGCAGCGCGGCCGCATATTTGGTGAAAGCCGCATCGTGTGTGGCGTGCATTGGGAAAGCGATGTGCAGGAAGGCTACCTGATGGGCGCGACCGAGATTGCGGCCCTGCACGGTAATGCCGATTTCCGGGCCGATATGGATGCTGCCCGCAGCGAACTTGCAGCCCTGCGCCCCACCGCACCGAAGCCAGACCAGCGCAGTTGCGCGGTCGAGGCGGACGCAGCCGCCCATTCACCCCTGTAACAACCTCTATGGTAACGCCGCCCGCCATGATCTTGACCCTTGCGGTCATGGGCGTGCGGCCAGTCAGTTCCAACTGCCCCTTATGACCTAACTACGGGGGCAGCCATCCTGAAGGACGGGATATTTCTGCCCGGCTGTGATGCTGGATTCCTTCAATGGGAACGACGCCCCGAGCATAACGGACCGATTATCCGGTCCGTTTTTTTGTGTCCGGTCTGACGGATTGCCCGGCCCCTGATCGTCCTCCAGCCGTTCAACACGGTCGGACCATGATGGAATCATGACCGTAAAGGCTGCACCATCGGGGGAGTTGGCGGTCGATCAGGAAATCATAATTACGGATATGTTTTTGTGCCGTGCAGTCATTTCATCACCGGGATGGAGACGCTATCCCTGCAGGGTATGAAATGAAGGGGCAAGACAATCGGCATGCTGTCGTTTCTGAACAGGGGGGCCACATTCTCCTTCGGGGAAATCGGCTATCCGCGTGGTGGGGAGTTCCGGGTGGCCGGACAGCCCTATGCGTGGATACTGCTGCTGGAAACCGGTTCGATGCGCACCCTGGTCGACGGGCGTGAACATGGGCTTGTGGCGGGGGAATGCGGGCTGTTTGTCAACTGGGCGGGGCGCTCTTCCTCCTACGCGCCGGGTAGCCATGTATGCTGGTGCGAAACGCCGCTGCCGGTGGATGACCGGGGCAATACCGGCATGATCGCCCAGTCCATGCCCGCAACGCCACGCCTGCGCGCCCTGTTCCGCGAGGGGCTGGGCTGTGGACTGGCCAGCTCACCTTCTACCGACATGCTGCGCAATGCACTGGGGGAAGCGCTGTTCGCGGCGTGGCAGTTTGAAACCGTACGCGATGCGCGTCCCGTCCTGCCCGAAGGGCTGGTAAAGGTACATGCCTTTGTAGAGGCTCATTATTTCGAGCCACTCGACCTCGCCCGTCTGGCGGCTGTATGGGGGGTGACGCCGCCGCATCTGGTTGCGTCATTCCGCCGGCACTTTGGCACCACGCCCATGCGCCATGTCTGGAATGTACGGACGCAGGCGGCCATCCGCATGATCCTGCGCACGGATATGCCGCTGGCGACGATTGCCGAACTGTGCGGATACGGTTCGCCCTTTCATCTGTCGCGTCTGGTGCGACGCATGACGGGCCACAGTCCGCGCGGGCTGAGGCAGCGTGGCACGCACCAGCCCGGATCGGTGGAGGCAGGCCACGGCCTGCGCACCAGAAACAATGCCCTTCCTGATAGCGCTGAGGATCAGTCCCATGACCCATGATATCCCTGTCATTGATATTACGCGCCTGCGGAATGGCGCGCCGGACGAGCGCAGGGCGGTCGCCCGGTCCATAGGGCAGGCATGCCGGGAGACGGGGTTTTTCTACATCACCGGCCACGGTGTTGACCCGTCGATGATGCGGGGCGTCTTTGACGCCGCCCATGCCCTGTTTGCCCTGCCAGATGCGCAGAAGGAAAGCATTGCCCGCAGTCGTGTCGGGCATAATCGCGGGTATGTCGGCTACGGTGTGGAACGTCTGGATACGACGGCCCTGCCGGACCGCAAGGAAGCCTTCAACATCGGGCGTGAAGCGGAAGGGGAGCCCGCCAATGCGTGGCCGGACCTGCCGGGCTGGCGGGAACGGATGCTGGGTTATTTTCAGGCATGCCAGACACTGGGGGCATCGCTGCACCGGGCATTTGCGCTGGATCTGGGGGTGTCTGAGGATTTCTTTGCCGATAAATTCCGCCACCCCATGGCGACATTACGCCTGCTGCATTACTGCGCGGCGGAAACCGAAGCGTGCGACGACGGTGCGCCGGGGGCAGGGGCCCATACGGATTATGGCAACGTGACCATACTGGCGGTTGATGGTGTGGCAGGGCTACAGGTCCGCCCGCGCGGTGGCGACTGGATCGACGCCCCGGCCATACCGGGGGCATTCGTATGCAATATCGGTGACTGCCTGATGCGGTGGAGCAATGACGTATATGTCTCCACACCCCACCGTGTGCTGAAACCCGCCAGCGAACGGTATTCCGTCGCGTTCTTTCTGGACCCCGATGCCGATGCGCTGGTTGAACCGATCGTCACGACTGCGGGCGACACGCCCCATTATCCCCCCATCACCGGAGGCGACTATCTGCGCGAACGGCTGACGGCCACATATGGGCATGCGACCTGATACGTGTAAGGGGTAGCGAACAGCGGGAGTAAGGCGTGTGGGACATCACCCCCCATGCTGTTCCCGCTGTGTCCGGTATACGAATGCCGGTTCGGTTTGATATGTGGGACGGGAGAAACATACAGGTCTGTCAGGCCCATACGGTTCCAGACACCGGATCAGGCGCGTTACGCAATGCCAGATATGAAGATGGTTTTTGTTGGCATAAGATTTCTTATAGGATAATAATGCGCATTGCTGGGATTACGCAAAATCTCCCTATGATTATCCCCTTGCCCAGCAATCCCGTAACCCCTCCACATTATCTCTGGGTGAAATATGCGCGCGGATGCGTGTCTCCCGGCACCTGAAGTTTCGGCGATTACAAGGAACTCGATGGATGGGACCTGTGAATCGGTGCATGCAGTTGGCCCGGAGTGGATTCCTCGGTCTCACGTGTAATGTCGTGTCTGTGGGACGCATGGGGTACCGCAAAATCCATCTGGCCACGGCCGCTGGCTGAACTGTACCCGTATGGGCCGGCTGACCGGACTTTGTCGTCCTCGACGAACCGGGTGCCCTGCCCTTTGTCCAGTCTGGCGGACTGTTGGCTCCGTATGGTCAGTCGTCTCTATATGAACAGACCGCCCTCATTGTCACCACGAACCAGTCCTTCGATGAACGGACCAGTACACGCCTGCTGGTTTCCGGGGCATAACCAGTTCCGTACAAATGGAAGCCAGACTTTTTACCCATTCCCGCCGGTTTGGTCAGGCGAGAATGGGCGCCATCCCTTCAACTGTTCAGGGACAGCAGGATTTTGGCTGCCTGCCTGCGGTCTGGCGCCAGGGCAAAGGCCGCGGCAAAGTCGCGCAGGGGAAACTGCTGGGTGACCAGAATATCGGCAATTTCAGGCCGTTCAGCCAGTAAGGCAAGTGCGGCGTCGAATTCCGTGTCAAAACGGAAAGTACCCCTGAAATCGAGTTCACGGTTGATGATCTGTGCAACGGGCACTTGTATGTCCCCTGGCGGGAACATGCCAACCTGAACCAGTATGCCACCCCGCCGTGTGTGGCCTATGGCCGCAGGCAGCGCAGTCGGCACGCCTGTAGCTTCAAACAGGATATCGAATTCTTCCTCTACCTCGGTATGGCGGGTGTTGTAGCACCTGTCTGCGCCAAGCCGGGTGGCGCACTGTAGTGGAAAATCTTCCAGATCGGTTACCACGATCCGTTTTGCCCCATGATGGACCAGTCCCGCCACGATTAACAGCCCGATTGGTCCTGCCCCCTGTACCATCACGTTACGACCACGCACATCGCCCGCACGTGCAATGGCATGCAGGGCGACGGACAAAGGTTCGGCAAGACACGCCCGGCGAAGAGTCAGGCCGGGAGGCAGGGAATGAAGCTGTGCTGCCTTTACAGTCATGGACCGGCGAAAGCCGCCATCGGTATGGGGATCACGTGCGGCACTTCCCAAAAACAGCATGTTGCGACAGAGGTTGCGCCGCTTCCGCGCACATTCGAGGCAGTGACCACAGGGCCGCGCCGGATGAATGGCCACATCCTGACCTACAGAAAAGCCTTTTACATCACTGCCCAGCGCACTGATGGTGCCAGAGACTTCATGCCCCAGAACCATGGGGGCATGCAGTACGGACGCCCCAACGCCCCCATGGGAAAAATAATGCAGGTCCGAACCGCATATGCCACCCCAGGCCATATTCACCTGCACTTCATCGGGGCCGGGATCAGGTAGGAGAATGGGGTCCAGCCTCAGATCATGCGATGCATGGATAACCAGTGCCTCGGTCAGGCAGGACTCAACGTTTTCATGACTTGTTTCAGCGTACACGTTCAGGATACTCCGCGCCTGTAACAGGGCCGCCGCTCTGATTGGAACGGCAGGCCGTGCCCGCTCTAACGAGATAGCAGACGGTCTGGTTTCCGGCATCGAGCGTAACCGTCCGGCTGTCGGGAATGACTGCCGTTATTCCGCATTCTCGCGCATCAGGACCAGATACGGGACAATCAGGGACCGGTCAGCGTCATGGCCGGGGCTTGCCGGGGAGCCATTGCGCTGCGGGCATACTGTCCAGCCGGGCAGGTACTCCGGCGCTGTCTCTGGATCTGGCCTGCTGTCATGAAAAAGCTGGGCGGCCGCCGGTTGGGACAGGTGGCTATCGAATCTTTGCGCCGGGGTAGGAGGCTGAACGGGAAAGCCGCATGGAAGTTACCAGCTATAAGTCACCTTGCCGATGACATTGCGGTTGGCACCGATATAGCAACCGGTATCGGCACCCGCGCAACTGGGGTAATAGCGCTGGTTGAGCAGATTCTGCGCGGTTACCTGAAACAGCATGCCCTTCAGGCGGGGGGCGACGGCATCAAGTGAATACTGTGCCTGCGCGTCCACCAGCACATAGCTGGGTGTTACGTATTCCAGCGTGTTGTCCACCAGCGTATTGCCGTTGTAGCGCACGCCCGCGCCAAACCCCAGACCCCGCAGCGGGCCATTGCGCAGGTCATAATGGCCCCAGACCGAGAATGTCTGCTTGGGCACCGCAATCGGACGTTCGCCAGTCAGGTCGCCACTGCCGCGCGTATAGGCCACGTCCTGATAGGTATAGGCCGCAATGATGTTCAGGTTGCGGGTCAGGTCAACATGGGCTTCCAGTTCGATCCCCCGCGAACGGATACCGCCGGTCTGGGTATAGAAATCGATATGGACGGGATCGGTGACCAGCACGTTGCTCTGCTTGAGGTCATACAGTGCCAGCGTGAAGAAGCCGTTGAAGTTGTGCGGCTGGTATTTCAGCCCCACCTCAAACTGCCGCCCCCGGGTTGGCTTGAATGGCGTGCCGTTGAACGACAGGTTGTTCGCGGGCTGGAAAGATTCCGCGTAATGGAAGTAAGGCGACAGGCCGATGGGGAACGCGTACAGAATGCCGCCGCGCCACGTCGTGGCCTGATCCGACTGGTTGAAGCTGCCGCCGCTATCCGTCTGGTCACGGGTGTCGATGGTGGACCAGTCATGCCGCACGCCCCCCTGCACATGCAGCCTGCCCCATGTCATCTGGTCCTCGCCATATATGCCTTCCTGATTGGTGGTGATGCTCTGTGCTTCGTACAGATCCAGCTTGCCAATGCTCTGCCCATAGGTCGGGGCAAAGACGTCCAGTGAGGGGGCATCGCCGTAATACAGATTGGCGGAATCACGGATATTCTGCCAGTTGCCGCCAATAATCACATTGTGCTTGACCGGGCCGGTGCGGAAATGGCCAAGGATCTGTTCTTCTACCGTAATCGTGTCGAAATGCTCCTCTGACCCGTATGCCGCACGCTCCAGCGTCCGGTTGTCATCATCAAGCATCCCGCCCGAAGACACCTGCTGGAAAAACGCCCCCACATTGGCGTAACGGGCAAATGACTTGAAGGTCCAGTTGGGCGCAATGCGGTAGCTCAGGCGGTAATTGACGGCCGTCTGGGTGCGCTTGTAGGTCTCGAAATTCGGGTCGCCAGGATAGAAATGGTCCGAAATCTTGCCATTCGGGTTGGGCAGGATGGTGCCCTCCAGGGGTGCCGTATCAAAATTTCCGCCACGCGGGTCACGCTGCCAGAAGGCGGAGAGTGTCATGGTCAGGCGATCATTGGGGGTCCATGTCAGCGATGGCAGGACACCGAAGCGTTCGTTGCGGGTATGCTCATCCTGTGTGCCCGATGTGGTGGCGGTTGCGGCTATGCGGTACAGCCATTTGCCATCACGGTCTATCCGTCCGCCAAAATCGGCGGTACCGCGTACGTAGCCGTATGTCCCCCCTTCGACCGAGACGGAATGAACCGGGGTAGCCGTCGGCTGTTTTGTGGTCAGTACAATGGCCCCGCCGGGATTGGACTGCCCGTACAGGACAGAAGGCGGCCCCTTGAGAATGTCGATCCGGTCAAGCAGATAGGGGTCGATCTGCTGGGTAGCGTAATAGGCGCCGTTGAACAGGCGCAGGTTGTCAACAAACTCATCCGCGCCCGCAGCCCCCTGAAAGCCGCGGATTTCAACCATATCAAACCGCGTGGTGTAGCCCGATGCCACATCCCCCGACACGCCGGCATTATATCGCAGGGCCTCGGCTATGGTGCGGGCGTTCTGCTGGTCCAGTTGCGCGCGGGTCACGACGGACACGGATTCCGGGGTTTCAATCAGTGGCGTGTCGGTCTTGGTGGCCGCACTGGAATTCTTGGGCACGAGGCCCGCGCGCCCCGATATGGCGTAAACGGCGATCTGTTCTTCTTTCCACCCTTTTCTGCCGCCCACGTTCCCCTGCCCTTCCACCCGTACCGGATCAAGGGTGATGGAGGAAGCTGCGCGGACGAGCGAGACGGAATGCGCCCCGGTTTTCCGGTACGTAATGCCGGTGCCTGCCAGAAGGCCGGAAAGTGCCTGTTCCGTTGTCATCTGCCCGGTTACCGCCCCTGACCGCACATCCGATATCGTGGCGCTATCGAACGCAATCTGCATGCCCGTCTGCGCGCCCAGGGATACGAGGGCGTGGGCCAGCGGCTGCGCAGGAATACTGAATGGCTGTATCGGTGCGGGCGGGACGGCGACACTGGCCGCGACCGGTGACGCCACGGCATGATGGCCCGTGGCGTTCCACATGACGAACATCAATGCCGAAGTGCCGGTAAGCAGGCTGATTCGGGAAGGCCGGATGCGATTGCGACGGCATGACAGAAGAACACACGGCATGATCAGATCTCACGGGCAGACGGTTGAGGGCAAATGCAAACGAATTGCACTCGCGTATATTCATGTCCGTTGAGACGATTTTTTTTTAACGGGGCAGTGAAACTTTTTTTCGCACTTCGAGACAAAAAGCGCCGGGTTGCCGTTCCGGCCCGTCAGGGCGCATTGTGGCTGGCCAGTATCAGGGTGAAGCCGGCGGGGAGCGAAACAAGCCTGTTCCCATGCAGCGCACACAGGGCTTCCAGCGCCTCCCTGGGGTGGCGCAGGTCATATACCCCCCCTACCGGGATGGTGTCGTGTTCCAAGCCATGGGTCACGATGGTACCCGGATAGTAGCGCCCCATAACCTCGATCGCTTCGGAGAACCGTACGTCATTCAGCACCATCTGCCCTGAACGCCATGAACCGACTTCATCCGGGTCGATCGCGCCACGATGCGTCTTGCCCGTATGCTGATCGACCGTCCATTGCTGGCCTGCGGTCAGGCGCAGGGCGGGGTCAGACTGGCGTGCTACGTCCACAATTCCTTCACGCACGGCAACACGCACATCAGGGCCGGTCATCTGCACATCAAAAGTGGTGCCGATATCGCGGGCCGTGACATTTCCTGCCCTGACGGCAAAGCCGTGTTTTCCGTCATGCGCGACATTGAAAAACGCCTCCCCGGCCAGCAGCGTAACTCCCCGTTCCCGACCCGAATAATGCACGGCAATGGCGGAATGGCCCGCCAGGGTCACGGCCGTCGCGTCAGACAGGATGACCGTGCGGGTTTCACCGGTTTTTGTGTAATAATCAGCCCGCAGGCGCAACATGAGGTCCGGCGTGGCGAAGGCCAGAAGGCTGGCTGCCAACGGGAGCATGCAGCCTGCGGCAATCCGCAACCGGCGTCGCAAGGGGGCGTATGACCTGCTGGCCGCAGGCGGGCAGGATGTTGCGGGCCGCTGGTCAGGTGCCTGCACCATGGGTGGCAGCAGTTCGCCAGTGACGGCCCATACGCGTTCCATCCGGCGCCATGCCCGTTCATGGGCGGGGTCCAGCGCACGCCACGCGGCGCATTCCGCCTGTACCGTTTCATCATGCCGTGCTTCATTAAGGCGGATTTTCCAGGTGGCGGCTTCCAGCATGACGCGCCCGGCGTCCTGTGTTGGCTGTGTGCTCATCTGCCCCTCCCCTTCCTTCCACGCCAGTAGCGTTGAGCGTGTTCCCAGAAACAGGGACGTGACAGGGACCTGTTTTTCAACGGTAAGAAAAAAATCTTTACGGCTCCATATCTGGCAGGGCCGTTGCACAGGCAACCAGCGCGGTCTGGATCATCTTATGCACGCGTGTGGTGGAGACGCCCAGAACAGTTGCGATTTCTTGCAATGTATAGCCGCCGATGCGGTACATCTCGAACGCGCGGCGGGTGCGTGGCGGCAGGCTGGTCAGGACATTCGCCACGGAATGAAGTTCCTGCCGGTGCCCGCAATGGGCTTCGGGCGATATGGACCCCGCACCTGTATCAGCCAGCAGGGTATGATCGATTTCGGTTGGAATCTGCCTGTGCGCAGCACGCAGATGATCAAGCGCAAGGTTCCGTATTATTGCGGTCAGGTATGCGACGGGATTGAAAACAATGCCCTGCCTTTTTACGGATGCGACCTGAACAAAAGCATCCTGCACAATATCTTCCGCCTGTGCCGTGCAGCCGACCATGGAGGTTGCGAAAGATACGAAACGGGGCCGGTTCGCAAGATAGGTTTCCAGAAGGTGATCGGTCGAGGCCACAGCCTGAAGGTTCCTTGACAGCTTGCGTCAGTGCCCCTCCTTATATGAATATAATAATCATTATCAACATAAGAACGGCGCTGTGACGTTTCGATACAATGTGGCCTTTCAGGCATGCTGCCATCATGGCTGTCCGATCGAATATCGGGTTTCCATGCTTCCCGGCCATGAATGGACATTCGGGTTACCCGAGAGCACTATCGACATAATTCTCTATCACGCGGCATCACGATGTCGGCGCCCGTGATCCGGCGATGAGAATATCGACAAGGCGCTTCGCACTGCTCTCCCAGCCGGGACCAGCAGCGTAGTTAGAAACCCCCGCCAGGGCACGGAGCAGGTCGACTGGCTCGATATCCGCGCTGATGTCCCCACTGGCAACGGCTGCCGCCATAAGTTTCTCGATCGCGTCCTGCAGGACCGTGCCGGACTGGGCGTAGAGCGCGCCCGTGCCGCCCGCCAGCCCGTTGAGGGCGGGAGCGATGACCAGCTTGGCGGCAATGTAATCCACGAACAGCCGCATCCATGCACGCAACGCTTCCACTGGTGGATGCTGCGCGGCAAGAATTGGCGCTGCATCCGCCAGACTGTCCAGTTCAGCGCGATAGACCGCCTCGATCAGCGCATCGCGATTGGGAAAGTGACGGTAAAGCGTTCCGATCCCGACCCCTGCACGACGGGCGACCTCGTCCAGCGGGATATCGACTTCCCCCGCCGTAAACGCGGCTTTCGCCACTTTCAGCAGGTTTTCCCTGTTGCGCTGTCCATCGCTGCGCGGTCGGCGGCGCGGCTTTTTTTCGTCGGTCACCGGTTTCCCTCTTGTTAAACGGAGTGACTCTCCGCATATATCAAGCGGAGCCATGCTCCATATAACACCCCGCATGCCACTTCGGCAAAAAACGGATGCATCCTTTTAAGGAGTTCCACCCATGACACAGATTTTTGGCGCGAGTTCGACGACAGAAGATGTCCTCTCCGGCGTATCCCTGAAGGGTAAACGTGTCCTTGTGACCGGCGTTTCCGCTGGTCTGGGCGTTGAAACCGCGCGCGCCCTTGCCGCACATGGCGCCCAGGTGGTGGGTGCCGCACGCAATCTGGCAAAAGCGGAACATGCTACCGGGCAGGTCCGTGCCGACGCTAAACGTGGGGGCGGTACGTTCGAACTGATCGCCCTTGACCTCGCGGATCTGAACAGTGTGCGCGCCTGTGCCGATAAGCTGAACGCAACCGCTCTGCCCTTCGATCTGGTCATCGCCAATGCGGGCGTGATGGCCACGCCGTTCGGCCATACGAAGGACGGGTTCGAGACCCAGTTCGGCACCAATCATCTGGGACACTTCGTCCTCGTCAACCGGATTGCGGGACTGATGCGTACCGGGTCCCGGCTGGTCAATGTATCCTCGGCCGGACATCGCTTTGCCGATGTTGACCTGAAAGACCCGAATTTCGAGCATACCCCGTACGATCCCTTTGTCGCCTACGGGCGCTCCAAGACGGCCAATATCCTCTTCGCCGTTGCGTTTGACGCACGGCATCGCGCACGCGGCGTGTGCGCCACGGCGATACATCCGGGTGGAATCCTGACCGAACTGACGCGTTATATGCCAGCAGGCGGCATCGAGGCGATGGTGGCGAGGATCAATGAACAGGCCGCAGCAGACGGCAAACCACCGTTCCAGTTCAAGACCATTCCGCAGGGGGCGGCCACGTCGGTCTGGGCCGGTGTGGTGGCGGAAGCTGATGCGGTCGGCGGCCATTACTGCGAAGACTGCCACGTAAGCCCGGTCGTGCCCGATGACAGGTCACTCACCCTGGTCAGTGAGGGCGTACGGGCCTACGCGGTCGATCCCGTACACGCCGAAGCCCTGTGGGCAAAGAGCGAGGAAATGGTCGGGGAAAAATTCTCCTGAAGCCTCAGTGCCCCTGTTTCTGGCATAACGGGCACACCTGACGACCAGACAGACATTTTACCACTGTGTGTGGCCCGTGCGCAGGGGGACGGAAGATGTCTCCCTGCGCTTTCGTGCGAGGATATTGATTGTAATGCGCCTTGTTGTTTTCGGTTTACCCCTTCTTGTCGTGATCCTGAACTGGCTCTGGCCGTTACCACTTCCGCTGGGCCTGAAAATACCCGTGGCCGCACTGGTGGTTGTAGCCGCACTCTATCATTACTGGTCCCGGCTTTCTTCGGGTTCCATCTTCGCGCCAGAATTTCCCCGCCCTCTTGTCATCATGTTCAACTGGGCGTTTGGGGCGATCCTGTTCCTCACGCTGCTTCAGATCACACTTGATCTCGGCGCATTGCTGGTTGCGCTGGTGACATGGCAGCCGGTGCATATCCCGGCGGACGCGCGGGTAACCGTGGGCGCGATTGCGGGCATGCTGTCTGCCATCGGTGTCGCCAACGCGCTGCGGGTTCCACCGGTCAGGGACGTGACCATCACCATTCCCGGCCTGCCGCCAGCGTTTGACGGGTATCGGCTGGTCCAGTTGACCGATATGCATATCAGTCGGCTTTTCCCCGCCAGATGGGTACAGGCAGTTGTGGACCGCACCAACGCGGCTGACGCCGACATGATTGTTGTGACGGGCGATTTCATTGACGGTTCGGTGGCCATGCGCCGCGCTGACGTGACCCCTCTTGCGCAGTTGCATGCGCCGGACGGTGTTCTGGCGATACCGGGAAACCATGAATATTTCTTCGACTACGCCGACTGGATACATCACCTGTCGGAACTGGGCTTTCACATGCTGCTGAACCGCCATGCTGTCATCACACGGGACGGAGCCAAGCTGGTACTTGCTGGCGTCACCGACCGGTCGGCGCCCGGGCATGGACAGGCTGGCCCGGATCTGGCAGCGGCCCTTGCAGGCCGTCCCGCCGGGGCGCCGGTCGTGCTGCTCGACCACCAACCCGGTGATGCGCGCGCTGCTGCCGCACAGGGTGTTGCCCTTCAGTTATCGGGACATACGCATGGCGGGATGATTTTCGGTCTCGACCGTCTCGTTGCACGTGGCAACAACGGGTTTGTCTCCGGGCGCTACAATATTGGCGGAATGACGCTTTACGTCAGTAACGGCACCGGACTGTGGTCGGGCTTCGCACTCCGGCTGGGCAGGCCATCCGAGATCACCCGTTTTCATCTGAGGCCACAGCCGCCTTCTGAATAGCCCCTGTATTTTGGGACACCCTGAGCATTCAAAATCTGCTGCCGTATGTAGGTGTTGCTATCACCTTTTACGACGTATCGAAAATTGTTTATAATACTTCTCAACAGTATTATCGTCTGGTTAAATCTGAAGACAGGATTTTTTAAATGTATATTATCTCAGATAAACTAAAAAATTTCTTAATTTCTGAACAAGAAATTTCTGAGGAAGAAATTAAACCGTCAACAAGAGTAGTAGAGGATTTTAGTCTGGACGGAATTGATGCTCATTACTTCATGGAATCTTATGCAGAAACATTCTCAATCAAGGTGGGGGATTTTGATTATTATCGATATTTTAATGATGAAACACAGGTTTTATTAATTATCCCTGTTATCCTCTTTGTTTTTTTTCGATTTCTGATCTGGCAACTTTTGCTGGGCAAACCAGTCCGCAAACCGACAACAGTACCAGTCACATTAGCCATGCTCCAACAAGCAATAGACGATGGTGTCTGGAATTGCGAACGTATTGAATCTCTTGCTGGCACACAGGTTTATCCACCCCCTTCAAAAAAATCAGGGTGGTTTTCGCGCATTCGTAACAAGACATGAACTGGCACAATTTAGAATTATCCAATTCAATCTGACATGCGAATAACGGAAACTCCACGGATCTATTGATCCCGTGGGGTTTTCTGAACGTTGTGTGGTTGCAGGAGAACACTACCAACGACACTTGCAACTGGTGGATGCGTGGATATCTGCCGCCCGAGCGCAGCTACTGGTTCCATCCCGCCAGATATCCGTTTGTTGCTCAACGGTATGGTGGCGGTGCTGCCCATGACGTGACACGCATAAATACTGTGGAGATGATGAAGCAGTTTGATATGACGCGGAACAAGCCTCTGGCAGATGTCATGAAGGCATGAGTTGCCCCTATTCGGAACAACCGAAAGTCGCCAGAAATGATGCTGTCCTCGACACCGTTGGCGGATCGCTATTCCGCATGGCCCACCTGATGAGATTCGAACCTTGACCGGGCAGAATACCACACGCAGGTCCGCTATACGGAAAGCGACAAAGTATCCTGAATATCCGAATTGAAGGCGCATCCCGCCTGTCCGCTTCTATTTCTTGAGCGGACAGGCAGTTTAAGGGGAGCGAATGCGAAAGGTCGACTGTGGGAGATAAACAGCTTCTGGAGAATTTCCACTGAACTCTGGTTCAGCAGAAAGGCTCTGTTTCATTGATTTTTGTGAGCATCTTCACCCGTTCATATGATCCCATCTGACCGGGATCTGCTCTGGCAGACCCGCCGAGCGTTATGTTTCCGGCCGGATCGCCCGGCGCAGAGACCGTTACTTGCGATGATGTCGTTTCGGATCGCACGATAGAAGGGTGACACCAGCCGTATCTTCAAAATCGTCCGGATGCGCCGTAAGAGGCATGGACATGATATCGTCGCGCCGATGGTCGGCATAGACGAACGTCAAATAGTAAGACCGGGCGTCGTTCGAAGGATCGCCATTAAACATTTTGTCCCATTCCAGCAGGTCGCGCCGCAGCGGCGATCCGACATCGCCGCTGCGGGTCCAGACCGCCGACACACAGGTCGAAACACGCTCAACGCGCACAATCAACCGCCCATTGAGAAACGCCTTTCCATCGAGCTCCTCGTTGAACATCGTATTACCGTTGTAAGACTGCTCTTCTAAAGACTCCGGTTTGGCGCCCGCGTGTGCGGTGCCGCCGATACAGACAGCGCAAATCAGGCTCAGGATAGCGCGGATCATCAATATCGTTCTTCCAGCATAAGTGTAGCCTCGTCGTGGCGTCTCTTGACCAGACCGTTCATCATCTTGCCTTTCGAGCGCACCTGCTCCTCGATGATCCTGACGGCCTTGCGTTTGTCGCCGGTGTTAATAGCAGCACGGACACCCGGCCAACCTCTTCCTGGATTGTAGACGAACGAAACGAAGGCGTCGAACTCGTTTTGTGTCAGGTAGACATGGGTACCCCGACGAACGATCGCCTCTCATAACCAGACCCACGCGTTACGCCGGAGACCAAAGTCCGATATCAGGCAAATAAGAGCGACCTAAATCGTCCGCCATGAAGGCGATCACCGCCTGTCTGCTTGATGTTCACTGAACAGACAGGCAGCTAAGGGGGGGTAAGCGGATGGTCTGTTTCTGGAACGCCAACACATGGAAACAGACATTTCTGTATTCCATGTTGGTGAATTCCCGGCTCCTACCCGTCGCGGTCAATCTCTCTTCCCGCCCGCACCTCGGGGTCATTTTCAAAGGTATGCAGAACGGCTGACCAAAATGCCCGCAGGCTTGGAAAGCTGCCCCAGTTAGGTGGTTCTTCAATATCCGCCGTGGGGTCCATACCGAGCACAGCCCAACTGACGCGATCGAGGTCCATATCGCTATAGGCCAGTAACGTCCTTAATTCGTTGACTGTCTGCTGCTTGAACGGCAGGCGATGCATGCGCGGCGCATCTTCAATGACCTCGAACAGTGTATCGCCAAAGAGCTCAGGATCCTCGCCAAACGAGCTCGCGCCCAGATTAGAGAGACGCGGAAACAGGTCGAGAATATCATATTTAGTCAAGTTTAACAGTTTGGACATAGTAGATCATTCCATTGTGTTCTTTTTTGACAATTGTAACTTGAATGCGCCGCGCAGTCTTGCGCTGCCGATTGGCCCTCTCGATGACGACAGTTCCTCCCCCTGAGGTGTGTCCTTCAAGGAGGATTGCATTTCCATCTCTGGCGTTCTTGAGCCAGCCATCAATCTTGGAGGCGTTACCGTTGAGCACTTAGTGAATAATGAAACGACAGGTTTTTTCTTTGTGAACTTACGATCTATATTTTTGTTTTTCAGGTCAACGTGCTTTAGTAGGACATGACCGTCTTCTTTCCTGCGATCATGGAGCGGCGCTTATTGGTGGTTGGGATCGAACTGCCTCTGTCGATGGGGTGGAAATGGTCTGACCTGACGCTTTTGAACGAAAATTTCATCAAAAACATTTTCGGGCTACCACATGGTGATAAACCTTGCGTGATAATAACGCGGCACGTTGATCTTCACACCACCTATTGCGCCCCGAATGCCTGCACATGGGCACCGCTAACCCTTTGGGCGAGCCCCTGCCCTGTTCCCACCGCGCATTGACACGATACGGATAAATATAGTCACGATAGGGAGAGCGTCCCAAACAGGTCGCCCCCGCCAGGAGCATACCTGACCCGAGAACCAGTTCCCAATCCTTCGGTCGCCAACAACGATGACTGGCGCAGCAGCCATAAAGGACATGATGACATGAGCCCCTATCGCACCATCAACCCGGCTACCGGCAAGACGGAAAAGGTCTTTGACCTTCATGACGACAAGACGATGCACGCGAAACTGTCCACCGCCCACCAGTTGTGGGAAAGCGACTGGCGGCGCCGTTCCATCGCGCAGCGCAAGGCAGTCATGCTCAAAGCTGCGGAAATCCTGCGCAAGGACAAGGAGAAGCATGCCCGCCTGATTTCCATCGAAATGGGTAAGATCCTGCCCGAAGCCATCGGGGAAATCGAGCTTTCGGCTGACATCCTCGCCTACTACGCGCAAAAGGCTGAAACTTTTCTGGCACCACGTGAACTGCCGGTATCCCGGGGACACGCCATCGTCACTAGCGAACCGTTGGGCATCATCTATTGCGTGGAACCCTGGAACTTCCCCTATTATCAGTTAGCCCGCGTCGCGGCCCCCAACCTGATGGCGGGTAATGTCGTAATGGTCAAACACGCGCCCAGCGTGCCACAATGCGCGGTGGCGTTTGAAGAACTGTTCCGTGAAGCAGGCGCGCCCGAAGGTGCCTATACAAATCTGTTCATTACCAATGACCAGTCGGAAAAGCTGATCGATTGCCCCGAGGTACGCGGCGTCGCCCTGACCGGAAGTGAACGCGCCGGTAGCGCCGTTGCATCTCAGGCGGGCCGTGCGCTGAAGAAAAGCACGATGGAATTGGGCGGGTCGGACGCGTTCATCGTGCTGGATGACGCCGATCTGGATAAAGTCGTGCCGCTGGCCATCAGTGGGCGCATGTCCAATAACGGTCAGGTCTGCACCGCCGCCAAGCGAATGATCGTACATAAGTCGCTGGTTGAGGAATTCACGTCACGTCTGAAAACGGCGGTGAACGAATTCGAGTATGGCGACCCGCTGGAACAGGGTGTCAGCCATGGACCGATGAGCAGTCAGGCCGCCATGGAACGGGCCATTTCACAGGTGGAAAAGGCCGTGTCCCACGGGGCCGAACTGGTTGTGGGCGGCAAGAAGATCGACCGTGAAGGTTTTTTCATGAAGGCCGCGATCCTGACCAGCATCACCAGAGACAACCCCATTTTCTATGAGGAAATATTTGGGCCTGTCGCCATCATCCATTCCGTCGGGAGTGACGATGAAGCTGTCGCTCTGGCCAATGATTCACCATATGGCCTGGGTGGTTCCATCCAGACCAGCGATGTAGAGCGTGGCCGCCGCGTTGCGGCACGGATCGACACGGGCATGGTGTTCATCAACAACATTACCGGCACTGCGCCCGACCTGCCATTTGGCGGGATCAAGAACTCCGGTTATGGCCGTGAACTTTCCGAATTTGGTATTGAGGAATTCCTGAACCGCAAGCTGGTTCATACTCCCTGATCCTGCCAGAGAATTCCGCCCCCTGTCGCATGTCGGGGGCGGTTTTCCATATACCACTTTTCTGTCGGGCGCATGCAACACCGCCGAAGTGGAGGGCATGCACCGCTACGGCGTTGACTGAAACGCCTTTCGTCCTTCTGAATCCAGTGCGGCAAAGTCTTCGTCGGATAGAGTGATGTCAGCGGCGGCGACGTTCTGCTCCAGATGTGCAACCTTCGAGGTGCCGGGAATTGGCAGCATTACCGGACTGCGTTTCAGAACCCATGCCAGTGCGATCTGGCTGGGATGGGCGCCGTATTTCCCTGCCATGGTGTCCAGAACTGAGCCCGGCTTCGCAAGGTCACCAGCCGCGAGCGGAAACCACGGAATGAACCCGATGTTCCGGGCGGCGCAATAATCGAGCACGTCCTCGCTGGTACGATCAACGAGATTATAACGGTTCTGGACGGTTGCTACGTTAAAGAATTTCGATGCAGCCTTGATGTCCTCGATGGATACTTCGCTCAATCCCGCATGACGGATCAGTTTCTGGTCGATAAAGGATCTGATCGCATCGAACTGCTCGTCCGCCGGAACCTTGGGATCAATCCGATGTAACTGCCACAGATCGATCTGCTCGACGCCGAGGTTGCGCAGGCTTTTGTGCACCTGCTGAAGCAGATATTCCGGTCACCCGACCGGCTTCCAGATGTCCGGCCCCGAGCGGGTCAGGCCGCCCTTCGTGGCGATCACGATGCCCCTGGGATAAGGATGCAGCGCCTCCCTGATCAGCCATTCCGAGACATCCGGCCCATAGGCGTCCGCCGTATCGATAAAATTGACGCCGAGTTCGGGAAGGCGCTTCAGCGTGCGGATGGCCTCGTCATGATCGGCTGGCGGCCCCCATATGCCTGATCCGGTAATGCGCATTGCGCCGAAACCGAGCCGGTGAATGGTAAGATCGCCGCCGATCGCAAAATTACCGGATCTGGTGGCGTTGCCGGATGAATGGGTCATTGCCCTCGTTCCTTTTTTCCAGCAGATGGTTTGCAATCGGTTATTCGGTCAGGCCGCAAAGCCACCATCGATGTTGTATGCGGCGCCAGTGATGATGCCTGCTTCTGGTCCAGCAAGATATGCGACCAGCCCCGCAATTTCCGCCCCCGTAGCATGGCGTTTGATTGCCATGAAGTCGTGCATCACGTCCTTCAGCGGGCCATCGGCGGGGTTCATGTCGGTATCGGTGGGGCCGGGCTGAACGACATTGACGGTAATGTCACGCGCCCCGAAATCGCGCGCCAGTCCCTTGACCATACCTTTCAGTGCCGCCTTGCTGGCGCTGTAGGCTGCAAGGCCAGTCATCGGCATACGGTCGGCATTGGCCGAGCCGATGAAGATAATGCGGCCGCCGTCCGGCATATTCCGTGCGGCGGCAACCGCCGCGTGGTATGCGGCATGGGTATTGATGCGGAAAAGCCGGTCGATGTCATCTGGCGGCATTTTCAGTGGGTCGCCCGCACCAAGAATTCCGGAATTGACAACCAGCACATCCAGAGGACCAAGCGAGACGATCAGCGCGATGAGAGCATCGCGCTCGCCGCTATCGGCGCGCAGGGCCCTGCTCCCGGTCTCGGCCGCCAATGCCTGGGCATCGTCAGGGGAGGAAAAATACGTGAAAACGACTTGCGCGCCATCCGCTGCAAAGCGACGGACAATGGCAGCGCCAATCCCACGGCTGCCGCCAAGCACGAGGACGGATTTGCCATAAAAACTGCTCATGACCGTGTTCCTGCCGCTGTCATTATGTCCGTCAGTCTATTGAATGCTGGCTGATAGATGTGTGTTGGCATTCTGGCCTCCATCCCGGCTGCATGTCCGGCAGCCGCTTCAAACTGACCGCACCACCGGATAAAGGTACGGTTGCCGTCGGTTACGGGCAAAAGCGCGATTGTCGAGCGGTAGTTTCGGATCGGCAAAGCCGATTCAATGATCGAGAACGTCACCGCATGATCCACGTCGGACAGCGCCAGAAGCTGTTCACGAATGACGCCGACATCGCCCATTTCAAGGCGACGGACCGCGCCGACACGGTCGCCGGGATCATCGCCTTCGATCACGCAGCTTTTCACACCCGGCAACCAGCGACCAAGGGCGCCGAAATCACGGATCAGTCCCCAGACGGATGAAACGGATGCAGGAATGACGCTGCTGGCCATAACATGGATCATGGAGTAGCCCCCTCTAATGTCTGTCGGGTCGCTCATAGCGACTGGCCTCCTGTCACCTCGATACGTTGACCATTCACCCAGCGCATGTCGTCAGACAGAAGCCCGCGGACCGCCGCCCCGATGTCATCGGGCTGACCGACGCGTCCCAGGGGCGTGATCTCTGCGAGGCTTCTGTTGATCCCGGCATCGTCACGGACCAGACCGCCGCCAAAGTCCGATGCGACCGCGCCGGGGGCTACGGCATTGACCGTAATGCCGCGCTCGCCCAACTCTTTCGCCATATAAAGGGAGATGACTTCAGTTGCGGCTTTCATGGCCGCGTAAGGACCATGATCGGGCAGATAGAAGCGCGTCGCGGCAGAGGTGATGTTGAGAATGCGGCCACCATCGCGGATCAGCGGAAGGAGCGCTGCCGTCAGCAGGTATGGCCCCTTGAAGTGGATGTTGTACTGATTGTCGAGCTGTTCGGATGTCGCGGCGTCGAAACGTGTGTGAATGATGTTGCCTGCGTTCTGGACGACATAATTCAGTTCCCGCTGCCCGAACTCGTTTGCGAGAAGGGCTTTGACTTGCCCTGCAAAATCCGTGAACGACGCGTGGTTCGCAATGTCCAGTTGCAGCATGTGCAGCTTTGCATCCTCCTGACTGAGGGCGGCTTCCGCTGCTTTCGCCTCGCCTTCATTGGCATGCCAGGTGCCGATCACGCTGATGCCGGCGGCGGTCAGATGCTTCGCGATGCTGTAGCCGATGCCGCGATTGGCGCCCGTGACGAGTGCGATTTTTGAGATGCTCATGATCGGATTCCTTGAGGAGGCATGGCGTTGTGTTCCGAAAAACACCATTTCCATACCGACCGATCCATAAAAGAAGCGCGACGTAGGGTCAAGAAATTATGGATTGTTCGATACATAATTAGAGTGCCGTAGCCACCCAGCCTTGCTTCCGCCAGTTCGTCAGCGCTTTTGGGACCGTTTTCCTGCTCCCGGCTTCACCGCGTTGACATCCCACAATGTCAGGAGAGACGTGACGGCCGCATCCAGTTTTTTTGACGTCATCCCGTCCCTGGCCTCGCATGTCATGCCGTGAAAGAAGGTTGTGAGAATATCAGGCAGAATATCGGTCGCCGCAGACGCTTTTAATTCGCCAATGGCGATGGCACGTTCCACGCAGGCTCTGATGCCTGCACGCGTGCGCTGTCGTTCCGCAGCGAGCAGAGCCTGAACGGGTTCGTTTTCGGGTGAGCAGTTGCTGGCACCAGACACGACCAGACACCCGGCCGGATGTGCGCGGGCAGACTGCATACGTGCCGAACCGCGCAACGTCCGTTCGATGGCCTCGCGCGGTGGCAGGCTTTCATCCCATAAAGGCACCATGACCTGCCCATACGTCGCCAGATAATGCTGCACGACTTCCCGGAACAGGGCTTCCTTCGAGCCGAACGCGGCATAGAAACTGGCAGGCGAAATATTGCCCATGCTGGCCTTGAGCTGGGTCAGGGAGGTTGGTTCGTAGCCCTGCGCCCAGAAGAGCGCCGTGGCGGCTTCAATCGCCCTGTCGCGGTCAAATTCACGGGGACGCCCGGTCCGCGCCATGTTATCGCTCCTGTGGAAAGACTTCCATATTAATTAATCCAGAAATTATTGCCAAGACTACTGTCTCCCTATATGCATATCGTCCGGTCCATATATGGGTGGCCCATGACCCGGACCATCCCGATACCCACGCAAAAAACCGATGAGCGACTGCCTGTCTGCCCGTGCTGGCCATGACCGGCCTCATCTGCGTCATGACCGAAACCCTGCCGGCGGGTCTGTTAACTGAAATTGGCGCTGATCTTCCAGATCAGGCCGAACCTTGTCTATCAGAGGAAAAATGCCTGCCTTCCAACGGACCTCGGCAACAGGGATGCCCCTTCCGCCTGTTTCAAAACAAACGTGACCTGAACCTCGGTGAACTTTGACGCCTTCATGAAACTCTTCCCCTCCCGGATACGGGACCATAAGTGGAAAATTTCAACTCAAAATAGCCATGTTTTATGAAGTAAGGCACGACGACACCAATCAACGGCGCTTCAATCCCTCGGCCTGTAGCACATATTGTGCAATGCACAATTTATGAAAATCCTACTGTTACATTTCGTGTATATTTTAGCTTCGATGTCTGTTTTTATTGCAGATACCGCTACAAAAACTGGAACAGTTACAGGATGGGAGTTCTTTTATAACATTTTCTTTATGGCCTGACCTTCCCGTCAGCCACAGGCGTTAGGCCGTGTGTCAAACCATGGGAGTATTTATGGGATGAGCGCGGCATTTGCCATCTCTCTTGCGCTAACGGCAATTCTGGCCGTTATTGTTCTGATCGCCCGGTTCCGTCTGAACCCCTTCATTGTTCTTTTCATCGTATCCATCGCCCTTGCCCTTTTTGCAGGCATGCCGGCAGATCATGTCGTTGCGTCCTTTGAAAATGGCGCGGGACATGTGCTGGGCCATGTTGGCACCGTCATCGCGCTTGGCACCATGCTGGGCAAGATGCTGGCGGAATCTGGCGGGGCAGACCGTATTGCACTGACCATATCCGGGTTTGCAGGGCGCGAACGCGTGGACTGGGCCATGATGGTGATTGGCCTGCTGATCGGCCTGCCGGTGTTTTTTGAGGTAGGCTTCGTGCTGCTCATTCCGCTGGTGTTCGTGCTGGCTGACCGCACCAATATGCCCCTGCTGCGGGTGGCGTTACCTATGGGGGCGGCGCTGTCGGTCACGCATGCGCTTATTCCGCCGCATCCGGCGGCGTTGCTGGCCCTTAGCGCGTATCACGCCAATATCGGCCATACGATCATGCTGGGTATCATGATCGGCACGCCCATCGCGGTGATTGCCGGGCCGGTCTTTGGTCGCTTTGCCTCCGCCCGCGTGCCGCTGACCGGGGTAAACCCGCTGGCGGAACAGTTCGTAAAACACGAACCGGCAGCCAATATGCCGAGCTTTTTCCTGACGGTGTTTACCATCCTTTCGCCTGTTGTCCTGATGCTGGTCGGATCGCTGGCCGACCGGATCACGACGGTACACGGCACGGCCAATACCGTGCTGCATTTCGTGGGCAATACGGACATAGCGCTTGCGCTGGCAACACTGCTGTCCTTTTACGTGCTGGGGGTGGCGCAGGGATTTTCCGCCGCCACCATCCTGCGCTTCACTAACGAATGCCTTGGTCCCACGGCGCTCATCATGCTGCTGATCGGCGCAGGCGGCGGCTTTGGCCGGGTGCTGATCGACAGCGGGGTATCGCGCGCCATTACCGATGCAGCCCTTGGCGCCCATATGCCACTGCTGGTGCTGGCGTGGGTTCTGGCGGCCATCGTGCGTGTGGCGTGCGGGTCGTCCACCGTGGCGATGGCGACGGCGTCCGGTATTGTCGCCCCCATTCTGGAACACAGCACCGGGGTTTCACCCGAACTCATGGTGCTGGTGACCGGGGCGGGATCGGTTGCCTTCGGCCCGATGAATGATGCCGGTTTCTGGCAGATCAAGGAATATCTGGGCCTGACCGTACCGCAGACCATCAAGACATGGTCAGTCCTGGAAACGCTGATTGCCGTATGTGGACTGGTCTTCTGCCTTATTGCGTCGATTTTCATACATTAATGGGGCGCATCCTCATGTTTCCTGCTACCGCAATTCCAGTGCGTGCCCGTTCGGCGCGCCTGCTGGCCGGTCACGTGCGTCACGTTGCGCGCACGGCCCTGTATACGCTGCCACTTGCGCTGGGCTGCATGTTGTATGGTACCCCACGCGCCGGGGCACAGGTCATGGACCGCGATATCGGTTCGGCCCCCAGCCTGCTGGTGTCACGCCCACTGCCCAGCCATGCCACGCGCAAGACTACCGTACCGCCGTTTTCCGAACCGGAAGCGGTGGCGCCTAACCCCGTGTCAAAATGGCTGCGCCGTCGGGGAATCAACTTCCTTGTGGACAACACCAACGAATTCGCGGGCGCCATAACCCCGCCCACGCGCGGCAGTACGCCGGGGTTCAGCAATTATAAACAGGGCGCAAGCAATGCCGGGCAATACGCCATGCAGCTTGACATGGACTGGGACAAACTGGCGGGCTGGCACGGGTTCGCCACCCATATGGTAACCGTTGGCCGTTATGGTACGACGGCCAACCGCATGTTTGGCGACTGGCTGAACCATGCGTCCGAAGATTATGGCGGCGGCGGTAACGTGGTGGTCCACCTTGTCTATGCCTATGGTGAGGAAACGCTTCTGGGCGGGCGACTGGCGATTGCAGCGGGCCGCATGGCCGAAATATCGGATTTTGCGGCCAGTCCCCTGTTCTGCAACTTCCAGAACGGCAGTATCTGTGGTCGCCCCAAGGGCATTACCGACACCAATTTCGCCGCCGGCTACCCCGCATCCACATGGGGATTCCGCGTGCGCGGCCGTCCCGCGCGGTCCGTCTATGTGCAGACCGGGCTGTACCCGATTGAAAACGGGATTTATCAGGTGTTCCAGCACCGGACGGGATTCAAGTTCAACGGCGCGAACATCATCGGTTATGCCGCGCCGATAGAAACCGCATGGGAACCTGTTTTCCGTCACGGCACGCTGCCGGGGCATTATAAATTCGGTGCACAACTGTTCAGCACGCCGCAGAGTGACAATTACCTTGATGTAAATGACGCGCCTTACGGACTGACGGGCCGCAAGCAGAAGCAGCATGGCGCGTCATGGTCCACATGGGTAATGTTTGACCAGCGCCTGCTGCATTACCACGACAAGGATTCCGGCCTGACCGCGCTGTCCGGCGTGATCTATAACGATCCGCGCACGTCACTGCGCAAATATCTTGTCTACGCGGCGCTGCTCAATCGCGGTGCCTTCCGCGCACGTCCGTATGACACGATGGGCTTTGCCCTGACCTATACACGGATTGCCGATGGCGTAACGCTGGCGGAACAGGACATGATTGATAGCGGCAACAGAAGCAGCCTGCCCAACCATGCAACCGGCGTGCAGCGCGATACCGTCGTCATGGAAGCGAACTATGCCATACATGTCATGCCGGGTGTTATCTTCACCCCGTTGTTCGAATACTATATTCACCCCAACGCCCAGTCCAACCTGCGCGACGCTGCATTGCTCGGTTTTAAAAGTCATATCCAGTTGATGTAAATAATAATACCTATTTTATTTCGGAAGTATGGTGCGGGTGTCATCCATGTGGTGGGAAGTAGCGACCACCACCTGAAGCGGAAACGGATCGGGGTTTCAGCGCATGACCATACAGAACCGTATATGACAAAAATATCGAAATCACAGACCCAAATACCGCCAACGAACGATGAAAATACGCTGCTCACACTGGGCGGAAATATAATACTGATAAAATTAGACGGGTATTTCTATATGCGGGATTCTCTGGCCTGATGTGTTCCCGGCAATGGAATCCTTCATATATCTTTCTCATATGATTCCGATAAATAATTATGATTGAATTTCCTGAAATCCGTACACCCCATCACCTGACTGCATGACCGCCGATGCCCGAAGTGGGATTTGCCCCGTTTCCATTCGCGGGCTTGCTTTTCATCATCAATCCTGTGCCGTTTGGTACACACAAAACCATTTGGTACGGAGTCGCCCATGCCTACACCGCCCCTTCCTCCCTTCACCGCTGAAACTGCTGCCGAAAAGGTCCGGGCAGCCGAGAACGCCTGGAACAGCCAGGACCCTGCCCGCGTGGCGCTGGCCTATACGCCAGACAGTAACTGGCGGAACCGTACCGAGTTTTTACAGGGACGTGACGCAATCACCGCTTTTCTTACCCGCAAATGGTCGCGGGAACATGAATACCGTCTGGTCAAGGAATTATGGGGATTCAGGGTTAACCGGATGGCGGTCCGCTTTGCGTATGAATGGCATGATGATGCGGGGCAGTGGTTCCGCTCCTACGGGAACGAGTTGTGGGAGTTCGATGACGATGGCCTGATGCGCCACCGGGTGGCGTCAATCAACGACCTTCCCATTGCCGAAACGGACCGCAAACTGCTCTGGTCTGGCACGCAGCGCCCGCTTGATTACCCCTCACTGAGCGAACTGGGGCTGTAACCATGGCCCGTCTGGTCAGTGAAAAGGCCGACATCATTCCCCAACTGGGGGAAGTGTTTCGAGAACATGGGTATGAAGGGGCAAGCCTTGCCCTGATTTCGCGTGCAACCGGTCTGGGGAAAGGAAGCCTGTATCATTTCTTTCCCGGCGGAAAGGAGGAGATGGCGGCAACCGTTCTGGCGGAGATTGATGGCTGGTTTGAACGGCATATCTTCGCCCCGCTGCGGGCGACCGACCAGCCCCGCGATGTGATCGAGGGCATGTTTGGCGCGGTCAGTGACTATTTCCGCTCGGGCCAGCGGATCTGCCTGGTTGGTCTTCTGGGACTGGGTGACAGCCGTGACCGCTTCGCGGTCGTGATCGAAGGCTATTTCGCCCGCTGGATCACAGCACTTGAAACCGCGCTGGTCCGGCTGGGACACGCCGCACCCAGGGCACGCGAACAGGCGGAAGAGGTGGTGGCGGGGATTCAGGGGGCCATCGTACTGGCGCGGGCGCTCGGGTCCCCCGACACTTTCAGCCGTACCCTCGTCCGACTGAAGGCGCGCATGCTGGCCGGGTGATACACTGCGCCATGTCGCGACAATTCAGGGATGGATCAGCAGTCGCAGCACCCCCGCCACCACGGCCAGCGCGCTGACACCCCCCACCCACAGGGCGACAAACCACAGTAACCGGGTCCCCAGCGACCCAAGGGGGCGATGCCTGAACGCCCCCTTCAATGGTAAGTCTCGCCATGCACGCTCACCGGCCCGCGGAATACATGATAGGCATAGGCCGTGTAGGTCAGGATCAGCGGCAGCAGCACCAGCGCACCCACCAGCAGGAAAGCCTGACTGGTCGGCGGTGCCGATGCATCCCAGATCGTCATGCCGGGTGGGACGATGTAGGGCCATATATTGATGCCCAGCCCCGTAAAGGACAGGAAAAACCACCCAAGGGCACACAGGAACGGAATGCGGCGTGATGTCCTGCCACGCAGGGCACGGAACATCGTAATGGCCAGCGCCACAACCGCTACGGGAACCGGGGCGACAAACAGGATGCGCGGCCAGTCCGTCCAGTGCTGCATGTAAGTCGCGTGCAGCGCCGGGGTCCACAGGGACACAACGCCGATCATCAGCAGCATGAGGACGGACAGGATGCCCGCCCATTTACGCATGGTGGTCTGCAGGTCGCTTTCCGTACGCCAGACAAGCCAGGTCGCCCCCAGCAATGTATAACCGCAGGCAACCGCCACGCCGCAGAACAGGGGAAATGGGGCAAGCCAGTCAAGGCTTCCGCCGACAAAGGCATTGTTCTCGACCCTGATCCCCCCGACAAGTGTGCCCAGAATCACGCCCTGCATGATTGCGGCGATCAGTGACCCCACGAAAAATCCCGTATCCCACAGGTCCCGGTTGCGCTCCGTATGCATTCTGGAACGGAATTCAAACGCGACACCCCGGATGATAAGCGCGAACAGCATGACCAGAACCGGCAGATAGAGCGCAGGCAGGATGGTGGCATAGGCATTGGGAAAAACGCCATACAGGGCCGCCCCGCCGAATATCATCCACGTCTCGTTCCCATCCCATACCGGGGCGACCGTCTGGACCATGAGGTTACGATGTGTCCTGTCGGGTTCAGCAAGGAACAGGATGCCAAGCCCGAGATCGAAACCGTCCAGCACCACGTAAATGAAGATCGCCATGGCCGCCAGAACGGCCCACACGATAGGCAGCCAGTACGTCGCACCGGTCGGGTCCATGGTCATTCTCCTTCACGGGTGGGACGGGATGGCGGAATCGTATCGGAAATGGGGGCCGCCATCGCGGCCGCGCGCTGGGGCTGATGACGGTCCGGGGCAGCTTCATTGACATGGGGTTCTTTCATGAAGCCCCGCAGCAGGATGCTGATGCCGGATGCAAAGACAATGAAATAGACGATGACAAAACTGACCAGCGTGCCCGCCACCGCACCACCCGGAACGGGGGAAACACTGTCCGCCGTCCGCAGCAGGCCATAAACGGTGAAGGGCTGCCGCCCCACCTCGGTCGTGACCCAGCCGCACAGCAGGGCGATAAACCCGGCGGGCGCCATGATCAGGGCCGCACGCTGGAGCAGGACATCCGACCACAACCGCCCCCGCCAGCGCAGCCAGACGGAATAGAAACCAAGGGCCGCCATGAGCATGCCCAGCAGGACCATGATGCGGAAACTGAAAAACACCACATAGGACGGCGCGCGCTGGTCGCGGGGGTAGTCCTTCATCCCCGGCACCTTGCCCGAAAGGCTGTGGGTCAGGATCAGTGAACCGGCATAGGGAATGGCGATGCGGTAGCGCGTGACCTCATTCTGCATGTCCGGAATGCCGAACAGCAGTTCCGGCGCGTAGCTTTCGGACTCCCAGTCCCCTTCCATCGCGGCAATCTTGGCAGGCTGGTATTTCAGCGTATTCAGCCCCTGCGTATCGCCCGCAAGGATCTGTATGGGGGCGACGATCGCAGCCATCCACATGGCCATGGAAAACATGATCCTGACCGCTTCCGTTGGCTGCTGCCCCGCCCTGCGCGCGCGCAGCAGGTGCCACGCGCCCACACCCCCCACCAGCAGCGCGACGGACAGGAAGGCCGCCAGCGCCATATGAACCAGCCGGAAGGGGAAAGATGGATTGAAGATGATCGCCCACCAGTCATGCGGGATAAAACGCCCTGTCCCCGCTTCCATCGTATAGCCCTGCGGGGTCTGCATCCACGAGTTGGAGGCGAGTATCCAGCTCATGGAAATCAGGGTGCCGAGCGACACCACGCAGGTAGCGAAGAAATGCAGTTTGGGGCCGACCCGGTTCATGCCGAACAGCATGATCCCCAGAAAACCAGCTTCCAGAAAGAAGGCGGTCATGACTTCATAGCCCAGCAGGGGACCGAGAATGGGGCCGACCTTCTGTGAAAACCGCGCCCAGTTCGTGCCGAATTCGTAAGACATGACCAGGCCGGACACCACACCCATGCCAAAGACGATGGAAAAGGTATGCAGCCAGTAGCGGAACAGGTCCAGATAGACCTGCCTGCCGGTTTTCAGCCACAGCCCCTCCAGCACCGCCAGAAAGGCGGCGAGGCCGATGGAAAAGGCCGGAAAGACGATATGAAATCCGACAGTAAATGCGAACTGCAGTCGCGCCAGAAAAAGGGAATCCAGTCCGGCCACGGAAAATCTCCATTCTGCTGGGAACGGGCCTGCTTTCCGCCCGCAGGCGCAGATAACGCATGCAGCCGCAAACATGGGGCCAGAGGAAAAGGCCGCTTTCCCTGCAACGGGTTCCGTTACGCATAGTTGCGTTTTTTCAGGGGCAGCATGTCAGCCGACGTACGCCATCTGACTGTTTACGCAGCCAGCCCGCCCCCATGCGTTCAACAAGACGTGGCTGGCGTGCATGCTGCATTTATGACAGCGTTTTTTCTGTCGCCCCATCACAGCCGACAGGATCAGCCCTTCACCGGGACGTTCCCGATTCCGGTTTCCGGCAGGCTCATGACCGAAATACCCTTACCGGAACCCGGCTGGACATGATCGCAGGGCCGTCCTTCTTGCGGGGTGGAAAGACCGGCTCCGGTGTGAAGGCTGACAGACGGGAGAACATCAACCGGGATGCGGCAACCGGCGCAATGCCGGTGTCATGCCACAGTATTGCGACCGACCTGCGCAACCGCGCGCGCCACGCGCCGTTATGGCGCGCAATACCTGACCACCCCGGATTATCAGAAGGACCACGTTCAATGGCTTATGCGACGATCAATCCGTTTACGAATGAACAGATCAGGATCTATCCCAATTCCACGGATGCCGAAGTTGATATGGCGCTGGATCAGGCCCACGCGGCATTCCTGTCATGGCGCGGGACATCCTTTGCCCAGCGCGCGCAGGTCATGCAGAAGGCCGCCGACATCCTGCGCCGCGATATCGAAAAATATGCCGAAATCCTGACGCGGGAAATGGGAAAGCTCATTTCGGAAGCCAGGGCCGAAACCGAGCTTTCCGCCGCGATTTTTGAATATTACGCCAAAAATGCCGAAAGCCTGCTACAACCGCAGGACTTGCCGGTCGCCAGCCGCGATGAAGGCCGCGCCAAGATCGTATTCCAGCCGCTGGGCATCCTGCTGGCGGTTGAGCCATGGAATTTCCCCTATTATCAGGTGGCCCGCATTATCGCACCGCAGCTTTCGGCGGGTAATACGGTGGTGCTGAAACATGCCTCCAACGTGCCGCAATCCGCCGCCGCCATGGACCAGTTGATGATCGAGGCCGGACTGCCCAAGGGCGGGTTCCGTAACCTGTACCCCACGCATGATCAGGTGGCCCGCATCGTGGCCGACCACCGCGTGCGCGGCGTGGCGCTGACGGGGTCCGAGGGGGCAGGTGCGAAGATCGCCGCCGCCGCCGGTTCGGCGCTGAAGAAATCCACCATGGAACTGGGCGGGTCCGATGCCTTCATCGTTCTTGAGGATGCGGACCTTGAGAAAACCATCAAATGGGCCGTATTCGGGCGGCACTGGAATGCCGGTCAGGTCTGCGTATCCGCCAAGCGGCTTATCGTTGTCGATCAGGTCTATGACCGGTTCGTGCAGGGATATCGGGATGGCGTTGCGAAACTGAAGATGGGCGATCCCATGGACCCGGCGACAACACTGGCCCCGCTGTCATCGCAGGGCGCGGTGGACAACCTGAAAAAACAGGTGGAAGGCGCCATTGCAGGCGGTGCGAAGGCGGAAGAAATCCCGCTGCCCATGCCCAATACCGGCGCATTCTTCCGCCCCGTGATCCTGTCCGACATCGCGGAAGACAACCCCGCGCGACGGGAGGAGTTTTTCGGCCCGGTAACATTGCTGTTCCGCGCGAAGAATGAAGAAGACGCGATCAACATCGCCAATGATTCACCCTACGGTCTGGGCGGTTCCGTCTTTACGAAAGACGAGGCGCGGGGCGAAGCCGTGGCGGCGAAGATTGAAACCGGCATGGTGTACGTCAACCATCCTACCATGGTGAAGGCCGACCTGCCCTTCGGCGGCGTGCTGCGTTCGGGTTACGGACGCGAACTGATCGGCCTTGGCATCAAGGAATTCGTCAATGCCAAGCTGATTGACGTGGTGGATATCGACGCGCCGTTCTGAGATACCGTGGCACCTCCTTCCATGACCACAGGAAAATAAGTCCGGATTACGGATAGAAAATTCTGCTTCGGAATGACCGAACGCATGGCGTCTGCCGAAAGGCAGGCGCTTTTTTTATGGGCTGACCGCAGCAGGCATATTTCACGATGATCGGGGGATAATGTTCCCTCGCCGCTGGCGATCAGGTCCATTCCCCACACCCCGATCGCATGCCCGTCTTCCGTTACAGGGGAACGGACCCGCAGGCATGTACCCTCTATCCCACCCTTGTCCATCAGAGGACATATTCACGATCAGGGCGTGTATTTTTATCCCGAAGGTCGAAACCGGGTTCATAGGCCCGCGCCCCACTTCCTCGCCCGGCCTGTCCACGTTTCGATGCCGCCACAACAAACAACATAAATATCCGTGGATAGCAGGATGGCATTCCGGCTTATTTCACGCGGGGATATGAACGTTCCAACCCATTAATATATATAGGTATTATGCTCGGTTTTGGCCGATTTTCGCCCCTGATCCGCTTTAAACGAGCCCGTTCGTGCTATGTGACATATCTGCATCGTACCGTTCCTATCGATATTTAACATGTAATAACGTTGTTTAAACAAAGTTCCACGCTTGACACGGTCCTTTGTCGGGAATTAACTCGCCATCAGATGTGGTTTTTATCGGTTTAACTATCTGCTTCGTGTTTTTATGCGCGATCGTAGGCGAGGAATTAAAAAAATGGGCGTGCAACTTGGACGTCGTTATCTTCTTACGTTCAGCACCGTGATTTCAGTCGTGGCCTGCCCGTCCCTGGCCGCGGCAGCCACCTCGCAAGACGATTCCGTACTCGCGCTTCGCCGCGAAATGCTGGAAATGCGCCGCCAGATGTCGGCTGAAATCCAGCAGCTCCGCGCGCGTGTCGTCCGTGACGAAGGGCCGGGCGCCCTGCGCCCCGCAACGCTGGCGAAACGTCAGACACAGGTGGCCCGCGCGGCCGCGCAACCCGTGCCATGGTCGGGACCGCTGCCGGTCATCGGCGATGTCGAAGGGGGAGACCGCCCGCCCAGACCCCGAACCGATGCGGAGACACGCACCGCCCTGTCCGAAGGGCCGATCCCGTCATGGGCTGAATTCAAGGCGGCCACGACGCGCGATGAAAACGTGCATATCGGCGGCATGAGCATCGGCTTCCCGTCGGGACGCCCGACCATCGCATCCGATGACAAGGCCTATGCCTTTTCCGTGGGGCTGCTGGCGCAGGAAGATATCGGCGGGTTCATGGGGGCTGGTCCCCGTGGAAGCGAGGGTAAGGGCAATTTCAGCAACCTGACCGAAAACGCCCGCCGCCTGCGCCTGTATTTTGCGTGGCGGTACAAGGACTGGGTCGTAAACCTGACGCCGGATTTCGGTTCAAGTTCGGTCGATGGCTCCGTTTCACTGTTTGAAGCCAACCTGAACTATACCGGCATCAAGCATACGACGCTGACGGTAGGGTATTTCCAGCCCCGGTCGGAAGAAGAAAGCGCTGAACGTTCGGGCGCGTTCGAGTTCCTGGAGCGCCCGACCATTGTGGATCTGGTGCGCAACCTTGCTGGTGGTGTCGCGCGCTTCAGCGTCGGTGGTGAACATTACGAGGATCGCTGGCTGGTCGCCGCCTATTTCACGGGCCAGAAATTCGGTGATCGCAACAAGGACACAACAATCGTCGACAGCCAGACCGGCGGTGTCTTCCGTATTGCGGGACGGCCGTATGTCAGCAAGGACGTGGATGTCTATCTCGGCGCGGGTGCCACCAGCGCATTCAAGGTCAACCAGAACAGCAAGGGCCGCACCTATACCTTCAGCGACAATGTGGAAGTCCCGCTGGGGGAGACAAGCCTGCTGACATCGGGGGCGTTAAGCGACGTGGCCCAGATCTGGGCGGCGGGGCCGGAACTGGCGCTACGCTGGCGGCGGTTCCTGCTGAAGGGGCAGTATTACCATGTCGGCGTGCAGCGCGGGCATGAAACCAATGCCGAACAGCTCCCCTCCCTCGGCTTTGATGGGTGGTATGTCGCCGCCAACTATACCCTGCTGGGCAAGGGACGCGCGTTTAACGCCAAGACCGCAGCGTTTACCACGCCGGGCGTGGTGGAGGATTTCGACCCGTTCCGCAACCACTGGGGCGCGCTTGAAATCTCCGGGCGATGGAGCGTGACCGATCTGGATGGCGTGGCCAGTCAGGGTGGCGCAGGCATCAACGGTGACCAGCAGACCGTGTGGGAAGCCGGGCTGAACTGGTACCCGACCCGGCATGTGAAGTTCATGGTGGATTACGACCACTTCATCGTCAGCCGTTCCAAGGGTGTTTCGGGCGGATACAACGTGCTGGGCCGTGATGGCAACGCACTGGTGGGCCGTGTTCAGGCATCCTTCTGACCCCTTGCGCGGTTACTGCGTGAATACTTGCGAAACCCGGTCACTACCAACAATAACAGGGAGATATTCCAATGGTTACCAAAACGCGCCTGACACGCCGTGGCCTGTTGCAGGCAACCCTTGCGGGTGGGGCGGCACTGGCACTGCGCCCGACGCGGGCATGGGCTGCGACCGGCCTGCTCAATGTATCCTATGACCCGACACGCGAACTCTATCAGGACATTGACCGCAGCTTCTCGCGCTTCTGGGCGGAAGGGCATGGTGGCGCCCCGGTCCAGATCCGCACGTCGCATGGTGGATCGGGCGCGCAGGCCCGTTCCGTGCTGGAAGGTGCGCCCGCCGATATCGTGACCCTTGGCCTGGCCTACGATATCGATATCCTTGCGCAGAATGGCCTGCTGGCCACCAACTGGCAGACACGCCTGCCCCATAATTCAACACCGTTCACCAGCACCATCGTTTTCCTTGTGCGCAAGGGAAACCCCAAAAACATCCATGACTGGCCCGACCTGATCCGCGATGGCGTGCAGGTCATCACCCCCAACCCCAAGACATCGGGCGGCGCGCGGTGGAACTATCTGGCGGCATGGGGCTGGGCGCTGAACCAGCCCGGCGGTTCGGCGGACAGTGCGCGTGCGTACCTCAAGAAGCTGTTTACGCATGTGCCGGTTCTGGATACCGGGGCGCGCGGCGCGACCAACAGCTTCGTCCAGCGCGGTCTGGGTGACGTGCTGCTGGCATGGGAGGACGAAGCCCTGCTTGCCACGCGCGAAATCGGGCCGGACCAGTTCGATATCGTGGTGCCGCCCGTCACCATCCTTGCCGAACCCCCCGTCGCGGTGGTGGACCGCAATGCGCAGGCGCATGGCACGACGGAAATCGCACAGGCCTATGTGCAATACCTTTTCAGCGACGCAGGGCAGAAAATCGGCGCGAAACATTATTTCCGCCCCGTCACCCCGGCCATACTGGCTGAAAACCGCGACAGATTTCCCGCCGTGCATACATTCGACATCGCAAGCCTGGGCGGGTGGACGAAGGTGCAGAAGGAACACTTCGCTGATGGCGGCATCTTTGACAGCATCTATACAAAATGACCGGCGCGCGCGCATTCCCGCTATGGCTTCCGCGTCGGCAGCATGATGCGCTGCCGGGGTTCGGGCCGGGACTTGCCCTGACCCTGTTCTGGCTGGGCACGATGGTTGTCCTGCCCCTTGCCGCCCTGATCGTGCGGCCATGGGGTGAAGGACTGCATAGCGGCATGGAAGCCTTCGGGCATGCCGCGCATGACGGGCGCATGCTGTCCGCGCTGGGCACAAGTTTCGGCTCGGCCCTGATGGGGGCGCTGGCCGATCTGGTGCCCGGCCTGCTGATCGCATGGGCGCTGGTGCGCAGCGACATTCCGGGGCGGGGGCTGATCGATATGGTGATCGAACTGCCCTTCGCCCTGCCGACCGCCGTGGTCGGCATCACGCTGGCGACGCTGTATGGCCCGAACGGGTGGATCGGCGGCCCGCTGGCGCATCTGGGGGTGCATGTCGCCTTTACGCAGTCGGGCATTGTTCTGGCCCTTATGTTCGTGGGCCTGCCCTTTGTTGTCCGCACGGTTGCCCCGGTCCTGCGCAACCTGCCACGCGATGTGGAGGAAGCAGCCGAAATACTGGGGGCCAGCCGCGTGCAGATCGTGACGCGCGTGGTGCTGCCCGCGCTCTATCCCGCACTGGTCACGGCCTTCGGCATGGCGTTCGCACGCGGGATCGGGGAATACGGGTCGGTCATCTTCATTGCGGGGAACCAGCCGTTCCATACCGAAATCGCCCCATTGCTGATTGTCATCCGCCTTCAGGAATATGACACGCAGGGCGCCACGCTGATCGGGCTTGTACTGGTGGCGATATCGCTTGTTTCACTGGCCGCGATACGCCTGCTGCAACGCCACCTGTCCCATGGCGCGGGCTGAAAAGGAAAATCCGATGGCGCGCTTCATATTCGCATCCGCCGTGTACCTGCTGATCGGGCTGATCGTGATCCTGCCGGTGGTACTGGTGTTCGTGATGGCGTTTTCCCACGGTCTGGCCACCGCGCTGGCGACATTTGCCGATCCTGATGCGCTGTCGGCCATACGGCTTACGGTCATCATGACGGTGCTGACGGTCGCCATCAACACCGTGTTTGGCGTCATGGCGGCGTGGACCCTGTCACGCTTCCGCTTTCCCGGCCGGGGGGCGCTGATCGTGCTGATTGAACTGCCGCTCAGTGTATCACCCGTCGTGGGGGGACTTGTCTGGCTGCTGGTGTTCGGTACGCAGGGGTGGTGGGGGGCGGCGCTGGAACGCTGGGGCTATCCCGTCATGTTCGCCCCACCCGGTATCCTGCTGGCTACGGTATTCGTCACCTTCCCGTATGTTACGCGCACCCTCATGCCCGTGATGATCCATAACGGACGCGAGGGCGAGGACGCGGCCGTGCTGCTGGGGGCGGGATTATGGCAGATCCTGTGGCATGTCACCCTGCCCGGCGCGCGCCTTGCGCTGCTGTCGGGCGTGCTGCTGACAACAGCGCGGGCAATGGGCGAATTCGGCGCGGTTTCAGTGGTGTCGGGCCATATTCCCGGCCTGACGGAAACCATCCCGCTGCATATCGAAACCCTGTATAACGGTTACCAGACGGTGGCCGCCTTCACCATGGCGGGACTGCTGGCGATCATGGCCATGCTGGTCGTCACCGCCCGCACCCTGATCGAACGCCGCGCAGGCGCAAGGGGACTCATCGCATGAGCGTACATCTCGATCACATCATCCGTGTCAGCCCGCAGAACGGGCGGCCAATCGTCAACGACGTTTCCCTTACGGTGGAAGATGGCAGCTTTACCGCGCTGGTCGGTCCATCGGGGGCGGGCAAGACATCGCTGCTGCGCGTGATTGCGGGGCTGGACGGCCATCAGGGCGGCACGGTTTCCATTGATGGCGCGCGCGTGGACAACGTGAACGCACGCGATCGCAATATCGGCTTTGTCTTTCAGCATTATGCCCTGTTCGCGCATATGACCGTGGCGGCCAATATCGGTTTCGGGCTGAGCATACGCCCGCGCCGCAGCAGGCCCGGCAGGGCTGAAATCGAACGCCGGGTTGCGGAACTGCTGGAGCTTATGCAGCTATCGGGCATGGGATCGCGCTATCCGCATGAACTGTCCGGCGGGCAGCGCCAGCGGGTGGCGCTTGCCCGCGCGCTGGCAACCGAACCGCGTGTCCTGCTGCTCGATGAGCCTTTTGGCGCGCTGGACCCGGTTGTGCGCAGGCAGATACGCGGCTGGCTGCGCGACCTGCATGAACAGCTGGGGCTTACGACCATCCTTGTCACGCATGACCGGCAGGAAGCCACCGAACTGGCGGACACCATAGCCCTGATGCGCCACGGCCGCGTGGTGCAGACCGGCACCGCCCAGCAGCTTGAAGATACGCCCGCCGATCCGTTCGTGATGGAGTTCACCGGCGATGTCATCCGCATACCGGGCCGGATCGACAGGGGACTGTTCGTAGCCGACATGCCCGATATCCGTGCATTCGCCGCCAATGCGGCGGATGGGCGCGGCGAAGTCCTGATCCGCCCCGCGGATATCCGCCTGCTGCCCGATGCGGGCAGCGCCATGGCATGGCTGCGCCAGACGCGCGGCATGATCGGGACATATGATTTCACCACCGGCACGCAGACGCTGCGTTTTGAAACCGTGATACCCGCTGGCGCGGCGCCGATCATCGTCAACTGCGCGCTGGATATATCGGCAGGCCGCATCGCGCAGGGTGATGGGTGGATCGAACGGCAGGAAACCGGCGTGGCGCAGCCCGCAACGCCCCAGTCCACCGGACCGTAAGAATGGCCATCGCGCGGACTGAAAACACCCATTCCACAATGAAAGGAGACCCGGATGAACCGGACAGCCACAACCAGTAGCGCATCACGCCGCAAGACCCGCACGGGCACGCATGACCTTTTCCTTGCACGGTGGTCGCCACGCGCGTTCGAGCCGGTGGAAATCGAACGCGATACGCTCCTTTCCTTTCTGGAAGCGGGGCGCTGGGCGCCATCCGCCTATAATTTCCAGCCCTGGCGTTTCATCCATGCCCGCCGCGATACGCCGCAATGGGAAACGTTCGGGCAGTGGCTGCTGCCATTCAACCGGGCATGGGCGCAGAATGCGTCTGCCCTTGTCTATGTCGTCTCCCGCACGACCATCGTGCCACCGGGCAAGACGGAAGCCGTGCCGTCCCCCTCCCATGCTTTCGATGCGGGTGCGGCGGCCCTGCTGATCCAGCTACAGGCCGCGCATGAAGGATGGGCCAGCCATGTCATGGGCGGGATCAACCGCGACGCCGCGCATGCGGGACTGGGACTACCTGATGATTATACCGTGGAAGCCGCCATCGCCATCGGGCGGCGCGCGCACCCCGATGGACTGCCCGCCCATCTGGCGGACCGGGAATTCCCATCGGACCGGCTGCCACTTGATGAAATAGCATTTGAAGGACGGTTCCCGGCTGCGTCGGAACCCGTTTGACGGGCACGGGATCACATGCAGCCATGCCGCAGCGGTAAAGATACCCGCTGCGGCGTAATGGTCACTATTCCACCGGAATACGTCAGTCGGCCTTGCTGCCGGTAGGCCCGTCAGGTTTCAGTCATGCGCAAGACGGGCGGCGATACGGTTGCCTATTGTCTGCACCCCGATGACAAGGACGATCAGGACAGCGACGACCAGAAGCATCACCTGCGTATTGAACCGCTGGTATCCGTACCGGATGGCAAGATCGCCCAGCCCCCCTGCCCCCACGGCTCCCGCCATGGCCGACGCGCCAACCAGCGTGATGAGTGTGACCGTCAGTCCGGCGACAAGACCGGGCATGGCTTCAGGCAGCAGCACGTAACGCACGACCATCCAGCGCGTGCCCCCCATGATCTGCACGGCATCGACCAGGTTGCGGTCCACTTCCCGCAGGGACACTTCCGCAATCCGGCCGAAATACGGAATGGCGGCGATCGACAGGGGAATGATCGCGGCTTCCGTGCCCAGCGCCGTCCCGGCGATCAGGCGCGTAAGCGGGATCAGCAGCACCAGCAGGATGATGAAGGGAATGGCGCGCAGCATGTCCATCGCCACCCCCAGCACGCGGGCCACCAGTGGCAGCGGATACAGCCCGCCCCGCCGCGTGATGACAAGCAGAAGCGCAAGCGGCAGGCCACCCACAACGGCTGCAAGCCCGGACGCCGCCACCATTTCCAGTGTCTGCAACGTGGCGCGGGCAATCAGTTCAAGAATCAGCCGGGACATAGCCGGTAACCTCCATCGACCGTCCTGACTGTGACAGGAAATCCAGAACCCCCTGTGTCCCGTTGGAAAGGGACAGGATCAGGTCCGCAAACGGCGCGCCGCCCACTTCCACCATACTGCCCTGCAACAGGGCGATATCCGTGCCGAAACGCTGGCTGGCGGCGGACAGGAACGGCTCCCACGCCGCATCCCCTTCCACCCGCAGCCTTATGATGGTGCGCGCGTCAGGGATTTTTTCACCGGTAAGCCGCGCTTCGATGGCTGGGGGCAGTTGTGGGCGACTATCGGACAGCAGCGCATGGGTGACGGCGTGGGTGGTGCCCCATATCTGCCGGGTGGGACCATTTTCGATAATGCGCCCGTGATCCAGCACGATCACCTGCGTTGCGATGCGCCGTATCACGTCCATCTCATGTGTAATCAGGACAATGGTCAGGCCCAGCCTTGCATTGATTTCCCGCAGGAGTTGCAGGATCGATGCCGTGGTTTCGGGGTCCAGCGCGGATGTCGCCTCGTCACACAGCAGCAGGGCGGGATCGTTTGCCAGTGCGCGGGCTATGCCCACGCGCTGTTTCTGCCCACCCGACAGTTGCGACGGCCATTTATCGCCCTGCCCCGCAAGGCCCACGAGATGGAGAAGTTCCTCCACCCGTTCGTGCCGCACATCCTTTTTCACCCCGGCAATTTCCAGTGGCAGGGCGATATTCCCCGCCACCGTGCGGGCATTGAGCAGATTGAAATGCTGGAACACATAACCGATGCGCCGCCGCGCCTGCACCAGTTGCGCCTGCGTCAGTTCGGTCAGGTTTTCACCCTGCAGCACGATATGGCCCTCATCAGGCCGGTCCAGCGCGCCAAGACAGCGCAGGAGGGAGGACTTCCCCGCCCCCGAACGCCCGATTACACCAAGGATTTCCCCCTTCGGGACCGAAAAGCTGACATCATCCAGCGCCAGATGCGAACCGAACCGGCGGGTAATCCCGACGACCTGCAACAGATCTACGACCATGCCGGTACCACGGCCCCATGGTAGATGGACAGGATCGCCTGACGGACATCGGGCTGATGCACCGCGTTTACCAGCGTCGCCACCCATGGCGCATGGGCATCGCTTTCATTGACGGCGATGAAATTGACATACGGATTGTTATCAAGGGATTCCTCCCCGATCCGCTGCTTTTCAATATCAATCCCCGCCTTGAACGCCCAGTTTGTGTTGACGATGGCCGCATCCAGATCGGCAAGGGTGCGGCCCACGATCCCGGCATCGAGTTCACGAAAGTTCAGGTCATGCGGGTTTTCCGTCACATCCAGCGCCGTGGGCAGCAGTCCCGCATCGGGTGACAGGCTGACAAGACCCAGATGCTGCAACAGATGCAGGGCGCGGCCTTCATTGCTGGGATCGTTGGGCAGGCCGATCACCGCCCCCTTCGGCAGGTCGGACACGGCATGCCAGCGCGACGAATACAGCCCGATGGGGGAGAAATAGGTATTGCCGGCCGCCACGATCCGGTATCCGCGCGCTTCTATCTGGGCCTGAAGGAAGGGACCATGCTGGAATGCATTGGCGTCTATATCATGTTCGGACAGGGCTTCGTTGGGCGTGTTGTAGTCGGAAAAGGTCACGATCTCCAGCGTCAGGCCGTCTTTTGCAGCGTTTGCGGCGACCTTGCGCCAGATGTCCTCATCCTCTCCCGCCATGATCCCTATGCGCAGGCGTCGGGCATCGGCCGCACGGGCCCGCGGGATGGCACAGGCCAGCGCACCGCCCCCCAGAACATGGAGCAGTGTCCGACGATTCATACTTAACACGCGCATCTTCTTCTTTCCGTTGACTGATCCGTAGGGTGATACCCGAACCGCTCAGGCGGGCAAACCTGTTGCCCGCATGCAGGACCATACCGTCATGATGCGCGGTGACCATCCATGGGGGCATGCCCGGCCGGAATGGCGCGGACCAGATCGGCCAGCCACGCCAGCCCCTGCGGCCAGATACCCAGCGGCGCGTCATTGCCGATATGGCCGCGCTGTCCCGCATCCAGCAGGGGCACATGCCATTTTGTGGCAAGATACCGCGCCCGCGCGGGTGACAGCCATTCATCATCGCCACTGGCGACGATGCGGGCGGGAAAGGGCAGTGGCTGTTCCGGCAGGGGCAGGAAACCCTGCATCCCTTCCACCGCCATCGCGCGGGGGGATTCAATATCGGCAGGGGCAACCAGAAACGCCCCGGCAACCTTCGTGCGCCCGGCCTGCGCCGCCGCCCAGCGGGCCACCAGAATGGAACCAAGGCTATGGGCGATCAGGATCACCGGTCGCGTGCAGGTGGAAAGCGTATGCTCCAGTCCCCGGACCCAGCTTTCATAACCGGGATAGTCCCAGTCATCCTGCGCCACGCGCCGCGCGTCCAGCAGGTCCTGCCACCGCGACTGCCAGTGCCGCGCCGCTGAATTATGCAGCCCCGGCACGATCACCACATCATACGGGGCCAGCAGGGTACGAAGCTGGCCGATCAGCCGCCCCGTGTCGGGACCCCCATGCGCCACCGCTGTCGCATCCCACCGGGCATCTGACGGTGGCGGATGTGCGATGAAAGGCCCGTCATGACGGAAAGAAGAAAGTTCCATGGCGCGATCCCTGCCTAAGCCGCCGCCATGCGGGCGTCATTGCCCATGGCGGACACCATGCCGGTGCGGAATACATCAAGCAGTCCGATGATCTCCCCCAGATCCTGTCCGGTCGAAGGCGGATAGGAAACGCGGGATCGGACCGTCCTGTCCGGCGCGATGAAGAACACGGCATGTTCTTGCACCGGCGCATCCCATTCATCGCCGGTGTCGCCCGCATACAGCGCACGGATGGCCTGCGCTTCATCGGGCAGGCAGACGGTGGCCCCGGTATGGAACTGTCCGGCGGCGATGGGGTGGACATGTTCGGAAATGGGCATGGATGAAAGAAACAGCAGCTTCACCGCCCCGTCAGGCAGACCCGCCAGGGGTGTAACTGTGGGACGGAAATCTTCCGGGTGGGTGACCAGCACGCCCCACGCAGGGCCAAGCCAGTCATGAAAACCGATGCGACCCGCCGTGGTTGTGGCTTCGAAATCCGGCGCTCTCTGACCTGAAAATAACGGCATTCCCTTATTCCCCATATGGCTGGCGTCAGCCGGACCGATGGCGGAAGGGACGGCTTCGCGTTCCTTCCGCCTGCCCGATGATAAAACCACACAGAACGTGCGTAGTCAACCAAAGCACTATTAATAATTGTTGATAAAATGGTATGTTACGTTTTCAATCGTTAATTAGACGGCTTCCTACCCCGGACCAGCAGGGGTCGCGCACCAACCGTTTGACAGACAGCGCCCGGCAATGGAGTATCCGCGCGGGAATAATGCACAAGGACCATGGTCTGACCTGATGGCGCGCGCGATCCATCCTGTGGCACGGTCGGCAACGGCACGCTGGCTTGTCATCGCCATCGCGCTGATTGGCCTGATGGGGCAGATGCTGGTCCAGAACCAGGCCGTGCCCGGTGAAGCGCCACGCCTTACCATCCAGCGGCTGACCGGTATCGACATTGCGCCCGACGCACCAGTGGCCGCATGCGACACGACGCGACAGACCATGTCCCACACCATGGCCCATATGCGCCACGGGGTGCATGATGCAGGCTGCCGCGCAACCCATCATCATCATGACGGCGCCTGCCCGCTCTGTCCGCTGCTGCATGTGGCGGCCATTCTGCAGGCCGTCACCCCGTTCGTGCCAATTGCGTCCATACGGTGGGTGCAGCCGCTACGGCATTGCGTGCAACCCCGCGCGCCGCCCGGTCGTGCCTGCCGTATCCTGCCGCCATTGCGCGGCCCGCCCATGCCTGCCTGAACCTTCGCGCCGCGCCCGACCGGGGAAACCCCGGCCGGACTGCGTGGCTTGCAGGCCAGCGGGCATGACCCGGTTCCCTACGGATTTTCACGCAGTCAGATGGTGCATTCGCACCGGTCCGACAGGGTGCGTGTCAAAACCGGCGGAACCGCGCAATCAGATCCTGCTGGCTTTTCCCGGTCAGTTCAGGACAGAAATCATGTCAGGTCACACGGCATCCCCGCGTCATACGCGCGGGGCGGGCGGGCGTTCGATAACGCTGGCCCTTCTGATGCTTTCCCCACACGCCATTGCGGCATACGCTACACCTGTCGCGCCTTCACCCGATCCGCAGCCCGCCATACGGACCGGAGCGGACCAACCACAACACCCTGCCGGAACGCCTGCCGCCATGGCGGGCAAGGCGGAAACCGTCGTAGTCATAGGACACAAAGGCGCGCCGGACATAAGGCGCTTCGCCCTGCCCCAGACCACGGCAGGCATCGACCGGCAGAAGATCTCGGCCACCATAAACATTGTCGATACCGAGGATGCGCTGCGCTACATGCCCAGCCTGTTCCTGCGCAAACGCAGCAATGGCGACACGCAGGCCACGCTGGAAACACGCACATGGGGCGTCAATTCCAGCGCCCGCAGTCTGGTCTATGTGGACGATGCGCCGATTTCAGCGCTGATTTCCAATAACAATACGAACGGCGCACCGCGCTGGGGCATGGTGGCCCCCGAACAGATCGAACGGGTCGATATGCTCTATGGCCCCTTTGCCGCGCAATATCCGGGCAATTCCATGGGCGGCGTGGTGCTGATCACCACGCGCATGCCGGACCATTTTACCGCAACGCTAAAGCAGACCGGCAGCGTGCAGACCTATGGCGCCTATAAAACCCATGGGAATTACGGTTCATCCAACAGCGCAGTCACTCTGGGTGACAGGCGTGGCCGCCTGTCATGGCTGTTCAGCGCAAACCGGGAAGAAAGCCTCAGCGAACCGCTATTTTATGTCACCGCGTCCTCCATGCCCACGGGCACGACAGGCGGCATCGCATCGCAAAGCAAGACCGGTTCGACCGCCGATGTGATGGGCGCAGGTGGCCTGCAACACAGCACGATGGATAACCTGACCCTGCGGCTGAACTATGATTTCACGGACTGGCTGCACCTGAACTACATGGTGGGGTTGTGGAATAACCAGACCCGCGCACGTGCCCAAACCTATCTGACCACGCAGGCCGGCACACCCACATTCGGGGGCGTGTCAGGTTTCGCCAATGATACCTACACCTATAATGAAGAACACCTTATGAACACGGTCGCGCTGAAAACCAGCACGAAAGGCCATTGGGACGGCGAAGCCATCTTTACGGATTACGACTACCTGCAGGACATGCAGCGCAATCCGGCGGGCGTGACGGGCAATACAGGATTTACGCCCGGTGGCTATATCACGCGCATGGACGGTTCAGGCTGGACCACGGCGGATATCAAGGGCATCTGGCGGCCAACAGGCGCAGGTGGTGCGCATGAACTCAGCTTTGGCGCGCATCGTGACCAGTACGACCTGCGAAACCCGACCTACAATACCGATAACTGGCGCTCCTCCCCCGCCATGGGCAATGGTACGCTTTACGCCAGCGGTCAGGGGCGGACAACGACCTATGCGCTATGGGCGCAGGAAGCATGGAAATTCGCGCCACGGCTGAGCCTGACCATTGGCGGCAGGCTTGAGTTCTGGCGTGCATCCGACGGGTTCAACCTGGCTGGTAAGGTCGCCACCCGCCAGCCACCGGAACACGCGACCAATTTTTCGCCCAAGGCCACGCTGGCATGGCAGATCAACCGCAGATGGGATGCCAAAATTTCATTCGGGGAGGCATGGCGCTACCCCACGGTTGCAGAACTGTACCAGATCGTCGCCACCGGCGGCACCTACGCCGTGCCGAACGCCAATCTAAAACCCGAGCAGGTCTTTTCGGGCGAGGTCATGGTCGAACGCCACACCCGCAATGGCAGCCTGCGCCTGTCGCTGTTTCAGGAAAACACGCGCAACGCCCTTATTTCGCAAAGCACCCTGATCAACAGCATCTACACAACCACGGTCCAGAACGTGACCTCCATACGCAACCGCGGCGTGGAATTCGTGGCCGAACGGCATAATGTGCTGTTTCCGGGGTTCGATCTGTCGAACAGCGTTACCTATGTGGACTCCCGCATCCTGTCCGATCCCGGTTTTGACAGTGCGACCGGCACGATTGCGACAGGAAAGCATGTGCCCTACGTGCCGGACTGGCGCGATACGTTTCAGGCCACATGGCATGCGACGCCGTGCCTCGATCTGTCGGCGGCACTGCACTATCAGGGCAGGATGTATTCCACGCTGGATAACACCGACCGGGTCGGGCATGTTTTTGGCGCTTTTGACAAATTTCTGGTGGTGGATGTCCATGCCCACTGGCGGGTGCATGGTCCGCTTACGCTGGATGCGGGCATAGATAACATCAATAACGCCCGTTATTATGAATATCATCCCTTTCCCATGCGCAGCTATGTGGCCGATCTGAAGGCCAGTTTCTGAACCGGAAAAGCCAGCATTATACCGGGCGGGGCACGAGGCGATCCGCCCCGTTATTCAGGTGGTTACGCCATGCGCGGGGTCAGGACAGGCGACGCGCCCCCTTCCGTCCACTGATAGGGCGGGTGACATAAAACTTTAACATTTTTCCGCTATGCCAGACCCCACGATACTACATAGTATGCGCAGTAACTTTTACCTATCCACCTGAATTACATGACGCACGCATGTTTTATGGAATAATAATACCCCGCAAGGCCAAAGGTGATATTTGAAATCCTTCAGTATTAAATTTTCCATAGGTCTTGTGCAGATCTGTGTCGCAGCCGCCTGCATTACGGCGGGTATCTGCTCAATCCGGGGCCTTACCAGCGTCAACAGCCACATAGACCAGATCAACCATAAATCACTGGCCAGTATCCGCGCCATTGGCACGATAGGCGAGCAGCTCCGGGCATTCCGTTCCACCGAAAGCGACCAGCTTGCCGCCACCAGCCCCGAAGCCGTTGCCGGGCTTGAAGCCATGATCGGGCCGATCGCACAGGGCGAAACGGATGCGATCGAAGCCTATGCGCCGCTGGTCAGTTCCCGTCAGGAAGAAACGCTTTTCCATAACCTGCGCACACAATGGCAGAATTACCGCGCAAGCCATGCCGAAACCTTCGCACACCCGAACCCGACCACCGACAGCAGCACTACGGCAACCACCAATGCGCGGCTTCTGGATGAACAGCAGGCCATGTCCGCCACGCTGTCATCCCTGACAACCATCAATACGGTACGTGCCGGGTCATACGCCCGCGAAGCGGAAAAAACCTACGGCCTTACGCTGCAACGCGTTTACGGGGCGTATCTGGTGCTGTTCCTGGTGCTGGCGGCGTCCGTACTGGTCGTTTATTATAACATCCTGCGCCCGCTGAAGAAAATCAACGCCGCCATCAAGCAGCTTGCGGCGGGTGACACCACACTTGCCTTCCCCTATGGCGGCAGGGGAGACGAGATCGGCGATATCTCACGCTCGCTGGAAGTCTTCCGCAGTGCCACGATCCGCGCTGAAACCCTGCAGAAAGAAGCCGAACACCAACGCGAACAGGCCGAAGTCAACCGCCGAGCCATTCACGAAAAGGCGGAAGCAGATGCCCGCGCCCGCCTGAAACAGGCGACGGGCGGCATGGCCGATGCGCTCAAACGCATGGTGGGTGGCGATCTTTCCTTCCAGATCGAAACCCCGTTTTCCCCGGAATTCGAGCCGCTTCGCCGCGATTTCAATGAAGCACTGGCCCAACTGGCCAATACCTTTTCCGCCATGTCCAGTTCCGTCCACACGGTGGATGACGGCATACAGGAAATGGCGTCAGGGGCCGAACACCTCGCCCGGCGAACGGCGCAGGAAGCGGCGTCGCTGGAACAGACGGCAGCAGCCGTGGCGGGCATTGCCAAAAGTGTCGCGCAGTCGGCGCAGCGTTCGGACACCGCACGCCAGATCGGTATCAAGGCACGCGAAACCGCATCGGATTCCGCACGGATCACCGATGAGACCGCCAGCGCCATGCAGCGTATCGAGGAAGGGTCCAAACGGATCGTCTCCATCCTGGAAATGATCGACAACATCGCATTCCACACCACCATACTGGCCCTGAACGCCAGTGTAGAGGCCGCACGCGCGGGCGAAGTCGGGCGGGGTTTTGCGGTGGTGGCGAGTGAAGTCCGCTCCCTTGCCGAAAAAAGCACGGAAGCCGCCCGCGACATCCGCGCGCTGGTTCTCAGCACCGCATCCGACATTCAGGAAGGTTCCAGCCGCGTCCGCGACAGTAGCGAAGCCCTGCGTGTCATCGTGAAATTCATTGCCGACATGGGCGGGAACCTCGATGCGATCGCCCTTGCATCGCGCGAGCAGTCCGTAAGTCTGGATGAGATCAATACCGCCATCGCATCGCTGGACGGGGCAACGCAGCAGAATGCCGCCGTGGCCGAACAGTTCAGCGCCACATCCAGAAGCATCGTGGATGAAAGCCATAAACTGAACGCGCTGGTCGGGCAGTTCGTGCTGCCTGATCCCGACCGGTCGGAGCCCGATGACATGCTGATGGCGCATGCCATGGAAGATGAAACGCCTGCTGCACAATGGATGGCGGATCTGAAGGCCGGCGCATGGTCATCGCGTGCGGGGAGTGAGCAACGGTTCTGATGACATGGGACATCTTCGCGTTGCAACGGGATTGCCTGAACAGGCAGGGCACGATGGGCGACATAAACGCCGCGCCCCTGCCCCATATCGACCAGCACGCTTCATGCCCAACGGGTTCCATCGTCCCGGCCCCTTTATAGCCTGAACAGTAACAAGGATAGGTTGCGCCATGACCGTCAGCCCTGACACCACACGATCAGCATGGGAAAGAAACCGCCTGCGGGAGGAGGTTCTTGACGATATTGACGAAGAAATCGAACTGGAACTCGACGATGCGCGTCTGGGTTCGGAAAAGGATTCCGATACGCTCGATTTCCGCAAAACCTACTTCCGTGACCTG
>NZ_CP036406.1:0-183533 GCF_004348195.1 Komagataeibacter saccharivorans | reverse complement strand
CGAGAGTTCCTGTCCCATGCGACCGCCCGCGGCACCCATCTGCTGGGCAAGGTTGAGATGGGTGAAGGCGCTGACCCCGTATCCCCCGGTGTATGACGTTGTGTTTGCGCTCATCATCGCGTTGCCGAGACCTTCGACGAAGGCCGCGGCCGTGGGCAGGATGATGCGTGTGGCGAGGTGTTCGTTCACTTCGGACGCGACACCTGTTTCCGCCGTTTTGGGGGAGACGGCGTAGGCGGACACCTGGAGCGGGGCGGCATCGCCGATCATGAGGCGATTGAACTTGATGATGAGCCGGTCGTTTTTCATTTCCAGCGCCCCGCTTATGCGGGCTTTCGCAAACGGGCCTGAGTCGATTTCCACGAGGACTTCGCTACCCAGATCACTGTTCGAGGTGATGACCGAATGGCCATAGACGCCGCGTCCCGCCGCCAGCAGGAGCTTTCCGCCCGCATGCGCAGACGGATCCGTGCCGCCTGATGAGGACGTCCGGGTCGCGCCACCGCCCATGCTGTCCACATCCCGTGCTGCGTCCGATCGCGTCCCGGCCGTAGAGCTGGCACTTGCAATCGTATTGCCCCTGCGTGCCGTGCGCGGGCTGTCATTATCCGGAAGCATCATTTCAAGGGTGGAACCATGTCCGGACCATGCCGCGATCAGTTCGGCCTGGGCGGCCAGACTGATGGCTGGCTCCGCTTCGTGTGCCTCCATGCGATGTGCCCCGTGTGCTACAGCCGGGGATGACGCAGGTGCGCTACTGAAGGGGTCGTCCGCCGCTGCCGTCCCGGGTGGTGTCGAAGCTGGCTTCGCCGCGGGTGCCACAGGCGCCGCAGGAGGCGGCGGAGCAGGTGTCGGCGGGGCGCTGGCGGGTGCTGGAGGCTGGGGTTTTCCCGTGCCGGGCAGGTCGCCCAGTTCGGCGATGTGCTGCTCTTTGGGAATGTCGCGACCGGTCAGGGCAGCGGTGTAGGACTGGTTCCTGCGCGCAGCGTCTTCGGCGTTTTTCCGTTCCTGCTGGCTGGTGATGTCATCAAGGCGGGATGACTGGTTGTCACCGCCTGCAGGTGCGGCCAGTGCCGGGGTCTTGACGCTGGAAGAGTGCGGCCTGTCCTTCTGGCCTACATGAAAGATGAAATACAGGCCGGCCAGAACCACCCCGATCAGGACCACCAGATACCCTGCGACGCGCCGTGTGTCGTCAAAGCTTGCGCGCAACCGGGTTTTGGGGGGAGCAGGCTGGTCGTTCACGGGCCGTCCTTAGCGAGATGGAGGGGGAAGGACTGCGTACCGGCCCCGTTATTCACCAGGACTTCCGGTGTCTCGGGGATCTCGTAGACCACGTAGCCATACTGTTCCTCATGTCCGGTCGGGCCGGGCGACAGCACGTCGTAGTTTGTACGCAGATAGATGTGGTGGTCGTACTGCCATGCGCGCGCGCGATCGGGGTCGCCCCCGGATACGAGAAGCGGCACGGCTTCCGCAGGCGGGGTGCCATCGAGCATGGCGTTGAAGAACGACGATCCCGTGGCCGGGATTTCCGGCCCCGCACTGGGCCGGTCGCGGGCATTGGGGCCGCGTGCGGCGATGCGCGCCGTAAGATCGGCGTCATAGGAGCCTGTACCGGCTACGATCATGAAACTGATGGGCTTTGGCGCACCCTTCAGGCTCACGAGAACGCCGCCATGGGCGTAGCGTGTCACCGGGGTCAGCTGCAGGACGTTTGATCCCGGCTCGGGCACGCAGGCATTGATGCCAACCGGGCGCACGGCGGTATTATGCCCTGCACCGTCCTGGTCGCAGCCACCATTTTTGTTACTGGCGATGTCCCATGCGATCGGCCATGGCTGACCGGTTTCGTCGAGGAACGTGATGGAGGCCGGGTAGTCCTGTGCAATCCGCACGATATTGATCTGCGCGCCAGCGGCCAGGGCGACCGTCACGGATCGTGACACCGGCACAACGATACGATGGGGATCATCCACGCCATCCAGCGCGCGCTGTCCTGCGTCAAACCGGTTATGCAGCGTATTTACCGCATCAGGTGGCGGCGGCAGGGTGCCTGAGTAGACAGGATCGACATATGCGTTCCTGTCATCATGGATTGAGACTGTGCCATTGAGCCGGAACCGGGGCTGTTGCAAGCAGCAGACCCAGCAATACCGCACGACAGGAGCGCATTCAGTCACCGCCATTACTGGCGCGGGGCGCGTTCAGCTCGGCAATGACCAGTCCGTCGGGATGAAGCGGGTCATTTGTCCTGCGGATGATGACATCGACCGAAAGCTGGTCGGTCTTCGAGCCACTTCCGTTCTCCCATCTGAGATACATCGGGAAATGGACATGCCATTCGTAATCGCCGTTCGGCGTTTTACCTTCCCACCTGATGGAGGCCGCGGATTTCGGGGTGGCGGTCAGCATGACCCGTCTTGCCTTGATGAACTCGATGTTTCCGGGCTTGCGGAACGCGTCGAGCCATGTATTCCACGCGGCGGCGGTAAAATACTGCGCATAGGATGAAAGCTGCTGCGCGTATTGCAGGAAATTGATTGTATAGAGACCTGTTACTTTCTCGGTCGCCCAGTTTGTGACCTGCGCATCCGTAAAATAGGGCTCATCGGTGACGAGCAGCTCGCGCGGCTTGCCGAACGGGTCGTGATAGATATGCCGCACGCGGGGTGGATGGGTGATGGCGACGAATAGGCAGATCGCCAGTCCAAGGTTGAGCGCCGTGCTGGCAATAAGGCCGATGGCAAGCCTGCCCATCAACAGTTGCCCGAATGCCGGATCAAGTAGACGCCGTGTAATTGCCTGCCTGCTATTGGTCATATTCAGGCGAACCCGGCCGCATATGTGGCAAGGCGCCTGCGGCCGAGAAGGCTGCAATGGACTGTTTTCTGGTCACGCGGGGAGACGAAGAAGATGCGGCTGGTGACGCGGCAGATTTTTCTGATCATCTGACCGGCTACCGTGCTGTTTGCGGGAATGGCAAACGGATCGTCGGACGGACAGCTATTGAGCAGGGACAGGCCGGTTCGTGCGGGAAGGCCAGCACGACGTGCTGCTTCACCTACGGTCTTGGGTGACAGGCCAAGAAGTTCTGCAATGAAAGTGGGGCTGTAAAGGCGCTTCCACAGTTCCGCAAGGTGGGTGACGGCCCGGTCATTCCAGATCGCGCGACCAGATTTGTTTCCGTGAAACCAGGCCGGAAAAGTCAAGTTTATTTAAATGGATACCTGAATTTGTGATCGAAAAATGCGGGGGGGGGGGGGGGGGGGCGTCATGAGCAGAGGCGGCGTCAGCCGCCCGACCGCGCAACGGTCGACGCAGGCCAAGGCGTAATGCCTTGGCGCGTACGGCCTGGATTGTACGCCCGGTGACGCTGGCGATGAATTTCACCGTAACCTGCGTTGGGTACCTTAATACCACGTACCGTTCTTCATCCGCGCTCCAGCGCGCCGTGCGACCGGTCCTGCCGTTACCGGGGAACCTGCCGTCTGTACCAGTCCGCACGAAGGGAATGGCGGAAGGGATAAATACAGGAGCGAACGGGTCCTGATAGAAACGGGAAAATGCGCTTCCTGTTATTAATGAAGATCGCACCAGAACCCTCCTGATGGGTAATCAATAGTGAATATGTTCGTTACATTACACGGTGAATAACAGCTTTGCACGCATAATCGCCCTGGTTCGCAGTCGTGGACAGTAATTCTTTCGTTCTAAAATCCCTAGTTATAATAACGAATTTGCGTTCGATAGATTTTATGTCGTACCTGCCATGTACTGCGCGCATGGGTGGAATGTATCCATGCGGCTGGACATGGAGTCTGGCAGCGAAGGCGATGTGCGTCCTCGCGCCTGCCCGGACCCACAACCGCCCGACCTATCCTCGGCACGATAACGTCTGTCGGAGCCAGTTATGGATCATCAGGAAGATCGTACTGTGGGGAGCCGCCTGCCGGAATGGCTGGATGCCGGGCGTGCCCGCGAAGTCCTCGCGCCGGACCGCCAGAGAGAGGCGGCTGCTAACGGTCATGGCGATAGCAGCGCCCGTGCCATGCCGGAACCCGGCGCATGAAACGGACTGCGTATGCGGGGATCGTGGCGATGGCCTGTCTGGCCTTTCATGCCCGTATGGCCATGGGGGCTTCGGCCACGGGGTGCGAAACCCTGATCCAGTCCGCGGCGACAGGTGCTGCCGCCCAGATGAAAGCGGACGATACGACGATCCACCAGCCGCAATCAGTTACGCAGTTCACCTGTCTGGGCAGTTTCTTCAATGGCGCGGGACTGGATGTGCTGACTAACGGGCTCAACGTGGCCTCGATCGCACAGGCGACCATGGGCAAGGTGTGCTCGGAGCTGACCAGCGTGTGGCAGAACCTTGAAGGGGCGGCACAGTGCGGCCTGACCGTAACCGGCCTCGATAACAATTTCGATCTCGGGCTGGGGGCGGGCGCGTTCTGTCCCTCGCTGAATTTCGGGGGTGGCGGTGACGCGCTTATCAGCACGGCCACGAATACCAGTGGCAACAGCTCGTGGGACGTCACGGGAGGTTCCCAGCTTCCCGATGGCTATTCGCTCCAGCTTGCAGGCACCAGCTCCGGCATTTCGGAGATCACCCAATGAAGCGGCTGCGTGGCGTCCTGCTCGCATCCGCCTGCTTTGCCGCAGGCATGATGCTGGCCCCCCGCCCTGCCTATGCGCTGTTTGGAATTGATGAAGGGCCGATCATAGCCGCCATCACGGCCCTGCAGAGTGCGATGAACTCGGTCGTCACTACGACGAAGAATGTGCTCAATGAATCGCTGGGACTCATCAATGGTTCGCTCGGTGACGGTTTTACCCAGATCAGCAACTATATGAAGGCGCAGGTCGGGGCGCAGGAACAGATATCGGATGCGAACAACCTGGTGCAGGCCCGACTGGCCCGTGATGTACGCAATGCGCAGATCCGCGACGACCATGCGGTAAACCGCCAGGACTGTCTCAATCTCGAAGGAGGGCAGTCGGCGGTCGTTGCGGCGCATAACGCGATGGATGTTGCAGCCGCTCTGGATCAGGCGAAGGATGAACGCACACGGGGTGCGCGGAACACCCCGTCATGGGCCGGTGGAGGACAGGCGGCACAGGCCAACAATACCCACCACTTCTCGAAATACTGCGACGACGCCGAAGCCGAGGCCGGGATCTGTTCGCTGGCGTCAGCCGGCATAAAGGCCGCCGACCAGAATGCGTCCAGCCTTCTGACCCCACCGGTCTATGCGGACCAGAACGCGATCGACAGCGCAAACGATTACGAAACCACCCTGATCCAGCCTGTGGCGCCCGCAGCCCTGCGGGGCAGCGCCCTGAACACCACGGAAGGGCAGCAGAGCCTGCCACAGCGCAGGGGATATAATGCGGCGATCTCGCTTGCGCACAGGATCGGTGATGATGTCCTGAGCTGGCACACCGGGACGGTCACCCTTTCCGCCGCGCAGAAAGCCGAAGCGCAGCGTGAGGGCATCACGCAGACCGACACCGGCAGCCAGTGGGAAGCCACCGAGCTTGAAGTCAACCGCAAATACGCGGGCACGGACTGGCAGGGCGACCTTCAGGCCATGCCCGGCGACAAGTCGGTCCTGATCCAGATCGCCCTCCTTGATGCGCAGCGCAACTGGCTGATGTGGCAGCAGCTCAAGCTTGAGCAGGCTCGTGCCCTCGCCGAAGCGGCGCGTCTCTCCATTGCGGCGGAACAGCGCAGGCCCCGGACTTCCCCGATGCCTGTCCCGTCCACTTCCAGCAACTGAGGATCATATGTCACAGACAACGACCCCCCGGAGTTTTATCGGAACGGCCCTTGCCGGTCTGGATGCGCAGCAGCGCACCATTCCGGAGAACGAACGCGGTCTTGCGAAGGAACTCGCAGACCTTCAGAAGCGCCTTGCTGAAAACCCGGCGCTTGAAAACGATCCGCGTTTCTGCACGCAGGTCGCATGGCTGGTGCAGGACTGGCAGAAATTCAGTGGCACGGGTCAGGCCCCGGCCGTCTCGCCCTTCCTGACCGCAGGCATGGCGCAGCTCGCATCCACCTGTCCAGGGCTGGAAAACCCGCAGATCCGGGCCGCCCTTGAGCAGACCGCCGCACTGCATGACCATGCGCTGATTACGGATATCCGGTCGGTCGCGATGGAAACGGCACGGCTGACGCCCGGACAGCAGGATTCCTTCATGGCCCGGATGGCGGCCGAGCATCTGGTGCAGCGCGTGCAGATGTCGCTGGGAACGCCTGTCACGGCGCGCGAAGCGGCACCCCCACCGGTGCAGCCGGATATTGCGCCTGAGCCGATGGCTGAACAGTCCGTCCGGAGCCAGCCGGCACCCGAACCCGTTGCCGAGCCCGAACCACCTGCGGCGGATCCGTTTCCGTCGGAAGCCGGAGATCCGGGATTTGCCCCAGCGTTTGAAAGTGAGGAACCAGCGCAGGCCGGGAAGCCCGAGGCATCGCAGGAAGAATCTGAACCCGCCCATTCTGGCGAACCATTATCAAACGATACGAAAACAGAGATGGGCAGAGACAACGATCATGAACTAGGCACGGCAGAGGTGCCCGAGCAAATGCATGACGACGCTGCTGCACATGCAGCCGAACATAAAGTGCAACAAAAGGCGGCAAACACAGAGCGTCCTACCGACCAAGAGAGGGAAGATCGCGCCCGGATGCAAGATCAGCGGGCAGCACACGAAGCCGAACAACAACAACCTTCTAGAGAGGCCAGACCTCAACGAGTTAATGTTCCGAACAACACTCAAGCGCCAGATAGTCCCGATCAAGCGAAGACCAAACCTTCTGCGACGCCTCAGAACACTCAACAAACTGCGCCAGCAGCCACACCATCGCCGTTTGCCGCTATCGGAGAGTGGGGCAGGAACTTCAAGGGCAAGCGGGATGAGAGCCGGATCAACAAGATGATCGCCGACACGACGACCGCGATGGATACGGTCAGGGACCGGCTGGGCGTTCTCCGTCGCGAAGAGACAGGTTTCTTCGAGCGTATCGAGACCGCTGCCCGCACATCAGGGGAAACGGTTCCTGCTGTGATTGCGGGCATGACAGCGGACGGCCCCTTCGGCGAACTGCGTCAGGAATATGACACGATCTGCCAGCGCAACCCGAACTTTGTTGCGGCACGGAACGAACTTCATAAGGCCGGCATCGAGCTTCGCACGGCCACGAGGCGACTGGATGAGGAATCACGCGAACGTGGCGCATCGGAGCAGGCGCCGGTCATGGAAACGACCCGCAATGTCGCCGCCCTCGGCCTGGAACTCGAAAAAGTCCCGGGCGAGCAGGCTGGCAGGAATTTCCTGCAGGACATAGGGGGGCTGGTCGAACGACTGGTCGAGAAGTTTCGCGCGCATTTCGAACGTATCTTCGGGCAGCAGCGCGAACGTGACAGCAGCCCGTCCATGGAGCGCTGAGCCTTGATCCACACGCGCCCGCTCCCGGTCAGCGGCTTCTGGCTGATGGCTTTCGTGTTCCTGGCAGGCTATCTGCTCCTGTCAGGAAGCGCCCATGCCGATACCACGGCATCCGACGTAACCTGGAGCGATCTGGCAGCCGGGGATGACTGGACCGGGCGCGTGCTGGACAGCATTTTCCCGATGGGCAGTTCGTCCCAGACCACAACGGGAACGATGCTCTCGTATTTTTCCGCCTATGTCATGCTGATCGTCGCGGCATGGATCTCCTATGCCACAGTCATGCAGATCCACCGTACCGCTGAAAGCGGCAAGATATTCTCTGCCAGTTTCAACGGCTGGGTTCCGGTGCGTGTGGCGACGGCACTTATCATGATGAGCCCGATAAGCACCTTCGGTGGTTTCTCGACCGGTCAGGATCTGGTCCTGCTCGCCTCCAAATCGGCGATAGGCATGGCACGTAACCTTCAGAATCTTACGATCAGGGCCGTCGGTCCGGATGCTCTGCCGCTGGCGCAGCCTATGGCGCCCGCCACCCGTGAAATCATTTTCAGCGTAATGGCGAGCGAACTCTGTCGTGCCATCGTTAACAACGCTTCGAATAACAGTGCGCTCATCCCGGCACCGAGTGTGCAGAATAATGGGTCTGGCAGGATCACGATTTCCTATAACCTTGCTGAAGGCGAACAGACCGCTGCCGCGCCATGTGGCAGCATAACCTTTCAGGTTCCGACCTCGTCGGTGGGTCTTACGACATCCGCCCTCGCGCCATATGTCGATCTTTCCTCTCTTGCCCCGCCGCAGCAGCAGGCCCTGACTGACCTGATCAGCAATATCCGTGGCCCCATGCAGGGCATCGCCGCCACCCTGTGGCAGACAAGGAATGTTTCGACACTCCGGTCGCTTGATGCCGTTCTGGTCGCCAATACGCAGTCCTATTCCAGTGCGCTGTCCTCGATCGCATCCAGCGCGGTCTCGACAATCCGTTCGGCGGCCGACGGGTCGGGCGCCGATGCCGGCGTTACGGCTTTACAGAATCTCGGCTGGAGCGGGCTGGGCGCCTACTATCTGGAAATTGCCAGCCTGAACTCGGAAATCCTCGCTTTCTCGTCTCTCAGGCCCACCATCACCGCACCGGCATGGACGGGACTGGGCCGGTATCTTTCAGATGACATCACCCCGTTCGCACAGGCAATCGGCGATTACCTTGCCCAGCAGGAAGACAGCATCATCACCGCCGATCAGGCCAGCGCGCCCTATGGCGCGCCGCGCATGTTCGCACGGGGACGGATCGGCAGTTCACCAGATTCCCTGCTGAGCCAGATTACGCGCGCCCTCGGGATCAACGAGAATGTCTTTACCCTGATCCTCAACGAAATGATTGCCCCAAGTTCCGGCGTTAACACCAGCAACCCGGTCAGCGGCGGCGGGTCGGGATGGACCGACCCTCTGGCCAGCATGATTACGCTGGGGCACCTGCTCATTCATATTGCCCTGACCGTCATGGGCATGGCCGCCATAGGCGCGAGCAAGACCGCATCCGGTGCGGCGGCCGTAGCCGGATTTGTGACAGGTCAGCCGGAAGAAGGTGTCGCAGCTGCATCCGCGATGGTGTTCAGTGGCGCGATCAGCGCGCTCCTGACCCCGATTTTTGCGGGATCATTCATGTTGCTGGTTCCCGGTGTCACGCTGGCTTACGTCCTGCCCATGACCCCCTATCTTTACTGGATCGCGGGTGTCGGTGGCTGGATGATCCTCGTGATCGAGGCGGTCATAGCCGTGCCCTTATGGATGCTGGCGCATATGGTGTTCGAAGGCGAGGGCCTGCATGGCAAGGGCATCCGGGGATATGAGGTGCTGTTCACCATCATCTTCCGGCCCTCCATGATGGTGATCGGACTGATCCTGAGCTACACGATCTTTTCCGCGATGTCCTGGCTTCTGATGAAAAGCTTCTCCGTGGCAACCAGCTTCGTGTTTGCTCAGGGTTACCTGCTGGACAACTTCGTCGGGATCGTGGTGATGCTGGCCATGTATGTCACGACGGAGATGACACTGGCTGTCATGTCTTTCCGGCTGATCTCCACGTTGCCGCATCATCTACCAGCCATGGCGGGCATGAACGCAATGAGCCGTGTCGATAGTGATAATTTCTCTGACAGCACAACGCAGCCATTGGAACCGCATATGGAAAAAGGCGCGCGTCTGTTGCAGGATAGTATTTCCGGTGCCGCAAGCGGTGGGGCAAACGAAGAGAAGTCTGCTGCTTCCGGTTCAAAGGGGCTGGATTCAACAACGCAGTCCCATCTTATGGTTTCAGGTCGCGAGGAAGGTTAGGCGCTATGGGTGATATTTGGGATTATGACCAGCTTATCCGCATCCGCCGCGCAACGGAAAAAATGGCGAACAACGCCATCTCGGTTGCAGATTATAACGCCGTTGTACGCCAGAACGAGGCCTTGCGGCAGGAGATCATGCGGCTTCAGGCAGATGCCCAACATTGGAAGAGCGCCGCAGTCAAGTATGAACAAAACCGCGATGAGTTCAGCGACTATGCGTCTGGAGTAGAACGAGAGCGTGATTTTTTTGAACGAGGTCTGAAACAGGCGAAAGCCCGCATAGCGGAACTTGAAAAAGAAACTGCAATGCTCAGCGGGCGGAAAGCATGAAGCAGGTCGTCCTGCTAGGTGGGCTGGCGCTAGCTGTTTCCGGGTGTTCACACGGGAACCTCACATCGGCATCAAGCCGCCCGCTCAGGCCCCCAGCGGTCCGGCAGGCGTTATATGACCCTTACGCACCCTACGGATCGGTTCCAGCACGCTGGAAGTCACCGGTTGCTTCGCGCGAAGGTACGATCGTGAAACCGACCGACCCGACCGATCAGGCGGACAGGCCCGATTATGAAGGCGCGTCATGGTCTGTCGGGAATATGTCGAGCAAGGCGGGTACGTTCTAGAAGCACAGATACGTCCCTTACCGCTGGATGTGAGCCAGGCCGAAGTTGAAAGGCTCTATGTAGCCGAGGGGTGACTTGATGGCGTCCGGTGAATTACGGCGTGTCGTCAGTTAAGCTCTGAATGTGGCATGTGAGGGTTGTACTCTGTGTCTGCGTGTGCTGACTGTTTTCCCGTTTTTTGAGGGAGACAGACAGATGCGGCGCTATAGTTTACGCGATGACCAGTGGGAGCGGATAAAGGATCTTCTTCCCGGTCGAGAAGGCTATGTCGGCGGCACTGCGGTGGACAACCGTCTGTTCGTGGAGGCGGTGCTGTATCGCTATCGCGCGGGCATTCCATGGCGCGACCTTCCTGCCCGTTTCGGGGACTGGAAAAACGTGCACCGGCGTCTGCGCCGCTGGTGTGCAAGCGGCGTCATCGAACGGATATTTCGTTATCTGGCCGCTGATCACGACAACGAATACATGACGATCGACAGCACAATTGTCCGGGCGCATCAGCATAGTGCCGGAGCTCTCAAAAAAGAGGCACGGATCAGGCCATGGGACGATCACGAGGCGGGTTGACTACAAAGATCCATGCCATCTGCGACGCTCTGGGCAATCCGGTGGAACTCGGCATCACACCGGGACAGGTTGATCGATCGGCTGATACAGCGCGGGATTACCCCGGTCATCCCGTCAAAACGCAACAGAACGACACGACGGGAAGCCGATTTTTCTCTCTACCGCGAACGGAACCCTGTTGAGAGGTTCTTCAATAACCTCAAGCAGTTTCGTGCTATCGCAACCCGCTACGATAAACTGAAATCGACCTTCCTCTCAGCCGTGCAGTTCGCCTCAATCATCATCCTGCTTAACTGACGACACGCCTTAGAAATGAATGACGGAACGGATGGATTTTCCTTCATGCATTAGATCGAAGGCAGTATTGATACCTTCGAGCGGCATAGTGTGGGTTACGAACGGAGCAAGCTGGATATCGCCGCGCATGGCATCTTCGACCATACCCGGGAGTTGGCTACGCCCCTTCACACCGCCGAACGCCGTGCCCCGCCACGAACGACCCGTCACAAGCTGGAAGGGGCGAGTTGAGATTTCCTGACCTGCCCCTGCCACACCGATGACGATCGACTGCCCCCACCCACGATGCGCGGCTTCCAACGCCGCGCGCATGACATTGACGTTGCCGATACATTCAAAGGTATGATCAATGCCCCAGCCAGTCATTTCCACCAGAACCTGCTGGATCGGTTTGTCATAGTCCTTGGGATTAAGGAACTCCGTGGCACCGAACGCCTTGGCAAGTTCGAACTTTTCCGGATTGGTATCAATAGCGAAAATCCGGCCAGCCTTTGCCTGTCGCGCTCCCTGAATCACCGCCAGGCCGATCCCGCCCAATCCAAAGACGGCAACCGTGTCTCCCGGCTGTACCCTAGCCGTGTTGTGTACCGCACCGATGCCGGTTGTAACGCCACATCCGAGAAGGCAGACATGTCCTGGATTGGATGCGGGGTTGATTTTTGCCAGAGAAACCTCGGCGACAACCGTGTATTCGCTAAACGTCGAGCACCCCATGTAATGATAGATCGGCTGACCTTTGTAGGAAAAACGTGTTGTACCATCCGGCATCACACCCTTACCCTGTGTGGCACGCACTGAAATGCAGAGATTGGTTTTTCCCGACTTGCAGAACAGACATTCACCACATTCCGCCGTGTAAAGCGGAATGACATGGTCGCCGGGGGCAACACTGGTTACGCCTTTCCCGACCTCGATCACAATTCCCGCGCCTTCGTGACCCAAAACGGCCGGGAACAGTCCTTCGGGATCATCCCCTGACAGGGTAAACGCATCGGTGTGGCACACACCCGTATGCGTGATCTGCACGAGCACCTCACCCGCACGAGGAGGCGCTACGTCGATCTCGACAATTTCAAGGGGCTTACCCGCCTCGAAAGCAACTGCGGCCCGTGATTTCATGATTTTTCTCCAAATGACCTGTCAGTTAGCGTCGTAGGCATTACCGGAGATAGGATCGAACGAGTGACACCACATTCTCGATCGAACCACTGGCAGCATCATGATCACCGGCGCACTCAACAAATTCTTCCCGCAGGTGGCTCTCAAGAACACCTGCCATTAACCCGTTGATTGCTCCTCGGATAGCCGCAACCTGTTGCAGTACCGGACCGCAATCAGCCCCTTTCTCCAGAGCCTGTTCCAACGCATCAAGTTGCCCGCGAATGCGGCGCACGCGGGTCAGAACGTGCTTTTTCTCAACTGGTGTGTGCGGCACGAAACGCTTGCTCCGAACATACTACCCTTGAGTATCCTTGTCATACTATGGGGTAGTATAGCAAGGATACAAGAACGTGATTGTCATATGATCCGATCAAAATTCCGTATTGCTGAAATTTTCACTTTAATTCCCGGAGGCAGCCTGTCCGGTTAATACGTGGCGGACAGGCGGTTTTGGGGGGGAGGAACGAATCCGCTGCGCGGGATTGGTGCGGTGTGTAAGTCTGTCACCACGGCGTGAACGATCTGTTTCATTTGGAACTGTCCTGATTGGAGCAAGCACTCTGACTTCTTCCCACCGAAGGAGCCCGATGATGATAGATTCCCTGTGCATTGCCGCAATCAGTACCCTTCGCCAGCGCCTGCCTGATGACATGGCGGTGCAGCGGTTCTCCCAGGAGACGCAGCGCAATTATATCCGTGACGTCGGTCGTTTTGTGACCCATCTGGGCCGGTCACCCCATACGGCAACATCCGAGGAGGTACGCCAGTTCCAGATCGAGCAGCACGGGGCCGGTCTGCCGATACCGACGATGAACAGCATCGTGTCGGCGCTGCGATTTTGCTTCACCTACACGCTCGACCGACCTGATCTTGCGCGCAAGCTGGTTCGCACCAGACATCCCCGCAACCTGCCCGTCGTGCTGAGCCGCGATGAGGTTGCCCGCCTGCTCAATGCGACCACCTTGCCTCAAGCACCAGGTGGCGCTCTCGGCCGCCAGCGGGGCGTGATGCATCCGCAGGGCTGGCTGTTTCCCGGCCAGAATGCGATGAGGTCCATCTGTACCCGGCAACTGCATCGTGTAGCCGTCACCGCGGCCCATGCCGCGTCGATCAGAAAACGGGTCGGTCCCCATACATTGCGGTATAGTTTTGCGACGCATCTGCTGGAGGATGGCGTCGATGTCCGCGTGATCCAGGCCCTGCTGGGTCACGCCCGTCTCGACAGTACGGCGCTCTATATCAGGGCCGCCACCCGCACTGTGCGGGCGATGCCCAGCCCGCCTGACACATTGGGAGCCCTGGCGACGGCGCAGGCGAGGCCCGACAGCTGATCCCCGAGCGTCGGTGGTACGGTCATGTCCGCCTCGCTCGAACTTGGCGATATCTTTCGGGCCGCCTCGGAGACGATGATGACGATCGCCGCCGATCCCCGGCCTCTAGGTTCTGTTGACAAAAGATGGTAGCCACAATTTTACGGCTGCGAGGTTAAGAAAGGCGAGGAACGATTTTCTTGTCTTGTCATATCGTGTGGCGATACGTCGGAACTGCTTCAGTTTGTTGAACATCCGCTCGATACGGTTTCGATCCCGATAACGACGGAAGTCGCAGGGAATATCCGCTGTGCGATTTGAACGCGGTGGGATTACGGGAAGAATGCCTCGAAAAAGCAGGTTCTCCCGTATCCTGTCACTATCATACCCCTTATCGGCCAGAAATCGGCGCGGTGTCACGACCGGCAGGTCCAATAGGGCATCAGAGCCGGAATAATCAGAAACTTCACCCCCCGTCAGGTCGAAGCCAAGAGGGCGTCCCTGACCATCCGCACGGGCGTGGATCTTGCTCGTAAAGCCACCGCGGCTTCGACCAAAGCCTTCCTTATGCGTCCCCCTTTTGCGCCAGCCGCCTGGCTGTGAGCCCGAACGACCGTGCTGTCGATCATGTGCTGCCAGTCATCGGTCAGACCAAGTTCGACCAGCGTTTCCAGCAGAGCGTCCCAGACACCTTGCTCTGCCCACCGACGGAACCGCACATAGACCGAGTTCCATTTACCGTAGCGCTCATGCATGTCCCGCCATGGGCAACCGACACGCAGGACATAAAGCATTCCATTGAGAAACAGACGGTTATCCTGTGCCGGTCGTGACCAGCGGCCACGTTCAGGCGGCAGCAGGCCGCCAATGATCGCCCATTCCTCGTCCGTCAGGTCGCCACGCATCCACAGGTCTCCGTAAAGACCAGCGTTGAATCACGTCCAGGCCAGTCTGAAAAGACCTTTTGTCAACAGAACCTAGGTGCCCGCATCGGCATCACCGCCGTGCTGCACAGCTGGGGCTCAGCGCTGACCCATCATCCCCATGTGCACATGATCGTGCCGGGTGGCGGTCTCTCACCCGATGGCCAACGCTGGATCTCATCGCGCCCGGCCTTCCTGCTGCCCGTCCGGGTGCTGGGCAAGCTGTTCCGCCGCCTGTTCCTGACCCGGCTGCTGGCACTTTTCGACGCCGACCGGCTGGTCTTCCGGGGGCAGCTTGCCCCTCTGGCAGACCGCCGTGCCTTCCTGCGGTATCTCGCCCCTGTGCGCAGCAGGCGTTGGGTCGTCTACGCCAAGCCACCGTTTGCCGGTCCAAAAGCGGTGCTGGCCTATCTGTCACGCTATACCCACCGCGTCGCCATCTCGAACCGCCGCCTCCTCGCGTTCGACGAAAGGGGCGTGACGTTCCGGTACAATGAATAGCCCCTAGTTTTCTAGACGCCTTGAGCATTCAAAATCTGCTGTTGTTCGAACGGCACGGGTGACAGCATCCCGTTCCTGACCTGCTTGCGCACCGGGTTATAGAACATTTCGATGTAGTCAAACACGTTCTGTCGGGCTTTCTGGCGCGTTTTATAAGTTCGACGCCGGATGCGCTCGCGCTTGAGCGATGAGAAAAAACTTTCCGCTACAGCATTGTCGTGGCAATTGCCGCGGCGGCTCATCGAGTGTTCCAGATTGTGAGCCCATATGAAGGCAATCCAGTCCATGCTAGTAAACTGACTGCCCTGATCCGAGTGGATCAGCACCCGGCTTTTGGGCTTTCGTCGCCAGATGGCCATATGGAGCGCCTGCAGCACCACATCCGTGGTCTGGCGGCTCTGCATCGACCAGCCCACGACACGACGCGAATAGAGGTCGAGCACAACTGCAAGGTAGGCAAACCCTTCCATGGTACGGATATAAGTGATGTCTGTGATCCATACCCTGTCGGGCGCCTCGACATCAAACTGCCGGGCCAGCGTGTTGTCGATTATGAGGGATGGCCTGCCACTATGGCTACCTGGCCGTCGCCTGTAGCCAATTTGTGCCTCGATACCCGCCAATTTTGTCAGCCGTGCCACGCGGTTCGGACAGCAGGTCTCGCCCTGATCGAGCAGATCATCGTGCAGCTTACGGTAGCCATAAACCCTGCCACTGTCGTTCCAGGCCTGACGGATCAACGTGGTCTGTCGGACGTCCTCGCAAGCCCGTCGGCTCAGCGGCTCCTTCCGCCAAGCATAATAGCCACTGGGCTGCACGGCCAGACAGCGGCACATCGCCCGAATTCCAAAATGATCGCGATGCTCGGCAATGAAGGCGTATCTCACTTTGCATCCCTGGCGAAATACGCGGTGACTTTTTTTAAGATGTCGCGCTCCTCGGTCACTCGGGCCAGTTCGCGCTTCAACTGCCGGATCTCGGCATCCTTGCCGGCATCGCCCGATACTACTCTCGCGAATTGCCGCTTCCACGCATACAGCGAATGTGTGCTGACCCCAAGCCGCTGCGAAACTTCCGCTACCGCATATCCCCGCTCGGTAATCTGCGCCACCGCATCACGCTTGAACTCATCACTGAAATTGGGCTTTCCCATCAACGCCTCCTGTCCTCATTTTTAGGAGCCAAGGCGTCCAGAAATCTAGGGGATATTCAGGTTGCGATAGCGCGAAACTGCTTGAGTTTATTGAAGAACCTCTCAACAGGGTTCCGTTCGCGGTAGAGAGAAAAATCGGTTTTCCGTCGTGTCGTTCTGTTGCGTTTTGGCGGGATGACCGGGGTCATCCCGCGCTGTATCAGCCAATCGATCAACCTGTCCCGGTGTGATGCCGAGTTCCACCGGATTGCCCAGAGCGTCGCAGATGGCATGGATCTTTGTAGTCAGCCCGCCTCGTGATCGTCCGATGGCCTGATCCGTGCCCCTTTTTTGAGAGCTCCGGCACTATGCTGATGCGCCCGGACAATTGTGCTGTCGATCATCATGTATTCGTTTTTCACACCAGCGGCGCAGACGCCGGTGCACGTTTTTCCAGTCCCCAAAACGGGCAGGAAGGTCGCGCCATGGAATGCCCGCGCGACAGCGATACAGCACCGCCTCCACGAACAGACGGTTGTCCACCGCAGTGCCGCCGACATAGCCTTCTCGACCGGGAAGAAGATCCTTTATCCGCTCCCACTGGTCATCGCGTAAACTATAGCGCCGCATCTGTCTGTCTCCCTCAAAAAACGGGAAAACAGTCAGCACACGCAGACACAGAGTACAACCCTCACATGCCACATTCAGAGCTTAACTGACGACACGCCGTAGGTGACATCCAGACAGGTCACCAGCAGAGCAGCCACAAGGCAGTTACCCATGCTCACCAGCCCAACATCAAAGAAATGCCCATTGCGTCCAAGAAGCCCGGAAAGCGGGGTTACGCTAGCCTGTGATATCATCCATGCTCCACTGCACAGGGTTGCCAGCCTGCCCGTCGGGTCCATACGACAGGCGATACCGATCAGATTGGGATAGATGAAAAACCATAATGCATAATTGATCAGGAAAGCTGCACAGAACGCGAGAATGTTCCACGGAACTGCTTGTCCGACACATGCCAGCGCAGTCAGGAAGATAGCGGGCACCAGTAAACGGAAAGCTATCCTGCCATCGCCTAGCAGCGAACCTGCAATGCATACTGCAAGGCCACCTATGTTGGCAATCGCCGCAAGCCAGCCAAACGCCGTGTCCGTCAATCCAGCCACATGGCCCACATAAGCGGAAAACGGCCATATGGCTAAACTACCACTAGTATAAAAAACAACGACGGCAATGATAAACCGGGGATGATGACACGACCTTTCCCCAGATTGGGTCACGGGAACAGGACGGGATGGGAGGATGTCCGATCTGGACGTCATAAACCTCATAAGGGGTAGGAGTAGCATGACCAGCAACGCCAGAAAGCCGAATACCCCTGTCCTGCCCCCGAATGCCGCAGCCTGCGGCAGAAGGAGGCTGGAAGTAGTAAATACCGCCGTCTGCACAATCATGACCAGCGACAGGCTACGCGTGGGTGAACGCGAGCGTGCCGAGCCGATATTGACCACCGCGTTCAGCATGCCCAGGCCCGAACCCGCCAGCAGGCGCAGCGCCAGCAGTCCGGCATAGCTGGTCATAATGGCTGAAGCGCCCTGCGCTATGACAACCATGACACCAGCCACAAGCGCCACCCGCCGCAGACGCAGACGTGCGGCCCATGGCGAAATACCGAACATAGCCCCGGCATAGGCCAGCATTTCGAACGTGCTCCAGACTCCTGCCTGAAAGGTGTTAAGATGCAGATCGGCCATGAGTGCGCTGACCGCAAAGGGCCCAAGCGAGTTCATGCTGTGAGCCGCGCAGTCGGCGGCGCTGATGCCGACCCATTCCCACCGTCCGACATTCCCTTCTAACGCGCAGGGCTTGTTGGTACTGGTCATAGGGAACGGGAGACCTCGAAGCCAAAGCTGCGCAGCTCACCGGGGTAACGGCTGATATTGCCGTTAAAAAATTCTCCAAATGCATTGGTATAGGTCAACTGGTTGGTCAGATTGTGCATCCAGAAGGCCACTTCCGTTTTCTTGTCCAGCGAATGCCAGGCCACGCGCACATTGCCCATCAGGATGGGTTTCTGTGAAAAGGCATTGCGGACAAGTGCCTGCGCCTGCGCGGATGAAAGCAGTGCGCCCGGTGTCGTGGGCCTGGCGTCTGACCATGCCTGAAAACGGTAACGGCTGGTGTAGCGCCAGTCTGTCTGGAAAGCGAAGTCACCGAATGAGACGGGCAACGTGTAACTGAGCAGCAGATTGGCGGTGACACGCGGTGCGCGCTCCAGTGGTTGTCCGGACAGGTTGACCGCATTACCGCCATTGAACGGCGTCGGCGCACTGGCGTTGGTAAAGCTGGTGTAATGGGCGTCCTGATAGGTCACGCCAAATGTTGCGAGGAAATTGTCCAGGGGCCGCACCTGTCCCTCGAATTCGAAGCCGTTGGATACGGCGCTGGCCGCATTGGTAGTGTGTGTGCCGGTATTCTGCAGGATCGTGACCTGCATGTTGTCGTAGTCGTAATGGAAGCCGCTCAGGTTGATCTGGGCGCGTCCTTTCCACAGCCGGGCTTTGACCCCGCCTTCGTAATCTGTCAGCGTTTCCGGGTTATACAGGCTGAAATCCGACGCCGTGGCGACATAGGTATTGTAATTGCCGGTACGGAACCCCCGCGCATAGCGCAGATAGCCCATGATGTTGCTGTTGAAGCGGTATTTGAGGCTGGCGTCCTCGCTATCCCTGTTGAATGTCTTTTTCAGTGTCGGCCCGCTGATGGCGCTGCCGGTCGCAGGATCGATATAGGTGTTCGTGCTGGTATTGATGTAGGTCAGTACGCGGTCGGATGTATTATAGGGACTGCCAGCCTGCGTGGCATAAGCCCATGCCTCGCCATTGGCCTGACGGGTTTCCGATGTGAAACGCGCACCGACATCAAGCGTCAGTCTGGGCAACAGGTCAACCGAGATGGCGGAAAATACGGCTGCATCCTGCGTGTTGATGTTGAAACTGGATGCATTGCCACCCGCGCCAAAAGCAACCGGGCTGTAAAGCGGCTGCTGGCTGTAGGACTGTGTCAGGTTGCGCATGTAATAGACACCGCCGATGTAGCGGACTTTTTTGTTCTGGGGCGATGCAACCCGGATTTCGTTGCTCAGTACGCGGGCGACGCCGCCAATGTTTTCCTGATAATCGATCGGAGCCGGACTGGCATCATCATCGGAAAAGACATTGAAATGATTCCATTCCAGTCCGAAAATATCCGTCAGTGTCCAGCCGTGGGCAAAGGCATACTGCGCATTGACCGACAGGCCAGACCGCCGTGTTGTCGCATCACTGCGGCCATTGTTCTGCAGGTTGCGGGCGGATGTCTGGGCATAGCCCTGATCGTCCTTTCCCCCGGCCAGCAGGCCCACATGGTCCAGTTCCACATCGGTCTTGTTACGCCCGATATGGCCTTTGACCAGTATGCTCAGGTTATCAACGGGTTTGGCCAGTATCTCGCCACGCATGTCGTAATACTGGTAACCGTTGGCATCTTCCTTCCGGTAACTATCATGGTACTGGCCGGAAAAATCCTGGTTGGTAATGGCAAAGCGCGCCATCAGGCGATCCTTGACGATGGGACCGCCAATCGCTCCTTCTTCCCCCAGACGTCCGTAATTGCCAGCCGTGCCCCGAACGTAGCCATCCAGATGATTGGTCGGCCGCTTGGTATAGTAGTTGACGGTACCCGCCGTGGTGTTCTTGCCCTGTAATGTGCCCTGCGGGCCACGAAATATTTCGACATGGTCCAGATCATAGATCGGCACCCCCTGCGAGGCCCCACTATCCAGAAACACGTCATCTTCCGACACGCCGACCGCCGTGGTCATGTTGGCCGAGAAGTCATTGGTCCCGATACCGCGCAGGCGGTAGCGCGGATTGGCGGAGCCTGATGTGGTTTCGGCCATAAGCCCCGGTACGTCGTGGGCCAGGGTCAGGGCGTCCCGCACGCCGGTGCTCTGCAACGCACTGCCGGACAGGGCAACGATGGAGGCAGGAATGGTGCTAGACCGCTGGGTCCGCCGCGTGGAGCGAACGGTTATTTCCTCCACCTCGCCAGCGTCTTTTACTGGTCTCGCCGCTTTGTCGCGTGCCGAAGGTGCGCCGGGCACATGGCGCGGAAATTTTTCTCGTTTTGCGGCGGGTTGGGTATCAGTCAGGTCTGCTGCAAAGGACGCGCAGACGCAGGACAGCGTACCAGCCGAAAGGGCGAAGGCGAATGTCGTCACGTATGACAGGGCGGGAATGCGGTTCATAGCGATTGTCTCACCGGGCGCCGGGGGAATAAAGGCGCGCTTCAGCCTCAAGTGTTTCCAGAGGCTTGTGATTGCGGATGTATGCGTTGTGGGCATTGGGCGGGGGCTGATAGTCCCAATGCGTACAGGTCCCGATCGCCAGCGCGCGACTGACCAGTCGCCGTCGTTGCTGGCTGGCGATGACAGCACGGGTAATGCGGGCGTAATCCCATTTCCTGTGCGCTTCCTCGCTGAATGCGGTCAGTATGGCTGCCGTAGCGTTGCTGCCGTTCAGGTTGTGGGTTTCATCCGGATCACCGCTGAGATCGAAAAGCTGATCGGGTTCGCCAGGACTATGGATGAACTTCCACCGCCCTCGGCGGATCATGCTCACAGGTGCTGTCGTACCTTCTCCGCAATATTCACCAAACACGCCATCATGGCCGCCTGATCCATTCAGATGGAGGACCAGGCTGCGGCCATCAGTGCGGGGTGCAGGAGGGGCTCCTGACAGTCCGCACAGCGTTTCTCCCACATCCACCAGAGAAACTGCGTCGCGCACGATACGGGGACGGAAAAAATCCGGGCCGCTGAATATAAGCGGTACGCGTGACGCCCCTTCATAAAAGGACATCTTGTACCACAGACCATGCTCGCCCAGCATTTCACCATGATCGCTGGTGAATACGATTACCGTGTTGCGGTCGAGCCCCGTTTCCCGCAGCACTGCACGCAGCCGTCCTACCTGATGGTCTATATAGGAAATCGCGCCGAAATAGGCCCGCCGCGCACGCGCGACGGCCTGTGGTGTTGCGGGGTCGGCGGCAATGCCGCAGGTCTCGCGTATGCGGGTGACTGAGGGGTGATCATCGGGGATCATATCCACCCGGGGCGATGGAATGGGAACATCAGCATACCGGTCCCACCATTCCTGCCCGATATTGAATGGATCATGCGGGTGGGTGAAGGATACCAGCATGCAAAACGGACGCCCGTCGCGCACACGGGCCAGATCATACAGCTTACGCCGGGTGGTGAAGGCGACTTCCTCATCATAATCAATCTGGTTGCTGCGTACGACCGGACCGGCCAGGTGAACTGAATCCATGGAATGATACCAGTCAGGCCGGATTTCAGGGTGCAGCCAGTCAGGCACCCAGCTGAAATCAGCGGGGTAGATATCGGTTGTCAGGCGCTCCTCAAACCCGTGCAATTGGTCCGGCCCAACAAAATGCATCTTGCCCGAAAGAATGGTTCGGTACCCTGAAAGCCGTAGCCGGTGGCCGAATGTCGGGGTATCGGCATGCCATTCGCAAGCATTGTCATATACGCCGCTTATGGTGGGCAGCAGGCCACTCATGAACGCGGCCCGTGACGGACCGCATAACGGACTGTTGGTATAAGCATTACTGAACACCACCCCCTGCGCGGCCAGATCCGTCAGGTTGGGAGCGATGACGGGCGATGGATCGCGGCCACCCAGCACGGCGGGAAGCAGTGCTGCCGTCAGTTGATCTGCTAGGACCACAAGGAAATTGGGACGATTGGACGGCTGCACGGGCATAGCTCTCATCTCGCGGATATATAACGTGTTACGATAGTGAATTGTGTTATTAATTTAATATGCGATATTAAGTGTGATTTGTGATGTCATTTTGTTCTTATGAATGGTATAATTAATAATTATGACAAACATCATAGTTGATTACATTATGAGCAATGTGCGGGTGCTCGAAGCGGCAGGGCGCCTGGGCAGTTTCAGCGCCGCTGCGGCCGAACTGGGCATGACCCAGCCTGCTGTCAGCCAGCAGGTCGGGCATATTGAACGCGTCGTCGGTATGCCGCTGTTCACGCGCAGGCATCGCGGAGTTACGCTGAATGACGCTGGCCGCACGCTGGTCGCCGCAGCGTCAGAAGCACGGACCACCATCAGGACCGCGCTGGAGGAGGCTACGGCAGGTAGCAGGGAAAAGGTTCTGAATGTGCTGACCGATTATGGTTTTGCCGCCAACTGGCTGATCTCCCGCCTGCCGGATTTTGAAAAAATCTGTCCAGACGTAAAAATCCAGATCCTGACAACCCAGGCGCTACATACCGGACCTTCCTTGGGGATAACACCAGATGTTTCCATTCTGTTTGAAGCATCTGGCCGTAAATCAGGTGGAAACCGCATGATACTGTTTGAGGAAGAAGTCTATCCTGTATGCAGTCCCGCTTATGCGCACACCCATGGCCCCTTCACCACATTGGCCGATGTGGGACGAGCGCATCTCCTGCACCTGAATGGACATGAAAACCTGTGGTTTACATGGGCGGACTGGTTCGCCCGGATGAATCCGGACCCGTTAGCCCGGAGTAGCCAGCAAACGGCGCGTTTTAGGGCTTTTGGCAATTATCCCCTGTTGCTGCAGTCCGCCATGCAGGGGGAAGGCATAGCCCTGGGGTGGCGACCGCTGGTTGATACCTGCATGGAAAAAGGTGCGCTGGTCAAAGTCTGGGAGAAACCACTTAAAAGCCATCGAGGCTATGTGCTGACGGCCCGTACCCCGCGTAATAGTCAGGCTGACCTGTTCTGTGACTGGCTTGTTGACTTCAGCCGCAGGAGTATCTGACCACCATGCCCGGGGCACGTACATGGTCCTCATGCGTATCATCCTCAGCTGACCGTCGAGATCATTCTCGATGAATCCCGATATTTGACCTGGTCCAGAAAAATCTGGCACGACATTCTTATTCCGGTATCCTGTCGCCGTCATGACGCTTATGGAAACTGACAGTACTGCTATGGACGTTCTCTGTGTCTGATGTGCCTTTTGCCCCGTTGAAACCATCTGCTCATTACAAGGACAGGATCCAGTCTCTCAGACGAATAGCACGAGTCAGGACGGCACGCTGGCGCCGGATGAGTCTATACTGGATCGGCGCTGTCCTCGTTGGTCTGATAGCCGTTTTATTCGCGCGTCTCGGTGATCAGTGCGCGGACCTGCGAACGCGTTTCGTGACGTGGGATCCCTGGCTCATGCTCGTTCTCGCGCCCGCAGGCTTCGCCTTCACTACCTGGATGACGCGAACCCTTTTCAAAGGGTCACAGGGATCAGGAATTCCGCAGACGATCGCCATCCTCCACATGGGGAACTACAACGTTGTTGACCGTATCCTCACGCTGCGGATTGCTGTCGGGAAAATCATTCTGACCTGCCTTGGCCTGGTCTGCGGCGCGTCCATCGGACGTGAAGGTCCCAGCGTGCAGATCGGGGCGTCTATCATGCATGGCTTTTCCCGTCTGTTGGGGCAGTCCAATATCGCGACCAAGCGCAGCATGATTCTGGCGGGAGGCGCTGCTGGAATGGCAGCAGCGTTCAACACGCCACTGGCTGGAATCGTCTTTGCGATTGAGGAGCTTTCTCACTCCTTTGAGCAGAAAGCCTCAGGTCGCACATTGACGATCGTTGTGATCTCAGGTGTCACCGCTATCACTCTGATGGGAAACTATACCTATTTTGGCCATGCTGATGTCAACATACCAGTTGGGACAGCGTGGATTGCCGTTCTCGTCTGCGGCATTGTCGGTGGTCTGGCCGGGGGAAGCTTTGCCGCGCTCGTCATTAGGGCCTCCAGAGGCTTACCAGGGTTTGTCGGCCGACTGGCCAAACAGCGTCCGGTCATGTTCTCAGCACTATGCGGCCTGCTGACCGCCGTGATTGGCCTGATTTCCAAAGGCAACACTTACGGAACAGGTTATGTGCAGGCCCAGGCAATTTTTGCTGGGACCGACCACTATCCTGCCTCGTTCTTTATTCTGAAGTATCTCTCAATGCTGGTCTCGTACTGTTCGGGAATTCCCGGGGGAATGTTCGCGCCATCTCTTGCAATAGGAGCAGGCATCGGCGGATGGATCGAGCAGTTCCTGCCGCATACGACACCCGGTGCGGTTGTGCTGTTGGGAACAGTTGCCTATTTTTGTGGTGTCGCACAGTCACCTCTCACAGCAACGATCATCGTCATGGAAATCTGCGATAACCAGCAGGTGACACTTGCACTCATGGCAACAGCCTTTCTGGCGTTTGGTGTCTCCCGGCTTGTCTGTCCTCAACCCCTTTATACCGCCCTGGCCGACAGATTTCTGGAAACGATGGACAAGCCCACCACACTACCAAAGTCCATACCCGCGAAACAGGAATCTGCCCCCGAAGAGAAGTTACCCATCTGAGTTTGAGAGGCGGGTGGAGGGAAACAGTCTCCGAACAACCCATTCCATCGTGAGTCCTTGTACGATGATTGTGAACACCACCACGCCATAACAAACCGGCAATAGCAATTCGCGTAAGTCTCCGGGTGGTAGTCCAAGCGCCAGCGAAACCGAAATGCCGCCACGCAGACCGCCCCAGGTCAGGATCCCAAGAACACGGCCCCGTTCCCATTGCCTGAGATGAACCGGGAGCGTTGAAAACAGCACGCTCAATGCCCGCACGGCAATGGACAGCGGGATCACGGCAAGTGTCGCCAGCACCGTAAACAGAGGCGGCGTGATCTCAAGGATTTCAAAGCCGATCAGCATGAACAGCAGGACGTTCAACACCTCGTCAATGAGTGTCCAGGCGGTATCGAGTTCCTTTCGGGATGCCTCATCGAGAACGGAATGGCTATAGCTTGTTCCAAAGCACAGTCCCGCTACGACGACGGCAATCGCACCCGACATGCCACGCTGGTTGGCGATACTGAAGGTTCCGGTCGCCAGAGCCAGCGATGTCAGCAGGTCGATATTCGGATCCCGCTGTCCCTTGAGCACACGAAGCGCGATCCATCCGGTCAGTGCACCCAGCAGACCGCCACCGATCGCCTCGCGGCAGAGGCCGAGAGCGATCTCGGAGACAGTTACCCCCTGACTGTCCCCGGTTGCCAGTCCGATCGTGACGCCGAAAATCACCACGCCCACGCCGTCATTGAACAGACTCTCCCCTGCGAAAACGGCCTGAAGGGGGCCGGGCAGTCCGAGACGTTTCAGCATACCGACAACCGAAACGGGATCAGTTGGCGCGAGGATGGCCCCAAGGACGATACACCACGTGAAAGGAATAGTATGACCCAACAGGGGGAAGGCGTACCATGCCGCGATCGCCAGAAAGGCAACGGCCAGAACGGTTCCCAAAACAGAGAGAGCGGCCACGGAGGCAAGCTTTGCGCGCAGATGTCCGACGTTTACCTGCATGGCCCCGGCAAACAGAAGCAGGGAAAGCGCGCCATTCAGAAGGGCCGTGGGGAGATTGATCGCTCCGAGCACAGACCGTGGGAGAGCCTGAAGGTCATAGGACGGTATCAATGGATTCAGGATCATGACCAGCAGGGAAGCCAGCAGTGAGAAGACCAGCACACCGATCGTCACAGGAAGGCGAAACGTGTGGTGATTGAGAATACTGAACCCTGCCGAGAGCGTCAGAAGCAGGGCGAGGAGGCTGATGGTATCCATGCCCTCACCGCTGACCGCTCCCGCTCGCTACGTCAAGAAAAACCGGCAATGGGTCACTATTAGAGAAGCCGGACAGTTCGTTGAGCGGCAGCAATGCGGGGCAAAAGCTGCCACAACCTCTTTCTTGCTGCAACGGCGCTAAGGTTTTCAGGCCGTGTGATGAATACTGTACCAATCTGCGAAATTATGGAGCGGCGTTCGTTGTGCTGTCTGAAGCGCGCCGAAACGGCTCCAGCCGGTTCCGCATTCTGGCTGTTATCGACGATTTCAGTCGCAAGAACCTGGCATTGGTTGCCGACACGTCATTATCAGGTGGACGTGTGGCGCGGGAACTGACGGCCCTGGTGGAACGATATGGCAAACCCCTTATGATTGTCAGCGACAACGTCCTATATCGGGAAGCATCCGGTCGATTTGGCAACACGTCTCCATCGGCAGTTTGCACTGTCGTTGAAAAATACTGCAAGCAAAAACCAGGCGGTCTCCACCGCAAAATAAGGTGCTCCCTGCCATAGCAAACACAGAGTCCAGAGCGGCGTGACAGCGCCGTGGCTCTAACCGTCCTGAAGATGGGATGCGATAACCCAGGTGGAGGACCCAAACATTATCTACAGGGTCGCGAACGCGCCCTCACGGCACTGAGTGAGAGGGGTTCCTCCACCTGGAACCGGCCCCTCAACGAAGGGCCGGTAATCGTCACCGCGTTTAATGATCGCGTGCACAACACGTCCCATCTTTGCGGTGATGGCTGTGAACGCCTTGCGGCGCAGGTCCGGATCATGCCGGTCCCTGGCCACATAGCGATCGAACTTGTCACGGAAGCTGTTCTCGCGCTGACGAATGGCGACCTGAGCTGCCATCCACAATGTGCGACGCAAGCGCGCATTACCGCGCCTGGACAGCTTCGTTCTGCCGCGATACTGACCCGACTGGTAGGTGGACAGATCCAGACCGCAGAATTTGAGAAATTGCCGATGATGACGAAAACGTCTCAGATCACCTGCCTCGGCCAGGATTGTCAGGGCATGGATCGGCCCGATGCCTTGCACCTGCTGCAGACGCCGGAAATCAGCATGCTCGCCCAGCAGTTCGATGGCCGCGGCCTCAATGTCGTCACGCTGGGCAATCAGGCGCCGCGCCTCTCCCAACACCAGCCTGAACATCCCGATCGCAGGAGCATCCGGGGCAATCGGCAAGGCGATGGATGTCCGGGCTGTTTCCCAGATGTCGCCAAGCAGACGAGACTTGCTGACCTTGCGACCGACGACGTCCCAGGCTGCCGCGACAAACGCATCTTTGCCGAGCACCGTGATGCTGGCGGGAACCGGGAATTGCTCGAGCAGAGCGAAAAACCAGTCGCTGCGGGTATTGCCCCTGAAACGTTCGATCTCCGGAAAATAAAGCGGCAGATAATGGGTAAGGATCCGGTGCTGGACCTCAGTTTTGGCACGGGAAATCACCTCGTGCGTAACGGACAATTCCTCGACGTCATTGATCCTGTTGGCCAGCGGATCGTGATACGGTTTGGTCGCACCGATCTGGAGCATGTGCAGGATGACCTGCGCATCCTTGGGATCATTCTTGTCCCAGCCATTGTGCAGAGCTTCTCGTGTGCGGGCGAGGGCGACCGAAGAAATCAGGCGCGTATCAAACCCGGCCTGCACCAGGCGCCAGGCCAGTGGCCGATGATAATGGCCTGTCGGTTCGAAGCCAACAATGACCGGTCGCGGCGCCAGAGCCTGGAGCTCTGCCACGAAGCGGTCATGCTCGACGCGCGTGTTAGCCACGGTCAGGCGCCGTCGCCGCCGGCTGCCGGGCATTTCGATCAGGACCTCATTGCGGGATTTGGCGACATCGATGGCGACGAGGACGGCAGTCATTGGTATAGTATTGGATCTGGTCACGGTCGGTTGTCTCCTCTGTGTGGCTGGACACCATCACTATGGAGACATGTCGCCAGATCGGCATTACCGATGCCGGCGCTTCCTGATGTGCTACGGTACGGAGTTCACATCCCATGCCATCCTGAAATGGGCGGATGAGATGAAGGTTGAATGGCACTATATCGCCCCCGGGAAACCGCAACAGAACGGCTTTGTCGAAAGTTTCAACGGCCGGTTGAGGGATGAATGCCTCAACGAGACGCTGTTCACGTCTCTCAGCCATGCCCGACAGGTTCTGGCTGACTGGCGGGAAGACTACAATACGGTGCGCCCCCATTCCCAGCTGGGTGGCAGGACACCGGATCAGGTCGCCAGACAAGTGTCTCGGGGGCATGCCCCCGAGACACTTGTCATCCCATCAACCCAAAGCCATAAAAAACGGGAACTCTCCTTTTGAGTGGATACAAAAAAGGGGGCACGTCAGGTCGATCAGAACCGAGGCCGCGCGCGACTGTATACGCGTTGTTAAGGAATAACACAATGCGTAATACGGTAGCCGAGATGTGGATGACGGCGAGAAAGGACGTATCTGTTTCTTGTATCGTGTTGCGTAGTCCGCTATTTCCTGGGCGTTATTAACCGGTTTTTCACCAGATGACGGTGGATGTAAGCTCATCTGGAACGGGCGATTTCTGGGGCATTGTTCTCAGGCTGGATGACAGAACGCTGTCCACGGTTCCAGAGATTCTCACGGAATTTATGCGAGGTATCCCCACAATCGCAGACGATATAAATCGGTGGATGTCACAGATCATCAGGCAGAGTATAGGCAAATGGCCGTTCGTGTGTCTGCCTGGATGAAAGCTTGACGGAGAATCTTGAGTTCTGGCCATCTGCAGCTACGCCGCTCGTGCTGTCATTCAGGCATTACAGACAGATCTGATAAATGCTTACATATTTAAGTTTCCCGCGCCAGCCTATCGATATTGATAGAACAATTTTGATAGGTATCCATATGCAAATAAATAACATTTAATTATTTGTATAATTTGTGGGGAATATCTGATGCCGGCCATGTTGCATTCTTCCTTCAAGAGAAAAGAGAATTTATACGAGCAGAACATTAAGCCATTCCTTCGTGAAGCGATTAACGTGCTCGCATCGTCGGTTAAACACCTCGATCAACAGGGGCGACGTCAATTTATTAATTTAATCTATCGCGACACCAATCGTCGGACTGCCTTCGCGTTAAAAATAGCGAATCTTGCGATGAAAGAGATAGAGAAAATTTCTCCCCCTGATGCGGGAGCCGTTGCAGCTAATATTGTCCAGTTGAGTCCAGACCTGGGAATAGGAACAATAAGTGCTGGGCAGCTACTCTATGCGATAGTCCTCTATGCGGGTTGCGCAGAAGTCGCGGAGATCGATATCGGCGGCACTTCAGAAAATGACAATACGGATTGTGTGTCATTTGGTTTCCATGTTGGAAAATATATTGCTCTAAATTCTATCGTACGATGGATATGTGAACTATCAATGGAGGGTGAATATGAAGGCCCTCGACGTTTGCTGTCCGGTAACGGTGAGGGCGCAACAGTCATAACCCAGTTGTTTTACTATCAGTGCATAAATGTAAAAAACGTCTTATCTGGTATTTCGTCTGAGTTTTCCAGATTTCATAAGAAAGTCGAAATCATATCAAACCAAATTTGATTGCTTTGGCAACCGCACCACAGGTGGTTTGCGAACATAATTTATGTCGGGCTGTCGCAAGATAGAGCCTGACTGTGGCCTCAGAAATATTCAATCTGTAAGATACTTCTTGCGTCATCAACCCTTCACCATGATAAGCAAGACATTCTCTTTCACGGGCTGATAGACGTGGTGGTGACATGGGATCGCGACGTCCCCCATAATTGGCAAACCATTCATGGATATAAGCACCAATCTGCGAGAACGTTGCCGCATAAACACCGCGTCGACCTTGCCCGAAGTCATTCATGTTACGACTGGTTATAGTGAGAAGCCCCAACTCGCCGCGTAGTCCTCTTAATGGAATGGACATACCGTCTTTTCCCAGATTTTGCTCAGAAAACAAGCGCATTACCCGGCTCTCCTGATGAGACAGGATCGTAATTTCAGACCATAAAAAAGGAAGAGCACTAGTATGAGCCATCCTGACCACCGGATCTGAATGTACCAAGTTTTTCTCGGTATATAATTTCTGCCATGACATGGGGTAGGTCGTAACACCTAGCTCTCCACCTTCTCGAATCCACGGGTTTGAAAGAAAATGGTAGGTCAGATGAGCGGCGTTGCCATGATCCCGAATTTCAAACGCAAGATCCTGCATTACGGATATACTCTGACATGTACGAATACGCTCCAAAAGAGTATAACCCAGTGGAAGTAATGCGTTTTGTGTATCCGGAAGCATTTTAATTCATAGCCAGCTAAGATGTCCTTAGCTGGTATATAGAGCTTTAAGCGGCTAAGGTAAATTTCTTATTGATCTCATCAAGGCGAGCTTGCGACACATCAAAAGTCGCCAGAGTAATCATTTTTCCGTCAAGCCTGGCGCTCATGATTGGTTCTGGTGGCCAGCCTGCACGTTCGTAAATTCTTTGCATCGGGTGAAAAAAGATACCAGTAAGGTGGGTAATCCCGTTTTCAAGGCATGTTTGACACAGGTTGCGGGCAAGTTCAGCAGTGTAATGTATCTCACCTGCGGTCAATGTTGCACAGTAACGCGTGCTTTCCCATATTGTTGAACTATAAATATCTGGGCACTCTGGGAAAAATTTATGGAATTTGTCACGAAGCATTGTCGGTCCGGTTGTCGGAATGATGCGCATGGAGGTCGCATGTGTTCCGTCTGGGCGCTCTACTATGAAATAGAGTGGGTTATGTTTCCTGTCATATTCATCTTCTTCTTTTCCATCTGCGATCTGAACATCCCATTTCATACGCTCTCCAAATACGAGAGCGCGTGCCCGGAGCATTTTTTCATATGAATCGATATGCATGTTTCGATTATTGTAACTGAATACTTTTATCATAGTGACTCCGTCGTTTGATGTATGGTTTTTTATTTTATAACAAAATCTGTTATAATTAGTTAATATTGATAGGTTATATGAATATAATCTATGATATATTTTAAATGGTTTTGGATAAGGCCGCACAATGCGGCACGTCGTCTCAAACAGCGGTGTACTACTTCCACCGATTATATCAGCCAGACGGGGCAAGTTTCAGTTTATGCAAAGATGCATAACGACGTATGACACCCTCGGTCATTCGATGTGACACCGCGGAAGACCATGAATTTTTACGGAGACCCGTGCTCAGTAAAGTGTATGCAAAGGTTTCCAGCAGAAAATCCCATGTGGTGCCGCGTGCCACGGGAGACAAGGATTCCGCTCTCACCCTCTATTTATAATAGACAGAGGGTGAGTCACCGCCATTGTAATGTAAACCCTGTTATCGCGGCCAGAATTCACGTCCGCCCTGCAGAAAGTCGGAGAAAGATCCTCGCCTTTGCGATCGTGCCAGCCAGTTTGAGAAGCACAGGCTGACATACTGGGTGCCCAGTATGAGGGTCAGCGCCAGCGACCGGATGCTGGCAGGCGAGAGAATACCCTCTCCGTTCCAGAATACGGCGTGCCCCCACATCGCGATCACAACGCTCAGCAACAGGGCGCAGAACCGTCCGTATCGCCGGGTTCTGCTCCGTGCCTGCCGCCGGATGGCATCGTCCGCGATCTGCGACTGTGCGGCAGCGGTTGGCATATCCTGATCCGGCCGCATGTCGGCCAGTGCGCGCATGCCGTCACGCGCGACCTGGTAGCTCCTGACGAACTGCACCAGAAACGGGAAGGACAGCCATCTTACTGCCCGGACCACACGTCCTTGCTGTTTTGGGTCATTCATACGGGCAGGCCCGCGACAAACCGGTCCACATCGTCAGGGAGCCCCGCTTCCTGATGTGGCGTACCATTCCGATCACTCCAGACAATGGTGGGTGTACCACGGACACCGATGGCATGAGCCGCGTCGAGATTCAGTTTCAGCGTCGCTTGTGCATTATCGGAGATCGTCACATCAGCCGGGGCGTGACCCTGTGCCATGATGCGGTGCCATAATGGTACCATTGCATCAGACGGCACACTCAGCATGGCGATGGCCGCGGGGGTGCTGGCCGCGTGGTTTTCATAGTCGTTTATGGAAATCGGCACGATGGCGAGCTGCAGCATGCCAGCATCGACATAGGGCTGGAGGGTCTGCAACGCCCGGGTCGAATACGGGCAGAGCGGGTCAACCACCATATAGACCCGTGGCGCCTCCTTTCCGCCATACAGGCCGTAGGACGCCGCTGACAGCCGTCTGACCGGATTGACTGCTGGCCCTGAAGTTCCCGTGGCTTCGTTTGAGGGACCGTTCCGGTCATTCAGGACGACCGTTGGAATGGTACCCCGAATGGGGGCGACCTCATCGCGGGTCAGGTTGTGCCCGGACGCATCCCACATCACGCCGCCAATTTCCGCCGCGCCATCGGGTGTGATGTAAAACACCCGGAAATGGTCCCCATTGCGTGCATAGACGGCGCGCAGGCCATGCTGATCTTCCGGCCTGCCAATATCGAACAGGACGGCTCCGTGGCTTGCAATCCGCGTGAGCGCGGGACTTCCAGTGATTTCGTCGGGCAGGATGGGGCGGGGCTGTGGCTGCCTGCCCTTCTGTTGAACAGGCATGGCAGTGGGTTCGGCAGGTGTGCCGGCGGTGGCCGGGCATTGTGGTGCTGCCAGGGCGAGCCCGGGCAGGACAAGGATGGCAAATGCGGGCATGAGGCGTCGCATGAAGGGTCCTCCAGTGTGATCCCTTCACCATCCCATGCGCGGTTGTGGGTCGGTTTACATCCCCGCGTTCGCACCCACAAACGACCATGGCACTTTCAGCCTGTAACGAACGCACCGCTCACGGAGGCTTTCATGCGAAACACTTTTGTCCTGATGCTCGGTCTTGCGCTGGCAGCCACGCCCGCCTGTGCCCAGCATCTTCCGCCGGATGCCCTGGACCGCCTTTCTGCGGAACGTCAGGGAGAGATCGGCTCCCGGAACTGGGGACCACCGGTCAATCCGCCCACGCAGGCGCAGGTTCTCTCGCCCCTGCCGGTTCCGGCCACATGCAGAAGCCCGGCCACGGATTTCGAGCCACTCTACGCGGCACCCGCGCGCACCGCCCGTCAGGTTGGCGTGGCCTCTCCCCAGATCGCCGTAACAGATACTGTCCACGACGGCTGGACCCAGGTCGAACTGACGGGACATACCCTTGCGTGGATCCCGACCCGGGACGTACTGCCCTACCGTCCGCTTGTTGCGGACCATCCGACAGGCTGTACGGTAGCCGGGCAGAGGGCGAACGGCATGATCGCCTTTTCCCATCCGGACAGATGATGCGGCGTTACCTTTGTGCGTCCACCCTGGCGCCCGCGCTGTGGCTGCATGCAGCCATGGCGCAGGTTCCCCAGCAGGTCGTGCCAGGCATCCCGGAGATCGGTACGCCGGAGTTCGTCTATGCGGGGACATCTTCCGGTTCGGGAGGGTCTTCGACCACGACGGCCTATACGGGCGCATGGGGCACGACCGATGCAATGTCCACGCTTCTGGCCCGGTCTTACGGCTCGGATGCCGTGACTGCGGCCGAGGATGAAGGCATCAATCCCGATACCCTGGCGGCTTTTGGACAGATCGAGAGCCATTTCCAGAATGTCGGCAACGCCTCGTCCTCGGCGGAAGGCGTGTGGCAGATCACCAACGGGACATGGAATGAGTATGCCGCGAAACTGGGGCTCAGCGATGCCGACAGGAGCGATCCGGCCGTACAGGCGGAAGTCGCCAGCGCGGTCATAAGCGATTACGCCACATCTGTATCGAAAGCGACCGGCACGAGTGCCACGGCCGCGCAGACCTACGGCGCCTACATGTTCGGAACAAAGGCCGGATCTGAAATCGCAACCGAGTCGGACAGCAGCACGCCATTGAGCAGGTTTGTGTCCGCCAGCACCCTTGCGGCCAACAACATGAGCGGCTGGACGGTGGGTCAGTACTACGCAACCATTTCAAATCGCATGGGAAATGGGGCTTCGGAGCAGGTCATCAGCACATGAAACACTGTCAGGTTTCCGTGCCAAAATGGACACAAAAACGCAAGAAAAACAGCGGTTTACCAAGGTTTCGCTTGTGGTGCGGAATGAGTCGGGGCAAGGTGCTTTCGAGCCGCGGGCAGCATAGCCATGCACACCGGGCACCCGACTGCAGAGGCCCACCGATGACCTAGCCCAGATATGAGAAACCCTGCCTCCCCCGATCGCCAAATCGGAAAAGCCAGGGCACCCAAAACCATAGTTCATGTACGAGAAATGCGACAATTTCCTCGTACATGAGAGTCCCGTCGGAACGCAAGACAAAATTGCGAACGGGGATGGTTTGTCCGGTGTCCGGGTCGTGAGGCTCCTGAAAACTTCCTGGTTCCCGGACTTTTTTGAATGGTGATACACGACCACAGTGATAACGCGCGCCCGATGCGCCGGCGCGGAAAGCGGACCCTTACCCCCGCCATGCTCGACGCCGTGGCCGAACTTGCCGGGCCAGCCCCGGCTTTCCCCGGCAAATTTGACGTTGTGCGCGTCCTGCGCGCGCTCCGCAGGCCACTCGGCCTGAGCCGGAACGCGTTCGAGCTTCTGGTGTGCATGGTCGAGCGCACGGCGACAGGAGACTGGGAGAAAGGGGCGACCCCCTTCATCTATGCCCATAACACCACGCTGCTGAACTGGACGGGGCTGTGCCTGAGCTCCCTGCGCCGAGCCATACGCGATCTGGCCGAAGCGCGCATGCTGACGGCTCATGACGGCCGCAACGGGCAGAGGGGACGGCGCTGGCAGGGCGATGAGGATGCCAGCCGGGTCGGGTTCAGTCTGGCCTCATTACGCTACCGCTGGCCCGGCTTCATGGAGATGCTGGAAGCGGAGCGGCGGCATCGCAGCCAGATCAGGTTCCTGCGCGATGCGATCGCCGACCTTAACGGAGTGATCCGCCAGCGCGCGGAGCAGCAGGGTGATGACGCGGCAATCCTGCAGGCATCCGGCATCATGCGTCGTCGGCTACGCTCTGAATCCATCGAAACACTGAGTGTCTATCATGACGACATGAAAGCCCTCTGGCATCGTCTGGAGGCATGTCCGGTCCCTGTGGATAACCCATCTCCAGATGCTCGATGGACCCCGAAAGTGGCACCCATGGACCCCAATTCCGGGACCCACTATACAGATACAAAAAACAATCTATCCGAGATTAAAGTAGTCAACGTAGCGGCCACAGGCCGCAATCGCATTGAAGCAATGCGGAGCGCAGCGCCAGCGGATCCAGTCGTCACATCATCCGGACCGGACCTGTCCGCCCTGCGCGGTTTTCGCGCCACATCGACGTTCTATCTCGAAATCTGCCCGCCGCTACGTGACCTGTGTCCATCCGAAAAACCGACCCAGCCCCAGCTGACGGATGCCGCGGAGTATCTTTCCGGCCAGATCGGCATCACCCATCACGCATGGCGACAGGCCTGCGTGGTCCTTGGCCGCCTGCAGGCGAGCATCACCGCCATCATCATGGCCGCCCGCCTCCATCGAGGGGAACCAATCCGCTACCGGGATGCCTATTTTCGCTCCCTTGTAGACCGGGGGGCGCGCAGTGCGCTCTATCTCGACCGAAGCCTGTATGCCCTGCGCGATGCCTGCGCCCGGATGACACGTCCGCCCGGTCCGTCCCGACCTTCATGCCCTGTCGGCCTGCGGCAGTGATGGGCGGCCATGGCCCCATCCCTCTGTGCGTCCCGCGTGACAGGGCGAAACAGGCCGCCGGGACCGGTGCACGATGGGACGCGGGACAACGCTGCTTTTTTTGGGATTCCGGTATCGCCAGCATTCCGGAAAATGCCCCGATCCGGGCGTTCCTGCCATTTCGCTTCCGGCCGGACCGCAGGCCGCCTTATGTGCGACCGTGGATGGTCCCGCAATCCCTGTGGGGATGGAACCTGCGCGCCATGCTGCGTCGCGAAGACTGGGACAGGATCCGCCGCGATGCTTACAGGCGCGCGGGCTACCGGTGCCGCATCTGTGGCGGTGCAGGCCCTGACCATCCCGTCGAAGCCGATGAAGGCTGGGCCTACGACGACACGCGCTTCGTTCAGGTCCTGAAGGGCGTAATCGCCCTGTGCCCCGATTGCCACGCCGTCCGGCACTGGGGGCGCAGCATGGCGACAGGAAAGGAACAGCATGTCCTGCGCTGGCTGGCATGGATCAATGGGTGGACATACGCCGAGGCCCGTGTATGCGCGGATGAGGCCATGGCGCTGTGGCACTGGCGGAGCGGCCACACCGGCTGGACCTGTGATATCAGATGGGTAGAAAAAGTTTTCGGCGTGCGGCCCGTAGCGGATGCCATGGACCGGGCGGCGGCAACGCAGCAGGGTCTGATAGCGTTGGCGCGGCAGTCGCGCGACGGTGAAATGCGCTGATCGAGGTAGTGATGACGGACAAGCCCGCTCCCGTAGAACCCATTGCCGATACCCTGACGGTTTCGCGGTTCCCGCTGGAACGCCGTAAGGCGCGTTCGGTCGAGTTCATGCAGATGCTGGGCCTTGAACGCGATGACGTGGCCGAAGTGATGAAGGAGGCCGGGCAGAAGCCGCCCTACGCCCTGTCCAGATTGAAGCGGGAGGGGGCGCGTGAGGTCCGCTCCCGTCTCAGGGAATGGGACCTGAGCGCCTTCGCCGATGCAGCCGAACTGGAGGATGCCCTGCGAGCCTGGTTCCAGCCCGCCGTGACACTCGCGATCAGCGAAACGGCGGAAGCCCGTGACCTTATCATCCGGGAGCGGCAGATACGCCTTGCCACGAATGTCGAACAGAGGCTCATGGATGCGTCCTACCGGCAGCAGAGGGCGCTTGCCGCCCAGCAGGTCATCGAGACGTGGATCCTGAATGGCCGGATCATCGGGGGATGGGAAGTCGTTATCGACTATCTCGAACGTTTCCGGGCGGGCAGGCATGTGCGGAAGACGAAATCCGGGAAGGCGCCCGTGAGCGCACCTGCCCAACCCGAACAGGTCGTGCAGGATGGAAATGTGGTATCCCTGAGTAGCTGGCGGAACAGGAAAAAGGGAACCAGCTAGGGGTCTCCTGCCTGTACCTCCCATAGGGTCCGGGTTAACGTGGCGCGTTGCATTCCAGTATTCGGCGCGGTTCCATAATTACACGATATCGAATCAGTGAAAATCTCGCGACCGAATGGCAAGCGTTTTCTCGGACTGCCCCACCGTCGCCAGCAGCTGCGTCATGTCATCCAGCTCCCTGACAACGACGTGAATGACGTCACCTTCTTTCTGGAGGGTTCCGTGGCAGGCGAGCATGCTGGCCGACAGCACGACACGGCGCTGCCGCTCTATCCGGTCCGGCCACAGGATCAGGTTGGCCATGCCGGTTTCGTCCTCGATCGTGAGGAACATGGTGCCGTTTGCCGTGCCCGGGCGCTGGCGCATGATGACAATGCCGGCAATGGTGACGCGCCGCCTGTCAGCAAGGCCAGGGAGATCTCCACAACGGGTAATTCCACGACAGTCCAGTTCTTCACGCACGAAGGCCACAGGGTGGCTGCGCAGCGTCAGACCGGCTGCGTGGTAGTCCTCGACGACATTCTGCCCGTCCGTCATCTCCGGCAGTATGAAAACCGGCTCGACAATCTCCGGTTCCGGGCGGTTGCGATGCCGGTCAGCCGCTGCAAAAAGTGGCATCGGGGTATCCGCCATGGCTTTTATGTCCCATAGGGCGCCCCGACGGTCCCTGCCGAGGGCATGAAAGGCGTCGGCTTCGGCCAACGCCTGCAGGGCGCGCTGATCCAGCCCGGCCCGCCTCCAGACGTCATCAGGGCTTTCATAGGCAGAGGAGCGGCATGCCACCAGTTTCGCCGCCTGGTGGTTCGATAGTCCCTTCACCAGCCGCAACCCCAGCCGCACGGCAAGGAGACGCCCTGATCCAGCTTTCTCGAGCGTGCAGTCCCATCGGCTGGCGTTGACGCAGATCGGACGGACCGGAACGCCATGCCGCCGTGCATCCCCGACAATCTGCGCCGGTGCGTAGAACCCCATTGGCTGGGAATTGAGCAGGGCGGCGCAGAAGACATCCGGATGGTGGCATTTGATGTAGGACGAGGCATAGGCAATCAGGGCAAAGCTTGCCGCATGGCTTTCGGGAAAGCCGTAGGAGCCAAACCCTTCCAGTTGCGCGAAGGTGCGCTCGGCGAACGCAGGGTCATAGCCGCGCTCCGTCATGCCATTGACCAGACGGTCCCTGAAATAGGTGACCGTTCCCTCTCCCCTGAATGTTCCCATGGCGCGGCGTAGCTGGTCGGCTTCACCGGGAGAGAAGCCGGCGCAGTGGATGGCGACCTGCATGGCCTGTTCCTGAAACAGCGGCACGCCGAGTGTCTTGCCAAGGATGCGCTCCAGCGCCGGTGAAGGGCAGTCCGGTTTCTGTCTTCCTTCCCGACGCAGCAGGTAGGGATGCACCATGTCGCCCTGTATGGGGCCGGGGCGGACGATCGCCACCTGCACCACCAGATCGTAGAAGGTGCGGGGCCTGAGGCGCGGCAGCATGCTCATCTGCGCGCGGCTTTCGATCTGGAACGTTCCGATCGTATCCGCGCGGGCGATCATCCGGTAGGTGGCCGGGTCTTCGGGCGGAATGGAGGCCATGTCCATCCGTGTGCCCCGCGCGGTCTCAAGCAGTGTGAAGGCACGCCGCATGCAGCCCAGCATGCCCAGACCCAGCACATCGACCTTCATGAAACGCAGCTGATCGATGTCGTCCTTATCCCAGACGATGATCTGGCGGTCCTCCATCGCCGCGGGCTCGATGGGCACAAGGTCATCCAGCCGGTCACGCGTCAGTACGAAGCCGCCCGGATGGGTGCCAAGCTGGCGCGGGAAGCCGATCAGCTCCCCGGCCAGATGCAGCGTCAGGCGCAGGCGCGGGTCATCAAGGTTCAGGCCCAGTTCCCGCGCCCGGTCCGCAAGCGTATCGCCGTCCGGTGACAGACCGGTCAGATGACGCGAGAGGGCAGCCGTGACATCCTCGGGCACACCCAGTGCCTTGCCCACGTCACGTAGCGCGCCCTTCCGGCGATAGCGCATTACCGTAGCGCACAGGGCTGCCCGGTCCCGCCCGTAATGGGCGTAGATCCACTGGATCACTTCCTCGCGCCGGTCACTCTCGAAGTCCACGTCAATATCCGGTGGCTCCCTGCGTTCCGCCGAAACAAACCGCTCGAACAGGAGGCCGGACCGGACGGGGTCAATCGCAGTGATGCCCAGAACGTAACAGACGGCGGAATTGGCGGCAGAACCACGTCCCTGGCAGACGATGCCCTGCTGGCGGGCATGCCGCACGATCGTGTTGACCGTCAGGAAATATGGCGCGTAATCCAGCGAGGCGATCAGATCGAGTTCGTGGCGCAACTGGGCAAGCACATCATCCGGTGCGCTCGCTGGATAACGGTCTTTCAGATGCGTCCGGACAAGGGCTGCAAGGGTTTCCTGTGGTGTCTGCCCGGATGCGTCGGTTTCATCGGGATACTGGTAGGCCAGATCATCGAGCGAGAAGCGGCACAGCGCGGCAATCTCGGCACTGCGCGCAATCGCGGCCTCATGTCCGGCATAGTCCTCACGGATCTCGCGTTCCGTGACAAGATGCCGTCCCGAACAGGTTTCACGCCGGTCGCCCAGCTGATCGACCGTGCAGCCATGACGGATGCAGCCCAGCACATCCTGCAGGATATGCCGCCCTGCGCTGTGATACAGGACATCGCCGGTTACGACGGGACGCAGGCCCGCCGTCATCGCCATGTCGGCCATGCGGGCGAGACGGGCTGCATCTCCCGGCCGGTAGCGCCGGACAAGGGCAACATAACCGGGCAGGCCATTCATGCGGGCATGCGCTTCCATGCGGGCCAGGGCAGCGGAAAGCGTCGTATCGGGTGCATCCGGCAACAGGATCAGGAGCAGGCCCGCACCCTCACGTTCCAGATCGCGCCATGTCAGGGAAAAGCCACCCTTCCCCGCCCGTTTCTTGCCCAGCGTCAGGAGACGGCACAGACGGCCATAGGCCTCGCGGTCAGTGGGATAGACGAGAACCGGCGGCATGTCCTCCAGATCCAGACGGCAGCCGACGACAAGGCGAAGGCCATGTTCGCCCGCGGCCCGGTGCGCCCGAACGATCCCGGCGAGGCTGTTGTGATCCGTGATGCCGATCGCCCGCAGCCCCAGCGCCTTTGCCCGTCCGAACAGTTCGTCGGGATGGCTTGCGCCCCGCAGGAAGGAATAGTTTGTCGCGACCTGGAGCGGGACATAGCCGGGCATCACCTACCCCGCATCCGTGTGCGGATGACGGTGCGTGCTGGTGCTGGGCGCGGGCGATCCGGCCCGCCGCAGGATGACGTAACCGCAGCTCTGGAGATAGACGACAAGACGTTCGGCCGTAATCCGCGCCATCATCTCGTCGGCCGTATGCACCTTCCGGCGCCCGTCATAGCGCAGGCCATGCGACAGGGAGGCTTCGATTTCCTCCAGGCTGGCCGGGCGCAGATCGGGGGGGCTGTCCTGTACCATTGCGCGTTCCTCAGAAAAGACCATGCAGAAACCACGGGCTGGCCGCATCAGGCGTCCCCGCGCAGCGGACGGACTGGAACAGCCAGAACTGGAGGCCGCCTTTTTCCGCCGCGATCCAGTAATTCCGGATGCGCCCGTATTCGCTTGCATCGTGCCACCATTCACCATGCACGCGCTCGGGGCCGTCGCATGCAACGATTCCGTAGGCATGACCGCGCCACACCACCTGCAGCGGCACGCCAGCCGCATCCTGCCGGATCATCACCAGCGGTTCGGGCGGGTCGAACAGCCGCGCGGGACGTGGCCATTGGCATGACCAGTCCGTGGATTTCATGGAGGGTGTCGCAGGCATCATCACCTGCCTGCGTTCCGGCATGTGGCTTTCAGCCCGTGCCATGCGTACCGGCACGCCGTCGAGTGCAGCCCGGTTGCCAAGCCGGTCAAGCAGCTCTGCATCGCCCGTCTCCTGCGGGGACATGTCTGCAGGCATGCCCGTCACCTGTCGTGCGGCGCGCCGTTCCGACTGCCTGACAATGAGCTGCATCGCCTCGATGCCGAACCCCGGTTCGATTGTCTCGATCCGCGCCCGTAACAGACGCCCCATATGATCGGGGTCGCAGACCGGAGAGGCTGTTCCGATCCGGACTGCCTGCACACTGCCATCCACCCGCTCACACAGAAGGTCGGCCTGCCTTGCGCCCTCCCCCCGCTTTACCAGTTCCATGCATACCGTTTCCACCAGCACCCCGATAACCGTGGCGATGGCGTCCGCCGTGGAGACCGGTTCCAGAAAAGAGCGACGGTCCTGTACTGCATCGCGCGGCAGGACAGGGCGGACCGGTTCCGGTAGCAGTCCAAGCGCCTGATCCAGGCGTCGCATGAGATCCGGGCCAAAGCGACGAACCAGCGGCGCCCGTGGTGCAGTCCGTAGCAGCCCGATATGTTCCAGACCAAGCTGGAGCAGACCCTTCACGATTACGGCGTCCAGACGCAGGGCCGCGACCGGCAGAGGATCGAGCGCAGCCGCCTGCCCGTGTTCGGGGATGACTTCCGCCGCCTGGCCGCCCGCATGCGCGAGCGCCCAGGCGCAGCCCGGCGTATCCGCCATTGCACCCCGCACTGTCAGGCCCATGCCGGACAGACGCTCAAGCAGGGTCGTGAGCATGGATGTTTCGCCGCCATGAAGATGTGCGCACCCCGTGGCGTCAATCCAGATGCCATCAGGATCGGTTGCGGATGTCAGCGGCGCACACCACAGGCACCATTCCGCCAGCCGCGATAACGCCTGCGCGTCGCCATCCCGGTCAGCGGGCGCGACAGCGAGATCCGGCACAAGGGCCTGCGCATGCGCCAGTGGGGTGCCGGGGCCGATTCCGGCCTCCATCGCTGCCCGGTCGACCGCAGCGATCATGTAGCGTCGCCCGTCATGGACGCGCGTCACCAGCGGCCGGGAGGCTGGCAGGTGGCGCAATCCATGTCGGCGCAACCGGTCGGTCGGCCAGTGAGGAAGCCACAGCGAGATGATCCGGCGCATGTTCCGTCTCCACGATCCATTCCCCTGCCCTGCCACCCCGATGGCGCAGCAGTTCGATACGCATGCATGGTCGTCCGGGTCGAAAAGCAACCGGAGCAGCCCCGGCCGGATAGGGAGCAGGCCCTACCCGCCAGCGCGTGGAACTGGCTGTGGGGTGCAGGAGGGCAGTATCATCCATCCGCGAGGCGCGACGCAGCAGGAAAGCGGTCTGCCCGGAACCTTCCGCCGCCAGCCGCAGGCGGCGTGACGCCGTCAGGCCAAGCGACCGGTCGAAATCGGTGACGACCGCGGCCAGACCCGTCTCACGCAAAATATCCTCGGTCATGCCGAGAACCCGGTCGGGAGCGGCGTGAAGGCAGATCAGGCGATCGGGCGAAAGTCCGGCCTGAAACAGCCCTTCGGCCAGTAGGTTCAGGCACCCGGTATAAATCCATGCGACAGGGCCGGTCGTGCGCGACAGGATGGTGGCGATCCAGCGGGTCGGGTAATACCCAAGAGACGTGTCCGCCCCCCGGCCCATCACTTCGTGGGTCGTGCCCTGCTCCAGACCACCACAAAGATGGGCGTCGATTTTGGTGGCGCCGCAGGCCAGTCGTGCGGCATCATGCGCCAGCACGCCTGACCGCCGTTCAATCCGCAGGATCTGCGCCCGGAGAACGGCGACGGTATCGTTGTCCTGTGTTCGCGCCATGTTCTCCTCCCTTAAGGGAACACTTAGAGAACGCGAAATGATCTTGTAAAGCGGAAAATGCGTGAGGGGGGATCAGGCCTGCGTGTCGGTCGTTGCCTTGCGGCGGGTTTTCCGGGGCTGAGGCGGTTTGTCTGCTTCTTCCACGCCAGAATTCCTCCGAGGCTCCCGGTCGCGTTTGGGCTGGAATCTGTCCCGTGCCCATGTTTCAGGTTTTTTGCGGAGATCGCTCTTCCCGGCTTCCGGAATTATGGCACCACTTTTCCCTATAGCCGTCAGTGCGACTGCAGCGTCTCCCTTGCGCTGCGTTTTTGAAACCTGTCCGGTGTTTTCCGTCCGCTGGCGTCCCAGTCCCATTTTCCGTGCCAGTTTCGCGCGTTGTTCCGCATAGGCGGGCGCGGTCATCGGGTAGTCCGGCGGCAGGCCCCATTTCCGGCGATACTGTTCGGGTGTCATCTGGTAGGCCCGCTTGAGATGGCCCTTCAGCATCTTGTATTTCTTCCCGTCTTCAAGACAGACAATGTAATCGGGGAAGACGGAATCGGAGATAGGAACGGTGGTCACCGGCTTTGTGGCCGTCGTGGTGGAAGCAGACACGCTTACTTCTGTCCCACTGGCAGTATCTTCCCTCACGGCAGCCATCACATTACGGATTAGAGTTGGAATGGCATCCGGGGTCAGTACTGTCTGGGGATTGCCGAGATACGCCGAAACGATGCTCGTCATGGCGGTGACGATGGTATGATCGGCCCCTTCAGATTGATCCACTGAAATATTCTCCTGTTCTTTAAGCTCTGGAATTTCGAATACCGTGCCCGAGCTTACTTTCTGGCGCAATGCCTATATTGGGATACCCCATGGCTCAAATGCGCAATAATAGATAAGGAGTGCTATCCACGAAACAGCGGTAACAGACAGCCATGTCCTGCGCTTTCTCGGAACAAGCCCTGCAAGACAGAATATCACTGCGGCAGCGGCCATGATTTCTATCTGAAACTGAAGAAGTGCTTCAGTTGAATAGTATCTGTCCATTTATTCAATATCTCTCGCCCGACGCCGGGTCTGTGCCGTTCGGGGATTCCAGACGGTGTGTACAGAGAACCTCGTTTCCCCAGGCGATAAAATCTTCCATCCCCTGTCTCGTTGCAAAACCAATGATGACATCGCCATCAATGGTGTCCGAGATCAGTAAACTGCGGCATGCCAACCGCGTGGCATGCTCTACAGGATCCAGATCAGCATCGTCGAACAGGAAGCAGGCAAACAGGACGAAGTGTTCGATATCGAAACCTGTTGCGCGCTGGATAAATGCGTCCCATTCCCGGGTGATGTCATCAACTTTCTGATCTTGAATCTGCTTCCGATCCGGCGATCCGCAGCTTCGAGCAAGATGGCCGCAATGTTCGGGAATGGTTTGCAGCCCGCAACCAGCTCGCCATAATGTTCGGCGAGCGCTTCGCCGCTTGAGTATCTGAAAACGCATGGGCCAGGCCAGATACACAGACTTCAGGACACTCCCCCAAAAAAGGGGCCTATTTCGAAGAGCGTGACCATCGTGAAGCACCTGGCCGTTCTCGCGACGGCTATGGCACAAAAGTCTGCGTGATCACTGATGGACATGGAAAAGCCTTCGGTTTTGCACTGGCTCTCGGACAGGCTCACGAACTGCCTCTGGCACCACCCATGCTCGACAGCCTCCCGCCATTCCCCTGTGGGTCGTAGCGGACAAGGGCTACGCGTCGAACGCCTTTCGTGAAAGGATATGGGACATGGGCGCCCGGCCGGCCATTCCCGCGAAACGACGCGATGGCCCGGTCGTCTGCCCCAAATGGGCCTATCGGTGTCGGCATCTCGTTGAGAACCTCTAGGCTCGCCTCAAGGAGTGGCGCGCTGTCGCAACCAGATATGAAAAAACAGCAACGTCGTTTCTTGCAGTCATCCATCATCCACATTGCTGCCGCAACAGACTGGATCAAGCCCTAACAGGCCCTAGCATCGTTTCACAATGCGTCATGATTGCTGTGCCTATACGTTCTTTTTCGCTTTAATTTAAAAATAAATCCTGAAGCATAAATCATTAATATAATCATCAACGCAATCAGGCCCTCAAAACGTAGGTTTGGATAAAATGGAATAGATATGAATAGTGATGCCATAATAATGATGCACAACGCCGCCAGAATTTGAGTCCTTCGCCACATAGGATCTATACGCATGCAGGCCAGTGAGGCCATGAAGTAACAGAACAGGATCAGGTTTCCCGAAGCCCCCAGCAAAACCGTGTAAACATGTGAGGGCGACCATGCGGCCGACAGGATAATCAGGACTTCCAGTGACGTGGTCAGGATAACGGCCATGACCGGCGCACCGCCGGGCGTTGCGCGCGCAAGCCGGGCCGGGGCACAGCCAAGGCCGGCCAGTTCTCGCAATATGCGCGAGACAACATATTTCGATGAATTAAGGCATGACATGACGGCCATCAGCGTCATGCCAATGGCAACACTTTCCGCAAAGGGAATATCCAGATAACGCATGACCAGAAGGAAAGGTGAATGACCCGGCACGATCTGCGTCCACGGTCGCAGGCATACGATCATGAGAACGGACCCCAGATAGAACAGCAACACGATAAAGGGTAGCCGTGTAATGGCACGCCGGATGTTGCGCGCCGGGTCCGCGCTATCTACCGAGGCCACGAAGGCGATCTCACAGCCGGTAAAGGTCTGCACGATCATGGGGATGACCGCCGGAACTGCCCATGTGCCAAGCGGAAAGAAGCCGCCATGCCCAAGCAGGTTCTCACGTATCTGCCCGCCCGCGTGCGGAGCACGCACCATCCACGCAACGCCCAGCACCATGAAAGCCGCCAGCGCCACCAGCTTGAGAATGGACAGGACAGCCTCGCTCCGGCCGTAGGCGCGCACCGGCAGCATGTTGAGCAGCAGGGCCACGGCGACCAGCCCCATCGAACCCGACAACGGATGAATGCCATACAGGTCACTTATTATCATTCCACCGGCAACCGCCTGCGCGCCGCCCGTCACCACCCATAAAAAGACATAACTCCACCCGGTTACAAAACCGCTGCTCTGCCCAAGCACCGCACCTATGTGGGAAATGAAGGAACCACGCGTATCATGTCGCAGGGTTAGGTCACCCAGCACCAGCATGACGCACCACACGATCGCTCCCGCACCCAGATAGGACAGCAGCACCGCAGGCCCAGAAGCTGCAATCGTGGCGGAAGTGCCGACGAACAGCCCGGCCCCGATAATCCCACCCACCGAAATCATCGAGACATGCCAGCCCGCCAGCCTGCGCGCGCCCTGTATGACAGGTGACCTGTCCGGTGTGGACGTGGTCATGAAGCCGTGATTCCGGCTGGGCCGAACGGCCTGTCACCCATAATGGTCACCCGGTGCATCACGCGCCTGTGAGGGCGATAATCATCAACGGCATAATGCTGTGTAATACGATTATCCCAAAACGCCACATCCCCTTCCCGCCACGACCAGCGCATATGAAATTCTGGCCGCGCCACGTGCCGGAAAAGAAACGCCAGCAGGGCCGCGCTTTCCTCGGGTTCCACATCGCAGATTTCCACCGTGAACCCTTCATTGACAAAGATGGCACGCTGCCCCGTTTCGGGATGCACGCGGATGACAGGATGCTCTACCGGCGGATGGCTGTTGCGGGTTTCCATCCAGTGGGCACGCTCGCCTTCCGTCCGGCCAAAACGCGACAGGGGAAAGGAACGGGTGAAATCATGCAGGGCGGTCAGACCTTCAAGATGCTGCTTCATGGGGGCGGAAAGGGCCTCATAAGCCGCAGTGGCGCTGGCCCACAGTGTATCTCCACCACCCGCCCGTGGCAGGTCCCGCGCCACCAGAACAGCCCCCAGCGGCGGTGTTGGGGAGAAGGTGACATCCGTATGCCACAGCGCATTATCCCTCAGGTCGTTATGCGCCGTATCGAGCACGATTGCCTGAGGTACTTCCGGCACGGTGGGAAAGACCGGGTGGATATGCAGCGCGCCGAAGTGGCTTGCAAAATCACGATGCTGATGTGGCGTCAGCATCTGTTCACGCATGAACAGTACCTGATGGCGTAGCAGCAGTTCCCTGATATCCTGCGTCGCGGGGACTGAGAGAGGTGCTGCAAGATCAAGGCCATGCACCACCGCCCCTATATGGGGGGACAGGCATTCCACCACCCAGTCCTGCCGGTTGTGGCGATAGGACCTTAAATCACTATTAGTGAAAGTCATATCCTCCGAATATGGCGGGAATGACGAAGAAGATAATTTTTCCAATATATTAGCGGAAGATGGTGGGGACATGACTCTGGGCTCCTTCGGCTATCCGGGCATCGTCCCCATGCATAATTACAATTTTTATCGTAAGTCAAATATTATACCAATTTTATGAATATTTACGTTATCGTTATATAACAATTAGATAGCAAAAATATTCGCGTTCTGTTCCTGAAATTCGCGTGGGTAAACTTTTCTAGCACGATTTGATATGTTGAAATTATTTTACGTCGAATATAGACGTGTTTTTTGTAATTGATTGATAAATAACTATTTTTGTTAGTTAATTATGCATATCTCAGCCCTGACCAAGAGCGACCCGATGAAACCGACCTATTCTCTTTTCTGGCTGGGGCTGGCAGCCCTGCCGGTCATTGCCATATCACCGGCGGGAGCCACCTCTCTCTCTCCCGATCCGAAAAAACAGCCCGAACATCCGGCGCACGGACATGCGGGACATGCCAACCCGGTCGAGACGCTGGAAGTCCGCAGCCATCACCTGCTGCGTGGCCCGCAGGTTACACTTTCACGCAAGGTCATGGAACAGCAGGTGCCGGGCACCAACCCTTTGAAAGTTCTGGCCCAGCTTCCCGGCGTGCAATTCCAGTCCGATGACCCGCAGGGGCTCGATACCTATTCAACCCAGCTTTATATGCATGGTTTTGTTCAGAACGAGATCGGCATGACGCTTGATGGCATACCGCTGGGTGAACCGACATTCCGTAATTATAATGGCCTTAACCCCCTGCAGGCTATCTCGGCTGAAAATGTCGAGCGGCTTGATGTCACCCAGAGCGCGGGCACGGAAGCGACGGCCAGTACCAACAACCTTGGTGGTACCATCAATTATGTCTCGACCAACCCACGAGACCAGACCGGCGGCCAGATCAACCAGACCTTTGGCAGCAATGCCCTGTTCCATTCCTTCTTCCGGTTTGATTCGGGCAGGCTGAACCGTACAGGCACCAAATTTTTCGTATCCTACATGCGCAATGATACCGATAAATGGAAGGGCGGCGGCGACCAGTTCATGCAACAGGTCAACGCCAAGCTAGTCCAGCCCATCGGCACGCAGAGCGAAATCACCGCCTTTTTCGACTGGGACCAGCTCCAGATGGTCAACTATCAGGACTACACGCCCAACTGGCTACAGAATAACGGCTATGATCTGGATAATTTTTATGGCCTGCCCAATGCCTGGAACAATGCCTATGCGGCATCGGAGGGGAAATACCCCGCCTCCTACGGCAATGTGCAGGATGCAAAGGATGCCTCCTATTACGAAAGCACAGCCACATCGGGCGATTACTTTGGTGGCATAACCGCAGACCTTGCCCTGACCAACCGGCTACGGTGGAAAACAACGCTGTATGGACATGAGGAAACTGGCCATGGCACTTATGCCAGTCCCTATGCCTGCACGGATGCGACCACCAGCCCCTGCCCCGTGGCAGATGACACGATCCGCCTGAATGGCGGGCGCATATTCGAACAGGTGCGCAAGCCCACCGTAGAGCGCTTTGGCGGCGTATCGTCATTCAGCTACAATATAGGACATCATGCGCTGTCGACAGGCGTATGGTACGAGAACAACCATTATTCCACTTATGCCTATGCTTACCAGGAGCCCCTGCCCGGCGAGGGCGCGCCACTCGACCCGTTTGGCAGCTTTAATGGCGTGCCGCACCGCACGTTATGGGGACAGGAATACAATACCAATACCTTTACCGCCTTTGTGCAGGATACATGGCACCCGGTGCGCGCGCTCGCGCTGCATTTCGGGTTCAAATCCATCCTCAGCACGACCCGTGTGGGCGATGCACAAAACTGGTCACTGCGTTTCCCCACGCTAACCACCAATGCCAGCCTGACCACAGCCAAGGCTTTCCTGCCCCATATCAGTGCAGACTGGACCCTGGGCAGACACCATCAGGTCTTTGTGGACATATCGGAGAACGCGCATACCTACCCGCAATCGGGCTATAACTCGAGCAATGCGCCGATGGCGGTCTCGCAGGCAGCCTATGACTCCGTAAAGAATACCCTGCGCCCTGAAACAGCATGGACCTATGCCATGGGCTATCGCTATACCGACCGACTTGTACAAGGTAGCCTTTACCTGTACCGGACCAATTTCAATAACCGCCTGCAACAGATACTGGCCAATACCGGCGCAGGTGCGATCCTGTCCAACACCACGGCAACGGTACAAAATGTGGGTGGTGTCACCATGAATGGCGTAGATGCCGGTCTTACACTTACGCCGGTGCGTGGCCTGGCCCTGTTGAACAGTGTCAGTTACAATCATTCAGTCTATGACCAGAACATCAGTAGTGGCGGCGTAACCTATCATACCCGTAACCGTCAGGTCGTAGCCTACCCCAAATTCATGTACAAATCACGCCTGTCCTATGACTGGCATGATTTTCAGACATATATCGATGCTCAATATTACAGTAGCCGCAGTTTCGATTATGTAGGCGACTACAAGATCGCCCCTTACTGGATGAGTGATCTCGGCATGTCTTACACCTTCCGCAACGTGCGTCTTGCGCGTCAAGGCTATTCCGTGCATAGGATCGTACTATCCTTCAACATCTACAATCTGGCCAATACGCATTATGTCTCCACCATGGGACAGAACGGCTTTACCATGGACAATACAAATGGGAATGCATTTAATAACCAGTCCATTTTGTTAGGTGCGCCACGCCAGTTTTTTGGCTCTATCAAGGCCGAGTTCTAGGGCCTATTAGATCTTGAAATTCTTTCCATATTGTAGGGATGGAAGAAGGAGACGGAACAGGCACTTTTACGGATGAGACGTGGGCGATCTGGGAACCTCTGATCGAGGAGGTTCGCCTGAGGGGTATGACGCCGCCACATGATCTGCGGCGGACGATATCCGCGATTTTCTGGCGTCATGAGAATGGTGCGAAATGGCGGAGTATCTTCGCTAAACTGGGTCCATGGTGGCGGGTGGCACAGCTTTTCATCCGCTGGGCGAAACCGGGTGTGTGGGAGCGCCTGCTCGAACGGGTTCAGGACCAACAGGGCGTGGCACTCGGAATGACTTTTCTGGATGGTACGAGCATCAGGGTCACCACAAAGCGGCGGGAGCCCAAAAAAAGGGGCCTCTTTCGAAGAGCGAGACCATCGTGAAGCACCTGACCGCTCTCGCGGCGGCTATGGCACAAAAGTCTGCGTGATCGCTGATGGACATGGAAAAGCCTTCGGTTTTGCGCTGGCCCCCAGACTGAACTGCCCCGGGTTTACCGGAGAGCGATTTGTTCAGCGCTCAGGCTGCGATATCAAGTCTGCTCTGATCTGCATAGAATCCGCGAACCGTGCCCGTTACGCCGTCTTTGAGCGGCACCGGACAGACTGTCGTGATGGTCGGGTCCGACGGCATATCGATCACTAGTGGCCGGTACATGCCTGGAGTGAAGCGGCTGTCTGGCAGATCCTGTGCCGGCATGGCGTGATTCCGCCGCTTCCCTATCAGTTCGGGTTTGGCCGCCTGTCCTGCCTGATATGCGTCTTCATGTCTGCCGATCAGGCTGCGACACTGAGTCACATGGAGGCGGCACGCGGTGGCCCGGACCTTGGGCAGCTCAACTGGGCACTGGCCGGAATCGACCCGGCGCGCCTGCGGATCGGCGCCTTCTCGGCGGCATCAAATGTTACGGGTATCGTGACCGATGTGGATGCGGTGACAGCAGTGCTCAGATCCCATGGCGCGCTGGCCGTGTGGGATTACGCGGGCGGCGGGCCTTACCTGCCCATCAGCATGCGGGCGGGCACGCCGTATGAGAAGGACGCCGTTGTCCTCTCGGCGCATAAATTCGTGGGCGGGCCTGCGTCATCGGGCATCATGATCGTACGCAATGCGGTGGCCGTACACACGCGCCCGGTCTTTACCGGCAGTGGCACGGTGCGGTTCGTCTCGCCCTGGCGGCATGATTATTCCACCTCTCTGGAAAGCCGGGAAGAAGCGGGCACACCCGATGTCATTGGTGACATCCGTGCCGCGCTGGCCTTTATGGTCAAGGAGGCCATGGGGCAGGACTGGCTCTATGCGCGCCACAACGCCCTGCGCGCCTGGTCCGACCGGGTCTGGCGGCACAACCCGCATATCGAGATCATGGACAACGCGCAGGCACGGCACGCTCTGCCAATCTTCTCCTTCCGTGTCCATGCAAACGGGGCGGGCGAGACGGTGCACCAGCAACTGTTCACCCGCATGCTGTCCGATATTTACGGAATCCAGGCCCGCGGCGGATGTGCCTGTACCGGGCCCTATGCCCATAGCCTGCTTGATATCAGTCAGGAGCATTCCGATACCCTGCGCCAGGCGATCCTGAGTGGTGAGGAGATCCGCAAACCGGGCTGGACGCGCCTGAATTTCTGCGCGCTGATGACAGATGACAAAGCGGATTTCATCATCCGTTCGGTTGATGAACTGGCCCGCAACCCGGATACCATGATGCGGGCCTACATGTGTGATACGAAGACGGCATGCTTCCGGGCCGAACGCGCGCCCGGCACGGGCGGCTGGCAAGCGGCCGCCCCATGCGCCATGTCAGGACCGGGCGCCACCGGGCACGGCACGACCGAGCGGATGCATGAGCCGGTTTGCCCAGCCAAAAATCGCGATGACGTGGATCAGGTCGAGAATGTCGCCATCCGACAGGCCGGCCCTGCGCAAGGCTGATACATGTGCGCCCGTTGCAGCCGGGGGCGTGCGGGAGAGCGCGCAGGAAAACGCCCATATCGCCTGTTCACGCGCGGAAAGGAGATCGGGGCGGTTGTGCCATAATGCCGTGATGACATCATCACTTTTCATGAGTTCGGCCAGGCGCCGGCCATGGATCATGGCGCAGTAGCGGCAGCCATTGGTCACCGATGCCGCCAGTGCGCCCAGTTCGCGCTCCGTGCGGGGAATGCCATCCCTGGCGTACATGATGGAATTGAACAGTTCCGTTCTGGCCCTGTAGCTTTCCGGGTCATGCGCAAGCGTGCGGACATAGGGGGAGATCCTGGTGGAGGACGGGGTGACCTTCATCGCCTCCAGTTGGGCCGCACTCGCCTCTTCCAGCCTGACGGGTTCGAGATGAGGCTCCCACTGCAGGGGCCTGATGCGAATTCTGGGTAGCATGGCAGGCATCACTCCTTGAGTAGGCGCAGGCCGGCGGTGATCCGGCACTGGTAATTGACGAAGGCAATCAGTTCCGACAGGGCCACGATCTGTGGCCTGTCCAGCCCCGCCGCTTCCAGGGCCGCGAGTTGCCTTTCGGATGCCGCGGCATTGTCCATCGTGGCAAGATCGGCTTGCCGCGCCATGCCCGCAAAGGGTTCGGCCATGTCCGAGCGCCCCTCTGCCAGGGCAAGGACAGGACTGTCCGGCGCAAGGGCGTGCAGGCTGTCGGCATAAAGGCGGGCCAGTGCTTCATCATCGTTCAGGACGGCAATCCTGTGCGCCAGCGCCAGGCGCACAGCCGTATCGAGGCCATGACAGTCCGCTGGCGCAAGCACGGCCTGCTGGCAGGCCTGTGTGCCCGCAACAAGCTCCGCCTGTTCATGGCGTAAGGTAAAAAGCCTGCTGTCCGATGCCAAGCCCGCCGCTATGTCGATCGTGTCCTGCATATCGTATGCCTCCATGAACCGGGTAAGGAAGGAGCCCTATCGGGCGGGTTTCATGTCAAAGGCGCGTACCCAGCCATCCCCGCGCGGAACAAGGGAAATCCGCCTGGAATAGGCATAGGTTGCCGGTTCGACATAGAGGAAGACAGCCGGGGCCTGCGCGCACATGGTACGGGTTGCCGTTGCATAGGCCTGTTCGCGCATAGTCTGGTCGAGTGTGGACTCTCCCGCCTTCAGCGCTGCGTCGAATGCAGGGTCGCTCCAGTAGGAATAGGCATTCCCGCCCTGGAACAGCTTTAGGAAACCCGCGGCATCAAGTGTGGGCCAGGCCTGTCCCAGCAACGAGACGGGGGAGAGGTCATGCGCTTTCCTGTAGTGGGCTAGGTAGGTCGCGAAATCAATCATTCTGATCTGTGTGCTGACCCCCACGGCGTGGAACATGGCCTGTATGGCAAGGGCCACTTCCTCGCCCTGAAGGTAGCTGCCGCGCGGGATGTCGAATTCAAAGGACCGGGAGAGGTCCACGCCGCTTTCGGCAATCAGTCGCCTTGCCCGTTCCGGGTCATATCCATATCCCGGCAGGTCCCTGTTGTAGCCAAAATAATCGGGCGTCAGGACCTCGCAGCCTGAGGGCGTGGCGTGGCCATCAAATATGGTGTCGGCAATTGTCTGCTTATCAATGGCATAATTCAGGGCCTGCCTGAATTTTGCGTTGTTGAAAGGTGGTTTTTCCGTATTCAGTTTTATGAACACGGTCCTGCTGGAGGGTACGGCCCCAGCAGTGGCAACACCATGGCCGTTAATCTGCCCGATCTGGTTGGTGGGAAATTTTGAAACGTAATCCACCTCTCCCGCCTGCAGGGCATACAATGCAGTATTCGTTTCGGGAATGATGCGATAGATGGCCCGGTCGAATGCCGGGCGTGGCCCGTAATAACCAGGATTGGCATGCAGGCTGACATGGTCGCCAGGAACGATTTCATCCACGATATAGGGACCGCCGGATGAAACCTCATGCGCCGGATCATGCGTGCGCGCCCATTCCGGCGGCAGGAGGAACATCATGGACAGTTGTGCTGGCAGGGCCGGATAGGGCGATGATGTCCTGATATCCAACTGTGTTGGCGAAATGACCTGTACATCGGCAATCTGTGCGTACCACGATGCAACCGGCGTAACCTTCTGTCGGTTCAGGATGCGCTGGATGTTCCATTTCACGGTATGCGCATCAATCGGTTCCCCATCAATGAACCGCGCGCCGGGGCGCAGGGTGAAATGCCATACCGTATCACTGCTGGTATGCCATTCCCTCGCGAGCGCGGGGACCAGCGCACCATCCGGTGCGCGCAGCAGGAGCGAGGGGTAGATGTTGCTCATGACCGACAGGTCGGTCCCGATCGAATTGGTCTGGTCGGGGTCAAAGGTATTGATTTCCCCCGCAAGGGCAATCGTGACCGTGCTGGCGCACGCCGGATGCGGGAGGGCTGTCATGCCGCCTGCGAGAAGCAGCCAGAGGCAGGAGGGGCGGATCATGCGGCGGTTCCGGGGCGTGTTTGTTGCAGGGCGCATCAGTGTTCGAGCACGAAATGACCAGCCGTGACCTCGACCATTTCCGCCATCCGGTCCGGTATGTTCGCATCGGCGTTGAAACGGGTGGGCCTGACATGGGGGTGATCAGGGTCGGGTATGGGGATCGCGCTCAGCAGGGAGCGGGTGTAGGGATGCCGTGGATCGGAAAAAATCTCTTCCGTGGGCGCAAGTTCCACAATCCGCCCCCGCAGCATGACCGCCACGCGGTGGCACAGGTAGCGGATCATCGAAAGGTCATGGGAAATGAACAGATAGGACAGGCCCATTTCTTGCCTGAGATCCTGGAACAGGTTGACGATCTGCGCCTGGATGGACACGTCAAGTGCGGTAATCGGTTCATCGGCCACGATGAACTCCGGCTCCGGCGCCAGTGCGCGTGCAATGCACAGGCGCTGCCGCTGCCCGCCGGAAAACTCATGCGGGTAACGGCGCATGAAGGAAGGATCGAGCCCCACCTGCCGCAACAGTGCTGCGACCCGGTCATGTATTTCTGACCTGTTGCGGCATATCCCCTGTACCAGCAGGGGTTCGGCAATAAAACCGCCAACCTGTCGGCGCGGGTTGAGGGCACCGTACGGGTCCTGGAAGATGGCCTGCATGCGCCGCCGCCATGGTTTCATCTCACGGTCGGACAGGCCGGAAATCCTTGTGCCGTCAAAGAAGACCTCGCCTTCATCCGCGCGTTCCAGACCCAGCAGGACGCGCCCCGTCGTGCTCTTGCCCGAGCCGCTCTCGCCTACCAGCCCCACGGTCTCCCCCCTGCTGACACACAGGGAGACACCATTGAGCGCCGTAATGCTGTTACGCTCCAGCCAGCCCTTCGTGTAGCGGCGCACAAGGTCACGGACTTCAACTAGGGGGGCAGCGGCTTCAACCGGTGCAGGGAAGGCCATCAGTGCAACTCCGGATGGGTGGCCAGGATTTCCGGCAGGTCGTACCACGCCGCCACCATATGGCCGGGCGCGCCGCCGGGAGTCTGACGCAGCGGTGGCACCGTCCGGTGGCAGCGTTCGGTCGCGAACCGGTTGCGCGGGGCAAAGGGGTCCCCTGAGGGGGGATAGACCATGTTGGGGGGGCTGCCGGGGATCTGGTAGAGGCGTTGCCTCCCGTTGTCAGGTAGCGCTCCGGGCATGCAGCGCAGGAGTCCCCAGGTATAGGCCGAACGGGGATCATGAAAGACGGGCGAGATCGGTCCCCGTTCCATGATGCGCCCGGCGTACATGACCTGGATCGTGTCAGCGAGTTCGGCCACCACGCCCATGTCATGGGTGATCCATATGACGGTCGTGCCAAAGCGTTGCCTGATGTCGCGGATGAGATCAATCACCTGTGCCTGCATCGTGACATCAAGGGCCGTGGTCGCTTCATCGGCGATCAGAAGGGCGGGATTGCAGGCAAGGCCGATTGCAATCATGACCCTCTGGCGCATGCCGCCTGAAAATTCATGCGGATAATGCGACAGCCGGCCCGCAGGATCGGGTATGCCGACCAGTTCCAGCAGTTCGGCGGCACGGGCGTTGGCCTGCGGGCGGTTTATGCCGGTGTGGCGCTGCAGAACTTCCCTGATCTGGCGGCCTACAGTCAGGACCGGGTTGAGCGAGGACATCGGGTCCTGGAAGACCATGCCGATGTCCCGCCCCCGTATGTCGCGCAGCGCCCGTTCTGGCAGGCGCAGCAGGTCGTGCCCGCGGAACAGCACCTCGCCCGATGTGACACGGGCTGCAGGCGGGGAGAGCAGCCCCAGCATGGCCATGACATGCACGCTTTTGCCCGACCCGCTCTCTCCCACGATTCCGAGTGTCTCGCCCGGCATCACGCTGTAAGACAGGTCATTGACCGCATGCAGCGTGCCGGCCGGCGTGTCGAACACCACGCTGAGGTTGCGGATCTCGATCAGGGGAGACATCATGGTCGTGACCTCAGACCTCCAGGTAGCCGCCGGGATAGCGTGTCAGATATTCATGCCCGTTTTCGGTAATGAGGATGGTATCGGAAATCTGAGTTGCAACGCCCTGTGCCGGGACGCGGAGGTTGGGTTCAAGCGTAAAGAGCATGCCGGGTTCGAGTATGATGTCCGTTCGCGCATCGAGCGAGGTATGCTCATGTGCACCCAGGCCGATGGTATGACCGATGCGCCCGGGAATGTTGGCGGCGTACCCCGCGCTGGAAAGCCGCTTTTTTGTAATGTGGAACAGTTCGGACAGGGGAATGCCGGGTTTCAGCACGCCTTCAATTTCTGCGCGGATGCCCAGAATGGTATCGATGGCCCTGCGCTGCGCCGGAGGCACCGGGCCAAAGGCCACCGTGCGTTCGATTTCGGCATGGACCCCGTTGGCGACAGCCCAGATGAAAACCGCCCCGACCTCCCCTTCGACCGGCATGCGCAGGGTGGGGTTGTCGCAATTGACAAACATGCGCTCGCCATAGAGCGTCCATGTCCACAGGCCGTTCTGCGCGCCCCCTTCCAGCGTGCCGAAATCGGCTACCTCCACATCCGGCATTCCGCACCACAGCCTGTTCATGGCGGCCATTGAGGCGGTGGAAACCTCGCGCTCATTCCCGCGCGCGGCCATGGCGCTGACTGCCGCTTCCATGCCTCGGCCCGCTAGGGTTGCGGCGATGCGGGCATGAGCGATCTCGTCGGGATCCTTGACCAGCCGTACCCGGTCGATCATGGCGCTGGAATCGACAAGGCGGGCATCGGGCAGGAAGTCTTCCATTACCCGATAGCGCGCAACGGGCATGTGGTCATATTCTAGGGCGATACGGCCGGCGGACAGTTTTTTTTCGGCAAGGATGCCGCCAAGTGCCGCCATCCATGTTGGCCCCATCGTGACCTTTGTCGACCATGCGCCATAAAGGCGGATATCGCTGACAAAGCTCTCGCGGCGTCCATGGTCATCGCGCAGGGCATGGACAAGGAGGACCGGTTCACCGTCGCGTGGCAGGAGCACCACGACCGGATGGGAATAGATGATCGGGTTGAAGCCTGTCAGGAAGAACGTATTCTCGGGCTTGAAACAGATCAGGGCGTCAACGCCGGCTTCGGCCATGGCGGTCTTGAGCCGCGTGATGCGGGGATGCAGGTCGGTCATCGGTTGCTCCATGTCTTGGGGTCGAGGTAATCACGCAGCCAGTCACCAAAAAGGTTGATCCCCAGCACGCTCAGCACGATCGCAAGCCCGGGAAAGGTGACGACCCACCAGGCGGTGGAAATGTAGACGCGCCCTTCGGCCAGGATCTGGCCCCAGTCAGGGGCAGGGGGCTGCACGCCTAGCCCGAGGAAGGACAGGGCGGCGATCATGATGATGAGCCGTGCCAGTTCCAGCGTTGCGACCACCAGGGCCGGGGTCAGGACATTGGGCAGGATGTGCCGGGACATGATCCACCATGACGAGGCACCCACCGCGCGCGCGGACAGCACGAATTCCCGCTCACGCAGGCTGATTACCTGTGCGCGGATGATCCGGGCGTAGCGTGTCCATGATGTCAGGGCGAGGACCACGATGACATTGCCCGTCGAGGGGCCAAGCACCGCCACGATCAGGAGTGCCAGCATCATGAGCGGGAAGGCCAGTTGCATGTCCACGATCCGCATGATGGCCTGGTCGATGAGACCGCCCATGAACCCGGACATGATTCCCGCTGTCGTGCCCATGACCGAACCCAGCATGACGGCGGCCATCGCCACCATCAGGGTCGTGCGCCCGCCATAGGCGATGCGCGAGAGGATATCGCGTCCCACGGCATCCGTGCCAAGAGGGTGCGCCCCGATCCAGTCCGGTGGCGTCAGGCGTGCGCGTAGCACGACCAGGGTGGGGTCTGGCAGCGTGCTCCACGGCGCCAGCACGGACACCATGATGAAAAGGGAGACGAGCCCGAACCCAACAAAGCCCGGGCGTGAGCGGATGAGGGCGGAAAAGAAGGTCTTCATCATGCCCCCTGGCGCTGCTGGCCGATGCGTGGATCAAGCAGGCGATACTGCAGTTCGATCGCTAGGTTGATAAGGACGAAAATCGTGGCCTCGACAAAAACGGCGGCCTGGATAACCGGGAAATCATTGCCCTCGATCGCCTGGATGGTAAGGCGCCCGATGCCTGGCCAGCCGAACACGGTTTCCGTCACGACGGAACCGCCCAGCAACTCTCCCGAAAGGATTGCGGTCATTGTCGCGACAGGGATCAGCGCATTGCGCGCGATATGCCACAGGAAGATCGTGCCGGGATAAAGCCCCTTGGCGCGGGCCGTGCGGATATAGTCTTCCTTCAGGATGTCCAGAATGGAAGAGCGCAGCAGGCGCGCGATCGAGGCGCTGACAAACACCGCCAGCGTGGCGCATGGCAGGACCAGATTGGCAAGATGCCCGTATCCCCCCGCAGGCAGCCAGTGCAGGTCGGCAGCGAACCACAGGATCAGCATGATCCCGAGCCAGAAGACCGGTGTGGCCTGTCCCAGCAGCGCAAGCGTCATGATGACGAGTTCCGTCATGCTGCCCTTGCGCAGGGCGGCAATGGCGCCTGCCGTGCATCCCAGTGTCATGCCTGCCGCCATTGCACACAGCGCCAGCAGCACGGTTGCAGGTAGTCGCTCCATGACAACCTGCATGGCGGAGCGGTTGAAGATGAAACTGTTGCCGAAATCACCATGCATGATGCTGCCGATATAATGGAAGTACTGCGCCCATAGCGGCAGGTCGAGGCCGAACTGGTGGTTCAGGGCCGCGACCTGTGCATCGCTGGCGCCCACGGGCACGAAAAGCGTTGCCGGGTCCCCAATGATGCGGGTGACAAAAAACACGACCGTCACCACGCCCCATATCGAGAACAGGGATTCCGCCACCTTCCTGAAGATGAAACGGCCCATACGGCCTGCGTGGCGATGGCGCGAGGGGGGCGGACGCATCAGGAGACCGGCAGTGGGGAATCCACCCACTCATCACCAGACAGTTCTGCATCCTCAAACGTGACAAGGCTGTTGTAGTAGGTCGCGCGGTCATCCACGAACAGGGAGCCGATGATATGCCTGACCAGGCGTTCGGCACCGTCGCTTATGGCGGGGATGTCACCGCTGACCTTTCCATGGGAAAGCGTTGCGGGGAAACAGAAACAGTGAATGAAACGCAGGGACGGGCATTCACCGGGATTTTTTTCAAGGAATTCAAATCCCTTTCCCAGGTCAGGGGAATATTGCAGTTCCGCATTGAGGGTGCCAGATGGCATGTCCTGTGGTTCTGGCGTGAAGCGGTCCTTCCAGAAGCGGATATATCTGGCGATACCGAACAGTTCCGGCCGTCTGGCCAGGTCAATGCAGAAACCTGTCGCGGCGATGATGAAATCGGCCTCCATCGTGCCGCGTGACGTGTTTATGCTTACACCCCCTGCCGTAGCGGCAAGGGAGCGGATTTCGCAGCCGAGGTGGAAGAAACCGTTGGGATGGCGCGAGACACGCAGCACGCTGGAGCGTGGCGGCGGGGTCTGGGCGGACAGGACACAGTCCAGAAACCGCCACTTCCACCCGTCGGGCAGGCTTTCAAACCCCAGCACCACGCCCATGCTGCCGATACCGGTGAATTTGTTGACCCGGGGCAGGTCCCTGCGCCGTATCAGCATGTCCACGCGGCCTGCACCACTTTCCAGCGCAACGGCGGCATTGTCCATGGCGGAGGCGCCCGCGCCCACGACAGCAATGCGCTTTCCCTTCAGTGCTTCAAAATCGATCATGCCGGCGGAGTGAGACCACAGGTTGCGTGGAAGTGCCGCGATGACCGGCGGCACATAGCCCCCGCCTAGTCCGTCACGGCCGGTGGCCAGGACAACATGCCTACATATAAGGGTTTCGGGCCTGCCGTCCGCTGTCAGTTGCAGGGAGACAAGTCCGTCATCGCGCAGGGAAATATTATCGAGTGTAACCCCATTGCGGACCGGCAGCGCCAGTATGTCGCGTAGCCAGACCAGATAGTCCATCCACATGCCGGTTGGAATCCGGTCCAGCGTTTCCCACGCGGCGGCGCCAAAACAGGCTTCGTACCAGGCGCGGAACGTCAGGCTGGCCAGGCCCATGCACGGGCCTGCCAGTGTCTTGGGTGAACGGAGCGTTTCCATGCGGGCATAGGTGCGCCATGGTCCCTCCCTCCCTGCAGGGGCACGGTCAAGGACGACATGGTTGTCCACGCCATAACGGCGCAGGTAGCCTGAAACGGTCAGTCCCGCCATGCCGCCGCCAATAACGACAACATCCATGACCCGCCCGCCATCGGCGCTGTGGGGCACCACCCAGGAGCGGCAGGGCTGGTCAAGCCATGACAGGTCCTGCCGGACCCGATCTTTCAGTTGCGCCAGCCCGGCAGGATTTTTTGCAGGTTCACGGATCGACATTCTCATTCCTTTATCAAAACCTGGCCCCGGACACGGTGGGTGGATGGTCACACCAGGCATGGTGCTGTGCTGCCTGTTTTCTACAGACATGATAATTCATATATATCATTATAAAAGAGTTATGTTGCATATAACTCATCATGGAGAAGGGAGAACAGTCCTTCATGCCCCGGCCCTACCGCACACGTGCTGTCTTTACTGCGCCCTGTTTCCGGTCTACCGTTTTCCGATGGTAGCAGATGTCCCTGATTTGCGGCAGATTGAAGCCTACTGCGCTGTAATGACGTCAGGCAGCATGACAGGGGGGGCGCACCTGCTCGGGCGTTCCCAGTCAATGATCACGCGCCTGATACAGGACCTGGAAATTTCCCTTGGTTTTGCCCTGTTCCATCGCAACGGGCCACGGATCACGGCAACCGATCAGGGAATCCGCTTTCACCGTGAAGCGCAGGTGCTGCTGGGCACGGTCAACAGGTTGCAGGAAAATGCCCGTGCCATAGCCCGCAATGCCGAAAGTTCCCTGCTGATTGCCGGAACATTCGCGCTGGCGGCCGGACTGTACCCGCAGGCGATCGGCCGGCTGCCCAGGGCGTTGCTGCCCGGCACGCTGCATGTCCAGTCGGCATCCGCCCAGGAAGTCATACACATGGTGGCGCGCAAGGAAGCCAACCTCGGGATTGTGAGTTTCCCATTCAACAATCTCGGGGTGGAACTTGGATGGATAGGGGAGGCGGACTGCGTGGTGGCGCTGTCGGCCCATGATGAACTGGCCGCGTGCGAGACAATAGACGTCGCTAGCCTTTCGGGGCGGCGGATACTGACGATGGCCGATCCGTTCCGCATCCGCAGCCGCATAGAGCGCGCACTGGCCCGGAGCAATGTGGTACCCGCGGGCATCATGGATTCCAACATGGCGATCATCCTGTTCCGCTTCGCGTGCGAGGGGCTGGGTGTTGCGATCCTCGATCCGGTTACGGCAAGGAGCCATAAGGATCCCGGCATTGTCATCAGGCCTCTGAATGTCCGTATTCCTTATTTCTTTTCCGTCGTCACACCAGGCGGCGTGGCGTCATCCGCTGGCATCACCGAACTGACCAGCCTGCTGCGGCAGGAAGCGCAGGCCATGTTGCCCGACGTGCGCTTCCATGACGGGGACAGCACCATCCTGCCCGATGGGGAGTCCGAGGATACGGATCCCGTGCTCCGCCCGCTCGATACCTGATGGCGTAATCAGGCCGGCAGTCCCTGCCTTTTCAGAAAACCGGATACCAGTTGCAGCGCGACAGGATCGGGTACGCCATGGTTGGCGTCGGTTACGATCTCTAGCATGGCATGCGGGATGCGGCTGGCGATCAGGCGTGACTGGTCAGGCGGGCAGATCCAGTCCTGTGCCCCGCAGAACACAAGCGTAGGGCAGGGGATGGAACCCAGCCTATCAACAACATCGTATGAATGATCGGCAAACAGGTCATTATGTACGCGGGCATTGTACCGCACCCGTGAGACATGCGAAAGCAGCCTGTCCAGATCAACGGTTTTCGGGTCTTCGGCATAAAGGGGAGCGAGGGCGAACATGATCAGGCGGAATTCCTCATCATTTTCAATGGTCGGGGTGAACAGCCTGTCCAGCATGCCTTCCGTTGCCATTGGCGCCCTGGAAGCACGGGCCCGGAAGCTTCCCAGCGCCTCGGTTTCATGATGCCAGCTTGGTGCGGTACCGCGCAGGATCAGGGCGGCCAGATGGTCGGGATGGGTAATGGCATAACTCAGCGCGATCATCCCGCCAAAGGAGCCGCCAAGCAGGACAATCCGCCTGCCCCCACACAACTCCTGACGGATGGTTTCTATATCCCTTACCATCTGGGCAAAGGTGAAGGGGGGCACGGCTTCGGATTCCCCATGCCCGCGCATGTCAAAGCCGATGATACGAAAGGGACCGGCAAGAGGGGCATAGGTTTTGAACACGCCATCATGCGTTCCAAAACCACGCCCCCCATGCAGCACAATTAGCGGCATGCCATCATGTGGGCCGATGGATGACATGGCCAGCAGGGCGCCATTGATCCTGACACGCATGGTTTCCGGCTTCCATGGGCCACCTGCATGGCCCGGCGGTGTGGGCATTGCAGGCGTCGCACCTGCCGCAGTTACAATGGACCCTGTCATGAACATTCTCCTGCTGATGCGCATAGGGGCATGATCCCCGGATCAGAAACCGGTTGAGAAATTGGCGACCACGGCAAATGCCCCGCCAAGGTAATAGGTGGGCGCGGAACCGGCAACGGTATGGCCATTGACCACAACGGCCTTTGCGTTCGTCTTCATGCTGTACACACCCGAGAGATAATTGCTGTCTCCCACATTGAGCAGGTTGACCTGGAAGGTGGTGTTATGAAGGCGTGCGTAATCTTTCAGCCTGTAGCCCAGTGTGATGTTGGCGGTCTTGCGTGCGGGGATGCTCTCATCATCCATGAAGGTGGAATACTGTGAATCTATGTAGGAAAAATTCATGTTCCCGAAGAAGTGCCCGTCATCATAGGCCAGCCCCACGGAGGCCACGAATTTGGGGCTGAGTGGTGCGATTTTCCCTGCGGTCGGTAGGTCGTATCCGCCCACGTTGATGTTGTTGTTCAGCACGGCATGCAGGTACTGGCCAGACAGGTATGGCGTAAAGTGATGCCACGGGCGCAGGCCGATCTCTGCCGAGATGCCACGTGTGGTCTGCCCGCCGGCATTGAGATAGGCGGTTGTCAGCGCACCTGAAAGATAGGTGCTGGTCGAGATCTGGCGGTTGGTGAAGTTGTAGTTGAACAGGGAGACGGATGCCGTAACAAATCCCCTGTGCCGGAAACCCAGTTCCTCGGAAATCGAATATTCGTTCTTGAGGTTCGACGTGCCGGTGACAGCAATCTTGCCCGTGGAAATATTATAGGAACTGAAATAGGCCGCATCGGTGGTCGGGGCCGAGAAGTTCGTGTTGGCATCAAAGAAAACGGAATTGTCAGGATCAATGTGATAGATCATCTCCAGCCGCGGCAGATATGTCGTCGAACTGCTCTGGATGCGGTAAGGGGCACCGATCAGTTCATTGGTTCCGGTCCTGTCGAGATAAACAAGCTTGAACCCCCCTGTAATTTCCAGGCGGTCATGCAGCAGCTTGAGGGTATCGCGAATGAAAAAGCTGTGCAGGTTCTGGTGGAAGTGCAGGTCCTTGCTGGCCAGTACGTCACCCGATGCGGTGGTGATGGGATCACGTCCGGTCATGCTTGTAACGGTGCCGTCATCATAGACGGGCACATAGGACGTAAGGGATGACTGTGTAAGGTTGCTGTACCAGTAACCAACCGACAGGTCATTGTAATGTGTCCTGTAGTTCAGCGCCGCATAGACGCCGGCGGTATACTGGGAATACCCGGCCACCGAAGCAACGGTCTCCTTTCCATTGACCAGATTGGTCAGGCCCAGATTGCCCGCAGGCTGCGTGCCGTTATAACTTGCGGTATTGGAGAGGGAGGTGCCGCTGTCAACGGCACCGCTCATCCACATGTAATAGGGCGTGATATCAAACGAGACCTGCCTTGACGCGACCAGATGCACCGGGGCGGAGATACGCATGGTGGAACGGTCCTGCCCATACAGGCCATAGTAATTGGTCGCGCCGTTGGTATAGGTTCCGGAATAGTTGTACGATTTGCCGTATTCCTGCCATTGCGCCAGGGTCGGGTTTGTCAGCCTGTCGGCAAAGGCGCGGTTGTAGGTCACGACAACAGTTGCCGAATTGCCTGCTCCCCAGTTCTTCACTGCCTTGAAGTCAACATGGTAGCGGTTATTGGTGCCGGGACCGCGCCAGTTATTGTTGGTCGTATAGGAAAACGAGGTGAACGTACGGATGCCCGTATTACCGATTGATCCGGTATCAAAGCGCAGGAAATCCTTGTTCGTAAGGTGGTTCCCCATGGAGAAGCCGAACTGCCCGCCCATTTTGTCGGAGGGATCGCGTAACTGCTGGGTTATTGTTCCGCCCACGGCGTTATAGACCGGAGCGGCAATGGACGCACTGCCCTGGGCTACATCGATGCGGCCGATGTTTTCGGAATCTGCCCATTCGGATGTATCGGGCAGATTATAGAAGGCATCTGCCGCGGGCATGCCTTCAAACAGGAAGCCAATTTCGTTTCCATTCATGCCGCGCAGGCTGATCGTGCTGCGGTCGGAAATACCAAGTGGATCGGAATCAGCGACGACCGCGCCCGGCAGCATGGTAACCAGCCCGAGCGTATTACTGGTGGGTGACTGCTTTTGGATGAATTCGGACGTTACACTGCTCTGGGCGCGTGCCACGGTCTGGGGAGGTAAAAGCCCGCCCCCCGTTGCCGTATGGCGCGATGTGCTGACACTGAGGTGTTCCTGCTGCTGCGGTATGTCCGTCTCATGGGTGGGGGGGCGCTTCGGGGCCGCGTTGCCGTGGACATTCTTCAGGTGTGCCGGCCGGTCGGGCTGGGCCGCAAACGCACCTGCGGGCAGGACAAAGATGGCCCCGAGGAACAGCACCTGCATATACCGATGGGGCATGTCCGGACGTAGTGGAATGGGAACACGCCTGTCGGATGGAGGCGCCATTCTGATTGCTACGGATACAGACATCAGAAATCCTTTTTGATTGATGCCTTGATGTTCAAGGATGTTTCGCGCGTGCGCCTTACGCTCGAGAGGTGTGATCTTAGTTACGATATCGTACCTATGTTCAGGCGCAATCTTTTTTGCGTTTTATGCAACATGAATAGTGTTGTATGTCTTATTTGCATCATTATGGGCATGAGCGGTCCTTGGAGGGCGATGTCATCTATTGCGGGGAAACAGGATCGTGCAGGACTATTTTCACTATTTATAAGTGTTCAATATGCGCAAAAAACACGAAATGACTCATTTTATAACACGTGAAGCTCTGTCGTGTTTTGGTTTATCTTTCTTACTATGCCAAACACGTATAATGGCGACATATTTATGTCAATAATTAATGTAATAAAAATATAATAACATATTAAATCGTTAATTGCCGGGTCGCCATGCCGGACGGGAAGGGCGTGCTCCGTCCGGCATGTGGCACCCGCATAGGATGCGTAATGCCATTGTGAGTGTGTGAAAAGTTTGAGAAAAAGCCAAAAATAGAAATTATTGTTTATCAACGGATTGCATGTTCCAGATTTGAAGAAAGATTGAGGGAACGCCCTAAAAATCCTCAAAACTGCCTACAATTAGGGTAAGCGCCAACTTTCATGCGGTGGCGTTGCAACCCTATTGCACCCTAAGAGTATCCGTTGTGGTCAAGCGGCTTTGGATGCCAAAAGCCGCTTGACCACAACGGATACTTGTCTCCTGCGATATCAGGCAGGCGTGAAATCCCGTGACGCTGAAGACAGCGATGCAGCGCTGAGAGTCCGTTTGAGAATGGTCATGGGTGGACAATTCTGCGGAGCATGAGGCTACCGAGAGCGACATGGATCATTGCCTCCGAGACGTCGATCCTCTGCTCGTAATCCCGAACGAGGCGCTTCCAGCGCATCATCCAACCGAAAGTGCGCTCGAGACCCAGCGCCGGGGCAACACCTTGAAGCCCGGCTGTTGATTTTCACTGAGAACTGGGCTCTTCCGCAAAGTGTGTGGTGATTTTTGCGCTATGAGATTGGAAGTACACGTGCCCTGAGGAGTTCGAAGCCTGCTCTCCCGAACATGGTGCGCTTTATCATTTTCAATCGACTGATCTGCCCCTCGACAGGGCTGGTTGTCCACGATGTCACAAGAGAAGCCTGAATGGCTGCGGCATCCCGTTCAAGGGCTGGAACCAGACGGGAGAGCAGCGTATCCCTTCCTGCTTTCAGTAAAAGCCTGAGGTTATCTTCTGATTTCCTGCAGAGCAGATTTTGCATTTTCCTCACCCAGCTGGTCGTTTTTTCCAGTTGGGGTTCTGCTGCAAGAAGTTCTCTGACAAACAGGGTCTGCTGATCGGCAAGTGTTCCAGGATCCGTCAACAGGAGGCGTGCCAGTTTCCGTCCGAGGGGAGGCACAGCATGGCGTCGGGAGCGCTGTTGTGGAGACGTAGCCTGTCGTATCGTCAACCATTTCCACACAATCCCATATTTCCCGGTAAAGCCCTGACTGACCAGCTCCCGCCACAATGTCGCGGCGGTATGGCATCCTTCATGCCATCGCCTGTCCAGATAATCCGTATAAGGCGCGAGGATACCGGGCTTTGTCGTGGTACGCTTCCATGTCGGGGCGTGCCCCAGCCTGAACCAGCGCCGCAGGGTCTTGCGCTCGACACCGATCATGTCAGCTATGGCCTGAAGGCCATGCCCTTCGGCTTTCAGGGCAAGGGCTTCATTGAATCGGGTTTCACGCCTTGACTGTGCGGCCTGGCTCGCATTCCGTGTGGGCGCCTGCGCTTTTTGCAGGCATGATGGCTGGGCACGCATCCCGGTATCCGTGGAGACTGACTGACAGAGTTTCTGCGAGATCTTCGTGGCTGTAGGTCCACAACCGCCACAAAGGCATCCGAGAGGTTTCTGAGCAGATGCCATCTGTCTGTGACCTGAACGGCCGATGGTGCGCCTCTGTAACAGGCATCCGCGTATGCTCCAGCCCGGTCTCTGGCAATGATCTCAATACCGGGATTTTGCACAAGCCATGCAGCAAGGGTATCCGCCTGCCGGTCTGGCAGCAGATTGACCACATCATTTTTTTTCCAGATCGACCAGGATGGTGCCGTAATGATGCCCGCGACGCCAGGCCCAGTCATCCACACCCAGAACACGGGGAGACCGCGCAGAGGGCTTCCCTGACATTCTGGAAAGGAGCCTACGGATCAGAGTGTCTGCGCTGACCGGGCAACGCAGGCGTTCTGCCATTCTTTCGCCTGCAGACCCACCCAGGGCATGGGCCACATAATGGTGAAGGTCTGTCAGGCGCATGGTATGCCGCCCATAAGGCACGGTCATATCAGAAAGCGGGATGACAAACGTCCGGCGACGACAACCAGCAGTGTTGCAGTAAAGACGGAACGAGGAAACCCGAAGTGTGACACGACGGCCCTGCCAGGGCAGATCCGACAATGTGCGGCGATAAAGACTATGGATCCGTTGCGTCCGGATATGACAGTCGGGACAGACAGCACTGCGATCACGCAAACTCGCTTCTATCTGCACCGTATTGTCGCTCGGCGTGACCTGATCAACAACGAGAGAGGGAGGAAGATCAAGGCACCGGAAGCGTGACACGACAGAAAAATCCCCAAAATTTGCATATTTTCAGGATTTCTCAGCTTCTTTCCCGCAGTACAAGTCCTCGCACCACATACTTTGCGGAAGAGCCCAGTTCTCAGTGAAAATCAACAGACAGAGTTTGTCGTGCAGTTTTTGTAACTTTGGCGGCTATCGTTTCCGGGCATGAAAAGAATGACGGAAAACACATGTTTTCCGTCATCGATACCCAGCATCAACTCTTAGCGTATATCTGTGCCCGTTTTATGTAATGACCCCCACTTGCTGACTGTTTCATCGCTGATCCCGTAGCGTCTGGCGAGCACGGAAGTCGGTTCCGACGAGCGGGCGAAGTCAGCCCGCACTGCAGATGTCGTACGGGCCTGTGGGTGGATCTCAAGCATCATTCGTCCTCCCTGCAAACGGAAGAAAACCATGGAGCGTAATGCGGTATCGCCCACGCTACATCATCCCAACGACGTCTCACAACCTGACAGCTAGATCTTGAAATTCTTCCTATATTGTAGGGATGGAAGAAAAAGACGGAACAGGCCCTAATATAGCAAAAGGCAAAGAACAGCGAAGTTCGCAGATCTTCAAACAAGACCTAGCGATGCCGTCGTATCGTTATCCGCCAGCCATTGCGCGCGTCGGGCAAAAAGTGGAGGTACTGCAGCATTGGCTTCGGCGATCAGATCGCTTAGGATACCGTTGACGAGCAAGCCATTCTCCACGACCACACGCCCCTGTACCATCGTCATCACAACATCGCCGCCCTGTACGGCATGTACCAGATTGTGATGAAGATTCCCCATGCTTCCCCCAAGCAAAGGGGTCATACGGGGTGTACTGGTACGGACCGCGATCAAATCGGCCTGCTTGCCAATCTCGATTGAACCGATGTCATTGGACATGCCTAGCGCGCGAGCTCCCTCGATCGTTGCCATCCGACATATGCTCCATGCATCGAGTGCCGCGGCATCTAGGGCTGAGAACTTGGCGAGTAGAGATGCCGTCTTCATCTCGTCAAACATGTCGAGATTATTGTTTTCCTTTTCGCCATCCGTGCCGAGGCCAACTGCAATACCGGCTGCACGCATATCCATGACACGTGCGGCGCCACTAGCCAGCTTCATGTTACTTACCGGATTGTGTGCGACCCCGATGCCGCGCCGCGCGAGAATTGCGATTTCTGCATCCGAAAGCCACACGCAATGCGCTAGAAGTGTGCGGGGCGCATCCAGAAGGCCAAAACGCTCCAGCGCTTCGACTGGCCGTGTGCCATATCGTTTCAGCGTTTCCTCGACATCGAAACGGCTTTCATTGCTGTGAGTATGAAAGCCTGTTCCTGCCGCCTTAGCAATGGCGATGGCGCGCGTCCATGCTTCGGGCGTAGCATAAAACATGTGTTCCAGTCCGATCCAGACATGGATGCGCCCACCCGCGCCCTGATGCCAGTTCCGGATCAGTTCCTCATTGGTGTCGAGCGTCTCAAAATAGTTATGTGCGGGATGTTCGGCAACATAGGGAACGAGTACCGCGCGGATGCCCAGATCGCGCGCGGCCAGGGCGCTACCCTCCATATATCGCCACATATCGACAATGGTCGTGGTGCCTGAGAGAAGCGCTTCAGCATAACATATACGCGCGGCCACTTCCGCTTCATGCGGGCGCAACACGCGGTGCATCGGGTCAATAAACTGTTGCAACCACTCCCATACTGGCAAGCCTTCGGCAGTGCCGCGCAACAAGCCCGAATGGGCATGTGTGTTGACCAGTCCCGGCATTATCAACGTGTCGGGAAGGCTGCGGATGGGCACATCAGGCCAACGCGCCTCGATATCGGAGCGCGGACCGATATCGGCTATGCGCCCGTCCTCACCCACGATGACTGTACCATCGGCGATGATTTCATTCATAGTGTTCATGGTCAGCAGATATGGGGCGTGAAAGCCCTGTCTTGCCGTCATTGTATAATCTCCAGTTGGGGGCGCGGCACGGCCCAGAGCCGCTAGACGCTGACGATACGTGGCAGAACGCTCTTGGAAGCGTGTCGATATTTCTGCGGCAATCCCCCGGCCCCGATCACGCGTGTCATCGCCGTCTCTACCGGTTCGCAACCAACTTGAGCGATCAGCGGGAAAGCGCCGAAAACGCGCCAAGTGGTAGCCCATATCCACAATGGGGTTTGCGGATCATCTCTTCCATGCGTTCGTGTAACACGCAGACCACGAAAGGGAATGTCCTTGTCAGATCGATCCCGGATAGCATGAAAACGCCTGATCCGTTGTAAGGTCGGCACTGTTCCAGCTGACGCTCTTTGCTGGATTGTTCGCATAGGGCGGTGTGAATCCTCCCGCCTTGTGGCGTACGATCGATGGAGTTCAAGACAGGCCATGATAGGCGCTCTCATCTTTCGGTGCGCGCACCAGCAGCAGGTTGAGGACAATGGCGCACAGCGATCCCATAATGACCGGAGATTCAGTCACCGGCGCGCACCACGCTGGCATAAAGCCAAGAACGGCCGGGCTTGTGGACACAGTCATGGCCATAGCGACGCTTAACCCCGCCACCAAAGTGGTCGGCCTACCGGGAGCCAGATCGATGGACGCTATGGTCTTGATCCCGACCATAAACAGGCTGGAAAAAATGAACATGCCAGCTCCTCCGGCAAGAGGAGAGGGAATGGCGGCAACAGTCGCAGCCAAAAAGGGCGACAGGCCAAGACAAATCAACAGGCCGCCAGCAAGTGCCACAACCCATCGGCTGCGCACACCGGTAATGCCGAGTAGCGCAACATTCTCAGAAAAGGCGGTGTAAGGGAATGAGCCCATGATACCGCCGATAAGGGTGGCAAGACCATCGGCGCGCAACAATTGTCCAATCCGCGTCGGCGTTGCCGGACGCTGACACATCTCGCCCACGATCACCGCGTCCCCCACTGATTCCACCCAAGTAATCGCCACGACGATGGTCATGCCTAGGATCGGGGCAAGGTGAAAACTCGGTCGCCCGAAAGGAAAAGGTGGCAAGATAGCGATGGCCGGGGGCATGCCGCCTAGATGAGGGTGCAATCGTCCCATCAGAACCGCAAGGATCAAGCCCGAGACTACACCCAGAAACACCGCTAGATTACGGACCGTACCTTTGCCCCACACTGATAGGGCGATCGTCACGACCAACACAGCTGCCGCCAACCCCCCATTGCCGGGGGATGATGCGTCAGCAGCGATGTTAGTTGCGGCCACCGGCAGCAGGCTGAGCCCCATAATCATGAGAGACGTTCCCACGACTACCGGCGGAAACAGGCGGGTAATATAGCCGCCCAGTCGTGCAGCCAGCATGGCAATCAGCCCGGCGACAATGACCGAACCATAGACCGCGCGCAGACCAGCATCGCCACCTTGGGCCAGCAGGTCTGGGTTCGAGGCTATGCCGGTCACACAAGAAATAACGGCGAATGAGACTCCCTGCATGAGCGGTAGGCGTGCGCCAAAATTACCCAGACCGATGGTCTGAACCAACGTAGCTAGTCCACAGGTGAGCAAATCAGCTTGTATCAGCGTGGCGACCTGATGCGCTGACAGGTGGAGCGTGCTGCCGATGACCAACGGCACGGCGATAACACCAGTGTACATCACCAGCACATGTTGAGCTGCAAGCAGCAACATACGCCCAGGCGCCAGCAGAGCATCGACCGGATCCTGGAGCGCAGGTGAGGAAGACTGCATGGTCGACATCCTTGAACTCGGTAGCCGAAGCCGCTTACCAGAAACCCTGATGGGCTTGGGCGATGTCATCTTCCATGTCAGAGATCGGCCCCACCACACTGATCTCTCGCCGCCCGGCTGCAAACACCTGCCTGCAGGGCAATGCCAGTGTCAGATTTTCCGGATTGTCCCCCGCCACGCTGGCAAGGCGCTCTTCACTCATGCCGAAGACCACCCGACCAATACCGGCCCAATAAATACCCCCAGCGCACATGCAACACGGCTCAACCGAGGTGAATATCGTGCAATGCCGGAGAAACTCCGGTGTGTAGCGTTGCGCTGCCTCACGCGCTAGGCACAGTTCGGCATGGCCTATGCCTCTGTCGGACTGCCAGTTGTTGCCCGCGCGCAGGAGCACCGTACCATCTCTGTCCGCCAGCAGTGCGCCAAAGGGATGGTTACCCGCCTGCGCACATTGGACTGCGATATCAGCCGCTTCCTGAAGGAGCGATCTTTCCATGTCGGACAGGCGGGCTTCTACGGGGGATGATGTGGGCACTGTCGGCCTCCAGCAGTGAGCGGTTCGTGTCGGTATAAAAATGACACTTGTAACGGCGTCCCGCATAGCGCAATGAATGGCGCGCTGTGTCCCATTTTTTGCAAGGACAGACCGATGTCGGTGTTTTCCCGCGAAATGCTCTCTTTTATCGAGATAACGCGCCGAGGCTCGATCCGCGCCGCGGCTGATGTACTCAACGTGTCGTCATCGGCCCTTAGTAGGCAGGTGCAGATGCTGGAAAAAGCACTAGGCGCGCGGCTTCTCGTGCGCACTGCACATGGGGTCAATGTGACCTCGGCCGGACAACAGTTACTCGATCAGGCTGCAACATGGATCGAGGGCGAACAACGGTTGCGCGAAAATGTTGCACAAAACGCTAAGCCGATGGTGCGCTTGGGAGTAATGGAATGTCTGTTGCCCTTCATCGCAGCCCATCCAGCGCAGGAGATGTCGCTTAAGGTAATGACCGGTGATACGGCGAGCTTGACGGATCGTCTGATCGCTCGGGAATTTGACGCCATCATTGCTTTCAATGTGGTAAAGCATCCAGAACTTCGTATTCATATCACGCGTGACTATCCCATCGGCTTAGTTGCCGCGCATGGGGTGCTGCCCACTGCGGCGCCTCTGGGAGGATGGATCACAGCATGCCACGATATTCAACTCTGCCTGTTAGACGACAGCCTGTCGATGTGGCCAAGACTCAACGCAGAGTTCACACGCCTCCGTATTGCGCCAAGGATTAGTCTGCACACCAATTCGGTGGCCCTTCTACTCGCCCATCTGCGGCATGGTGCTGGTGCAGGCTTTCTCACCATGCTCGACTGCGGGCATGATGTTCAGGAAGGACTGCTCGATTATCATAATCTCTCGAACATCCGTTTAAGCGAGAGCCTTGATCTCTGTACGAGAGACGAAACAACCATATCCAGCGTTGGTTCTGGATATGTAATTGATTTATTCAATTCTCTCCCATTATCTCATAGCAAAAGATAGCGGCGGTCACTTTTATTATATTTAATGAATTAATTATTTTGTATAGACGATTAATATATACACTCTACAAGATTCGTGACGACAACTACCGCGAAGGCTACTAGGGCCTGTTAGGCCTTGATATAGTCTGCTGTAGCAGCGATGAGGATGACGGAGAGGAAGGATGCGGCAGTTTTCTCATATCGGGTCGCGACAGCCCGCCACTCCTTGAGCCTTGCCCACAGGTTTTCGACCAGATGCCGGTGTCTGTAAGCCCATTTTGGACAAGCGACTTCTGGATCATTCTTCCTTGGCGGGATGACAGGACGAGATCCACGGTTCCAAAGATCTTCACGAAATTTATGTGAGGCATACCCACGATCGCAGACGACATAGATTGGTGGGTATGGCAGAGCGTCAAGCAGGGCGTAGGCACACGGTAATTCATGTGCCTGTCCGGGTGCCAGCGTGAAGGACAGTGCCCTGCCATGACTGTCCGCAGCTACGCAGACCTTGGTGCCAAATCCTCCACGTGAGCGGCCAAGAGCCTCACGATCCTTTCGGCGTTCTCTGTGCCCCCTTTTTTAGCCGCTCCGGCCGCTTTATGATGGGCACGGATTGTCGTGCCATCAAGAAAGACCATGCCGAGGTCTTGATCCCTGTCTTTGGCCTTTTCAAAGAGGCGCTGCCACACACCGAGTTTCGACCATCGAATGAACAACTGTGCTGCAATCCACCAGGGACCAAACTCTGATGGCAAGGCACGCCACTTCGCGCCGTTCTGATGGCGCCAGAAAATCGCGGATATCGTCCGTCGAAGGTTCTTCGGTGGGGTTTTGCCCTTCGGACGGACTTCCTCGATCAAAGGCTCCCAGACGGACCATGCGGTATCGGAAAAGACAGACTGCATCATGCTCATCATAAACAGCTATGCAATCCGTTCCGTCATTCAAGGCCTAACAGGCCCTAGCACTACAGTTGTGTTTTGATGCGAGATATGATTCCATGTGTTGGTATGAAACGGAACAGGATGACAGGTGGCGCGTCTGTTGAGGAGACGCTGTCGCTGACGGTTGAGGGATTACGGTCGGTCAAGGAAAAAATACGTCCCCTGTTTGGTCAGGATCGGGTTGCGGTCTCAGCGGAGCATTATCTGAAAACGCTCCTGGGCAATCTGCCGCGCAAGACGGGCTGGCAACGTGCGGAAGCTGCAGGCGACGAAGGCCCCTGGCGTCAGCAGGCTTTGCTGGGCCGGACGCAGTGGGACGCTGACGGTCTGCGCGATATTGTCCGCGACCATGTTCTGAGTACCTTGGGTGATGAAGACGCGGTTCTCGTGATCGATGAGACCGGTTTTCTCAAGAAAGGCAAGGCGTCCTGTGGTGTAGGGCGCCAGTACACGGGTTCGGCTGGCAAGATCACGAACTGTCAGGTTGGTGTGTTTGCAGCCTATGTCTCTTCACGGGGTCATGCTTTCGTGGATCGCGCCCTGTATCTTCCCAAAGCCTGGACATCGGATCCGGTACGGCTGTCTGCGGCCTCTGTTCCTGCGGAAGTAACGTTTGCAACCAAACCCTCTCTGGCCCGACAGATGATCGAACGCGGCATGCAGGTCGGCCTTCCCTTCAAATGGGTCGCTGCTGATAGTGTCTATGGCGTAGGGGAAATCGAAATGAGCCTGCGTCATGCCGCAAAAGGGTATGTTCTGGGGGTGGCAGGCAGTCACTGGTTCAACTCCTGGGGCTTGGGAGAGAGACCGGTTGCGGGAGAAGCCCGTGATATCGCCCGGGACGCTCCAGAAGAAGACTGGGTCTCCCTGTCAGCCGGACACGGGACGAAAGGCGAGCGTCAGTATGACTGGCTGTGGTGTCCGCTCGCCGAACTTGAGGGGGCAGACTATACCCCGGCCGACAACAGAACCTGGATTCGGGGGCTCCTTGTGCGCCGGAACCCAGCCGACGGGGACCTTGCATACTTCACTGTCTGGTGCCCCTCAGGAACGACGCCTGAAAAGCTGGCTCAGGTCGAAGGCACGCGATGGCGGATCGAAGAGGGGTTCAGAACGGCCAAAAACGAATTCGGCCTTGATCACAATGAAACCCGTTCCTGGCACGGCTGGCACCGTCACGTATCCCTTGTCATGCTGGCCTATGCCCTGATGGCCGGGGTCAGGGCACAGGCAAACGACAGGTCTCCTAAAAAAAGACCAGCGAACCCGCACCAGGTCTGATCCGGTGGTCCATTCAGGAAATCCGGCGTCTGATCGTCAGGCTGACCCAGCGCCAGATCTCCCTCAACCATATCCTGAACTGGTCACGCTTCAGACGAATACATCAGGCAAAAGCCTATGCCTCTCGCATCAAAACACAACTGTAGTGCTAGGGCGTGTCGTCAGTTAATTTTCATGATGGCGGAGACGAGTTGGACTGCTGCGAGGAATGTTGATTTCAGCTTGTCGTATCATGTTGCAACGCCTCTGAACTGCTTCAGTCTGGCGAAGAACCGTTCGATTTCGTTTCTCTTTTTGTAGAGTGAGAAGCGGATTTTCCTTGGATGGCGTCGGTTTCTCCTTGATGGAATAACCGGTGTGATCTGCCGTTCTTCAAGCTTTTCGATAAGCGGATCAGCATCATACGCCTTGTCGGCGATAAAGGCTTCGGGATCAACTTCATCCAGAAGGGTATCTGCTTCGGTTATGTCGGCCCTTTGCCCTGGTTGTTGATTTTCACTGAGAACTGGGCTCTTCCGCAAAGTATGTGGTGCGAGGACTTGTACTGCGGGAAAGAAGCTGAGAAATCCTGAAAATATGCAAATTTTGGGGATTTTTCTGTCGTGTCACGCTTCCGGTGCCTTGATCTTCCTCCCTCTCTCGTTGTTGATCAGGTCACGCCGAGCGACAATACGGTGCAGATAGAAGCGAGTTTGCGTGATCGCAGTGCTGTCTGTCCCGACTGTCATATCCGGACGCAACGGATCCATAGTCTTTATCGCCGCACATTGTCGGATCTGCCCTGGCAGGGCCGTCGTGTCACACTTCGGGTTTCCTCGTTCCGTCTTTACTGCAACACTGCTGGTTGTCGTCGCCGGACGTTTGTCATCCCGCTTTCTGATATGACCGTGCCTTATGGGCGGCATACCATGCGCCTGACAGACCTTCACCATTATGTGGCCCATGCCCTGGGTGGGTCTGCAGGCGAAAGAATGGCAGAACGCCTGCGTTGCCCGGTCAGCGCAGACACTCTGATCCGTAGGCTCCTTTCCAGAATGTCAGGGAAGCCCTCTGCGCGGTCTCCCCGTGTTCTGGGTGTGGATGACTGGGCCTGGCGTCGCGGGCATCATTACGGCACCATCCTGGTCGATCTGGAAAAAAAATGATGTGGTCAATCTGCTGCCAGACCGGCAGGCGGATACCCTTGCTGCATGGCTTGTGCAAAATCCCGGTATTGAGATCATTGCCAGAGACCGGGCTGGAGCATACGCGGATGCCTGTTACAGAGGCGCACCATCGGCCGTTCAGGTCACAGACAGATGGCATCTGCTCAGAAACCTCTCGGATGCCTTTGTGGCGGTTGTGGACCTACAGCCACGAAGATCTCGCAGAAACTCTGTCAGTCAGTCTCCACGGATACCGGGATGCGTGCCCAGCCATCATGCCTGCAAAAAGCGCAGGCGCCCACACGGAATGCGAGCCAGGCCGCACAGTCAAGGCGTGAAACCCGATTCAATGAAGCCCTTGCCCTGAAAGCCGAAGGGCATGGCCTTCAGGCCATAGCTGACATGATCGGTGTCGAGCGCAAGACCCTGCGGCGCTGGTTCAGGCTGGGGCACGCCCCGACATGGAAGCGTACCACGACAAAGCCCGGTATCCTCGCGCCTTATACGGATTATCTGGACAGGCGATGGCATGAAGGATGCCATACCGCCGCGACATTGTGGCGGGAGCTGGTCAGTCAGGGCTTTACCGGGAAATATGGGATTGTGTGGAAATGGTTGACGATACGACAGGCTACGTCTCCACAACAGCGCTCCCGACGCCATGCTGTGCCTCCCCTCGGACGGAAACTGGCACGCCTCCTGTTGACGGATCCTGGAACACTTGCCGATCAGCAGACCCTGTTTGTCAGAGAACTTCTTGCAGCAGAACCCCAACTGGAAAAAACGACCAGCTGGGTGAGGAAAATGCAAAATCTGCTCTGCAGGAAATCAGAAGATAACCTCAGGCTTTTACTGAAAGCAGGAAGGGATACGCTGCTCTCCCGTCTGGTTCCAGCCCTTGAACGGGATGCCGCAGCCATTCAGGCTTCTCTTGTGACATCGTGGACAACCAGCCCTGTCGAGGGGCAGATCAGTCGATTGAAAATGATAAAGCGCACCATGTTCGGGAGAGCAGGCTTCGAACTCCTCAGGGCACGTGTACTTCCAATCTCATAGCGCAAAAATCACCACACACTTTGCGGAAGAGCCCAGTTCTCAGTGAAAATCAACACCGTAGGCGCTGGCGCAGGGCAGCATCGTCCGCTCCGGTAGAAACATACCGCGCGACACGCCTGGCAACACCAACAAGCGCACAGGCTCGGCGTTCACTCAGGGCCAGAGCTTCCTGAATGTGTCGGACCGCCTGCCGTTTCGCGACAGGCGTTACCACTTTTTTCCAACAATTTCCTTCAGTGCCGCATTATCCAGCATGGCATCCGCCAGAAGACGTTTCAGGCGGCTGTTTTCATCTTCCAGCGCCTTCAGCCGTTTGGCCTCGGATACCTCAAGGCCACCATAACGGGTCTTCCATTTGTAGAAGGTCGCGTCACTGATCCCGTGCTTACGGCAAAGATCAGAGACCTTCAGCCCGGATTCCTGTTCCTTCAGGATCCCTATGATCTGCTCTTCCGTAAAACGACTGCGCTTCATCCGTCCGTATCCTTCTCGATCGGACTCTACTTTTAAATGGTTACATTTCCGGGGGGCACGTCACTCCGTAGCGACTGAGCTGACGTGCTTTCACCTCAATTTTTTCGTTCGCGGGGCCACGCAAATCGTAACCGTTATTACCGCGTGCCTCTCGAGCTCCACCGATGAATCGCGCGATCACATGCTCCGAGACTTCGCCGAGCACTGCAGAGAGCGTTTCACGCCCCAGTAGCGGCGACGCAATGATAAACGAGAGCGCTGCCTGTACCTCGGCGTGTGCCGCCAAGATACCGTTAAGATCTGCCGTAACGTCCTTCAGCACTCGTTCCTCCTTTGCTGGACTCGCTACGCAGTGGCGAGCCAGTTTTCGACCTTCAGGCCACATACACGCTCGAACTCACCAGTGTTGGCGGTGACGAGTACCGCGCCGACGGCACAAGCATGAGCGGCAATTAAGAGATCGTTCGGGCCGATCGGCGTTCCGGCCGCCTCGAGATCCGCCCGGATGCGGCCGTATTCAGCGTCGACAGGGAGCTCAAGGGCGAGCACGGTGGTGTTCTCCAGGATCGCCTCGATCTGCGCCATCAGTTTCGGCGAGCCCTTCTTCACGCAGCCATAACGAAGTTCGGCGGCGGTAATGACGCTGACGCATATCGCGTCGTCACCGACAGACACGATATGTCGAGCGACCATACCCTGAGGATTCCGGGCCAGATCAGAGATGATATTGGTGTCCAACATGAAGAGCGCGGTCACAGGTCGATGTCCCGCGCCGGCAGAAGTGTGCTGTCGACATCGGGAAAAGCGTCTTCGGGTGGTAGTGGCTCCAGTTCAGCAAGGACGGCCAACAAACGCTTTCCAGGCACAGGTTCGATGATTAGCCGTGACCCCTCCCGGTGTATCAGCACCCGCTCACCGGGAAGCTCGAAGTCGACCGGAATGCGAACCGCCTGGCTCTTGTTGTTCCGAAAGAGTTTGGCCTCACGCGGGGGCGAGGCATCCAGCTGGCGATGGTAATGCATGTGATGCTCCGTGTATATCCAGTGCATATACACGGAGCAGTGGCGGCTTTCAAGCGGCGTCTTCACGGCTGCTTTGGGGGGGGTAACAGAATGTCGGTTATCAAGCGACAAGGCTGGCAAAGCAGTCATTCATGGGAACATTTGTGAGCTTTTCGTCGTCACCGTAATGGCGAGAAAGTTTCCGGTAAGCAAAGGCAGGACTGGGCATGAATAATTTGCTCAGGCCCTCCTTTTGGCGGCCAAAGTCCGTCCACGTAATGTTGCTGACGCAGAATATTGCGTTGTTCAAAGCTGTCGAAGGCCCAGATATGGCAGATGCGTGACGCACCATCCAGCGCGAACATGTTGGTGATCAGGTGGCGGGTATAGGCTTGTGCAGGCTTCAGAGCACTCTGCCACGCTTTCAGGGTCGGTTCCAACCCTCCAGCTTTTAAACTGTAAGTTCGGATTTCATAGAGTCCACCACATTCACCAAACTCCGGGGGTTTAAGAAACGGAAAGCCTTCAAACGCCTCAGCTTCTATTAAAACGTCGTTCATCTTGATACCGAAGGGCGTTCTGGACTCCAGTGTTCTGTGCCGCGCCTTAAGCAAGGCATCCTGACAGGAAAAGGAACGCAGCAGGAGTAGCGTTCCAAGTTCACCGATCTCCGTTCGCCATACCCCTGTGAGGCTTCCCGCAACAGGATTCAGGGTATCCGAGAACCGTGCTTTCAGGAGACGGGAGAGGGCTGGCACTCCCAAAACATCCGTCCGAAAGCGAATCATTTCATAGATCATGAGTGTTCTTCGGATGGGAATAGAGATTGCAGTTCCACGGGCGGTTTGCCGGTCGATAGGTTGGACAGGCAACCGAACAGCGGATCCCACTCTTCAATTCGAAGATCACAGATCAAACCTTCCGGCGAGAACGGATCCCGAGCCACCATCGCTTCAATCTCCTGCCGATTGGCACCTTTCATGATCAGAAAACCTGACCGCAATGGGGTGCCTTTCAGCGGACCAGAAGCCAGAAGACTACCTTCCTGAATGAGGCGCTTGAGATACAGCACATGCGCCACGACATGCTGCCCCCACCCGTCGCCGTCCGGATGATCCATTCGCACAAGATAAATAGGCATTCTAAAGAGCTCCATCGGAGAAGATGCTTGCCGATCAATCAGCAGGCTCAACATATTCCTCTTTTTTAAGAGATAAATTGTCGATAGAAGATGTCAGTCACAACTGAGGATGATGAATGCTTGATCGTTTGACCAGTATGAAGGTTTTCATCAAGGTTGTGGAACTGGGGTCTTTTGCCGCGGCCGCTCAGCGTCTGACCTTATCGCCGCAGATGGTGGCCAAACATATAGAGGCTCTGGAGCGTCATCTTGGCACGCGCCTGCTCCATCGGACGACACGTCGTCAGAGCCTCACAGAAATAGGGAGTCTTTACTGCGAGCAATGTCATCTCGTCCTGAAGGCTGTCGAGCGTGCTGATAATCTTGCCGCCAACACGCTGGGCGAACCACGTGGTACACTTGCTGTCAGCGTACCAGTTACCTTCGGGCGGACCATGTTCCCCATGTTTCTACATAATTTTCGGAAGAAATTCCCGAAGGTACGATTACAAGTATCCCTTACGGATCAACTGGTTCATCCGACGCTGGATGGCCATGAAGCTGTCATTCGTATTGGCGAGCCAGATCCCGATCTTACGGTCGTCAGTCGCCCTCTGGCCTCATATTCCCTCACGGTCTGCGCAGCGCCTGCCTATCTCGAAAAATTTGGCGCTCCGGACAGTCCTGAGGAACTCGCCCGGCATCAGTGTCTTGTCTACGAAAACTCTGCAAATTCTGTACGAACAGCATGGCACTTTATACGAAAGACCTGCACACGATCTGTCATGGTTTCTGGCACTGTGACGTCCAACGACTGGGGCTTTCTATTGGCCCTCACCTTGTCAGGAGAGGGCATAGTATTGGGTTCTGAACAGGCCTTGAAGCCCGAACTTGATTCTGGCCGCCTTGTCCGCATTCTATCCCAGTGGAGAGTTCCTGGTCGCCCGATGCATCTGCTTTACAATGCCGGCCCTGCTATGACCCCAAAACTGCGGAGTTTCGTTATCGAAGTTCAAAACGCCTTTCCGCCATGACATCTGAGATATCCTACGATGCTCCGGCGCGTCGAAAGGTCCATGCTCTTCGACGGTACGCTCAAGCCCACACGGCAAGCTGCCAGCTGATTTCACAGTTTGAAAGATGCCCCTAACAGATTTCATCTCCACTCAAAGCCAGAAAATTCCGGATCCCAAAAGACAGACAATCTATTCATCGTAGTTTACTCACGAAATATCTGAGATGATCTGCAATAAAACTGGCTACAAAATAATAGCTGTGATCGTAATCAGGACGAAGATTCAGGATGAGTTCCTGCCCTGCATTCTGTGCGGCTTCCTGGAACAGTTCTGGCCTGAGCTGTTCTTTCAGAAACTGGTCCGCCAGACCCTGATCTATCAGAACAGGCAGTCTTTCCTTCGCTGTCCGCACAAGTTCAAGCGGGTCATAGGCTGCCCAACTGGCACGATCCGGCCCCAGATAAGCACTGAATGCTTTTTCACCCCATGGTACCTGCGTTGGTGCCACAATGGGTGAAAAGGCTGACACAGAACGATAGCGGCCAGGATTACGCAGCGCGATCATGATGGCGCCAAATCCACCCATCGAATGTCCCGCAATGCCTCGCTGCTGCGTAACCGGAAAGCTCGCCTCAATCAGCGCAGGAAGTTCCGTGACGACGTAATCATACATCCGATAATGCACAGCCCACGGCTCCTGCGTCGCATTGAGGTAAAATCCGGCACCCTGTCCAAGATCGTACGCATCGTCATCAGCCACACCCACGCCCCGTGGACTGGTATCCGACGCGACAATGGCGATGCCCAGTTCTGCGGCCACGCGTTGCGCGCCAGCCTTGCCAATGAAATTCTGCTCCGTACATGTCAGACCGGAGAGCCAGTAAAGAACGGGAACCTTTTCAGTTTTTGCCTGCGGCGGCAGGTAGATCGCGAAGTTTGCTTCCACACCCAACGACACGGACTTGTGTCGCCAGACTTCCTGCACGCCCCCAAAAGAGGCGTGTGTTTCCTTGCGTTCCATGGCTCTCACTGCCTTTTGCGCATGTCAGTTACCGTCCGTGAAGGTATAAGTGCAGATCTTGTTCCCTGCCGGATCCCGGAGATAGGCAGCGTAAGCGCCCGGTAAGTGGCTTCGCGGACCGGGTGCGCCTTCATCGGCTCCCCCATTGGCAAGACCTGCGGCATGAAAAGCCTCCACTTCGGCGGGTGTCGCTGCTGCAAAACCGATGGTGACACCGTTGCTTGAGGGCGCTTCACCGTTGCCTGGACGTGCAATGATGAAGGCTGGCTTTTCGCGGCCATACAGAATCCACCCATGCCCGAACGGCCCCAGGTTTTTTATGCCCAGAGCCGCAAGCGCGGCGTCATAGAATTTCGCGGATACCGCAGTATCCACTGCCCCAAGAAAAACATGAGAGAAAACACCGTCACCGGAAATAACTGCCATGATCGTTCTCCTGTAATTTCCAACCATTGGAAATGATGTTGCGCGGTGAGACGCAGACCTTAGAAATGAATGACGGAACGGATGGATTTTCCTTCATGCATCAGATCGAAGGCCGTATTGATGTCTTCGAGCGGCATGGTGTGGGTTACGAAAGGCGCAAGTTCGATATCGCCACGCATGGCATCTTCGACCATGCCGGGAAGCTGGCTGCGTCCCTTGACCCCACCGAAAGCCGAGCCGCGCCACGAACGCCCCGTCACAAGCTGGAAGGGACGGGTCGAAATTTCCTGACCGGCCCCTGCCACCCCGATGACGATCGACTGCCCCCACCCACGATGCGCGGCTTCTAACGCCGCGCGCATGACGTTGACGTTTCCGATACATTCAAATGTATGATCAATACCCCAGCCGGTCATTTCCACAAGAACCTGCTGAATCGGTTTGTCATAATCCTTGGGGTTGAGGAATTCCGTGGCGCCGAATGCTTTGGCAAGTTCAAACTTTTCCGGGTTGGTATCAATAGCGAAAATCCGGCCAGCCTTTGCCTGTCGCGCTCCCTGAATGACCGCGAGACCGATCCCGCCCAGACCGAAGACGGCAACCGTATCTCCCGGCTGCACCTTGGCCGTGTTGTGTACCGCACCAATCCCTGTGGTGACGCCACATCCCAACAGACAGACATGCTCTGGATTGGATGCGGGATTGATTTTTGCCAGAGAAACCTCGGCGACAACCGTGTATTCGCTGAACGTCGAACACCCCATGTAATGATGGATCGGCTGACCTTTGTAGGAGAAGCGTGTCGTGCCATCCGGCATCACGCCTTTACCCTGTGTGGCGCGCACTGAAATGCAGAGATTGGTTTTTCCCGACTTACAGAACAGACATTCACCGCATTCCGCCGTGTAAAGCGGAATGACATGGTCGCCGGGGGCAACGCTGGTGACCCCTTCTCCGACCTCGATGACAATTCCCGCGCCTTCGTGACCCAAAACGGCTGGGAACAGTCCCTCGGGATCATCCCCTGACAGGGTAAACGCATCAGTGTGGCACACACCCGTATGCGTGATCTGCACGAGCACCTCACCAGCACGAGGAGGCGCTACATCGATCTCGACAATCTCAAGGGGCTTACCCGCCTCGAAAGCAACTGCGGCCCGTGATTTCATGATTTTTTCTCCAAATAACCTATCAGCCAGCATCGAGGGCATTACCGGAGATAGGATCGAACGAGTGACACCACATTCTCGATCGAACCACTGGCAGCATCACGATCACCGGCACACTCAACAAATTCTTCCCGCAGGTGGCTTTCGAGAACACCGGCCATTAATCCGTTGATCGCTCCCCGGATAGCCGCCACCTGTTGCAGCACCGGACCGCAATCAGTTCCCTTCTCCAAAGCCTGTTCCAGCGCATCAAGTTGCCCGCGAATACGGCGCACGCGGGTCAGAACGCGCTTTTTCTCAGCCGGTGTGTGCGGCACGAACGCTTACTCCCGAATATACTACCCTTGAGTATCCTTTTCATACTATGGGGCAGTATGTAAGGGATATAAGGAACGTGCTTGTCATATGATCCGATCACAATTCCGTATTGCTGAAATTTTCACCATAACGTCCATGGGTTGCCTGTCTGTGTCTTGGGATCATTCAATAGGTGCAATCAGTGAGATCCAGACAATCTCTGCAACGAGGCTTTGAAGCGCTGATGTCCGCTATTTGGCAAACAACCTTGTGGTCCAAACGACCGAGATGAGGCGGAAACAGCCTGTCCGCTCTGTTTCCATTGAGGCAACAGGCAGTTTTGCGGGGAGAACGGTGCCGCGCTTTGGAGCGGACAAACGATGCCTCCTGCCGCTCATGCAACTTGGTATGATGCATATTTTAAGGCACATAGTGAACTATCATCGCGATGCTGTTGTATGGTTCTTATTCCCCGAGAGAACCATGGGACGCGGAAGGTTACACTGAGAAAAAGTCGATGACACATGAAATCCGCCTCGCCACCCCCGAAGACCTTTCCGCTGTCGAGACCATCGTACGACATGCCTATAGTCTTTACGTCTCTCGCATTGGGCGCAAACCGGGTCCGATGCTGGATAATTATGCTTCCCTGATCCACAGCGGGCGCGTTCACGTTGCCGTTCATGATGGAACAGTTCAAGGCATCCTTGTCCTGCTCCGGGAGACCGATGCCATGCTTCTCGACAACGTGGCGGTCGCCCCCGCTGCGCAGGGATTGGGTATAGGGAGAAGACTGCTGGAGTTTGCGGAAAACACAGCTTCCGAGGCAGGTTTCAGTCACATCAGGCTCTATACCAATGAGGCCATGACTGAAAACCTCTCCCTCTATCAGCGCATCGGGTATGCCGAGACGCATCGCACCGAGGAAAAGGGTCTTCGACGCATTTACATGGTCAAGACACTGCCCGAATGTCCTTGCTCGCCGTGAAGATAAATGGATCGTCTGCGATAACTGATCAAAATCGGGACAAGGAGATGGGGAACTGGCATTACTGCGGCAGTTCGGAGGACGAGGGATAAAGTCTGCAGGCAACCCGCTCCATGGTCAGTCCCTGCACGATGATGGTAAACACGACGACGCCGTAACAGACCGGCAGCAGCAGGTCGCGCAAGTTTCCGGGCGGCAACCCAAGCGCCAGCGAAACCGAAATGCCGCCACGCAGACCGCCCCAGGTCAGGATCCCAAGAACACGGCCCCGTTCCCATTGCCTGAGATGAACCGGAAGCGTTGAAAACAGCACGCTCAATGCCCGCACGGCAATGGACAGCGGGATCACGGCAAGTGTCGCCAGCACCGTAAACAGATGCGGCGTGATCTCAAGGATTTCAAAGCCGATCAGCATGAACAGCAGGACGTTCAGCACCTCGTCAATGAGTGTCCATGCGATATCGAGTTCCTTTCGGGATGCCTCATCGAAAACGGAATGGCTATAGCTTGTTCCAAAGCACAGTCCTGCCACGACGACGGCAATCGCACCCGACATGCCAAGCTGGTTGGCGATGCTGAAGGTTCCGGTCGCCAGAGCGAGCGATGTCAGCAGATCGATATGCGGATCCCGCTGTCCCTTAAGCACACGGAGCGCGATCCATCCGGTCAGTGCTCCCAGCAGGCCGCCACCGATCGCCTCGCGGCAGAAGCTGAGAGCAATCTCGGAGACAGTTACCCCCTGACTGTCCCCGGTCGCCAGCCCGATCGTGACACCGAAAATGACAACGCCCACGCCGTCATTGAACAGACTCTCTCCTGCAAAAACGGCCTGAAGCGGTCCGGGCAGTCCGAGACGTTTCAGCATGCCGACGACCGAAACCGGGTCGGTTGGTGCGAGAATGGCGCCAAGGACGATGCACCATGCAAAAGGAATGGCGTGGCCTGACAGGGGGAAGACGTACCATGCCGCGATCGCCAGAAAGGCAACAGCCAGAACGGTTCCCAGAACAGAGAGGGCGGCCACAGAGGCAAGCTTTGCGCGCAGATGTCCGACGTTTACCTGCGTGGCCCCGGCAAACAGAAGCAGGGACAGCGCACCATTCAGAAGGGCCGTGGGAAGATTGATCGCTCCGAGAACAGATCGCGGGAGAGCCTGAAGGTCATAGCCCGGTATCAACGGATTCAGGATCATGACCAGCAGGGAAGCCAGCAATGAGAAGACCAGCACGCCAATCGTCACAGGAAGGCGAAACGTGTGGTGATTGAGAATGCTGAACCCTGCCGAAAGAGTCAGAAGCAGGCCGAGGAGGCTGATGGTATCCATGCCTTCACCGCTGGCCGCTCCCACTCCCTACGTCAAGAAAAACCGGCGATAGGTCGCTATTGGAGGAATCTGACAGTTCGTTGAACGGCGGAGACGAGGGCGGAACCTGCTTGTCTGCTTGTCAAGCACTAAGCGGACACACTGCTTTCGCCCCAACGCTCGCCGCAATGCATACCATCGCCTTCGCAGGGTTCATGCTGAAAAACGTAGCCGAACTCCTCATGCAAAGTGCATAACACCCTCTAGGGAAAAACTCATGGGCTACATGATAAGATAACATTTCATCAAGTGATTGGAAATGAATATGAACTGAATATTACTCTTAATTTGATCAAAAAACATGAGGCGATTAGTGCAAGTCAAGGATCTGATGAAACCCGATGGACGGGTATTTTTAAAAAGCGTCTTTGGTCAAATCAGTGACGAATGGCCGTGTATTTCGTTCTCTCGCCCTTCCGTAGGGAATATGCTGAGGCGGGAGTTTGTCCCTAGCCGTGATATTCTGATCTATGTCGGAACACTTAATGGTAATCTGACCGAAGATCCCGAACATCGTGGCAGGCTGATTGCAGCTGTCGTGATCGAGCCGAGTCAGGTGCTTGAAACGCGCCGAATCATATCGAAAAATTTCTGGCCGAACTTAGGCGAGCAGTGGCCCCATGCCATGGCGGTTCTCAAGGCGGCGGTGATGGAAGGACCGCCTTATCCGAAGGCTCATGACGTCATTCCAAATGCATATCGTAAGTTCGCGCTGATGGAAAACCGAGGGGGCATCGTCGAAGCTATCGGCGAAGAGCGTGCAGCGGTTATGGCGTTGCCAATTACTCCGTTGGACCTACATCTATCGCCTGAGGTACAAGCTTATATCAATATCCGGGCCAGTGTTTCCGGAACACCCAAAAGTATTCGTGAAGAGGCAACACGGATGGCCGACCTCATTATCAATCGCGTGCGTAATGGTGGCACCCAACGCATTGTCACCAATGCCAATCGCACGGCTCCAAACATATCCGATCTTTACCCAATGCTGACTCGAAAATGGCAGGTCGATCAACGCGGACTATGCGCCCTGTGCGGCGGTCTCCTGTTGCCAGGAACAAGGAATAAAATGCTTCAGCCCTCTGCTGACCGAATAGATAGTAGTAACGAAGCATATGATGAAGATAATGTTCATATAACTCATCTGGCCTGTAATCTAGCCAAAAACAAATATGGAACTAACGATTTTGAAGAATGGCTCGTAACTCTGCGTGGAAATGCCCCCCGCAACGAATGAAAGATCGATAAAAACCGGCTCTTTTGACTGACTTGATGGAAGTTTAGTGCGTAGCTGAGCACAATTGTCCATATAAGCTGCGCATGTCCGCTATACGGAATGCAACCAAGAGCACCGCAAGTCTCCAATGAGGCGCAACCGGCCATTTCCTCCCGTCACAACCCGACCTTCCCGGCCGGACTGTCCACCACGAGATCGAGCAGCTCGATATAGCCCCGCGTGCTGCGCGGATCGCGGTGACGGACATGACGGCGGATTTCCTCCTCACGCACGCCGCCGAGATAGGCTTCGGTGATGAAGCCGGAACGCAGGCCATGCGGCGTCAGCCGGCCGAGGATTTCCGGCGCGAACCCGGCCATCTCCCCGCGTCGGTGCAGGATCTGGCGCACGGCATCGGGATGCAGTCCGGTGCTGCCGATCCGGCCCGAGGCCTCGACCTTGCGGAACAGGGGGCCGACCCCACGGCGGGCCACATCCATCCAGCTCTCCAGCGCGCGGACCGGGCAGGTTTCGGGCCGCTGCCCGCGGGCGAGGCCGATCACCGCCCCCTCCCCCGTCTGGTCGGTCTTGCTGGCCCGGATGCCCAGCTGCAGGCCGTGCGCCATCGGTGTCAGGTCCTCCACCTGCAGTCCGACCAGTTCCGAGCGGCGCAGGCCACCGGCGAACCCGACCAGCAGCAGCGCCCGGTCGCGCCGTCCCCGGGGCGACAGGTCACAGGTGGCCAACAGATCCATCAGCAGGGCCCGCCGTACCGCCACGGGTTTGCGGACCGGCCGGTGCTGCGTCCGCAGCACGCCCTGCAGCGGCCCCTGGATGGCCCGGTGGCCTGCATTCCAGGGCCAGTCGCCGGACCGGTGGGCCTTGCCGATGGCGGCCAGACGGCGGCGGATGGTACGCGGGGAAAACACCCCGGCGAGGCTGGCCAGATAGGCCCCGACGGTTTCGGGTGCCGCGGGCAGCGGCTGGAACCCGGCCTGCCGACACCAGACCTGGAAGTGCGCCCAGTCGGCCCGATAGGCGCGCAGCGTCGCCGGCGCCGTGGCGTGGCTCGCAAAACGGATGGCGGTCTCCAGCGCCGCACTGGCTGCCGGGGTAAGCAACGGACCGCCCGTCTCCCTGTCCGCGGCGGGGGAAAAGCCTGGAGCCACTCTCCGGGCAGGCAACCGGTCCGCGGGCGTTTTGGCAGTCATGGAGACAGGATGGCAGCCGCAGGCGCTCCATTCAACCCGTTTCAATGCCATCACACGCGATAAGGGGAATTATCGCGTCTGGTAAGGTCAATGCAGGGAAGTCCGCCCCCGGAAAAACCGGCTTTCCTCCCGACCGGCAAGGGAAAAGCTTTAACATGGTCGCTCATGATATCCTGTGATAAAGGTTTCGTCCTGTTCCTTAATTACTTACGTGTGCGGTCGTCCCCACGGAAAGGTTAACCCATGCGACGCGAGGATCTGGCAGGTGGCATCCGGGAAACCCTGCAGCGGCTTCCCCCTCCCTATGCCCAGCATTACGGTGTCGTGCCGCCCCCGCCCCCGGATGGAAGCCTCGTGCTGGGGGCCGTTGGTGCCCGGCACGGAGCAGCGCAGACTGCTCTTGGCGAAATTACCGCCCTTGCCCGCACCCTGCCCGATCCGTACCTGATCAGCCGGGTACTCGGCCGGCGCGAGGCGGTCAGCAGTTCCGCCCTCGAAGGCACGCACAGTACGCTCAGTGAACTTCTCGTCGTGGATGAAGACGATCACGGCGCCACGCAGGCCGTCCGGCAGGTCCGTGATTATGCCCGGGCCCTGGAGCATTTCCTGCCCCGTGCCATGGAAAGCGGACGGGACCTGTTCCGGCGGGATCTTGTGCAAGCGCTCCACCGCGCCGTGGTCGCACATGATCCCGGCTACCGGGACGTGCCAGGAAGACTGCGTCAGGACGTGGTCTGGATCGGGGGCACCGGTCATATCGCCTATTCCACCTATAACCCGCCCCCGCCGGATCAGGTTGCACCATGTCTGGAAGCGACTCTGGCCTACATGCGCGAAGACGGGATGCAGATGATGACCCAGTCCCTGATCACGCGCCTTGCCGTTGCCCATGCCCATTTCGAAGCCGTCCACCCCTTCCATGACGGTAACGGTCGGGTCGGGCGTCTGCTGATCCCGCTCATGATGGCGGCCGAGGGCCAGGTGCCTCTTTATCTGTCGCCCTATATCGAGGCCAACCGGCAGGCTTATTATGACGCTCTCAAGCGGGCGCAGCAGCGGCTGGACTGGCCCCCGCTGATCGGCTTCCTGTCGGATGCCATCAGCCAGACGGTCCGCGAGATCAAGGTCACCCGGGCGGCGACGCAGGCCCTGAAGACCGCGTGGCTGACCCGGCGCGCCTTCCGTAGAGGGTCGGCGGCCCTGCGGACCCTCGCCCTCCTGACGGATTACCCGGTACTCACCGCCCCCCGGCTGAGCGCCCTGCTGGAGATCACTGCGCCTGCCGCCCATACCGCCCTCGCCCAGCTTTGCCAGGTCGGGATCCTGACAGAGCGCACCGGTTATACGCGCAACCGGATCTATGCCGCAGAAGAAGTCCTGCTGCTGCTCAATCGCCCTTTCGGGGAGGAACCGGCTTCGTTTTAACCGCGCAATCGGGATATTCTGTCGCTTTCCTGCGGTTAAGCGGACGGCGGTTATGGGGGAAAGCGGAAGGCCTGCTGTCGAGCAAAACGATCTTTGGAAGCGGACGTCTCACCACCCCTTATACAGGTCAGGGCTTGGCTTATGCCCCGCTCCGATTTTGTTCTATCCAGGTCCGGTCAGCGGCGTATAGACCCAACCTAATGGCCGGTCGGTCCCGATTTCCGTCCAGTGCCCCTGTTCATCACAGACAGTGTAATGCATGCCCTGTACGGCTACCCCGGCATTGGGACCATTCGGCCATTTGTGAATATTGGCGCCCTGCGTCATGACCACAGTTCGTTTCAAACCGGATGACGACGGACAGGATAGCCGATTTTTGTTTTCCGCATTCGAGGGGGGCAGGGCCGGCTTGGCGAGTTCATCGGTAGTCCTGGACGCAGATTGGTCATCTGACATTTGGCGAACGACCTGCACGATGGTTGGGTTGGCTTTGACTGATGCTACTGATGAAGGTGTTGTTCCGCCTGGATGAGCGTGAATTGCGAGACTTCCCAACGAAAACAGCCCTAACAGCCTGTCGGGTTGGGGTACCCCTTGAAGCGGCGAGGGTATAGTATGTTGGGATGAGCCGCTTCATTCCCTTTGACCGATCTCAGCCGTATCTTCTGCCGCCTGATCTGAAGTCGTGGCTTCCGGCGGACGATATGGCGCATTTCATTGTCGCAACCGTTGAGCGGGTTCCGATGGGTGCGTTTTCCGTTCCGGTGCGCACGGGCGGCAAGGCGCAGTATCATCCGCGCCTGATGCTGGCCCTTCTGATCTTCAGCTATGCGAACGGGCTGTTTTCCTCACGCCGGATCGAGCGGGCGACCTATCGCGATATCGGGGTGCGCTTCGTGGCGGCGAACCTGCACCCGGATCACGACACGATTGCTGCTTTCCGCCGGACAAACCGGGTGGCCATTGAAGCTGCATTTGCACAGGTTCTGCTTCTGGCGCGCGAGATGGGCCTGCTGCGTCTGGGCGTGGTGTCGATCGACGGCACCAAAATCGATGCCGACGCCTCGAAATACCGTTCGGTGCGCTACGACCGGATCAAGGCCCTACGTGAACAGCTGGCGGTGGATATCGCGCAACTGATGGAACAGGCAGAGCACGCGGACGCCACAGACAGTGATCCGCAGGCCTTGCCGGAAGAGCTTGCCCGACGGGAAACGCTGAAAGCGAAGCTGGACGAAGCCTGCGCCCGACTGGAAGCCGATGCGAAGGCGAAGGCTGAGGCAGCGCGACCGGCATACGAGCAGAAAAAAGCCGCATATGAGGCAAAAACAGGGCGTCGCGGCCGGGCGCCGAAACCGCCGGATGATGAACCACCACCCGAGAGACAGATCAGCCTGACCGATCCCGACAGCCGCCTCATGCGGCGTTCGGACGCCCACGAGTTCCGGCAGGCCTACAATGCCCAGGCCGTGGTCTGCGCCGAAGGCAGCCAACTGATCGTGACAACCGACGTTGTCGCGACGTCAGCGGACGCGCCGTCCTTTGTCGGCACGGTGCTGTCGATGGAAAATACAATCGGTCTCCCGAAAACGGTTCTCGCCGACACCGGTTACGCCAGCGGGCAGGCCGTCCGGGACCTGCGGAAAAAAGGCATCGATCCACTGGTTGCCATTGAACGGCCATGTCCCCGTAGGCCTTACGACTTCCGGCCGCCTGGAGGGATCGAAGAACTATTGGTCGATGTACCTTGGTTTTGATTTTGGGCTTTTGGCGTGCTGATTGACGCTATCTGGGGTAGCATTCGATCTGCGTTTTGAGCAGATCGAGTGTTGTCCCCTGCTGAATGATTACGCGCTCACGTTCAATCTTTCGAGGAAGAGGAAGCGGCGCATGTTGTAGACGATATTGGCCGGGAGTGTCCTGAAGTCTGTGTATCTGGCCTGGCCCATGAGTTTTCAGATACTCAAGCGGCGAAGCGCTCGCCAAACATTATGGCGAACTGGTTGCGGGCTGCAAACCATTCCCGCACATTCCGCCCGTCTTTCTCAAAGTTGCGGATCGCCAGGTAGATCAGCTTTGCTGCGGCATCGTCAGTCGGGAACGAACCGCGCGTCTTGATCGATTTGCGGATGACCCGGTTCAGGCTTTCGATGGCGTTCGTCGTATATATGATCTTGCGGATCGCCGGATCGAAGGCAAAAAACGGGATCACTTCGGCCCATGCCCGGCGCCATGCCGGGGCGATTGACGCGTATTTCCCGGCCCATTTCTCCTCGAACTCATCGAGCTCTGCGGCTGCCAGGTCAGCGGTTGCGGCCCCGTAGATCCGGCGCAGGTCGGCAGCCACGGCCTTGCGGTCCTTCCATGAGCAGAAGTTCAGGCTGTGGCGGACCAGGTGGACTATGCAGGTCTGAACCATCGCCTCGGGAAAGGCGGCGGTGATGGCCTCGGGAAAGCCTTTCAGCCCGTCCACGACCGTGATCAGGATGTCCTGGATGCCCCGGTTTTTCAACTCGTTCATGACCGAAAGCCAGAATTTGGCGCCTTCATTCTCGGCGATCCAGAGCCCCAGAACCTCGCGCACCCCCTCGCGGGTGACACCGAGGGCGACGTAAACCGCCTTGTTTTTAACGGTCCGGCTGTCAGCATCGCGGATCTTTACCCGAAGGGCATCGAAGATCACGATGGGATACATCCGATCCAGCGCCCGGCCCTGCCACTCCCGGACCTCGTCCAGCACGGCATCGGTGACGCGACTGATCAGGTCAGGAGAGACCTTCAGGCCATAAAGATCAAGCAGATGGGTCTGAATGTCCCGGACAGTCAGACCGGCGGCATAGAGACCGATGATCCTGTCATCGATCCCGTCAATTCGGGTCTGGCCCTTCTTTACAAGCTCTGGTTCGAAGCTGCTGTCGCGGTCGCGCGGCACCGTCAAAGGCAAGGCACCGTCCTGGCCTTTGAGCACTTTGGTCGTGGAGCCATTCCGCCGGTTCGACTGGCCCGGCGGGGCAGCCTTGCCTTCCTCATAACCCAGATGCGCGGTCAACTCCGCACCCAGCATACGCTCCATGAGCCGAATTTTCAGCTCCTTCAGCAGACCGGCATCGCCGAGCAGGTCTTCAGGACGCTCCACGTCCGTCAGCAGTGCGTCCAGGATTTCTCTCGAGATGGTCATTCATGCTTCCTTTCGGGACAGCATGGACCAGATCAGTCATACACAGAAGATCGGACACTCTCTATTGGCCAGGCCGATCCTCATAGTGGCTCGGGTGATACCGACAGTCCGGACAAACAGCCCCGTCTGTGACTTCTGATCGGCAAAGACATGCTCGACACGCGAGCGGATGACCGACTTTCCAGCATTTGATTTCTGGATATGCCGGGGCATAGGCTTGAGATGCGGCTTTTTGCGATGAACCTTGGAAACAAATCCCTGCTTTTCCATGAAGTCTTCGTTGGCTTTTGAGCGATAGGCCGTGTCAGCCCAGACACTTGAGGCCGTATTGGTTTTATCCAGCAGCCCCTCTCTCAATCTCGCGCCATCACTGGCGGCGGCATGCGTTGTTTTCCATTTCCGGATGAACCGGTATTTCCGATCGATGGAAACATGCGATTTATAGCCAAAGAACGGGATGGCGAGATCACTGGATGGCATGGTTCCATCATCCTGCCGCTTCGCTCTGGTGAACTTTAGCGTCCAGCGCGCATGACGATCCTTGTGCGACAGCTTTGACGGCTTGTCCTGCCAGTCTTCAGGCATACGTCCTTCCCGAAGATCGGCTTTCTCTGCGTTGGTGTTCCGCTGCTTTGGAGCCGCTACCAGTGTGGCATCCAGGATCTGGCCTGACATCGGCAAATACCCGGCGTTGCGCAGGGTCGCATCAAAGCGGTTGAACAGCCCATCGATCGCACCCGCCTGGGTCAGACGCTCGCGAAACAGCCAGACCGTTTTGGCATCCGGCACCCGATCTGAAAGTCCCAGCCCAAGGAAACGCATAAAGGAGAGGCGATCGTTGATCAGATATTCCGTCCGCTCATCAGACAAATTGTTGAGCGTCTGGATCACCAGAATTTTGAACATCAGCACCGGATCAAATGGCGGTCGTCCGCCTTTGCTTCCGTCAGAATACGCCAGAGCCTTCTCCAGGTCAGGGCGGAAGACTTCAAAATCCACAGTCCGGGAAAATGCTTCGAGCTGATCACCAAGCCCGCTCAGCCGGGCAAGCCGCTCTTCAACGTCAAAAAATCCCGCCTGCTTCATGATCCATACTCCAATCAACGCAAGGAAAATGGAATCACAGAGCAGACCTCAATACCAGAGGGTTTTTCGAACCCTCCAGGTGGCTGCACAGTATGGGATCCATCTGTTGATTTTCACTGAGAACTGACCCGGGTTTTTCATCAGGAATTGACCCAGCCAGCTGCTATTTCAGGCATAGTCGGGCGGGCGGTCAAGAAGAGGATCTGTCCTTTCTGTTTTTTGACGCGGCGGTGCTGGCACGGAACCTGTAGCTGTCATTTCCTGTCTCGAGGATATGACAGTGATGGGTCAGCCGATCGAGGAGCGCCGTTGTCATCTTCGGGTCACCAAAGACGTCTCCCCATTCACTGAAGCTCAGATTGGTTGTGATGATGACACGGGTGCGCTCGTAGAGGCGGCTGAGCAGATGGAACAGCAGGGCGCCGCCAGACGCGCTGAAGGGGAGATAACCGAGTTCATCAAGGATCACGAGATCCAGGCGGAGCAGCCTGTCGGCAATCTGCCCGGCCCGGTTGGCGGTCTTTTCCTGTTCGAGCGCATTGACCAGGTCGACCGTTGACCAGAAGCGCGCCTTCTTGCGGTGATAGGTGATCGCCTGGATGGCCAGCGCGGTCGCCAGGTGGGTTTTCCCGTTTCCCGGGCCACCGATCAGCACGACATTCTCAGTACGCTCGATGAAGTCCCCGCCATGGAGCTGGCGGATCATGGGCTCGTTGACCTGCGTATCGGCAAAGGAGAACCCGGACAGGTCCTTATAGGCGGGGAACCGGGCGGTCTTTGTCTGGTAGGCGATGGAGCGCACTTCGCGTTCGGCCAGTTCCGCCTTCAGGAGTTGTGAGAGGATGGGGATAGCCGCCTCGAAGGCAGGTGCGCCCTGCTCGATGAGGTCGGCTGTGGCCTGGGACATGCCATACATCCGCAATCCACGGAGCATGACGACAAGTGAAGCAGCGGCAGGATCATGACGCATGGCGGCTGTCCCTTCGCAGGATGTCATACCGCCCTGTATCGGCGCACGGTTCGTGTTCGAGCATCAGGGCCTGTGGGGCATCAAGCCGGGGAACCACGGTTCTCTTGGCATCGATCAGGCGATGAAGCGTATTGAGAACATGGGTCTTGGTCGCCACGCCGTCTTCAAGTGCCAGTTCAACCGCGCAGAGGACAGCCTGCTCATCATGCTGCAGCACAAGGGCCAGGATTTCAGCCATTTCCCGGTCGCCTCCAGGCCGCCTGAGCAGCTGATCCTGCAGGGTCCGGAAGGCAGCTGGCAATTCGGTAAACGGCGCGCCATTGCGTAGGGCGCCCGGTTTGCGCTGGATGACCGCCAGATAATGCCGCCAGTCATACACCGTGCGGCCTGGCACACCATGCGAACGCGTGATGATCCGGTCATGCACGCACAGAACCTGCCCTTCGGCGATAATGCGCAGCCTGTCGGGATAAACCCGCAGGCTGACCGGACGATTGGCAAAGGAGGCCGGCACGCTGTAGCGGTTGCCTTCGAACTGGATCAGGCAGGTTGGCGAGACGCGCTTGGTCTGTTCGACAAACCCGTCAAAGGGCCGCCCCGGCACCATGAGGTGAGGACGCTCGCTAGCATGGACCTCGGAGACGCTACACGGCAATTCAGCATGCGGCAGCCGTTCCCAACACTCCAGGCAGCAGGCTTCCAGCCAGGCATTCAGCGCCCCCAGATCAGGAAAGGCAGGCAGATCCTGCCAGATATGGCGTCGGGCATCCTGCACGGTCTTCTCGATCTGCCCTTTCTCCCATCCGGCTGCCGGATTGCAGAAGGTCGCCTCGAACAGATAATGGCTGGCCAGGGCCATGAAGCGCAGGTTGACCTGACGTGCCTTGCCAGAGCCAATCCGGTCCACGGCGGTCTTCATGTTGTCAAAAATACCCCGCCGTGGCACGCCACCGAGTACGCGGAAGGCCTCGGTAAGCGCATCAAAAAGCATCTCGTGGGTCTGCAGGGGATAGGCCCTGAGTATGAAGGCCCGGCTGAAGGACAGTTTGGTGTGGGCAACCTGCAGCTTGACGCGACGGCCGGCAATCACCGCCCAGTCCTCGCCCCAGTCAAACTGGAAGGCTTCCCCAGGCTGGAAGCACAGGGGCACGAAAACACCCCGGCCCGTTGTCTGGCGTGCCTGGTGCTGTTCGTGTTTCCATTGGCGGATGAAAGCGGCCACCCGTCCGTAGGATCCATCATAACCCAGTGCCACAAGGTCTTCATGCAGGCGTCGCGCCGTGCGCCGGTTCTTGCGGGGGCGGGCGGCTTCCAGAACCAGCCAGCCTCTCAATTTGTCAGCAAACGGGTCCAGTCGGCTGGGACGTTCGGGAACCTGGAACCGCGGTTCAATGCTCTCTGCCCGGAGATATTTCCGGATCGTATTGCGTGACGGTCCTGTCCGGCGTTCGATCTCGCGGATCGGAAAATGATCCCGGCGATGCCACCGGCGGATCACACTCAGAAGCTCCATGTCAATCACTCCAAAAACCCCCAGCAGATGATGCCGGGGAGTGTGGAGGCATGGGTCAAATCTCGATGAAAATTTCCGCCCTACCCGGGTCAGTTCTCAGTGAAAATCAACAATCTGCACTCGCCTCCATGGGAAAATGGACCATCGAAATCATCAGGCGATCCGATACGGCAAAGGGCTTTGAAATCCTGCCGCGCCGCTGGGTGGTTGAACGGACATTCGCCTGGCTGGGACGATGCAGGCGGCTGGCCAAAGATTGGGAAAAATCCATCGCCTCATCAACCGCGTGGACACTGATCGCTTCAATCCGCATGCTCACACGACGGACAGCAAGGCATTGTCAGGGTTGAAGAACTTTCGGATCGGGCTCTTAAAGATCGAGGGTGTCCTCAGCAGCTAAGCTCGCTCCTATATCTACTCTTGCTCCACGGCTGAAACTCTTGAACGTCAGCGCCGTTAGAGTAGTGGCATAATGGTTTCAAACTAAAAAATTACCCGAGAAGACGAGTCCTTACTTGTGTGGTAGGCATTGTAATGAAAAAGTTTTTCATACAGGAAAAAAGTAAACGCTTAGCAACATCTTTATTGTGCGGTGTTTGTCTTTGTGCTTTTAATAATTCTTACGCCAGCTCCGCGCCAGATAATGTAAAAATATTTAATCCAACAGAAGATAATACATCTTCAGAAATTATTACTGATAACGGTTCTTCTGTGTCTGTTGTGAAAAATGGTAGTGCTACACAGACTCTTACAGGAAATAACACCTACACAGGTTCGACAACGATCAACGGTGGGATACTAGCGCTTACAGGAGCCAATACCTATACGGGTCTGACCACTGTTAGTTCAGGGGCTGGATTGAATGTTTCGGATGGAGGAAGTCTGTCCGGGACGGCCGCCATTCATGATGACGGGTCAGTTACACTTTCTGATGGAACCGTCTCCATGACGAGCACGCCAACAGATAAAAACCACGGTCAGATTCTAGTTGGTATAAATTCCGGCTCGTCGGCAAGTCTGAATGTTGAAAGTGGAAGCGCCATTACTGCTAAAAATACGTATATTCAGGCTGGTTGGGCTGCTGGTAGTACAGGAACGATCACAGTAGATAGACATTCGACGATCAATTCTAAGCTGCTTCTTGTCGGGGAAGGAGGTAGGGGAATAGTTACCATTGAAGGAGCATCTTCTGCCACAGCCGCTGTGGTGGGGCTCGGTAATTCCAACGGCAGCACAGGTCAGATCTCGGTTACGGGAAATGACAGCACGCTGACAGCTTCTCAAGAGCTTTATGTCAATCTTGATGGCAGCGGAACGGTCTCCGTGAGTGATGGAGGTGTCATCAGTTCCGGTAGTATTTCGTTTGGGGATGGAGCGTCTAATAGTCAGACGGGTACATTGACGGTTGGTCAGGGTGGGACGCTGGAAGTTGGTGGCACAGATGGCATTGTTGCCGACGAAGGGAATAACGGATCTTATCAGTTTAATCTTTCTGGTGGTATACTGCAGGATACGGGCTCTGATTTAACCTCGTCTGTCAACGCAACGTTGGTGGATGGTACCGATTCTACAGTTGATACGAATGGTCTAAATACGACACTCTCTGGTGTTTTGTCCGGAAGTGGTAGTCTGACAGTATCCGATACATCCGGGTCTGGAGACGGAATTTTAACCCTGGCGGGTTCCAACAGCTATACGGGCACGACGGCGATCAGTGGTGGAACATTGCAGCTTGGTGATGGCGGCACCACGGGTGATGTCTCTGGCAGCGCGGCGATCCATGATAATGGCACACTGGCTGTTGATCGCAGCAACACGCTGACGCTGTCCCAGGCCATTGATGGTACGGGAGCCCTTGTCCAGAAGGGCACAGGGACAACCATCCTGGCGGGTTCCAACAGCTATACGGGCACGACGACGATCAGTAGTGGAACATTGCAGCTTGGTGATGGCGGCACCACGGGTGATGTCTCTGGCAGCGCGGCGATCCATGATAATGGCACGCTGGCTGTTGATCGCAGCAACACGCTGACGCTGTCCCAGGCCATTGATGGTACGGGAGCCCTTGTCCAGAAGGGCACAGGGACAACCATCCTGGCGGGCACGAACACCTACACAGGTGTGACAACGGTCAGTGGTGGCACGCTGGCCCTGTCTGGCACGGGTTCGATTGCGGACTCGAGTGGCGTGCATGATGATGCGGCGTTCGATGTTTCCGGTGTGACGGGTAGCGGTACGTCGATCCAGGCCCTGGATGGCAACGGAACGATTGCACTGGGCAGCAACACGCTGACCCTGACCAACGCCAACACCACGTTCGGCAACGTGTATTCCGGTGTGGCTTCGGGCCAGGGCGGGCTGACGGTTTCCGGTGGCACCGAGACGCTGACGGGCACGAACACCTACACAGGTGACACGTCTGTGGCCTCGGGTGCGGGTCTGGATCTTCCGGGCTCGGTGGCCGGCACGCTGACCACGGCCGGCACGACGGATGTCAATGGCGGCACGGTGGGTGGCACGACCACCAACAGCGGCACGCTGAGCGGCGAGAACGCCACCTTTGCCGCGATCGACAATACGGCCGGCACAGCAACGCTGGACGACAGCACGGCGGGTGCGGCGACCAACGCCGCGGGCGCAACCTTCTCCGCGACGGGTGGCACGCTGGCCAGTGCGGTGAACAGCGGCACGATGACGCTGGGTGCGGGCAATACGGTCTCGGGCGACGTCACCAACAGTAACGGCACGCTGACGCTGGACGGCGACACCATCACAGGCACGCTGGCTGCCAATGGCGGCACGTTCGACGTCACCAGCAACAATGCAACAGCCGGCTCCCTGGCGGGTGCTGGCAACGGCACGCTGGACGGAACCCTGACCCTGGCCAACGCCAAGGACACGTATTCCGGTGTGGCTTCGGGCCAGGGCGGGCTGACGGTTTCCGGTGGCACCGAGACGCTGACGGGCACGAACACCTACACAGGTGACACGTCTGTGGCCTCGGGTGCGGGTCTGGATCTTCCGGGCTCGGTGGCCGGCACGCTGACCACGGCCGGCACGACGGATGTCAATGGCGGCACGGTGGGTGGCACGACCACCAACAGCGGCACGCTGAGCGGCGAGAACGCCACCTTTGCCGCGATCGACAATACGGCCGGCACAGCAACGCTGGACGACAGCACGGCGGGTGCGGCGACCAACGCCGCGGGCGCGACCTTCTCCGCGACGGGTGGCACGCTGGCCAGTGCGGTGAACAGCGGCACGATGACGCTGGGTGCGGGCAATACGGTCTCGGGCGACGTCACCAACAGTAACGGCACGCTGACGCTGGACGGCGACACCATCACAGGCACGCTGGCTGCCAATGGCGGCACGTTCGACGTCACCAGCAACAATGCAACAGCCGGCTCCCTGGCGGGTGCTGGCAACGGCACGCTGGACGGAACCCTGACCCTGGCCAACGCCAAGGACACGTATTCCGGTGTGGCTTCGGGCCAGGGCGGGCTGACGGTTTCCGGTGGCACCGAGACGCTGACGGGCACGAACACCTACACAGGTGACACGTCTGTGGCCTCGGGTGCGGGTCTGGATCTTCCGGGCTCGGTGGCCGGCACGCTGACCACGGCCGGCACGACGGATGTCAATGGCGGCACGGTGGGTGGCACGACCACCAACAGCGGCACGCTGAGCGGCGAGAACGCCACCTTTGCCGCGATCGACAATACGGCCGGCACAGCAACGCTGGACGACAGCACGGCGGGTGCGGCGACCAACGCCGCGGGCGCGACCTTCTCCGCGACGGGTGGCACGCTGGCCAGTGCGGTGAACAGCGGCACGATGACGCTGGGTGCGGGCAATACGGTCTCGGGCGACGTCACCAGCAGTAACAGCACGCTGACGCTGGACGGCGACACCATCACAGGCACGCTGGCTGCCAATGGCGGCGTTCGACGTCACCAGCAACAATGCAACAGCCGGCTCCTGGCGGGTGCTGGCAACAACGCTGGACGGAACCCTGACCGCCCAACGCCAAGGACACGTATTCCGGTGTGGCTTCGGGCCAGGGCGGGCTGACGGTTTCCGGTGGCACCGAGACGCTGACGGGCACGAACACCTACACAGGTGACACGTCTGTGGCCTCGGGTGCGGGTCTGGATCTTCCGGGCTCGGTGGCCGGCACGCTGACCACCAGCCGGCACGACGGATGTCAATGGCGGCACGGTGGGTGGCACGACCACCAACAGCGGCACGCTGAGCGGCGAGAACGCCACCTTTGCCGCGATCGACAATACGGCCGGCACAGCAACGCTGGACGACAGCACGGCGGGTGCGGCGACCAACGCCGCGGGCGCGACCTTCTCCGCGACGGGTGGCACGCTGGCCAGTGCGGTGAACAGCGGCACGATGACGCTGGGTGCGGGCAATACGGTCTCGGGCGACGTCACCAACAGTAACGGCACGCTGACGCTGGACGGCGACACCATCACAGGCACGCTGGCTGCCAATGGCGGCACGTTCGACGTCACCAGCAACAATGCAACAGCCGGCTCCCTGGCGGGAGCTGGCAACGGCACGCTGGACGGAACCCTGACCCTAGCCAACGCCAAGGACACGTATTCCGGTGTGGCTTCGGGCCAGGGCGGGCTGACGGTTTCCGGTGGCACCGAGACGCTGACGGGCACGAACACCTACACAGGTGCGACAACGGTCAGTGGTGGCACGCTGCAGCTGGGCAATGGCGGGACAACGGGTGATGTCGCTGACAGCTCGGCGATCCACGACAATGGCACGCTGGTTGCTGATCGCAGTAACACGCTGACGCTGTCCCAGACCATTGATGGCACGGGTAGCCTGATCCAGAAGGGCGCAGGAACAACCATCCTGACAGGTGCGAACACCTACACAGGTGTGACAACGGTCAGTGGTGGCACGCTGGTTGGAACCACATCAAGCTTTGGTTCTGGCAACATTGTGAACCATGCAGCCTTCACTGTGGATCAGGACACAGACGGCACACTTGCCAACGTGATAGAGGGGGACGGCTCATTTACCAAAACCGGTAGTGGTCTGGTAAATATTGATCGTGATAACACCGGATTTACAGGGGCGACCGATGTCGACGCCGGTACACTTTCGGTGGATGGTCTACTTTCCAACTCAACTGTTACGGTGAATAATGGTGCTACATTGTCAGGAACAGGGACTGTTGGTAGCACGACCGTTGTTTCGGGTGGCACTATCTCTCCTGCTGGCAGTGGCTCTATTGGCACCCTGAATGTAAATGGTGATCTGGCGATGTCTTCCGGTTCCGTCCTGTCCGCAGGCGGCACGGCCTCTGAAACCGGCTCTATTATTTCTGTTAATAATAAAAATTATAGTTTGCTAAATAGCGATCTTGTAAAAGTAACAGGAAGAACAACTATTTCCGGGGGAATGGTCACTTTTGAAGTATCTAATGGTGGAAATATAAAATATGGTCAGGCTTATAATTTGCTGACGTCAGGAGGTGGTGTTTCTGGAAGGTATGATTCTCTTAATACAAATCTCACTAACTCTTATACATTTCTTTCTCCATCTCTATTTTATACGGCAAATGATGTTGATATTCTCTTGCAGAGAAACAATACGAGCTTCTCGGAACCCGGCGATACGCGCAATCAACACGAAACCGGTCGGGGTATGGATCATCTTCCGGCAGGAAATCCTGTAGTTCAAGCCATGGAGCAACTGAATGGTGCTGATGCCCGCAAGGCACTTGATGCACTATCGGGTGAAATTCACGCTTCGGCTCGAACGGCCATGATCGAGGATGCGTTTTTTGTCCGTGAAGCCGCGCTTGATCGTCTGGCTTTCGCGGATTGTGACGGTTCTTATGTCGATAATACGATCCGGACAGCAGCTGCAAACAAGAAGCGGGACGATGGAAGATGCTATTCTGATCGTGCTGTTTTCTGGGGAGAAGCTTACGGAAGCCTCGGTCGAAATTTTGGTAATGGTAATGCCGCAACCATGAACCATACTACAGCCGGCTTTATCATGGGCGTGGACACGCCGGTTTTTGAAACCGGACGGGTTGGTGCTCTGGTTGGATATGGAAGCTCTACCTACACAACAAGCAGTGGACGGGACTCTTCTGGGCAGAGCAACAATGTTACGCTTGGAGTGTATGGTGGTAATCACTGGGGAAATCTATATCTCAGCCTTGGAGCGAGCTATACTTGGAATATGATGAACACCCGTCGAACCGTCATGTTTGACGGGTACCAAGGTAACCGTTTGTCCAGCAGCTATCTTGGAGGAACGTCGCAGGGCTTTGGTGAACTAGGCTATAAGATTCGTAGTAAAACCATAGTGGTTGAGCCGTTTGCACGTGTTGCCTACGTCAACATGATGACTAATGCCTTCCATGAGCATGGTGGTCCCGATGCTCTGGATGGCAGAAAAACTGATACCGGTGTGACATTCTCAACTTTTGGCTTCCGAGCTTCCCAGACTATGAGAAGCGGCAATACGTTCATTACGCCGCATATCATGGTGGGTTATCGTCATGGTTTTGGCCTTACGATCCCCACGACTCATGAGATCTTTGCGGCAGCCGGAGCGGGCGATATGGATATTGCAGGCGTTCCGCTTGCGGCAGATTCAGCGGTCGTAAATGCCGGATTCAGTATCAAGGCAAGTGATCGTTTAGACATGGGATTGTCCTACGTTGGTCAATATGGCGTTCAGGCGATCGACAATGGTGTAAGATTTCGCATTACATATAAGTACTAAATTTTACTGTTATCTAGGGACTTCTCTAAGTTCCTCAAAATGGAGAAGCATATGAAAAAAATTCTCGGTATTGTTTTTCCTATACCGGTTGCTGCTGCAGCTGTAGTCGGGTTCTGGAGCATGCATTCCGTTGAGAGTCATGCCTCTGCCGGGACACCAGATCTGCGCAAAACCGTGAATGTTGCTGCCATGTCCCAGCAAGGTGCGCATTATATCTTGCCGAACGGAGCTTCATCCCTGAACGAGACTTACCAAGATTGGGTGGTACTATGCCAGAATACGACGTCAGGGGGGCGTTGTGCAGTGGCTCAACAACAATCCGACGGTAAGACACATCAGAGAATCTTGAGCGTACAATTGATGCCAAATGGTGATCACGTATCGGGAGTGATCATTCTACCTTTTGGACTGTCTCTATCAAAAGGCGTGAGTATTTTCGCTGACTCTAAGCCAGTTGTTGCACAGGTTTCCTTCAGCACCTGTGTCTCAGGCGGTTGTCTGGTGCCGGTTAATTTTACACGTCAACAGATGCTTCAACTACAGTCAGCAAAAAAACTGGAGGTCAAGGCAAGTTCTCTCGATAATCACTCTGTTGACTTACCAGTCTTCAGCAAAGGTTTGACAGAAGCCATGGCACGTATCACATCCCTTTCTTCAAGCACAAACTAGCAGCCTGTCGGGTTGGGGTACCCCTTGAAGCGGCGAGGGTATAGTATGTTGGGATGAGCCGCTTCATTCCCTTTGACCGATCTCAGCCGTATCTTCTGCCGCCTGATCTGAAGTCGTGGCTTCCGGCGGACGATATGGCGCATTTCATTGTCGCAACCGTTGAGCGGGTTCCGATGGGTGCGTTTTCCGTTCCGGTGCGCACGGGCGGCAAGGCGCAGTATCATCCGCGCCTGATGCTGGCCCTTCTGATCTTCAGCTATGCGAACGGGCTGTTTTCCTCACGCCGGATCGAGCGGGCGACCTATCGCGATATCGGGGTGCGCTTCGTGGCGGCGAACCTGCACCCGGATCACGACACGATTGCTGCTTTCCGCCGGACAAACCGGGTGGCCATTGAAGCTGCATTTGCACAGGTTCTGCTTCTGGCGCGCGAGATGGGCCTGCTGCGTCTGGGCGTGGTGTCGATCGACGGCACCAAAATCGATGCCGACGCCTCGAAATACCGTTCGGTGCGCTACGACCGGATCAAGGCCCTACGTGAACAGCTGGCGGTGGATATCGCGCAACTGATGGAACAGGCAGAGCACGCGGACGCCACAGACAGTGATCCGCAGGCCTTGCCGGAAGAGCTTGCCCGACGGGAAACGCTGAAAGCGAAGCTGGACGAAGCCTGCGCCCGACTGGAAGCCGATGCGAAGGCGAAGGCTGAGGCAGCGCGACCGGCATACGAGCAGAAAAAAGCCGCATATGAGGCAAAAACAGGGCGTCGCGGCCGGGCGCCGAAACCGCCGGATGATGAACCACCACCCGAGAGACAGATCAGCCTGACCGATCCCGACAGCCGCCTCATGCGGCGTTCGGACGCCCACGAGTTCCGGCAGGCCTACAATGCCCAGGCCGTGGTCTGCGCCGAAGGCAGCCAACTGATCGTGACAACCGACGTTGTCGCGACGTCAGCGGACGCGCCGTCCTTTGTCGGCACGGTGCTGTCGATGGAAAATACAATCGGTCTCCCGAAAACGGTTCTCGCCGACACCGGTTACGCCAGCGGGCAGGCCGTCCGGGACCTGCGGAAAAAAGGCATCGATCCACTGGTTGCCATTGAACGGCCATGTCCCCGTAGGCCTTACGACTTCCGGCCGCCTGGAGGGATCGAAGAACTATTGGTCGATGTACCTTGGTTTTGATTTTGGGCTTTTGGCGTGCTGATTGACGCTATCTGGGGTAGCATTCGATCTGCGTTTTGAGCAGATCGAGTGTTGTCCCCTGCTGAATGATTACGCGCTCACGTTCAATCTTTCGAGGAAGAGGAAGCGGCGCATGTTGTAGACGATATTGGCCAGGCCGATCCTCATAGTGGCTCGGGTGATACCGACAGTCCGGACAAACAGCCCCGTCTGTGACTTCTGATCGGCAAAGACATGCTCGACACGCGAGCGGATGACCGACTTTCCAGCATTTGATTTCTGGATATGCCGGGGCATAGGCTTGAGATGCGGCTTTTTGCGATGAACCTTGGAAACAAATCCCTGCTTTTCCATGAAGTCTTCGTTGGCTTTTGAGCGATAGGCCGTGTCAGCCCAGACACTTGAGGCCGTATTGGTTTTATCCAGCAGCCCCTCTCTCAATCTCGCGCCATCACTGGCGGCGGCATGCGTTGTTTTCCATTTCCGGATGAACCGGTATTTCCGATCGATGGAAACATGCGATTTATAGCCAAAGAACGGGATGGCGAGATCACTGGATGGCATGGTTCCATCATCCTGCCGCTTCGCTCTGGTGAACTTTAGCGTCCAGCGCGCATGACGATCCTTGTGCGACAGCTTTGACGGCTTGTCCTGCCAGTCTTCAGGCATACGTCCTTCCCGAAGATCGGCTTTCTCTGCGTTGGTGTTCCGCTGCTTTGGAGCCGCTACCAGTGTGGCATCCAGGATCTGGCCTGACATCGGCAAATACCCGGCGTTGCGCAGGGTCGCATCAAAGCGGTTGAACAGCCCATCGATCGCACCCGCCTGGGTCAGACGCTCGCGAAACAGCCAGACCGTTTTGGCATCCGGCACCCGATCTGAAAGTCCCAGCCCAAGGAAACGCATAAAGGAGAGGCGATCGTTGATCAGATATTCCGTCCGCTCATCAGACAAATTGTTGAGCGTCTGGATCACCAGAATTTTGAACATCAGCACCGGATCAAATGGCGGTCGTCCGCCTTTGCTTCCGTCAGAATACGCCAGAGCCTTCTCCAGGTCAGGGCGGAAGATTTCAAAATCCACAGTCCGGGAAAATGCTTCGAGCTGATCACCAAGCCCGCTCAGCCGGGCAAGCCGCTCTTCAACGTCAAAAAATCCCGCCTGCTTCATGATCCATACTCCAATCAACGCAAGGAAAATGGAATCACAGAGCAGACCTCAATACCAGAGGGTTTTTCGAACCCTCCATCTACAGAACCGCCTTGCCGAAATGGGGGCCACGCATCGCTGTTTGATGCGCGATCGCACGGCAACGCTCAATCGTCTCAAAAACCCTCACGATCAGTCTGCCGCAGCGCCACGCCGTCATCGCCTGCTGCAGATCGAGGCGCAGATCACATCGCTCGATGCGCCGACTGACGCGCTCGTGACGGAAGATGCGCATCTGTCCCAGCGCTGGGACGTGCTGGCCAGTATTCCGGAACTGGGAACGGTCACGGCTCAAGCCCTTTTTTGCGAGAGTGCGAAGGAGCTGGATCTGTGTTTGACCGGACCGATAAAATGTAATGTAAGCAATCGTGAGCGGCGGACAAACAGAGCGCAATTCCGCACCACAAAAAACTCATTACGGTTTTTCTGCGAATCCACTTATGCAACGTTGCATAGAGCCCGATCCGAAAGTTTTTGAACAATACCAGTCAGTTGTGATTCATCCGTCTTTGCAAAGAGATGGAGTGAATGGTGGCATGGACTGGTATTGCCCGACGTGAACATAGCCGGGAAGGACTGCGGTATCCATCGGATATGACGGACGGGGAGTGGGCCTTAATCATGCCGTTCGTGCCCCCGGCGAAACGGGGCGGTCGCCCTCGCACGACGGATATGCGCGAGGTTGTCAACGCCATACTCTACATAGCGTCGGCCGGGTGCGCGTGGCGCCTGCTGCCGAAATGCTTTCCGCCGGTATCCACTGTCAGGCGCTACTTTTACGCGTGGCGTGAGGCGAGACTGTTCGAAGTCATGAATACGGTGCTGGTCATGACCCTGCGCGAGATTGAGGGGCGCGAAGCTTCCCCGAGCGCGGGCGTGATGGATAGCCAGTCGGTGAAAACCACGGAAAGTGGCGGGCTTTCTGGCGATGATGCGGGCAAGAAGGTCAAGGGCCGCAAGCGTCATATCGTGACGGACACCTGTGGCTTCCTGATCTTTCTCCTCGTTCATGCCGCCGATATTCAGGACCGTGATGGGGCCGTTGATGTCCTGGCAGCAATACGCAGGCGCTTTCCCTGGCTGCGCCACATCTTCGCCGATGGCGGCTATGCTGGCGACAAACTGCGATCTGCACTTGCCTCCATGGGAAAATGGACCATCGAAATCATCAGGCGATCCGATACGGCAAAGGGCTTTGAAATCCTGCCGCGCCGCTGGGTGGTTGAACGGACATTCGCCTGGCTGGGACGATGCAGGCGGCTGGCCAAAGATTGGGAAAAATCCATCGCCTCATCAACCGCGTGGACACTGATCGCTTCAATCCGCATGCTCACACGACGGACAGCAAGGCATTGTCAGGGTTGAAGAACTTTCGGATCGGGCTCATAGATAAATCCATCTCAATCGAAGCGTTTGGACTTTCCTCACGTTGATAGGTGGAGTGGGTCATCCACAAGGGTCTGGTAAGATCTTTTACCTACCCCTGCCTTTCATTGGACTGTTCTCACGCTCGTTTGGACTGTCCTAACGCGAATCGCGCTTATCCACTGGACCCTGCTCACATAGCAAATAGATATACTAACAAATAAACTTACAATTAGACCCGTGAGAGAAGTCCAATCTTGCGCGTGAGAACAGTCCAACAGGCATGCGATCAAAACGCTTACCACTGTGAGAATAGTCCAAGTTGACCTATCCCCATGGTTTAGAGCAGGGTGCGGATATGGCGGAAGTGCATCATTTGCTTATGCAACATGGAGTGGAAGAAACTCGGCGCTTAGCGACCGGAGATAAGAATGCTCGCGTGTGCGTAGACGCAGCTCACGCGGTTATGACGGACGAGCAGCAACAAATCGGAATTGCCCATGCTGGTTTTGCTATGGCTGCTCTGCCTCACCGAAAAACTGCTTCCACCGTATGGGAACGCGATGGGGGGCCTGTAAAACTTCTTGTTGAGAGTGGACTAGATTCACAGAAAAATCCCGTTGGGATCCCATACGGCTCCGTAGCACGACTGATACTTTTGTACCTTCAAACCCAAGCGGTAAGAAACAGAAGTCGAGATGTCGAACTCGGAGCGTCCATGAACGCCTGGTTGGCTGCTATGAATTTGACAGTAGGCGGTAAAACCTACCGGCTTGTTAAAGAGCAGAGTCGTCGCATTAGCAGATGCAGACTGACCTTTTTTCGCCAAGAAGCGGGAGCTGAATTTGTCAGTAATGGAGCGTTTGTGCGTGATGCTATTTTCCCCGTCGAAACTATAAATTCCGCGCAACCTTGTCTATGGCATGACGTCGTTCGGTTAGACGAGTCATTCTATCAGTCACTGATAGAGCATCCTCTGCCACTACGAGAGATCGCCATACGACAGATATCTGGAAAATCGATGGCCATCGATATTTATGTTTGGCTAGCTTACCGTCTTCACGTTTTGTCCGTGCCGGTGAAAGTGACATGGGCGGCATTAAAAAGTCAGTTCGGACCTGAGTATAAAGAACTTCGGTTTTTTCGGCGCGATGTGATGCCCTCGTTGAAACTCGCTCTTTCAGTCTACCCCGAAGCAAATGTCGATATAGATGATAAAATGGGTTTAACCCTACACCCGTCGCCTCCTCCTGTTGCAGAACGGGTAAGCCGTATCCGATCATAGTCAATGACTCTGGCAGGCTGGACTATACTCACGGTCACATACGCCGGAAGCATTTGAGATGAAAAAGAGCTTATTCCAGCGTTACTCAGTTTTTCGCCAAAGAACGTAATCTGCTTAGGACCGTGAGTATAGTCCAGACTATCCATCGCTAAAGCGCACACATCTGTTGATTGTTGGTGTTGACTGTTGATTGTTGATGGTGCGAAGATATGGGCACCCATTAAGAGCGAGGCGCCCCATGTCCGGCTTCAAATCGATCCGACACCAGCTCGGATTATCACAGTCCCAGTTAAAAGATCTTCTTAATGAGCGTCTTCAGCGCAACTATGACCGGCACACAATTTCACGCTGGGAGAATAATAAGCAGCCGGTACCTCAAGACGTTACAATTGAATTGGACGCCCTACTAAAACGGGCCCCGCAAGAAACCAAAGTTATTACATTCGCCAACCAAAAAGGTGGCGTAGGAAAGACAACTAGTGCGCTAAATATTGCATTTTCTTTGACTAGACTCAATTATCGGGTCCTTTTGATTGATGCAGACCCTCAAGCTAGCGCAACTTCAGCGCTGGTTGGTGACGATATTGTTGATATTTATAGGAATGGGCGTACTTTAGAGGCTTCGCTGTTGAAGGATGTGGCATTTTCAGAAGTAATATTACCTAAAGGTACAGAATTATCATCCGGACGTTGTCTTCCGTTTTCTTTTGCCCCTAGTCACATCGACCTGGCTGAGGTGGATATTCGAAGAGAACCCGGTACTGAGGGGCTATTAAGGGAGGCTATTGGGTCTGTGAAAGCGGATTACGATTTTATCGTAATCGACAGCCCTCCTCACTTAGGATTCCTGACTTGGATGGCGCTTACTGCTGCGCACGTTGTGTATATACCCGTCCGTACCGAACCTTATGATGTGATGGGCGTGAATTTAGTCTTAGATACAATATCGAAAGTCCATCGTCGATCTAACCCTCGGTTACGAATTGGCGGGATAATTCCTACCCAGTTTTCCCCAACGCAATACGTTGATATCGGAATTGTAACACATCTCATTAATGTGCTGCGAAACCGCGCTCCCGTTCTGGAGCCTGTTCCGAGCAGCACGGCATACAGCAATGCTGCGTGGGAATCTAAAATACCTGCCGAGCTTACTCCACGGAATGCTGCTGTACGTCCATATATTCGGCTTGCAGAAGCTATATCGCGTGGAACGTCACCCCTGCTGGCGACGGACGTCTTATCAACAAACATCTCACCGGAGTAATCCAATGGCGAGACAATTTAAAGCTCGACCCGCATCGCCATTTCTTACAGCTCAAGCGGGTTTAATGGAGAAAATGGCAACACCATTCTTAGAAAGTAGTAAGTTTCATCACACATTTGAAGCTGACGTTGATAAGATATTCCCGGATATTTCGCAGCCGCGGAAAGTGATCGATGAAAACGAACTCGAACAACTTTCAAGTTCGCTTGAGCGACACGGGCAACTTCAACCCATTCTTGTTCGTCCTCGACCAGAGAAAGACGGCGACTGGATTATTGTTGCGGGAGAACGTCGTTGGCGTGCAGCAAGCCAGCTTGGTTGGTCGTCGCTTCTCGCTATTGAGTATAGTGGCGATTACGCGAGTGCAAGTTTAGTTGAAAATCTGTTAAGAGTGGATTTGTCTGCAGTAGACGAAGCGCGTGCATTAAAGAAATTGATCGACCATAATGGTTGGTCACAAAGTGAGGCGGCGCGTCAAATCGGTTTAAGCCAGCCGAGGATTAATCGGTCGCTTCGAATACTGAATCTACCTGAGGAATTTCTTAACTCGGCGTCGGAATTGAGAATACCAGTGAATGTTCTGGTGCCGATAGTTAGAGAACGGGATGATGCCCGCCGGGCCGAACTGATGGGACAAGCCCTTTCGGGAGAACTTACAGTTTCGGTTGCCAATCAGTCACGAAGCACACAATCATTGTCTGAAACAGAGAAGTCGGCCGAGCCTTTGCCGCGACGGCGGAAGTCTAAGGTATCGTTATCGCTAGCGGCTATTAAGAACTTTTCAAAAAAATGTCGGGAACTACCCCATGGCGCGTTGAAATTGTCTGGTGAGGACAGAAACGTGCTTATGGATGCGCGGCGCACCATCGACTTACTGTTATCAAAGTCAGATGGGAAATAACACAGACAATAGGCTTTTTAGATAATGCGGCCGCTATGCAACGTTGCATAGCGGCCGCATTTATAATGGGACTATGAGAGGGCACACCAGCCCCCGCCGCCCGGCGCAAGGGGTGGGTCGTCGCGTAGCCGCGCCGATCCCGCCGCAGGCGGCGCCCTTGCCCCGGCCGTCGCGGCCCGGTCGCGCGGATGATGTCAAAACCAGAAATGGAGAAAGGCATCATGCGCCCACACCGTATTCCCACTGCAACCTCCCCTCGCCCGCCTGCCCCGATGCGCTGGGCCAACGTGACCGCTCCGCTTACCTGCACCCGCTGTGGCGTCACCTGGATGGCAGGAGATCCGGCCATCACCCTGCCCTGTCGCGGCTGTGATGCCGAACCTGGTCAGCCCTGCCGACGCTGGGCCGGCGGCAACGAAAACGTCTGCGCCCAGCGCGATCGTGACGCCCGGCAGGCGGGTCTGCTGAAGGAGTGCGAGGCGCTCACATGGGATGGTCGGCACAGCAAGCCCCTGCGCCTGTGGGCCAGCTCGGTGGGTGGCACGGTCCCTGATGTCATCCGCACCGGAACTCCGGTGGCCCGGTTCGCGGCATGACGCCAGACCTGCGGGGCTACGACCATATCATCGTGGCCCTGAGCGGCGGGAAAGACAGCGTGGCGTCTCTGCTTGCAGCCCTGGAGCTGGGAGCCAGACCGGAAAGCATCGAACTCTGGCATCATGACGTGGACGGGGGAGGGGAGGGGTTCATGGACTGGCCCTCCACCCCCGGCTATGTCCGCCAGGTCGCCCGCGCCTTCAACCTGCCATGCTACATGTCATGGCGCGACGGGGGCATAGAGCGCGAGATGCTGCGCAACGGCACGCCTGCCGCACCGGTCAACTTCGAGACCCCGGACGGGACCATGCACAGGGGCGGGGAGGGGAAGCCGGGCCGACGCCTGCGTTTTCCCCAGATCAGCGGCAACCTCGCCGTGCGCTGGTGCAGCAGTGTCGCCAAGATCGACGTTGCCGCCATGGCGCTGCGCGGGCAGGACCGCTTCCTCGGCCGCCGGACCCTGTTTGTCACCGGGGAGCGCGCGGAAGAAAGCCCCGGGCGCGCCCGCTACGCGGTATTCGAGCCGCATCGTACCGATACCCGCGCCAGCCTGCGCCGTCCCCGTCTCGTCGATCACTGGCGTCCGATTCATGGATGGTCGGAAGCATTGGTATGGGACTGCCTCAGGCGGCACCGCATCGTGCCAGCCCTGCCATACCGGATCGGCTTCGGCCGACTGTCCTGCCTTGGCTGCATTTTCATGTCGGCAGACCAGGCCGCGACCTTCCGCCTCATCGCCCCAGACCGCTTCGCGCGCTTCGCCGCATATGAACGTGCCTTCGGCTGCACAATACGGCGCGACATCGACCTGAATACCCTTGCCGATCGGGGGCGCCCGTTTCCCGCTGCCCTGCAACAGCCCGACCTGGTCCGGCAGGCGCTGTCGCCCGACTGGGCAGGCCCCGTGCTGACAGATCACTGGCGACTGCCAGCAGGAGCTTTCGGCGAGAGCGCGGGGCCGGGTTAGCCCGCGGCGTGGCTGCGGAAAGCAGAAAAAAGCAGAACAGGAATACGAGAAAAAAGGACGCACCAGACCGGCGGGCCAGGCGCAAGGGGCTGGTCGGTTCGTGTCCTCGCCCTGACTGCTGCGCAGCACAGGCCTGCGGGTCGCCCCGATCCCGGCGCGAAGCGCCGCCCTTGCGCCCGTCCCCCCGGCCCGGTCGCGGGGGACGGGTGAAGAAAAGAGAAACCGGCACGCGGCACTGACCCGCCGGACCCTGACCCTTCCACTGACATCAATCCATCGCGGCAACCGTCCTGCACCGGCAGGGGCGGCTGTCCGCGCCTGCCCGGAGTTTGCCATGCGCGACCGATCTCACGCCCAGCTCAGCCTGTTCGACACCTCATCCCTCAGCAGCGGGGGCGCTGCCGACCTCTTCTGGGGTGAACTGGAAGGGGAGGAGGGGACTGCACCCCTGTCGGCATCCGTCCCCCTGATCATTCCGCGCACGGATTACCGCCTTGTCGGCCCCCGCCACCTGGGCGCGAACTGGAAGGATCGCGCGCGTGACAACATCGCGGCAATCCGCCTGCTGGGTGAACTGGAACGCGAAGACCGCGCGGCGACGACCGCCGAACAGGACCTGCTGATCCGCTTTACCGGCTTTGGCGCTGGCGACCTTGCCAATTCGCTTTTTCCGCACGGCGAGGATGGGTTCCGGGCCGGATGGGAGGATATCGGCCGCGCGCTGCATGACAGCACGACCGATGCCGAAAGGGCCGGTCTCATGCGGGCCACCCAGTATGCCCATTACACGCCCGAGCTCATGGTGCGGTCGCTGTGGGACATGGTCATGCGGATGGGGTTCTCGGGAGGCCGGGTGCTGGAACCGGGCTGTGGCACCGGCCTGTTCATCGCGACCCGCCCCGAAAAGCTGGAAGGCAGGGTGGCCTTTACCGGCATCGAAAACGATCCCCTGACGGCACGGATCGCGCGCGCGCTCTATCCGAACCAGTGGATCCGGCAGGAGGATTTCACGAAGACCCTGCCAGGCGAGCGTTACGAACTGGCGATCGGCAATCCGCCCTTCTCCAGCCGCACGGTGCGCGGAGCCGACACGATCGGCCGGCTGCGCCTGTCCCTGCATGACCATTTCATCGCACGCTCCGTCGAGGCCCTGCGTCCCGGGGGCATCGCGGTGTTCGTGACGTCACGGCATACGATGGACAGGCGTGACGGCACGGCACGCACGCATATCGCCGGAATGGCCGACCTGCTGGGCGCGGTGCGTCTGCCGCAGGGGGCGATGAAGGACGAGGCCGGGACCGAGGTTGTGGTGGATATCGTTGTCCTGCGCCGCCGCATGGTGGGCGACGTGCCGGGGGATGAGGGCTGGCTGGAGACGGGCGAGGTGCCCGACAGCAATCACGGTAATGGGGCGCTGAGCGTAAACCGCTATTTCCTGGACCACGGCGAGCAGGTGCTGGGGGCGCATGAATGGACCACCACCCAGTTCGGCCCGGACTATACCTGCGCACCGGTCGCAGGGCTCATGCTGGACTGTGCGTTGCCCGAAGCACTTGCGCGCATCGCCCCCGACATCCGCTTCCCGAAACCCGAGACCTGTGATCTCACAGCCCCCGCCCGGCGTGCGCGTGTCGGGACGGCTGCCGATGGCGCGGTCCTGAAAGAAGGCAGCTACTACATCGAAAGCCGGGTGCTGCATCAGATCGTCGGCGGCGTCGGGGTCGAGGTGCCGGTCAGGAAGAAAGGCAGCACAGAGGGCATCTTCCAGAAACATGCCCGGATCATCGAAGCGCTGGTTCCGGTGCGCGATGCAACGCGGGCGGTGCTGCGCGCGCAGATGGAAAACCGTCCCTACGGGCGGCTGCAGTCCGATCTGCGGCGTGCCTATACCAGTTTTGTCCGTCAGTTCGGCCCGATCAACCTGACGAACACCACGACCCGCATGAACGAGAAGACCGGCGTGGAGACCGAAACCCAGCGCCGTCCCAATCTCCAGCCCTTTCTCGACGATCCCGATGTGTGGCTGGTCGCCTCGATCGAGAATTACGACACCGAGAAACAGCTCGGATCCATGGGGCCGATCTTTTCGGAACGGGTTGTCCACGCCCCGGTCGAGCCGGACGTGCAGACCGCCCTCGATGCGCTTGCCGTCTGCCTCCATGAGACCGGCGGCGTGGAGATCCCTCGCGTGGCGGAACTGCTTGGCCGGTCCGAAGCGCAGGTGATCAATGAACTGGGAGATGCAATCTATCTCGATCCCGAGCGCAGCGTCACGGGGCGCGATGTCTGGGTGACGGCGGACGAAGCCCTGTCCGGCGCGGTGCGCACGAAACTCAAGAAGGCACGCGAAGCGGCGCAGGACGATGCACGCTACGCACGCAATGTGGTGGCGCTGGAAGCGGTGCAGCCCGAAGACCTGCGGCCCTCGGACATTACGGCTCGGCTGGGTGCGCCGTGGCTGCCCGCATCGGACGTGAGCGCATTCATCGCCGAAGTGATCGGTGTGGAGACGACGGTGCGCCACACGGTCGAAGTGGCCGCATGGAGCCTTGATATCGCGCCGTTCCGGGGCAAGGCCGAGGCCACCTCCCTATGGGGCACCGAGCGGCGGCATGCCGGTGAACTCCTGCTCGATGCGCTCAACCAGTCGAGCCCGAAGATCTGGGACGTATGGCGGGACGCCGATGGCGAACACCGCGAACTGAACACGAAGGAGACGGAAGCGGCAAAGGAAAAGCTGGCGACGATCCGGCAGGCTTTCCACAACTGGGTCTGGAACGATCCCGATCGCAGCGAGCGCCTCGTGCGTCTCTATAACGACGTCTACAACAATCTGGTCCCACGCCGGTTTGATGGCACGCACCTGACGCTACCCGGCGCCAGCACGGTCATCTCGCTACGCGCGCACCAGAAGCGTGTCATCTGGCGCATCATAGCCGCGGGCAGCACCTACATGGCGCATGCGGTGGGTTCGGGGAAAACCTTCTCCATGGTTGCCGCTGTCATGGAGCAGCGCAGGCTGGGACTGGTCAGCAAGCCGCTGATTACGGTGCCGGGACATTGCCTCGCCCAGATCGCGCGCGAATTCCTGATGCTCTATCCGACCGCGCGCATCCTGGTCGCCGACGAGACGAATTTCGAGAAGGCGAAACGCCAGCGCTTCCTGGCCCGGGCGGCGACGGGAAACTGGGATGCGATCATCATCACGCATGATGCGTTCCGGTTCATTCCCACGCCCAGCGATTTTGAATCCGCTCTGATCGCCGAACAGGTCGCCTCCTATGAGGAGCTTCTGGAAACGCTGGACAGGGACGACACCCTGTCGCGCAAGCGTGTCGAGCGCATGAAGGAAGGGATGGAAGCCCGTCTGGAAGGACTGGCCGCGCGCAAGGATGACCTGCTGCATATCGGCGAGATCGGGATCGACCAGATTCTTGTCGACGAGGCGCAGCTGTTCCGCAAGCTGTCCTTCGCCACCAACCAGTCCGATCTCAAGGGCGTCGATCCGAACGGGTCGCAGCGCGCGTGGGACCTGTTCGTGAAGTCGCGTTTCATCGCGCAGGACAATCCCGACCGCGCGCTTGTGCTGGCGTCGGGTTCCCCGATCACGAACACGCTGGGCGAGATGTATACCGTGCAGCGTTACATGCAGCTTTCCGCCCTGGAGGAACGCGGCCTGCATGAATTCGATGCATGGGCGGCGAATTTCGGTGAAACCCGCACGGAACTCGAACTGCAGCCCAGCGGCCTTTACAAGCCGGTCACGCGGTTCTCCGAATTCGTCAACGTCGCCGACCTCATGGCGATGTATCGCAGCTTTGCCGACGTGGTGCTGCCCGACGACCTGCGCCAGCATGTGAAACTGCCCAACGTGCGGGGCGGTCGCCGCGAAATCGTGGTCGCGCCCTCCAATGACAATTTCAAGGCATACCAGCAGACGCTGGCGCAGCGGATCACCGCCATCGAGAACCGGACCGGACGGCCGAAGAAAGGCGATGACATCCTCCTGTCGGTGATTACCGATGCGCGTCATGCCGGGATCGACCTGCGCTTCGTGGTGCCTGGCATGGAGAGCGATCCGACGAGCAAGCTCAACATCATGATCGCCAATGTGTTCAGGATCTGGCGCGAGACATCGGAGAACCGTTACACCGACCCCGAGACCGGCGCAGCTGGCGAACTGCCCGGTGCGACACAGATGATCTTCTCGGATCTGGGCACCGAAAGTGCTCTCGAAAAACGTGGCTTCTCCGCATATTCATGGATCCGCGACGAACTGATCCGGCTGGGCGTGCCGCGCGAGCAGATCGCGTTCATGCAGCATTACAAGAAATCGGCGGCCAAGCAGCGCCTGTTCGCGGACCTCAATTCAGGACGCAAGCGCATCCTGATCGGCTCTACCGCGACAATGGGAACGGGCGTGAACGCCCAGCAGCGGCTGAAGGCGCTGCACCATCTCGACGTGCCCTGGCTGGTTGCGGACATCATCCAGCGCGAAGGCCGGATCGAGAGGCAGGGCAACCAGAACGACGAAATCGAAATCTACGCCTACGCGCAGAAAGGCTCGGTGGACGCGACCAACTGGCAGATGCTCGAGCGCAAGCAGCGTTTCATCTGCCTTGCCATGTCCGGCGACCGCACCATCCGTCGCCTTGAAGATGTGGGGGCCGAAGCCAACCAGTTTGCCATGGCCAAGGCGCTGGCCTCGGGCGATGAGCGCCTGCTGCGCAAGGCGGGGCTGGAAGCGGAACTGGCCCGCCTCGAACGCCTCTATGCCGCCCATTACGACGACCAGTTCAATGTGAAGCGCGCGGTGCGGAACGCGGAAAAGGAAGTCGCGGCGATGGAGGGGCTGATCCCGAAGATCGAGGCGGATATCGCGCGCAGGCGTCCGACGCGCGGCGAGGCGTTTGGCCTTGAGACCGCGCGCAGCATCATCACCGCGCGGGAGAAGGCGGGAGCCTATCTTCTCTCGCAGATCCGCATGGCAGCCCGCAACGGTGACGATGGGGAGTGGCGTCTGGGACGCATCGGTGGCTTTGACATCATGTGCGAAGCCCGCGCGACCTATGCGGTGGATAATCGCAAAAAGGAAGCGGATGTGACGCTGTATCTCGCGCTCGAACAGGGTGGTGCCGCCGTGCATCTTGATGATGAGGTGAAGCCGCTGGGGCTGGTGTCCCGTATCGAACACCTGCTGCTGACATTCGAGGATGCGCTGCGCAACGCGATCAGCCGCCGTGACGGGGCACAGGCCCGCCTGCCCGCCTATCGTGCACGGATCGGCACGCCGTTTGCGGAACAGGCGCTGCTTGAAGAAAAGCGTGAAGCCCTCGAAGCCCTTGAAGCCGATCTGGCCGCGACCGTCATGGAGACACCCGCCAATGACGACGCGGTGGAGGCGGTGACCGATCTGGCGGCCTGAGAAGGACGGGAAGGAGAACCGGGGAAAAGGAGGGGGCTGCCAGAGGCCGCATCGCCGCGCAAGGCTCAGGCCGGGCGCGCTGCGCGCGGCCTTGCGCGGCGACGCGCCCCCCGACCGCCCTGAAGATGTCGAAAGACGGAATTCAGCAAAGGACAGGACCATGGAACTACGCGAGATCGACCCGAAGACCCTGCGCGCCAACCCGGACAATCCCCGCCGGGCGGCGCCCCCGGTCGAGGAAGACCGCAGGCTGGCACTCAACATCAGGGCGGTGGGCCTGATCCATCCGCCGCTGGTGCGCGAAGGCGGGGATGGTATGCTGACGATCATCGCAGGGCATCGCCGCGCACGGTGTTCCATCATGGCGAAGCTGAAGACCATCCCCGTCTTCGTCACAGGCGCCGATGAAGAGCTGGACGGCCTGGTGGCCGCGTCGGAGAACATGATCCGGCTGGGGATGAGCGAGCCCGACCAGTGGCGGGCGGTCAGCCGCATGCGCAGCGAACAGAAAATGAAGGAAACCGCCATCTGCAAGGCGCTGATGGTGACCCCTGCCTATCTCAGGCGGCTTGACCTGCTGGCACATCTGCACCCGCCGATCCTTGATGCGATTGAACTGGGCATCGGCCCCGATGATGATGCCCGCAAGGCCATCGCAAAGGCGTCTCCCGACGAGCAGGCAAGGGTGTGGGCTGAAATCTGGGCAGAGAGTGCTGAAGAAGGGCAGGACCCTGCCGATTACCGGATGACGGTGGAGGATGGCCAGCACATGGACTGGGATGATCTGGCCCGGGCGTTCTCGATCGCGGAGTTCTATGCCCGCGATGCGCGCTTCGACGACGCCACTGCCAGACGGCACGGCATTGTCTGGGAGGAGGACCTTTTCGGTGAAGGGGGGCAGGACAACCGCTATACCAGCGATGCCCGTGCCTACGCGGCCGCCCAGCGCGAGGCCATGGAGGCGGGCCTGCCTGCCAATGGCCATATCACGCCGACTGATGATTACGGATATCCGATCCTGCCCGAGAACGCCTATCCCGTGCAGGCGTGGCATGAAGCAGGTGAAGATGACCAGATCGCGGTTTTTCTCCATCCCGTGACGCTCAGGGTTGGCGAGAAGGGTTTCCGGATGCGCGTGGATGCGTCCGCTACCAGTCGGGCCAGCGAAAGCCCGGGACCGGTCGTGGAGAAACCGCGTGAGAGGCCCGACATATCAGGAACGGGTCTGAAGATGATCGGGGAGATCCGCACGCTGGCCCTGCACCGGGCGCTGGATGGGGCTGCTGATGCCGTCGACCCATGGGATCTTGTAGGCGCTCTCCTTCTGGCGTTGGGTTGTGGCAACGTGACGGTGAAGAATGACACCAGCCACATCGCCTATCACCAGCCCACCGCCCGCGATAATGCGCTGGCCGCGCTGTTTCCCGAGGGGCATCTGGTGCGCGACCCGGCGCTTATGCGCCATCATGCGATGACGGTGGTGCGGAGCATCGCGAACTGCGATGTCAGCCCGTACGACGGCAGCGGCCCGCAGGCGCTCCTGCTGGGCATCCTGTTCGGCGCGGACAGCCATATGCCCAATATGGCGGTCGAGGACTTCCTGAAAACGTACAGCAAGGCCGGGATTACCCGGGCCGTGCAGGCCGAGGGGCTGCCTGAACAGGCCACGGGCAAGCTCATGCGCGCAGCCCTCATTAATCATGTAGGCCCCGGGGGGCATTGGGTTCCTGACGTCGCGGGCTTTGCCGGGGCGCCGGTTGCGTGGAAGGAGAAGCTGGATCGGCAGCGCGGGGCCGCGGCCCGGATGATAGCCCTGGACGCCGAACTGGAGGCGGACGAAACGCATGAGGACGCCGGGGGCGCGGGTGACGCCGTCGCTGGCGCGATGCAGGTGGACGAAGGCGAGGCAGACATGACAGCGCTGCCCAATGCAGCGACGCCCGAACCTGAAATGGCGTTGGCTGCATGATGAAGGGGCGGACAAAGCCGTGCGCGTCGGTCCGCAGGGCCCGACGCTACAGGGTGGCGACCTGCTTCTGCGGCAGGCCGGAACCATGGGCGCAACTCTCTTTTTGCGGGCAGACACTGGGGCTGCTGCCCGATCATGAAACCGCGTGGCGGTGCGCGGACCTGCACCGGCAATGGATACGCATGGAGCGGCCCGCCAGTGAGTGGCTGGCGCTCGTGTTCGATGCGCAGGTTCTCCTGCGAAGGCGGCTTGAAGGCGAGGGCTGGCTGGGACCGTCCCGCCATTGCCCGCCGCAGGCTCTGGCGGCATAAGAAACCGGGGCCGCCTGACGAGGACGGACGAAACATCCACGCAGGCTACGGCGCGGGATGTCGCGGCCCCCATTCATCGTAGCCGGATATGACATCCCGGGGGCCGTGATGTCATGTCCTGAACTGAGGGGAAACCATGATCGTCCTGATTGTGGTGGACCGGAAGTGGTTAAAGAAGCTGCTTCGCACAGCGAAGAAGGCCCTCCAGGCGGCAGCCACCGTCCTGAAGGGCCTAGCGGATTAATCCACTTCCACCACACGGTCGGGGGGTAATCTTTCACCGGATGCCCCCCGGCCACGGGTTCAGATTAGGACATTCCAGCTACGATTTTCAAGGGGCGCTACACCTTGCGGTGTCGCGCCCCTTCCGTTTTGCGGAGTACGAAACACCAGCATTGCCACAATGGGAAAAGGCGGGGGCAGGACCGCCCCGCGCGTTCGTTGCCGCGTGGACGGACAGGCAGAAGGCAGGGGGTTTTCAGAGGGTGACGCATGCCATGCGCCACCCTTTTTTCATGCCCTCAGGCGAGGACATGGAAAGGAAACCGCTTATGAAACTGCATTTCGATCACGCACTGGTCGCCCGGCTGCTGGCGCACGCCACGGCGGCGAAGGAGCACATGCCCACGTTCGCGCAGAGCTGCGACCCGGCCTTCGTGAAGGACGGGAAGGTTGAACATACCCGCATCCCGGCTGGACTGATGCTCGTTGGAGATGACGGCCTGTACCTCATGTCAAACGGCATGCCTGCGCTTGGCGATCCACGGGGGCGCGCCAATCTGGTGGCCTATGCCCGCGAGGCCGATCCTGAAACCAGCCCTGAAGACAGCTACGACATCAAGCGCGCGGCCTTTGGCGACGATGATGGCGTGGAGTTTCTGTCGGCCGACGGCATCCGCAACGCACTTGAAGCGACGGCGGGGGGTGCCCTGTGGCTCGATGTGACGCCGTCACGGATCAGCGCGCCATGTCTGGCGCCACCGCGCCGTAATGCTGGCGCGCGGCGACGGGCCTGAAAGAGAACACGAAAGGCAGCAAAGGGAAGGCGCTGCCATGGCGTGCCGCTCGGGGCCAGAGGTGGCGCTTCCCCATGCTCGCGATGCTGCGCGTGGGTCCAGTGCCGGCGCATGGCGCCGCTCTGGCCCCGACCGGCACGCCATGGCCACGCGCGAAACATCCGAAACAGAAATAAAGAGAGAGCACGGTCATGCCCGTACTGATCCTGAACGCCATTCCCGCTACCCGTACCATTGGTCGGTGGGGAGCTTCGACAAAGAGCGAAATCATGACCAACCTGGTTCCGCCACGGCGGATTACGGCGGCGAACGTGCCGGATGTCGCAAGTCAGGTCATTGCTTTTGGTCGGCATGTTGCGGCGGCATGTCCCCGACAGTCCTTTGTGGTTTTGGCCCGGATGGCACGGGGACAGCGCAAGCCGCGCGGGTTTGACGCGGCCGCACGGGCGCAGGAACTCAACTGTGAGTCCTGGTTGCATGTGACGCTGGAACAGGCCGTACCGCATGCCGATGGCCCGGGCGTGTCTTCATGGGGCAGCAAATTCACGCCGTTCTGTCTGGAAGGGCATGCCCCTGTCTGGCCGGGTGACGGACCGGCGTATCTGGAAACCATCGCGCAGCGTTCGCTGGGATTATACGGCTGGACGCGCGCGGTTGCCTTCCGTCTGGCCCAACTCACGGGCCGCGAGCAGGATCCTGCGCAGACCTGCACGCAGGACGCGCTGCGCGCCGCCTATGCCCGAAAACTTCATCCCTTCGACATGGCGACCGAAATCGCCGCCATGGACCGGGTGGCCCGCAGCGCTGCGGCCTGAGCCATTGCTCGTCACTGTAACGGCTCCGCCAGGCGGGGCCGTTACCTTTCTGGGAGAAGTCCATGTCCGGCACCAGCCGATTTGAAATGATCGCAGGCTACCGCCTTGAGATTGCAACCGTCCGTGAGGGCGTCCTGATCCGCACACCCGGCATCTTTCCCGTCAATGCGCGCGAATGGCATGGCCCGTACGCAGATGAGGTCGCCGCATTGGTCGATTTCCGGACGCGCGTTGCACGGCCGCGCATTACGCCCGAACGCCTGCGGCAGTACAGGAAGCACGGTTATTACGGGATAGTGCGGGGCGTGGAAGTGATCCAGCGCCGCAGCCCGTGGACCGGTGCGTCCGAACTGACGCCGTTCGAACTCGTGGAGGCCTGATCCACGTCCTGCGATGCTGCTCCGTGCCGTTTTGGACACAAATCATCCTGAGTGCCACGAGGCCTGCCGCGTCCTTTCCGCGAGCCTGCGCGAGATGGAAACCTCCTGAAATCTGAACTGCCCCGGGTTTACCGGAGAGCGATTTGTTCAGTAATCAGGCAGCGATATCAAGCCTGTTCTGATCTGCATAGAAGGCCTGTTCGGCTTCGGCGGGAGGCCTGTAGCCGATTGGTGCCAGCAGGCGTCGGTTATTGTACCAGTCCACCCACTTGAGGGTTTCCCATTCGACCTGCGCCATGGATTTCCATGGCCCCAGATGATGGATGACCTCGGCCTTGTATAAACCGTTGATGGTTTCCGCCAGTGCATTGTCGTAGCTGTCACCAACCGTGCCGACCGAGGCGTCGATGTCAGCCAGCGCCAGGCGTTCGGTATACCGGATCGACAGGTATTGTGATCCACGATCCGAATGATGGATCAGCGCCTTGTTTCCCGCGGGCTTTCGTTGCCAGATGGCCTGTTCAAGGGCATCGAGCACAAACTGGGTGGTCATGGAAGTCGAGACTTTCCAGCCCACGATCCTGCGGGCGAACACATCAATGACGAACGCCACATAGACCATGCCATTCCAGGTCTGGACATAGGTAAAGTCCGACACCCAGAGCTGGTTGGGGGCCTCGGCCCGGAACTGCCGGTTGACCCTGTCATCGGGACAGGGGCGCGCCGTATCCGGACGGGTCGTGATGACCTTCCGGCCCCGGATTACACCCTTCAGACCCATCTTGCGCATCAGGCGCTCAACAGTGCAACGCGCCACCTGTCGCCCTTCACGCTGCAGGCTGTGCCAGACCTTGCGCGCACCATAAACAGCACGGTTGTCCTGCCAGATCCGGCGGATATGTTCCATCAACTCCCTATCACGCCGGGCACGCGGGCTGGCCCTGGCCGGATCTCTTGCTATGACCGCCTGCTGGTAAAACGTGGACGGGGCAATCGGCAGAACGCGACAGATTGGCTCGACCCCGTAATCGGCACGGTAGGCTTCAATAAACGCGATCATTTGCGAAACGGGCGGTCGAGCTCCGCCTGAGCAAAATAAGCCGAGGCCTTCTTGAGGATCTCATTGGCCTGACGCAGTTCACGGACCTCACGCTCCAACGCCTTGATCCGTGCCGTCTCGGCCGAGGTCGGCCCCGGTTGCGCCCCAGCGTCCCGTCGGGCCTGCTTCCACCAGTCGTGCAGGCTGTCGCCCGAGCAGCCCAGCTTGCCACCAATCTCGCGACAGGCCGCCGACAGGCTCGGGTAATCCGAGCGATGCTCGTCCAGAAGGCGCACGGCGCGCTCACGGAACTCAGGCGAATAACGCGATGTCTTCTTCTTCTCTACCATAGGGATCATCCTCCGAGAGTTTTACTCTCCGGTAAACCCGGGGCAGTTCAATCCGCGTAATCCCCAGCCCTGCCCGAAGCTGAAAGGCAGGAAAAAGGAAAGCGAAGAGAGGAAAGAAATGAAAAAAGAAAAAGGCGCTCTCATAGGGCGTCGGTCGCGGCAAGGGTTCGTCGCTACCGCTCCCGGCTGACGCCGCCCTTGCCACGCCCGCCCCCCGATGAGGGCGCGATCAGGTCAGAAAAAACCTGAGGAGGCGAAAATGGCAGAGAAAACAGCGAAACTGATGGCAGGAAAGAACCGGGACGCCGAGCCCGTGACGTTCGGGAAGCTGTCCATCCATGACCGGTTCCGGTTTGCGGCCGCTCCGCTCGGGACGGTCTACCGCAAGGAAGCGCGTACCCATTATACCATCGCAGGCCGCCCGCCGCTGTGCCGCATATCCCGTGACGCGCTGGTCATACCCGTGCCCGATGAGGCGCGGGACGCTACAGGGACAGTCAGGCGGCTCCCGTCGCCCCGTCGCAGCACGGGAGGGCGGTAAGATGAAAGCGTTCCTGAACTCCCCGCTGTTCCGCGACATCAAGGACGGGCTGGGCGCGCTGTTCACGATCCTCTGCCTGGTCGTGGCCATGCTGTTCATCTGCGTGGGTCCGTCTTTCCTTGCAGGCATCACCGAGGACGGTCCGATCAGGGACACGCACCGTTTCGTCGTCGCCCGACATTGAGCGGGCGAAGGAAAACCCATGTTCAGACAGTATCATGCCGGGCGATGGTTCTCGCCCGGCGACAATCCGCTGCGGGTCGGCCCGATCGCGGCAGGGAGCATCTACAGGCTGCCTGCCAGCCTGCGCTGTGGCGCGGTAGAGCGGTGGATCGTCGAAGCCTTCCTTAATGGCGTGCAGACCGCCGCCAGACGCGATCCCGCGACTGGCCGCTGGGAAGATCGCTTCATTTCGGGGCGCTCCGATCGTGCCGTGATCCGGCGTCTCAGTGACGGATACCGGCAGGAAATCCCGGTCCGTGTCCTGCTTGCCTGCGACGCGCAGCAGGGCGTTTCGGCTTATCCGAGCCTTCCCGATGTCCGGCGTTTCCATGCGCACTGGCGCGCAGGTGCGTCGTCCCATCCCTGACCATTGCCCGGCATGGGCGTTCAGGCGCCGCCACGGGCGGCGCCGCAACAGGAAACAGGAATATGACCCAGACTACACATCATGCACCGGTTGCCCATCTGTTTGCCGCACCGGTTTTTCACCGCAGTGCGTCGGTGGCGCGCATGGGTGCTGCGCGCGGGCTGCTGCGCGAAAAAGCCGATCTCGAAGTTGGCGCACAGGCGACCTCGATCCCGGCCCCCGTCCGTGCGGCATTCCGCAGGCGCGCCTCTCAGGCCGGTCGCAAGGCGATGACGATGCTACTCGATGCGTCCTTGTGATACGTGCGCAATCCGGCGCGCAAGGCCGCCGCGTCAGCTCACTTGTACGCCCGGCCCCCATGCGGCATGATCGCGGGGAATGCGCCGGGACATCCCTCATCCAGACACGAAGGAAACGCAGCATGTTGCGTGATATCATGCCCGTCAGTGCGCTCGCGCTGACCCTGCTGGCGCTGCCCGCCTGTCCCGCGCATGCGCAATCCGCGTCATGCCCCGGTTTCGGTGTCGGGGGGCAGCTTCCGGCCCTGATCAATCCGAAGCTCACGCCGCGCACGACCCTGCTGTGCAACGAGGACTATGCGTCGCTGAACTCCGGTCTGGCGCATGAACCGCTCTGGTCCGCCGAACATCTGACGCGCGACGATATTGCGCGGGCCCGTGAGCTGGGGCGGGTGACCGACCGCTTCCATGCCGATCCCCGCCTGCCGCCCGGCGATGGGGCGACACTCGCGGATTACCGCCGTTCTGGCTATGACCGCGGCCATATGACGCCGTCGGGCGAAGCGCCGGACCTGACAGCCCAGGAAGAAACATTCTCTCTGGCGAATGTCGTGCCCCAGACCCCGGAACTCAATGAAGGGATATGGGCTGGCGTGGAAATGGCGGTGCGGGATCTCGCCTCGCGTGAAGGCGATCTCTACGTGGTGACCGGTCCGGCGTTCCACGGCAGCACGCAGGGGATCGGGCGTGATGTACTGGTTCCGACGTCCACATGGAAAGCGGTCTATGACCCGGTCAGCAAAGGCGCGGGCGTCTATGTCTGCAAGAATAATGAACAGCCCACATGCGCGGCCGTGAGCGTTGCGACGCTGATCCGTGTTGTCGGCGTGGATCCGTTTCCGGCGCTGTCCGATGATGTGAAGGCCACCATGATGACCCTTCCCGCACCACAGGCCAGTCCGTACCGGCCCCGTTCACACCAGCCGTTGCACATACAGGAGCCATGAGGAGAGAGACATGCCATTCACACCATTTGACGACCAGGGCGAGAGCAGCACGGTTGGCGGGCTTACCGTGGAAAACGGGAGCGACCGGATAGCGGTTTACGGGCAGATGTCCATCACCCGGGACCGCAGGGGGCTCGATGACGCGCGGGCGCTGAAGGAGGTGCTGGACGCCATTGTCGATGACCTGGAGCGCCAGCCTGATCTTCCGCAGGAAATCGGGACAGGGCTGAATACGCATCCGGTCCGTAATCCATTTGCCTGATACCGATGTTTTTCATCCGGATCGTGCCTCGGCGGCTCGTCGTGCGGTCCATCGGAAGCGGGCACGGGGAGCTGACGCTTCCTCAACCACCCTGACACGCCTGCGGCGTATCAGGGTGGCCCGTTGCGGGGATTACGGCCGCGCATCCAGCTTCAGTGTGACAGTGTCCCGGCCAGGGCGCCAAGACGGCCTTCGGCCCCGCTGGCGCGGCTTCGCGACCCTCGCGGCACCTTTGCCGTCCCGCGCCTGCCGCAGGGCGTTGCCCCGCGTCAGGCGCAGGCCGACCGGCTTGCTCAGGCCGCTCCGGTCCTGACTCCCTGTCCGGGCCACCGTCTTGCCCGGGGGCAGGATGTGGCTCAGAAAAACGCCTCCATCCCCTCCACTACCGTCACCGTCACGGGCGCCGCCGCCCCGCACCCCGGCAGGATATGGTCTAGTAAAACGTCACCATATCGCGCTGTCCGCAAGGTATTTGACGCCTTTTTTATTGTATTTAATTGGCGTTTATTGGTTCTTCCTGCACGTTTACTGTTGCGGTAGATCCAGTATTGATGTAGTAATATTCATGTAAAGGGGACGTCAGTTGTGTCCTGCTCCCGTTGTCTCCGGTAAAAAGGATTGGCTTCCATGAAATACCAGCGTTTCCGGCTTTCCGATCAGGACCGCACCAAGATCGTCTCAGGTGTTTCATGCGCGGCCCTTCTGGAGAAAAACGGCTATCTTCTTGATAAGGCGAAGAGCACGCGCAAGTGCCTCAAATATCGCAACGGAGCAAGCAACGTCATCGTCAATCACGAGGGACGGGGCTGGTGGCATGCAAACGGGGACGAAAAGGGCGATGTGTTTGCGCTCATGCGTCACCTGCACCCGGAAATGGGATGGCGCGATGTCTGTCTCGAACTGGGCCAGCTCATCGGCGTGGAACCGGAAGGGGCCGCCTATGTCCGGTCCCGTCCCGCCACCACCGACACCCGCGCGCCCGCGGAACGCTGGGCACAGAAGAAGAGCCTTCGTCGGGGTGGCAGGGTCTGGGATTACCTGGTCCGCGAGCGTTGCCTGCCTGAAGACGTCGTGCGGCGCGCGGCCATGAAAGGCTGCATCCGCGACGGGTATCACGCCGCCTGGTTCGCCCATACAGATGCGGACGGGAAAGTATGCGGTGCGGAGCTGCGCGGGCCGGAGACGCATATGTGTCTTGGCGGCACGATCAAGAGCCTGTTCCGCTTCCAGCCCGGCAGTGCGGCGCAGGTGCGTCGCCTCGTCGTCTGCGAGGCGGCCATTGATGCGCTTTCCTTTGCGGCCCTCGACCGGGTCCGGACCCCGGATACGATGTACTGCTCGACTGGTGGCGCCATGGGGCCGGAGACGAAGGCGGCGATCCGGGCGCATCTGGCCGACATGCGGCAGATTCCCGATGCGGTCCTGATCGTTGCGACGGATGACGATGATGCGGGCGACGGTTTTGCCGACACGCTTTACGGGCTGGCGGAAGATGCGGGTGTCGAGTTCGCCCGGCGCCTGCCGCCCGACCGTTCCAAGGATTTCAACAGCACACTCAAGAACATGGCTGCTGCGGCGGCCTGAAGGAAACAGATCATGACCGGTTCTGACCAGGCCCGCGTGGCCTACGAACTTTCCCTGCTGACCAATCTCGGTGAAGCGGTGGATACCCTGCTGGAGGCGTTCTTTCGCCACCCGGATGCCCCGAGGCATCTGGTCCGGACGCCACGTCTGGGCAATGACATCCCGTGGGTGCTGGTTGCCTGCGATGGCGATGAGTCGAGTATGACGGGCCTCGTTGTAGGCGGGACATGGGATGGCAAGGGCTGGGATTTGGCCGGAAGCTTTACCCTGTTCACCTGTGATGGCGACGCGCAGGGGAAGTTTGTGGAGATATCCGGACGGGCCGGACGGATACGTCCGCAAGGCACCGTGCCCGGCGTCGGTCCGCTTCGTCCGGATCTGATTGCATTGCAGGCCGAGCTTGTAGGCGCGACATTCCAATGGGCGCGCAAGGCGGGGCTGGTCCGCCAGTGGACGGCCGGGGCTGCGGTCAGTGGAGACGGCGTTTTCCCCCAGACCTTTGTTGAACTGCGCTTCGGGGCGGACTGTTACCGGGGGCTTGTCATCGGGGGTGAAAAGGACCGCGATGACCGCTGGGACTATAGCGGGGTCGTGACGCTGCTGCTGCCCGACGGCAGGATCGTGGATCTCGATGCGGCGCAGGCGGATATGGTGGAGGAACTGGTCCATGGCGGGCATGCAGACCTTTCCCGGTGAGGCCATGCTGGCGGGGCTGACGCCGCCGCAGCGCCAGGCCGCGCGACAGGAAGGTGCGGTTGTCGTGCTGGCCGGGGCGGGAACCGGCAAGACCCGTACGCTGGTGGCCGGCGTGGTCGACCGTATCGGGCGACGGAATATCGCACCTTCGCGCATCCTTGCCGTTACCTTCACCAACCGGGCCGCCGAGGAAATGCGCAGCCGCATTGCGGATGCCGTGGGCGTAGACCGTGCCCCCGGATGGATCGGCACCTTCCACGCGCATGGCCGTCGCCAGCTGCGCACCGACCCCGACATCGCGCTGCTGCGTGACGGCTTCGGTATCGCCGATGCCGAGGATAGCAGGCGTATCGTGCGCAGGTTGCTGCAGGCGGCAATGGCGGACGGGGCGCTGGACGCGCAGGACGGCGATACGTTCCGGCAGCGGGTGAAGTCCGTCACCACGCGCATTGCGCTGTTCAAGGATGATCTGGTGCTTCCGCAGCAGGCCGCCGCGGGTGTTGATGCCCTGATGCAGCGCTATCCGGGCCAGACGCCCGAAGACGTCATGGCGTGGCATCTGGCTGCGGCCCTCTACCCGGCCTATCAGGAAGCGCTGCGTGAAGCGAACATGGCCGATTTTGGCGACCTGCTTTTATGGCCCACGGTGACGATGCAGCGTGACGAGGATTACCGGCGTGACTGGGGGCGTCGCTTTGACGCGATCCTTGCCGATGAGTTTCAGGACGTGAACCGCCTCCAGTACCAGTGGCTGCAGCTGCTCAGCCGGGACCATGGCGAGATCTTCGCGGTAGGCGACGACGCGCAGTCGATTTACGGCTGGCGTGGGGCCAATGTGGGCTATATCCGCAATTTTCTGAATGACTTTCCCGGCGGCACGATGATCGCGCTGGAACAGAACTTCCGGTCCACGGGACATATCCTCTCGGCGGCCAATGCCGTGATCGCCCTTGATTCCGGTCGCCTGGAAAAGACCCTGTTTACCGCAACCGGGGCAGGGGACCCGATCGAGACCATGGAATTCAGTGGCGGTCTCGAGGAGGCGCAGGGCATCGCATTGGAACTCGGGCGCCGCCTGCTCGAAGGCGTGGCGCCCGACGACATCGCGATCCTCTACCGGTTCAATTTCATGTCGCGCCTGCTCGAAGAACAGCTTCTGAAAGCGAAAATTCCCTACGAACTGGTCAATGACACCGCATTCTGGCAGCGCGGGGTCATCCGGGATGCGCTGGCATTGCTCAGGCTGGCCTCATGCCCGGACGACATGCAGAGTGATGAGGCGTTCCGGCGCGTGATCAACCAGCCCGCGCGTGGGGTTGGCGCAAAAACGCTGGCGAAGATCGAGGCGGTGGCGGAGCAGGACTATGTGTCGCTGTTTCGGGCGGCCGAGCAGCTCTTTGGCACCGCACGGGGCAGGTCTGCTGACAGGGTGCGGACATTCCTGTCCACCATCCGCGAAATCAGCGCGTCGGGGGATGCCCCGCTGGCAGAGCGTATCCGTGAACTGCTTGACCGGACCGGGTATGCGGACATGTACCGAGCGGCGGGTGAGGACGGGCGCGCCGCGCTGGAAAACCTTGAGGAACTGGTCGGTCTCTGTGTTGAGTTCGCGACCCTTGCGGATCTCTTCGATCATGCGGCACTTGGATCGGTCTCGGGGCAGGCATCCGGAGAAGGACGGGTCCGCCTGATGACGATCCACGCCGCGAAGGGATTGGAATATGGCCATGTCTTCCTGATGGGCTGGGAAGACCGGCTGTTTCCGTCCGCCACCAATCCGGACGCTGATGAGGAGCGCAGGCTGGCCTATGTCGCCCTGACGCGGGGCCGCCGGCGCGTCGCGGTCACCTGGTGTGCATGGCGAGGTGGCAGGTTTGCCGAACCTTCGGTATTCCTGTCGGAAATACCACCCCGGGCCCTATGCCGTGGCTGGCTGAGAAACCGCCTCAGTGGCACGGCCTCGTCCCCGTCGGGGCACAGGGTCTGAATGCAGGAAGGAACGCCGTCAGCATGTCCGTTACAGGAAAGCCCGCAATGCAGACCGAGGCGACGGCGCCCCGTACGCCGGGCCACGCATGGGCCCATCAATGCGAAATCTGTGGCGAAGGTGCAGCGTTCGGGTGCGCCGACCGCCAGGGCGTGACGCACTGGTTCTGCGGCGATCATCGCCGGGAGGGCGAAAGACGCACCCGGCGCGTGTGACGCCCTTTTTTCCTGCCCGGCTGCATGGACCCACAACCGGGCGGGAAATACTGCCATCATGAAAAACTCTCTCGATACATGTGTGGCATATGCGGGCGGTTCGCCGGCTTATGCCCATGGAAGGCTCATGCAGCTCGCACAGGTTGCGGGACGGGAACTTGATGGACATGGGAACCGGGTTGCCGCCATCGCGCCGATCGTTTTCGATGCCGCCGGTCTGCCCACGGGACTGCGCCACCTGCTTCTTATTGGCGCCCGGCTGCATGATATCGGCAAACGGTGGGTTCCGCCTGCCATCCTGTATGCGCCGCGTCGGCTGACAGCCCCCGAATGGACGATCATGACGCGCCATCCCGCTTACGGCATGGCGATCGTCGGCAGGCATGTCTCGCACATCCCCCGCATCGTCCGGGACTGCGTTCTGCTGCATCACGAACGCTGGGATGGAAGTGGATATCCGCATGGTCTGGCCGGGCCGGATATCCCGGTCATGGCACGTATCGTCGGCATTGCCGATTTCATCGACGCACTGGCCTCCCGGCGCAGCTACAAGCCACCTGTGCCCATGGATGTGGTGCGCTCAATCCTTTTGCGCGAGCGGGGCAGGATGTTCGATCCCTATCTGACCGACCGGGCGATACGGCATTACGACCGGATCATCGCAGCCCGGCTTGCGGAGCAGGCTGATACCGGAGTGGAGGGGGATCGGGCTACCGCCGAGAGGTAAGGCCCCCCTGATCCGGACAGGCGTGTCACCATGACGCAAAGGGAGTGCGCGACGCGATCCTGCAGTCCCTGTCCGCACCCACAAACGAGCGATCCATACTTCAGGCATACAAACCTGGAGGAAAAAATGGCGCGACGTTCGGTGCGCCGGCCAGTGCCGGTGCCATATGCACGCATGAACGAGACAGACCGGGAGCGGGCGCGGGGGCTGATACTCGCCCATGTCCGTAACGCGCTCGTGGCAGGTCCCCATGCAGTCCTCGAACTGAGGAAGGGACTGCCAGCCGAGATCCTCGGTGCATTCCCGGTCGTCCTTGGTGAAATGGTGGAGGCGGGGGAAATCGCGTCCATGGGCCACAGCGTCTACGCGCGTGTTCCATGGATGCCTGCGACGCGGAAGGTCGTGGCATCACCGGTCAAGGACATGGTGTTTGCGGCCCTCTCGGAACTGGCGAGGGAAGGCAGTCTGCCTTCCGAACTGGCGGAGAAGCTGGTTTTGCCCGTCAGGGAGGTGGAGCGCGCGCTCGAATCCCTTGAAGGTGAAGGGGTGGTTCATGAAAGCCGCATACCGGGCCGCTACCGTCCGGTAAGCCGCCGGATGGCATCCCATGTGCGTCGTGGCGCGGCGGGCCGTGTGTTTGCTGATGTGCTGTCCCATGCCTGACGGGGCGGCGGTGACACTCCCGCTCCCGTTGCGGCATGTGCCTGCGGCGAATGGGCGTTACGACAGTGGTCGGCGGATCAGGGCAGGTACCCTCATCCGTGCCTGTCTGTTCGATATCGGCTGGCCGCTTCGTCAGGCGGCCCGGCGGTCAGGATTCAGCCGCAACCGCGTCGGGGAGTTTGCGGCGGGGGAGCCCGCCGATCCGGAATTCGTCGCGTGGCTGTGCGCGTTGCGTGCCATCCATAAGCGGTTTTCTTCGCCATTCGCCCGGTCGATCAATGTCACGGGCAACCGGCCGCCTTACCGGGGACGAGAGGTGTACCGGGCGATTACGGTTATCGGCTGGTCGACCCGGCTGCTGGCTGAACGGATGGGCGCGCACCGCACGGCCCTGTTGCGCCACCTTGACCGGGGAGGCGCGCTGGAGCCGCGCTCGTCGCGCTGGCTGGAGCAGCTTGAAACGGGGCATGAGACCTATCCCCGTCCGGAATGTCGGGTTTTTACAACAGATACGGAAGGGTCCTCTCATGTTTGATGAGGGTGAAGCGGATGGCGGCGCGGGTGCCGCTGCCGTCGGTGGGATCGCGGCCGACCGGCTGCGTAGCATAATTGAACGCGTGGAGCGCCTTGAGGAAGAGCGCAAGGCGTTGGCTGGCGACATCAAGGACATCTACACCGAAGCAAAATCGGCAGGTTTTGATGTGAAGACCATACGCCAGATCATCCGGATCCGCAGGCTGGAGCCTGCGGCTGTGGAAGAGCACGAGATGCTTCTGGATCTCTATCGCCGTGCGCTGGGAATGTAAGGGAGCCTGTCGATGCAAACATTGCCCCGCGGTGCCGCAGGTTTCGGTTTTCCAATGGCAGGCGGCAGCTCGCCAGTAGCGAGATGTGATGCGCACCTGCAGATATCCATCAGGCTTCACAGCTTTGGGGAAAATGTCCCCCATAGAGGTACCGGGGGTGCGGACCGGCGCGGGACACAGATTGCCGCGCTGTGTCTTCTCCTGGCGAGTGATGCATTCGATGGTTTTTCAGCCGTCGATCAGCTGGGTACGGCCGTCATTCCCTTCGTCCATGCGCCGTTCCTGCCCATGACATGGCCATTACTGGTGGTGGTTGTTCTGGTTTCCCTTGTGGCAGGACTTTGGGCCGGGCGTGAATTGCGCGACATCCGTGCATCCATGCCGGTCGTTGGCCGGTTGCGGCATTTTTTACGCTTTGGGATGTTCAGTGGTGCGGCGCTCGGGTGTCTTATGGCGCATTTTCTATGCTGAATCTGACGTCAGATCAAAATCTACCAGCCAGACGCGTGAGCGGATCCCTCCCGCAGGATACATACCCACATTAGAAAATATGTGGGTATGACACGAGGAAAAGGCTGCAGTGGCCTTTCACTTCGGTCGCTCAACGGGTCATCCAGTCAACCTGGAACCGGACATTTCCGGGTGGAATTTCAAACGGACTGCAATGCATTAGCCGGCATTCGGGCCACATCGGGGCTTGCGCGCCCTTACAACCAACGTATCGAGTTCCGAGAGGAAGCGAGATCGATCCGCCTTCCCAAACGCAGTCCCGGTCGAGGTCATAACGCCCACCGAGCGCAGATCTGTCATCAGATTGCGCATCGCCAACGCCATGCCAATCGCATCACGGTCCAGACGGCGCCCCTTCGGTTCGAGAACGTACGAGCCTTTTTCAACGCAGCGCGCCGCCAGTGGAATATCCGCCGTAATGACGATGTCCCTGTTCACGGTGCGCTCGGCAATCCAGTCATCTGCGACGTCAGGTCCTGAATCTACCACTACGCGCTCGATTAACGGCGATTCCGGCACCGCAATCATCCGGTTGGAGACAACGAAAACATGCAAGCCATAGCGCCCGGCCACACGATACACTTCGTCTTTCACGGGGCAGGCATCAGAATCGATGAAAATACGGACCATGCCCCAAGCTGCCGTAGCATCGCATGAACCGCAAACCCCGGGCCACTTGACCACTGACGCAGATGACTGGTTTCGCCTTCATGTCGGACATAGAAAGCTGTGCAGGATGTTATCTACAGCAGACATAAAAAAATTATCCATCCACGAGAGGTTAGAGATGCTTGAGAACTCCGTTTTTGGGTGTCAACATAAGCATAACCAACTTTCGTCAACTAACTTACCTGCGACTGATCCTATATTCATATTGTGAATTTTATAAGTATAGGTAATTTTTAAATAAATTATACGTTGCTATCGTTACTTTATAGATAAACTACAATGTAGAATAAAATTTCCATGATTTTTTTACAAGACGATTCAATGAATACCAAAATATAAATCTACTAATAGGACAAAATTTTCCAGTTTTTTTTCTATATATGTGATCTGCCAAGTCAGAATTTTTTGCTTTTTGTTTATATTCGTTTTTTGAAAGTTTTGTAACATGTGTAATATATACTTCTGAAGCCATTTGATACGAATGAGCTTCATGTTCACTCTCACAATTGAGGTAATTAAGATATTTATATTCTTTATAACAAGAATTTTTGTGTTCGGCCCGTTCTGCTTCTCGCCCTAGTCTAACAGCATTTGATCCATGACCATCACGAAAATAGTTTTCATTGAATTGAATTTGCAACGCATGCACAAGCTCATGAATCACAACATGAAAAATACGATATGAAATCTCTTCTTGGGTTTCATTGACAGAATCATAGAACCTGTCATCTTTTCCGTGACGATGGGCAAGTCCTTTTATAGTTACTTTCATTGCTTCATACTGTGAGCATTCTCCCTTTATTTCCTTTATATTAAATTTATCTTTTGTAAGATCGTTATCTATAACAATTTCCACATCGTAGTTGGATATACGTGTCTTGTTAATTACTACTGACATGCGAATACACTGTTCTGATTTAATTTTTATGGAAATAAAATCAGATATTTCTTTTATATTAGGAATTGCTAGGCGTATAAAATCACTAATGTCTTTTTGCGTATGCTTTGAATGTAATAATTTATTTTTCTGAAATATATTTTTTATGATAGATTTTTTTTTACAATGCATTGGTCTGCCTATTTTATGGTATGAGTTAAAGTCTTATTGTCCGATATATTCATATCTCACCTACACGAAAAAACCACTAAGACAAGAATTGGAATGACTAGCAATTCATATTTTCTCCTGGACAGCAGACTCTTTCTCTTCCCCCGCACAAAATTGTCTGTCAGTTCAACGCACATGAAGCAGACCAGCGGTGGTCGCCTCATGTCGGACGAAGGCGGCATATTAACAATAGTTGGAAAGCGGACGGCGGATCGTCGGTAAGACTGCTCCGCAACGCTCTCAATTTGTGTATTCTGAGCCACTGATATGAATTACTCGAACCCTAAGAGATAGCGGGAATTACATAGCTACAAAGATTATCGGCAGGAGGAAATCTAAGTGCTAAGAGATGTGTTATTTGAAGATATTAAAGAAGAACATATTAGCTCGCTCGTAGAAGATGCGGTCGCAGAAGACCTTTACATCGAATTCAAGTCTGAGACCTACGGCAAGAATGATGAGGCAAAACGCGAGTTACTTTCTGATATTTCTGCTTTTTCGAACACACAAGGGGGTGACCTTCTCCTTGGAGTGGCGGGTCAGGCTGGGCAAGCAAATGCTCTTCCAGGCATAAATGTGACCGACGTGGATGCAGAAATCCTACGACTGGAGAGCATTATCAGAGATGGTCTGGAGCCACGTGTAGCGGGTATACGATCACGCGCATTGAGACTGACATCTGGGAAGCTGGTCATTATTATGAGGATACCAGCGAGTATGATTGCTCCGCATCGCGCAGTCATAAGTAAAGGTGGTAAATTTTATCGCCGCAACAGTGCGGGAAAGTATGAAATGGACATCCAAGAGCTGCGGGTAGCTTTTGCCGGCGAAGAACGTCTCGTCAACCGTTTGACCGCAATCCACGAGGAAGCTGTCGCTGCAGCCAAAGGCAGGAATATGCCGTTTTCGATCGGGGCGTTGCCGGCTGCCGTGTTGTCCTTGACACCGTTGGACTACTTTCGACAAATGCGAGAAGTTGAACTTGACGAATTTAATTCCCAGCAGCCCTACCTGAAGCGGCCTGCGTCCACATCGTGGATGACTACGCTAGAAGGAACGCTTATCCACGGGCTCCTAAATGAAAGTGGCGATTCCATTGTCGAAGGATATGCCCATACGCACAGATCTGGCCGCGTTGAGGCGGCATGGAGACTTGGTGGTCCCCGCCGGATATCACCGGAGACCGAAGCGCAGCTCGTTTTTGCCAAGCAGTTCGAAGATGGCCTGTGTGATCAAGCGATGACAGCAGCAAATCGCTTAATTCAGGTTGGCATTTCTGGACCGTGGTTCGTAGCTATCACGATCCTCAATATTAGAGGATATAATCTCCATCGCGACAATTTTCATGGAACCGCAGCATACCGCGACGAGGCGGCTCTCCCTTATTCACGACTTGAAAGTATCACCGTAGAGACGCTTACGCCGGTTTTTAACGCTTTCTGGAGATTGTTCGGACATAGGCGTCCGAAGTAATATACGGCCTAATTGATATGAAAAGTGGTTTTTGTAAATAGAAGACAGTTTTTCTGTGGATAAAAATAATCATTGGAGCGCAATATGACAGAGAATAAACTTATGACCGTTGATGTTCGAGATGTTGTACTGTTTAAAAAAACCATCGAAAAAGTCAGTGGGGAAATATTCTCAGAAGGAAAAGGTTCTCGTCCGAGCGTGGTTTTTTGTATCAGAAACAATCTTAGAATAGCTTTGCCGTTGTATTCGAGTGTGAAAGAAGGTTGGAAAGCTCCTTGCGGTCGACTTGGTATAGAACCACGTCAAGGCAATGGATTAGAAAAATTGTCTCAAATTGGAGTGGATAATTCATTCATATTAAAAGAAGAAAACTTTGTTAAAAAAATAGGTCAAGTGGATGAGATTGACTTCATGAGCTGCCGTATTATGTTTGAGTATTATAGGAAATCTGTAACAGATGAAGAATTACTTGAAAAACTTTCAATAATACCGGTTTGTAAGTTTTAATAATATAAAAGGTCAGATGTTGAACAGTTCGTGCAAATCATGCCGCCGGTGTTCCGCGCCCTCTCGCATCAGAACCAGATACGGGACAGCCAACGACCACTCTTCGTCTGATACGTCAGAGGGACACGGCTTGCGAACTTCCGTCATTCAGCATTACTGAACTAATCACGCACAAAATTACATAACACTCTCTAGCGTTTTGTACGCCTTTCCGTATGCATAGCCGCCAATCTGTGAGGCGTTGCGACAGCTATTCGAATTTTTCGCTAGAAAGCAGACCTTCCGCTGTCCTGAAGGGTTTCGGGCGCCGCCAGGCGTACGAAAGTCTGGGAAGACCGAACCCGCGACACCGGGACTCAGTTATGGGGAATTTGCAACTGGCGCCACCCCGGGGGAGAGGCTGAGCCAGAGCATACAGGTGCGTTTGTGGAACTGGAACGGATTTTTGTGACCGGATCTGCATGACGCGATGTCAGAACTGGCAGTATAGGCAGCGATTTTCCCGGGTTTTCCAGTGATGCGTACAGGAGATACGGTTTGTCGGAGCGATGCCACTCCGATATCGGGATCGGTCATGCTGTAATCTCTGCGGGCTGTCATGGTGATCCCCCGGCCGGATCAGTCGCCCGTGGTGGTCCTCGGGGCTGGCACCAGCGGGGAAGGATCTGGATGACGACCATCGGACCACCACAGCATGGGCACGGCGGTGGCGTGGCCGGTTCGGCTTCCGGGACTTCTGGCGCTGGTGTGGATATGACATTCAGCAGTTCCCGCACCCGGGCCAGACTGGCCTTGCGGCTGGAACTGGCCAGCAGGCCATAATGGCGGATGCGATGAAATCCCCGTGGCAGGACATGCAACATGAAGCGGCGGATGAACTCATCCGTGGCGAGCGTCATGACCTGCTGCTGGTGGGCCGTGTCCCGCCTGTAGTCCTTGTAGCGGAACGTGACACCTTTTTCGTTGAACGCCAGGAGGCGACGGTTCGAGATGGCGACGCGGTGGGTATAGCGCGACAGGTAGGCCAGCACCGCTTTGGGGCCGGCAAAAGGCGGCTTGGCGTAAACGACCCAGCGCCTGCTGCGCACAGGAGCCAGATACCGCAGAAAGGCACGACGCTCTGCCAGAGGGGCAAGATGGCCCCGGAAGACCAGCCGGTCGGCATCGAAAAGTGCGCGCAGCCGGGTCAGGAACAGGCGGCGGAACAGTTTGCCCAGCACGCGAACGGGCAGCAGGAAGGCAGGGCGTGACGAGATCCAGCGCTGGCCATCGGGCGAGAGACCGCCACCCGGCACGATCATGTGCACGTGGGGATGGTGGGTCAACGCCGAACCCCAACTGTGCAGCACAGCGGTAATGCCGATGCGCGCGCCCAGATGCCGGGGATCGGCGGCGATCGTCATCATCGTCTCCGAGGCAGCCTGGAACAGCAGGGCGTAGAGAACGGCCTTGTTCTGGAGTGCGATGTCGGCGATCCGCGTCGGCAGGGTGAAGACGACATGGAAATACCCGACCGGCAGCAGATCGGCCTCCCGCTCGGCCAGCCATGTCCGCGCGGCGTTCCCCTGACAGCGCGGACAATGACGGTTGCGGCAGCTGTTATAGGCGATCCGCCAATGTCCACAGTCTCCGCAGGCCGCGACATGACCACCAAGGGCCGCCGTGCGGCAGTGTTCGATCGCCGACATGACCTTGAGCTGCTGCAGGGGGAGACGGCCGGCATGTGCTGACCGCCAGGCAGGGCCGGCAGCCCGGAAGATGTCCCCCAGTTCGAGGGAGGCGGACACGACCGCCCCCGCCCGGGGATCAGCCGTCGGGCCTCGCCTGCGTTGTCGCCAGCATGCCCAGTCTGTCGAGCGGACTGATGACGGCCCGCACGGTCCGTGTCGCAACTTTTGTATAAAGGGCCGTGGTCTCCAGGCGGGAATGACCCAGCAGAACCTGGATCACTCGGACATCGACACCATCCTCAAGCAGGTGCGTGGCAAAGCTGTGCCGCAGGGTATGAGGCCCCACACGTCTGGTGATCGAAGCAGCCCGCGCGGCATCGACAACCACACGATGGAGTTGCCGTGTGCTGATGGGCCTCATGGTGTCCTGCCCGGGAAAAAGCCAGCCACCGGAATGCATCACGCCCTGCTGGCGTCCGGCCTTCCACCACTCCCGCAGCAGGGGCAGAAGGTCTGCCGGAAGCATGGCGTTGCGATATCGTCCCCCTTTGCCCCGTTCGACCCTGAGCAGCATGCGCTCGCTGTCGATATCACTGATCTTGAGAGCTGCGACCTCGGCCACCCGCAGGCCTGCCCCATAGGCGACCGACAGGGCGGCCTGATGCTTGAGGCATACGGTCGCGTTGAGCAACCGGGCAACTTCATCGCGGCTCAGCACGACGGGCAGGTTGCGGGGCTGCGCCACCCGGACCAGCTTGCGTGCAAGGTCGGGGCGGTCGAGCGTCTGGGTGAAGAAAAACCGCAGCGCCGACACGATGGCATTCATGGTCGGTGTCGGCATGCCAGCCGCGTTCTGCGCAATCTGGAACTGGCGCACATCCTCGACTGTTGCCGTGTGGGGTGAGCGGCCCAGAAACGTGGCGAAACGGCCGACATCGCGAAGGTAATTGCGCTGCGTCTCCCGGGAGAACCGCCGCACCGCCATGTCATCAAGCAGGCGCTGGCGAAGGGGACTGATTGCAGCAATGCACAGGGACTCTGTCATCATCCGGCTCCTTCTGGTGGGAAGAAGCCAGAGTGCTTGGCCCGATCAGGACAGTTCCAAATAAAACAGATCGCTCACGCCGTGGTGACAGACCTGCACACCGCACCAATCCCGCGCAGCGGGTTCGTTCTCCCCCCCCAAGAAGACGAAAAAATGCAATCACTGCAGCGCCTGACCCGCCTGTGACGATAACCGTCAACGGGAGCAAAAAAGCGAAAGACACGGCTGAATGAGCCGCCACGGGGCGACCGACGCGTCTGTCTGGAGGCGTCGTCGATCCTTGCAACCCGGCTGCGCCGGGTCCTTCGCTTTGCTGCGGTGCTGCGGTGCTGCGGTGCTGCGGTGCTGCGGTGCTGCGGTGCTGCGCATGCCATGATCGCCTGTGACGCCTCCCTCCATCTGCGCATCGGCTGCCCCGTGGCGGCAGCGTAGCAGGAGGAAAAAGGGAAATGGAGCGCACGTCCAAAAAGGCTAGCGAAGACAGGCAGGATATGTGGCGGAGATCGCCGCCGCCCAACTCGCCGCTGTCGTGGGTGTGCTGCCCATCCTGCGCCACTCCAGTGCTGCCGTTGACTACCTGCTCAACCTGGCACGCGCCAACGAGGGCGCAATTTGCGTTGCGTCGTGGCCTGATCGCGTCGAAGGAGCTGGTAGGTGGCTACGGCGAACGCCGAGCCCAGCGCCAGCGCATGGATGATCGTATCGAGGCGGATCAGATTGTCCTCTGCGGCCTCGAAAAGCGCAAGGCCTGTATGACCCCGAAGCCAGTAGGTCAGGGGAAGCAGAATATCCGCGCGCAGGTCGACGCCCCGTATCACGAAATCTGCCACGACCCCACAGATCCCGAACAGCACAACAAGGCACGCAAAATAGGCCGCTACGCCGTGCCACAGCGCCCCAAGAACATGGTAGAGCGTACAGAAAATGGGGCGACGGTTGGGGGAAGGGGCCGACATTGCGCGCTCCGGGAAACAGGCTGGGCGGAAGGGTTCCATACGTTAACCTCTGATGTCGCAAAAGTACAGGGACGGGATATCGCCTCGCTTTCGTTGCGGATGGCGCCTGCGTGATCCGCTACGACAATGAAGCGGGGAAGGGTGATCACAAGCATATCGCCGAAAACGAAGTTCCATACCGTTTCTTCGGGATCGAGGAGCTGCTGGCGGATTTCTGGAAAGACGTGGAAACCTGGAGGGAAAGACAGTGAGAACGGTAACTCTTGGAATATCCTCCCTGGAGGACACGAGGCGGCGGGCAGCCGCCGCGTTCCGTGGTGAACATGTGGGGGAGTTCATCAGTTTCGCCAGTGTGGATCTCCTGTGGCGTGTCCTGACCACGAAGCGTTGGGATATACTCAGGGCTATGACCGGGCAGGGTGAAATGACCATCCGCGAAGTCGCCCGCCGGGTGGGACGTGACGTCAAGGCCGTTCATGGCGACGTGCAGGCTCTCCTGTCGGCCGGCGTCCTCGACCGTACCGAAAGCGGTCGCGTGCTGTTCCCCTATGACGCCGTTCATGTAGATTTCACTTTGCGCAAGGCAGCCTGAGCAGGTCCCGTCCGGTTCAGAAACCGTGGACGTACGATCTTCTTGAATACGGGTGGCCCTTCGGGTTCGCTCGCCAAGCTTCTCCAGACGGCTGCGCCGCCAGGAGAAGTCCAGCCCCCTGCGGGGTCTGTCCGCATTCGCGCTAATGCTCCCCCACATCCTTGTCCATGATCGGCATGAAGTCGAAAAACGGCACGGGGAGCGGGACGCCTCCTCAACCACCCTGACACGCCTGCGGCGTATCAGGGTGGCCCGTTGCGGGGATTACGGCCGCGCATCCAGCTTCAGTGTGACAGTGTCCCGGCCAGGGCGCCAAGACGGCCTTCGGCCCCGCTGGCGCGGCTTCGCGACCCTCGCGGCACCTTTGCCGTCCCGCGCCTGCCGCAGGGCGTTGCCCCGCGTCAGGCGCAGGCCGACCGGCTTGCTCAGGCCGCTTCGGTCCTGACTCCCTGTCCGGGCCACCGTCTTGCCCGGGGGCAGGATGTGGCTCAGAAAAACGCCTCCATCCCCTCCACTACCGTCACCGTCACGGGCGCCGCCGCCCCGCACCCCGGCAGGATATGGTCTAGTAAAACGACAGATGTTTATTTGTTTTCAAGTAAAAAATATCCGAATATAACAAATAAAAACGGACGTTATTAGCCGTTTTCTTCGGCTTCTCTCTTGCTATGCTTGGGTATTCGTACTAAGTTTTTCTTGTCGGGAGGGATTGGCCCTTCCGGCTCAAGCGCCCCGGCAGGTGCTACGAACACCACGCCGGGACTGCGCCAGAAATGAAGGTTAGTTTCATGTCCGACGTTGCAACCACCATCGCCCACAACGCCACCGCTGGCAAGGCTTCTCCCGCCGAGGCCCGCCGTGCGAACGAAGCACGCGCCCGTGCAAAGGGCTATGCCGCCCCCTCGCTGGCAGCCGTTCTGGACCTCGCGCCCAATGACGACCAGATGGCGAAGATCGTAACCTCCTTTGGCATCGAGGCCGGAGATGCCGACGAGCTGACCGGGCTGGGAAGCACCATGATTCGCGACCAGTACACCGCGCTGGGCCCGATCCTTGTTACCATGTATCGCGGGGAACCAAATTATCAGGGCCTCAAAATCCACCTTGATCGCGTGGTTGATGGCGTCGTCCGGTCCGCCTATGGCGCGGCCGAGTTCTACGAAAAGCGCCGCCAGATCGCGCGGGATGCCGTCAACGCCTTTACCAACGAACACCGCGACGAGGATCGCATGGGCATTGATGGCGGTGCAAACCGGGTGGATGGCCTGCGTGAAATCGCAGCGCAGCACGCCGCAAAATCCTACGCCCTTGCCTGCATCGCCGCCGGAGCATGCGCCGCATATGAAGAACTGATGGGGCAGGCGTGGCAGCCCTACGTGGCCAGCAACGCCCGCAGCGTCTCGGAACAGGCGGCGGCGCTCAGGAATGACGCGCTGGGCTTCTGATCCAGTCAGCCGGGCCAGACGGCCCGGCACCCCTTCCGTGCCAAAATGGACACAAAATGCCAGACACCTACCCCACCGCCCGCCGTATCCTGCGGGCAATCCTTCCCCCGCCCCAGACGCCAAAGCACAGGGAAGACAGGCTCAAGGCCGCTGCAACGGTTTTTCAGAATGTCGCCATTGGCATCGTCGGGGTCGGCCTGATAACGCCGTTTTTCGCCGGGGTCGGAGTCTTTCAGCCTCATCGGGCAGGGCTGGCGCTCTGTGCGGCTGTGGTCCTCGAAATCGTTTCTTTGCTTTTCCTGCTCTATATCCCGTATAATGACACAAAGGAGGACTGAAACATGGACCTGACCCATTCCATCCTTACGATTGCCGTCCCCTTCTGCCTGCTCACTGGAATCGTGGCGGTAGCGCTTGGGCCGATAGCCGACCGGCTGGCCCGACTACGCAAATCCCTTTAAACGATCTACCATGCAGAGGCGGCCCCACGGGTCGCCTTTCTTATTTGTGCAGCGCGTATACGCCATGGTCCAGCGTGGGTAGCGCCGTCCGCGCCGTCAAGTCGGCCTTCGGCCCCGCTCGCGCGGCTGCGCAACCCTCTCCGCACTCCGGCCGTCATGCGTAGGGCGCAAGGCGCGGCCTCGCCCCATACGCATGACCGTCGGGCTTGTTCAGGATGCTTCGGACCTGACCGCGCGGACAGCGCCGGAAGGTCCTTCGGCAATCGCCCGACGACCGTTCCATGTCGCTGAAAACCGGTCCAGTTCAGCCTCACGTCGTGCTGCCGTCTCCGCAAGCACGACAACGCTCCATTCCTCCCGGGCGGCGCTGTAGCGCCAACCGGCCCGTGTCATCTCGATCCGTCCGGCGATCGGGATTTCGCGGACGAACCGCAGCGCGAGACGCTTCCCGCGATACGCCCTGCCTTCCCCCTGCGCCTCCATGATCATCCATTCTTCTGCTGCTTTCCGTTCTGCGGCCATCGCTGCTACTGCCTGTTGCCATGCGGGACGGCCCGGCTGTCTCATTGGGGTAATGCCCCGCCTTCTGGTGTTATGTGTGTTCGCATTGTGGGTGCGGCCCTCCCGCGTGACGCGGGAGGCGGACATCTTTACGATCCCGTGGATTGGGGTTGGGGCGTGTCGTCGTCCAGATCGCACCAGGCCCGGCTGGTGTTCGGGTTGATGTACGTGTGGCTGGTGCAGTATTCGCCGCGCCTGAACTGCGGCCACGTCGCAGCCATCGTCAGGGCCGAGCCGAGAACCACCAGAATGACCCCGCCCATGACAAGCCGCGTATAGGCGCGCCATCGCGCTTCGCGGTAGAACTTGACCTCCTGCGTCGGCAGTGCCTCGCGTATCCTGTGGAACACCTGCGTTCGCAGGTCTTCCGTAACTGCGCTCACCATTGTTCCGACAATGTTCTGTTTCTCGCGCTCCAGAAACAGTACCTGTCTTTCGATACGGCCTCTGCCAACCTGTTCCATCTGGGTAACGGCAGCTAGCGCCTTATCCATTTCGGGCCGGAACGCTTCGAGTAGCGTGACGGCCGAGTGAAGGCTGTCACGAGCGCTCTGTGACGCGGTCGACGTGTCGGCAGCCCCGGTCTGGATCATCGAAAGATATTCCAGCAACAGCACGCCTAGAGGGCTGTCAGGCGTTATGCCTGCATCATGAAGGCGTATCAGCAGGCGCTCGCGCGCCTGCTGGAACGGATTGCCGTTACTGTCGGTCAGGGAAGCCATTTTGTAGCTCCGCTTGCTTTTAAGGCTGCCGTGAACTCTTGCAGCCATTTCTCGGCCATGAATTTCCACAGCGGGTTGAGCGGCTTTCCGTTGCTCGTTGGTTTGCCTGCAATTGCATCGAAAACTGTCAGGCCACCTTCCTCAAGATATTTCATGCATGTCAGGGCAGGCATCTTCACCGGAAGAACCCCACTCTGTCGCATTTCCCGAAAGCGGTTATCCTCCCTCACCCATTCAAAAGGGTCTTTGGTTTTGCTGTGCGTCCGACTTAACCCTTCGTTCATGATCAGAATAGAGTCCACGTCCCGAAATGCAGACGATGACCAGATGCGATAGGCATGATCAAAGTCATCACGTTCGGGCCCGGTAAAATACATGAATGTCGGGATAAATCCGTTCCCTTTGAGGAAGTCGGCCAAGGGGACTTCATTGGCGAGTTCTTCGCTCACGCGGTCCCCGCCGCCCATATCAATGATGATTGAGGCCTGACGGCTTATGGCGGTGGCCAGAGATGCAGCGAGCCACGTTTTGCTGGTTTCCAGCTCGGCATCAAGCGGTCGTTCGATTCCGTTTTTCCCGTTCGGATCGAAAATTCGCGAAAGGGTAGGGTTGTTTACGTCGCCGTCAGCAACAAGCGTGGGCCGACCGGCTTCAATCGCATTATGGGCAATTACGGCGCACCCAAGGCTGCCGCCTCCACGACCGCGCCCCAGACGCCATACGGCGCGATAGCTGGTGGTGCTCTCGGCTTTTGAATTTCCAGCACTCATGGATGACTGACTCCTCATGATGGACAGGCCCTGTTGCCTGCCTCATGGGAATATCGGTCATCCGGTTGTGGGTCCGGACAGGGGAGATCAGATGACGTATTTGTAGGATTGCCCACACATGACGACATCTTCCTCATCCATCGTCATGGTACGGTTTGTTTCGTGACGCTCGCGCAGCATGCGCGAGACGACGCGAACCCAGTCCAGTTCATATTCAAAATGCCACTTGCTCGGGTAGCCCGGAAGGTCATCAAACTTCCATGGATGTCCTGTTGCACCGCTGATTTCCCCTTTTTTGGCGGGAGGGAAATTCTCTTCCTCGCAGGGCGGTAAGGCCATGCCCCGCGCGTCGCTCAGGATCTTCTGTTTGGGATATTGACCCGGGGGGGTGGTTGCCTGATCTGCTGCGGCGCCGATGGGCTTCCGTGCATCAAACTCGGCCTGTCGCTTCTGCTGAAGTGCGGCTGCCTCATCAGACGCGCGCTTTTCGCGTGCCCATGCTGCTGCACGCTCGGCTTCTGCCATTCTGTTGCGAAGATGCTCATCTTCTTCGTGCCGCGTGCGCCGATCTGTTGCCGGACTGGAGCGTCGTGCGTCCACCTGAACGGCTGCTGGTCCGGTCTGCTGTGCTTCTGTGGCGTGGACATCAGCGCGCTCCTTACGGGCCGCCATCCATTTGCCCACGCGGTACCACATCATCTTGGCGCATTTTACGGTCGGAGCCAGCCCCCGCGCATTCACCAGTCCGACCTCGGTGAACCATCGACACAGGGCCACCCAGTCAATGCGGCGACCATCGCAATGACGCAGGATTTCCGCGCGATGCCGTTCCATCCATGCCCGCAACGACAGCGTTCCGCGCGCTTCATCAAGCGCCGTCAGTGCCCCTTCAATGCCGATGGTTCCCGCAGACATCTCACTCTCCTGATCCCACTGGAGCGCGCCCTGTGGCGCTGCCAGAGGCATATCACGATCACGCCACGATTACAATAAGACCACGGTTCGGCTACGCCATCACTATATGAGGACTACAAAAGGACTACAGAAAATTCTTAAGTCCATATACAAATGCACCCGTTCCGGGTGCCCCCTGCCGGGGGCGACAGGAAGACCGCCTGGTGGCGGGCTGTAGTCGTCCTCGCCCTAGTCATTTTCCTGACGCCGTGGCCCGATGGTGGGTTGCGAATGCGTCCTCTCACCGTGGCTCTCAGAGCGTTCCAGACATCGCCACAGACCGTCCGCGCCTGCCTTCTCATGGAAGGGAGGCGGTCATCCGGAACAGCACCCACAAACGCCGGGGCGATAGTGGCTCCCATTTACAAGGGAGTGGATTGAACATGGCGGACCCCAGTAACCCGCAGCCTGTTGTTGACCCGGCATTGGTCCGGATGCTTCTGCAGATCAGCACCCAGACGGAAAGCACGGAGCAGGGGGTGAAGGAGATCCTTCGGCTGGTGAGCCCTTCCGAAGAGGACGATACCAACAGGGTGAGTGAAGCCCTTGAAGCACTGGCCACCGCTGTCGTTACCCAGACAGAAGTGCTGCGCAGTGTTCAGGCGACCCTTGAGACCCTCGTGTCGCCTGCGCCGGTAACCGCGGGCGATGCACCATGATTACCTATCGCAAGCTCGCGGCAGACGGCGCCGGCAGGCTGATCGTCGCCTACCTGCGTGAACACATGCCCGAGCCCGAGACGGATGTGCGGACCGACCGTGATCCGACCCGTGACGTGGAGAGCGGTGGTCGCCTGAACAGCTACTATACGGGGCGTGATGGGCACGGCGCCTGGGGGGCAGGTCTCGGCGGACGGATTGCGGACGCGCTGGGAATAGACGTGACGGCTCCGCCAAGCGATGAAGCGCTGGCCCGCCTGTTCGAGTGCAAGCGCGCATCTGATGGCAAGGAATGGCCCGGCGCGCATGCGAACCGCACGATATCAGGCGTGGATTTCACCGCATCGCCCGACAAGTCGGTGACACTGGCCGCCGAGTTTGCCGCCACGAAGGCCGAACAGGCCCTGATCTGGCATGCCATCCAGCAGGCCAATGACCGGGCCATGGCATTCATCGGCAAGGAGATCGGGGTCGCACGCCGGGGTAAGGGCGGCGAAGGCTGGACCGAGGAAGGGGAGGTCGCCTGGGTCTCTTTTCGGCATTATGCTGCCCGACCGGCGATGCACATTCAGGATGGTGCGGGCGGTGCCACGGCGTCCGTGGAGATTCCGATCCCGGGTGATCCGCAGGCGCATATTCATAATCCGGTCTTCAATGCCGTTGCGACGGAAAGCGGGCATCTGGGTTCCCTTGATACCGCCCGGATCACGAAGACCACGTCCCATCTGTTTGGGGCCTACTTTCAGGCGGAGCTGGCGCAGCAGCTTCGCGGGCTTGGCGTCAGGGTCCGGCCTGACGAGCGGGGCAAGGCCATTGTCATCGAAAGCATTCCGAGATCCGTCTGTGACGCCTTCTCGAAACGGAGCCATCAGGCCGAAACGCAGGCAAAGGCATTCGTGAAGCGACAGGGTGGTGACTGGAACACCATGTCGGCCGAACAGAAGTTCAGGGTGCTGCATCAGGCGAACCTTGCCTATCGCTCGAAGAAATATACCGGCACCAATGACCGGGAAATCTGGCGCGAGCAGGCCGAGGAACTCGGGTGGCACCACAGCACGGTCCTGACCGACGACGTTTCCCGGGAATTGCCTGACCCGGAGCGTTACGAAAAGGCTTACGGGATTGCGTCCCGCCTCATCGCCGAAGAGTTCAGGACGGCGGCTGTACTCGATCGCGATGTGTTTCGCATGCACGCGGCGCATGCATTGATCGCAACCGGCATCAAGGGGCGGCAGGATGTCGATCATGTGGCCGACATGATTGAGAGGCGGGGCATTGAAGTCGACGGTGAACGGGTCGGGTTCGTCATCCGTGAACAGGACCGGAAAGTGCGGATTGCAACATCGAGGCAGGTTGCGATCGAGACGGAAATGGGTGATCTGGCGGGCCTTGCGTCCCGGACGCAGGAGGGCGCCCTGTCTGATGAGGCGATCACCCGCGCCATTGCCGGGTCGGGACTGGATTTTGACCGCGATCCCGATCATGGCCGTGCCCAGCTTGCGGCCATCTATGCGTTGGGGCGGGCAGGCGGCCTTGGCTTCCTGACGGGCGTTGCGGGATCAGGCAAGACCACGCTTCTCAGGCCGCTGGTCTCGGCATGGAAGGAGGACGGCCGGAACCTGATCGGGGCGGCCATCGCATGGCGGCAGGCGGATGCGCTCAAGGATGCCGGCATTGCCCGGACGCTCGCTCTCACTCCACTTCTTGATGGCATCGCGAAGGGCACGCTGGCGGTCGACCGGGATACTGTTCTGGTGCTGGACGAGGTAAGTCAGATCGCCCCGCGCCAGCTCCTTGAAATCCTGCGGCTGCAGAAGGAAGTCGGCTTTTCGGTCCGCCTTCTGGGAGACCGCCAGCAGGCGCAGGCGATTGAGGCAGGCGACAGCGTCGAGATTCTGGAACGTGTGCTGCCACCCGAGGCACGGCCGGAACTCCTCAGCACCATCCGTCAGAAATCGGCCCGTGCCCGCGAAATTGCCGGGCTGTTCCGAAGCCCCGGCAGGCAGCTTGATCTCAGCGAGGTGGAGCAGAAAGCGAAGGACACCGCGCGCGCCCGGGAGGCGATCGACATGAAGCGCCGCGACGGCACGTTCAGTCTTGTTGGTGGCGACCACGCCCAGGTCGTGGCCGAACTGGCCGATTTCTATCTCAGGCGGCGGGACATGCTGCGCGCCAGTGGCGCGAAGCGTGGCATAACCATGTCAGCGCCGACGAATGAGGATGTTCTTGCTCTTAGTCTGGCCGTGCGCGAACGGCTGCGCGCCCGTAACGAGATCGGGCACGAGGAAATCATTCGCGCGGCCATCGACCAGCGCGGGGAAACCTATGACCTGCCCATCTCGAAGGGCGACCGTGTCAGGCTGTTCTCACGGATCCAGTGTCAGGTGGCACGGGCTGATGGAAGGGGGTGGCGCTGGCGCGACCTTGGTTCCAATGGCGATTTCGTGGAGGTGGAGGGTTGGAATGATAAAGGCATTGTCCTGAGGAACACCCGCGGCGTGACCGGCATGGTACCGTGGGAGCGTCTGGCGGACAGGGCAACCGGGCGTATCAGGCTGGGTCCGGGCCATGCGATGACGATTGATTCCGCGCAGGGCATCACATCTGACGAGCATATCAACGCCATGCCGCGCGGCAGCTCGTCCGTCACCGGGTTTACCGCCTATGTGGCCGAGAGCCGGCACGTTCATACGTGCTGGACCCGGGTGGCGGAAGCGCCGGTACGGGAGGCGGAATCATTTTCCCGTCCGCTGGGGGACGCGACACCCGTGACGCTGGAGGACCTGTTGGATCGGATTGCCGGCGACATGGGGCGGCACGAGTACAAGGACCTGGCGATCGACCTTGAACAGGTTCGGCTCCGGTATGAAAAGAACACAACGCGGTGGATCCGCCAGAGCCATGTCAATGAGGCGGCCCGGCAGCAGGGAAAGACACCGGGGGCAGGGTTCAGGTCCCGTATGGCGGCTCGGGAAGTTACTGCGGTGCCGCAGGAAAAATGGGACGATATCGACCGCACGTTAAGGCGTATGGCGTTTCAGACGCAGGACGTGGCCGAGAAACTGGAACGTGTTGTCGACGAAAAGCGGCGTCAGCAGGCGCAGGCGGCCAGACAGCGTCAGGAAGAGGAGGTGCGTGAACGCGATCGGCGTCCGACGCGGACGGCAGGGCGTGATATGTAGCTACTGGTATCCGTTGAGTTCATCGCACGAAAAGGAAAAGATATGATTTTGGGACCCGAAGCCGTAACCGCGTTTGTTGATGTGTTAAAACCGCTGGTGCTGGCCGAGCGTCAGGCAGAGACTATCGAGACCCACGAAGCCTATCTACGATTTAGAGAGGGGCAGAAGCCCCTGAATGACAGCGTTCTGGGGACCGTCCGGGCTATGGTCGCACAAATCCCGGATGTCGATCTGGATGATATGCGGGAACTCTATGGTGTCCTGCTGGATCATCCAGATCTGGTTGCCACTGTTTCAGATCGCGCTGTTACCAGTGCGATCCTGAATGAAGCGTGGGTTAGGCTGAATGGTTGGACAAAATGACGGCAACGGGGGGGGCAGAAGGTCCGCTTGATGACGATAAAGAGCAAAAGCGGTCAGATTGAAAGTCAGGGTATTCAATTAAAATAGCCTAGCACTACAGTTGCACTTTGTGTTCCAGTCTAGAAAGACGAAGAATTTACAGTTTTTCTCAACGTAGACCGCCTGACATTCGAGCCTTCTGGAAAGCATGGAAGCCATGAACAATTACGGAACGAAACAAACTGCAACTGTAGTGCTAGGTCACGTTGACAAAAGACCTATCGGTCTGCGGCAAGAGGGGAACTCATGGCGTTGATTTTGGGATGCGCTGTCTGAATGATATGCCCCGATTTCACAGCAGTTAGCGACAGACATATAATACTTCTTAGAGCGAAGAACTGGACTGCCCATGAAACCTGTTTGCGCCATCTGTGGTAAAGAAATTACAGCTTCTGACAATTCAGAAGAGCATATCATCCCCGCATCACTCGGTGGACGTCGCACAGTCAGCGACTTTCTTCATGGTCACTGTAACAACGAAGCCGGTGCGACTTGGGACGGTGAACTGGCAAAACAGCTTCAGCCCCTGATCCTGAACTTCGGCGTAAAACGTCAGGGTGGTCAAGCACTCAAAATGAAGGTTGCAACCACCGCCGGTGAAGAGTTTCTTCTCGGCCCAGGTGGCTCGTTAGAAATGTTAAAACCAATCATCGAGAAAGCAGATCCTGCGATAGGAAACACCTACAAGATTCAGGTAGGATCGAGAGCAGATGGTCGCAAGGTATTAAACGGTTTAAAGAGAAAGCATCCAGAGATTGATATTGAAGCGTCGTTGGCTTGTATCAGAGTGGAAGAAACATACCTAAAAGCTCCCATTCAGTTAAATCTGCAGTTCGGCGGAGAAGAATCCGGACGGTCTCTCGTGAAAAGTACACTTGCTCTCGCATACGACGCAGGTCTGCCTGTCGATTTGTGTCAGGATGCCGTGGGATATTTACGTGGCTCTAAAGCACCGTGCTTCGGTTACTACTACATAGGAGATCTCATCGTCGAACGGCCGACAGGTGTCCCATTACACTGCATTGCCATTGAAGCCAGACCAGACACTGGTTTGATTCTCGGTTACGCGGAATATTTCGGCATTAATCGTGCCGTTGTTTGTTTGGGACACGGATATCAAGGAGAGCCTGTTCGAAAGGTGTATGCCATAGATCCACGTACAGGCATGCAGTTAGATCTGGCTGTTGATCTTCCTTTCAATGAAGAAGCTATCAAAGCAATCTACGACTATCAGATGGATAATGATGCAGGCAGAAAGGCAGCATATGATGCTGTATGGCCTGCCATATTAGAGGCACGGCGAAACGCAGAATGGGAGCGTGTAGCTAGAGAAGGCTTCAAGTATGCATGGGATAACTGCGGAGCAAAACCTGACGCCATCCTTACGATCATAGATAAGGTTAATATCGTAAGACTATTCTCTACGAAAATATTTCCATTTTTGACGCAAGTCTGGGGACTTGACGCTCATACAGCTCTAACAAGAGCAGTAATCGTCGGCTTGGAGGTTCTAAATTTGGCCGAATCTCAAAGTGCGAAAGTTAAAACTCGGAACCCGTTAGTGTGAGCGGAAAATAGGTGCCTTTTGATCATGGCATATGCCGCTTGCGCAGCATCCTGCGGATCGCTTTGGGAAGGGAAGCGGAAGATCTGTTGTTAAAATATGGAATATCATATTCGGGTATCATAAGATTTTTTTAAATTTCCTTTCATTGGACAGACGGAACAGTCTTAAATGAGATTACATCTATATCGCGGATATCTTGTGTCTATTATGGCGATTTTTCTTGTTGCAATGTGTTGCTCTTGTATCCCACCACAATTAGGAAATAGGTGGTATGAGCTTGCTCGGCACATAATGATATGGGCCTTTTCGATCACAGGTATACTGGCTTTCTTACTTGCACCTTACCCAATAAGCAAACAAAAGTTATCCAAAATGGAACTTTTTCACTTTACAAATAGACGTAATAAATATGGGATGATGTCTGGCGATATAGCTTCTCTAAATATAAGTCGCGCTTGTTATACGAATATTGGGAATATATTAATTGGGAAATGTCTATTCATGTTTAATGGGAATCCTCGTGGAATTTATAAATTAATTAACTTGTTAGGTAAATACAATAATTTAGACGAGGCTGTTGTTATTGTGAGTGGGAAAAATATTCAGGGTCAATGTTATGGACGACTACTCGATAATTCAATACTAGTGCCTTTTAAATACAATGGGCCAGCGGTTTGGAATGAAACTAAAAGCGCTTCAGTTTCTGTTTCCAGAAGCTGAAGCCATACGATGTCAGCTATTGGGCACAACGAATTATGCTAGAAGGGCCGACAAGAAGGCGACTGCTGCCTGTCTGGTTCCATATTACTGAGCAGACAGGCAGTTCAGGGGGGGAGAACGAACCCGCTGCGCGGGATTGGTGCGATGTGAAGGTCTGTCACCACGGCGTGAGCGATCTGTTTTATTTGGAACTGCCCTGATCGGGCCAAGCACTCTGGCTTCTTCCCACCAGAAGGAGCCGGATGATGACAGAGTCCCTGTGCATTGCTGCAATCAGTCCCCTTCGCCAGCGCCTGCTTGATGACATGGCGGTGCGGCGGTTCTCCCGGGAGACGCAGCGCAATTACCTTCGCGATGTCGGCCGTTTCGCCACGTTTCTGGGCCGCTCACCCCACACGGCAACAGTCGAGGATGTGCGCCAGTTCCAGATTGCACAGAACGCGGCTGGCATGCCGACACCGACCATGAATGCCATCGTGTCGGCGCTGCGGTTTTTCTTCACCCAGACGCTCGACCGCCCCGACCTTGCACGCAGGCTGGTCCGGGTGGCGCAGCCCCGCAACCTGCCCGTCGTGCTGAGCCGCGATGAAGTTGCCCGGTTGCTCAACGCGACCGTGTGCCTCAAGCATCAGGCGGCCCTGTCGGTCGCCTATGGGGCAGGCCTGCGGGTGGCCGAGGTCGCCGCTCTCAAGATCAGTGATATCGACAGCGAGCGTATGCTGCTCAGGGTCGAACGGGGCAAAGGGGGACGATATCGCAACGCCATGCTTCCTGCAGACCTTCTGCCCCTGCTGCGGGAGTGGTGGAAGGCCGGACGCCAGCAGGGCGTGATGCATTCCGGTGGCTGGCTTTTTCCCGGGCAGGACACCATGAGGCCCATCAGCACACGGCAACTCCATCGTGTGGTTGTCGATGCCGCGCGGGCTGCTTCGATCACCAGACGTGTGGGGCCTCATACCCTGCGGCACAGCTTTGCCACGCACCTGCTTGAGGATGGTGTTGATGTCCGCGTAATCCAGGTTCTGCTAGGTCATTCCCGTCTGGAGACCACGGCCCTTTATACAAAAGTTGCGACACGGACCGTGCGGGCCGTCATCAGTCCGCTCGACAGACTGGGCATGCTGGCGACAACGCAGGCGAGGCCCGACGGCTGATCCCCGGGCGGGGGCGGTCATGTCCGCCTCCCTCGAACTGGGGGACATCTTCCGGGCTGCCGGCCCTGCCTGGCGGTCAGCCCATGCCGGCCGTCTCCCCCTGCAGCAGCTCAAGGTCATGTCGGCGATCGAACACTGTCGTACGGCGGCCCTTGGTGGTCATGTCGCGGCCTGCGGGGACTGTGGACACTGGCGGATCGCCTATAACAGCTGTCGCAATCGTCATTGTCCGCGCTGTCAGGGGAACGCCGCGCGGACATGGCTGGCCGAGCGGGAGGCCGATCTGCTGCCGGTCGGGTATTTCCATGTCGTCTTCACCCTGCCGGCGCGGATCGCCGACATCGCGCTCCAGAACAAGGCCGTTCTCTACGCCCTGCTGTTCCAGGCCGCCTCGGAGACGATGATGACGATCGCCGCCGATCCCCGGCATATGGGTGCCCGCATCGGCATTACCGCCGTGCTGCACAGCTGGGGTTCGGCGCTGACCCACCATCCCCATGTGCACATGATCGTGCCGGGTGGCGGTCTCTCGCCCGATGGCCAGCGCTGGATCTCGTCACGCCCTGCCTTCCTGCTGCCTGTTCGCGTGCTGGGCAAACTGTTCCGCCGCCTGTTCCTGACCCGGCTGCGCGCACTTTTCGATGCCGACCGGCTGGTCTTTCGGGGGCAGCTTGCCCCTCTGGCAGACCGCCGTGCCTTTATGCGGTATCTGGCTCCTGTGCGCAGCACGCGCTGGGTCGTCTACGCCAAACCGCCTTTTGCCGGTCCTAAAGCAGTGCTGGCCTACCTGTCGCGCTATACCCACCGTGTCGCCATCTCGAACCGCCGCCTCCTGGCGTTCAACGAAAACGGTGTGACGTTCCGCTACAAGGACTACCGGCGGGACACGGCCCACCAGCAGCAGGTCATGACACTCGCCACGGATGAGTTCATCCGCCGCTTCATGCTGCATGTCCGTAAGCTCCCGGCGACTGACGCCTTGCTGAATACTTCTGGCCTGGTTCAGCTATGAAGCATGAACGATTTAAGAGATAGGGACGCGGTACTACCTGCGAGTGTCGCAGGTAGTACCGCAGAGAGGCTCCAAAGGAGCGGTAGAGAGACCGATGAGCGGGACAGGCTGGCGGACGCCTCGCGGATCGAGATCGTTTCGGATCGCCGCCGCTGGCACGCCCCTGAATTTCGCGCGCGAGTGGTCATCGCGTCCTACGAGAGCCGACGCCCCATAAGGGAGGTGGCTGCACAGTATGGGATCCATCCCAGTCTGGTGTTTCGCTGGCGGCGAGAGGCTCGGGCCAAAGCGCAGGCCAAAGGCGGGACATCGTTCATACCTGTCATGGTAGCCCCGGCCCCCGAGCCGCAGCCATCGGAGCGTCGGAGAGAACAGGGAACGCTGTCCGGCCAAGCCGTCAGCCTGGTCTTTCCGGACGGTGTGCGGCTGGAGTTCGACGCAGGGCTGTCCGCTGATCGTCTGCGTGAGATTGTGGGCGCACTACGATCATGATCCCGCTTCCTTCCACGCTGAGGATATGGCTGGCGGCCGGTGTAACCGATATGCGCCTGGGGATGCCCGGGCTGGCGTTGAAGGTCCAGGAAGCACTGGGTCGTGACCCTTTCGCGGGTGACGTCTATGCCTTCAGGGGCCGACGCGGCGACCTGGTGAAACTGATCTGGCACGATGGGATCGGCCTTTCCTTATATGCGAAGCGGATCGAGCGCGGGCATTTCTTGTGGCCTTCGGCAAAGGACGGAGCGATCCATCTCTCCCCGTCACAATTGACTTGTCTGCTGGAGGGTGTGGACTGGCGCAATCCGCAGAAAACATGGAGACCTGAACTGGCGGGATAATAAAAACCGCGCCAGGTCAGCATATACTGGTACCCTTTTGAGCGCCCATGTGATCAACTGCCTTCATGACGGGAGACACGGACGACATCATCGCCTTGCGCGCGGCACTTGCCGCTGCCGAGGCGCGTGCCGAGGTCGCGGAAGCCCGTGCGGCCAGCGCCGAAGCGCAGATTGCCCATCTCAAACATCTTATCGCGCGGATGCGCCAGGACCGTTTCGGCGCCTCGTCGGAGCGGGGGCGCCGCCTGCTGGCCCAGCTCGAACTCGAATTGGAAGAGCTGGAGACGACACTCGCCGAGGACGCGCCCGAAAATGCGGCGGATCCCGCCGTCCGTGCGACAGCACCCAGGAGCAACCGGGGGCGCCAGCCCCTGCGTGCCGATCTGCCGCGCGAGCGGGTCGTCATCCCCGCACCGACACAGTGTCCGTGCTGTGGCAGCGATCGTCTGAGCAAACTGGGGGAGAGCGTCACCGAGACGCTGGAGGTGATCCCGCGCCAGTTCAAGGTCATACAGACGGTGCGGGAGAAGTTCACCTGCCGGGACTGCGAGAGCATCACCCAGCCACCCGCCCCCTTCCATCCGATCGCGCGCGGACGCGCCGGCCCATGGCTGCTGTCGACCATCCTGTGCGACAAGTTCCTGCAGCATCTGCCGCTGAACCGCCAGAGCGATGCCTTTGCCCGCGAAGGGATCGATCTCGACACATCAACGCTGGCCGACTGGGTGGGAGCCTGCACCGCGACGCTGGCCCCCCTGACTACGCTGATCCGGGCGCATGTGCTGGCGGCACAACGCCTGCACGCGGACGACACCACCGTGCCGGTTCTGGCGAAAGGCCGGACAGTCACCGGACGATTGTGGAATTATGTGCGTGATGATGGTCCATTTGGTGGGCCAGCACCGCCAGCCGTCTGGTTCCGGTATTCCCGGGACCGCAAGGGCGAACATCCCACGGACCATCTCACCGGCTGGACCGGCATTCTGCAGTCAGACGCCTATGCGGGTTATAATACTCTGGCGAAACCGGGACGCCAACCCGCGCCGGTTGTCTCCGCCGGATGCTGGGCGCATGGACGCAGGGGACTGTTCAAAATCGCCGAGAGGGACAAGGCGCCCCTCGCCATAGAGGCAGTAGGCAGGATCGACGCCATATTCCAAGCCGAGCGCACCATCAACGGTACGCCCCCAGAACATCGGCTGGCAGTCCGTCAAACAGACATAGCCCCTCTGGTCGACGATCTGTTCGACTGGATGCGGGAGTGTTGCCGGCGCATGTCGACAAAAAATCCCGTTGCCCACGCCATGAACTATTTTCTCAGACGTGCCGATACATTCACACGATTCCTCACTGACGGCCGGATCTGCCTCTCAAACAATGCAGCAGAACGCGCCCTGCGCGGCATCGCCCTGGGCAGGAAAGCCTGGTTGTTCGCCGGGTCCGATCGTGGCGGAGAGCGCGCCGCCGCCATGTATTCCCTGATCGTCACCGCGCGCCTGAACGATGTCGATCCCCATGCATGGCTCGCTGATGTCCTGGCACGGATCAATGACATCCCCAATCCACGCCTCCATGAACTCCTGCCCTGGCACTGGAAAGCCCACCAGCAGGTCCACAATACCATCGCCGCCTGAATACGCCCGCGTCTCCCGCCGGATGCTTACGCATGTCCTGCCACGGGGATTTCATCGCATCCGCCATTATGGCCTGCTGGCCAGTTCCAGCCGCAAGGCCAGCCTCGCCCGGGTGCGGGAACTGCTCAAGGTCATATCCACACCAGCGCCAGAAGTCCCGGAAGCCGAACCGGCCACGCCACCGCCGTGCCCATGCTGTGGTGGTCCGATGGTCGTCATCCAGATCCTTCCCCGATGGTGCCAGCCCCGAGGGCCACCACGGGCGACTGATCCGACCGGGGGATCACCATGACAGCCCGCAGAGATTACAGCATGACCGATCCCGATGTCGGAGTGGTTCCGCCCCGGCAAACCGTATCTCCTGTACGCATCACTGGAAAACCCGGGAAAATCGCTGCCTACACTGCCAGTTCTGTCATCGCGTCATGCAGATCCGGTCACAAAAACCCGTTCCAGTTCCACAAACGCACCTGTATGCTCTGGCTCAGCCTCTCCCCCGGGTAGCGCCAGTTGCAAATTCCCCATAACTGAGTCCCGGTGTCGCGGGTTCGGTCTTCCCAGACTTTCGTACGCCTCGCGGCGCCCGAAACCCTTCAGGGAAACAGAAGGTCGGCTGATAGAGAGGTGACCAGAAAGCTGACATTTACATGAATAACACTTGGGGCGGCTGCCAGCCTATAGCGGACGGTTGGGCACGGCGCAGTGTTTCTTCCAGGACCGACACGAAGGACGGAGAGCAGTCGTTCGTGGCGGTAGGAACGAATGGCCGGTACCTGTCTGTCAGCCGCAACTCTGCACGCCATGGTTCTCGATTAGCGACTGGACATTCTATCAGCTCTGGGCGCTATTCGTCTGCTGATTTCACAAGAGCGCATTCATTCGCCAACGATGTTTGGTTGCGCCGCCCGCTTTGCCTCCCTCTTTTCACGGAGTTCGGCGTGGTAGGACTTGAGGCCGAGATGGATCGATTGTGTGGCCTCCGCGAACGCCATAAGACTGTCGCGGTGCTCGAAAGCCGCAAACTTCGCGTGTTTGCCGCCCAGCTCTTTCCAGGTGTGATCTATGTTAATGCGGCAAAAGGCCTCGTGTCCGGTGAGCAGGATGACCGGGTTGTGCATCTGGCCATTCGCGGTGGGGCGCCGGCACCACCTGACAAACGGCTCGATCAGCTTCAGTTCCGCGTCAACGAAGTGATTTCTCAGGACCGAGATCACAATGGTGCTGCCCTCGATCTTCCTCGCGATCGTGCGAAGCTTAGCGATGTCTTTCTGGGTGATGAGCGGACCCGCGCCGAATGATTTGGCTTCGCAGATGATGAGTTCAGGATCGCTCTGCAGTCCATGACTTTCGGGCGAACGCAGGGCCACAAAATCGGCTTCTGCCTCGACACCGTCGAAGCTTAGCGAGAGCGCTGTCGAATAGACCATTGGACTATGACCCACGTTCAAATTGCTGATCGCCCTAAGCGCGAGCAACGCGCCATAGGAGCCGCGCGCGTAATCTGGAACCGCGAACGGGCCGACGACACGAAACGACCAGTTGCCGTTGTTCTTCTGAAGACTGGATTGGGGGAACGGATATGAGCGCTGACACCGCTCGCAGGTCACATCATAGTCGACCGCCGTCAGCGTGTGCCAGTTGAGGTTTGCGCAGTTCGGGCATCGCGACTGGAGGCCCAGACGGATGATGTTGCGCGAGGTGAAGTCGTTGAGGCTTAACACGCCAAGATCCTGCTGCTTACGCCGCTCGACCAGCGCATGCCACTCCCGGACAGGCTTTGAGCGACGGTCGAACAGCTCTTCCGTTTCGTCATCGCCGACGCCTTTCCGTCGTATGCCACCAGCCATAGTATTCAGAGTCTCAAGGGTTCGGGCATCGGCCAGCAACCGCATACCCCGAAGGCCGTCGATATGACCCAGAATCTGCTTGGCGATGTGTCCCGGCTCCGACAGGCGCGCCTCAATGCCGAACCGCTTTAACGCTGAAATCACTGCGCTCTCCGGTGACGGGATAGTCAGCCGCGCGTTAATATCCTTGTATTGGAGGCCGATCGACCAGCCCTCTCGACCGATCAGGACAGACTCACCAAAGCCCTGGATCATTGTGGAATACGGGTCGAAGGTATTGAACGGCAACGTCGTGCCCAGATGGTCGCCATGGAAATGAGAAGGCTGGACCGTATTGATCCAGCGCAGCTTGCCGAAACCGCATTTATAGGCGAACTCAGGCGCGAGCGTTTCGAAGGTTGCGGCACGTGACATTTCGTCGACCGACAGCGTGATGTACTTTTCCGCCGACTTTAGGGCCAATGGAACTTCGTCTCGCGAATGTTGCTGCTTCGTCGGCGCACGCCAGACTGGCGTGCGCCAAAGTTTGAAAATCGCGGCTTCCTTTGGAAGATCGCCGACGATTTCCTTGGTCAATTCGTTTGCGCGATCCTCGGAAATGGATCGGGCGAATTCGATGATGCTGTCGTGCATCAGGCCGTGCAGATTCCCCTTAATGGGCCGATGTTCAAGTTTCAGGAGAGCCCTGATATCGGGCAACAGGTCCGCCCACCAGTCGACTGGAACGGGAAGCACGGATCGCTGCTCAGAGCGCACGTTCCAGATATCGATGCAATCGAGCGTACTCGCAGGATCGAAGACGAACAGCGTCAGGACATCGTTCCATTCCGCTTCCGCTTCGATCTTATAGCGCGTGAAACGCAGTGGGGTGAGATGGCCCATCCTGAATGCGCTTCGCCATGCATCCGGCGACGCTGGAATTTCTTTGGGTTTGAAGATCGTCTGGTAGTTCGCTTGGAAATATTCGAGCAGCTTGTCACCCGGATAACAACCGAAAACAGCCTCGGTTACGAGTGATTTGCTATCAGGCTTCACAAGGCTAGCAGGCCGCGGCTGCTTGGTCTCGAATTGGAGCTCCTTGGTATAGATGTCGCGCATGGCGTCGAAAATGGTCAGGCCGAACGACGGTTCAGCCCAATCCCGATTGTGCTGCTTCGCCATTAGGCCGCTGAGTGGGAGCACCCGCGTGCCGATCACATGTTTGCGTCGAAACCCCTCTAGACCGGCCGCCTCCAACAACCCTTCTTCCGCCTCGACATAGGCGTCGGGTTCAAAATAGCGGATATATCCTCGCGTTATGTCTCTCGTGTTGGCCTTTAGGCCGTGGTGGTTGCGCCAAGCTGATGGAAGGCTTTTCATGACCGGAATGATCGGGTTGTAAGCTCCCCCCCAGAAGCATACGGAGAAGCGCATAAATTTCCGGATCGAGCGGAGATCGTTTGGGCGCGTCAGAAGAGCGATCCGGACGGGCCGCAGCTTCAGAGTTGCGGAAAGGTCATGCATCGCTGGCATGGCGTCGAGAGGGGACGGCGAAGTAGTGTCTCATCATCACTACAACCTAGTTGAGCGCAGCCTTCATGTTCAATGACTAATGACACGTTGTCGCTGTTCGATTGTATTCGACAATCCATCGAAATCTGGGGCGATATATACAAAGTCCGATTTTAAGCTGGTCAGCGTCGTTTCTCCAAGAGCCATGTCCGTTATCAGGATGGTGGTAAAAGCGCCCAATGTCTGGGACGAGGCGATTTCAGTCAGGAAGCTTCAATCCCCACACTACGATAGCGGGCAAAAACATCCATATAATCCCAGTCGGAAGGCATTTTTGAATTCAGCCCGGCTGCGTTGAGCCGAGCATTTTCTTCGTGAGTAAGAAGACCCAAATGGTGCCACTTGATCAGGAGCGCACGAAGACCATCGCGGGTGAGATCGGCGCGCGGCTGAAAAAACATATTGACCATAACGGCAACAGGAACGGCATGATCGACGATCAACTTGGCTGCCTTGTCGCGCGCAGCATATTTGAGTCGATATTCATCGGGAGCACTCCGGGCGTGGGCCATGATCGCCATGGCTTTTACTGCGATCCGAATGTGATCGAGATAACTATCGGCGAGCGTGTTCAAGCGGTCGGTCATATATCCATTTTCGCCAGACGAACGCATCAATGCAATGGTAGCGCAGAAAGCCTGAGTAACCGGTATCTGCTTAATGGATTTGACGTCATATACCTGACAGGAGAGCGATAGCATCCAGTTTGTTTTGTCTGCTGCAGGCGGACTGTTGCTGACCTGCGCGTTCTGTAAAGCGAGCGGCAGCCGAAGGGCCCTGTAACCACCATCCTGCGTAGCCACTGCGGGTTACGACATGCACGCAGGTCGACGGGCATCAGTCCACTCTTTTATAGACCGTGACACGATCATTCGAACTCGCGTGCTTTGGCGTCCATCCATATATCATCGTGTATTGTCGTGTCAGGGCGTCATAGAGGGCAGCCCGGACCGCACGATTTTCCCCGGGGACTTCCTCTCCGCCGGTTATGATATATGCCGGTTTTTGGGACAGGACTGCGCCCATTTCCTTTACCGGATCCATACCTGTGGACTGTGCTTCCTTCTCAAGGGAAAAATGGGATGGGAAGGGATGATCCGTCAGATGGCAGTAAGGCAGGTCGTCGTAGAGCGACACCGGCCCCTTGTAGATGAAGAAGCATCCGTCCCTGCCATAGGCGACCTGCTTTTCCAGTGTGTGGAACAGGGCGCTGTTGCCCTCGCTTCCGAGGTGCCTGGCTATCATGAACTGCCCCCAGATGATGCCCGTGCCACACATCAGGTACAGCATGACCTTGCCGGTGCCCTTGCAGAATAGCGGCGCAGTCTCGATCGACAGCGGCACGAAAACCGGCAGGACATAATGAATATACCAGGTGCCGAAGACAGCGACGGCGGCAATGGAGACCACGGTCCACATGTTCAGGAAACCGATCTCCGCTGCCCTGTCGTGTGGCTGCGGGATGCGAAGTGCCCGCCGAAGCAGGATCGCGGCGGCAAACGGCGCGATCAGCAGCAGGATTCTGTATACCCTGTGAAGCAGGACCTGCGCGCTTTCGGGGGTGCGGCCGAAGACTGAGAGGATGTTTGCGTAGATCCATTCATGCCCGTGGCCGATCACGGCATAGAACAGGTAGACCGCAACGGTTGGGGCAAGGGCCACACTGATCCACACCAGAGCATTCAGCATTGTGCGGTACAAACCATCCCTTGATGTGATGGAGAAATACAGTAGATAGACCCCGGCAAATATACCTTCGAAGATGACGGTGTATTTTATCTGTATTGCCAGCCCGAAGAGGAGCATGGCCAGTGTGCCGATCTTCCTGCGATACGCAGTATCGGTGGTCCGCAGATCGGCGATATGCGTCATGATGAGCGCCATCGCGCCTGCGACAGGAAGGTTATAGAAGATCGGCGACTGTCCGCTCTCGCCTCGCGCAAGTATAGGCCAGATTTCATAAATGACGGCGGCCATGAATGCCCCGCCGGGAGGCGCGATGATCCGGGCCATACGGCGGATCAGCAGCGCGGTAGCCCATAGAGCCAGCAGCGCACCCGTCTGATAGGCCACGATCCGGTAAGGGCCGAACAGATGGAAAAACCCATAGATCAGGAACAGTCCGACCGGTTTCCTGTCCCAGAAGTCCACATAGGGAATGTCTCCATGCAGGAGCCGTCCCCCGCCGAACAGATAATATTGCTCGTCCCAGTCGAGCATCGGATTTCCGAAGGTATTGATCCTCAGAGCGGCGGCAAACCCGAGCAGGAAAAGGGGCGGCAGGAAAAACTGGAAGAACGATTTCATCTTTATCATTTCTGGGCCGGGCTACCTGCGGCCGCATTCAATGCGGTGGCTACGGCGTTACGGGCCTGCGCCTCGGCGGCACCCATGCGGATCTCGAAAGCAACCATCGTCTCGAACAGTGCGCGGTTGATTTCCGGGTCGATCAGGCTGACGGCGGCATCATGGCGTCGCGGATAGGGCGTTGGCAGGCTCTGGAACAGGCAGGCATAGGGTGCTGCCGGGAGAGATGGCATTCCCGAGCCGAACAGTTCCTGCACGTCTTCGGAAGGTGTCGCCTGAACCTCTATGATTGTCGCCAGCCGGTCGAAAACCGCGCCGAGTGATCCGGGCAGCGCAGGCAGGCGCGATGCCGTGACAATGTCATCACCTGCCACGAGATGCTGCCGGATGGCGGCGTCCGGGTCCGGGGCGTTGCCGGATGTGATGGCGGATGCGGTCTGCGAGGGTCGCGCAAGGGACAGCATCGGGAAGACACGGTTGACGCCGGACGGTTTTACGCCTGCATAGAACAGGCGGGTATAAATACGCTTGCCCCGGAACAGGACGATCGCCTGCCCCTGCTGCAGGGACTGGACGTCACTCCATGATACCCGTTTGACTTCCCGGATATCGGCGCGTGTCTGGTCAGTATAGACGCCGAGCGCCGTCGACGTGTCATAGCCGGGCAGAACACTGACCTGCATCGTGCCGGCCGTCTGCTCGATCCATTCGCGCGTGGGACCGGAATCCTCAAGATTTTCGATGATCTTGAGCTTCGGGTTGCCCAGGAGCGGCACGCTCCGGTCACGCCCCAGCGTTGCGTAGAACGATCCTACTTCCTGAAATGACAGGAGCAGGCTGATGTTGAGTTCACGGCCCTGCGCCATCATGACATCAAGGCCACGGGTGGCGATATATCCGCCTTCGTCGATGATGATCGGATAGGGTGTGGCGGATGCGGACGGGCGGTTGGTGACCAGATCCTCGTAACTGCCCTCCAGCGATGTGCCGAGGGCGCCGGCGAGAGCGTAGCGCAGGGCGGTAATGATGGTCTTGCCCAGCGCTGCATTGGTCGAGGTCGAGTTTTCGAGCGAAGGGATCAGGACGACGAGGACACGCCGGTTGAAGATGATGTCGCGAAAGTCGATATCGGGCACCGCGCACTGGAAGATATGGCGCAGTGTCGTGGTCATCTGGGTGAATGTCCGCGCAAAGCCGCCCACGACATAGGAATGCTGTTCGCGCACCTTGTCCTGACCGGATGCGTCGCCCTTTTCGGATGAATACCCACCCGTTTCCGCAACATAGGCCCGAACGGGGTTGAGGACTTTCGCGGGAAACTCCGGGGGCAGGGGGATCGTCTCGATCTTCCCCGCGGTATCATTGTAAAAGTGGAACCGGCGTTGTGCGTTTGAATGGTCGGGAGAACGCGTCAGGTCGATAAGGGACTGGATGTCGGAGAAGTTGGCCCGGATCGTCTCCGCCGTAACGGGTATGCCGCAGTGATCGCGCAGCCAGACAAAGACATGCGCCATGCTGCGGATCAGGGCATCCGCCCGATCCTTGAAGTGCTGCGAGTTGCCACCGCCGTTTTCATCTTCGGGCAGGAACAGGGTCAGGAGCAGTTCGGTCATGCCCTCGGCATTGACGCTGCCAAACGGGTTCCACGTATTGGTTTTCCTGTCGCCGTCCGAGACGATCAGGTTGATGATGCGAAGATTGGCCCCCATACCCCAGCGCTGCAGGAGTGCGGCGACGGAAAAAACAAGATTGTTCGACCCTTTCGCGTCGACAATGGTGAAGCCGCTGCCCTGCGCAAGGGCGTTGCAGAGCAGGCTGTATAGGAACTGCGTCTTGCCCGATCCCGTAGCACCAGGCAGGACGGCGTGCATCGTCATGTCCTCGCCCGCAAGCCATATCTGCTGTCCGGTCGTATCATCCCAGCCGAGGAACCAGTCTCCTTTCGCGGGACCGGGGCGCTGGACGCCGACCCGTTTCGGGTCGGGTACGGGATTGCCGTAATCCTTGCGCCGGGTATCGGCGGGCAGGCGGAGCGGCATCGTGATGGGGCGGGTCATGACATAGCCCGCATAGGCAAGTGCAAGGGGCAGGATCGCGGTCGTCAGTGCGGGTGCCGCGAAAACCGTCGCGGCCATGCCCACCAGTCCGATGGCGGATGCGCCGGTTGTAAGGGATTCCTTAAGGTGTACGCCGACGGTTCGGGTGTCACGGTAGGCGATCCCGCCGCGCTGTTCGTGAAAATCCTGCGGACCGTCGATGCGACGCTGGATGACGGCCATGGCTACTGCAGCCCGAACGGGGTGTTGACGGTGGCGGGCGTGTCCGGCCGTGATGGCGCCGGATCAGATGTGCGTGGCACGCCGGGGGCGGGCGGCGGGAAGGGCAGGTCTTCCGCATGTCGTTGAGGACCCGCGACGTTATGGGCGGGCGCGGCTGGTGGGACGGACGGACTGGCATGGCCGGACAGGAGCCCCCGACCGAATGCCAGCCCGATGAGACAGAAGGACAGGAGGCACAGGCCAACCCCCAGACGCCGTTTTCCATGCGCCACGGACACGTTCCGACCGGCGGGCTGTGAGACGGCCGTGCCGCGCTGGCGGATAAGCGCCGCAGCAGTGGCGGCGCTGCCGCATGTCATATCGGGTTCGCTTATGATACTGACACCGCCCTCGCCCGGCACGATGGTGACAGGACTGTCGCCGCTCTTCAGAATGATGATCACAGGTCGTTCCTCTGCACGATGTAGGAAACCTGTTATGCGGCGGACGGTTGTGGGTGCGTTTACGGGTACAGTGCGGCTGCGTACTGATGAAGGGCCTCAAGTGGGATCTCTGAACCACCATCGCCCACGCGGCGCAGGACTTCGTCCATGGTTAATACGACCAGAGAAAGCGGCGCATGATGAATGGCGACCAGCGCATGCCCCGCGAGTGCTTCCGGGTCTGGCTCGATCAGCAGTCCGAAACCGTTTCCGGTATCCCGGCGCCACAGTTCTTCGGCCAGCCGGGTCAGAACCGGCAGCAGGGAGTCGGGGGCGGCGATCTGTCTGGGCGTCAGGAAAGACTGACTCGCACCCTCCAGGGTGAAGACATAACCGCCTGTCCGGAGCATGTCGCTTACGGCGTCAATTACGGTTTCCATGTCGCTCACGCGTAGTCCCGCCGTTTCCACGCAGGCAGGAGAGGGCGTCGCGGCCCTGACACGAAGACCCGGAACATGCGCCATGCGACCGGAAGGGTCAGGCCCAGCCATGCCAGCAGACCGAAGAACGCTACGCCGATGATTGCGGTGATGAACGTCCATTCGCGCATGTGGACCAGCCACAGTGCCATGGGCGCCATCGCACGACAGTCAATGATGAGTAGCCGCACGGGGTCGGCTGTAAAGCGCCACATGGTTATGCCTCCTGTTTCAGGGCGGCGGCGGCAACCGCCTCGGTGATCCGGCCTTCACCGAAGGCCGCGTTGATCGACTGCGCGAATGTCTGTCCCGATGTCTCGACCGCCTCCCGGGTCAGTTCAGGCCAGCGTTTCAGGTCCGCGTCGAGCAGCCGGTCGCGGAACGCGCGGGTGACGGGGAGGAATTCACGTACGGGCGTGCGCCGTCCATCCGTGGAGCGCAACAGGCGCTGGTTGACGATCAGTCTGAGGTTTTCCACGAACGAGATGGTCAGGCTGTCGCGCTGGTCGGCAGGACATAGCGCGGCGATACGGCGCATCGTCGAAGCGCAGTCGAAGGTGTGCATTGACGAGAGAAGGCGATGCCCGGAAATCGCAGCCTGAATCGCGGCCGTCACGGTTTCGGGGTCACGAATTTCTCCCACGACGATATCCGTTGGTTCCTGTCGCATGGCTGCCCGGATGAATTCGGCGAAAGTCGGCAGGCCGCGTGGGATCTCGATCTGCATGACGGTGGAATTGATGGTTGGCACGAGATCATAGAGCAGCTCCAGCGGGGCCGAGCCCTCCACCAGATCCATATGACAGTCGGGATCTTCGAGCCGCTTGCGGTTGATCCCCCCGAGCAGCGTGGTCTTGCCGCTGCCTGTCGCGCCGCAGACCAGGTACATGCCATTATCGCCTTCCAGTGCCTCGAGAAGACTGGGCTCGATGTTCTGGTCGCTGAGCGGGCGGGGAATATCGACCAGAGGCCGGATCGTGATGCCAACCGCCTGTGTCGGGCCGACCAGGGTCGAGACGGCGTTGATACGGAAGGAGTGGCGTCGCGCACGCCGGTCCGGCCATACGGTATGGGACAGATCCAGCGCCCTGGACTGTCGCAGGTGGGTAACCGCGGTGCTGTCACGAAACATGTAATTGATGGCGTCTTCCACGACACCCGGCAGCAGCACATCGCGGGTGATCGTGCGGTTGCGACCGTGGACCCTCATGACAACGGGTCTGTCGGTCTGCAACTGGATACGCGAGGCGTCCTGCCGGGCGCACCATACGAGCATCCGGTCGAGCGCGTCGGCTCTCGGTGAGACCCCGTCTTCGGGCCAGTACTGCGCGTTCATGGCGAGGGCCTCCTGCCGCCCCGGCTGCCGGGACGAAGCGAGCCTTCCATGAGTTCGCAGATCCGCCGGTGCGCCTGGTAAAGCCTGCGCGGCAGTTCACGCCCGCTGCGGGGCTGACGACCTTCGCGGATGGCGCTCATATAGTCCCGCACCGGTGTAATCAGGGTTTCTGGCGCGCGTGAGACGTCGTAGCCGTAAAAAGTGCCATGTCGCGCCACATGGTCGAGCTGCGGCAGGGTCATCACCATGCTGGTGTCGAGCTGGTTGTCTTCGAGCAGATAGGTGCGCAGCACCCAGTGGCGCAGCTCGGTTACGGCGCTGCGTGCGCCGAGGAAGAGCATCCCGGTTTTCGTGTCTTCAGGCGTCATGGGTAGAAATGCCAGCCTTTACTGATTTCAGGGTGGTGAAGGTGCGACCGATACGGGGTTCCCCGATCGGGCCTCCCTGCATGCCTTCGGCCTGCCAGTGTTCGATGAGCGCCTGTGCTTCCACGCAGACAGTGGTGGACAGCACGTATGGCGGAGAGCCGTGCTGGGGGTAGGAAGGGGCCGAGAGCGCGAGCCACAGATCGCGGTCAAGGAACTGCACCGCGCAGAAGACACCCGGATTGACGACACCGCTGCGGCTGCGGGCATGCTGCAGCAGGGTAAGCAGGGCCGGACGGCTGTATGCGTGTGCGTTCGCCATGGCGATGGCGTCATCCCATGTATTGGCGTCATGGATCCGGTGAAGATGCCGGATGAAGCGTTCGGGGGCTGCGACCGGGGCTGCTGGCGCGCCTTTCTTCAGGTTGCCTGCGACGGCCCGCGACAGGGCTTCAAGAAGGTTCCGGGCATCCTCCTTGCGGCGCTGGCCGAAGAAGGCGAACACCATGAACAGACACAGTTCGGCAGGCGGGAGGGCTTTCGGAGCGCTCCATGGCTGGCCGAGCTGACGGGCGAGGGCGTCGCGGGCCGTCTGCCCCCAGTCAGGTGCCCCGGCATCTCCCGGGCAGTAACGGTCAAGCCATTCCATGGGCCGCAGCGCCGGATCGAGGGGACGCAGTGCCCTGCCCGGCGGTGCAGGCTCGGAGAGGGGCAGTTTCCCGCCAACCCACGCCGCACCGAGGGGATGGATGCGTGCGAGCACGGCCTGCATGCCATCGAGGCCAAAACGTTCGCGGTAGCGGCTGCGGGGTGCACGGGCGAGACAGAGCGCGGCAAGGGCAATGATGAGGACAATGGCGGGAATGCGTAGCGCCAGTCCCGTCATTGTGCACAGACGCCACAGCGTATTCCACGACACCAGCTCGGGGACGGCGTGATGCAGGCTGTCATGGATCTGGTCGTAGCGGTGGGTGAACAGGCCGATGACATCCAGTTCGATATCCTGAACGAACAGGATCACCTGCGCGATCTGCGTATGGAAGCGCAACCACGCCAGAAGTGTCAGGATGACACAGGCCAGCCCCATGCCGCCGATCAGGCTGGCGGCCCGTCCATGATCCCATGCGTTGGACGAAGACGTTCCGGGCGTCACTGGCCGTCTCCCGTAACATGCCAGTGGGCACGGTTCGCATCGAGCCCGGGCTGGGTGCGGATGCGGATATCCTGCACGTTGACGCGCATGAGGTCATGGCCGCCCTGTGTCGGATGATTGAGCAGCGCCACCTGTGGCGCTTCGACCTTGCCCGCCTTCAGCAGCGCCCGATAGCGCGCCATGCCGATGATCTCGCGCTCGAGGCGCGCCAGATCGTCGAGGAAGATTTCGACCGCCTGCCGTTCGCCCGCCGCGAACCCGCGGGCTACGCCCTCGCGCCAGACTTCGACTTCGTGCGTCGTGCGGGGGCGTAGGGCATCGTTGGGGGCCGACGGCATCGCGTACCGGCGCGTGAGCCATGTGCGCCACTGGGGAATGGCGGTGACGACCTGCGCCTGCCGCGTGACTTCGTATATCTGTTCGGCGAACTGTGCTGTCTGTCCCGATGGATCGAGGGCGACGGACATCTGGGCGCTGGTGACGACCGGCGGTCGCAGGAGGAGTGTGCCGTTATTGATCGGCAGCACCAGTGGCCGGAAATCAAACTCCCGGTCCAGTATGGCGCTTTCGCGTTCGAGCATGAGGTTTATGGCGTATGAGCGTGCGGCCAGACCACCCTGCGCCCCATAGGCCCACGCGGCCTGACGGACGGTATCGTCACGACCGTTTCCGGCTTCCTGTTTCGGAGAGTATCCGGGACGGATGGCCATCAGGGCTTCCATGGAGGGCGGGCGGTTCACGTCGGTGATGACCGGTGCGATGAGCGCGCCTGTCAGTGGCGTGTTGATCGCGCCCGCCGCGGCATTCTGTGTGGCGGGCATCGCCGGCACGGGCAGGTCGGCAGGACCTTTGCCCGATACGTCCGCGGCCCATGCCATGGCCGGGAGCAGTGACAGGCCGACAAGCAGCGGCAGGGCGTGCAGGGGCTTACGCATGGCAGATTATCCTGATGGTGTGCCGGGGCACGTCGATGTCGATTTCGGCACGGGGATCGGCAGCAGCCGCAAGGTGGTCGAACAGGCGTCCCGCCGTGGTGTTGTCGTCGTCCACGCGCACCGTGATGGCATGGGCGGCGGCCGGGGTGACGGCGGCGTAACCCACCCGGCGGGCCAGTATCCTGACCGCATCGTCCAGCGGTCCGGACCAGTGCCAGCTCATGGGGCGGTTCATTTCCGCGGGCAGGACCGATCCCGGGCGCACCATCGGGAAACGGATCTGTCCGAGACTGTCCATGGTTTCAAGCAGGCCCGACATGTCCTGCGCCATGGTCGGAGTGGTCGGTGGCGGTGCGGCCGGGTGTCCGCTGCACGCGGTCAGGGCCAGTGCGGTGGCGAGCAGCGTGCAGGCCATGAAAGGGGATGATCTCATCATGCGGGGATCATCCCGCAGGCTGTTGTGGGTGCGACGCCACTACGACATTTTTCCAGACTTTCGCTTGGTAGGCCCGGTTATGTTCCGGAGTGGTGCTGTTGTAGTTTCCGACCCGACGCCAGAACTCGGCCGGGTTGGCGGGCGTCTGTCCGTTCAGGGCACGGGCGAGTATCCATGCGCCTATCTGGATGTTGAGGCAGCCGTCATTGATGACCTGTTCGCGTGTGATCCCCATGCGGGCCAGTTCGGGAAGGTGCGTCGAATTGACCTGTGCCGGTCCCATGTCATAGCTGCCGTTGCGGTTGCCGCTTATGTGTCCGACCTGTCCTCCTTCGGTAAGCAGGATGGCGCGGAACAGCACTTCGGGCAGACGGTAGCGACCGGCCGCGTCCGAGACGCAGGCGTCGAGACCGGGAGGAAGTTTCCCCGGCGGCGCGAACGCGGGTTGTGGCCGGCCGTCATGTGACGCATCGGGCGGCGGTTTGCGCTGTTGGGCAGCGCCACTCCATCTGAGGATCCATGCCCCGGCGGCAATGTTCATGCAGATGTCGGTTTTTATGGCGTCCGGTGAAAATCCCGCCTTTTCCAGAACGGGCAGCCAGCCGGGCTGTATACCCATTGGGCCGATGCCGCCCGAATGGGGCGTGCTGCTGCTGACATGTTCCACGATCGCCAGTGGGACGCCGTAGTATCCAGCCGCCACGGCGGCACAGTCCGGAAGTGTCGTCACGGCGTCAGTTGGCATAGCTGACGGTGGCGTTCGTGGCCTGGACCGTGGCCGTCCCGTCGAGGTCGATACATACGGCCGTGCCGCCAAGAGGGTTTCTGGCGCCGCGCGAAAGCAGCCATGTCACACCGCCATCGGGTGCGACACCGCCGGGCAGGACGCGGGTGGCGTTCGGCGACGTATTGGAGGCATTTTCTTCGAATGTACCGGCAAGGGCACACATGAGGTGTTCGCCAAGGTCGGCGATTTCACTGTCGCCATCATTCAGTGCGTATGTGGTTATGTGCAGGCCGGCCGAGAGGGGAGTCCACAACCCGTTCAGGCAGGTCATGATGGTGCCATCCCCGGACGCCTGCTGCGCGATCATGCCGTTTGGCGAGCAGCCGTTTCCGCGAACCGCGCTTCCATTGGCCGTTCCCAGTTGGACATCCTCAAGGCTCGCCGAACCGGCGACGATGTCTCCGTTGGTTCCATCCCCGTGATGGAAATACGTGGCCCCCGGAGCATTGATCACCGCGTTGTAGCTGTCGCCGCAGAACTGGACGTCGCCCACCTGAAAGCCACATCCCGGGTCCTGGACATAGAATCTGGTCTTCGTCACCATCTGGTTGCCGCTTGTCATTGTATCATGGACGTAGCCGTAGCCAGATGTATCGAGGAAGCCGACCACCGATCCCTGCGTGCCAACTGCCACGGTCCCTTCAAAGTAACCATCCCAGCTGTGCACACCACCGAACCAGCCCTCTGGAAGACCGTTCTCCGGATCATATCCGTGGGTCCCTATATTGCCCGAAAAACGGCCGTGTCCTGCCGTCAGGTCCGCATTGCTTCCGTCGGTATGCTGCATGAAGACGCCGCCCGACGAGGGGGCACGGATCGCGGCGTTGGTGTCGTCGCCATAGACCCAGGCGTTCCCTACCTGCACGCCGCCATAGCCGCCATTGGGGTTGCCGCCTGCGAACAGGCCACGCGTTGCGTTCACATCGTTGGCGGCATTGATGTTGTTCCCGTTCATGTCGAGTGCTGCGTTCATGGTCTGGAATTCGGGATGCCCCTGCACCTGATCGCGATAGATGTAATCGGGGTTTGTAACGGGGGCGTTCGAATACTGCAGAAGTCCGACCAGATGGCCGGCGCCGGGGTTGGGTACCGATGTCAGGGGCAGGCTCCAGCTCCCGCTGGCCCCGGTGGCGGTTGATGAACTCAGGTGGCCGAACATGCCGTCATACGGGACGTATCCACCCTGCGCCCCTGTGCCCGAGGCGATGCGGACTTCGTCCGTCCCGTTGATCGTGCTGCCGCCCTGTGATTCAACCACCACGGACAGCGTTCCGGATACGGGCTGCATGAGATAGACCGCCCACGTCTGGCCGTATGGGTTTATGGACGTGAAGCCGGGCAGGAGATCGCTGTCGCTGACAAGCGTCGAGAGGGGAACAGAAACCGCGGAGCCGTTTACCGGAACCGAGTTTGCGAGTTCCTCGCTATGTTTGTCCGTGTATTTCTGTCCTGCTTCGAGAAGGGAGCGGAACTGTCCCGACGTGGTCGCATCGACGGAAAAGCCGGTGCCCTGCTGCACCATGGACTGGAAATGAGGCAGGATCATCATGCCTACGATCGTTGCGATCAGGACACCAACAATATTTTCCATCAGAAATCTGTTCCGGTGAAGGATACACAGGAGACGACATCGCCTGTCGGTACCGTGACCGGCAGAGGTCCCATGTTCCCATATGAAGGGGTCTCCCAGGTGTTCCCCTCGGAGATGCCTATGCTCTGGTCGCCCGCCGCAAGACGGCGGGCACTGGAGATGGCGGATCCGGACAGCGCCATCCAGGTGACGACCTGCGTTGTCCCGGCATCGCGTGTGACGAAATTTCCGGCCGTAGAGAGGCCGGGGCCGTCTGCTGGCACGCCAATCTGGTCAAGGGGGACGGTACCGGAGAAGGCGGGATTGCGTTCGACATAGGTCTGCACGGCATCCTTGTAAGCAAGCCATGAGAGCGCGGCGGGGTCGGCTACGATGTCAGCGACCGGCCGGATCTGCCGGTTGGTGACGCCAAGCCCTTGCGAGAGGGCGCCGACGATGACAAGCATCGCCAGCGCGAGGATCAGGAAAGGCATCGCGGATGTCCTTTACGCCTAGCCGTCATACTCGAAGATAATGGTCGTCGTGGCTCCGGACTCGATGGCGTTGCAGGCGTTGGCGATCTCGCTCGTTGACGAGGTATCGGTTGGGGTGATCGTCGTGCCGCCGACGGTAATGTTGGATGCGGCCTGTGAACGGACGAACGAGGCGCAGCCATCGCTCTGCACATTGCTCCACAATGCCTGCCAGCCCGCACCGCCATTGGCGCTGCTCAGGGTTACGGTGGAGTTGGGCCATGGGCCCGTGATGCTGCTGCCGTCCCCGTTGGTCATGCCATGTGGGACAGCGGCAGCCTTGATCGCAACCGAATTGGAGAGGTCGGAGTAATTGGCGGCTGACATGCCGCCATGGTAGAGCCCTTCGATATTGGTGAAGAGATTGCTCTGGTAGCCGGCCGCCGTTTCGGCGCTGCTTTTGTGGAACAGTTCGTAGATGAGGCCCAGCAGGGCTGCGAGTGCCAGCAGGGCTGTAACGACTTTGACGACAATAGGGACAATGGTGTCCATTACGTGATCTTCCTTTCTGTATTCAGGGGTTGTTCGGGGGGGAGGGGATTTACATGCCGCCCATTGACCCGGATCCGGAGCCGATATTGCTTCCGATGACGGCAAGACCCGCCGCGAGCAGCATCATGACGATGGAGAACACGGAGCGTGCCATGTTCGCGCCCGCCAGCGCCTGCTGCTCAAGCGCGTCCGCCCAGGCACGGCTGTTGCTCAGGAGGCGCTCGTAAGCGCCCTTGCCGCCCCAGCTTGCTTCGATATCGTCGATCATTTCGGGCGACGGGAAGTTGTATCCGGTGACGGACATGGCCTCGGGAAGCGATTGTCCCCGTGGCCCGAGATTGGCGAGGATGGCTTCAAGACGTTCGCGCAGCCACGGTGTTGCGCTGTTGGCCTGGTGCTGCAGAGCCTCGGTATCGGGCATGCCGGCGCGTACCAGCGCGATGAATCCTGCCAGCCAGACATATCCCTGGACATTGCGATAGGTGGACCATGGCGGCAGATGTTCGAGAAGCAGCCGTAACGGGCCGGTCAGCCGTGTAAGACTGAACCACAGCAGCACGACCAGCACGAGCATCACGCCCCCGGATACGAAAACCATTTTTCCGGTCGCCATGCCTGAGGCGAGGACGAGAATATGAAGCGACGTATCGTCGCTCTTCATGATGGAAGATGTCGTGACGAGGCTTGGCACGACCCAGTTCGCGATGACGTAGAGGGACACGAACAGGACCCCCAGATAACTGGCGGGCTGGTAAAGGGCGCTACGAATAGCCTGCATGATTTTGCGGATGCGTGACTTGACGTCACAGACAAGGTCCAGCGCTGCAGGGATATTGTTCGCCTTATCGCCCGATACGATCATCATGTATTCATCATCGGGGACATACGGCCGGATGGCTTCGGCGAAGGAGAGACCTTTCGTGTTCATGCGCTCACGGATGCTGTCGAGAATGTTTGGCACGGAGCGTTTGCGGCGACGGCGTAGCTGGCGTGCATAGAGTTCCAGCACGCTTTCCGGGGACAGCCCCCAGCCCATGCGCAGGGAAATCATCTGGTAAAGGGTCGCCCTCGCCTTCCAGTTGAAGGACAGGTTTGCGTCGAGCCATTCCGCCACGGCTGTTCTGTGGCTGGCACCTGTTGGTGACACGTCCGAATAGACAATTTTCAGAGCCATGGTTCACGGGTTCCGTCTGTTCGTCGATAGTGTCGCGCAGGTGGTTGTGGGTCCGGACAGGGAGGGGATCACCGCCTCGGCTCTCCCCTGACATGCCTCGCACCGGCCTCGCGTTCGGCCAGCACCACGTCGCGCGCGCGGATGCGGTCGACGGTCTGTGTTACGGTGTAGGGATCGACGAGCCCCCGGAACACGCGCCCCATCGCGGTCTCGACCATGGGAGGATCGACATCTTTCCGTGCCCGGAAGCGGTGGCGCGCTACGGCTGTCCCATATTCGACGAAATCCGACATGAGCTGTTCGTCGGTTTCCACCACCTCGGCGACCGCGGTGCGTCCGGCAATGCCGGTGCCGTTGCAGTGTTCACATCCGGGTCCCATCCTGCGTATGGCGGACGGGTCGTCTCCCCATGTCAGCACGGCCTCACGGGCACGGCGGGTCATGCGTTCGTCACTGACCGTCCACCGCTGCGCGCAGTGTGGACACAGCAGCGGCAGGAGGCGCTGCGCCACGATCCCGCGAACGACCGAGGCGTTGCAGGTGATCCCGAAATTCAGGCGGTCATAATCGAGATTGCGCAGCCGGAGCGGTGCGTCGAACGGGTCGTCGACGTGAAGTGTCGTCATCACGAAATGGCCGGTCTGCGCGGCTGCGAATGTTGTCAGCGCCACTTCGGCATCGCGGATTTCACCGACAACGAGATCGTCGGGATCCATACGCAGGCTTGTGACCTGTCTGGCCCTGAACGCCTGGCCCACGGCCTCGGCATCGCGACCGGAATCACCGCCCGTATTCGCGATATCGAGCTGGATGGCCCATGGCATTGGCAGTTCAACAGGATGTTCGATGGTGACCAGACGGCGGCCGGGCTGCATATCCGCCTTGTTGCGGGCAAGCTCGAAGAGCAGGGTCGTTTTTCCAGAACCGGTTGGTCCCGTGCAGATCAGTATCCCTGATGGGGCGTTCACGATATTGAGGAGACGTTCTATCTGTTCGGGCGAAAACCCGTAGGATTCCAGCCTGAGCTTGCCCGGCGGCCTGCGCGGTGGCCTGAAATCCACCTTGATCGGGGCGGCGGGTTTCCTTGCGTATTCACCGGCTGGCTGAAGACGCAGCACCATGAACTTTCCGCCTTCCGAGACCGGGAAGCACGGGCCACGGACAATACGGACGTTGGACAGGCCCATGCCGCGCAGGACATCGCCCGCGATGCTGCCGTCCTGAAAGGACAGGTCGCTGTACGCGGTTTCACGCGATGCCCCGAGCGAATACATCGCGCGCATGAGGCGATCGGCGTAGGTATTGTCGAGTTCGAACCGGTTCGACGTGACAAGGCTGCCATTGATACGGAACTGGATTTCCGTATGGCGGTCCTTGCGCATGATGTGAATGTCGGTGGCGCGCCAGGATGCGGCTTCCCTGAGGAGGTTGAGAGCGTGGTCCCGGACTTCCTCGTCAGCAGCCTCTTCATCGTGGACGCCGCCGGCATGGTGTTCATGGTCCAGCCTGTCTGTCACCGTGCTGAGTGGCACCCACTGCACCCGGACAAGACGCATGTTCCTGTGACGGCGGGTGTCATCAAGCCATTCCAGAAAGCTGGTTTTCCTTTTGAGGTTCTCGCTGGCGAGCACCACCTGATTGATCTGGTCAATATAGATCTGCCCCTCAAGGTCCCCGGGAACGACGAGTGCCTCGCCATGTCCCCGATCCTTTTTCCTGAAGAGACCGTTCAGTAGCCGTCCGGGCATATTATGGTCCTGTGTGTCGGGAGGATGGGTCGGCGGAGCTGTCGAGCATCACCTGGATCTGGTATCCGCCGGTCGATGTGTCCTTTGATCCGCTACCGGTAGAGGCGCTCACCACGCGCGCGATCTGCATGACGTGGAGACCGCGGAACTGATTCCACGGGATCTCCTGCGGATCGGTCTGCCAGGTAAAGCTGGCGGACAGGACTGGCACGGGGCCACCGGCCCCCTTGCGCGCGGCTCCCGATGACGGCTTTCCGACAGTCAGGGTCGCGCCGGCCTTCTGGATGAAGGCGAGGAACTGGCGTTCATCCAGCGTCGGGGCCGGCAGGGCCGGGTCTGCTGGAGGAACACCAAGGAGAATGTGACTTGCGACCGTATTGCCGCTGTCCTGTATTTCACCGGCTGGGGCAGAGGCGAGCGTGCCGCCACTGCGCTGCCAGGTGACGGTCAGGCCATGGTCGAGACATTCCCAGTGCCCGAGTGTCCAGCCGCGGGCGAAGACCGGGAATGAGTGCGCAGCCCGCAGGCAGGTACCGACCCAGTCGGCGGGAGCAATCGGCGGCGGCGGCCTGAACGGGCGCGTGGTGTGGTTGAGGCTTTTCTGTGCGGCAAGACGGACGGCTTCCATCCGGTGTTGCTGGACGATGCGGGCCACCTGCAACACGACCAGGACGGAGACAAGGACGGCCGAGGCAGTAATATAGTAGGGCCGCAGGGATATTGACCGAAGGGCGATCGGCGCGGCGGGCAGTGCTTTCTGAAGCGTCGCGAACTCGTCTTCCGACAGGATGCCTTCACGGGTGAATGTGTGCCCTGCGAAAGACGTCCTGACCGCGTCGATCTCCGCGCTCGTGTAGATCCCGTCCGAACCGAGCAGCGGTATCCCGGCATCATCGGTGGCGATCAGCCAGTGCTGGTCGGGGCCGACTTCATATTCGCCGAAATACTGCGCGCCAAAATGGTCCGCGACGGACAGGAGCAGGCTGTCGGGATGGATCTTGTTGCGCTGCTGGTCCAGCCTGAGATACCCGATCCGGTTGGGTAGCTGGGCAGTACGCACGAAATGCGTCATGTCCATCGCCAGCGCATCACGCCGGATGGTGCGGAAGGAGGGCTTGCGCGGATACTGTTTCCAGCGCAGGTCACCACACCAGATCCGCGCCCCGTCCTTGATGAAAAATCCCACGATGACCTCAGTGCATTACAGGATAGGATGGGGGCATGGACGGCACGGGTGGGGCGGATGGCGCCGGGTGGGGCGCTGGCGCGGATGACGCGGCCGGCGCCGGGGTTTCTCCACTCTCGAAACGCAGGGGACGGATCGCCCCGTCCGCCTGCGTATAGACCCCGCCCTGCGATACGATGACGACCGATGATCCGTCGGGCAGGGTTGTCCCGCGACGGACTTCCATGGAGCCGCCATCAGGGAAAATCAGGTCGGCGCTGTAGGTCGCGCCGTCCCACATGATCCCCGTGACGACCGGCGGCTGCGGGGGCGGGGGAGGCGCTGCGACCGGCGTGGCCGCTTTTGCGGCCTGCGGCGTTGGCGCCTCCATATGATGCTGCGGCATGGCCGGTTGCGGCGGTGCCATGACGCGGCTGGCGACCGCGGGATACCCGACAGGTGCTGCGACGGAAGCTTTCTCCTGTTTCCCTGAAGCGCGCCGGTTGGCCTCCTCGATCTTGGCTGCAGCTTCCGCAACCGACGTCTCCTGCTGCATGGTCAGGATGCAGGCATTGTTCGTGTCGATCTGCTCCTCGGTCAGGACGCCGCCGACGGGCGGTTGCGCGAGATGGAGGGCGCATGAGGGCAGCGGGATATCCGCTGCGGGACAGGTCGCCGGAAGGGCTGCCATCATGGTCGCGGCCAGAAGGGTCCTCTTCATAGCGTGTGCGCCTCCACGGTTACGACGACATGGGTTTTCTGGACCACGGCGTCCCCGCCGCCGCCGAAGAGCCAGTTCATTGCGGAGCCCACGCCGTTGCGGGTGCGCTGGGTGGCGTCGTCGACGTAGCCGCTGAGGACGAGGGTCGAATTGTTCTGGAGCGTTACCGTGTCGTCGAGCGAAGTGCTCGACGTCTTGGGCGCCTGAATGGAGGACCCATTACTGGTGATCGTGGTGATCGACAGCAGTGTCTGCAGCAGGAAGTTCACATGAAGCAGAATGCGGTTGTCGATGACCTTGGGAGTGACCGACCCCATGAACCCGGACATGACGACGCCGGGAGAGAGGGTGCTGGATGACCCGGCATTGGTGGCGAGCATGGAGCTGGAGTTTTCAAGATAGGTCGTGTTGATCCCGTTCTGGAATGGCGCCACGAGCCCATTGGTGGTGACGACCGAGCGGTCATACTGTTCCGTGACATTGCCGATCTGCTGGAGGGCCTGCACCACCACCTTCGAGCCCGAGAAAAGGCCACCGGTCCCCTTGCCGGTATCGAGGATGGAAGCGCCGAACGAGAAGGGCGTGTCGGAAGTCTGCAATGCCGGGATGGAGGCAGGCGTTGAGGTCAACCCGACCAGTCCGCCATGGGAGGTGAAGGAGACCTGAGGACTGAAGCCGTAATTGCTCTCGCGCGAGACCTTCACGGTGTAGACATGGACCTCGACCGCGACCTGCTTGAGCATATTGTCGCTAAGGGCGTGTACCCAGTCCTCGACGCGCGCGATCTGGTCCGGCGTGCCCGTTACAGAGAGCGTGCCAAGGCCGTCATCCGCGACCACCTGTGCCCCGTTCGAGACGGTCCGAGCGGTTTTTTCGAGGTTCTTCCAGCGATCGGTCTTCGTCTGGGTGTAGATGCCACCCATGCCCATGGACTGACCGGACGAACCGCTGTTGCCGCCCATGCCTCCACCGCTACCCATGCCGCCCGAAGACATGCCGCCGCCCATACTCCCCATGCCGCCGCCCATCCCGCCGGATGAACCGCCACCGCCGCCGCCCGTATAGGCGATGATGGAATTGCTCGACGTGGTTTCGCCCGCGAATGCAGGAATGGGGAAAGTCCTGGTCTGGTAGCGGAAGAACTCGATATGGTCGTCGGCCCAGCGCTGCGAGATGCCGAAGCGTGTGGCGATCGTCTGGAACAGTCCTTCACGGGTGCCATGATAATCGAACCATGTGCCGCTCCGGCTCCAGCTCGAACTGCCACTTCGGGCAGCACTGCCCGAACCGCGCGTGGCGCTGGCGGCCGTCGTTGCACCCGGGGGCGGGGGGAGTGTCGTCCCGTTGAACGCCACCGGCATGGCAGTGGCCATGGTTTCCCCGCCGCTGTCATCGGCGTCGGCATCCGGGGCTATCCTTACAGGGATTGCCGTCACCCGGCTTGCGGCCATGACGAGATCGCGCAGCGACATGGGGCGTGCGAATGTCAGGCCGGCCGGTCGCAGCAGGGTTTCGGGCACCGGATCCACGTCCCGGATGCTGTCCCCCAGAAGCCAGGGCTTGTCGCTGAATGTGACGACCGGCTGGTCAGGGACGTGGTTTTCTCGCGCGAACTTGCGGATGTCGTCTTCGCTTCGGTGCGCGGTGTTGAAATCCTTGCAGCCTGCGAGAAGGGCAAGAAGGGCGCAGGATCCGACAAGGGTGCGGAACGGTTTCATTATCGGCTGTCTCCGCCCGGGGATGTGACGACCAGCATGCGGTTCGAGGCATGGAAGTCGGCGTGAATGGATTTGCCTTCGTCCGAGATGGTGCGCACGACGTCGCCCATGATCTTGACGAAGTCGCCGGTGAAGGAGGTCATCGCTGGCACGGTCCAGTTCAGGGAATGCGGCCAGATGACTTTCCATCCGGCGCGGTCGCCCCATGCGATCATCTGGTCGCGGATGGGCTGGCCTTCGACAAGCGACCAGATTTCGACAGGCGGCGCAGCGGGTGCGGTCGGTGTTGCGACCGAATGACTGACCGGGTGGATCGCCATACCGGCCGGTCCTGCCCTGGGGATGCGCAGGGTCAGGGTGGAGCCTGCGCGCAATGTGCAACTGCCCACGCGCTGGAGGGCGCCGTCTTCGTCATGGCCGTAAAGACAGGTTGCATCCGCGTCATCGACATCGAGTTCGAGCAGCAGGTTCTGGCCGACCGGCGAGACGGCGTATCGCACGCCGTGGGCGCCCGGATAACGCATGCCTTCCGGTGAGATGGCAAAGCCGCGCTCGCGTAGTGTGTCGCTCAGCAGGATCTGTGCGTGGTCCGTATCCGGACCCGAATACGGCAGAAGCTGGATCGTCGACTGGGGCGCGTCCATGCTGTTGGCAAGAATATCGGCAATAAAGACGGTCAATGCCGACGTATCGCGAAACGTCGCGCCCGAAATATGGGAGGTCGCGTCAGGGGCCTGCCCTGCGCAGCCGCCGAGGGCTACGGCAATGGACAGGCCGGCGGCATGATGGCGCAGTCGCATTACTGCTTTCCTCCATGGACAATGCGGATTGTGGGGGAACCGGCTTCGCGTCCGATGAGCAGGGCCTCATCGACGGGCCGGTTGACGATGTAGGAATCTCCGGTCGTCGCGTAATCCTGCACGCCTGATGCCTGCGGAGAGACGATGACCAGGCGGGGCGCGGCATTGATGCCCCCCGGTGGAAACTGGATGTATGTCCGGCCGCCGTCGCGATACACGCGCATGGGCTTCCATGATGGTTCCGCACCGCTCATGCGGTAGGAAAAGTCGGGAGGCGACCTGTCTTGTGTCCCGCTGGCGGGTGTCCAGGCCGGTTCCGGCTGGGAAACCGGATCATTCGCGCCATAGGCAAAGGCCACCGTCCGCATGCTCGGTGCATGGGGTGTGAGGCGCAGGATGTAGGAACGCCGGTTGGTCACAAGTCGCAGGACGGCCCCGGTCGCCTGTGATGTCGCTGAAATGGCGACTGCCCAACCTGCGTGCACGCCCTTCGTGCCGCGCACCACATCGGCCCGCCAGCCGGCACTTCCGGTCAGTACTGCCGCATCCTGCGATGCCGTCTCGCCCGCCTGCAGCCGCACAATGCACAGATCGCCCGCAGCACAGGTGATGACAGGAGAGCCATCCGCATAGGCGAACCATACGATACCGCCCTTGCCGTAGACGGGCGCGGGATCGGGACGGGCAGCCTGCGGCGTGGCGGCCCGCGCAGGCAGCGCGGGTGATGCGGATGGCGCGGCAGCGGGAGCCGTCTTCGCCAGCGCGGCTTCGGCCGCGCCGGGTGGGGCCGCTACCGGGGATGGCACGTCCAGCCGTTGGTTCAGGCTCCCCATGAAACTGTGAACGCGGTCGATACTGTGCTGGAGCGCCAGTTCGGGCGAAGGCAGTCCCGGTGTGGTCACATCGACGGGCGCCGTGTCCGGATGCGCCGCGCATCCGGCAAGGAGCGGCAGCGCCGCGAGCAGAAGGTGGTTTCGTTTCATGAAGACAGTATCACGGCATCGTTTGTGGGTCCGGACATGCGTCACGCTTTTTCTTCGCGGATGACCGTGCCCAGCCCCGTGCCGTTGATGATTTCGT
>NZ_CP036407.1:0-92689 GCF_004348195.1 Komagataeibacter saccharivorans | reverse complement strand
AGCGGCAGCAGGCCAAAACCAAGCTCCAGCCGCAGCAGATCCAGTTTCATTATTTCGGAAATCGGGGCGGTGGCAGGCTCGGCCGATACCTCGGTCACATCACCATCCGTATCGTCGACCGCGACCTTATGGCGCATCCACGCCCCGAACCCCGCCGCAATGGCGATAACAAGGAAGGGCATGGCAGGCAGGCCGGGCATGAAGGCGAACAGGGCGGACAGAACGCCCGCAATCGCCAGCGGCTTCGGATTGCCACCCAACTGCCGGACCAGCATGACATCGGCCGATCCGTCCGTTCCCCCCTTGGTCACGACAATACCGGCTGCGGTCGAAACAAGCAGGGAGGGTATCTGCGATACCAGTCCGTCACCAACCGTCAGGGTCGTGAAGGTGCTCGCGGCCTCGCTCAGCGGCATGCCGTGTCGCATGATGCCAATCGCCAGACCACCAACGATATTGATGACGGTGATGATGATGCCCGCGATCGCATCGCCACGCACGAACTTGGCCGCACCATCCATTGCGCCGTAGAAAGCGCTTTCCTCTTCCAGTTCCTTGCGCTTCTGGCGGGCCGCGCGTTCGTTTATCGCACCTGAGGACAGGTCCGCATCGATCGCCATCTGCTTGCCGGGCATGGAATCAAGGAAGAAGCGCGCCGCTACTTCCGCAATACGTCCCGAACCCTTGGTGATGACCATGAAATTCACCACCAGCAGGATGCAGAACACGATCCCCCCGATAACGACATCCCCGCCCATCAGGAACCCGCCGAAGGCCGCCACCACATGCCCGGCAGCATAGCTGCCTTCGTTGCCGTGGCTGAGGATAAGGCGGGTCGTTGCGATTTCCAGCGACAGGCGCAGCAGGGTAGTCAGCAGGAGCAGGGTCGGAAACGACGTGAAATCCAGCGGGCGCTCAAGGAACAGCGCCACCATCAGGACCAGAACCGATGACGTGATCGACAGCGACAGCCCCATGTCGAGGATAAATGTCGGCAGCGGCAGGATCAGGATGGAAAGCAGCAGGACCACGCCAAGCGCGAGGCCGATATCGGTGCCGGGAATGAGCGAACGCCAGGGTACGGCTTTCCACCCGCCCTTGCGCATTGCTTCAGCCGAGCGGAGAATGCTGCCTGACGCGGATGACAGTTTCAGCCGCGCCGTGGTGGCCCTGTCAGTCAGCTTACTGTCGGCCTGCTTCTTGACTGATGTGCCATCGGCAGTATTCAAGAATTACATTTCCTTCCGTAAATCCTAGCAACGTGGCGTTTCCGGCGCAGTCGGTAGCAGGCGTTGGCTGTGCGGTCCGTGTATCATTGTGTCACAGGGGACGGGTTTGCGGGGAAAGTAGCCGTTATCGCGGGTGTTGAGCAAGCAGGGAAAACGGGTATTACGCAGGCTTAACAGCACCGTGCCGCCACGGGATGCGCGGTTATGGCCGCAGGAGCCGGTTCCGTGCGCGCAAAACGAATTGTAACACGAAATCGGCCACCGGATCTTCCCTGAAAAACCTGCATCTGGCGACGTTTCATCACTGCGCCCGACAGGAAAAATGTCATGGCAAATCAGACTGTGGGGAAAGTTGTCGCCCCCTCGCTTTTGACGGTGGCGTCCCTTAAGATGCCCGGACAAAGGGATTGAAGGCTTCAAGCCCACGGAACAGGCGTGATGTCGGCTGCGGTCCGTAATCCCATACGAGACACAGGAAGCACGATGCAGGAAACAGCAGTGGCGGTACCCTACAGTAATGAAGATCTGCAGCCCCTGAACGTGGATGTGTGGCGCAACGCCCTGCTGAAATCGCCCACCGCGGAAAACCTGATCCAGACGGGCGAAGCCCTGTTCATGCGCGGCCAGGGGGTTGATGCGCTCCGTCTGGCGCTTGAACTGGTTTCCCTGCACCCGGCCAAGACCACTCTGGTCATGGCGGCTGCGGGCATGATTTCCAAGCACACATCGCGTCATGACATCGTGGCCACACTCATGCGCAACGTGCTGGCGCATGAGCCGAACAACCTTAACGCCCGCATGTTTCTGGCCGATGCGATCATGGCCGGGGGCGACATTACCGGCGGATGCAGGATCTTCTCCGAAATGATGGAGCAGTATCCGGGGCAGCGGACCAGCCTGTGCGAACATATCTCCATGTCGCTGCTTGAAGCTGGTTACACGATGGAGGCGTTGCAGGTTCTTTCCTTCTGGCTCAAGGAAGTGGACCCCAATGCCGCACTGCTGAACAACATGGGCTGTGCGCTTGAGCGTCTGGGCCAGTCCGCCCTAGCGGTACCATGGTATGAGAAAGCCATGACGCTGGCGCCTGAAAACCCGACCATCAGCTTCGGTTATTCGATGGCGCTTCTCAAATCCGGCAACTACCGCGAGGGATGGCCCTATTACGCCAAACGGGTGCCGATAACCAATGGCGTCCAGTGGTGGTTCATGTCCCTGCCGCGCCTGCGCCATGGCGACGATCTGGCCGGAAAGAAAGTCATCCTCTATCAGGAACAGGGGCTGGGTGACACGCTGCAGTTCATCCGCAGCGTTCCTTATCTGGTGGAACAGGGCGCCGAGGTGACGCTTGCCATCCTGCCGTCATTGCGGCGCCTGCTGGAGCTTTCCTATCCCGATGTGACGATCAGGCTGATCCGGGAATTCGCGCCCGCAGAGGGTTACGACTATGCCGCCCCCATCCCGGATCTGCCCTATATCGCCGGGGTCATGTCCGAAAGCGAGGTTCCGGCCCCCATTCCCTACCTTCGGGCGGATGCGGCCGATGTCGCACGCTTTGCTGCCACCATGCCGCCCCGCCGGCCACGCATCGGCCTTGTCTGGGCGGGGGAACGTCGGGTGCAGTCCGAACATGTCGCCGCCGATAAACGCCGTTCAACCACACTTGCGCAGATGGGTGCCGCCCTGTGCCCGGTGGACGCCACGCTGGTCAATCTCCAGTTCGGCGCGCCCCGGTCCGAAATTACCCAATGGCAGGGTCAGCCACTGTTCGACCCGATGGGGGAAGTGCGGGATATGGCGGATACCGCCGCCATTATGGAAAGCATAGACCTGCTCATTTCCGTGGATACGTCGCCCGTTCACCTTGCTGGCGCCCTTGGACGGCCGGTATGGCTTGTCAGCCGATGGGATGCCTGCTGGCGATGGGGGGATACGAGCGATACATCACCGTGGTATCCGGGCATGCGTGTCTTCCGCGCGCGCGAAAAAAGTTTTGATCCCGTCCTGCAGGAAGTCGGTGCAGCCCTGCAACAATGGGTCAAGGCATGGAAAGCGGACTGATCCCCTCAATTCCATCCCGATAACCGGCCAGCCCGTGCATTTCCGTATGCAGGGTTAAGGCATGGATGGACGCAGGCCCGCTCCCCGCCGCCGGGCCATGGCAATCAATCCGTTACCGTTGCCCTGCCAGCGCGACGGGGGTTGCCCGATACGATGCCAGTGTCCGTCCCCGCATACCGCTCATGGCGGGCCTGTGGGGTGCGGGTTCCTCGAAATGGCTGCTACCCGTGAACGGGCGGAATACCCTTGCGGCACGAGGCGGGGCTTCCCCGTTTGCGTTCGTCGGGGCGGATATCAGCATCGGTTTACGCTGCTGGGATAAAACCAGCCCATTGGGCAGGGTTGCGGCCTGCACGACAGGACTGGATGCCGCAGTCCCACGTTTCGCGTTGGGCTGCGCGCCGCGTTCGTCCTGCGGGACGGCCCATGTTTCCAGAACTTTCCACTGATAGGCCGAACCGATACCCGGTGTCTGGGAATGGTAGGCCGCCGCCGCCCGTGGCCAGCTTCCCGTTTTCTCATACATCTGGATCAGGAAATTACCGGCATACAGCGCATTGCGCAGGGGATCGAAAGCCTGATCGAGGGAGGAAAAGGCATTGGGGTGCTGCTGCAGGTTGACCTGCATGCAGCCCACGTCAATCGATACGATCCCCTGCTGGCGGAATGTCCGCACCGCCTCGATGGCTTCATCCCGGCTGGCGTAATGATATCCGACGCCTGCGGCATTGACGGTCCACGGCCATGCGGCAATGACCCCATCGGGTTCTGGTCTGCCGCTTTCGACCCGACTCATGGCGGACAGGAAACCATCGGGGATATGCAGGGCGCGTTCAGCCTGCGCGGTCGCCGCCATGCACTGTGATGCCTCTGGCGAGCGCGCCCGCGCATCATACACAAAATGAAACATTATGGCGGCAGCCATGAAGGCCGCCCCATGCCGATACGGGAAAACGGACATGTTTTCAGTCCGTCACAGCCGATTGGTCACGACAGGCAGCCTGACCAGCAGATCCCGGGGCACCCGCTGCGGTCGCACGTGATGAACGGGGCATCATGACGTCAGCCCCCTTATGGCCCGGCAGGCATGGGGGCAGGATAATCGGGACAAGCACGGCATCCATTGCGGTTATTGCGGAACATCCCCTGAAGGGCCGTGATGATATGGCATGAATACGTCCGGGGCCGAAAGTGCAATATCCACCTCAATGGCGTCATTCATGACACCGCGTGCCCGCATGATCCATACGATGCTTCGGGGGCCATGCTGTTCAAGCCGGATCATGACACCGGTTTAAGATCCGGCATGCGGCTTTTATCTTTGCAGTCGGCTTTTCTGGCATTATGGCTGCGCGTAAGGACTATGCACGATGGGCATGGCGTATCGCGTAACAGGCCATGGCTTGTCTTTGAAAAGACATCGGCTAGAATACAAGGGTGACCAGTTCCATGAGGAATCGCCTCAAGGCGACGATCGAGTATGGCAGCCATGCCTGCCTTTAGCCGTGACAGGGGCTTCTCTGCATTTCGTGGCCGGGGGACAGGAATGGCGGGGCTATCGCGCTGGGTCATTTCGCTGATGGCGATGACTGTCCTGTCCGTCACAGTCGCCCCGATACCGCCTGCGTGCGCGGCAACGGTCCGGGTCAAGGACATCGTCGATTATGAAGGCGTGCGGGACAACCAGCTGGTCGGATACGGCCTTGTTGTCGGCCTTCATGGCACGGGCGACCGTCTGACCAACACGATCTTCACCCGTGAAACACTGATCGGCATGCTCAACCGGCTGGGCGTGAACATCCGCGATCAGGAAATCCAGCTTCAGACACATGATGTGGCGGCCGTAATGGTCACGGCAACCCTGCCGCCCTTTTCCCATGGCGGCGGGCATATCGACGTGACCGTTTCCGCCGTCGGTGACGCCCGCGACCTGACGGGGGGCACATTGCTTGTCACCCCGCTGCAGGCCGCGGATGGGGAGGTCTATGCCGTGGCGCAGGGGTCGCTGGTGACCAACGCCTTTGCCGCGACGGGCGCTGCCGCCAGCATAACACGCAACATCCCCACCAACGGCCATATCGCCAATGGTGGCGTGGTCGAACGTGAGGTGCCGGTATCGCTGGGCTCGACCGGGTTCATCCACCTTTCCCTGCATAATCCCAATTTCACCACCGCCACACGGATTGCCAACGCCATCAACCAGTATATCGGCCGCGGTGTCGCGCGGGTTGATGATCCCCGTACCATCGCCGTCAATCTGGCGGGACGCGATCCGGCGCAGACCCTGTACCGTATCGGCGATCTCAACATCGAACCCGATACCATGGCCAAGGTAGTGGTGGATGAGGCCAGCGGCACCATTGTCATGGGCGACAACGTACGCATCAGCACCGTTGCCATCGCGCAGGGAAACCTGACGATCCAGGTTACCGAAATGCCGCAGGTGGTCCAGCCGGCCCCCTTCTCCTACGGCACCACCGCTGTCGTGCCCCAGACGCAGATCAATGCAAGTACCGACAATTCCCATCGTCTGGGTATACTGCGTGAGGGGCCGACGCTTGCCAGTCTCGTATCTGGTATGAACGCGCTGGGGATGGGACCACGGGATATGATCAGTATTCTACAGGCCATCAAGGCGGATGGAGCCCTGCAGGCCGATCTTGAGGTAAGGTAGCAAGAGCATGAGTGTAGGAAGCATAGCCAGTTCCGTGGCCTCTGCCAGCCAGCAGTCCGCCTCGGGACAGGACAGCGTCGATCCCGCCATGGCGGAAAAGGCGCGTCGCGCGGCGGTGGAATTCGAAGGCATGACCATCGGCGAACTGCTGCAGCCCATGTTCGATACCGTTGATACGTCCGAAGGAATGTTTGGCGGTGGGGCGGGAGAATCCCAGTTCCGTTCGCTCCAGGTTCAGGAAATGGGCAAACAGATCGCCAATAACGGCGGGATCGGACTGGCTGACAGTGTATACCGGCAGATGCTGGCCATGCAGGAGAAAGCACAGTCATGACATCCGAACCGGATAAATCGGACACTCTTCTGCTTCAGAGCTTCGAGAAGGTCTGCACCGTCCTCGAAAAGGAAAACGGGTTCCTGCTGGCCGGAGACCTGAAGGAAGTCGTCGCCCTTCTGCCCATGAAGCAGGAAGAAATGCAGACGCTTGAAGATATCCTGTCCTCCAGGGAAGAACAGGCAGCGGGAACGCCCCATCCCCCCGTCCTGCCCCCGGAAGCGGAAGACGCGGCAAAACGTTTCGGTGCGCTGGTAAAGACAAATCGCAAACTGCTGAAAAACGCGATTGATGCCCAGAACGCCCTTATAAAGCTAATTGTCGTGGATGCGGCGCAGGAAACATCGACAGGGTATGTCGCATCCGGTCGCTATGCCATCCGCACCGGCCCGCAGGGGGCGCTGGCGCTACGTAGCGACGTGTGATCCACCGGCGATGAGGGGAACCGCGCGATGGTTCCCCCTCGCACTTCTGCTTCCGGTCATGCGGACATGGAGTTCATGACCACAGACCGGAAAGAAAGCATGTTTTACAGGATGTCCATCGTGCCAGAAGGCGCCATTGCAATCCCGGCCGTGACCGGAATGCTGGACTCCCGCGCGGTCTGACGGACAGTCTGGTCGAAATCCTTCGTCCGCGCACCCAGCGGGATGAAAGCGTCTTCATTCAGGCGATAACCAATTCCCCATAAGGTGGTGAACGGTTCCTCAATTCCCATATTACGCATTTTCTTGCGTATCTGGCAGATCATGACATCAATGACCTTGCCATGGGGTTCGCTCTGTCCCGCATACAGATTGTCAAGCACGGCTTCCTTGCTCAGGGCCTGCCCCTTTCGCAGCGCCAGAAGTTCGACAATCTCATATTCCCGGCGGGTCAGGGGAACCGGCTTCCCGTCAATCTGGGCTTCACGCCGGTCAACACTGACCGTCAGGCGCCCGATATGAAGCGTCAGGCTGTCATGCCCGCTGGCCCGCCGGATAATCGCCCGCAGGCGCGCCAGAAGTTCTATGGGATCGACCGAAGCCGGTACGCAGTCATCCGCCCCGATGGACAGGACCCCGGCCACGCCCGCAGGCGTTATGTCACGGGCAATAATCATGATGGGCGTGGGAATACGGCTGTTGCGGATGTGGCGTAACAGCTTCATATCCGGCGCCACCTGCTGGATAACCGCAATATCGTACTGGGAGCGGCGCAGTGTTTCGACAACCCCTTCCGGTCCTGACATCGTCATCGACACGGACCCTTCCACCGCAGCTTTCGCCAGTCCGTTGCACGGTCTTGCATCACCGTGGATCGAACTGTCACTAATACACAGTATCCGCATACTCTCTTCCGTCACAAATACCGAAAGCCGTCTACGCACGGACCGTATGTCGCCGTGCGCCCGAAGGTCAGCCCCATACGGGGAGAATAACGGCTTTTCCGGGAAAGCCCATGGTCGAAGACAACAGTATCAACCTTAACATCCATTTACACCATGACCAAAAAACACCTTGGCTAAGTCATGGCTATCCCATAATCTGAAAGGGTATAAATCAGCGGTTGAATAAACCGGCAGTCGTTGCGATCGGGATTTCCTGTCAGGAAGGTTTCCGGCCGTAGCGCGGGACGTGTTTTCTATCGGTTTTTGCGAGTTTTGAGGGACGACAAGATGACAGATACAACGGCAGCGGCAGCGCTCGCTTCCAGCATGCGTGCGGGAACGACAAATGTGGTGCATGCTGCCCATCGTGCCACCCAGCCGGAAAATACGGCTGGCGTGGGCGTCAATATCGTCTCCAGCGGTGTTGACGGCTCCCGTTCGTCCACCCAGTTCGACGCGACCGGGCAGATCGTGCCCTCCTCCCACTCGCAGAAAAAAGATTCCTCGGCGCAGAGCCTTGTCAACCTGCTTGCCTGAGCACGCACGCGCATGGGGTTCCCTGTCACCATGCAGACAGGTTACGGATTTCCCCTGCTGTTTGCCGGTACGGACGTATCCGGCCATCTGATCAGGACAGATGGCCGGAAATAACCCCGTAATGCTTCATAGGATTGATATGGACAGCCTGCGCAACGTACCGGGCTGCCAGCGTACGATGTCGCCCGATGGTTTCATGACGTGACGGGATGGGTACTGCGTTCCCTCTTCAGGATTGACGATACGTGTTTTTCAGCAGGTCCCCAGGCGTAAGACGCTATATCGCGCTTCCGGTTATCATGCTCCTGTCCTGCTCTGCCATGACGCCGGTTCTGGCGGCGGACCAGCACACGCATGCCCGCCGCCACGGAAAGCACCACACCCGGACAGCCACGCCTGATCCGGCCAAATCGGCACCGACATCCACACCATCCGCCGCCGCCACGCAAGCAGCAGCTCCGCCACAGAACGGCACCCTTTCCGCAGGCATGCTGCCGCCGGGCATGCCGGGCGGCTGGCAGGCAACGGTTCTTGATACCATTGTCCCGCCCGTACAGCCCGCGCAGGCCAGCAAACCCGCGACACCGGCAAAGGGACAGAAAGCAGCCCCCGCACAGGCGGCCCCCACGACTGCTGCCCAGGCCCCCAATCCGGCCACGCCTTCGACCGACCGCATCCTGATACCGTTGCCGGCGGGCATGGGGATTGCAGGGTTCCGCAGCGGCGACAACTTCACGATTGTGGTGGATAATGCCGAACCGATGGATACCAGCGCCCTGCGCGGCGATGGTATTTTTTCGACCCTGACCGTCAAGACCCTGCCCGATGCAACCCTGATCCAGGTACGGCTGCCCGATACCCGGCAGCTTTACCTGTCACAGCAGGCGGAAGGATGGGTACTGGGTGACAAGCCCCCGCCGGGCAACGATTACGGGGACAGGCGCGTCATCAATCCCCGGCAGACCGATGACGGTATCCTGTACCCGATGCGCCATGCGGGACGGGTCCTGTCGATTACCGACCCCGCTTCCGGCCTTCCGCTTCTGGTCGGCACCTCTGCTTCCGATGATGGCGGCATACTGTCCGCGCGGGAGGGAGACGGTTATACCGTATGGCCAACAACAGAAGGCGTGGTCGTCGCCGTCCGCTCCCCCGATATCGGCATGCGGGCCACCGGTGAAGGCGCCCTTCTGACCAGTTCCGGCAAAGCCGTTCCGGACAGCGCGGCTGCGGTTTATGCCAGTGATATCGACCTCAACTGGCTCGGTCTTCGCAACCTGTCCGATCAGGCGCTTGAAAAGCGTTTTCATGACGCAACCCTCGCCGCCGCAGATTCAGAACCGGGGAAGCGTTTCGCACGCCGTATGGATGCCGCGCGGGCGGCGTTCAGCATGGGAAGTTTTCTTGAAGCGCGCGGTATCCTGACCGTTGCGCTTGAAGATGATCCCGAAGAAGTCGCGCGCCCGGATGTCAATTTCCTGCTGGCGGCATCCGAACTGCTCAGCGGCAATCCTGATGGGGCATCCCTGCTGGCCGGGCCGTGGCCGGATGGGCAGAAACGGGCATCGCAGGTATGGCGTGGGCTTTATCTGGCGGCCACCGGCGGCCATGATGCGGAAGCCGCCCACCTGCTTGCCCGCGATTTTGGGCGGCTGAAGAGTTATCCCCTTCCCATCCGCAATACCATCCTGCCCGGCGTGGCTGAGGAAATTGGCCGTTATGGATCGGGAGAGGATCTGTCCGCCCTTGATGACATGCCTGATGGTTCGCCATATCAGCTTGCCGCGGCATTCAGGGGATTGCGGATGGGCAAGCGCAAGCTGGCCTATGCCGGTTTCCAGAAACTGGCGCGTGACAAGAACCCGCTGGTGGCCGAAAAAGCCCTTGAGCAGGTAATTTCAATCGATCTTGCCGACGGGCGTATTACACCCGCTGCAGCAGCCGATGCCTATGAAACCATTATTCCCGATGCACGTCTGGCCGGGCGGGAAGGCTCGGTCCGCCTTCTGCAGGCCGATGCGTATATGCGGGCGGAAAAATGGAACGATGCGCTTGCCGCCATCGACAGGGCACAGACCGCCGTACCGCCCGTGGTGGACAGCACGGTAACGCCCCTGCTCTTCCACAGTCTGGCCAGGATCGCCAGCGCGGGTGCGCGGGAAAAGGATCAGGATACCATCGTGCATGATGCGGCGGTATTACGGGCGCATCTGCCAACACTTCCGCCCGGCCCGCAAAAGGCGGAAATCCTGCTTGCTTACGGAAAGATGCTTCTGGCGCTCGGGCTGCCCGATGAAGCCGCGCAGTCTTTTTCCGATGCAATCCCCCTGCTTGATTCACCCGTCCTGCGCGCATTGGCGGGAGAGGGGCTTGCCAGTGCCGATCTGGCCCGCAAACGCCCGCAGGATGCGACCGCCGCGCTGGACAGCACGGATGATCCCGACCTGTCAGATGACATGAAAGCGGCCAGACGCAGGATGCAGGCCCAGATCGCGCTGGCAAGCGGCAATCAGGCGGCTACGCTTTCCATCCTGAGCGGGGATACGAATGTGGCGTCCCTGGACATGAGTGCGCGCATTTACGAAAGCCGGGGAGAATGGGCCGCCGCTACAGGCGAGGTACGCCAGATGGTCCAGGCCGAAATCCCCGAACAGGGCGCCCTGACCAAGAAGCAGCAGGCACTTGCCCTGCGGCTGGCATCGGATGCGACGCAGGCATCCGACCGACCGACGCTGGACTGGATTGCCAATCGCGTCGGGGACAGACAGATGGATGAAAGCGGTCCGGTATTCAATCTGTTGACGCAACACGATCACAAGGCACTGGCGGTTCCCGCCATGTCTGCGTCCCAATAGGGAACAGGACTGCAAGAAAGTCCCCATTGTCGTGAATGGATCAGGGTATGCGCTCCCATAATGGGGCATCTGCCACCCTGATCCCCAATATCCTGCTTCCGCCGGATATTGGCCTATCATCCTTACGCTTCTGATGCCTCAAAGCTGGTTGTAAGCTGGTAATCATGTGCGCCTGCATGCAGGTTCAGGACCAGTTCGGTCAGATGAAGCAGTACCTGACCGGAAAAGAACGGGGCCTGTCCCGACTGTATTGCTTCTGCCTGTTTCTGAATCCCGCGCATGAAATCGATCTGCGATGGATAGGCCGGAAGTTTTGCTGCCTGTGCGGCTGCCGGATACGGTACGGTCCTGCCTTTGTACAGACGGAACGGCAACCGCCGTCCCAGCCGGCTTTCAATACCGTCCACCACTTTCTGCAACAGCGATCGCTGATAATGCGTGGCAAGATTTACAGGGGAGCGATTATCCCACAGATCCCGTACCGTCAGCATGCCTTTCTCGCCCAAAATCGTCATGGAACGGTCACGCGGGGCCGCCAGACCGCAGGTCAGGCGGGCGACAACGCCGGAACGGAACACAAGGCAGCCGACAGAAAAATCCGGGGCCAGTTTCAGTTTCCGGGTTTCCTCGCCCTTGTCCGGAAACGTAAGGGCGGAAAAAGCTGACATCCGTTCGACCGGTCCAAACAGACCCACCAGCCAGCTTAACGCATACCCGGCGTGTTCCAGAGTACAGCCAATTTCAAACTCATGGACACCCGGCCATGGGGCACCGGAACGGCTTTTCCATTTCTGCCAGTTCGACATGAAGACCGGCCCGTCTTCCATTTCCGCATATACCAGGGTGGGCTTTCCCAGCGTCCCGCCATCAAGCTGTTTCCGGGTCAACTGGAAAGCATCACTCAGCGCATTGGCAGGCGCCCCGCAGATGATCAGTTTCCTTTCCGCAGCCAGCGCGATCAGTATTCTGGCTTCTTCCAGCGACATCGCCAGCGGCTTCTCGCAATATACATGCTTGCCCGCTTCCAGCGCCGCCCTGTTGATCTCGAAATGGCTTTCGGGCGTGGTCAGGTTAATGACGATGTCCACCGCCCTGTCGGACAGCAGGGCCTCAAGACTGTCATAAGGGCGGATTTTATAGAAACGGCAGAAAACCGGCAGTCTCTGGCTATCCCTGTCCCATACGCCGACCAGACGAAGGTCAGGATAATTTTCCAATGTACGCATGTAATAATCAGCGACGTATCCCGTACCGACAAATGCTATATTTTTCATTATATATTTCCTTATCGATAAGAAAACTTTTCGATATATTTATTATAAACCATATAATTGGTTATTATTTATATTATTCCGCCATATATTAAAACAATAATCCCCCGTGTGTCGGGCGACGAATAATACGGTCGATCCACAGGAAACTCTCCGATTTCATGGGCGTGACATGACATCAGTCCTGTCGAGGGGCTAAGACAGAACCAGTAAGTGTTAAGAGTGAGACGAGAGGCGTCAATCCTGTGCTACCCGACAAAAAGCCAACCGAGCGCCCGTCACATGCTGAACATGCAGATAACGGTGGACATCCCCCCTTATCCCCCGCGGACCTGATCCGGCACTGTGATACGCTGTGTCAGGCCGGGGATGCAATCAAGGCTTTACACCTCGCCCTCGCAACGGCTGCGGCATCGCCAGATAATGTCCCCCTGATCGAAGCCTGCGCTACGGTCGTATGGAAACATACCGGACGGTACGATATCGCCGTTGCCTTACTGAAAAAATGCGTCCTGCTTGACCCTCACAACGTGGGTACCCAGCTATTTCTGGCCGAAGCCCTTATCGCCCGGGGCGACGTATCGGGGGGCTGTGCGGTTTTTTCCCGTATTATCGCCCATTCCCCTGAACACCGCAGGGTAGCCACGTTCCGCCTGTCAAAAGCCCTGCTTGATTCAGGTTATCCCCGCGAAGCATTCCAGATTCTGGCCGCATGGCTTGAAACCGGGGAGATCACAGCGGGCCTGCTGAACAATATGGCCGTCGCCCTGCTCTACCTTAACCGTTCGACCGAGGCCCTCCCCTATCTGGAAAATGCCCTGCAGGCGGAACCCGACCATGCAGGCATATCCTTTACCTATGCCACAGCCCTGCTCAAGTCCGGGCATTACCCGCAGGGATGGGCACGCTACGCCCGCCGCAGTCCGGATATTGACGGCAGGATTGCCCCTGTTTCCAGCCTGCCACGCCTGCGCCACGGCGATGCCATACAGGGAAAGAAAATTGTCCTGTATCAGGAGCAGGGACTGGGTGACACGTTACAGTTCATTCGTTTCCTTCCTGCCCTGCAGGCGCTGGGAGGCCAGATCACGCTGGTCGTTTCAGCCCAGCTTGTGCGGTTGATGACATTATCCTTTCCCGCCCTGCCCATCGTGCAGATGGAGGATTTCCAGATAACGGCAGGTTATGATTATGCCGCCCCCATTCCCGACCTGCCCTTCATAACCGGCATGACATCCGCTGAAGACGGCATGATGCCGGCCCCCTATCTACGGGCCTGTCCAACCGATATTGAGCGGTTTTCCACGATCCTGCCCAAACGACGTCCGCGGATTGGCATCGTCTGGGCGGGGGAGCGGCGTGCCCGGATCGAGAATGTCGCCCTCGACAGGCGGCGTTCCATGACAGTGGCTGAAATGGTCCCGCTTTTTTCATCCTTGGATGCAACGCTCGTCAATCTCCAGTTCGGTTCGGCCCGTTCCCAGCTTGCGCAATCGCACGGCGTACCTGTTTTCGATCCCATGGACGAAGTGCATGATATGGCGGATAGCGCCGCGATCATGGAAAACCTTGATCTGGTCCTTTCGGTCGATACGTCGCCTGCCCATCTGGCCGGGGCGTTACGGCGGCCGGTATGGCTTCTGAGCCGACAGGATGCGTGCTGGCGGTGGGGGGATAAGGGGCATACGACCCCATGGTATCCCGACATGCGGATTTTCCGTGCTCCGGACAGATCCCTTGCATCCGTTATACCCGAAGTCGCCCGGGCGCTGCATCAATGGATCGAAACCGGGGGATATTGATATTCATCCGTTTCAGGTGGGGAAGAAAAACGGATACATCACCCGAACTGTCGGCAGGTTCAGCTTGCCGCCCGTTTTGATTGCTGAAACGGTACCGGGCTATTGCCCCCCCTATCGACGGTTCCTACAATCCCGTCCGGCAGCATCTGACACAACCCATAAGCCCTGATTGTCCGGCCCTGCGATCAGGACCACCGACTTCCTTTCATCAGGACGTCTTCGTTTTATAACAGGAATTAGACCTTGCAGAAATTCGTCATCAGTCTCGACAGGACACCGGAACGGACCGAACGCTTCCGGCGTGCCAATGCCCATCTTCCCGACATAGTCCGCTCCCCCGGTGTCGATGGCGCAAAGATGGACGTTGAGGAGTTCAAGCGCATGAATCTCCTGTCGGAATCCTGTCAGTTTACGCGTGGCGCGATCGGGTCAGGCCTTGCGCATGTCGCCCTGTGGGGCCTCGTGGCCAAGAACGGCACGCCCGCCCATATTTTTGAAGACGATGCCTTTCTATGCCGTAATTTCGAACAGGAAAGCGCGCGGGTCATAGCCAGCCTGCCAGAAGACTGGGATATTATCCTGTGGGGCAATAATTCCGATACAGCGCTTCAGTTTGAACTGCTGCCGGGCATTACGCAGTGTGTTGCCGTATTTTCGCAGGACAGCGTGCGCATGGGGATCAATAAATTCCGGGATATGGATGTCACCAGCCTTCCCCTTCCCCTGACCCAGACATTTGGCATATGCGGCTATGCCATTTCGCCGCTGGGGGCGAGAAAAATGATCAAGAACTGCCTGCCCATGACAACGGTGGACATCGCCTATTCCTCACTGGGCGGACGGGTTCTGACCGCTACATCCATCGATCACCTGATGAACCAGTACTATCCGACCATGAAAGCCTATACCAGCTTTCCGCCATTATGCCTGACGGACAATGATACCGCGAACAGCCTGAATACCTGATACTGACGTTCAGGGATGCGCGAAGGACGCCGTATCCCTGAACGGACAGGCATCCAGTTCAATACACTACCTGCTATTATGCAGGCGGATGTTGACGGGCAAATACCTTCAGGTCCGCGCAGATGGCCTGCATGGGTTCCGACCAGTCAAGCGGCCTTGCCTGCTGGTAGATACGCAGGCTGTCATACCATGGCGAATCAGAACGACCGGAAATCCAGCGCCAGCACTGGTCGTAGCGTGAAAGCATCCACACGGGTTTTCCCATTCCGGCCGCCACATGGGCTGTCGAGGTATCAACCGCGATAACCAGATCCAGCGCGCTGATCAGGGCCGCCGTATCGCTAAAATCCCGCAACAGGGCCGTATGGTCGATCAGGCGCATACCCTTGGGTGGTGTTCTGGCCTGATCGGCCTTTTCCCCTATCTGGAGACTGTAGAACAGGGCATCCGGGACAATCCCGGCCAGAGGGGCAAAAGTCGCAAGGTTGGTCGACCGCCGCCGGTCAGCCAGTTCCGCCGCCTGCACTTCGGCATGGGGCGCGCCAGCCCAGACAAGACCGATCCGCAGGGGGCGCGTCCCTTCGGGCGCATCTTCATGCAGTTTTTCGCGCCAGAACGCTGCCTTTTGCGGGTCTGTCTTCAGAAAGCCGCTGGAGAACGGAATGGTTTCCACCGTCGTGCCCAGTGCATAGGGCAGGCTTAACACCGGGCATTGCAGGTCATGCGGCGGAACGGGATCGTCCGACGATATGAATGTATATTCGGGAAAAGACTGCCGAAGCAGTGACAGAAGCTCGCGCCTTGCACTGACAAGCGTACGGCCACCGCGTGCGGCGGCAGACGGAATAAACCGGGAGAACTGGATCATGTCGCCAAATCCCCCTTCCGTATAGATCAGCAATGTCCGGTCGGGAAAAGCCTCCCCTTTCCATTGCGGCGCATCCATCCCGTACCGACGCTGGCGCAGCGTGTTCCAGCGCCATTCATATTCCTCAAAACCCTTGAGGTACTCACCCTGCGCCAGAAGGGACAGGGCGTAGTTCGTACGTGTCTGCTCATTATCCGGCGTCAGCCGGACCGCAACCTGATGGAATTTCTGGGCAAGATCGTGCGCGCCCCGCCGGTCGAGGGCGACGCCCATGTTGCTAAGGGCAAGGGCATGGGCGGGATTGCGCTGCAGGCAGTTTTTATAGGCGGCAATGGCCTCATCATACCGTTGAAGCTGCAGTAGGGCATTGCCCAGATTGGACCAGGCGTCTGCCAGTGTCGGGGCCAGTGTTACCGCACGCGACAGCAGGGCATGCGCCCTGTCAAACTGCCCACGCGAACAGAGCAGCCCCCCGTAATTGCTCAGGGTGCGGGCATCATCCGGGTTTCTGGCAAGGGCGGCCTGATAGGCCCGTTCAGCTTCCACCGGTCGTCCCGCCAGTTGCAGGGCTTCCCCGCTGCCTTCGGGATGCCTGCCCCTGTTTACCGCTGAAGCGGAAGGAGACGTGAGGGAAGGACGGGAAGCATCATGCGGCATGAATAACGGAACCTGCGGTCTGAAAAACGGGGAAAGTGCCCGGTTACGGCCTTCCTAGGGTGTATAGCCATTCGTCGGCGGGATTTTCTTCACCTGCATGTTGAGCCGCTGCGCATTCTGGTCCTGCGTCAGCCCGGTTGGCCCTTCCGACACTTCACGCGCCACGTTCGGCATAAGATCAGGGCGGCTCCAGCAGTCCACGCCATTCCAGCTCTGCGTGCAATAGGGCTGCGGGGCGGGCGGCCTCTCCGGTGGGGCGCACCAGTCCTCGCCTTCCTGAATATAACCGGCATTGCATTCCCGCCCGGTCATGCGGCTGGCGATATGGTCCGGGGCGCATCCTGCGAGAACCATGGCTGAAAGTAACGTGAGGCTGCACTTGATCTTCATAGATATCGGTTCCCGTCCCTCCTGATCTGGCGCGTGTCATGCCCTGCGGGGGAAGTCCAGACAGTAGCCCAGTAGATATTCCGGGAATACCCTTCGTGCAATATTCCCTTACAGGGGCGCAACACTGCTACACAAAGCACACAACCCCATGGGGACGGCATATTACGGGTGGGGCGGGTTCAGAAAAAATCCATCTCACCAGAACATACGGCCGTATCAGCGGGGCTTTCCCCCTCCAGTATCCGCACGACAGAACCCAGTCTGATCCCGCTGCACAGGCTGGACACGTTCACTGTCGCAGCTTCCCCGGTTGAACAGGCGATCAGGTTTCTCAGCGCGGTGGCAAGGGCCTCCACCGTCTGCGTGGCCGCATCCAGCTTCTGCAGGTTCTGCATTTCGCTATCGTCCAGCGCATGACCGCTGGCGCATCTGTCCACCGCCTGCTGGGTATCCAGCAGCTCTCCATGCACCGTATCCGCAATCTGGACGACACGGGTCAGGGCGTCATGCACCGTCGTCGTACGGCAGGGCACGGCCTGCCCTGCGTCGGGATATGTTTCCATCATGATCTTTTTCTTCCCTGTCCCGGCCGTCACAAAGGTTCCGTGCGTATGCCCGATGCAGTTGCCCATTTCCGCTGGGCGGGTATTTCATCCTGACTGCGCGCGACTTCCTGATATTCAATATCGGGCACGTCATACACCAGATTCTGCTGCACCCGGCCACTTGTCGGCCAGAACCGCACGCGCCGGGCATGTGTCCCGCCCAGGCTCTGGGAAACGCAGGTAATGTTCTTTTCCTCAAGATACCGCATGACAAAGCGGATATTTTCTTCCCCTATCCGCCCAAGGGAAGGCACGATGGTCGCCCCACCAAAGGCCTTGCACAGAAGGCGCTCATGCTCGCCACCGGCCTTCAGAATACCGCTGACCAGCATATTCATTGCATTGATGCCAAAGCGCATTGCCCTTCCATCGGGGGTTTTGCCCCCTTCAGGCAACAGGAAGTGGTTCATCCCCCCCACACCGGCGATCGGATCGAACATGCAGACCGAGATGCAGGACCCCAGAAGGGTACCCATAATGACCGCAGGGTCATCGGAAATGGCAACCTCACCCTGCACGATCATCACGACTGCCGGTGGATGTATCACGTGATGGGTCCGAACACCTTTTCCAGAGCTTCGCGCAGCTTGGCGACAGTATAGGGCTTGGCGAGGAAATTGTTCACGCCAGCCTTGACCGCTTCCTGAACAAGATCCCGGCTGGCTTCACTGGTCAGGATGATGAAGGCGAGTTTCTGGGTTTTCGGGTTGCTGCGCACGGCGCGCAGCAATGCCAGACCGTCCATGACGGGCATGTTGAAATCCGAGATGACAAGATGCGTCGGGTTCTGTTCAAGGTAGTCGACAGCTTCCTTGCCGTCCTTCCTCTGCGCAATGTTTACAAACCCGATCTGTGCTAGGCTGTTGGCCAGGATCTGGCGGATGGAGGACTGATCGTCGACGACGAGAGCCCTGATCTGTGAAGCGGCTGGCATTGTCTTCCCCTTCTTTCTTTTTTCAGACCCGGTTCACTTCGCCGGCGTCGATTACTGTTTCTCTGTTTCCTGCTGATAGGTCACATCAGCGCGTATGAATAGCCATGGCAGTGTTACTGATCTGATCAAGCGGGATAATCTGGCACGCAGCCCCGATCTCGGCCGCGACCCGCGGCATGCCGTAAACAACGGATGATGCCTTGTCCTGCGCGATCGTCGGGGCACCGGCCTGACGCATGGCCAGCAGTCCTTCCGCGCCATCGCGGCCCATACCGGTCAGGATGATGCCGATGGCGTTCCTGCCCACTTCCCGGGCAACGGAACCGAACAGCATATCAACGGACGGACAGTGACCGCTTACCGGCGCGGCATGGACCAGCCGCGTGATCAGTCTGCCATCGCGCTGTTCCACCACCGTATGCCTGTCCCCACCGGGCGCGATCCGGGCCATACCGAGGGTCAGGACTTCCCCGTCCGTCACCTCGGCGATGGACAGGGATGTAATCTTCTGGTCCAGCCTTCTGGCGAAGCTTGCCGTAAAAAGTGGCGGCATATGCTGGCAGATGACAATGGGGGGACTATGCTGCGGGAACCCGGACAGCACCTCCTCCAGCGCCTCCACCCCGCCTGTCGAGGAGCCGATGGCGACCAGTTCGACCCAGCTTCCCCATGTTTTCTGATGCAGCAGGGAAGACACAAGCGGCGCGCGCGCCTGCGCCCTGACACCGGGGCGGGAATGCGCGGCCTGTATGACAAGCCGGGCCAGTCCGGCAAAGGCGTCCCCGCCCAATACCGAAGTAGGCTTGGGAAAACAGTCGAACGCCCCCATCTGCAACGCCGTGATGGCCGTATCGGCACCGCGTACCGTCAGACTGGAGACCATGACAACCGGTATCGGTCGCAGCCGCATGATCTTTTCAAGGAACTGGAGGCCATTCATCCCCGGCATTTCGACATCAAGGGTAATGACGTCCGGCTGGTCCTTGATGATCAGATCGCGGGCCTCGATCGGATTTCCCGCCTCCCCACAGACGGTAATACCGGGGTGCCGTTCAAAAGATCTCCTGATAAGCGCTCTCATCGTCCGCGAATCATCGACTATGAGAACCTTTACCGGTGTCTCCATGGCTCAGTAAACTTTCCTGTAAATGGTCGGGGCAACCTGCTCCAGACCGCACTGGCTTCTGGAGACGACCCGTTCAGAATGACCGACATAAAGGAACCCGCCGGGATCAAGCCGGTCGGCCAGTCGGCGCCACAGGTTTTCCCGCGTCTCCTCATCAAAATAGATGACGACATTGCGGCAGAAAATGGCAGAAAAGGTTCCCCTTATCGGCCAGTTGGCATTCAGGTTCAGAACACGGAAAGCCGGCAGGCGACAGATATTGCCGCTGAAGCGGAGATTACCCTGACCACAGGGGGTCATGAACTGGGACTTTTTCCCCGCCGGAATGGCCTCGGTCTCTTCCTCGGTATAGATGCCGCTTGCAGCCTGCGCCACGACCTGCCCGTTAATGTCTGTCGCCAGCACACGCACATCATGGTTGGCCGCATCGGGAAACACGGACATGACGGACATGGCCATGCTCCATGGTTCCTGCCCGGTTGAACAGGCGGCGGACCACAGCCTTCCCCGTCCACCAGCCCGGACAGTCGCTGCGATGTTCGGGATCACCACCTCTTCCAGATGGGTGAAATGGTTCTTTTCACGAAAGAAATTGGTAACGTTCGTCGTCAGGGCGCAGATGAGGTTTTCCATCTCCCCCCGCCCTGCCGGGCTTTGCACGTAATCCAGATAGGACCGGAACGACGTATGCCCCATTTCACGCACACGGCGGGAAACACGCGAATAAACCAGCGTGCTTTTTGATTCCGGAAAATGTATCCCGGCCTCTTCCTGTGCAATCCGTCTTACGCGCTGGAAATCGGCATCCGTAAAATCAGGCTCACTGGCGAGCCGCATATTATTCATGCCGAAACCGTTCCCTCGACCAGTTGCGAGACAACCGTTTCCAGACGCAGAACACCAATCATCCGGTCGCCAACCGTGACAAGACCTTCAAGGCTGCTACCTTCTTCCGGCACGGGCTGGATTTCGTCGATATTGACGTCGGCCATATCAATGACCCGATCGACCTGTAACCCGTAAACAATGCCGTTTCTTGATTCCACGATCACCACGACACGGCGCGGGTTGTCACTCTGGGGCTGGATATTGAGATAGACCGCCAGATCGATCACCGTAAGGATGATCCCGCGCAGGTTGATGGCCCCGCATACATAATGGGGGGAGAAGGGCAAGGCTGTTGTCTTCTCAAACCCCCGGATTTCACGGACACTGAGAATGGGTATGCAGTATTCCTGTTCGCCCACACAGAATACAATCATCTTTACCCGTCTGGCGTCCGCTGTCTCCGCCTCTTCCGTCATGACTGGTTTCCTACCTGAATGCTGATCGCCATCATGTGGTTTCGTTACGCTGCAAGCCCCGTACGGGCGTTAGGTGGGCGGGTATCCAGCCCGCGAACGGCTGAGGCAATCAATGCCGGGACATCAAGGATCAGGGAAACGCTACCATCGCCAAGAATGGTCGCAGCCGACACGCCGGGTATCTGCCGGTAGTTCTTTTCTATGCTCTTGATCACGACCTGCGCCTGATCACAGATTTTGTCCACCACAAGGGCTACCCGCGCCCCCGACTCATTTTCCACAATCAGGATGACGGCCTCAGCCGGGGTTACGGGGGAGTCAGACAGGCCCAGTTCAGCCCCGAGCGGGATCAGCGGCATGCAGTTGCCACGGATTGAAACCATGCGGCTGCCATCGGGCAGGGCATAGATATCCTGCGGATTGATCATCATGGTTTCAACCACGGACGAGATCGGGATAACCATCGTGGACCCGGCGGCGACAATCAGCATGCCGTCAAGAACGGCCAGCGTAAGCGGCAGGCTGAGGCAGAACGTCGTCCCTTCCCCTTCCACGCTGTTGATCGTGATCCGGCCGCCAAGGCCAAGGATCGCCTGCTTGACGACATCCATGCCCACGCCACGACCGGAAAGGTCGGACACCGTGGCCGCCGTCGAGAAGCCGGGGGCAAAAATCAGGTTGTTGATCTCGTCATCCGTCAGGACCGCATCAGGGGCGACAATCCCGCGCTTGATCGCCGTTGCCAGAACGCGTTCGCGGTTGATCCCGCCGCCATCGTCCTTGATCGTAATCAGGATACGACCGGATCGATGCCCGGCGGATAGCAGGATATGACCGGTCGCGGATTTGCCAGCCGCCAGCCGGTCTTCAGCACTTTCAATGCCATGATCGACCGCATTGCGCAGCATATGGGTCAGGGGATCCGTCAGTTTTTCGACCAGGGTGCGATCGACTTCGGTGTCCTCACCCTCCAGCGTCAGGGTAATATCCTTGTCCGTCATGCTGCAGGCTTCGCGTACCACCCGCTGCATGCGCTGGAACACGCTGCGTACCGGCTGCGCCCGGACCGCCATGACCGCATCCTGAATATCGCGCGTCAGGGCCTGCATGCTGGTGATGCTTTCCATCATCTCCCTCTGGGCCGCGTTGTCGTCACGACGGCACAGGGATTCTATTGCGGCCTGCGCGATAACCAGTTCACCGACAAGATCCATCAGATCGTCGATACGGTGCAGATCGACACGGATCGATGCCTGTTCAGGCCGTCTGGCGGGCTTGTCATTCTTACCCGATGCCGCAGGCGCCTGAGCCTGAAGGGCGGCAGATGAAGGAGCTGCGGCCGCAGGGGGCACCACGGCAGCGGGAGCATCCGCCACAGGGGGAGATGCCGGTAAGGATGGAATGACCTCGGGTGCCATATCCTCGATGGCAGGAACAGTATCGGGCGTCCCTTCGCCCTGAGGTTCCGGATCACCATTGCGGGAAAGCGTGAAGTCACAGACGTCGCTAACCCAGTCAAATACCGAATGAACACTTTCATCCGTTACCTGCGCAGGCAGGGAGACACGCCATGAAAGACAGGGTTTGTCCACCTCCAGCGCTTCCAGCGGTGGAAGGGCTGACAGGTCACAGGTAACGCCTATTTCGCCATCGGGCACCGACTTTGCTACATCGGTCAGGCCGATCAGCAGGTTTCTGGCGTCGTCTCCCCGCTCATACATGGCTGCATGGGGGGTGAACGTGACAATCAGGGGTTCAGGTGTCGCAACGGCAAAATCATCATCGAAGCCGAAATCCACGGGGACCGGTTCGAAACTGATGGGGACAGGGACAAAATCCTGCGGGGTAACGTCATCCTGCGTGGATTTCGGCGCTGCATCATTGCCTATGACAGCTTCAAGTTCTGCCTGACTTTCCGCAATCCGTCCCGCATCCACGGATGCGCCGCCGCGGGCTTCGACCACCAGATCGCTGAGAACATCCATGGCCTTGAGGAAGGTCTTGATGATCTCCGGGGTGGGGGTGATACGGCCTGATCTCAATCCATCAAGGGAACTCTCGAACACATGCGCGAAGCGTACGAGATTTTCCAGACCGAAAGACGCTGCCCCCCCCTTGATCGAATGGACGGCGCGAAACACGGCATTGATGGTCTCCTGTCCGGCATCACCATCCGACAATGCTGACAGACCGCCTTCAAGCTCCTGAAGCTGTTCGTCGCATTCCTGGAAGAAAACCTGAAGGATATCGTCCATGTCACCACTCATTATGGTGTCCTCCCTTTCAGGCCGTAACCCGGCGGATAGCGGCTACAAGACTATCGGCACTGAAGGGCTTGATGATCCATCCCGTCGCACCGGCCGCGCGGGCGCGGGCCTTTTTCTCCGGATCGCTTTCGGTTGTCAGGACGATGATGGGAATATGCCTGAACTGATCCAGTTTACGGACCGCCTCGATCAGTTCAAAGCCGTCCATGCGCGGCATATTGATATCGGTGATGATGGCATCCGGTGACGGGCTTGCCGCCTGCAGGACTTCCAGCCCTTCCACCCCATCCGCACCCTGGATGACATCGTAACCGGCCCCTTCCAGGGCCTTGCGCAGCATACCCAGCATTGTCCGGGAGTCATCGACCGTAAGGACCCGTATGGCCCGTTTTTCCAGCATGATTATTGTTCCCCGGTCAAAACAGGTGATTCCGCCAGATATTCACTGACCCCGAAAAGCGCATAGGCTTCCCGTACCTGTTCTGACGGTTTAGCAAGGGTGCATCCACCAGCCAGAAGAAGCTGAAGGCACAGGCCCCCGATATAGGCGACCCCGGATGCGTCGAGAACGGGCGTGGCCGAAGCCGCTTTTGCCTGTTCAATCAGGTCCTTGAGCGCAGGAGCGGCTGACGTGTCAAGCCGTTCAGGCAGAACCGCATCACAAGCGGACACGCTACCAATCCCGGCAGATGATGGCTCCACGCCATCAGACAGAGAAGCGGATGACATCAGAACTCCTCCCACCCCTGATCGGACGAGGTGGTTGGCAACTGATTGGTCAGCATGGCGACTGTAGAGCGGACCGGTGGCTTGTCATTCCGCCGCCTGGGCTTATAGGCAGGCGGTTCCTGCACCCTGCTGCCGGATGTATCAGTCCGTCTGCTATCGATCTTGAACCGGCTGAGTGTCTTGGCGAGGGTCCGTGTTTCTGCGGTCAGATTGTGGCTGGCGGCCGTCGTCTCTTCGACCATGGCTGCGTTCTGCTGCGTTACCTGATCCATGTCGCCAATAGCGGCAGTCACTTCCGAAAGGCGTTGCGCCTGCTCCTGCGTGGAGACGGAAATTTCCTCAACCCGCGTGGCGCTGTTCTGGGTGCTTCCTGCAAAGTCGGTCAGATAGTGACCGGTTTTCTGTACCAGATCGACGCCCTTGATGACCTGATCGGCGGACAGGGAAATCAGGCGCTTGATCTCGCTTGCCGATTTGGCCGACTGTTCGGCCAGTGACCGGACTTCCTGTGCCACTACAGCAAATCCACGTCCCGCATCACCCGCACGGGCGGCTTCGACACCAGCATTCAGCGCCAGCACATTGGTCTGGAATGCAATGCCGTCGATAACGGAAATGATCTCCCCAATTGCATCGGATGATTTCTTGATCTCATCCATCGCCTGCGTCGTCTTGACCATGATGTCCGTGGCCGTCTTGACCTTGTCCAGGGCGTGGCGCGTTTCCTTGCTGGCTTCGGCACATGCCAGAGCCGTGCGCTGTACGCCATCGGTTATGGTACGGACAGATGCAGCGGCCTGACCGAGGTTCGATGCCTGCTTTTCAGTCCGCTTCGCCAGATCATCTGATGCCGTTGAAATCTCAGTCGCACCGGTTGCAATCAGGTCGGAATTGCTGGCGACAGCCCGGAGCGCTTCGCTCAGACGGGCGGCCGAATGATTGAAGGCATCCCGCAGCGGGGCGAATTCACCATCGAATATGCTGCCATTGATCCGGATGCGCAGATCACCCTTGGCCATCTCCGCCAGACCTTCGCCCAGCACCTCGATGGTTTCATGCGTCTGCCGGTCACGCTCTTCGCTGCGTTTGAGCGATTCCTTGAGCTCAGCGCTCATGGCTTCCTGGCGCGCCCGGTCTTCCGCCTGTTCCTGAACCCCCTTGGAAAAGGCGACCATCACGCGGGCAAGCCGCCCGGTGCAATCCTTGTTATCCAGAAAGCGTGCGGTGCTATCGGCATGAACGTCGCCCCGCCCCAACTGCTCGCCGATAGCGGTCAGCGTTTCAATTGGTTTCGTGACAACGTGGGTCATTCCATACCATAGGGAAAAGACAATGACCTGCCCCACCCCGAGTGCTGCCATGTTCATAAGGAACATATGGCTTACCGGCTCATGAATCAGATATCCAACAGCCTCGATGATGATCTGAAGGATCAGATAGGCTTCCAGACACAGCATGGCCACCCGGATCTTGACGCGGAGCGGGGCGTCCTTATTCAGCCATTTCATCATGCCGATGCAACTTCCCTTCATCATTCACGGGACGTCGCACATGGAACCGTCCGCGCACCAAATACCGCTTGGGGCGACCCACCTTGGTGCCGGTGATCCTTTCGCCCCCACTCGCTCATGAAAGACGGTCAGCGCCGGTTGTCATCCGGGGAAATCCGGATGCCGTCCACGCGCATTCCCCAATCCAGAACCGGGCACCTATCTCTATGTCCGAACGACCCGTGATGCGTCAATAGCTCGCCATGACTGCATTGATCCCGCAGGGAAAAATCATTCCGGAATGCTCCGCCAGTATTTTGGGAAAATCTATTACCCCATAGGGGTACATACGAAAAAATCCGCCAGTATTGAGCAGGTCGCAACAGGTCAGGGATTTCACCATTCCGCACGGCGAACGTGCGCGAACGCCTGGCGCATGAAGCTGGAACAAACCTGTCGTACAGTTCGAATGAAGCTCTGGTCATGATCCACGGCCGGGTGTAAAATAACTTCAGACCATTACGCTACAGTCAGGTAAGAAAATGGTTAAAGCTAACGGACGGCAAATGGTGTAATGATGATCAATCCCGCAATGAAAGCCTATCAGAGCGTTGCGCAATTTGCCCTGTCGGGACGGGATGCCGATGCGGCATGTTTCCGGATGCTTATTGAAGAGCTTGAAGCCGCCGATGCAGGTTCCGATCAGGATATCCGCCGGGCCGCCCTCTCCAAAAACCAGCGCCTATGGTCGATGATCATGAAGGCCAATACGCTGGATACGGGCGTTACGTCTCTGGAAGACCGGGAACTGTTTGTTACCCTGGCTGACAGATCCCAACGGTATGGAATTCGTGCCATTCTGGACCCGAACCTGTCACTTCTGCCCCTGATTGAAATTGCACGGAATGTTCTGGACGGTCTGGAACCGGCATCGGTTAAAACCGAAGAACCATTTGATCTGAACGGCATATTCTAAGAATATGTGACGCAACAGGTCATGATTCTTGGCCTGTTGCGATTTGAACAGTATTTATTTTTATACATATATTTGCGTTTATTTAAATAGACGCAACGAGAAGCAGTTTTTATTAACTGCCCAGACAGTCTATTATGAAAATAAAAACAGCGGATCAGATCATGTCTCATCCGCTTACAATCAATATACTTACCTTCTCTCCATTACTGTTCATTTGGAAATATCTGCAATTTCAAATGGCAGTATTCAAAAAATAATGGATAGAGGGAGTTACATATATAATATGCAAACCTGATAACCTGCAAAAAACAACCAGACGGCTGTTTCCGAAAGAATGATCGGCCTGCCTAAAGCGACAGACCGATCAGTGCATTAATCAGGACTGCTTCATCGCGATCGTGGTCTGCAGCAGTTCATCCGCAGTCGTCACCACTTTCGTATTGGCCGAATACGCTTCCTGCGCAACGATCAGGGAGGACAGATCGCTGGTCAGGTCAGTCGTTGAAGATTCAACATAACCGACGGATACCGTACCCGTGCCATTCTGGCCCATAAGCCCGGTCTGCGCATTGCCCGATGACGCCGTGGCGGTATAGGCTTCACCATCGACAGCATTCAGGCCATTCACGTTGGCGAAGTTTGTAAGGGTAACCTTACCGATCAGCTGCGTATCACCATTGTCGAACTCGGCCAGAACGGAACCGTCGCTCTCGATTTCCGCACCTTCGTAATTACCGCTGGTAACACTGTCACTGGTCATCGTGGGGGTCGTCGCCCCGGTTGAGGCAAGCGTAATGCCACTGGTACCACCGATCGTGCCCAGATCGACATTGATGCTCTGCGTTGTTCCATCCCCATAAGTCGCCGTAAGGGGAATGGTAGCCGTCGCACCGCTCAGGGTTGAATTAACATAATTCCCCGAACTGTCTTTAATGGAAGCAATGGAACCATCGCTGTCAAAAGTCACCGTATAGGTGGGGCTCGTTGTGGTCGTGGTTGTGGTATCGCCACTGGTTGTTGACGTGGACGTCCCGCCCGCCAGCGTAACACCGGTGTTCTTGGTGGACGTAGTCCCGTCAGTCGTTGACGTCGTGCTTGTGGCCGTGGATGTGGCCTGAACAGTCCAGGTATCTGTACCCGTGTTTGTCCATACAAGGTTCAGGGCACCCGTATTGTTATCCGGATCGGATGAGTCGTAGCTTCCATCGTAAACGGAAATGGGCGACGTGGATTGGACTGTATTCCCGGTGCTGGCAGTGGAAGATAATGTGCCGGTCGTCGTGATCGTGGTGGTCTGCGTAGGACGGAAAGCAACATTGGCAACGTTGATCTGGGTCAGGGTCGTGCCCAGCGTCCCGCTATCATCCGCCATGTAACCATCGAGATAATAGCCACTGGTATTGACCAGATAGCCATCCTTGTTCTCGTAAAACTCACCATTCCGGGTATAATACTGCTGATCCTGAAACTGCGTCTTGCCAGACGTGGTCGCCCCGGTTTCCTTGGACACATCAAAAAGACCGCTGCCGGAGATCGCCATGGCCAGCGTATCCGTGCTGGTTGTTGCAGTGCCCTGATTATCCACGTGCTGCACGGTAACAGCCGCAACAGTGTTCGCGTCCCCCTGCGACTCTGACGTATTGGTCAGTGATCCGGACACAAAGTCCTGAAACGCCGTTGAATCCGCCTTGTAACCCACCGTCTGGCTATTGGCGATGTTGTTACTGAGATTTGTAAACGCGGTCGACTGTGCATCAATGCCACTGACAGCCGTAGCAAGGGAATTGAAAATTGACATGACCTGCCCCTGACCCAATACGCGTTGTTGCCTGTCCCGTCCGCCAGTCGGCAGCAAAAACCATGAACCATCATGTCTTCAATACGCCATGATGTTGCCGTCCTTCCTCATCTCAGGAAAGGCCGACATGAACCAACAGTCTTACGGGCCTGGAATGGCGGCTGAAACATTCCCAGCGCGTCACCTATGCCTTATGCCGTTTCTGACTACCATGCACATCACGAAATGCAAGGCTTTCCTTTGTTACAGGCACCCCGTTACCTTTTGTCACGCCCTGTAACGCACGATCAGATCCTCCTCCCATCCTGTCAGGAATGACTGAACCATCTGTCCTTCCGTGCCCGGATTCAGGCGTGCATAATGACGGCAGAGATACCATCCGAAGGCAGAATGTTCAGACCAGATGGATACCCGTGGGTATTAATGCGGATGATCTCATTTCCCATACCCATGGGGATGGGCTTCACGCCAACGAAGAGCGGTCTCAACAATGCTATCAATAGACCGGTAATGAGGATTCCATCCCGTCTCCCTGCGTATCCGTTCTGAATCCGCGACCAGAACAGATGGATCTCCCGGGCGTCGCGCGGCCCATTCCCAATGCAGTTTCTGCCCACCGACCCGTTCAATACTCCGCACGACCTCAAGATTGGTGAACCCGGTTCCACTTCCCAGATTATACGCCACTGATCCGCCATCAAGCCGATCGATCGCCCGGATGTGCGCATCCGCCAGATCCGTCACATGAATATAATCACGCACGCAGGTTCCATCACGTGTCGCATAATCATTCCCGAACAGTTGCAACACGGGACGGCGCCCAAGCAGGGTATCAATGGCAAGGGGAATCAGATGGGTTTCCGGGGTATGATCTTCTCCCAGCCGTCCCTGTGGATCAGCACCCGCTGCATTGAAATACCGCAAGCAGGCACTCCGCATCCCGTAGATGCAATCTGCCCAGTGCAATGCGCGCTCTATCAGGAACTTGCTTTCACCGTAAGGCGAACCAGGTTGGATTGAGGCATTGTCCGTTATTAATCCTGATTGGTTATCTCTACCAAAAAGAGCCGCCGTAGACGAAAAGACAAAGCGTTCGATGCCATGAGTGGCGCAGGATTCAATCAGGTTCAAGGCGGTAATATAATTATCCCGCAGATAATGGAACGGGCGTCGCATGGAGTCACCTACCAGCGAAACCCCGGCAAAGTGCAGCACCGCATCCCAGTGCTCACCTGCTACGACTTCCGTAATCGCTTCTGCATTCGACAGATCAAGGTGCAAAAAACGTACACCAGCAGGAATAGCGGCACGATGTCCTGTGGAGAGGTTATCCAGCACCACGACTTCATGACCTGCATCGAGCAGACTGATTACGGTGTGACTGCCAATATATCCGGCGCCACCTGTAACAAGACACTTCATCGCTATTTCAGTTCAGCCCGTTGGCATGCCACGATACGTCATCCATTTTCATGACTTCCTAGAAAAGCATTTCGACACGGCAAAAGATCGCTATGGGCCTATCCCTGCCGTAAGCTGTCCCGCTGGTTGCTGTTCGTAAGCCTTTAACAGAGGATGCTCAAGAAGCATTCTGTCAAATACGGCGGTGTATCATTATCCTGCCGCATATCCGATGTTCTGATTTCAGAACACACCCTGCAACAGCATGATGTCAACCTATTGCATAGGTGGTTGACGAAATCCCGTTGGTGTCCTTACCATCACGTCACTGATGGTTAAAAAAGGACACGTTATGGACGGCGATTCATTACGTTCGGCGCGCGAAGAGATGAAGCTTTCTCAAAGCGAGTTAAAAGACCTCCTCAATGCCGCATTAGGACGCTCCTATGACAAACCGCGTTTGAGCCGGTGGGAAAACAATCGGGAGGCCATACCCCAGGACGTGGCAGCACAGATCGAACTCTTGCTTGAGCTCCGTGCCGCCAAAGCCCGTGTCATCACCCTCGCCAATCAAAAGGGTGGCGTTGGCAAGACCACAAGCGCCCTGAATCTGGCAGCGGCCCTGAAAAAACTGGGACGCCGGGTTTTGTTGGTCGATCTTGATCCGCAGGCTTCCGCCACGGACTGGCTTCTGGGACAGAACGGACTGGAGTGTTATCGCAAGGGACTGTCCATCTATCACTGCCTTCTACGGGAGCACCCGATGGCGCAGTGCATTGTCAGAAGCGATGATCCGTTTGGTGACACCCTGCAGGGTATTGACCTGGTTCCCAGTCATATTGATCTCGCTGAGGCAGACAGTCGCAGAGAGCCGGGGTTTGAGCACGCTCTTGCCGAGGCCCTTGCCCCGGAACTTGATAATTATGATTTCATTATCATCGATGCGCCACCCAATCTCGGTCTTATGACCTACATGGCTCTTGTTGCTGCTGACATCGTCATTATTCCGGTACAAACGGAACCACCCGATGCAATGGGTGTGGCCTTGTTGCTCAGTACCGTACAAAAGGTACAGCGCCGCTTAAACCCTCACCTGCGGGTGGGCGGTATCTTGCCGACCCGATATAACGCACGTCAGTCTGTTGACCGGGAAGTGCTGCATCAACTCATCCAGTATACGGCTGGTCGTGCTGTTGTGCTTGAGCCGGTTCCTGAAAGTACCGTTTATGGCAATGCAGCCTGGGGTGGCGCGATTGCAGTTGATGTATCATCAAAATCCAAAGCGGTTGCTCCTTACCTGAGACTGGCCCTTGCACTGACTACGGGCCAGAAGCCCCCTATGGCGCTCCTGAATCTGGATACGACAGAAGGGGATGATGTTGAAGCCGCCACTACATCCAGAGAGTCGAAATAATGCCTCCACATTCAAAACGACGCGGCGCTTCACCTCTCATGTCTGCCATGGGAAATAGGGTGGGCGCATTGCGGGAAAACTTCATTTCCGATCAGAGCAATCTGAATCACTCTTTTGAAGTCTCCACAGACGATCTGGAGCCGGACGAGAATCAGCCTCGTAAAAGATTCACCCAACATTCCCTTGAGGAACTTGGTAATAGTCTTCAGCTTCATGGTCAGCTAACCCCCCTGCTGGTACGGCCCAAGGAAGGCCAGCGTGGGAAATGGATTATCGTTGCGGGAGAAAGACGCTGGCGCGCAGCCAGATTATCTGGCCTGCAGACATTGCTTGCGATCGAGAAGTCTACGGACCATGAAATTGCATCGCTGATAGAAAATATCCAGCGTGAGGATTTGACGCCTCTGGAAGAAGCGAAGGCAATTTCGGAAATCTGTGAACAACAGAAATGGTCCCAGCGCGAGGCTGCGAAACAGCTAGGCAGGGCAGTCTCCGACATAAACGGGGTTATCGGAATACTGCGTCTGCCCGAAGATTTTCTGAACCGTGTTCTGAACTCAGAACACGCCCTGTCACGAAATCTGCTTATCGAACTGGCTCGGGTTCCGGAAGGGGCGACTAAAACACGCCTGCTGGAAATGGCTCTTGAGGGAACATTATCGATCTCAGAAATCCGTCGGGCAAATCTATCATTAGCAGACGACAGGAAAGTGTCTCAGGGAGAGAAACGGGATAAAAATTCAGCCGTTTCTGTCCCGTCGGCAAAGAACATGAACAGGATTACCATAGCCCTGAAAGAGATGACGCCGGATACGCTCGATAAATCACGGAAAACTGCATTACGGGCTTTAGGCAAGGCTATCGAAGATTTCTTTATCGAATATCCTGTTCAGGAAGAGTGAGGGGTTAGGCGACTTTTGTAAAATTCGTTCCCAGAACGAAATCCCGGTGAAAAGGAAGGGGGGAAGGAAAAAGAACAATCCCTTCCTTGTCGCTTAGCTCAACCTTGACCTCAGGATATGCGGCTACAGCCGCTTTGAGAGCATTTTTGAAGGGGGTAGGGAAGTGTTTGCGAAGTTTTACCCCTCCCCCGAACTGATCGTATAATGCAGCCCAGGAGATATTGACCGGTTTGCTCAGCTTACGCATGCGATAGGCCAGCCATACATAGATATCCAATGCAAGCGATCGGTCCTTGAGCTGCCTTATGGCTTCTTCCCTGAGCTTGACGTGATGCTTCTGGAGGGCTTCAAAAAAGACCGGGTCGAGGACAACAACGTCGTCGAAGAGCTTTCCCTGCTTTACATCGCCTTTAGGAAGGCCATCCCGAAACATGAGACCTGAGGATACTATCCCGCCTTTGGCAAATCCATCAGCACCGCTATCGGATTCCCAGAAAAACTTCAGGCTGCAGGCGTTGATACGCTTGGACTGATCCCGGATTGCTTTTGCAGTTTCTCCTCCAAAAGAAATCCCCATTCTTTCAAACCACCGTCTCTGGCTACCCCCAAGCCGAACTTCACGGCTTCCTGTCCGATAGGCTTCGGACATAAGGAAGATCAGGATCATTCTGGCCCTTGCCCCATAGGGCACGCCAAATTTCTGTTCCTTGCCGTTTACCAGAAGTGTACCCGGTTCGATTAACAGCGTGACGTCATGACCTGTCCGGCGCCAGACTTGATCATCCGGTAAACGTTTATGTGGGAGGCTGGTGAGGCATAATCCGGAATAAGAAACGCCCAGTTCAGATTTGTCATCCGAAAGCAATGCGCGTGAAATATCCAGGAAAGCTATGTCCTGTGCTCTTCCTGAAGACCGCAGGTGTTCGGCAGCCTGTTCATAGCCGTAATCCAGCAGCAGACGTGGGAACTCATGGTCGTAATGGGGTTCTGTCATGACCGGCCTCAGAAAGCGATTGGACAGATTACAGTTATCCTCAACGCAGAAGTCAACTGAGGGGTTAAGCGACTATACTATGTAGTTAAGATAATAAACTTGTTGTACTTATGGGGACGCTTAACCCCTCATGGAAATCTGGCGATATCGTCTCTTATCCCCTCGGGATAGAGACGCCTGGATGTTAGTCATCATCCGTGGTCGCTTAACCCCTCAATGGGCGGTGGATAATATGCTGGAAACAGACTTTTTGTGAGGAGAATTGACATATCCGATAGATCGTCTTCTTTCCGGCCCAATTCAGGGGATTGGATGAGGGGTTAAGCGACTAGGGAATATTTCTTCTTACAATTCCTTTTTCTGATTTTGATTCTTTTATGAAAATCAAATCTGATGGTCGCTTAACCCCTCGGAATAATCTGATGGAGTATGGGGACCGTTTTCCTCCTGTTTTCTGCCATTTCTGGATTGTGAGTGATCATGGATTTTTAGATGTATTCAGCTCGCATCTTTTTTCCTGAAGGTCTTGATGTGCGAATCCATGGCGTAGATAGCGAGTGATGAGCGGCATAGGATTTCGATCCAGAGAGGTATGTTTCTGGCGAGATCTGTGTCCCATAGTCCGGGCAGGATCTTCGTCGGGTCTGTATTGATCAGAAGAAAGTTCAATGTTCTGCGTTTGATTGGGAGACTGAGATTCTGTGCGCATGAAGAGTGCTGTGTAGATTATTCCAAAGGGTGGGATTGGGTTGCAAACAGGTTTGTAGATATGCCACACGCGGTAATTCCCCTTATCGCGTGTGATGGCATTGAAACGGGTTGAATGGAGCGCCTGCGGCTGCCATCCTGTCTCCATGACTGCCAAAACGCCCGCGGACCGGTTGCCTGCCCGGAGAGTGGCTCCAGGCTTTTCCCCCGCCGCGGACAGGGAGACGGGCGGTCCGTTGCTTACCCCGGCAGCCAGTGCGGCGCTGGAGACCGCCATCCGTTTTGCGAGCCACGCCACGGCGCCGGCGACGCTGCGCGCCTATCGGGCCGACTGGGCGCACTTCCAGGTCTGGTGTCGGCAGGCCGGGTTCCAGCCGCTGCCCGCGGCACCCGAAACCGTCGGGGCCTATCTGGCCAGCCTCGCCGGGGTGTTTTCCCCGCGTACCATCCGCCGCCGTCTGGCCGCCATCGGCAAGGCCCACCGGTCCGGCGACTGGCCCTGGAATGCAGGCCACCGGGCCATCCAGGGGCCGCTGCAGGGCGTGCTGCGGACGCAGCACCGGCCGGTCCGCAAACCCGTGGCGGTACGGCGGGCCCTGCTGATGGATCTGTTGGCCACCTGTGACCTGTCGCCCCGGGGACGGCGCGACCGGGCGCTGCTGCTGGTCGGGTTCGCCGGTGGCCTGCGCCGCTCGGAACTGGTCGGACTGCAGGTGGAGGACCTGACACCGATGGCGCACGGCCTGCAGCTGGGCATCCGGGCCAGCAAGACCGACCAGACGGGGGAGGGGGCGGTGATCGGCCTCGCCCGCGGGCAGCGGCCCGAAACCTGCCCGGTCCGCGCGCTGGAGAGCTGGATGGATGTGGCCCGCCGTGGGGTCGGCCCCCTGTTCCGCAAGGTCGAGGCCTCGGGCCGGATCGGCAGCACCGGACTGCATCCCGATGCCGTGCGCCAGATCCTGCACCGACGCGGGGAGATGGCCGGGTTCGCGCCGGAAATCCTCGGCCGGCTGACGCCGCATGGCCTGCGTTCCGGCTTCATCACCGAAGCCTATCTCGGCGGCGTGCGTGAGGAGGAAATCCGCCGTCATGTCCGTCACCGCGATCCGCGCAGCACGCGGGGCTATATCGAGCTGCTCGATCTCGTGGTGGACAGTCCGGCCGGGAAGGTCGGATTGTGACGGGAGGCGCCTCCACCTTTCCTATCCATGCCAGATATCAACCGTCAGTTGGCGACCTATAAAAACAGTCATTCTCCGTGCGCTAAGGTGGGGAATGCACGGATGAGTGCTGTCAATGCTGGAGTCATCAGACCAGTAATTCAGATAGCGCCCCCTTCGCAATCTCCGTGACTGAAAAATCATATGACAACCATGCCAATCCACGGTTAGTCAGATTTTTCAGGGCTTTATCGGGTGGCTTTGAACTCTGCGATAAAAGCTGTGCAGACAATGAAGACATGTTTGTTGTTCTCGGTGCCACGTATCATGATCTGTATGACCGACCGGAATATGTGCCCCAGGCCATCGTCAGGCTTGCAGATTGTTTGAAAATAAATTCTTGATAAAGAATATGAAAAGTTTTGGGAGGCGCCTTTTTAAAGACGATATTTCCCGAAGCTTTTTGAAAAAAGCTTCACCAAAAACTTTCTTATGTTTTCTGTACAGACTATTTAAAATAGTCTCTTGAATCTTTTTACGACAGAATATCTGTAGTGTAGGCTCTGTCGGGCAGGATTATGGCGGCCCCACCCTGACAAACCGTATCGGTAATGGCGAAGATGACTTTATCTTGTGCCCGCGCGTCAGATCGGGCGCAAAATGGAACCTGATAGCAATATTACACAGTCATAACCCCGCCATATATGAATGACGTCAGGGAAGACGGGATCCCGCCACATCCGGCAGTTCAATCCATTTTCCTAAGGCTTTCAGGTCCAGAAGGCCGATAATTCTTTCTTTTATCGTGATCAGGCCACTGAGGATCTTATGTGTTTCCTGCCCGGCTGCGGTCGGGATCGGCCTTATTTCTTCACGGGTCAGGGTGACGATATCCTGCACCTTGTCAACAAGCAGTCCCGCGGACTCACCTTCCAGTTCCACGATAATGACGGCTGAAGGCGTGCTGCCTTCGCCTGTGTTGCCGGACTTTTTTTCCGTTGCGAAAATAACATGCATGTCAATGACGGGAATCATCGCCCCCCGAAGGTTTATGACCCCTTTGAGGTATGCCGGAGCGGATGGAAGCGGGCTGCCTCCGGTCCAGATACGGATTTCCATGACATCGAGAATGGGAAGCGCGTAGGATTCCTCATTCACAATGAAGGTCAGCAACTGCAGTGCCTGCTGCATGTCTCCGGTTTGACCCTTAGAAGATAACATCAAAATTCCGCCGCCCATCCATCCAGAGTTTCGGGCACTTTTGTCTCAGATGTAAGTTTTTTCTGCAATGACTGGGGTGCCATCATATGCCGTGGCTTCTCGCTACCATGTCGCATGTGGAAATGACTGACGACCATCATGAGATCCGAAGCCTGACTTTTAAGATTATGCGCGGCTGCCGCTGTCTGTTCCACCATGGCGGCATTCTGTTGGGTCGATGTATCGATATGGGATACCGTTGCATTGATTTCCTTAAGGCTGGCCGCCTGATCGCGCGCGACGGTCGCAATTTTGGAAACATGGCTGCTGATGGCTTCAACCTGGGACACGACGGTTCCCAGTTCCTTATTGGTCTGTTCCACCAGCTTCACGCCATCCGTCACGTGACGTTTGGAGATACCGATCAGATCACGGATCTGCCGGGCGGAGTCAGCCGATCTCTGTGCAAGGGAGCGCACTTCATTGGCGACGACCGCGAAACCGCGCCCCGCATCCCCGGCACGGGCGGCTTCTACACCTGCATTCAGCGACAGAAGGTTGGTCTGGAAAGCAATTTCGTCGATCATGCCGATAATGGCGGCTACTTTTTCCGATGAAGACGCAATTGCCTCGATCGCCGCTATGGCGCTCTGCATGACATCGCTTGATCTCTGGACGGAAGAATGGGCGACATCGGCTGAACGGTTGGTCTCAAGCGCTGCCGTTGCGGTATTTGACACGCCCCCCGTGACATTATTGACCGATGCGGCGGTCTGGCCCAGGGCCGCGGCCTGGCGTTCTGTCCTCTGGGCAAAATCATCGGCGGCCTGTGCAATTTCCACTGCTCCGTTCTGGATGAGTGAGGAAGCGGATGAGACCCGCGTCATGGCATCCGACAGGGAAATGAGGGCATCATTGAAATTCAGGCGCAGGGGCTCGAATTCCTTTGCGAAGGGCGAGGCGAAATGAAAGGTCAGATCACCATCGGCCAGAGCTTTCAGCCCCGTTCCGAGATCCGTAATCAGGGCATTCTGCTGGATTTCGCGCTGACGCGTCGCTTCCATCAGGGCTTCCTGCTGGCGCGCACTTTCCGCGGCCTGTTTCTGAAGGTCGATCTGCTTCAGAAGCGCATTGCGGAATGTTGAAAGCGCATTGGCAAGCCGACCCGCGCAATCCTTCCAGCTCATGAAGGGAATGGTTTCATTCAGCGTGCCTGCGGCAATGCGCTCGGTCAGGGCCGTAATGGTCTCGAACGGTTTGGCCGCACAGTTGATGAGCACCCACCGGATGCCGACAACCATCAGGGAGCCGAAAATAAACTCAGCAAACGTAATGTATCTCTGAAGTTCAACAGAAAGTTGAAGTTCAAAGCATATGACCTGAACAATGATCTGCATGATCATGTAAGCCTGAAGGCAGGCCGTAACTACGGTGATCTTTTTCCTTAGCGGCGCGCGCTCGGTAAACCAGTCTAGCATGTGAATGCACCATTTATATTTGTTGTATGCAGAAAACCACTGTAATTACATGGTGCAACACACTGGCCATGGATGAATTGCCAGCCAGATATTCTCTGATGGACGATACTGTTGAAGACCGTCATCACATACATCTATTCCTAGATTACGTGACGTAATGGAAAGGGAGCTGCACACATAACGATTATGTTAGCAATCACTTGTCTTGGTGGTTTCCCCAATATATCCCGGTTTCGAGATATGTGCGGCACTATCAGGCGCCTCACCGGTTATTACTACTATGGGTTGAGGTAAAGGGCTGATGATTGCAGGCAGGGGGAATGCACATATACTTCTGGTTGAAGACGAAACGACAGCGCGGGATCTTTATAATGCCGTTCTGCTTGGCGCGGGGTTTACGACCGATCTTGCAGGCTCGATTTCTGAGCTGAGACAATGCGTACGGTACAAAAAATTCGATGTAATCCTACTTGAACTGCATTTCCCTGATGGCAAGGCGCTTGATATCATACCGGAGCTTCGGCGGGAGACATCAGCCGGGATTATCGTTGCAACATCCAGTCGTGCAACCAGTGACCGACTGATCGGGCTGGAAAATGGCGCGGATGATTACCTTGAAAAACCCCTTCATCCCCGTGAACTGGTCGCGCGTGTGCATAATCTGTCACGGCGGATAAACACGGCTTTCCTGTGCGCAAGGGAGGACACAGTCCATCATTTCGCAGGCTGGAAGGTTGATCTTGCCGCCAGAAAAATATGGCTTCACGATAGTCTGGAGGTGCATCTGACGGAAAATGAGTTCCGGTTGCTCGATGCCCTGATCCGCCATGCGCCCCGGCCGGTTCACCGTGATCGCCTGCTTATGCTGCTGGACGAAGATATTACCATCCGGGCCATTGATAAGGCCATTTACCGGATGCGGACGAAGCTGCATGCGGTGCTGGGCAAGTCTGTGCCGTTTGTCGAAACCGTCCATGGGTTTGGCTACAGACTTGCGGCCAGACGTCTGTAGCCCCTGTTTCTTCGTTTTCTGTCCTGGCAGGCTGCGTGATATAACAGGAAGTATTCTCCCGGACCCGATCCTGTTTTGATGGGCCTGCCGTCCTGCAGGATGTAGGGAAATCCGGTAGTAGGTTCCCAAACTTGAAAATACGTAGGTCTTCACGCTGTCCAGCCATTGAGTAGGTGTGGTCTAGTGGCTAAACTGATAGTGAATATGTTGACCCAATCTTTCCGGAGCCACGCCCAATATGAGTGAGACTGTAACCGGCGGCGCCCCCGCCTCCCCGGCAGCGGATGCGGGGAAGGAGACGGAAGCCGCAGGGACTGGTGCATCCGGTAAGGGAACGGCCAAGAAGTCGAAACTGAAACTGGTTATCGGTGCGCTTGTCGGTCTGCTCCTCGTCGTGGGCGGGATCACGGTTGTGGAAAAGGACAAGCTGTTCAGGAATGCCGGGCAGAAGGCCCATAATGTCCTGCATCCCCCCATTCTTCTGGGTATCCCGACCATTGTATCCAACCTCGATAGTGGGGACGGGCATGCGGTTTATGTGAAGCTTACCGCCAAGGTCGAGATCGAAGGGGCAACGGATGAAGCGTCGCTTCAGAACACGATTCCGGAAATTCAGGATATATTCCAGACATATCTGCATGAGACGCGACCGCAGGATATCCGTGGGAACGGCATATACAGGCTACGGGAGGCCATTATCCGCCGCCTGAGGACCGATCTGGCCCCCCTGCAGGTGACCAACGTGTATTTCGTCGAATTGCTCATCCAGTAAGCGAGCAGCCTCTGGCCATGCCGGAAAAAGTAATCAGTTGGAAACCGTGATGACAGACGACATGCAGGATGCAGACGACACGACGAAAGGTGCCGATCATCACGAGGCGGCCACGTCCGAACACCCCGAAACCGTGCATGAGACGGCGGATGCCCCCCATGCGGCGGCGCAGGGCGCACAGGATGCGGTCGATCATGACGTGCTGGGTGGCCATGTTCTGGATCAGTCCGAAATTGACAGCCTGCTCGGGAACACGTTTGCCGGCATTCCGGCCCGGGAAGCAAACGGCATGGAGCGGGTCATCAAGGCCGGCTTCGTGTCCTACGAACGCCTGCCCATGCTGGAGATCGTATTCGATCGCCTCGTACGGATCATGTCGGCCACGCTCCGTAGTTTCACGAATGATAATGTTGAAATTACCATAGAGAGCATACAGTCGATGCGTTTCGGCGATTATATGAACGCCGTGCCATCATCGTCCATGTTCGCTGTTTTCAAGGCCGTGCAGTGGGAGAATTACGGCCTTATCATCGTTGATTCCTCCCTGTCCTATTCGATCATTGACATCCTGATGGGCGGTCCCCGCGGGACGGGGCATGCCGGAACGGAAGGGCGGCCCCATACTGCAATCGAACGGGCCCTGATTGAAAAGCTCATTACGCTGACGCTTAACGATCTTTCAACGGCTTTCAGCCCCGTCTGTGCCATTACGCTGGCGTTTGAAAGGCTGGAGATAAGTTCCCGGTTCGCTGCAATCGCGCGGGCATCCAATGCCATCGTGATGACCCGGCTGCATATCGATATGGAAGATCGCAGCGGCACTATGGATCTGATCATTCCCTATGCCACGCTGGAACCCGTTCGTGATCAGTTGTCCCAGCAGTTCATGGGGGAAAGATTTGGGCGTGATTCCATATGGGAAGACCACCTCATTTCTGAAATTCTTGAAACCGATGCGCAGGTCTCCGCCGTGTTCGAGGAAAAGATTGTCCCTCTCTCGGAAATCCTGAGCCTTCAGCCGGGCAAGCAGATAACCTTTCCCCATCAGAGCGGGACGCCCATCCATGTCAGGCTTCAGTGTGGTCAGACGCCATTATTTGAAGGACGGCTGGGGAAGTTGCATGATAAGGCTGCGGTGAAGATCGAGAAGCGACTGGTTCCGGCCGAAAACCCGCACCCTAATGATCCTGGTGTTTCCAGTCCTCCCGAAACTGCCGGGCAGGAAATCAAGGCTTGAGAAGTCCGTTCCCTTCCATCACCAAACGACGGTTTTATGGCCGGGCCATAGTGGAGACCAATTGCAGATGCTGACACAGATCCAGATGATCATTGAGGTCGTTCTGTCGTTCTTCCTGCTTTTGGGAATAATCTACAGCTTCTATCTTGGTCGGGTTCTGTCGAACCTGAGGCGGGATCGCGCAAGCCTTCTTGCTCTGGTGGAAAAGCTGGAAAGCAGCGTGCGGAGCGCTGAAGATGGCGTTGAAAAACTACGCGTCGCCGGTGAGGTCAGCGGACGTCCCCTCAGCCGGATGATCGAACAGGCCAAGATCACCAATTCGGAACTGGCGGAGATGGCGGGCAAGGCGGATGGATCGGCTGACCGTCTTCATGTGCTGGTGACGCAGATGCTCGCACAGGAAAAGCAGCTTAAAGAGCTGATTTCGGAAGCCGAGGAAGTCCGCACGGACCTGCTGCGACAAAGTGAAAGCATCACGAGCCAGATTGCGGCGCAAAGTGCGGCAACCGCCAGCAGTCAGGCACTGCCGGAACAGGAAATACAGTCCCATATTGATGGGCCGATGGCAGGGCATGACACTGCGGAAGATGAACTGACCACGCCTCACGTCAAACTGGACAGTCCCCGTAAGGAGAGCATGTTTGCGGACACGATCAATGTCCCGGCTCCTGCCTCGGTCACCCGGACGCGCCCCTATATGCGGGCGTTGGAAAAAAACTTTCTTGCTGACCCGGCCGGACTTGTAACCGTCTGGAGCCGTTCGACGGAAATGATGGTTTCCCGATTGAAAAAGTCAGAAAAATAATCGTTCATCAGCATATATAAAGGCAAAAATCGCCTACGAACCGGGGCAAAGATATGCTGCTACCCGGCCGGGAAAAATAGCTTTCTCCCAACCGGGCAACGGTTCAGTCGCTCTGTTGTGGGTCAGACAGGGTCCGTAAAGAAAGGCGGTAGTTCCTGCTGGGTAGAAAGCAGGGTATCCATACGGTCACAAGCGGCAAGCGCTTCCGTAATGGTCACATCCATATCCAGATAGCGGTATGTTCCCAGTCGCCCGAGGAAGGAGACGCCCCTGGTAGACCGGGCAAGGGCGATGTAATCGTTCAGAAGTCGCTTCTCACCAGCAAGACGGATCGGGTAGTAAGGCGCATCATCGGGGCCTGCCAGTCGGCTAAATTCACGAAAACAGACCGTCCGTGAGAACTTCTCCTGCTCCCATGGCGCGAAATGCTTATGTTCTGAAATTCGTGTGTAAGGCACGTCCTCATCACAATAATTCATGACTGCGGTGCCTTGATAATCTCCATCACCTTCAAACCGTTCAAATGACAGGGTTCTGTATCCCAGCCTACCCAATCTGAAATTGAAGTATCTATCTATAGGTCCTGTATAAAAAACATGTGAAAAATCTTCATCGATATCTTCAAAAGATGTTTTCAATTTTATTTCTATATTTTCTATATTAATAATATTTTCTATTATTGCTGTGTATCCATTTTCCGGAATTCCCTGGTAAGGGTGGTTGAAGTAATTGTCATCATAATTGAACCGTACCGGCAATCTTTTAAGGATGGAAGCGGGAAGTTCTGAAGGTTGAACCCCCCACTGCTTACAGGTATATCCGTAAAAAAACGCGTGATAGAGTTCCGGTCCAATCATGGACAGGGCCTGTTCTTCAAAATTACGCGGTGATACGATATTACGATCTGCTTTTTCGGTAATGAACTGCCGGGCTTCATGCGGATTCAGGGTTTGCCCAAAAAACTGGTTAATGGTGAGCAGATTGATCGGTAAAGTATAGACACGTCCACCCGATATGGCTTTGACCCGGTTTACATAAGGGTAAAAATTACCAAACTGGCGCACATAATCCCATGTGCGCCTGTCGCCGGTATGGAATATATGCGGGCCATACTGGTGGACCATGATACCAGTATTCGCATCGCGGTATGTATGGCAGTTACCACCCAGATGGTTACGCTCATCAATCAGTAAGACTTTGTGACCTTTCCGGGCGAGATGCCGTGCCAGAACAGCTCCGCTAAAACCACAACCAACGACGCAATATCTCATTGTATTCCCATATAAGAGCCTGACCGAATATGATTCATGGGTTTGCGACAACCGGATGAGATCATGATGACCTTGGACTGAAGTCATCTGTACGCAGTATCGCCGCGATGCCCTGAAATATGCAAGATGTCAGCATGATACATATCAAATCCCTCCAATTTTCATGACGGGATGATGTCGACCTGTATCTGGATTATGTGTTTATAGCTGACGCGGTTAAAAAATTTGGACTCTTTACAATAATTAATCTTAATAATATTAATTTTATGTCGTCTAAATTTTGAAAGTATCTGGATAAAATGAAAATTAAAGAAAGTAAAATTGGGATTTTGATCCGAACAAAAAACAGGCCGTTATGTCTGGAAAGAGCAATTGTTCATATAATTTCGCAGACATTTAAAAACTGGCATATGCATATATTAAATGACGGCGGTAATTTTGAAGAAGTTGAAAGGATAATAAAAAACTATGAATGCCGAATTGATGGAAGGGTGACGCTGTATGATAACCGATCTTCCGTTGGCAGGGGAAACGCGTTATCTCAACTGATAAGCTATAGCAGTGAAGAATATTTATTAATAAATGATGATGATGACACTATAGAACATGATTTCCTGGAAAAGACATCTGCTTATCTAGATGATAATGAACGATGTGTTGGGGTTGTCACGAGTAATTATGACGTATTTGAGACGATAGAAAATAATACAATAAAAACAATAGCAAAGCGGGATGATTTCGGGAAAAGAGATTCCATGTTCATCGATTACCTGAGTTATCTATCATCAGATATAGCAATAATACCAATATGTATGTTGTTCAGGAAAAGGACTATTTCGTTATCAGGATCAATAGATGTAAATCTGGATTTTATGGAGGATTATGATTTCTTTGTAAGATTATTAATGCATGGCGAATTTGGAGTTATTACAGAAACATTGGCATCCTATCATCATAGAATAGATAGTAATAGCGATTACGATACGACCAGAACCGTAATGAATCAGGGGTATAAAGACCTGTATTTCAATCACAAAGTAAGAAGTGCCATATCAAATAATGACAATTTGAGTAAAATAATATGTTCATCTATTATAGAAACAAGAAACAAAAGAATTTTATTTAATAAAATAGATACAAATTATAAAAATACCATTGAATGCATTTCAAATATGGCCAAGGTCATGGCTCTGACACAGGAAAAAATAAACACTATTTCAAATAATACCGAAAAGCTCGCACATTCAATGCAGGTTTTGACACAAATTCTTATTGATAAAAATAAATAATAATCTTCCTGAAGAATGTAAAAATATGCAGGGAAGCCATAAGAAAGCAGGATTTGGGTTCTATTTATACGGTAGCCCAATGCCTTGATCTGCTCTGTCCGCTCGCCCTGCATCTATTCATTCGAATGCCACTACTTACGCGCAAGTTCCTGTGTGCATGGCGGATGATAATATCCTGTTGCGCTGCCCTCGTCGAACGATGTGTTCGCCAGAACCGTTTCATTGAGATCAGTATCCCGGAATAAAATACTTCCAATCCGGGATATCTGGCATGTTATGCAAAAGCAGTACTATGGCTAGACTGAAGGCAAAAGACGGCCCCATGGGCTGAACCCAGCCACTTCCCGGTCTATCGAGGTCGATATAGCGGCGAGGCTGGATGCTGAAATGACGCATGACAACGCAGAACATCCAATGCAGGCATGCCGAGAGCAGAAGAAATAGGGTTACATTGTCACTTCCTGCCCATGCGCCGCATGCTGTGGCCATTGTCATGTCTCCCCCGGATAGAAAATTGGCCCGTAGGGAAACAGAAATAAATACAAGAGCCAGCGACGTGATGCCCCACGCGATTGCAGCGCCAGAAATGGCTGTATTCACGTTGTCATTCACCATGCCAGAGATCAGTCCCGTAAGCAGCATGGGAATAAGGATGTAGTTGGGCAGCCAGCCTTCACGCCTGTCCAGAAGGGCGGCGAGGCATGCAAAGTTGAGGCCAATGATATCCTCCACAGCATGGAGAGGGGGAAGGCAGGCCAGAAACACGATGGAGAAAGAGGCCACAAGCAGGCAGCCAGCCGTTATTTCCCGCCGTCCCTGCGATGTTTCTTCTGACGGTGTGGCCCGTATGCACCCGATTACAGGCAGCCAGCGCAACATAAACCGGTACAGCAGGACGGACAGGGGAAACCATATCGCCACACAGATGCCGGCAGCGGATACGCCCCGATCATGAGCCAGAAGGCTCCATAGGACCAAACCGGCAATCGCCGCGACAAACAGAAGCTTATCGCCGATGGTGGACTGTCGTATCCGGTTGCCGTTCATGTCGTGGATCAGTATCAGTTGTGAACAGGTTTAGCCATAACGTCACGATGGCTGGATATCATGATTCTATGGTAATGAATTCGGCAGAAGTCTTGCACTATCTGGAAAAATATGCCTATCAGGCTAGTTGATTGCTCCTGTTGGAGCAGGGGCATGCGGATCGTATCGCAGCCACCATGCTCCGCTACAGGAACAGACGGAAGGGAACCGACGTCATATGCTCGAAGCGTTGTCATCTGCGGGATCAGCCCATAGTGGCACAGACCTGTTCAATCTGGCCGAGCGCCGGCTGAACTGGCTTGAAACCCGGCAGGCGACGCTGGCTGGCAATATCGCCAACGCCAATACGCCCGGTTATGTGGCAAAGGATAATGCCCCCTTTCAGGGCGTTCTGCAGAACCAGATGACCATGATGCTGGCCGAAACCGAACCCGGTCATCTGCCCGGCCACACGGATACCGTCAGGGCGGGTCGTGATGCGGGTAGCACTTCCCCCGATGGCAACGGGGTGGTGCTGGAAGACGAAGTTGAGAAAGTGGCTGATACCAATGATGATCAGCGTTTCGCAACGACGGTATATACCCGCTACATGTCCATGTTCGAGACGGTTCTGGGTACAGGTTCTTAAGTAGCGGGTACCAAGACATGGATTTCTCGAGTACGATCGGGGTTTCAGCCGACGGAATGCGCGCGCAGACGGAACGGTTGCGCGTGGCCGCCGAAAACCTTGCCAACAAGGATACGACCGGCTCTACCCCCGGTGCAGACCCCTATCGTCGTAAAACGGTTACCTTCAAGGAAAGTCTGGATCATGAATCCGGGGCTTCCACCGTAAAGATCAAAGAGATCGGGCACGATAATACGCCATTCGAAACGCGCTATGATCCTTCCCACCCGGCAGCGGATGCCAAGGGGTACGTGAAGGTGTCCAACGTGAATTCGATGATGGAGATCATGGATACGCATGAGGCCCAGCACTCATACGAAGCCAATCTCAATACCATGCAGATCACCCGCTCAATGATGACCCGTACCATTAACCTGATGAAGTGAGCAGGCGCGTATTCCTGATGGAATAGCCCGTCTGGTTGTCTGCTTCATATTACTGACATGTGCTTGCAGTCTGCCGGTGGTTCAGGGTGGCTGCGGCAATGGTACGCGTTCTGCAAGAGCGCGGCAACGAGGGTACGGTTGGCGCCTGCTGTTAAACAGTCGGGCTGCCTGCGGATGGCAGGCCCCTATCCTGAATGCTCCCCTGAGTATCGGATCAATACCGGGAAATAATCCCCAAGGATTCCCGACAGACCTTCTGTTGTGGGTATGGCCGCTCTGACAACGGCAGGACCATACAGTTATTGCGGTTGTTATGGATTTTTCTCCAGAAGCCCCCTCGATGTTCCGGCATGCCCGGGGCAGGGCGGTTCTGATAATTTTTAACAGCAGATGAAAAAAAATCTGTCCGCCTTACCTTCTCTTAGCCATTTGCTGGCTTAACTCCACTTGCCCTGGCGCACAGCCAGTCTGATCCGATCTGGAGAAAACACAGTGACTCTTTCAATCAACACCAATAACTCGGCGATGGTCGCTCTTGAGACCCTGAACGCGACGCAGACCGAACTGAGCGCCACGGAAAACGCCGTTTCCACCGGCCTGAAGGTTTCCACGGCTGCTGACAACCCCGCTGCCTTCGGCATCGCATCGCAGATGGACGGCAACATCGCCGGTCAGGGCGCGGTGAACGATGGCCTGTCCTTCGCTTCCGAAGTTGTCAGCAACACGACATCCGCCGCCAACAGCATCCTGAGCGTTCTGAGCAACGTGCAGGACGCCGTGACCACGCTGGGTGATGATCAGGGCAGCGCCACCTCGCTGAGCCAGGTTGCTTCCGAAATCAATGGTTACCTGACCCAGATCGACACCATTGCCCGCAACTCCACCACCAACGGTGTGAACCTGCTGTCCGGCAGCACGGGCGACGGTATTGCGATCACCGCCAGCAACCTGACCTATGTGACCGGTCTGCAGGGTGATACGGCAACCATCACCGGCTTCAACTCCACCATTTCCAGCGATGTGGGCTCGGCCGCCATCAGTGGCACGACGACCGCCACCACCCTTACGGATGCGCTGGGTCTGTCCACCGGTGGCACCGCAGGCAGCAGCCCGACGGGCAACGTGTTCGTCACCAACGACGGCACGCTCAGCAGCGCCAGCATCAGCTCGATGATTTCTGCCGTGCAGCAGGCCATCGTCGCGATGACGAACGTCACGTCCTCGCTGGGTGCGAACACCAAGGTTCTTGCCAGCATGTCCACCTATGGTGCGACCCTGTCGGACAACCTGACGGCTGGCGTTGGCGCCCTGACGGATGCGGACATGTCCGCCGAAAGCGCGAAGCTGACCTCGCTGCAGACCAAGCAGTCCCTGGCGATCAAGTCCCTGACGATCGCGAACGGTCAGTCGCAGAACATCCTGTCCCTGTTCCAGAGCTAATAGTCTTCGGACTTACGGCTGTGACAGTAAGTGCCCCCGGCTTCGGTCGGGGGTATTTTTTTTAGGGTTTCTGAAGGTCCTGACGGGATCATTACCCGCCGGACCGTTTTTTAAACTGGTTCCTTACAGGCTGTTCGAAAGCCGGACCAGCAGGGTTACGGAATTGCCCGCGGCATCAGTCCCGGCGCGGAAATCCATCCATTTGCCCGGTGCGAATACCCATGTCCGGGTAAAGTTCACGGCGAATGGGCGGGGCTTGCAGGTTGCGCCGCTATCCTGCTGCTGGGCGCATTGGGACGTATCCCCGTCATTGGGGGGGGCGTAGATATTCGCGTTCATATCCACCGTCCGCCCGTGTATCTGGACAGCACCTTCCAGACCCGTTTTTATACTGGCCGCAACGGGACCGGGATTATCGGCCAGACTGCCCGCCATCACGATATCTGAGAACTTGGTGGCATTGGTGGAGCAGATCTCCGTTGAAGCCGATCCGATTATCTCGCCCGGGTTATCATCCGTCCTGTTGCTGACGGCATGGACCTCAACAACGTAAATTGCCCCCGACGTGCACTGGATGCCGCTTTCGTCCGTGCCGGGCATCTTGGCGGACAGCTTTTCCGTAATCCGGGATGTGCTTCTGCCCCCTGCCGTGGTGACTGCCGCGCACGGAACGGTGGAAAGTGCTGCTGCAAACATGGCCATGCCCATGAAGGCATGTACAAAGGGGATGTTGGGTCGGTCAGTCACTCAATTACGTCCTTCCCTGGACTGAAAACCAGGAGATGATCTGCCTTCGCAAGAAGGTCCGGGCTGATTGTTAGTGCATGGTAATCCTATTTTCCATGGCTGTCTGGTTGCAGATGCCAAACAGTAGCGGGTACCATCTGCCGGTGGTTGGTATTGGCGGGGTGTGACAGGCCTTGTGATTAGGGAATGGCTGGGTTATTCATCGCGTGATTAACTGGCAGGAATGCGCTTCCACCCCTTGACTGGAACCAGCAGGGGCAAAGCGGGGATATGATGATAAGCGACATCACCACACGCAGTCTCGATGCAAGCAATGCCTATGGGCTGACGCAGCAGACCACGATGGACGCGACCGACAATACCGATAGCAGTGGAAGCAACCTGTCGGCTGATTCCGTATCCGGTTTTGGTTCCGTTCTGAGTGATGCGCTCAAGGGTGCGATCAATACGGGAAAGACGGCTGAAGCCCAGACTGCGGCCGGTCTGTCGGGGAAGGGAAATCTCACGGATATTTCCACATCCGTGGAGGAAGCCAAGCTGACCCTGCAGACCGTGACCACGGTCCGCGACCGGTTTGTTCAGGCCTATCAGGACGTCATGAAGATGTCGATCTAAGGCCGCTTCATGAATCATACGGTCGATATTCATGATATCCTGCGGCAGACGCTGGTCGTAGCCGTCAAGATGGGAGCGCCGTCGCTGCTGGCCTCCCTGACCGCGGGCGTGCTCATTTCCCTGTTTCAGGCCATGACGCAGGTCAGTGAAGCGACCCTTTCATTCGTGCCGAAATTCGTGGCTGCCATGGCCGCCCTGCTGCTGACAGGGTCATTCATGTATTCCACCCTGAACACATACGCGCATACGATCTTCGATCAGATGGTTATGGTGGGCGGGTCGTGAAAAAGGACCCGGCCCTGCGGACGGCTGAACGGGGATGATTGGCGATCCGTCCTTTTCCGGCGGATCCATTGCTGTTCTGGCCGCCATGTTCCTTGTCGTGCTGTGCCGTGTCAGCGCCATGGTCATGGCCGCGCCAGGCCTGGGGGATACGACTTCCCCCATGGTGGTACGGGCGGGGCTTGCTCTGGCCATCACTGTGATGATCCTGCCCGTGGTGCAGGACCGGCTTGTGGAAGTATCCGGGCAGGCCCTGCATATTCCTTCGCTGGCTGTTGCGATTATCGCGGGTGAGCTGCTTTGCGGGGTGTTTATCGGATGGCTGGCGCGCGTGATTGCCATGGCGATCGGGATTTCCATGCAGATGGTGGCGGTTTTTACCGGTCTGGCCAGTGTCATCCAGCCTGATGCCGATCTTGGCGCGTCCAGCACGGCAATCAGCCATATGGCATCGTCCCTGATTCCGGTCATTTTCCTGTCGACGGGCCTTTATGTCCTGCCCATGGCAGCCGTGGTTGGCTCTTACAACCTGTTCCCGCCGGGACACATGCCCATGGTTGGCGACATGACCCGGAGTGTTACCGAAGCCACATCGCAGACCTTTGCCCTTGCGCTGCAACTGGCGGCACCGTTTGTGCTGATCGGGACGTTGTGGCCTGCGATGCTTGGCGTTCTTAACCGGCTTCTGCCCGCCATTCAGGTGTATTCCATTGCCATGCCGGCCCAGTTGCTGGGTGGCGTCCTTCTGCTGGCCATGCTGATACAGGTGATGACGGGTGTATGGCAGGAAAGGATGCAGGATCTGCTTATGGGCCTGCCGGGAATAGGCGTAACCGCACCACATCACTAAGGATGCAGGTATATGGCTCAGGAAGGGTCAGGTGGCGGCGAACGGAGTCAGGCCCCTACCGAGAAAAGACTTCAGAGCGCGCGTGAGGAAGGCAATGTCGCCCAGTCCCGTGAACTGCATATGCTTCTGGCACTCGGCGCATTCCTGCTGGTTTTCAGCCTGTCATCCGCTGCGGCGGCACGCAGGTTTATCGCGCATATGCGCGGCATTATGGATCATTTCGACACCATTTCGCCTGATATCACCACAATCAAGCGTATTGGCATACAGGCTGGCATGGAAGGCGCGCTGCTCGCGGCCCCCTTCGTGTTCATAAGCATCGTGGTCGTGAGCATAAGCAGCCTGCTTCAGACCGGGTTTCTGTTCCGTCCTGAAAGTCTGGTGCCCGATATTACCCGTCTGTCGCCCATGCGGGGGCTCAAGCGGATGTTTGGCCTTACCAATGTAGTGGAAATGCTCAAGAGCATTGTCAAGCTCAGCGTATTCGGGTTCATCCTGTATGGCGTGGCGAAAGGTACGCTGCGTATAGCGCCTGAGGCCGAGCGGTGGACAATCCCCCGGTTGAGTGCGGAACTGACATCATGGTTTGCCTATGCGGTCATGGTCGTTCTGACCGTACAGTGCGTCATAGCCGTGCTGGATGACCTGTGGACGCGTTATAACCGCGTGCGCGGCCTGCGCATGAGCTTTCAGGATATCAAGGAAGAAGCCCGCCAGACCGAGGGGGACCCGCAGGTCAAGGGACGTTTGCGGCAGCTTCGCCGCAGGCGGGCGCGCCGTCGCATGATCGAAGCCGTCAAGAAGGCAACGGTCGTGGTGACAAACCCCACGCATTATGCAGTGGCACTGGTATATGAAAGCGGCGTGGACAGCGCGCCCCAGATTGTCGCCAAGGGAACAGATGACCTGGCTGCCCGTATCCGACATGCGGCCGAGGATGCCAGGGTTCCCGTCATTGCAAATCCACCGCTGGCCCGCGCCCTTTATACGGTGCCGCTGGATTCCGAAATCCCGCAGGAATATTTCCAGCCTGTGGCTGCGATCATAGCCTATGTCATGAAACTCAAGACGCCGGGTTCGCGTACACCGACACGGACATGACGGGGATCCATATTGGGTTGAGGGGTTAAGTGACCGGCGCTTTCATGGTTTGTCATAATGGGGTGACAGTCACGCCGACGGGTCCGGGTTCCGGCCATGTGTGATGGAGTTATTCCATAGACAGGAGAAAGATGCGCATGGACCGTCTGTTCGGGATATACGATTTAAAACGCATTATCCCGTTTAAACAGAACGATATACATACTTTTGAAAATTATCTTGATATCAAGCCATAGGGACCAGTGCGTAATATAATACAGGTCGTAATCTATACGCTTCTTCGCTGATTCCTTCGTTTTTATTTCTCCCCTGTATCCCATGATCTGGGCAAGTCCCGTTATGCCGGGTTTTACCTTGTGTCGTGCGGAATAACAGTCGATGACCTTTTCATAGAGTTCATCATTAACCCGCATGGCCATGGCATGGGCGCGGGGGCCTACAATGGACATGTTTCCAAACAGGACATTAAAAAACTGGGGCAGTTCATCCAGACTGAAGTTACGTAGATACCGGCCCACCCGCGTAACGCGTGGATCATTGCGCACGGTCCGTTGCGCCCCGGAAAAATCCGTACCGGAAACGTGCATGGTACGGAATTTGAATACTTTAATAACCTTGTTATTGAACCCGTAACGGTTCTGTATGAAAAATACCGGCCCCTTACTGTCAATTTTAATGAGCAGGGCAATACCCAGCATGACAGGGGACAGAAGGGTAATGAACAGGAAGGCAAATATCTTGTCTTCGACCCATTTGAAGGCAAGGTTGCGGCCTTCCAGCGGCACCCGGCTAAGGGGCAGCAGGACTATATTGCCGTCATCCTGTTTCGCTTCGTCGGGAGAGTCAGCCTGCTGACTGTCCATGGCGAGATAGATATTGACCGGAAGCACGATAATCTTGCGGATCATTGTACGTAACCGCTCACGTCCGGCATCGAAAGTGGCGACAATGATGATATCGGGCAGATCATTCCGGCAGAAAGTGATCATATCATCAATATTGCCCAGAACGGGCACGCTGTGATGCAGCCCCTGCAGACGCCGCCAGCGATCGTCGAATATGCCCAGCACATCATAACGGTCCGGCTCTTCCAGCAGTTTGCGTACGATCCTTTCCCCATCCGGCTTTCCGCCCAGCACCAGAACACGCTGGCAGGTATAGGGCAGCCGTGTTCTGGACAGGTCCTTCAGCAGGATTTCTTCCTTCTGGAAATGAGAAGGAAACTGAAGGATTTCCGGCAGAAGGGTGGAGTCCACTTTTGCTTTTCGTCCGGTACGGGATCGCGCGGCGTTGCCTGACAGATCGCCGGTATGGGGGGGAGGTGCCTCAGTCACCTTGTCGCATATCCTTGAAAACGGCAATCATGAAACCGCATGCTGAAGAGATGTATCGTGCCAGAAGCCGCCGGGGTTCAAGTATGATCCGCCACAGCCATTCCAGATTGAGTTTCTGTATCACTCGGGGCGGTTCGGGAAGGAGATCCAGCGCAACAAGCAGCGCCTGACCGATACATAGCGCCCAGCAGGGCGGCAGGGCATCCCGATGCTGATCGACAAAAATCTCGCTACGGGGCGCGCCAACCGCCATGAAAAGCAGGGTCGTTCCATGCGCGCGGATACTGGTGGCAAGTTCAGTCCCATATGCCGCCTGATTTTCGAAACCGTAAGGTGGCACGGCGTAGGCCATGTTGCCTTCCAGCCCATGCGCGCGCGCCCATTTCCGTGCGGCGGCGACGGTTCTGTCACTATCGACCACCATGAAGATGCGGTGGTGACGTAACAGGTCAGGCCGGGCCATGAGATCAGCTACAATCCCACGTCCCGTTACACGCCCGCTGACCGGCTGGCCACGCATCCGGGCGTAGTAGAACAGCGGGAAACCGTCGCATGTCAGGATCGCGGCATTCTGACATGCCTGTGCCAGAAGCCGGTTATGCGCCATCATGCTGATATGCTGGATATTGGGCGTAATAATCAGGCCAACGCCTTCCTGCTGCGAACGGCAGGTCGTCCCCACCAGTGTCGCAATTTCACTTTCTGAAAGAGAAGAAAAGTGCAGTCCAAAAATCTCAGGGGAGGACGGGCGGCCAGACAGGTCTTTTCTCATATACGGTGCAGGACTTTCGTCATGTCTGTAGAGATAAAATTCGTTAATTCAGTTAATGGAAATATAAATTTAACATAGACGATGAAAAAAATCCATAAACCATGATTTACAGAGCTGTAATATATTTCAATTGTAAAAAATGGTTATCTACCACCCTATATTCTGGTCGAAAAAATTGTATGAAGTGTAAAATACACCCTTCAATACCGGCTCGGCTTCCATCACGTAACCATGGAAGAACAGGACGACCGGGATAAGGGCAAAAGCGCACCAGTGCATCAGGTAGCTGGGGGAAGGCGGGAGTGTCCGGGCAATCAGTACGGCCGCAGTTGTGCCGATCCCTGTTCCCGCCAGCACTTCCATGGGGGTATGGGCGTGAAGGACCAGACGCGTATAGCCAATGAGGCACGCAACCAGCAGCGGGGGAAGTGCCGCCAGAAGCCAGGAATGAAACCGGGGCTGAATGACCATGTTTATCAGGCTGCCATATACGGCGGCACTGGAGGCCACATGACCGCTGGCGCTGAAGGGGCGGCCATCATAGCCATAAAACTGCCCCCAGAGCAGGCCGAGCATCTTGCTCAGTACAATGCAGCAGAACGTCAGGAATATGCCACTACCCCAGATGACGGCGTTACGTGTCCGGCCCATGACGATGAACAGGACGATGGTAACAACAAACAGGGGAATGATGGTGGCTTCGTCCCCGAAGTCTGTAATAAATCTCATGCTCATTTTCCGGTTTAGATAACAAATGGTTATATATGCTTGTAAATGTAATTTGGCACATAAAAATGGCGCCTGTTCAATACAGTTCCAAGTATATAACCTTTCATTTCCTCAATTCTGTTAATGAGATATTTTGTTTTGTTGTAATCCGTCATTTCCGCCTCGATGACAATGATATTGGCATCGACATTGGCGGAAAGCCCGGCTCCCATATGGGATGCGCTTGCGGCCGGTGAATCTATCAGGATCAGGTCGAAATCATCTTCCTGGGTCTTTATGAAACTGATCCAGTCGCGCTGGTGTATCTGTGCGCCAACATGTTCGTTGGGCATGACAACCCATAGGGGAACCTGCTGGACGCGGAAAGCGGCCAGACTGCCACCGAAGGTCAGTTCCGCGCCCTGTTCGGCCTGTAGCGGCAGGACATAGCGGTTCTGTGCCGCCGTGGCGGCGGGGCCGATCGTCTCGCTGGTGGAAAGGAGCAGGATGTTCAGTCCCAGCTTCTCGCTGGCGACAACGGCAAAATCCCGCGTGATGCTGGATGTGCCTGCGCCGGGGTCCGGTGCCAGAAACTGGATGGTGAAGGCCTTCTCCTGCTGGTGGGGCAGCAGGTAGAACAGACGGGTAGCATCCTGTTCGGTCAGAAAGCGGCTTTGCAACATCTGGGCTACAGTCGCAAGCGTCTGGGCGGCTGCCATCAGGATGATCTTTTCCACAATGAGAATGAGAAGGTTTTCTGCGGGCGCAGGGGCGGATTTTTATCGGTTACCGCCGCCAGAACAGGCAGGCCCAGCATGCTTTCCACATCGCGGACCGTAACGAATATCTTCTGCGTGGCCACACGCAGGGCCAGAACGGCGGCCCCCACCACGATACCGGCAAACAGGCCCAGAACCAGAAGTGGCAGGCGCAGGCTTGTCCCATGCTGCGGGGTGTCAGGGGGCTGTACGACCCTGATATTGGCGCTGGCCTGCTGGTTGGCGACCGATGTCAGCCGCGCTTCTTCGGCATTCTGGGTAATGGCCTGATAGCTGGCGCCCAGGATGTCCCGTTCGGTCTGGAGGCTATGATACTGGGCGGAAAGGGAAATCAGTTCATGAATCCGCGCATGCAACTGATCGGCCGCCTGTGTGATGGTCGCCTGCTTGGCACGAAGCCCGGCCGCGCGTGAATGCAGCAGGACATTCTGCTGGTAGAGTTCGTTATAGACCGAATTCTCACCCTGCCGGCTGACCTGTTTTTCACGATTGGGGATCTGGCGCAGATTTTTTTCAATATCCGAAATCTGCTTGTTGATGTCCTGAAGGATCGGGAAATTATCCTTGTAACGCCCGCCTACATCGGCCTTCTGGATGGATAGCTGGGCCAGACGGTCGGTCAGCATTTTTGCCCGGTTGCTCTGATCGGTTTCGGCATAGAGTTCCACAACTCTGGGTAGCACGTTCAGGGCATGCTCAAGGGCCGCAATCTGGGCATCCAGATTATCGATTTCACTGGTAATGCCGGTCTTTTCGTCTTCCAGATCGCTGACACGCCGCAACAGGATGGAATATTGCTGCGGCAGGTCGCTGATATTGTGTTCCAGTTCAAAGGACACCAGACGTTTTTCGGCGTCATGAAACGCGGACACCATCTGCTGATGCAGCGTGACGGGTGCATCCGTGGTCCGGCGGTTGAACACTTCGGTCCGGTAACGGATGTAATCCTGAACGAAAATTTCCAGCGCGCGGCGGGCAACGTTACGGTTGAGATTGCGCAGGGAAATCTCGATCAGGTTGGACTGCGGCACCACGGTAATACGCAGGTCACGGCTGAAACGCGCGACGGCATTCTGGCGGGCTTCGGGGCTGTAGCTGCTCATGCCGGGATAAAGGGTCTGCCGTCCTATGTCGTTGACCGCTTCCTGCGCCAGGGTGGGGCTGTTCAGGATGCCCAGCTCACCCTGCATGATCTGGTCACGATCCAGCACGATGCTGCTGCCACTCTGCTGGTCGGTAGGATGGAAGACATATTCGTTGCCGTACAGTACCAGAAGGCGCGCATGCGCGGTAAAGGTCGGGCGGGCGGTAAGGCTGGCAAGGAAACCAAGAACGCAGGGGACGGCAAAAGCTATTATAACAACATTACGATAATAGAAAAAGGAGGTCAGAATATCTCTGATGCTCCATTTATGGTAGGAAGCTGACCTTGCAATAAGAAAAGGCTTTGCGGGTTCAGTCATTCAGTCAGCCAGTTACAGTCGATTGATAAAAAATATTACCGAGTGCCGGTTTCAGGCGGCTGCGTATGGTACGGAAAACAAAGTATGTATCACAACCAACCCCTGCGATATGTTACAATCTGGAACTGCGTATCTGATCCTGCCCATTCAGCCCCACGGTTGCGTGAGACTGCAAAAAAGTTTACTAGAGATTCAAAGCGAATTGTGCAATCGGAACTGTCTGGAAACTATGCGCTTCTTTCCCTGGTTCCTGGTGCTTGCAAGCGTGATTTTTGTTGGCGGCTGCGTGCAGCATCTCAAGCCCAGGCCGCAGGCAGCCCGGAATTTCGTGCCATGGTCGGATGACATCATACCCTATCACCTTGCTGCGGGTGATAGTATAGGATTACGCTTCATCCTCAACCCCGAGTTGAATGAAACCAATCTTCCCATAGCCCCGGATGGCAGCGTTTCGGCCCCGCTGGTGGGTACTGTGATGGCTGCGGGAAAAACCGTGGAAGATCTGCGCAGGGATCTTACCGAACGCTACACCGCCTATCTGCGCGAACCATCCCCCGATGTGCTGATCCATGCCTATGACGCGGCGCAGATCTATGTGGGCGGCGAAGTGAAGAAGCAGGGCATTTATCCCATGATGGGGCCAACCAATGTCATGCAGGCCGTCATTACGGCGGGTGGCGCGATCGATACGACCAGACTGAATGGTACGATCCTGATCCGGCGGCGGGCCGATGGACGGCCGATGATGCGGGTCGTCAACCTGCGCACCTATCTTGATACGGCAGACAGTCAGGATAACGTGGCGCTGCGTCCGGGGGATATCGTGTACGTTCCCAAGACAGAAATCGGATCGTTTGACATCTTTATCGACCAGTATCTCAACAAGGCCATCCCCTTCAACCGGACACTGAACTACAACCTTGGTTCAGGACAGTTCTGGTAAGGGAGGCGATGGTGACGGCGATATCGCAAGATGGGGCAGAAGACGGAACCAACCGTCTGCGCGTGCTGATACTGGCGGAATCCTGCAATCCAGACTGGTATAGCGTCCCCCTTGTCGGCTGGTCGCATTATGAGGCCCTGTCCCGCCTGGCGGACGTGCATCTGATTACGCGCGTACGCAACAGGGAGGCCCTGAACCGGGCCGGTCTTCGGGAAGGGCGCGATTACACGGCGATCGACACGGAATTCGTGTTCGAGCCGATGGTACGTCTGGTCAACCGGATCAGCGGGACGAACAAGGGATGGGCGATCCTGACCGCGCTGACCATTCCCTCCTACCTGCTGTTTGAATGGATCGCCTGGCGGCGTTTTCGCAAGGCCCTGAAACGAAAGCAGTTTGATCTGGTCCACCGGATCACGCCGGTCAGCCCTGCCGTGCCCAGCCCCTTTGCCAGATGGTGCAGGGAAGTCGGGGTTCCTTTCGTTCTGGGCCCAATCAATGGCGGGCTGCCCTGGCCGGAACAGTTTCCCGACCTGAAACGGCAGGAAGGGGAATGGCTTTCGCGCTTCCGCTTCATGTTCAAGGCGATCCCCGGATACCGGGCGACCCGCAATGCCGCGTCCGCCATTATCACCGGCGGGATCAGCGCCTTTCGGGAAATTCCGGAAAAATGGAAGGCCAAGACCTTCTATATCCCGGAAAACGGGTTCGATCCGGAACGGTTCCTTGGCGCGCGGGACCGGACGGCGCAGGATTATGCGGACCGGCCTTTGCGTGCCCTCTATATCGGTCGTCTGGTGCCCTATAAGGGATGCACCATGTTGATAGAGGCGGCAGCCCCCCTGATCCAGCAGGGGCGCATGGTGCTGACGATTATCGGGGTCGGACCGGAAAAAGAGCCCCTATGCGAACGCATTACCCAACTGGGTATCGCGGATAAGGTACGTTTCACCGGGGAAGTAAGCCATAATTCCATCGCGGATTACCTTGCCGGCGCCGATATCCTGACCTTTCCGTCCATCCATGAATTTGGCGGGGCCGTGGTGCTGGAAGCCATGGCCATGGGGACGGTCCCGGTCATAGCTGATTATGGCGGCCCCGCGGAACTGGCTTCCTCCAACTGTGCCTTTCTGGTGCCGTTGAGGGAACGGGCGGAATTTATTGCGGAACTGCGGACGGTGCTGGAACAGATCGCGGCACGGCCGGAGCAGCTTGCCCCGTTAGCGGAAAATGGACGCAAACGGGCCAATACGTTCTTTACGTGGTCCCGCAAGGCGGCGCAGACCATGGAAATCTATCGCTGGGTGCTGGGGAAATGTCAGGTGCGCCCCGGCTGGGGCATGCCCTTTCGCGATAAACCCTGAATGCCGGGGGCATCCCTACATCCGGCGATAGGATGGTGCGGGCGGCCTGCTGCTCCTTTTCCAGTATTCCAGATCGAAAATCGAGAAATAGAGAGCGACCGCCAGCAGGCCGTTATTGCTGAACAGGTTTGATTCCGTAAAATTGTGAATGCACAGGGCCAGCAGGAAGGCCAGATGGAAGCAGGCCTGCGGGTTGCTCAGACGCGTGGGCGCAGCCGCGTCCGGTGGTCCGGTGCGGGCCAGGGCTTCGATGGCCAGTGTCAGCGTGCGTACAAGAACAGCGATGCCGATTGCAAATCCCACCGCGCCCCCACTCGCCATCAGATCCAGATAGCCGTCATGGGCTTCGTTGATATGGGCTTCGCTACCAAACCACATGGATGTCTTGAGACTGGGCTGGACCGACGGGTCAATGGACCAGAATGAATAGAAACCCGCACCAAGCCATGGCCGCTTCTGGATTTCCTCCAGCATGAAAGACCACAGGTCCGTACGGCTGGTGAATGTCATTTTCTGGAACGGGGCGAAAGGGGCGGCATTCGTGTCCTCGCACCACAGGAAATAGCCAAATACGATGCAGGTCAGGATGGCCAGCAGGGAAATGATGACCGCAACGGACAGCGACAGGCGGCTGTGCGTCAGCCGGTAAAAAAGCCAGACCAGCGGGGGCATGAGGATGATGATGGACAGGCATGTCTTGGAACGGCTGGCCAGCAGCAGGAAAAACAGCAGCGCCATGCCCGCCAGTATCCGGTACCGTTCACGCTTGGGCGGGCGATAGAGCAGCAGCGGGCCGCCCGCCAGCAGCCCGTACATCATGATCAGCCCCGTCTGGTTCTTCTGGTCCTGAATGCCTGCCAGACCTTCGCTGGTCATGGCATAGCCGGGCATGATGATCCACACGACAAGATCGGCGACGCCCGCGACAAGACAGGAAATGAATATGAATCGTAGCAGGGTTTTCCTGTCCGGGATCGTGCAGGTCAATGTGACCGCCAGAATGATTTCGATCCATGCGAACATGATGCGGCGGGACGAAGCCGTTGGGTCAAGCGCCCATGTCGTGCTGCATGTAAAATAGAGGAACAGGCCGATCAGCAGCCACGATGACCGGACCAGTTGCAGCACGGCCTGCCATCGCGCCCGGATAAGCGGCAGCGACAGGCTGAGCAGACCCAGCCATATGAACCGGTTGACGGGGCTGACATGATCCGTGCTGGCCGCGACGGCAGCGGTACGGTTGAAGTCCGGGATACCCACCACTGAATAGAGCAGCATGGAGAAAAGAATCACGGAAGAAAGGCGGCTGACCCAGTCCGTGCTGTGAATGCCGTTATCCACAAGGGCGTCCGTCCCGGCTGCCATCGCGCATCTCCCTACTGTAACGGCCTGAAAAAATGTGCTTTGCTGCGGCCCGGTTATTCGGCCAGAACAAGGACAGCATCTGTGCATAATTCCTCGGCAGTTGCTACGCAACAAGGCCCGGTGACGGTGAGTATTGTTGTCGCCTGTTATGATCGCATGGGCCTGCTTGAACGCACCCTGAAAGCCTGCATGGCCCAGACCGGCATGCCGGTGGATGCGACGTGGGAAATTGTGGTGGCGGATAACCATCCCCGGCGTCTGGCTACTGCCGTCGTCTCCCGCCTGCAGGCCGACAGCCCGGTTGCCCTGCGCCATATCCCGGCGGGCGAACGCAACATCGCCCATGCCCGCAACTGCGGCATTGCGGCGGCAAGGGGTAGTTTCATCGCATTCGTGGATGATGATGAAGCGCCCGATCCAGACTGGCTGCAGGCCCATCTTGGCTGTCTTAACAGAACCGGGGCCGATGCGGGGTTTGGACCCAAATATCCGGTTTTCGCAGGGGGAGCAGCCCCTGAATGGGATCCCGCCGGCCGCTCTTACACCACGGATTTCCACATGCCGCAGGATGCGGAAATCCATCCCCTGCGCTGGTTTCCCCCGCAGGCGCGGGGATTGGGAACCGGCAATTCGATGATGCGCCGCGCCACCTGCCTGGGGGGCAAGACCCCGTTTGATGAGGAATTCGGCCGTTGCGGTGGGGAGGATACCCTTCTGCTGCTTGGTCTGGCGCAGCAGGGGCGACGGTTCGTATGGTGTGCCGATGCGCGGGTGCGGGAGTTTAACGAAGCGTCCCGCATGACATTTTCCTACATGTGCAAACGCATGCAGCGTAGTTCACGCCATTCGGCCATGGTCAGGATGGAAATCAGCCAGCATCGGGCGGCAACCCGTCTGGGTATCTATGGTGTGGCCCTTGCGCAGATGGCCGTATACGGCAGTCTCTGGCTGCTGCGCAGGAAACCGGCCGATTACCTGCAGATCTGCAAGGCGCTTGGCAAGCTGGGGCTGGGTTCGCTGGACTTCATTCCCGAACCCCCGGTGACCCCCGCACGATCATAGGGGCGATACCCACCCGGCAGTCATGGGGCGGTGGATCGGCTCCGCCCTGTCGCCCGGATCATACCATACAGAACAACGCCAAGCACGAGAGCCTGCATGGCCTGTCCGGCCATGGTGCCCGCGATAACAAAGGGATAGGGCAGGAACTCAATCACGACCGCCATGGCGATGCATGTGGTCAGCGCCCCGGCCAGGTCCGTCCATGCCAGCGTCCTGAATCGCTTTGTCGCCAGCAGCACACAACTCCATGCACTGAGAATGCTGCCCAGCAGGACATTTCCCCCCCACATCAGGATCAGCCCAGCCGTATCGGCATAGCGTCCGTGATACAGGATTTTCCTTATGAAATCCCAGTTCACAAGGACAAGGCCGCTCCATACCAGACTGCCGCCCAGCGGGAGCAGCGTGCCCGCCAGCAGGAATTTCCAGAACTGCCGATGCCGGTTCTCCGCCCACATATGGGCCAGACGGGGCAGGGCGGTGGATGTCCACGCCGCGCTGAGCATCCATGCGGGCCGGATGGTTATCTGGGTTGCCGTCAGTACGGCCAGTCCTGCTGCCCCGTAATGCCAGGCCGTTGCAAAACTGAACAGGCGATTGGTCAGTTCCGATGATCCCGCCCCCAGCAGGATCCATCCCGAACTGTGCAGATAATGGGTATAGGGCTTCATTGCCCGCCATCCCAGCGGCAGGCAATGCGCTTTCATCAGGCCGATGACGAAAGCCAGCGCACTGCCCCCATAAGCCAGACCGGAAATAAGCAGTCCGTCGTTGGAGGACGGCACATGCCCGCTGGCATGGCACAGCCAGATCATGCCGATGGAAAGGGCAAGGGCGCACCCCGTAAGACAGGCGGCGGTCGCGGTCTTCTGCCGCGAAAAAGCCAGGGCTCTGGCATACTGGAACAGCAGGAAGCCGGGGATGAACAGTACCGCCCCGTTCGCGCTGAAAATATTGCCCGTATAGACCATGCCCTGCGAGATAAGGGCAGTCAGGAGCGCCAATCCCGCGATGAACAGCATCTGTATGGTCAGGAAAAACTGTTCGGGTTCCCTGCGCTGTTCCGGGGCGACATGGGGCAGGCTCATGAGATGGGATGTCACCAGCGTTGATTGCGCAGTGCCCGCCATCCACGCAACGGCCAGCCAGAATGCGTACACACCATAGGATTCCGGCCGCCCATCGCGTGCCATCCATATGTTGACGGCAAAGGTCAGCAGGGCGCCCATGCCCTGTTCAAGGAAGGAAATCAGGAAACGCATGGTTTATCGTATCTACGGAAAAGCGGCATGAGGTGCGGAATTTTCTGCCTGTAAATATATGCGGGGAAAAAGGGCCGTACCGTTTACGGCACACGGTAAGGGCATGGGGTCATTCCCCGGATATTCCCTGATATTCGTGAATAAGGGAATTTTCTTATGCGGCCTGTTATCGCAGGTCAAATTGAGATTGCATGGACAAGGGGTATGTGCCCTATCTGCCCCATAATAGGCATTATAATACCGCCGCTGTTGCGGTTGAGGAAAACTGGAGCGGAGCGGTTATGGCAGGAATTCCGCCACAAACGGGTTATAGAAAATGCATCGGCTGACAGGCCGCCTTTTCCAAAGCAGCATTCATATCGCCACGGTATTACTGGTGGCCATGGGCGTACTGGGCTGGAGTGCGCCCGTTCATGCGGATGAGCAGCAGTGCCAGTGGGTATGGAACTGCACCAATGGCCCGTGCAAACATGTCCCTCTATGCGATCATACCTATGACGTTGTTCCCCCCGAACCCATGGAACTGCCGCCCGTAGCACCACTGGATACAGGATCGCTTCCAGCCCCCCCTTATCCGCCAGCGGGGCGGGAGATGTGCGCGCCGAAGCGTATCTGCGATACGGCCGGAAACTGCACATGGCAGACGCGGTGTTGACCCAGGGGACAGATGATGCGCGATGGCTGGCCCCTTGAAGTCACGTTCCCTGCTGTGGGACAGTCCGGACAAGCGCTGAAAACATTCCCGATGAAAGAAGGATGAACATGGTTTTCTCACGCCGGCATATTCTGGCTGGAGGGGTCGGGACCGCTTTTGCAGCCCTGGTGGGAAGGCAGCGGGCACGCGCCAGCGGTACAACTGCTTCTTCCTTCATCTGCGGTATCAACTGTTCCGGCCTTGAGGATACGCCACCGGGGATCCCGACGGCCGAGATGCTGCATTACTATGCGGCACAGGGTGTGCGGCATATACGCCTGCCGGGGTTATGGGAGCACTTCCAGCCTGTTCCCGGTGGCGATCTGGACGATGAGTACTGCCGGATCTATCGATCCGTGATCGAACAATGCCGCCTTCTGAAAATCAGCATTACCTGTGATCCGTGCCATAATTATGGGCATTACAGATATCAGGGACAGGATCTCTGTTTTGGGGACGGGCACCTCACGGCAGAACTGTTCGCGGATTTCTGGGGAAAGTTCGCGCATCGCTTCGGCAATCTTTCCAATATCACCGGCTGGGACCTTATGGGCGAACCGTCCAACCTGCCGGGGCCGTCCGTGGCGGCGCAAAGCGGCGCATGGCAGGCCGCAGCGCAGGCCGCCATAACCGCAATCCGGAAAACAGGGGATAAAAGACAGATCTGGGTGGAAGGTTACGGTCATTCCAGCGCGCAGGCATGGCCGGTCAATAATCCGTCCCTGCACCTGCTGCATGACCCCGCACGGAAACTGGTATTTTCCGCTCACTGCTATCTGGATCGGGATAATTCGGGCAGTCATTATTACTGGGACGAGGAAGTGGCGGCGGGGGATCTGGTATCCGGTAGCCCCCTGACCACAAATGTCGGCGTGGAACGTATCCGGCCCTTTGTGGAATGGCTGCGGACACATGGACTTGGCGGCAATATCGGCGAGTGCGGAGCCGGACGTCAGGACAGGGCAGGTGCAGAAGGGGATACGGAATGGCTGGCTGCGCTGGAAACCACGATCAGCTTTTGCCGCGCCAATAACCTGCCGCTGTATTACTGGGGAACTGGCAGGGATCTGGGGCCGACCTATCCGTATGGACTGGAAGTCGATCATGGCAGGACCGCCCCCCAATGGCAGGTTTTAAAACAATACCTGTAGGTGTCGCTGCGCCATCAGAGGAAACTGATATGCGGAAAATGGCCTATGGCTGTCTGGTCGGGTTGACGGCAGGGATGATGGTATTGTTACCGCGTACCGGCCATGCGAGGTGTCTGGGGCCCCGCAGTTTCCAGACCTGCGACGATCCCGCAACCGGTGCGCATTTTGATGTCTATCATTTTGGCCATGAAACTGTCCTTTCGGGTGTAAAACCGGATACGGGACGGACGTATCAGGAATTTTCCACTTCCCTGGGCCGCATGACCTATACGGACGGTCTGGACGCCGCAGGGCGGCCGCAATACGAAGTCCGTGAAAGCTTCAGTCGCGACTTTACCGACATTTATGGAACAGATGCGCGGGGAAAGCCGTATTCCTCAATGGAAACCATCTCGCCCGCCGAGAAGACGCGGGCCGAGCGGGATAACTGATCGCCCTGCACCCGTCAGGCGCCTGGCAGGATTCTAGCATCCGGGCGGCAACGTGCGGATTTTCTCAATAATCCGGAGCGTCTGGATGCTTTCCGACAGGGGCGCGGTGGAGACTTCGGTTTTCCCGTCCCTAATGGCCCTTGTGGCGGCCTCAATTTCAAACTGAAGGCCATATCCGGGAAAGCCAAAAGCGTGGCGTCGTATGTCGGGAACAGGTATTTTGCGTGATATTTTGCTAAAAATACGCGAAAGGATGGAATTGCGGCATAAAGTTTCGATCACCCTGGCCATGACCGGACCGGCTTCCAGAACCTGCCGGGCGCCAATAAAGGGGGACTGGAGGAATAGCGTGCGGCGACTGCCTTCGATAATAAACAGATTGCCGCCTGTATAATCGAATGCACAGTTCAACGATGCCGGAATCCTGCCAAATGTCAGTTCCATACGGGCACCCATATCCACACCGCTGGGGGCACTGTACCATTCCCCCCGAACGGCATCCGGCTCTCCAAGGAAGAATTGGGACAGGGAGATAAGATATATCCCCAGATCAAGCAGGCTGCCTCCACCTTGGGCCGGATCGAAAAAACGGTTATCCGGGGCATAAGGATGCCGGAAGGCCAGTTCACCCTTTACGCGACGGATTTCGCCGATCGTTGCGGACTGTAGGGCATTTTTGACGAAACCGATGGCAGGCAGGAACCGTGTCCATAACCCTTCCATAAGGAAGACGTTCTGTTCCGCCGCGAAAGCACGCAAACGTTCGGCTTCCTCTGCCGTGGCGACAAGGGGTTTTTCTACAAGAACGCTCTTCTTCGCCGCGATGGCGGCGAAGGCAATGGCGAAATGGGACGTATTGGGTGACGCAATATAGACTGCATCAACCGTTTCATCCCCGAGCAGGGCTTCATGGCTTTCATGGGCCGTGCCACCATGCCGGGCAACGAACTGTGCCGCCCGTTCCAATACGCGCGAAGACACACCGGCAAGATGCGCGCCTGCTACATATTCAAGGTCTTCGGCAAAGCACCGGGCAATCGTCCCGGTGCCTACAATCCCCCACCCGATGGAAGAACGATCAGGGCTGGCAGACTGACTGGGCCGCGTTGATACTGGTTCCAATCAATCATCTCCATTATTCAGTTGGGGCGGCCAATATCTGGCTCAGATATCCACAGGAAATGATGGATAATCACCCTTATCCGCTCTGATAAACCTATGAAAATTCGTGGCTTATGCCAAGCGTCATAACTTTCCGGCTTATGGCGTGGTGAAAGGCAGCCCCATTATGCAGGAAGTGGCTATTTCCTGCGCCCGTTTTCCACCCTGTAAGTGGGAAATTTACAGAACCAGGTCATCTTGCCAAAAGCCGCTGCCTCCTTGAAGGCAAGGGAGGCTAAAAGGGTTCTGAACCGGCGTGGATTGACGATACCCAGGATCGCGACACCTCCCAGCAGAAGGCCGCCGCCAAGACACTGCACAAGACCAATACCCATCCATTTCAAGGATAGCAAAAGTGGACGATCGGCATTCTGCACGGAAACCGCGACAAATACCTGACCACCGCCGAATGCCCGCATGAGCAGGTAGCGAAAGCCCATCCGGCTGGCGGGAACCCATTCATATGCGATGGCGGAACCGCACCATACGATTTTTTTCCGACGGTTCTCCAGCCTTAAAAACAGGTCACAGTCTTCTCCCCCCGTCTTTCCAAACTTTGGATCGAAGGGCAGGGGATCGGTAAAGCATGAAGCGCGTCGCCAGATGGAACCGCTTGTTGCAACCGTTACCGATGGCATGTCGGGTTTCTCACCCGGACTGACTGGGGTGCCATCAGGCATATCCAGAAGTCGGGAAAAGAAGGCGGCACTCATGCCCGTGACCGCCTTTTTACCCTCTGATACCGGAATAAGGGAGGAAATGGCGCAATCTGCGGAAGTCCTCTGTAATATCTCATACATGGACCGCAGCCATTTATCCTCGATGGTCATATCATCATCAAGGAACACGACGACCTCAGCCGATGAAGCAGCAATCCCCTTATTCCGTGCTACTGCAATATTTGCGGGAGACGATGGAACCCATAAAACACAAACGCCGTGTCTATTCAGGGACTGTACGATATTTTCAGCGTAGCCGGATGGGCTGTTATCCGAAACAATGATTTCGCAGCATAAATCATCGGTTGTTATCTGCTGTATGCAGCATTCAACAACGCGCTTCAGCCCTTCGGGACGATTGAAAGTACATATTACTACGGAAATTTCTGGCTTCTGAGCCATCATATTTTACTCAAAGGGCTGAATACGTGAATGGATATGAAACGTTACCCTGCCTGTTTCCCGTGTCAGGTCGTTTTCCATTTTATTGGCCCTGTCGCAACGATCTTTCCAGACATTTTACTGCAAAGCGTAAATACAGGTCTGGAACGAAAACAGTCTGGTTACATGGTCCATAGGGACCTGTTTACCCTTTCACTACTGCCTGGACGGCTTCAGCGGCCCCTGCGCCGGTACCCGCTGCGTTGTGGCAGAATACGAAGTCAGCGCGCCCACTTCCATCCCCTGTGATGCTGGTCTGTCATCACTTACAGCCGATGCATGGACAGGTCGGAAACTGCGAACGCCCGCCAGAAACTGCGATACAAGGTTTACGCGCTCAGGGGTCATTGATCCCATGATGGCCGATATCTTGCGCGGGTTCATCTGGTTTGCAATCGCAACCAGGACATGGATATCCATAATATTGAAAACTGCCGCAGCTTCCTTGGGCGGCATATCTTCATATATCTTTACCAGCCTGTCCGTATCGGCCAGCATGGCTTCCCGGTGCGCCGCCTGCTTCTGGGCCAGAATGGCCATGGAGGCGTCCAGATCATGCATTTTCTCATCGAGTGCGGTCTGGGCCGCATTCAATACATGCTTCTGTTCGCTGAGATCCTTTTCTTCATTGTCCACGTCGGATCGGCGCGCCAGAATATCCTTGACCAGATCGGCCTCGGCCTTGCTGACATCCGGGTCGGTGTCGCTGGCAAGGCTGGCTGAATCAGATTTTATGCTGGTGCAGGAAATTCCCTGCGAACAGTCGCCTGATACGCCCGCCGGTTTGGTCAGTGCCGGATCGGCGGCGGCTGGTGCTGGCGGGGTTCCTTCGCCTCCCGTTCCATCGGGCTGGAGAAGGGAAACCCATCCTTCCAGCGCGTTCCGGTCATCCTTGGTACGGGCGTGCTGGGGTGTTGTAATTCTTGGCGTCTCAGCCGCCACCGGGGTCGCCGGGGGTGCCTCGGCTTCGGCCCCATCGGCTGCCTGAGCCTGATTCATCATGGGCTGGCCGGATTTCTGCGCACCATCATCCTTAAGATGTCCGGCAAGCGAGTGCATATTCATCGCCAGCAGAAGCGTCATGAGGCTTGATGAAATATGTACAAGTTTCCCGAATGACAGACGGGGTATCAGCATTTACAACCTAGTCCACATGCGGTTTTCAGATGATCGCAACAGGCAGTATCCCGCCGTCATATCCCGAGGAATGGATAGTCACATGGCTCACCAGCAGAGCACTTGCCCGCTGGCATCAGTCCATGCCGCCCGTTTCCTCTGGCTTATGGTGGTTATTCCGCGTCCTTGACGGGATCGACCAGAACCACATGACCATCAGCCGTCGCGGCGGAGCGCAGGGCTTCGTCCACATTGTCCCAGTCAGGGAGCGAGGATGAAGATGCCGTGCCCGTATCAACCGGGGATGCAGGCGCTTCTTCCGTATTGTCGGCAGCCTTGTCAGCAGGACCCACGACAGACGTACCGGAAACGGCAGGGCGTGCGGCAGGCGCTGCTTCTGCCTGCACCTTGCGCTCACTACCGGCAGGCCTGGCCGGTGCGACACCCGCTGTCACCAGCTTGATTTCGCCCGTCAGGTCGGCATCCTTGTGAATACCGCAACCGGTATGACCTTCGAGGATGATGGTGCAGTTGGCGACTTTCGCCGTGGCGCTGGCATAGAACCGTTTTGCACGGATGACGGCATCTTCCACGCGGCCGCGGATGATGATTTCATCAGCGGTCAGTTCGCCGGAAACGATCCCGGATTCAAGCACATCGACAGTCGGCGCACGCAGGCGCGCATTCCGGACGGAGCCACCCACGATAATCGGGGTATCGGTCTCGCATTCCAGATTGGCAACGTTCAGCCCCTGAGCCAGTATGGTCTGGGTTGGCTCAGCGGCCTTGCCGAACACGTTATCACCGTCGTTCATACTGAATTCCCTTGGACTTTCCCTGCCAGAACCTGCCGTGCATCCATCCTTCACGGCAAGGCCTGCTTGCTAACCCAAATTCGGCCATAATTCCGGCCACATCCTGCAATAATACCAGAGGACCAGAAATAAGACGCCACACAGAGTGTTGATGCTGTGAAGTAGGCGTTCATGTCAAGCCATGCAATAAATTTCAGCCTCTTTTATGCAACCTTTTGTATCAGTCGTACACACGATGCCACAGTAACGCTATCCGGACTGCGGATGGCTGTTCCCTGTCCTCCCGCACCATGGGCGTTCTCCTTCCGCTGCAGCCCAACGGTACTGGACACGACTGGCGGCATCCGGTTTGCCACCATGCCATAATATACTGATATCAGGCGGGATATTGTCCGGTCATATCGGCCCAGAAGGCGACAGTCCGGTGTATGCGCGGGTGTAGTTAAAAAATAGTTAATCCAGAATGGCCTTAACGGCTTGCTTTTTGTCGCAAACAGTTCTTTTTGGCCTTCCTGCTGCCGTGCGCATCGTTATTATGACGCGTGAATGTCCCCTGGCTGTCCTGACAGGTGTGATGAGGCAGGATTCAGGGGTATCGTATGGTTAACCCACCGGAGGATTGTTTGGTTTCCCCTTCTAGTGTCGTGATAAAGTAGCGCTACCCCACATGCAGAATATATTGGCTAGCCTGAAGGGGCTTGGGCGCACGCGGCTGGCGGCGCTGGGGGTTGCTGCGGCAGTGCTCCTCTCGACGCTTGGGTTCCTTGTCTACCGTGGCGGCGCCCAGTCCATGGCGCTGCTGTATGGCGATGTTGACCTGACTGAAGCGGCCGAAATGGTTGACGAACTCAGCAAGGCCCACATCTCCTCCACAACCAGCCCTGATGGCACCAGCATCTATGTTCCGCGTGACAAGGTCGCGAGCGCACGGCTTCTGCTGGCCAAGGAGGGGCTGCCCAGCGGGGGCGCCGTCGGTTACGAACTGTTCGACAAGAACGGCACGCTGACCAGCACCCAGTTCGAACAGACAATCAACGAAACACGCGCCATGGAAGGTGAGCTTGAACGCTCCATCCGGCTGCTTCATGGCGTACGCAATGTGCGGGTCCATCTGGTCCTGCCGCACCGTGACCTGTTTTCGACCCAGACCAGCCCGTCACAGGCCAGTGTCGTTCTTGATATCGGCCGGGCCGGACGGATCGGGCCGGATGCGATCCAGGCCATCCAGAACCTGGTGGCGGCAGCGGTTCCCGGCCTGCGCCCGCAGAGCATATCCATAGTCGATACCCGTGGTGACGTTCTGGCCAAGCCCGGCGATCCCGATAGCGCGGCGGGGCAGGAATCCACGCTCGAAAAGCTGAGACATTCCGAAGAGCAGCGCCTGTCGCAGGCGGTGGAAGACATGCTGACGCCCACCCTCGGGGTCGGGCATGTGCGTGCCCGCGCCGCCGTCAGCATGGATACGGACGAAATCCGTGAAACGGATGAAAGCTACGATCCCAACCAGCAGGTGCTGCGCTCCCAGCAGACAAGCTCCGACAAGAACGTCAATACCGAAGCCAGTCCGAATACCTCGGTCGCCAATAACCTGCCCAATGCGAACCAGGACAATAACAAGACAGGTTCGACCGGCGACCGGGAAGAGGAAACCAACAATTACGAGATCGGCAAGCGTGTCCGCGTCGTAAGCCAGACCCGCCCGCGTATCGCGCGGATCAGCCTGGCCGTCATGGTTGACGGCGCTGTCGTAAAGGACAAGTCCGGCAAGGAAGTCTGGCAGCCGTTTGACAGCGCCAAGCTCGGCAGCATCACAACACTGGCGAAAACGGCGATCGGTTACGATAAGAACCGGGGCGACGAAGTCAGTGTCGTCTCCATGCCCTTCATGCCGGAAGGCGGGGGCGCACTGCCGAGCGAAACGACCCCGCTCTGGAGCCGCGACACCCTTATCTATATCGCCGAATGGGTCATTCCCATCCTTCTGGCGATCGGCGCGATCTATATCGCGGTCCGGCCCATGCTGCGCCGCGGTGGCGCGGGCGCCCTTGCCCTGGCCGAAGGCGAAGCGCATGAAGGTCTTGTCGGTGGGCCGGGTGGCGCTGCGGCCCGTATCGGTGGCGGCCCCGCTGGTACGCTGGCCTCTCCGGGCGTGAATGCCGATGGTACGGTCAGCATCGAAGGCGTCGATGGGCAGATGCGTGCGGAAGCGATTACGAAGGTCGCGGACCGCATCGAAGCAAGCCCGGAAGAAAGTGTTCTTATCATACGGAACTGGCTGGCCACGCCTGATCCGGCGAAGGGAGGATAGACATGGCTGAGCCCCCGATGGCCCCGGTCAATTCCAATAACCAGCCTTCCGTCGGCGCGCATCTTAACGGAAAGCAGAAGGCCGCCATCCTCATGCTGGCTGTCGGGCGGGAGAAATCCGCCCGCATCCTGAAAATGCTGCATGAAGATGAAATCCGCGATATTTCCGTCACCATGGCGGGGCTTGGGCTGGTGCGGGCCGATATCGTGGAAGCGGTCTGCCACGAGTTCACCAAGAACTTTGAATCCTCGGACGGGCTCGTCGGTACTTACGAGACCACGGAAGAAATGCTGCGCAAGGCCCTGCCTGAAGAGCAGGTCGAAAAGATCATGGACGAAATCCGTGGTCCGGCCGGCCGGACGATGTGGGACAAGCTGGGCAATGTGCAGGAAACGGTACTGGCCAACTACCTGCGCAACGAATATCCGCAGACCGCCGCCGTCATCCTGAGCCGCCTCCAGCCCGCGCATGCCGCGCGTATTTTCGCGCTTCTGCCCGAAGACTATGCGACCGATGTGATGATGCGCATCCTGCATATGGAAACGGTGCAGCGGGAAGTGCTGGACAGTGTGGAAGCAACGCTGCGTTCCGAATTCATCTCTTCCCTTGGCCGTTCGTCCAAACGCAACAGCTACGAACTGCTGGCCGAAGTCTTCAATAACTTCGACCGCAAGACCGAGACACGCCTCATGGCGTCCATGGACCACCGTAACCATGACGACATGGAAAAGGTGAAGGCGCTCATGTTCACCTTCGAGGACATCAAGCGCCTGCCGCATGTGTCCCTCCTGCGGATCGTCAACGAAATCAACCGGGAGAAGCTGCCACTGGCCCTGAAGGGTGCATCGGAGACCGTCAGGAACATGTTCCTCGAATGCATGTCCAAACGTGCGGGGAACATCCTTCTGGAAGAAATCGAGGCCCTTGGTCCGGTTCGCGTCAAGGATGCAGACGCCGCACAGACGGAGATCGTCGCCACCATCAAGAACATGGCGAATGCCGGTGAAATCGACCTGGCCGAAAACGGCGGCAATGACGAGATCATCCCGTGACATCTTCTTCCGGCCCTTCCACGCAGGATACCACTTCCACCCCAGAGGACGCACCGCGCATCAAGCCGGGCACGCCGATCCGCGACGTGCTTGATCTGGAGGATTTCGGCGTTGTCCCCATGACCGTGGCGGACACGCTTGCCCCCAAGCCTGAAGAACCGGTAGCGGAACCTGTTCCCGATCCCAACCTTGTCACCATGACCCATGAGGAAGCGGACGCCGCGCGGGAAGCGGCCTTCCGCGCCGGGTATGAGAAGGGAACGCAGGACAGGGAAAAGGCGCTGCAGGACTATTATGCGGCCAGTCTGGAAAGCCTGACGACAGCCTTCAGGGCAGAGAATGACCGACGCAGTCAGGTTCTGATGGGGGCTGCCAAATCCTACCTCATGACGGTCGTGGACATCGTGCGCAACCTTACCGCGCTGGATGCTTCGGTTCTCGCCGGAATGCAGCGCGACCTTATTGTCGATGCGGTGGCTTTTGTTAAGGAATGTGACGGCCCGGTCACGGTCCAGTGCAGCCCTGCCGATGCGCAGCGCCTGCAGGCTATCCTGCGTGACAACCAGAACGTGCGGATAGAAGCGGTGCAGGGCAGGGAAGAAGGCGCGATACATATTACATCGGCAACAAACAGCATTGCCATCGACCCGGAACAGTGGCGGAAATCCGTTGCTGAGAAAATAGTTGCCGCCGTCACCGCCCTCGCCGAGCAGCGAGGGGGACGGGACGTGCACAAGGCATAGAGCAGGCGGAGAAAATCATGACCACAGGTAACGGGGATATTGGACTTGAGGATTTCACCTCCACCCCATCAGAAACCCCCGCAGCACCGGAAGCGGGCGGCCCGGCCGCCAAGGACGCGGCAGGTTCCAACCCGATGGAAGCCGTCTATGATATCCCGGTAAAGATCACGGCGGTTATCGGCACGGCCACGATGCCGGTCAGCCAGCTTCTCAGGCTGGGCCGTGGCGCGGTGGTGGAACTGGACAAGAAGCTGGGGGAAGCGGTTGATATCTACGCGAACAACCGGCTGATCGCGCGCGGGGAAGTGGTCGTTGTCGATGATAACCATATCGGTGTCACGATGACGGAAATCCTGTCGTCTTCCCCGACTTCAAACTAGGCGGTGCACGATGCCCGGTTCCGGCGTTTCCGTTACGCCCCCGGCAACAGCCCTTGCACACGGCGCGGGTACGTTCGGTTCGGTATGGCTGACGTGCCTGGTGTCGTTCGTGATTGTCATCACGCTTATCCTTCTCAGCCGGTACGGACTGAAATTTCTTGAACCTTACCTGACCGGGCGAAGGCAGACGCGGCATCTGGCGGTGATGGAAAGTCTGGCCGTTGATCCGCGCCGGCGCATCAGCCTCATCAGATGTGGGGAAAAAAGGGGCGTGATCCTGACCGGGGGGCCGAATGACGTCTTCCTTGGCTGGATAGAGGGAGAAGAGATCGATCCGATGCCCGGCGCTCCTTCCGTAAATTCCCGTACCGATTGACCCGGTTGAAGCGAACACTGGACCCAACGCGTTGATATACCGTCATACCATGGAACGTACTGTCAGACTGGCCCCCTTTATCGCCTGTGCCATCGGCATAATCGCACTGGTGGTCATGCCAGCACTGGCACATGCCCAGTCCCTGACGGTCGATCTTGGCAAAGGTACGGGGGATGCGGGCACGACAAGCCGCATGATCCAGCTTACGGCGCTGATAACGGTGCTGTCGCTTGCGCCCAGCCTTCTGGTGATGGTCACTGCCTTCACACGGATCATTATCGTGCTGTCCCTGCTTCGTGGTGCAATCGGGGCGCAGGGTACGCCACCGAATACCGTCCTGATCGGGCTGGGACTGTTTCTGACCTTCTTTGTCATGCAGCCGGTTCTGGAACAGTCATGGTCGCACGGCATCGTTCCCATGATGGATGGGCGCGTAAGTGAAATGGAAGGTCTCGCAGCGGCAGCCGAACCGTTCCGTGGGTTCATGCTGGCGAATGCCCGGCCCGCTGACCTTACGACCTTCCTGCATCTGGCGAATATGGCGCCCCCTGCAACCCCGGCTGAAATGCCGTGGCGTGTCCTGATCCCCGCTTTCATGATCGGTGAACTGAGCCGGGGTTTTGAAATGGGGTTCCTGCTCTACCTGCCGTTCCTTGTCATTGATATCGTCACATCCAGCGTACTCATGAGCCTGGGCATGATGATGCTGCCACCGGCAACGATCTCGCTGCCCTTCAAGCTGATTTTCTTTGTCATGGTCGATGGATGGCAGATGGTGGCGGGCGGACTGGTCAGGAGCTTTGGCGGCTGACCGTAAACGCCCACTGAACCTGTTTAGATAACAGGGGCCGCACGGACCGATTCATAGGCAGAACCTGCCCCTTTGGGTGAGCCACGGCCTGTCATGACCCCCGCCGGAGCATTGCCCGAAAGATTTCAGGCAATATTGGCAATGATCTTTACGTCAGGATCAGAAGGGCAGGACGCTATCAAGCACCTGCTGTCCGTAGCGCGGTGTCTGGATCTTGGTAAGCTGGCCGCGGCCGCCATAGGAAATCCGCGCTTCCGCGATCCTGTCGTGCGTGACCGTGTTGTCTTCCAGAATGTCCTGCGGCCGTACCACACCACTGACCATAAGCTGGCGCAGTTCGCCGTTGATCCGGACTTCCTGGCGGGCCACGACCACGAAATTGCCGTTCGGCAGCACCTGCGTAATGGTCCCCGCCAGGGTCAGGGTAACGGTCTCGTTCCGCCGGATCGTGCCCGCCGCCAGATTGGCGCTGGCGCTGCTTGTATTCAGGGCGTCCGAGTTTGTCAGATGCGATATCCCCTTGCCCTTCAGCCCGAACAGGCTGGGAATACCAAAATCCTCCGACCCGCTGCCACTGGCCGATGTATCGTCGGTCAGGGCGGCATTATCCGCAATTTCGACCTTGATGGTCAGCAGGTCACCCGCCTGCGATGCCCGCTGATCCTTGAAGAAGGCCCGGCTGCCCGGACGCCACAGACTGCCGACTTCGGTCGGCGGAGCCTGCAGGGGCGGCATCGGCATGGTCACAGGACGATAATCAGGCGCCTGCGTCGGGTCCGATGTGCGGGTCATACGGGGCGGGTGGCCCATCTCACTGACTTCCGACAGGCCAGAACATCCGGACAGGCACAGCAATCCAGCCATTATTGCATCTGACAGGCGGCGTTTGGTCAAAGGAGATCTCCAGATCATTGGCAGTTAGCGCAGCGATACATTGGCACGCGTGCCCGTGCGGCCCGAGGAAGTCAGACGGCGCAGGGTTTCCGGGTCGGATGGCACCGCACCTGATCCGGTATCGACCTCGATTTCCGATGCGCTTGTCACACGCCCCGTCACAACCATCTTGCTGGCCAGATTAAGGGCACGCACGTACTGACCTGAACCCCCATCTTCCAATGCCCTGCCGGTGGCCGTAAGGCGAATACCGGGAACAATGAAAGCGATCAACAGCGGATCGCCCTTGTGGATCAGCATTGTCCTGTGGACATCACGGTCGAGTACGACTTCCCCCGCCACGACATCATGCAGCAGGGTCATGCCTTCCACTTCCGTTCCGTCAGTAAAGGTTCTTCCCGCCGTATGCTCATTGCCCGATGCATCAATCCGTACGTCGTCGGGCGAAATGATGGACCCCGCAGGCAGGGAATGGGCGAATACCAACGCCATCTGGGAAGCACGCACGTTCCCGATCAGCAGGAATGAATCCTGGGTCATGTCGCCTGTCGGGTGCGTGCGGTAAACGGTAGCGGTGAAACGCCCCGATTTCTGGTCCCAGTCAATATCTGTCAGCAGGACCGGCTGTGGATCGTCGGTTGCGACCGTCATGGGATGAAAATCGACAAAGTCGATCGAGACCGGACCATTACCAATGCCGGGCAGGCTTTTCTGCACAAGATCGGCAAAGAAATTCCGGTCCAGAACGCGGCCTGCACGCGTAATTGTCGCCATGGCGGACGGGGACTGGTCAAGCCAGTCAACACCATACTGGTCGGCTATGGCGATGAGCTGCCGTCCACCTACATGAATGCTCGCCCCCGGCACCGGAGCCGGACCAAGAACGGTATCCTGACCGGGATCCAGATCTGAAAAAAGATCCGACAGTTTTACGTTGCCTGCCGTGATGACCGTGTTGCTTCGTAATGTCGCGGCCCAGAGCGGGATGCTGTGTACCGTCATGATGCCTGCGGCAACCGCTACGGCGATAGCTGCGCGGACGGCCATGCTGTTATTTCAGGTTGGTCAGCGTCTGAAGCATTTCATCGGAAGCCGTGATGACCTTGCTGTTCATTTCATATGCGCGCTGCGCCGTGATCAGGTCGGTGATTTCAGTCACCACGTTCACATTGGATTCTTCGACAAATCCCTGACGGATGGAACCAAACCCGGTGCTTTGCGGCGTGCCGGTGATCGGATCGCCCGAAGATGTGGTGGATTCAAAAAGGTTCTGTCCCAGTGCCGCCAGACCATTTTCGTTCTGGAACGTCACAAGCTGGATCTGGCCCGCGACCTGTGCCGTTGTCGTGCCGGAAATGGTGTACTGGACCTGCCCGGTCTGATCGACGGTGATGTTTTCCGCATCATTCGGCAGGGAAATATCGGGGCTGAGGGGATAACCGTCTGCCGTGACGATGGTGCCGGTATCCGACAGCGACAGCGTGCCGTCACGGGTATACGCATATTCACCCGACGGCAGCGTCACGCGGAAATAGCCACGGCCCTCGATCGCCAGATCAAGGGAATTGCTGGTCTGCTCCAGCGTGCCCTGTTCATTGATCCGGTAGATGCCGGCCGTACGGACACCAAGACCGACCTGCGCACCGGCGGGGACCAGATCGCCGGTATCGGAACTCATGGTGCCGACGCGGCGGAGATCCTGATAGATGAGATCCTGAAATTCGGCCCGACGACGCTTGTATCCCGTTGTCGTCATATTGGCGATATTATGGGAAATCGTTTCGACATTCGTTGTCTGGGCCTGCATGCCCGTGCCAGCGATATCAAGGGAACGCATCATTGGATGACAGGCCTCTCCGGAGTGTGCCGCATTTGATTGCCATCCTCCATGTCAATGGATGGCATTGTATGTCATGCATGCCATATCTGCCGGAACCTGTCCGCGCCATGCATTACTCGAGACACAGGTAAGACCACGTTGCGGTCATGGCAAGGGATTTTCTGAACAGGGGCCCCTTTGAATCAGGGATGGCATGTCCTGTTGCACAGGCGTTGCAAGAAATGTTGCCGTCCAGATGACGATTCATTATTATTGTAGCGGTCCCTTCTGGAGGCAGACACTTGGAGAATACGACCTATATCGCCCTGTCGCGTATCGATACGCTGACGCGGGCCCTTGATGTGGCGGCTGACAACCTCGCCAACGCCAATACCGATGGCTTCAAGGCAACACGGCAGATTTTCTCCGATTATCTTGTCCCGCAGAAGAATATCCACGGCCTGCCCGGCGGCCGGGACGAAGCGTTTACACAGGACCGCTCCACCTATCAGGATCACCTGCAGGGTGCGCTGCGGCAGACGGGAAACCCGACGGATTTCGCCATCAACGGGGAAGGCTACTTTTCCGTCCGCACATCGCAGGGTGTCCGCCTGACCCGTAACGGGCAGTTCCACCGCCGCGTGGATGGAACAATCGTCGATGGAGCAGGCAACCCGCTTCTGGATCGTGATGGCCGGAACATCGTCATCGCCCAGCAGGATGAAGTCGTGTCGGTCGCGGCGGACGGAACGCTTTCGACCGAAGATGGACCGGTCGGGTATATTGGCGTTGTAACGGTGGACAACCTCAATACCCTTCAGCCCGAAGGTACCTACCTGCTCAAGCCGACAACGGCCACCCATGCCGTGGCCAGCACGGAAATACGGCAGGGCATGATTGAGTCGAGCAACGTGAATTCCATTAGCGAGACGACACGCATGGTCGAGATCCAGCGTGATTATGACCTGAATTTCCAGCTTGTTCAGACTGAATCGACCCGTATTACCAACTCAATCGACAAGATTACCACTGAACCAAGTTCATAAACGCCCCGTCCGGCACAATTCCCGGTATTGCTGGCCCTTTATTGGTCTTTGCGCGGTCCCGAAAAAACTGTTACGATGGTAGAAAGCCTTCTGATCGCCATTTGATGCCCGGCATGTATCATGTCCGTCGCAGGGGTGATGCACTGGCATGGCTACCGCGTGAGGAATGAGATGGATCTGGGATCATCGCTATCAATAGCTACCAGCGGACTGAATGCGATCGAGTATGAGCTGTCCGTAACCTCCCAGAACGTTTCCAATTCGGGAACGACCGGATACGTCAGCGCGACAGCCAATGTCTCTTCCGCCGTAGCGGCAGGGCAGGGTACCGGCATCAAGATCGATGCAACGACCCTGAACATCAGCCCGACCCTGCAGAAGGCGCTTTACAGCCAGAATGCCCAGGTGGCGTCCCTGACGACGACCAGCAATTCCCTTGCCGCCGTCTCGGCCCTGCAGGGATCGACATCGGCGGATTCCGGCAGCACCGACACGCTTTCGGACCTGCTGGGCAATGTGCAGAGCGCCCTGACATCCCTGACATCGGAACCCACGGACAGCACCTCGCAGTCCACCGTGATTGCGGATGCGCAGTCCCTTACCTCGACCATCAACACCCTGTCGTCCACCTACACCACCCAGCGCCAGACGGCCGAGGACAGCGTCGTCTCCACAGTGTCCTCCATCAATTCGGACCTTACGACGATCGGCTCGCTTTCCAAGCAGATCATGACCCTCAAGGCTGCGGGGGCGGACACATCCGCGCTCGAAAACCAGCGCCTCGGGATCATGTCGGACCTGTCATCCGATGTTTCGGTCACCTTTTCCGAAACATCCAGTGGTGACATGGTGGTCCGCACGGCTGACGGAACCGAACTGCCGACCCGCCCCGACCAGATTGGCCAGAGCGATACGGGCGTAACGCTGCCCAGCACGACATGGCCGCTGTCCACGTCTGACTCGACCGTCACGGCTGACTCCTATTACGCGGCGGGAGATTCCAACTCCTCGATCGCCGGGATCACCCTCAACGGTCAGGACATCACCTCGCATCTGACGGGCGGGACGCTGGGCGCCAATATTACACTGCGCGATACCACCTATCCGCAGATGCAGGCACAGCTCGATTCATTCTCGTCCACACTGATGACCCGGTTCAGCAATGCCGGGCTGTCCCTGTTTACAAACGGCAGCTCGACCACGCAGGGGACCAGCACCACCGAGGAGACACCCAACGGTATCGTTGGCCTGTCGGCAGCCCTTAGCGTCAATTCGACCTATGTCGATACCCCGTCATTGCTGACCACGGATTCTTCCGGCTCAACCGGTTCAATCACGGCCATTACAGATGTGCTGGGAACTGCCTTTGGCACGTCATCAGCGGATGTAAGTGGGTCCCTGGCCGCGCCATCCGATAATCTGGGACCGACAGGAAATCTGAGCACCGGCTATTCCGGATCACAGGGACTGGTGGCCCTGGCCACGGCCCTGACATCAAATCAGGCATCAACCATTTCCAACGCCAGCGATAACCTGACATCCGCAACCGCGGTGCAGACCACATTGCAGACATCGGTCTCCAATGTTTCCGGTGTGAACGTGGATGATGAAATGTCCAAGGTCGTGGCGCTACAGAACGCCTATACCGCCAATGCCAAGGTCGTGACCGCCGTACAATCCATGTTTACCGCGCTGCTCGACGCAATTAACTAAATAACGGGGGGAGGGGGATACAGTTATGAGTACTTCTATCGGTCAGTATGGACAGGTTGGCTCCGCACTCATCCTTGCCGCCGGGATCAAGCAGATGGCGGAAAGTCAGGAAACCCTGTCATGGGAGACTTCGGCGGGAACCCTGTCGGAAACCTATGCCGGTCTGGGTTCAAGCCGTTCATCGGCCCTGAGCCTGACACCGAAGATCACGCAGATTGAATCCTATCAGTCCAACGTATCGAGCGCCCAGAGCAGCCTGACCGTCACGGCCAGCGCCCTTTCCCAGATCGTCTCGATGGCGCAGACGCTTGATTCGAATATCCTGAGCATTTCGGGAACGACAACCAGCACCGCCGTTACGGGGGTTGCGGATGAAGCGCAGACCGCGCTGACCGACCTCGCCACCACGCTTAATACATCGGATGGCACGGGCTATGTTTTCGCGGGGCAGGATTCAACCGAACCCCCCGTCAAGGACACAAGCACCATTTCCAGCGGCACGCTGGCTACGGAAATCTCAAGCATCGTCAGCTCCCTCAGCACATCCGGTGCTACATCCGTCATGGAGCAGGCAACCGCGGCCGCAGGCAACAACACCTCTTCCGTTTCGGTTTTTTCATCCAACCTTTCGGTTACGGGTACGGATGCCACCAGCCTTCAGAAATCTGTCCTGACCGGAAGCGATTCCGCCACCGAACTGGGAGTAGTCGCAACACAGGGGACCGATTCATCTTCCACCTCGACCGGTTCGCCCATCCGCGATCTCATGCGTGATATGATGATTGCATCCTCCCTGTCGGGCATGTCGAGCACCACAAGCGGGTATTCCGATCTGGTCAGTCAGCTTCACTCATCCCTGCAGACCACAATCAGTCAGATTACGAACATGGAAACATCCGTGGGCGTGACGCAGGATGCCCTGACGACCCGATCCACCCTGCTGACGAATATGAAAAGCATGCTGACAACCCAGCTCAGTGATTCCAGGGATGCCGATCTTGCTACGGTGGCGACCCAGACATCTGCCCTGAACACCCGACTACAGGCTTCCTATACCCTGATCTCCGATATGAAGAACATGTCACTCGCAAGCTATCTCTGACCACTACGGAACAGGGCGGCATCGCTACCCTGTTCCATCGACGGCATCCTGTTTTCCATTATGGGTGGCCCCTTCGTCAAAACAGGACCGACCTGAAGTTATGCCTGCGCTACAGATGCAGAAAACAGGCACTGCATTACAATATTGTTTAAAACAAAACAGCCTGAAAATTATAAAGGCGTTTGGGTAAAGCTTTAAAAAAGCGATACCCGTAAAATCTTGTCTTTATCCACCCACAGGTTATTCTACACGGACAGGTTTACCAGTACCCGCCAATAACATGCCGGGGCTGGTTGCCGCCCGGATCGGCATTGGTGGACCATGCGCTCCAGTCCCACAGGGCCGTGTCACGCCTGTTTTCAGCCGCCATCGCCTGCATGTCAGGGATGAACTGGGCCGTTTTCTTGCCCTTACCCTTGGTTCCCGTGGTCGAGACCATTCCCGTCAGCGTGCGGTAAGCCGCTTCCGATCCCATATAGACACAGCCGCAACCCAGCGGATCGGCATAGACGTAGATGGGACCGGTGGGCGCGGGGCGGTAAGTGACCTGCCCCGGCGGCAACGTGTTCATCATGGCATAACGCGCTGTCGTATCTGCCGCATGGGCAATAAAACCGGCCTGCGATAACGTCATGCCTTCATCCAGATAGGGCTTGGCTGGTGAACTGCATCCCGCCAGACCTGCACAGAGCAGGACGGCTGCTGTCAACGCAGCGTAGCGATACGGCCTGAAGGTTCCCGGAATGTCAGCGCCATTCAGGCGCATCTGGCTGTCAGACATGGAAGCTATTGGCCTTACTGCCCATTTACGGAAATTCCTTGCGGTCATTATCGCCATCATGCCCCTGCATCGCGGCACGAAAGATACGGTAGGCGGTGGGGAATGAAAAGTCCTGTCTGTCGGGAAGGGAATACCGGCATCCATTACGGATGGCTGACGACAGCCAACTGGCATGGTTCATGTTCCCCTTTCCCTATCCCTGTGATAGGAAGGATGGGAAAGTTATAGGCTGATTTCCCGTTTCAGGTGTCGTGCATGTCGCGGCCACAGATGAAGGATCGAACTGATGAGCATCAGCAGCATCTCTCCGGTGGCCCAGTACATTACCGCCGAAAAGGATGAAAGCACCGCCGCCGCGACCTATGCGAAAACGGATGCCGTAACCAACCGGGAAGTTACCAGCTTCGAGAAGGATGCGTCCACGATCACATCCGCCAGCGATCTCCTGAACAATTATTCAGCGCTGCAGACTGTTCTGGGTGCATATGGCCTAAGCTCCATTTCCGGGGAAACGGCGGTCATCAAGGATCTGCTGACACAGGACCCCACGTCTTCCACTTCGCTTGCGAAATCATCGGGCAATGCCACATGGCTGGCCTTTGCCGATGCCTTCCAGACATGGGGCGAAAATGGCGGTTCGGCGAGTGCGACGCCCTTCACGTCCGATGAAATCAGTTCGATCGTATCGAAGTTTGAAGAGTCCCAGTACGAGGGCAGCGACGCAAACCAGGATAGCGGGCTTGGCAACGCGCTCTATTTCACGCGCACCATGACAAGCGGCATGTCCCTGAGCGATATTATGTCCAATTCAACGCTGTTGAAGGTCGTGGAAACCGTGTCGGGCTATAACCCGGACCAGTTTGGCGTGCTTGATTACAGTGAACAGGAAAGCCTGCTGAGCAAGAAAGTGGATCTGTCCGATTTCTCCACATCGGCCGGCATCCAGAAATATGCCGAGCAGTATCTGGCCATGCTTCAGATCAATCCGCAGACACCTGACAAACCCGCCTCCATGCTTGACCTGTTCGGGGGGGATGACAGCGACGAAGGTATCCTTGCGCTGTTCGGGGATTCTGGTTCTTCCTCCTCCTCTGCCGCGGCCCTGTTCTGAAGCTCGGGGCTGCATGGGCTGATAGGTCCGATCTGACGCGAGTGCCCATTACATGCCGCCTGCCGAAATGAAGGGGGAACCCCTTTTCACGTCCCCCTCCCTCGACCTTGTTGCCTCGGTGCCCCACATCATGGGGGAAATCCGCAGCGCCATCGCAACGCCACGGCATGATGTGCCCGTTGGCGTCCTTGAAGGACAGGTAACGGGTCTGTCCGGCCTATCCGTTTCCCTTAGCGGTCTTGCGGATTTCACGGGTGTTGGGGATCGCATTGCCATCTTCGGCCTGGACGGGCGGGAGACGGATGCGGAGATCGTCGCCTTTAAGGGTGATACGGCAATCGCCATGCCCTATGGATCGCTGGAGGGTGTGGGCTCGGGCTGCCGCGCGACATTCGATCTGTTCGATACCGAGCAGCGCAAGCGTCGCGCTGGCGGCACGCTGATCGTCAATGATGCGTGGCAGGGACGGGTCATTGATCCCATGGGCCGCCCCATGGATGGAAAAGGGCCCCTTCCGCCCGATGGCGTGCCACAGAAAATGCACGCACATCCCCCCGATGCAGGCCGCCGGGCACGCCTTGGCCCGCGTATCGATCTGGGCATAAGGGTGCTCAACCTGTTCACGACCTGCCGCGAAGGCCAGAGGCTGGGCCTGTTTGCCGGTTCGGGCGTCGGGAAATCCACCCTTATGGGCATGCTGGCGCGCAATACGGCCTGCGATGTCGCGGTCATTGCCCTGGTGGGGGAACGTGGGCGCGAAGTCCGCGAATTTGTGGAAGATGATCTCGGCCCCGAAGGACTGGCCAGATCCGTCGTCGTCGTCGCCACGTCCGATACATCGCCGTTGATGCGGCGGGAGGCGGCCTATTCCGCCATGGCGGCGGCAGAATATTTCCGCGATCAGGGCAAATCCGTCCTCCTGCTTATGGATAGTGTGACCCGATTCTGTCAGGCCCTGCGTGAAATCGGCCTGTCATCGGGTGAGCCACCGGCAACCCGTGGGTATCCGCCCAGTGTCTTCGCTGAACTGCCGCGCCTTCTGGAACGCGCGGGACCGGGCCCCGTCGGGCCAGATGGGAAAGCGGGGCAGATCACGGCCATCTTCTCCGTCCTTGTGGAAGGCGATGACCATAACGAACCGGTAACGGATGCGGTGCGCGGTATTCTGGACGGGCACGTCGTCATGGAACGCCGTATTGCGGAATCCGGTCGCTATCCTGCCGTCAATGTCCTGCGCTCCCTTTCGCGGACGGTTCCGGGATGTAATTCACCCGATGAAAACATGCTGGTGCAGGAAGCGCGGGGAGATCTTTCGACATGGGACGAAATGCAGGACATGGTGCGTCTTGGCGCCTACCGGGCCGGAAGCGACCCGAAGGTAGACGAAGCGATCCGGGTTGTTCCAGCCATTGAAGATGTCATGAAACAGTCCAAGGGGGAGAGGGCCACCCTTGCTGAAAGCTTCGAGGCGCTGCGCAGCGCCCTCGCACCGTCCGGAGCCAGATGATGGACCCCCGAATGCGGGGATTGCAGGCCCTGATCCGGCTTAGAAAAACGGAAGTCGATGAGGCGAAAAGCGCACTGGCCAAAGCGATGGCGGAAGAAAACGCGGCTGTTGCCTATCGGGACCGGCAACATGCGCTGATTGAAAGCGAGCAACGCGAAGCGGCGGCCGGCCGCACTTCCATGGATGATTTCCGGCAATGGCTGCCAGCAGGCAGGGCCGCTGTCGAACGGGCCGAGCGTGCAATCCTGCCACTGCGGCAGGCATCGGATCAGGCGCGGGGCGTGCTCATGCAGGCCAATGCGGCCCTGAAAGCGGCACAGGCCATCGTGGATAAAAGACAGGAAGAAGAAAAAGAAATACGCGAACGGCGCGAACAGGCCGAAATCGATGACCTGTCACGCCGCAATACACCAGCTTCCACATAGTCCCCGTCACGGTTTCCCGACCGCCAGACCATTGCCGCAAACGGAAGTCTTACGCAGTATTTCCGGCAAACAGGACCAGTGATGTCCGTATCAGATAACATGGGCTATTGCGTATTTCACCGGTATGACCGGACGCAAAACCACGGTTTGTGACGGTTTCAGTCCCCCGCAGACAGTTCAGGACAGTCTTTATCATGTTTGGTCCTTGAGAAACTGGAATGCGCCCGCTATCGCTGCATAAGAAAGGCGGAATATAATCGTGTTCAAGGCAACCCGATTAAATCCATGGCCAGGAGCGATTAGGAAAGTAGATGCAACAGACACAGCAGCCGGATGCCAAGATATTTATCGCCACCCCATGTTTCGGGGGCATGGTGACGCAGGAGTACATGGAATCCATCGTGGCCTGCGCCAGCGTCCTGCGGGTTCCCATGACCCTGTCGCTGCTTGGTGACGATGCCATGATCAGCCGGGCGCGCAACACCCTGCTCCACAAGTTTCTGGAACTGTCTGACGCTTCCCATATTCTTTTCGTTGATGCCGATATCGGGTTCCCGGCGGAAGCGCCTGCACGCCTGCTGGCTGCCGAAAAGGATGTCATCGCCGGCCTCTACCCGATCCGTGACCGCTTCTGGGACAAGACGACACAGGAAAACGCCCTGCGCGGCGAAGCGCAGGATACCGCTTCCCTGCGCTATGTCGGCGAGACGGAAGCCATGCATCAGGCTCTGGACAAGGGGCCTCTCGTCAAGACCCATTACGCAGGCACGGGGTTCATGATGATCAGCCGCAGGGCGGTCGCCATGATGGTCAAGAGCTATCCTGAAACCGCATACCGCCGTATCGACGCCGCAGGCAGCGAGGATGGCAGCCCGTATCATGCCCTGTTCGATGGCAGCATCGATCCCGATACCGGAACGTATCTGAGCGAGGATTTCACCTTCTGCCGCCGCTGGCGCAAGATCGGCGGGGAAGTCTGGCTGGATACGTCCATCAACCTGACACATGCAGGCCGCGCCGCATTCCACGGCAATCCCTCATGCCGTGTCGGCGTGGAACCGTACAAAGGCGCATAAGGCCGCGATAGCATCACATGGCAAAGAACGATAACCGTCCCATCATAATCAAGCGGGGCGATGACGGGGAAGGCGGCGGCCATCACGGCGGCGCGTGGAAGATCGCCTATGGCGATTTCATGACCGCCCTGATGGCCTTCTTTCTTGTCATGTGGCTGCTTAACGCAACAACTGACGAGCAGAAGGCCGGCATCGCCGCCTTCTTCAACCCGATGGCTGAAAAGGGCGCGCACCTTCAGGCCACGGATGCGATGCTGGACGTACAGCCATCCCCGCTGACGGGCGGGACGGTCGTGCAGCGGGTCATCGACGGCAAGACGGTCGTGCCGCAGCAGGACGGTAACCTGAACGGTGCCCCGTCTTCCCAGCAGACGCACCAGCCGGGCGAAGGGGCAGGTGACGACATGACCCGGGGTATCCGGACGCAGCTTACACCCTCGCCGCCCGCCATCATCCCCATTGGCGGCCCCAAGAGCGGTGCAGGGCGCAGCGTGGGCTATGTGGGTGCGGAGCATCCGGTGGAAGCGGCAAATGAACAGGCCCAGCTTGACCAGATGACTACGGGCCTTGAGAAATCGGTAAAGGAAAAGCCGGAACTGCAGGCGGCTTCCCCCAATATGTCCGTCCATGTCGAACGCGACGATATCCGCATCGAACTGCATGACGCCAGCAATGCGCCCATGTTCGATACCGGATCAGCCGCCCCGAACCGTCTTGGCACCCAGATGCTTACGGAAATCGGCGCATGGCTGGCCCCGCTGCCCGAACGTATATCCATTGTCGGCTATACCGATGCCGCCCCTTACCAGAGCGGTCATACCACATGGGGCATGTCCAACTGGACGCTGTCGGCACTCCGTGCGGATCATGCCCGTGAAGTGCTGGTACATGCAGGCTATCCGGACCGGAACATCCTGGCTGTCTCCGGCCGCTCGGACAGGGAACTGGCCATACCGTCTGACCCGTCCGCCGCCGGAAACCGCAGGGTCGTCATCATCGTGCACAAGCGTTACGATAACGATACAAAAACCATCATGCCTGATACAGCCACCAGCGCCCTGCCCATAACACCCGACCAGCCCGCCGGGACTACAGGCGCGCCGAAATAGACGAACCGGGGCCGACACGCAGCGGCCCGTGCGTCCGTGCCCATGCGGCAGGATGCCCTCCTGCGTGAAACGACCGTGAACTGCCGCCGGCTGCATTCCGCCCGGTGGCCCAAGTGGATGAAACTGGAGACTGCCAAATGCTTTTCATCGGGGGGCTTGTCTTTGCGCTGCTCTGTGTCTTTGGCTCCTTTGTAGCGTCCGGGGGGGCACTGGCCCCGCTGGCCAAATCAATGCCCTTCGAACTGCTGACGATCGTCGGTGCCGCGGTGGGCATATTCGTGATGGGGAATTCCAAGGATACCCTCAAGCAGGCGCCCGGTTACCTGAAGCTGACGCTCAAGGGCGCGCGGTACAACAAGGCGGCCTATCTGGAACTGCTCGTAACGCTGTTCCGCTTTACCCGCCTTGCGCAGGCCAAGGGCAACATGGCCCTTGAAGAGCATATCGAAAACCCTGCCGAGAGCAGCATCTTCTCCATGTCCCCCCAGGTGCGGGACGATGTGGAGACGCGCAACATGATCTGCGATTACCTGCGTCTCGTCAGCCTTAACATGGGGGATGCCTACCAGCTTGACGAGGTGATGGAGCGTGAGCTGAAAAAGAACCTCGCGGAAAGGCTGCATATCTCCGAATGCCTGCAAAGCATTGCCGACGCCCTGCCCGCGCTGGGCATCGTGGCCGCCGTTCTGGGCGTCATCAAGACCATGGCCTCAATCAGCAAGCCGCCTGCCGTTCTGGGCGCCATGATTGGTGGCGCGCTTGTCGGCACGTTCCTTGGCGTGCTTCTGTCCTATGGTGTTGTTGCCCCTCTGGCGGCGCGGATGCGGGATGTGGTAATGCAGGATGGCCGCTATCCGGATATTATCAGAATCGTTCTGGTGGCGCATCTTCAGGGCAACCCGCCTCAGGTCAGTGCTGAAATCGGGCGTAAGGACATACCGCACGCTTTCATGCCTACGTTTAGTGAACTTGATTCCATTCTGTCGGAATCAGCCAACCCGCCAGCAGGCACTGCCTGATCGAGACGTGGTGGAGACAGGAGCGCGGAGCGTCTGATGGGTATTACGGTAGCAAAAGCTTCGGACCTGCTGTCCAGTTCCACACAGAAAACATCCCTGTCCGGTGGAACGGGCACCACGACAACACGCCGTTCCACCGGCACGAAGACCGCATCTGCCACGTCTTCCCGTAAGTCCTCTGACAAGGAGGGCAATACGTTCGATGCCCTTGTCAAAGGGCACGGAACGCAGGATGACAACGAGGAGAGTGGATACGGTACCCATGGGACGGGCACCGCGAGCGCCATCACTTCGGATAACGCTCCGTCCTCCAAGAGTGGCGCGGTCACATCCCGTCATGGCAGTCAGAAGAAAGACGCTACGGATACGCAGGCAACTGCTGCCTCTACGCCGTCTGTCCCATCGTCCTCCACAGGAAATGATGCTTCATCTTCCGTTAAACCTGCCACAGATACGAATGGACAGCAGGCGGACACCACTACCACCACCGGCAGCACCGAGGCGGATGCAAGCCCGCAGGTTCAGACCCTTCAGGCATGGGCAGCCATGGCGCTGGCCCAGACAATACCCGTGCAGGGGCAGACATCCTCTCCCAGCACTAGAACCAGCACCACGAATGCCAGCGATGAAACGGATGGAACATCCGGCACGCAGCCTGCACAGGCGGCAACAGATGCGGTCCTGACCAGCAATGGCAATGCAGTCATGGGTATGCTCGTGGCCGCGATACCTTCCGCATTGCCCACGCAGCCCGCGCCATCCGCCCGGTCTGGCCCTTCCGTATCCCCGACAGGTTCTTCCACAACCAGTGTCCCTGTAGGTAATCTCTCCATCGCGCTTTCCATGGATACGGATGCAGCAGATACGCAGGCTTCCAATAATAATAGTGCCAACAGCATGCCTACAGCAACCACAGGCATGGATACGCTGCTTGCTGCGGTGGATCAGGTCACGTCGGGGCATGTAACCACGTCTGGACGCAGCGATACCGCCGCTCCGGTTTCCATCCCCGCGATAACCAGCAGTTCCCCTTCAGTCCAGAGTACAACCCAGACAGATGACACGGCATCCGCGCAGCAGCCGTCATCCCAGAATGCAACCGTAAGCAACGTGGTGGTCGCCACATCCAGCCGCGCGGACAGTCGTGACAGTCTGGCCGCCCTGTCCACGGCTACGGATTATACAGCGTCGCCAGCTTACAATGCCGTCACAGGGGCTGCGGGTGAAGTAGCCGGAGCTGTATCCGGGACCAGCGCCCAGAACGGCCTGTCCGATCATTCGGACAATACCGGGCAGGAGATGGACGAAGGGACCCAGAATACGGAAGCCCGGATCCCGGCCGATCTCCGCCTCTCCACTGCGGGTCTTGCCGTTCCCACCTCCTTCACCGTCGAACATGAGGGCAATGCCACCGATACGCAGTCCGTGCAGATGGACAGCCGGACGGATGATGGCGAGGAATCTGGAATCCGCTTCCTTTCCTCGCCCGCAGTGTCACAATCATCCGATGGCACGACATCCGTTTCCATGACCATCATGACCGCTGACTCCACCCCGGTCCATGTCCGCCTTGAAGGCGCCAATGGCATTACGACCGGTGTTATTCTGGAAAGTGCGGATGACGCCACATCCCATCATCTTGCCAGCAACCGGCACGAACTGGTTACGGCACTGGGTGCAAGCGGTATAGATGTCGGCAACCTGAAGATTGATGTTGTCACGGCCGCGGATAATAATGGAAACCTGAATGATCAGGACACCGGCGGCGGTGCGGCCTATGACGGCAGCAGTTCGGGCGGCATGCCCGGCAACGGGTCGGGGCAGAACGGGGGGCAGTCCTTTGCCGGGAACGCATGGGGCGGCGGTTTTGTCCGGGCGGGTCAGATCGGGACCGATATGAAGGGTGATGACGCTAACGGCTCCCTGCGCAGCACGATGATGAACGCCGGAAGCGGGGTTAACATTACCGCCTAATCCAGATAATGGAGGCGGTAACAGGAAGGAAATGAGGACATGACGACGTCGTCCATCAGCAGTGAGACCCAGCTCCTCCAGGCGGCGGAGTCCTCTGCCAAAAGTTCGGCCAACACCGCAGCCACCACCAGCACCAGTGATTCAAGCACTGCCAGCAGCAGTTCGGCATCGGCGCTGTCATCACTGGCTGATAATTACACCACCTTCCTGACTCTCCTGACGACACAGCTTAAAAATCAGGACCCCAGCAGCCCGATGAGTACCGATACCTTCACATCGGAACTCGCCCAGTTTGCCGGGGTGGAACAGCAGGTCGAAACGAACAAGAACCTGACCACCCTGATCTCGTTGAACGAGGACGGACAGCTCACGTCCGATTCAAGCCTTGTCGGGCAGACAGCAACCGCAGATTCCACAACCCTGCCCCTGCAGAGCAGCTCCGCTTCCCTCAGCTTCAGTGGGACATCGGGCGAAACGGTGGCCATTGCCGTCGCCAATTCGTCCGGCACCATCGTCAAGGATGCCGTCGTGTCAGCCACCAACGGTACGAATACATGGACGTGGGATGGCACGGATAACAGCGGCAACCAGCTATCGGATGGCTCTTACAGCGTCGCGGTGGAAACGATCGATTCCTCGGGCGATACATCCGCAGTTCCCTTCACCGTCAACGGTACCATTACCGGCGTGACGAAGGGCAGTTCCGATATGGAAGTCGAGATGGGCAGCGCGGAAATTCCGATGTCCGATGTCACGAATGTTTCGGGCAGCAGTTCCAGCACCGGGTCCTGACCCGCACAGGACTGCCCTGCCCCCACAAACCGGAAACCCCGCCTGCGACAGTCAGCCGCAGGCGGGGTTTTTACGTTCAGGCTGGCAGTGTCAGAAGCCTTTTGGCCAGAATGGGGGCATTGAGTGTCGCCAGCCCACCAACAACAGCCGATGAACACCCGGCATAGGTCAGGGTCAGCCCGCAGGCCGCCGCCGTAACAATACCCCCGACGCGCCCGGCCTGATCCATCCGGGTTGCAATCATGGTCGTGGCACCCGCCTGTGCAAAAGCGGCCCCGATATCCGCTGACTCCTCAGAGTCCATGCCCGCAGGCAGGACAAGACTGAGTTCGGCGCCAATGCTTTCCACCATCCCCATCATCCGGGCCATGCTGACGGAAGAATAGACGCACACGCCGGGCAGATCGACCAGAAGTGGCTGCCCCCTGCGCCGCTGGCTTACGGCATCCACCAGCAGATCCGCCGTTCCCGCCTGTATCACCGGAATGCTGAAGGGCTTCATGATGGCGGCGAGTTTTTCAAAATCACCGGGATTCTGGTCACACGTAACCACAAAAGGGGGCGGAACCCCTTTCCCCTGTCCCGCCATGACATAGCGCGCCACGATCTTGGCAAGGGCCAGTGTCTTGCCCCCCCCCGAAGGGCCGCCAAAGGCAATCGGGGCGGCCCGGTCGATTGGCAATGACCCGAAGGACAGGAGTTCACCCAGTCCATTGGCAAGATAGCCACCTGAAACCGACAGGGCATCAATCAGTGGCTGCGGGATGCCGTGCCAGCGCAGGACATCTTCAACCGTCGGCCTCAGGGGCAGTTCAACCCCGGCAGCATAGGTCTGGGCACTCAGGTCCGTAGCCTGCTGCGCCATGCCTGCCTGCATGGACTGCATGCCGCCCTGACCACTGGTGGCGACCGGTGTATCCGCACCCGTATCATGCTGCATGGCATGTGTGGTACCGGTCGCGCCCGGCAGGGGCTGCGTCCTGTCCTGCTGGCCGGTGCTGGCCTGCGCTGCATGTCCGGTATCGGTTTGTGGGGGCATGGCCTGCATACTCTATCGGTCTCTATACTGGCTTCGGTCTGGCGCTCAGGAGATCGTCGCGACCGTTTTGATGCGGGATCGCGGGTATATCTCAGACTGCGAAAGAACGGAAACGGACGGACGCACCCGTTCGACAATCGAACGCATGGCATCACGTACCGGCGTGGAAACGACGATGACAGGCACCTCCCCACTGGTAGAGACGGTGTTGAAGATATCCCGCAGTTTTCCAACAAACGCATTCAGCATGGAAGGGGGCATCGCCAGACGCCGCTCTTCCGCCGGTCCGGTTATATGGTTCATGAACTCCGCTTCCCATTCCGGTGAAAGCGTAATCATCGGGATATATCCGGCAGGCCCCACCACCGCGTTACAGATCTGCCGCGACAGCCGGACACGCACATGACCGGTCAGGGTCTGCACCCCACGCAGGCCAAGGCTGTACCCTTCCTGAATGCTTTCAAGGATGGTTGGCAGGTCGCGTATGGAAACACGTTCAGCCAGCAATGCCTGCAGGACGCGCTGGACCGTGCTGAGCGTCACCTGGGATGGGATCAGGTCATTGACCAGCTTCTGCTGCTCACGTGGCAGATCATCCAGCAGGGCCTGGGTGGCGACATAGGTCAGCAGGTCGGGAAGGTTCTGCCGGACAAGTTCGCTCAGATGCGTCACCACAACGCTGGGGGGATCGACTACCGTGCATTTCATGGCGATGGCTTTCGCCTTGAGTGCAGGGTCAATCCATACCGCAGGCAGGCCGAACGCCGGCTCTGTCGTCTTGTCACCGGGCAGCGCCGGGGCGCCGCCGGATGGACTCATGGCCAGAAGCCTGCCCGGCTTGACCTCACCGGCCCCGATCTCGATTTCCTTGAGCCGGATGACATAACGCTCGGATGGAAGATGGATATTATCCTGTATCCGCACGGGCGGGGTTACAAAGCCCATTTCCGTTGCGACCGTGCGCCGCAGGGCCTTGATCTGTTCGGTAAGCTGCGGATTTTCACCACTGGTC
>NZ_CP036408.1:0-59558 GCF_004348195.1 Komagataeibacter saccharivorans | reverse complement strand
CGCGCCATCCGCGAAGGTCGTCAGCCCCGCAGCGGGCGTGAACTGCCGCGCAGGCTTTACCAGGCGCATCGGCGGATCTGCGAACTCATGGAAGGCTCGCTTCGTCCCGGCAGCCGGGGCGGCAGGAGGCCGTCGCCATGAACGCGCAGTACTGGCCCGAAGACGGGGTCTCACTGAGAGCCGACGCGCTCGACCGGATGCTCGTATGGTGCGCGCGGCAGGACGCCTCGCGGATCCAGTTGCAGACCGACAGGCCCGTTGTCATGAGGGTCCACGGTCGCAACCGCACGATCACCCGCGATGTGCTGCTGCCGGGTGTCGTGGAAGACGCCATCAATTACATGTTTCGTGACAGCACTGCGGTTACGCATCTGCGACAGGCCATGGCGCTGGACCTGTCCCATACCGTGTGGGCGGACCGGCGCGCGCGGCGCCATTCCTTCCGTGTCAACGCCGTTTCCACCCTGGTCGGGCCGACACAGGCGGTTGGCATCACGATCCGGCCCCTCGTCGACATTCCCCGCCCGCTCAGCGACCAGAACATCGAGCCCCGTCTTCTCGAAGCACTGGAAGGCGATAACGGCATGTACCTGATCTGCGGCGCGACAGGCAGCGGCAAGACCACGCTGCTCGGGGGGATCAACCGCAGGCGGCTGGAAGATCCCGACTGTCATATGGATCTGGTGGAGGGCTCGGCGCCCCTTGAACTGCTCTACGATCTTGTGCCGACCATCAATTCCACGGTCATGCAGATCGAGATCCCGCGCGGCCTGCCGACCTTCGCGGATTTCATCCGGGCCGCGATGCGACAGGAACCAAGCGATATCGTGGTGGGCGAATGCCGTGACCCCGAAACGATGATGGCTGCAATTCAGGCGGCCATTTCCGGCCACCGCCTTCTCTCATCGCTGCACACCTTCGACTGCGCCTCGACCATGCGCCGTTCCGCCGCCCTGTGTCCCGCCGACCAGCGCGACAGCCTGACCATCTCGTTCGTCGAAAACCTAAGGCTGATCGTGAACCAGCGCCTGCTGCCTTCCACGGATGGCCGGCGGACGCCCGTACGCGAATTCCTCCCCGTCAGCCGCGCCTTGCGCAACCGACTGCTCGACGCAGAGCTGAAACGCTGGCCCGAACTCACCCGGGAGGCGGTCGAGACATCGGGACAGACATTCGCGCAGTCGATCGACGCCGCCTTCAGTGAAGGCCGGATCACCGAGGCGGTCACAGCCGCCGCCCGCAGACAGGAGGCCTGATCATGTGGCGCTTTACCGCCGACCCCGTCCGATTACTCATCATCGACTGCCGCGCAATGGCGCCCATGGGGCTATGGCTGATCCACATGCGTGAATGGACATTCGTCACCGCAATCATCGGCGTTGCGTTCTTCGGTCTGCTGGCATGGCTGGGGCTGACCCTTCCCGTCGCCTGGCGCATGTTCCGGGTGTTCGTGTCAGGGCCACGTCGCCCTCTCCTGCCTGCATGGAAAAGGCGGGATTACGCATGAACGACATCGAAACCGTAATCGACGCCGTAAGCGATCTGATCCGGACGCGCGGTTATGTCTTCACCATGGATGGGGTGACACAGCCTTTCCTGACGCCCCGGCAGATCGCCGCCCCCGACTGCCTGCTGCCGGTTCTGGGCCGACTGGCTGAAGAACTGTGGCGTCGGGAGACCGGAAACGGTTTCGGCCTGCTGATCGAGCCGGACCCCGAAGCCCTCGCGGACCACCGCCTTACGGCCATCCATCATGCCCCGCTCTCTCTTGTCGTGCTGTGCATGGACGAGGTCCTGCGTCGCGTGGGCGATGGCGGTTCAGAGATCCCGCTGGAGGGGCTGCATCAATATGCAACCGCACTGTACCCGCGAACGCACCCACAACCGCCCGCCCCATAACAGTCGTTGTCATAATGCAGAGGAACGACCTGTGATCATCATTCTGAAGAACGGTGACGCTCCCGTCACCATCATGCCGGGCGAGAGCGGCGTCAGTGTCGTGTGCGAGTCCGGCATGACCGCCGGTAGCGCCATTCATGCCGCGGCGATTATCCGCAAGCCAGGCAGTATCCCGCATCCTGCCGATCGGCACTTGCCCGTGGCACCGGGAAAACGGCGTCTGGGGGTTGGCCTGTGCCTCCTGTCCTTCTGTCTCATCGGACTGGCGTTCGGTCGGGGGCTCCTGTCCGGCCATGCCAGTCCGTCCGCCCCACCGGCCGAGCCCGCCCATAACGTCGCGGGCCCTCAACGACATGCGGAAGACCTGCCCTTCCCGCCGGCCGCCCCCGGCGTGCCACGCGCATCTGATCCGGCGCCATCACGGCCGGACACGCCCGCCACCGTCAACACCCCGTTCGGGCTGCAGTAGCCATGGCCGTCATCCAGCGTCGCATCGACGGTCCGCAGGATTTTCATGAGCAGCGCGGCGGAATCGCCTACCGTGACACCCGAACCGTCGGCGTACACCTTAAGGAAGCCCTTACGACCGGCGCATCCGCCATCGGACTGGTGGGCATGGCCGCGACGGTTTTCGCGGCACCCGCACTGACGACCGTGATCGTTCCCCTTGCACTTGCCTATGCGGGCTATGTCATGACCCGCCCCATCACGATGCCGCTCCGCCTGCCCGCCGATACCCGGCGCAAGGACTACGGCAATCCCGTACCCGACCCGAAACGGGTCGGCGTCCAGCGCCCCGGCCCCGCGAAAGGAGACTGGTTCCTCGGCTGGGATGATACGACCGGACAGCAGATATGGCTTGCGGGCGAGGACATGACGATGCACGCCGTCCTGCCTGGTGCTACGGGATCGGGCAAGACGCAGTTCATATACAGCCTGCTCTGCAACGCCCTTGCGCAGGGCAGCGGCTTCACCATTGTCGACGCAAAAGGGTCGAACAACCTTGTTTTTTCCGTCGCCGCACTCCTGCAGCGCTGGGGCATGGGGGCCAATCTTCGCATCATCAACCTGATCGTCTCGGACGGCGACAGGAAAACCAATACGTGGACCCCGTTTGGCAGCGTCAATGCCGAGGGCATGACCGAACTGCTCCTGACCCTGTTTCTGCCAGAAGATGAAAACGGCGGGGGCAACTCGCAGCACTTCAAGGATCGGGCGGATGCCCTGATCCGCAGCATGGCGCATGTCTTTGTCTGGCTGCGCGATCACTGCGGCATACCCGTTACGGCGGAGACGATCCGGGCCAACTTCTCCGACATCCAGTCCCTTATCGACCTGACGCGTTCTCCCGACCATTCAAACGCACAACGCCGGTTCCACTTTTACAATGATACCGCGGGGAAGATCGAGACGATCCCCCTGCCCCCGGAGTTTCCCGCCCAGCTCCTCAACCCCGTTCGTGCCTATGTTGCGGAAACGGGCGGGTATTCATCGGAAAAGGGCGACGCATCCGGTCAGGACAAGGTGCGCGAACAGCATTCCTATGTCGTGGGCGGCTTTGCGCGCACATTCACCCAGATGACCACGACCCTGCGCCACATCTTCCAGTGCGCGGTGCCCGATATCGACTTTCGCGACATCATCTTCAACCGACGTGTCCTTGTCGTCCTGATCCCTTCGCTCGAAAATTCGACCTCGACCAATGCAGCGCTGGGCAAGACCATCATTACCGCCCTGCGCTACGCTCTCGCCGGCGCACTCGGCACATCGCTGGAGGGCAGTTACGAGGATCTGGTCACCAACCGCCCGTCCGCATCCGCCACACCCTATCCGATCATCATCGACGAAGGCGGATATATCGCCACCCGTGGCCTCGACGTCATGATGGCGCAGGGCCGTGAACTCAATATCAGCCTGCTCCTGTCATTTCAGGAAGTGGGATCGTTCTACGCAACGCTGGGGCGTGACCGGAGCGTGCCGCTCCTGGGCAACCCGAAGCTCAAGATCATCGAAAATCTTGAGGATTCCGGCCCCACGCGCGAATGGATCGAGCAGACGGCCGGCACGATGCAGGTCAGTGTTCTGCCCGGCTATGACACGTCGACAGCGCTCGGCGTCTATACTGACCAGACACGCGCGGATATCCGGGAAGTCAAACGGGTATCATGGAGTGACGTCCAGTCCCTGCAGCAGGGGCAGGCGATAGTCCTGTTCCGGGGCAAGCGTATTTATACCCGCCTGTTCTATGCAGGCGTAAAACCGTCCGGCGTCAACCGGGTCTTCCCGATGCTGTCCCTTGCGCGCCCCTCGCAGACCGCATCCGCCATCACATCCGGCAACGCCCCGGACCCGGACGCCGCCATCCGGCAGCATCTCGTGGCAGGTGATGACATTGTCACGGCATCGCGCCTGCCCGCGTTGCCTGGATCACTCGGCGCGGTTTTCGACCGGCTGGCGACAATCATAGAGGTTCAGGCGACACCTTCCGAAGACGTGCAGGAACTGTTCGGCTCGGGAATGCCATCTGTCCCGGCAGCACCCTATGCCTGCCTGTTCCAGAACCTGCCAACGCCCTATCCGCGACGCCATGATGCCGCCGTCAACCTGATCGACCCGGAAATCAACCGCGCACTGTTCGAGACGATGGTTGCTTTCGAGATCCGCATGGGTGCCCCCGAGGCGCAGGCCCGTAACGCCGTAGCCACCGCACTGAATGCGGCCGCAGGTAGCCCGGCCCAGAAATGACAAAGATGAAATCGCTCTTCCAGTTTTTCCTGCCGCCCCTTTTCCTGCTCGGGTTTGCCGCCGCCCTGAGGATCAATACCTTCGGAAATCCGATGCTCGACTGGGACGAGCAATATTATCTGTTCGGCGGGGGACGGCTCCTGCATGGAGACATTCCCTATGTGGACTTCTGGGACAGGAAGCCGGTCGGGCTGTTCCTGATCTATGGGTTTTTCCATCTGTTCGGCCCTTACCGGATCGTGGCCTATCAGACAGGTGCGCTGCTGGCTCTATGGGCTACCGCGCTGCTGATCCGCCGTATGGCCCGGATCATCGCGCCTCCCGGCGGGGCATTCATGGCCGCCGTCATTTATGAAATCTGGCCCATACTTGCGCGAGGCGAAAGCGGACAGTCGCCGATCTTCTATAACCTTCCTGTCGCATGCGCTATGAACTGCCCCGGGTTTACCGGAGAGTAAAACTCTCGGAGGATGATCCCTATGGTAGAGAAGAAGAAGACATCGCGTTATTCGCCTGAGTTCCGTGAGCGCGCCGTGCGCCTTCTGGACGAGCATCGCTCGGATTACCCGAGCCTGTCGGCGGCCTGTCGCGAGATTGGTGGCAAGCTGGGCTGCTCGGGCGACAGCCTGCACGACTGGTGGAAGCAGGCCCGACGGGACGCTGGGGCGCAACCGGGGCCGACCTCGGCCGAGACGGCACGGATCAAGGCGTTGGAGCGTGAGGTCCGTGAACTGCGTCAGGCCAATGAGATCCTCAAGAAGGCCTCGGCTTATTTTGCTCAGGCGGAGCTCGACCGCCCGTTTCGCAAATGATCGCGTTTATTGAAGCCTACCGTGCCGATTACGGGGTCGAGCCAATCTGTCGCGTTCTGCCGATTGCCCCGTCCACGTTTTACCAGCAGGCGGTCATAGCAAGAGATCCGGCCAGGGCCAGCCCGCGTGCCCGGCGTGATAGGGAGTTGATGGAACATATCCGCCGGATCTGGCAGGACAACCGTGCTGTTTATGGTGCGCGCAAGGTCTGGCACAGCCTGCAGCGTGAAGGGCGACAGGTGGCGCGTTGCACTGTTGAGCGCCTGATGCGCAAGATGGGTCTGAAGGGTGTAATCCGGGGCCGGAAGGTCATCACGACCCGTCCGGATACGGCGCGCCCCTGTCCCGATGACAGGGTCAACCGGCAGTTCCGGGCCGAGGCCCCCAACCAGCTCTGGGTGTCGGACTTTACCTATGTCCAGACCTGGAATGGCATGGTCTATGTGGCGTTCGTCATTGATGTGTTCGCCCGCAGGATCGTGGGCTGGAAAGTCTCGACTTCCATGACCACCCAGTTTGTGCTCGATGCCCTTGAACAGGCCATCTGGCAACGAAAGCCCGCGGGAAACAAGGCGCTGATCCATCATTCGGATCGTGGATCACAATACCTGTCGATCCGGTATACCGAACGCCTGGCGCTGGCTGACATCGACGCCTCGGTCGGCACGGTTGGTGACAGCTACGACAATGCACTGGCGGAAACCATCAACGGTTTATACAAGGCCGAGGTCATCCATCATCTGGGGCCATGGAAATCCATGGCGCAGGTCGAATGGGAAACCCTCAAGTGGGTGGACTGGTACAATAACCGACGCCTGCTGGCACCAATCGGCTACAGGCCTCCCGCCGAAGCCGAACAGGCCTTCTATGCAGATCAGAACAGGCTTGATATCGCTGCCTGATTACTGAACAAATCGCTCTCCGGTAAACCCGGGGCAGTTCACTATGGCGCTCATCGTGACGCATATAGCCGATCTGCGGACCACCGATACTGCGTATCGCAGGAAGATCGGCACACTGGCCATGCTCCTCTTCGGGCTGGCAATACAGATAAAATACACCGTCATCTTCGAAGGTATATTTGCCGGGGTCTATCTGTTGTATCTCTCCATCACATCAAGGGATGGTTTGTACCGCACAATGCTGAATGCTCTGGTGTGGATCAGTGTGGCCCTTGCCCCAACCGTTGCGGTCTACCTGTTCTATGCCGTGATCGGCCACGGGCATGAATGGATCTACGCGAATATCCTGTCGGTATTCGGCCGTGCCCCGGAAGATACGCATGTTCTGCTTCACAGGGTCTCCAGGATCCTGCTGGTGACAGCCCCGTTTGCCGCAGCGCTCCTGCGGGCGCGCGCGCCTGGAATCCCTCGTACGCGCGGCAAGGCGTCAGAAATCGGTTTCCTGAACATGTGGACCGTGGTCTCCATTGCCGCCGTCGCGGTCTTCGGCACCTGGTATATTCATTATGTCCTGCCGGTTTTCGTACCGCTGTCGATCGAGACTGCGCCGCTATTCTGCAAGGGCACCGGCAAGGTCATGCTGTACCTGATGTGTGGCACGGGCATCATCTGGGGGCAGTTCATGATAGCCAGGCACCTCGGAAGCGAGGGCAACAGCGCCCTGTTCCACACACTGGAAAAGCAGGTCGCCTATGGCAGGGACGGATGCTTCTTCATCTACAAGGGGCCGGTGTCGCTCTACGATGACCTGCCCTACTGCCATCTGACGGATCATCCCTTCCCATCCCATTTTTCCCTTGAGAAGGAATCACAGTCCACAGGTATGGATCCGGTAAAGGAAATGGGCGCAGTCCTGTCCCGGAAACCGGCATATATCATAACCGGCGGAGAGGAAGTCCCCGGGGAAAATCATGCGGTCCGGGCTACCCTCTATGACGCCCTGACACGACAATACACGATGATATATGGCTGGACGCCGAAGCACGCGAGTTCGAATGATCGTGTCACGGTCTACAAAAGAGTGGACTGATGCCCATCGACCTGCGTGCATGTCGTAACCTGCACTGACCACGCAGGAGAGTAGCTAAAGCCCCTTCGGCAGTCACCGAGTTTATGCCACGTGTCGGCCAGCAACCGCCTCGACGGTTATCGGGCTCAAGGGTAAACACCGCATCAACGATAGGGGCAATAAGCGATAGAATATGGTCAGCCCAGGCCTGGGCCTGGGCGGGGCCGTGAAGGACCATCGTGAAGATCGACGTCATCCGCAGCGGGCGCTACCGCCTCCCCAATCGACGGAGAGATATCTTCAGGGGCAACGCCGCAATCATAAAGCAATGCGTTGGCGATCTCAGGTTGGTCAGCGACGGAGCCCCACGCGAGGCCCGGCAACAAGCCATTGATGATTCCGGTGAACGCGTTGAGGGCCGTGCGTTCCTGCCGCAGACCAATCGTGCCATCGAAGCTGGAAAGAGCAGCTGTAAGAACTTGGGCAAAGGGCTTTCTGCACTTATAAGCGCTCCCCCCTGTTGCAAGCGCGTCCTCCAACGTCACCGACCACGGCGCGCCAGCATTCCGGTTCACCCATTGGACATAATGGCACCAGCCACCAGACAGCGTCTGCGCGTTAGGATCGAGCCATCCGCGCAGCGCGGTCGCCAGGAAAACGTCACTCTGAAGGTTCGAATAGGGGGAATAGAACAGAGAACCCGGGCCGTGTCGGAGCGCATTCTTGCGCAGTTCCGGACCGTCGCCACAATCGTCCAAAAAAGAGGGGATTTCGTCACCCTTCGCGCCATCCTCAATCCATTGCTTGATGTCCGCGATAGCTTCCTGTTGCTTCTTGGCCAGTGTATCGTCTGGCGGTGTCTGTCCGGTATTTTTTCTGATCACGTGACCGAGAGAAATTTTTTTCCACGCAGCCTCATCCTTCGGACGTTTGGCCTGAAACAGTGTAATCTTGACGTTATTTTCGCCGAAAGGGGTCACTATCCCGAAGTCGTAGCCGGACTGAGCTTCCTGATTCTTGTTCTGATGAACCCAGTAGCGCGTGCGTGGCCGCTCGCCATCTTCTTCCGGAGAAACCGGATAGGAATCCTCAAGGAACTGGGCATGCCAGAGGCTGCTGGCGAGCAAGCCGTAGAGGGCATCAGTCTGCGGCTCTTCCCATATGCCGTGCCGTCCCAACTGACAGGTCTGGGTTAGCACAGAAAAATGCGCGGCATAGGCCACCACAGCTTCGGCTGGTTCGGTTTCCAACCACGATTCCACTTCGTCCCGTAGCGTATGGCCTTCTGACGGAACAGCACGATCATACGCGCGGGCAAGGGCTAATAAGGGATGTTCCATGAATGAGGGCCCAACTGTAATTACGCGCCGAGATTACACTGAGTGCTCACTTACACAAATTTCAGTTGGCATCTCAAAATCCGTCCTCTCCCCCAATACCTAATTGCGGTAAATCCGGCATCGCAACCGACACTACAACCAAAACCGACTTTCCACGCACCCGGTATATCGGTTATTTTGTCCAACCATTCAGCCCGCGCCACGCTTCATTCAGGATCGCGCCGGTAACCGCGCGATCCGAAACCGTGGCAACCAGATCTGAATGATCCAGCAGGGCGCCATAAAGTGCCTGCATATCATCCAGATCGACATCCGGGATTTGCGCGACCATCGCCCGGACGGTCCCCAAAACACCGTCGTTCAGGGGCTTCTGCCCCTCTCTAAAGCGCAGATAGGCCTCATGGGTCTCGATAGTCTCTGCCTGACGCTCGGCCAGCACCAGCGGCTTTAACACATCGACAAACGCGGTTACGGCTTCGGGTCCAAAAATCATATCTTTTCCTTTTCGTGCGATGAACTCAACGGATACCAGTGGCTACATGTCACGCCCTGCCGTCCGCGTGGGACGCCGATCGCGCTCTCGCACCTGTTCTTCCCTACGCCGTTTCTCAGCCTGCTCCTGCTGGCGGCGCCTTTCCTGGACCACGCGCTCCAGCTTCTCGGCCATGTCCTGCGTCTGGTAGGCCATACGCCTCAGCCGGCGGTCGATATCATCCCATTTCTGCTGCGGCACCGCTGCGACTTCCTTCGCCGCCATACGGTTTCTGAACCCGGCTCCCGGCGTCTTCCCCCGCTGCCTGGCCACCTCGTTCTCATGGTTCTGGCGTACCCACCGTGTTGTGTTCTTCTCGTAGCGAAGACGTACCTGCTCGAGGTCGATGCCAAGGGCCTTGTAATCATGTCGCCCCATATCACTGGCAATCCGGTTGAGCAGATCCTCCCGCGTTACCGGTGCCGTATCCCCCAGCGGCCGGGAAAACGCTTCCGCTTCCCTTACCGGCGCTTCGGCTACCCGTGTCCAGCAGGTATGGACATGGCGGCTCTCCGCCACGTAGGCGGTAAATCCGGTGACAGATGAACTGCCACGCGGCATGGCGTTGATATGCTCATCAGACGTGATGCCCTGCGCGGAATCAATCGTCATCGCGTGGCCAGGACCCAACCTGGTCCGGCCGGTGGAGGGGTCAGCCAGACGTTCCCAAGGCACCTTTCCCGTCACGCCCCGGCTGTTCCTGAGAACAAGACCCTTTTCATCCCACCCCTGCACATCCACGAAATCACCATTCGACCCGAGTTCACGCCAGCGCCATCCCCTGCCGTCCGCCCGTGTCGCCTGGCACTGCACCCGGGAGAAGAGCCGCAGGCGGTCACCCTTCGAGATCGGAAGGTCATAGGTCTCCCCGCGCTGGTCGACAGCCGCACGTATGATCTCTTCCATCCCGATTTCGTTGCGGGCACGCAGCCTCTCACGAACGGCCAGGCTTAACGCCATGACATCCTCATTGGTCGGGGCGGACATGGTTATGCCACGCTTCGAACCGCTGGCGCGCAGCCTGTCACGCCGCCTGAGATAGAAATCAGCCAGTTCGGACACGACCTGGGCATGGTCACCCCCAACCAGACTGAATGTCCCGTCTGAACGTTTCATGTCGATCGCCTGACGCGCACGTGCCGCGTCCTTCTCCTTCTGCTCCGCCTCGCTCAGGTCAAGGGTCCGGCCGGGACTGCGGAACAGCCCTGCGATTTCCCGGGCACGGGCCGATTTCTGGCGTATGGTGCTGAGAAGTTCGGGCCGCGCCTCGGCCGGCAACACACGTTCGAGGATCTCCACACTGTCGCCCGCCTCGATCGCCTGCGCCTGCTGCCGATCCCCCAGAAGACGGATCGAAAAGCCGACTTTCTTCTGCAGGCGCAGGATTTCGAGCAACTGCCGGGGCGCAATCTGGCTGACCTCGTCGATCACCAGAACCGTGTTGCGGTCGATCTCCAGCGTCCCTTTGGCAATCCCGTCGAGCAACGGTGTCAACGCCCGTGTACGGGTGATACCCGCGTCCTTGAGTGCGTCGGCCTGCCGCCATGCGATAGCGGCCCCGATCAGGTTACGACCGTCCTCCTTCCATGCGGAAACCAGCGGCCTGAGCAGCGTGGTCTTTCCAGACCCCGCAACACCCGTCAGAAACCCGAGGCCGCCAGCCTGCCCCAATGCATAAATGGCGGCGAGCTGGGCACGGCCATGAACGGGATCACGTTCAAAATCCAGTCCCGAACTGGCAATGGCGCGAGAAATGGCGTCGTCAGACAGCGCGCCCTCGCGTGTGCGGGCGGCAAGCCCTGCCAGATCGCCCATTTCCGTCTCGATCGCTATCTGTCTGGTGGTCGTGATCCGCACCTTGCGGTCCTGCTCACGAACCACAAACCCGACCCGTTCGCCATCAATGTCGATACCCCGTGTCTCGACCATATCGGCCACATGGTCGATATCCTGACGGCCGTTGATACCAGTCGCAATCAGCGCGTGCGCCGCATGCATGCGAAAGACATCCCGGTCCAGCACGGCCGCTGTCCTGAACTCATCTGCGATCAGGCGGGCAGCGATCTCGTAAGCCTTCTCGTACCGCTCGGGATCAGGCAGTTCCTGACTGACGTCGTCAGTGAGGACGGTGCTGTGCTTCCATCCGAGTTCAGCCGCCTCTTCACGCCAGATTTCCCGGTCGTTGGTGCCGGTATATTTCTTCGACCGATACGCCAGATTCGCCTGGTGCAGCACCTTGAACTTCTGTTCGGCTGACATGGTGTTCCAGTCGCCACCCTGTCGCTTCACAAACGCCTTGGCCTGTGTTTCGGCCTGACGGCTGCGCTTTGAGAACGCATCACACACGGATCTGGGGATGTTCTCAATGATGATGGCCCTACCCCGTTCGTCAGGGCGGACCCTGACGCCGAGCCCGCGGAGCTGCTGCGCCAGCTCGGCCTGGAAATAGGCGCCGAACAGGTGAGAAGTCGTCTTTGTAATCCGGGCGCTGTCGAGGGAGCCGAGATGCCCGCTTTCCGTCGCCACAGCATTGAACATCATGTTATGGATATGCGCCTGCGGATCGCCGGGCACCGGGAGTTCAACCGATCCCGTCGGGCCATCCGGTCCATCCTGGATGACCATGGCCGGGCGCGCGGTGTAATGCCGGATCGAAACCCGTGCCACTTCTCCCGGCTCCATGTATGCCTCGTCGCCAGAGCCACGCCGCGCGACACCAACTTCCTCGGCAATCAGTGCCATGGCCCGGTCATTGGCGATATGGATCGCCTGCCATATCAGGGCCTGCTCGGCCTGCGTGGCGGCGAATTCGGCCGCAAGCGTCACGGATTTGTCGGGCGAAGCGGTAAAATCGAAACTCGAGATTTCACGCTTGCGGCCGGTATTGGCCCATTCCTCACCGGTGTCCGCGCGTTTTGCCTCGAACAGGCGTTCGAGACCCTTGTTTTCCGGTGGCCGGGACAGGTCAATTCCCAGGGCGTCGGCAATCCTTCCGCCCATATCAGTCGCCCATTCCCCTTGACCGTCGCGACCGATGTAATAGCTGTTCAGGCGCGCCCCGCTCTCTACATCACGGGACCGGTCGCGATCCGAGCGGACATCCGTCTCCGGATCGAGCTTATGCTCCCGGAGATAGGCGACAATAAGCTTGCCCGCCCCGTTCGCACTCACCTTCCGATAGGTGATCATCACCCGGCCGCCCGCTCGGCCCCGACCGGGGCCAGAAGCCGCACGCTCTCGGTAAGCTGGTTCAGCGTATCGGTCTGTTCGCTAACGGCCGCGGACAGTCGGTCCAATGCGTCCGCGACACGATTGCCATCTTCATCTTCGCTGGGGCTGACACACCGCAGGATGTCGTCAATCCCCTGAAGGGCCAGGCCCATCTGCGTGGTCAACTGCAGCAGGGACGCCGCGACACCGGCTCCATCGCTGTTTGTGCTGTGGGACATATCCTGTTCTCCTGAACTGTCAGGAGAACAGGATATGTCGGCCTTTTGTGGGTGCCGCCGCATGCATGGCCGGATCGTCAGCCCGGCAGAATCTGGCGCATGCTATTACCCAACGGATAGAGAACGCCATTCATCACCCAGACGGGGCGACTGATCGATGCCAGAATGCCTTCCGACCCGTCCACCTTCGGCGCTTCGTGAACATAGACCGCAGCCAGCCCTGCAAAGACCATGATCCCGATCAGGCTCCGCCGGAATGGAACCGCGCGCATGCAGCACAATGACCCATAGTACAGGACCTTCCATGAGTGGACGATCATGCCGAGGGTTGAAAACGCCAGCGCAAAGGCGACGGCGATCAGCAGTTCCGTCGCGGGCCGGGCATCATGCTGGAACGCCGTGTTGCCACTCCGCACGGCCGGTTCATCAAACAGACTGGAATATTCCTCTACCCGGGCGTCCAGCAGCGGACGCCAGACCCGATCCTCGAACCGGTTCGGCGGCATGTCAGCGGAAAGCACCAGATGGGGTGGAGCTTCAAGGGACTGGCGCCAGAGTTCCTGCACCATATCCGTTGCGACAAAGGCCGCTTCATCCAGGTCGGGAGAGAGAGCTTCGCCAAAACCGTCTCGCGTCGCCGTCCGGAAGTTCGTCAGCGCCAGGTCACGCACATGCGTCGCCACCGCCGCGGCAAATGCCTGCCGGTCATCCGGATGCCAGTTTGGGGCAACCGGAATATCGTGCTTCCGCACACGCCCTGCGACGACTGGCCAGAAAAACCGTGGAACAGATCCGGGCGTATAATTCCTGACCTGCAACTCGGTGATATACTCGGACCACGCCTGTTCCTGCTGCGCAGGGATTGTGCGTAATCCCTCCTGATAATGTGCCACCATCTGCCGGTAGCGGTCATAAACGGACATGACCCGCTCCCGGCTTTGCCAGTAACCCCCATGATAGAACTGCTCCGGCGAGCCCATCCCACGCGCAAGCGCATTCCGAATGACGCCCCGATCGGGCACGTCCGGTCTGACGTGGGGAAACCCACCCATCCATGCCACAACCGGGTACCCGGCAAGCAGTCCGCGTTCAGCGTCCTGACTCCGCCCAGCGCCGAAACGGGCCATGTCATCAGGCAGCGGCGCATTGGCAGACAGACCATGTGACAGCGTCTCGTATGCAAGGGCGGAGATGCGTTGCGCAGGGGCTGTCGCATCCACACATTTCCGGAACAGGAACGCCTCACCCATATACACGTTCGCCACCGTCAATACACCGCTCATGGTCAGGATGATGACGGCTTCCCCGATAGAAACCCTCAGATACCGTCCGCAAATATAGAGCCGTGGCAAAAGCACGCTGCCCCACAGCCACAATGCTGCCGCCACTCCCGAGAGATAGCGTCCCATTCGTTCTACGGAGTGAACCTCGTCAGGAGAAGGCGAGCCCAGCGCGAAGTCAAGCAACCGAGCATTGAACGCGATTTCCGCAGCCAGATAGATGACCGTCATGGCCAGCATGGCAGGCGCGTATATGACACGCCAGCTTCCGCACTCGTATTTCCGCCGGTTTGCCTCGTCGGAATCACTGAACCAGAGCTGTTTCAGGGCGCCGCGCCACCGCCAGAACATGACCCTCATGGATTAAAATCTCCCATCACGGAGCTGAGCCTCCGCGCACCTGTTGTGGGCACGGAATCCCATCCGGAAATCAACCCGCCCCCACCACCAGCGCGATCTGGCGGCGGACCAGGGCAAGCTGTTCAGGGCATATGCTGTGATCGGTGCGCGTCAGGTGCCGCTTCGACGTCGTGGCCACCATCGCGCTGGCTGCCCAGCAGACCGACGCAAGACCGTTCATGGCGGTCGGTTCGATACGGACCGAGAGGTCCGGCACAACCAGATTTTCGTTATCGGTCAGCGGCACCAGGATCACGTTGGGCCATTCGGGCGGGAACAGGTCATCCTCCACCACGACGGCCGGTTTATCCCTGCCTCGCCCCGCCAGCACGATTTCCCCGGCCCGATAGGGCGCGGAGGCCGATCCCTTACTCCCCATGGCCCTGTCCGCCACCGGCCCCATCGAACAGGGCGCGTGCCTCGCGAGCCCCGGCGGCATAGGCGGCGACACGGGCGCCGTCCGCACGGATACGCTCCCGCCGGGCGAGGCTGACACCTTCTTCCAGAAGTTCGCGGACCAGGCGGCTCAATGGGACCCCGCGCGCATACGCTTCCCGCTCCAGGTCATCACGCAGGCGATCGTCAAGACGGATCGACAGAGGGCTCGTCATGCTTCTTCTCCACACAGAAACAGTCCGCATTGTGTAGTACGTTAATGTAATACACTCAAGCCGTGACCCGGTGCCGCATGAGAACATGACCCAGATCCCCTGATGACTACAGGCCATCGGCCTGTAGGCGGATGTAATCCGCGCGAAGCGCAAACCGAAAGGTTTGCATTTGTATATGGACTAAAGAAATCTTTGTAGTCCTTCTGTAGTCTTTCTATGGTCGTGGCGTAGCCGAAACGTGGTCTCATTGTAATTGTATCGTGGTCGTGATATGCTTCTGGCAGCGCCACAGGGCGCGCTCCAGTGGGATCAGGAGAGTGAGATGTCTGCGGGAACCATCGGCATTGAAGGAGCACTGACGGCGCTTGATGAAGCGCGCGGAACGCTGTCGTTGCGGGCATGGATGGAACGGCATCGCGCGGAAATCCTGCGTCATTGCGATGGTCGCCGCATTGACTGGGTGGCCCTGTGTCGATGGTTCACCGAGGTCGGGCTGGTGAATGCGCGGGGGCTGGCTCCGACCGTAAAATGCGCCAAGATGATGTGGTACCGCGTGGGCAAATGGATGGCGGCCCGTAAGGAGCGGGCCAGTATCCGTGCCGAAGAAAAGGCGCGGGATGCCATCAGGAAAGAGGCCGAATTGCAGGCACTTCGGGAAAAGATGGCCGAAGCCGACAAGGGGGCGGCGGAACGCCAGCTTGAAGCCCGTCGCGCCCGTGCCGCATCGGTATTATTCCCCGACGATCCGTTGCCGCCCCAGCCCACTGCACCACACGCGCCTGCAACGGCCTCCCGGCCCGACGCTGCAACCGATCAGGGTGCGGCACCCCAGTCGCGGCTCGGGCAGGTAAAGCCGACAGTGATGATGCTCCGGCAGGCTCCCCGATACGGCAAGGATAAGGAAATCCCGCTACCTCCCCCTTACGTTGGACCACGCCCTCCCGGCATGCCCGACAATCTGCCGCTTGAGGCACTAATGCCCCTTGATGCGTCGGGGTTGCTGCCTAATGGCGGCTTCGATCTGGAACAGCTTCCGGGCCTGCCACGCCGCTCATTTTTTGAGACCAACGAAGCGTGGTACCGCAGTGTCTATCCAATGCTGGACGCCATCCCTCGCCAGAGCAGATCGGTTCCGGAAAAACTGCTTTATACCTTCTGTGCCAGTGTCGGCAGACGCGCCCAATAGACGGCAACTGCTCGCACCCACAAACGTCCGGGGCACATTGGGGATCGGCGCTACCGCCTCCCTCAAGTGTACCCGGATAGGTCATGAGCAAAGAGACGACACAAGTTACAAAAAAAGCATCGGTTCCCCTCATCGTGAAAGCAGGAAGAGGGAATCTCGGCGGCTCGACATTCCTTACAGCCATCTGCGAAATCGCTGCCAGCGCATCGCGTAATTTTCTTATGGCAGACGGCGACATGCGCAATCCCGGCATCTCGGCCTCACCGCTGTATGCCCGTTACGGGCTTCCCCGCCCCGTCTCTGAAGATGAACACGACATTTCAGAATGGTTTTCGATGGTCTTCAGTGCAGCCACGGAGAAACGGCTTCCTCTGGTACTCGACATCGGCGGCGGGGACAGGACGATGGAACAATGGGCCGCCGAAGTTGATCTGGTCGCTTTTGCGGAGAGCGCCGGTCTCGAAGTCTGTGGCCTGTTCTTTTGCGGTGGAGACGCAGACGATCTCGCCTACATCACACGGCTGTGGGAGACAGGAAAGTTCCGCCCGACGAAAGGTGCAGTGGTTTTTAATGCAATGACCGTTCCCTCGGGACAGGCTGGTAGCGACATTCTACAAAGTCGCGCCGCAGACCCGTCATTGAAGCCCTTGTTCACGGCGGGCATTGAAACGCTGAAATTTCCGAAACTTGGCTGCATGGCCGCGGTCAAGGAAACCGGACTGAGCTATCACGACGCGGCAGCCGGTAAGATCGGCAGTGGCGGTAAGCCGATAGACCCCGTCAAACGGTTCATGGTGACACGCTGGCTCAGCACCATCCGGCAGAATATTGAAGTGGCGGGCCTGCAGGAAATGTTGCCATGACCAATGATGCGAACGCAGACGCCCTCCATCAAACCCTTGAACGGATGGAAGTCGCGGCGCGCCGGGAAGGCATAGAGCCGGGATCGGCGTTGTGGGAATGGTTTGGTCTCCTGCGTCGCCTTGCGGAACTGCAATGGGCCGGGAATGTCCATGCCTCGGCCTCCATGGAGCGCGCACTGCAAAGTGCGCGCGAACAGCTGCACGAGATCCAGACGACCAGTGCCGAAACGTTCGCACATGTGCAGAAACAGGTCGGGAGCGAAATCACGAAACTCAACGCCACGACCGAAGCGGCGCATGCGCGCATCGCGCAATATGAGGCGATAGCCGAAAAGCAGCAGACGATAACGATCAGTCGGATGGTTGACGCCATCGTCAAAGACCTGCGGACACAGGTATTCCACAGGATACGCGAGCAGCTACCAACGCAGGAGGTAAAATTTTACCGGGAAGCGCGATGGCACGCCTATACGCGGCTTGTCATGGGCGGGGTCATTCTGGTTGTTCTCGGCTCGGCCCTGACGATGGCTGCAACATGGCCACAGTTCAGGCGGGGCGGATACTGCACCAGCCACACGTACATCAACCCGAACACCAGCCGGGCCTGGTGCGATCTGGATGACGACACGCCCCACTCCTGATTGGCGCTCCCGCGTCAGGCGGGAGCGCCGTCCTGCCAGCTTCGGGCGCAAATGGCGGAGTAGACACCCGGCTTTTTGTGTCCATTCTGGCACCGGTCCATGCCGGGCGGCGTCAGAAGGGTACTTCGTTGCCAGGGTTATTGCCATCCATGGGCGCATCCCATCCGCCAGCGGCTGCTCCAGCGGTGCGCGCGCCACCCTGCGGTAGCTGGGGGGCGGGCGCGTCGTACCCTCTGCCCACATCCTCGCCGCCCCGGTTGCTGTCGAGCAGCACCAGTTCGCCCCGGAAGCGATCGACCACCACTTCGGTCGTGTAGCGGTCCTGTCCGCTCTGGTCGGTCCATTTACGTGTCTGGAGCGAGCCTTCCAGATAGATCTTGCGGCCCTTGCGCAGGAAACGCTCGGCTACGTCGGCGATGCGATCGTTGAAAATGACAACCCGGTGCCATTCCGTCCGCTCGCGGCGCTCGCCCGATGCGCGGTCATTCCATGTATCGCTGGTCGCCAGTGTCAGCGAGACGATCTTCGCTCCGCTCTGGCTGTTCCGTATTTCCGGGTCCTTGCCCAGATTGCCCACGAGAATGACCTTGTTGACGCTGCCAGCCATGTGTCTGCTCCATTACCAATTTTGAGAGAAAAGGCGGTTCCGGCCCGTGGAACCGTTTCAGGCGGCTTCCAACGCGATCCGTTCCGACCGGGCGTAATGCTCTGCCCGCTCATTGAGCCGGGATGCGATCTCCTCTGGCGATCCATTCCGGCCGTCCCAGTCCCCGAGCAGTTCCCACCCGGCATACAGGGCGATATACCGGCATCTTTCCGGGTCGGCGGCATAATTGGCCAGCAGATACCGCGTGCCGTCGGGCACCACCATCCCATCGCAGGCAAGACCGTCGAACAGACGCTCAACCCCGTTTTGCGGCTGTGTTGCATCCTGATAACGCCACCCATGGCGCTCGACCAGGGCGGCAAGCGTCTGATCCGAATAATGCGCGTCCTGAAGTTCCACGGCACACTCGACTGTAGCTAAACCACCTTCACCACACTGCCGATTGTGTTTCCTGGCTCTGCCTTGCGCGTTGTGAGGACCATGGCCTATAATTTCGTTTACGTCGGACATGAAATTACTCTTCATTTCTGGCGCAGTCCCGGCGTGGTGTGGGTAGCACCTGCCGGGGCGCTTGAGCCGGAAGGGCCAATCCCTCCCGACAAGAAAAACTTAGTACGAATACCAAAGTATAACAAGACAGAAGCCGTAGAAAACCGCCAATAACGTCCATTTTTATTTGTTATATCCGTGTATTTATTACTTGAAATCAAATAAATACCAGTCGTTTTACTAGATCATATCCTGCCGGGGTGCGGGGCGGCGAGCGCCCGTGACGGTGACGGGAGTGGAGGGGATGGAGGCGTTTTTCTGAGCCACATCCTGCCCCTGGGCAAGACGGTGGCACGGACAGGGAGTCAGGACCGAAGCGGCCTGAGCAAGCCGGTCGGCCTGCGCCTGACGCGGGGCAACGCCCTGCGGCAGGCGCGGGGCGGCAAAGGTGCCGCGAGGGTCGCGAAGCCGCGCAGCGGGGCCGAAGGCCGTCTTGGCGCCCTGGCCGGGACACTGTCACACTGAAGCTGGATGCGCGGCCGTAATCCCCGCAACGGGCCACCCTGATATGCCGCAGGCGTGTCAGGGTGGTTGAGGAGGCGTCCCGCTCCCCGTGCCGTTTTTCGACTTCATGCCAATCGTGGACAAGGATGTGGGGGAGCATTAGCGCGAACGCGGACAGACCCCGCAGGGGGCTGGACTTCTCCTGGCGGCGCAGCCGTCTGGAGAAGCTTGGCGACCGAACCCGAAGGGCCACCCATGGCTTTTTTCCTGTCCGTCATTTTCAACGCGCGATGCCCATGGCGCACCACACCGGACCCACAATGGGTCTGTCTAAAAAACAATCCTGTAAGGGAACCCCTTCCCACCGATGAACGACGCGGTCCCCGGCGGACCGATCAGACAAAGAGCAGAGGAGCCAGCGACGGATGCGGGTAGAGCAGATACGGGGACAGGCGGACCAGATTGAGGACACGCATCAGGGGCACCCCACGGAGGCGGCGACGGGCAGCCTTCCGGACTGGCCGAAGCCAGCGCCGCGCACGGCGCGGCGTCTTGTGCTGCGTTTCCGGGAGGACGTTCCTGTTGCGGGACGGATTGAAATGACATGGGCGGGTTGGCGTTACAGCGCGGCACGCGAGGAATGGAGCGTGGTTGTGACAGCGGGGACCGATGACCTACGCCATGCGGAGTGGGCGCGGTTCAAGGCAGCATGGAATGGTCGGGCACCGGAACCGCCCGCCCCACCGGCCTGCCCCTGTGAGTGAATGGCGACGTATTTTTATTCCCCTGTTGCCTGCCCGGTGTCGTCCGCGCGGTCAGGTCCGAAGCATCCTGAACAAGCCCGACGGTCATGCGTATGGGGCGAGGCCGCGCCTTGCGCCATACGCATGACCGTCGGAGCGCGGAGAGGGTTGCGCAGCCGCGCCAGCGGGGCCGAAGGCCGACTTGACGGCGCGAACGGCGCTACCCACGCTGGACCATGGCGTACGCGCTGCACAAATAAGAAAGGCGACCCGTGGGGCCGCCTCTGCATGGTATATCGTTTAAAGGGATTTGCGTAGTCGGGCCAGCCGGTTCGCAATGGGACCAATTACGGCGGCAAACAGGCAGGTCAGCGCCAGAAACGGCACTACAATGCCAATCATGTTAATGGTAAAATTATCCATGGTTGCCGTCCTCAGCCCCATCGGAAGATGAAACTTAAACCGGAGAAGTCAGAGCGACTGCCGCCATTTGGCAAGCCTGTTTGCAATCGGCCCCAGTGCCAGCCCGAAAACCAGCGTAAAGATGGCGAAAGGCACCACGATGCCGAACGTATTGAGCGTAAAACTATCCATTGTTGTCCCCTTTCGGTGAGACAGCATCATCCCCGGAATCATATGGGATATAGGCCAGAAGAGTCAAAGAAATGCCCTCAAAAATGAGGGAAAGGAGGCAGGACAGCAGCACATGGGTCGGGTTTAACGCGGTGTAATCCGTAATCATGGGGGTAAGGAACCCCACGCCCACCGCCCCAAGGGCCAGCGTCTGGAAAGCCCCCGCAAGAGCCTTTAGCCTGTCTTCCCTGTGCTTTGGCGTCTGGGGCGGGGGAAGGATTGCCCGCAGGATACGGCGGGCGGTGGGGTGGGTATCTGGCATTTTGTGTCCATTTTGGCACGGAAGGGGTGCCAGGCCGTCTGGCCCGGCTGACTGGATCAGAAGCCCAGCGCGTCATTCCTGAGCGCTGCCGCCTGTTCCGAGACGCTGCGGGCGTTGCTGGCCACGTAGGGCTGCCACGCCTGCCCCATCAGTTCTTCATATGCGGCGCATGCCCCGGCGGCGATGCAGGCAAGGGCGTAGGATTTTCCGGCATGCTGCGCTGCGATTTCACGCAGGTCATCCACCCGGTTTGCGCCGCCATCAATGCCCATGCGATCTTCGTCGCGGTGTTCGTTGGTAAAGGCGTTGACGGCATCCCGCGCGATCTGGCGACGCTTTTCGTAGAACTCGGCCGCGCCATAGGCGGACCGGACGACGCCATCAACCACGCGGTCAAGGTGGATTTTGAGGCCCTGATAATTCGGCTCCCCGCGATACATGGTGACAAGGATCGGTTCCAGCGCGGCGTACTGGTCGCGGATCATGGTGCTTCCCAGCCCGGTCAGCTCGTCGGCATCCCCCGCCTCGATGCCAAAGGAGGTGACGATCTTCGCCATCTGGTCGTCATTGGGCGCGAGGTCCAGAATGGCTGCCAGTGAAGGGGCCGCATAACCCTTTGCACGGGCGCGGGTTTCGTTCGCACGGCGGGCCTCGGCGGGAGAAGCCTTGCCAGCGGTGGCGTTGTGGGCGATGGTGGTTGCAACGTCGGACATGAAATTACTCTTCATTTCTGGCGCAGTCCCGGCGTGGTGTTCGTAGCACCTGCCGGGGCGCTTGAGCCGGAAGGGCCAATCCCTCCCGACAAGAAAAACTTAGTACGAATGCCCAAGCATAGCAATAGAAAAACCGCAGAAAACGGCTAATAACGGTCATTTTTATTTGTTATTTTCGGATATTTTTTACTTGAAAACAAATAAATAAATGTCGTTTTACTAGACCATATCCTGCCGGGGTGCGGGGCGGCGAGCGCCCGTGACGGTGACGGTAGTGGAGGGGATGGAGGCGTTTTTGTGAGCCACATCCTGCCCCCGGGCAAGACGGTGGCACGGACAGGGAGTCAGGACCGAAGCGGCCTGAGCAAGCCGGTCGTCCCGCGCCTGCCGCAGGGCGTTGCCCCGCGTCAGGCGCGGGACGGCAAAGGCGCCGCGAGGGTCGCGAAGCCGCGAAGCGGGGCCGAAGGCCGTCTTGGCGCCCTGGCCGGGACACTGTCACACTGAAGCTGGATGCGCGGCCGTAATCCCCGCAACGGGCCACCCTGACACGCCGCAGGCGTGTCAGGGTGGTTGAGGAGGCGTCCCGCTCCCCGTGCCGTTTTTCGACATCATGCCAATCGTGGACAAGGATGTGGGGGAGCATTAGCGCGAACGCGGACAGACCCCGCAGGGGGCTGGACTTCTCCTGGCGGCGCAGCCGTCTGGAGAAGCTTGGCGACCGAACCCGAAGGGCCACCCGTAATTTACTGCTTTTCCGATCGGACGAGAGGCTGCCCTTGTGACGCATAGCCAGTCAGGAACGGATCATCGCCCACGCAGTCCATATGCCGAGCGATACGCTGACGATGCGGCCGCGTGTCTCGACAGACGGCGCCATGTACTTTTGAGAAAATGGGGCTTAGTATGAGGCAACTTCCCCCCTGTTTTCCGGAGCGCGCAATGTCGGCCCCTTCCCCCAACCGTCGCCCCATTTTCTGTGCGCTCTACCGAGTTCTTGGGGCGCTGTGGCGCGGCGTGGCGGCGTATTTTGCATGCCTTGTTGTACTGTTCGGGATCTGTGGGGTCGTGGCGGATTTCATGATAAGGGGCATGGCCATGCGGGCGGACGCGTTGCTACCCCTTATGTACTGGCTTCAGGGACACTCTGGCGCGGCCCTGTTCGAGGCGGCTGAAAGCCGTCTCATCAGCCTCGACACGACCGTACACGCGCTGGCGTTGGGCACGGCTTTTGCGGTGACCACCCACCAGTTCCTGCGGCACGATCAGGCCGCCAGCAACCTTTGCGGTGGCACGCGTGGCTCTGATCCGACATCTTCGCCCACGCCTGCAAGTCCGAGCAGGTAATCAACGGCTGCGCAGGCATGGCGCGCCGCGTTGAATATCGCGTGGTGGTCTTCCCGCAGCACGGACAGCCAGTGCTGCACATAAGCAGCATGGCGCAGGACAGGAGGCACGCCCATCACGGCAGAAAGCTGGGCCGCGGCGATCTCGGCCACCAGTTCCTCACGCATATAGGCTGTATCTCCGAACCGGCTCCCGAACTCGCGGTCCAGCCGATGGCTGGCTCCGGCCCAGTGTGTCAGTTCGTGCGCCTGCACGGTGAACATGTCATGCGCAGAGGCAAACGCCTCTGGTGGCGGGAGCTGGATGTAATCGCCAGACCGCGAATAATATGTCTCACTGCCGCCGTAGCGCACATCGGCACCGGTCGCCGCGACGAACCGGTCCAGATCACCGATCCTTGCGATCCCGGACACGTCAGGGATCTGTTCCCCCTGCCGTATCTGATCGGGTAGCCCGTCAATCTGGTCTACGTTAAACACCACAAAGCGCTTGAGGAACGGCACCCGACGCGGGTCTTCCCCGGTCTCGACGCTTTTTGCGATTTCATCACGCGGTGTGTAAGTGGCTGCATAGACGACCATGGTACCCCGCTCTCCGCGACGGACCTGTCCACCGGCTTCGGATGCCTGCCGGTATGTCAGCCACCGGGATGTGGCGTATCCGTGCCCTGCGGCGGACATCCAGAGCAGCAGCAGGTTGATGCCCGAATACCGTCGGCCGGACGTGGCGTTGACGGGCAGACCATCCTGTCCGACACCCGCTTTCCATGGGCACACCCACGGGATCACGCCACCTTCAACCTCCCGAATGATCCGTTCCGTCACTTCGGTGTAGATAGTCTGCCTGTTTCCAGCAGTTTTTCGGGATGTCTGCACCATTTTCCGTCTTCCTTCTGATGCGCTGCCGCCACGGGGCGACCGATGCGTAGATGGAAGGAGGCGTCACAGGCGATCATGGCATGCGCAGCACCGCAGCAAAGCGAAGGACCCGGCACCGCCGGGTTGCGAGGATCGACGACGCCTCCAGACAGGCGCGTCGGTCGCCCCGTGGCGGCGTATTCAGCCGTGCCTTTCGCCTTTTTGTTCCCGTTGACGGTTATCGTAACTGGCAGGTCAGGCGCTGCAGTAGTTGCATTTTTACGTCTTCTTGGGGGGATACGGAAGGTCGGCTACGGGATGAAACGATGTAGAGTTTGCCATTTACGCTGAGGCATTGGAGTGATTAAAATATAAAAAGTTATCTCAAAAGGAGCACAAGATGATTTCTGATGAATTTAATTTATCTAATTACATGTATCTATCGAAAATATCTCGATACAGAGAAATATATGAAAGATCCGTTAAACCTGTGGAAGCTCAGCTTACTGAAGTTGAACGAGAAATAGATGCGTATAATTTAAGGGTAAAATGTGGACATAGAGAAACGCCTTTAACTTCAGGCGAAGCATCAAGTATAATTCTGTTTCCCGAAGAAGAAAAACTACATCATCATAAAGGTGCGTGCATTGACGTTATAGAGAATATAAATAAAAATACTATTGTAAACATATATCACTTTTGGGAGAGGTATTGGTTCGATATAATAATAGGAAAGGAACTTTCAGGAGACAAAGAGAGAAAAATTAAGTACAGTGACTTTCAGAATTATAATTCACTTAAAAAAATAATATCCAAACATTATGAAATCGACGAGAAGATTGAAAAAATAAAGAACATCGCAAACTCGCTCAAACATGGAAACAGACGCAATATAAGAGCTTTGCTAAAAGCTTACCCAGATCTATTTGAAAGAAAAGATGACTTTTTCATATCTTGCTTTGGAGCGGATGCAATATCCATTAAGCGAGCAGACATTGAGGAGGCTTTTGAAATTTTATCTAATTCTGGTCCGCAAAAGCCACTAACTTCATAAGAACCATTGCGCCAAACGGGCAGCCTTAAGGTTTAAGAGAGCGCCGCCGAAAGACCGCTATGCAGGTGGGAGTAGAAGGTCTGGCTAGCGCTGATATCGGGCTAGGTTTCGTGGACAAAGGGTATCCACTGGAGGACTGACACGAGATTGACAAAGCCGAGGTAAGATTCCTTGGTTTTGTCGTATCGGGTTGCGATGCGCCGCCAGTTCTTGAGCTTGTTGAACAGACGCTCGACGAGGTTGCGCCAGCGGTATTTTTCGCGGTCGTGCGCGATAGGATCGCGCCGGTTGCTCTTGGCGGGGATGACCGCTTCGACGTCGGCTTTCGTCAGTTCCTCACGGATGGCGTCGGCGTCATAGCCCTTGTCGGCCAGCAGCGCCTCAATCTTGTCTGCGATCATGCGGAACAGCGGACCGAAGCCCTGGATGTCGTGGGTCTGCCCTGGTGTCAGGACAAATCCGAGCGGGCGGCCTTTGGCATCGCATCGGGCGTGGAGTTTGGTGCTGAAGCCACCGCGCGATCGGCCAAGCGCCTCGGTCTCCTGATCCCCTTTTTTATGCCGACGGCACAATGATGTGCCCGGACCACGGTGCTGTCGATCATGTCGGCGGTGGCGTCGCGCTCCACCATTTCAGCCCGCGTTTCCAGCATCGCGTCGAACACGCCAGTTGTAACCCAGCGCCGATAGCGGCGGAACACGCTGTTCCACTTGCCGTATTCGTCTGGCAGATGTCGCCACTGCGAGCCTGTCCGCGCAATCCACATCATGCCTTCGAAATAGAGGCGGTTATCCTGCGCCGGTCGGCAACATCGACCATGTTCAGACGGCAGAAGTGCACCGATGATTGCCCACTCGTCGTCCGCCAGTCCAATCCGCTCGCCCAACGCGGCCTCCAAAAGACAGCCTTGAATCAAGGCATGGGTCCACTGTCAACCTTTGTCCACGAAACCTAGTCCCGGGATTTGATGCTGTGGTTTTTTCACGAGAGTGGAAGGAAGCCTTATGGGACAGATACGTCATGGGAGCGCCACGACCACGCACGCCGTGCGAGCAGCAATACAGCGATCGCAGGCTTCGCTCGCGTCGCTGAGCGAGGAGTTCGAGATCAACCCGAAAACAGTTGCAAAGTGGCGTAAGCGTCAAACGGTTGAGGATCAGAAAACAAATCCTAAAGAGCCGCGCTCAACGGTTCTATCCGAGACGGACGAAGCGATGATCGTGGCCTTTCGTCGGCACACCTTACTGCCGCTGGATGATTGCCTTTACGCATTGCAGGCCACCATTCCGCATCTGGCACGCTCAGCGCTGCATCGCTGTCTTCAGCGTCACGGGATTTCACGCCTGCCTGATGTCGAAGGAGACAAGCCAAAACGGCAGCACTTCAAGCGCTATCCGATCGGGTTCTTTCACCTCGATATTGCCGAAGTCCAGATTGCCGAAGGCAAGCTTTACCTTTTCATGGGCATAGACCGTACCAGAAAGTTTGCGGTAACGCAGCTTGTGGGCAAAGCCAACAGACGAACGGCCTAGGAATTTCTCGAATATCTTCTGCGCATCGTCCCTTATCAGGTTCATACTATCCTGACGGACAACGGCATCCAGTTCGCCGAACAGCCCCGTAACCGGGGCTCGGCATGGTCACGTTCTATGCGCTCAAGCATGATCTGCAAGGCCAACGTGTCGGGCATCGCCTGACAAAACCCAATCACCCCTAGACCAATGGTCAGGTAGAGCGAATGAACCGGACGATCAAGGAAGCAACTGTCAAACGCTTTCATTACGACAGCCATGAGCAGTTGAAGACGCGCCTCAATGACTTCATGGCAGCCTATCATTTCGATCGACGGCTCAAAACCCTCAACGGTCTCACGCTCTATGAATACATCTGCAAAATATGGACTTCAGAATCAGATCGATTCATCATCAACCCAACCCATCAAATCCCGGGACTAAACACCTAACTAAACCGCGGTCACAATTCCATAAACAGGCCACCACTGATGTACATTCACGGCTTCAACTATATCCGTGATTTCAGACTGCGCCAGACCCTGCTCCTGCGCCTTGCGGGCAACCTCGATGGCGACAACGCTTGATGTTGCACGAAGGTCTGCGTTGGACGGTAGAAGGGCCGAACCGGGAGCGGTATCTGTTGCTTGGCTGGCGACTGCTTGTGCTGCAGAAAAGATCATTTCGTCAGAAACCTGACGTGCGCGCGATACGATTGTCCCAAAGCCAAGGCCCGGATACAAGGCGGCATTGTTCGCCTGCCCTATTGTGTAGGAAACGCCCTGATAGACAACGTTATCAAACGGGGCACCCGTTGCGACGAGCACTCGCCCTTCCGTCCATTCAATAAGCTGGGTGGGTGTAGCTTCGTGAAGGTTGGTCGGGTTGGATAGCGGAAGAATAATCGGTCGCTCGGCATGCGCGGCCATATCCTTCACCAGTTCTTCGGTAAAGAGGTGGGGGGTCGTTGAGGTGCCGATCAGAATGGTCGGATGCACATTTTTGACGACTTCAGCCAGTTCGATAATGCCGCCATTCTGTGCTTTTTCACGCCGGAGGGTAGCCATTGCTGGCCATCTGGTTTCGGTGGCGGCCAGAGTATCGGCTGAGGTAAGAGCCCATGACTCAACTTCAGAAGCGGGTCTGGCATAGCTTACTTGAAAATCAAGAAGTCCATGCGTCATGTCATCGGTCAGCAGGCCGGGCAGATCCACCAACCAGATGCGACGGGTTGCTTCGTCCTGTGACAGGCCATGCCGTACCATCTGGTGACGAATTTGATCGGCAATGCCCACGCCGGCCGTCCCGGCGCCCAGAATGACCACACGCTGATCGGACCAGAGGGTATTGCTGCGCTGGACTGCATTGAGCAATGCCGCCAGCACAATGGCGCCGGTTCCCTGCATATCGTCGTTAAAGGTGGGAACCTTGTCACGGAAACGGCTTAAAATACGGCGGGCATTTGTTGAGCCGAAGTCTTCCCAGTGCAGCATGGCTTTGGGGAAGAGTTTTTTGGCGGCTGTTACATAGGCATCGATAAAATCGTCATAAACCTTGCCGACAACGCGGCTATGCCGATATCCGATATAGAGTGGATCGTTGAGAAGTTTTTCATTATTTGTTCCAACATCCAGAACAACCGGAATCACGCGGTGCGGGTCAACGCCTGCTGCGGCTGTATAGACGGCCAGTTTACCGATGGAGATATCAATTCCGTTGGCCCCCCAGTCACCAATGCCAAGAATTTCTTCCGCATCACTGGCAACTAGAAGGTCAATGTCGTCGGCGCTGGCGCCAAACGCCGCGAGTTTTTCCTCAATTTTCTCAGGCTCGTTAATGCTGAGAAAAACACCGCGCGGGCGGGTTATGACTTCACTATACTGCTCTATGGCCTGCCCAACGACAGGATCGTACACAACGGGCAGCATTTCCATGAGATGACGCTGGAGCAAGGCGTAAAACAGCGTCACGTTGTTATCATGAAGCCTCCACATGTAAATGTGCTTATCGAGATCGCTTGGTGCTTTGCGATAAGCAGAAAGAGCACGGATTAACTGGGGTTCCAGCTCAGTTGTTATGACCGGTGGTAGCAGCCCGTTCAGTTCGAGAGAATCCCGCTCCTCGTGGGTAAAGGCTGTGCCTTTATTGAGCGCGGGGTCACGCAAAACATTATAGCCTCTGGCTGTCGTCTCGATTTTTCTCGATTTTCCTGTGCCAGTAATCTTTGCCTGTCTGCTAAACATCTATCTCTCCTAGAGTGGTTTTATTTTCATAATTCTGAAATTTAGAGATCAGGAATGATACAGATCATTCAATCCGTTTAAATCGAATGATGCTGCGTGACAGCTTGCCAGAGTCCCAGTTAGGCATTTTACGCCATGGTGTAATGACATTGGCGTAATCGTCATTAATTTCTATGGTGCGTCTTTGCTCTGTTCCAACCCACTCCGGCGCCCACGCTGTCTGCACATTGGTCACCCATTGGTTGCCTTCAACTCTGTAACGACCGATATATGCAACGAGTGTTTTCATCAAATGAGCGCGGTCTGCATCTGTTTTTGCAGGCTGTCGATCACTGCCTTCAAGATTGAAGGCAACCCACCCATCAGGCGTGAAAATGACACGCCCACGGGGCGATGATCCCATGGCATCAATCATTTTACCTGTTTCTTTGTCTTCCACTTTGTAAGAAACAAGCCCCCACACGCCAACGATATTTTTTTTCAGATTGGCTGTTTCTGCGGATATTGACGTGGTTTCTTTTGTATCCTGTGCACATGCGGGCACTGCGGCGGTTAATACACTGACTGCACATACAGCAATCACTGATTTTACATACAAGGAAATATGTTTTTCTAAGGCCATGAAAGTTACTCCCCTTTTCGTCTTTTATTTACGGAATGTCCGCAAAAGCCAGAAACACCCAAGTGCGATGAGAATGGCTCCCCCGGCCATGCCGATACGGCTTAAAACGAGTAGTGGCGATTTTGGGCCACCCTGACGGATCGTGGCGACTTGTGCTGGTGATACAGAAACCTGAGGCCTGCCATATGTATCAAAAACATATTTTGTAAGTTTGGCTATTTTCTCATCATCGAGCTGTACAGCATCTGTTTTCTTTCCGCCAAAGCCGGGCATGAATGCTTGGGTGCCTGCAACATGACGGTCAACACCAAAAAGAATGGTCGCAATCAGATTGTCCGGGTTGGAGGCGCCTGTAACGGAGTTGTGCCATAAAAACGGATAATATCCGTCGCGACTGCCCTGTGCCTTGTAGTTATGGCAGGATGCACAATTTCCCATGAACAGTTCAGCACCAGAAATATCGGGATTGTCTTCCGACCGGATGGGTTGATCGCCTCTGACACGGTCTGCACTGGAAACCAGCTTTCCAAGAGCAAAGCGCGAAAGATTTCCATCAGCAGGGTCACGCACTGGCTGTGTTGATACAAGGTATGCCGCCAGGGCGTTCAGGTCTGCCTCTGTCAGGTGCTGGAAACTGTGTTCGACGGCTTCTCCCATACCACCTGCGGCCTGTGCCAGACCGTCTATATGGCCTGATTTCAGGTAGGTCTTGATTTCATCCTGCGACCAGTTTCCTATGCCACTGATTTTGTCCGAGGTGATATTGGGAGCATACCACGAACCAAGGCTCGCGCCCCCAAGGGCTTTGGAGGTCTCTTCCTGCATAAGAAAGCCACGAGGCGTGTGGCAGGTTCCGCAATGCGCTGGCCCCAGTGCGAGATAAGCCCCTCTGTTCCATTCTGCCGAGTGTTGCGGGTCAGGATGGAAAACCGTGTTGTTACGAAATAGGATATTCCAGAACATCATTGAGCTGCGGATGTTCATTGGAAAAGGCAGGGCCGTTTTTGGCGGAGCGTTTTCGACCGGCTGAATGGATTTCATGAAATACAGGTACAGGTCGTGTATGTCCTGATCTGTCATATAAGAATATGCTGTATAAGGCATTGCAGGGTAGAGATTGCTCCCATCCTTGCGGATACCTTTGCGGACAGCACGAGAGAAATCCGCTTCGCTATACTCGCCGATACCATATGTTTTGGATGGCGTGATGTTGGTTGAGTACATCGTGCCCAGCGGCGTTTTCATGGCCAGACCACCGGCAAACGGCTTGCCGCCCGGCGCGGTATGGCAGGCGACGCAGTCTGATGTGACCGCTATGTAGGCACCCGGATCTGTATTACTGCCATCTTCGGCTGACGCGGCGCTGCACAGGAGTATCGGCCCCGCCAAAGCAGCAAGGAATGAGAGCCTGAAGGCCTGTATGGTTCTAAGCATGGTTCAGTTGCCCGACGATTGCATCCGCAGCTTTAAGCGCCAATGCGGCCATAGTGATTGTGCTGTTCCCGCTGCCACCGGTCGTCATTGCGCCACCACCAGGCAGGAAAAGATTGTCATGGTCATGGGCCCGGCAATCTGCATCCACAACTGAATCGCTTGGATCGTTGCCCATGATCGTGCCTCCCATGATATGATCGCTGTGCAAGAATTCAGGTGAAATATTGATATTTGTCGCGCCGAGTGCAGTGGCCAGTTTTTTAAGAAGGGGAACGGTATAGTTTTCAGCACTTCTCCGTACATAGTCGCCTACATCGTAATAGATGCTAGGGCGGTTGAGGCCGAGCCAATCCTTTTTGTCTGATAGGGTCAGGCGGTTGAAGGGGAGCGGAAGCGGTTCGTGCTCAACGGTCAGGCGGGCTGTGCAGGCTGAAAGGCGACGAATTTCCTGATCAAGGGCTTTTCCGTAAAGACCTTTTTCAAGAGCGGCCAAGCCCCCGAGTGTGCTTCGCGCCATGTTTTCCATTCGGAACATGGCACCGGCATACTCACGCCGGAAATCACCCTGGCTTGTGTTCATGATACTGCTGCTCTGAACGGGGCCTACGCCGGTCCAGAGCGGTTCCGACATTTCAATGTCCGCAATCAACTTTGGCTGATCCATCATGTTGCGGCCGACCTGATCTGAACTATTGGCGACACCACGGGGGTTTTTGTCATCAGCGGATAAAAGAAGGAGCTTGGGCGTTTCTATGCCATTGCATGCCAGCACAAAGATCTTGCCTGAAACGGAATGTGAGGTTCTGTTCGGGTCGTAGTAGTGAACGGCCTCGACCTTCTTCTGGGCATTTGTTTCAATGCGATAGGCGACAGCATTCGTGATGATCCTGCCTCCTTTTGCCTCGATGCGGGGCAAGGCAGTTGCCGCATCGTATTTTGCGGCGATCGGGCAGACTGGAAAGCAGTTATTGTTTCCGCAGCACGGGGGGCGGCCATCAAACGAAACGCCGCTGTTGCGCGCTTGCGGGGCGGGGAGGTTCTGCATGCCAATGGTTGCTGCAACATCGGTCAACCGCTGCTCGCCCGGACCAAAGGGAATGGGTCCCATCGGGTAGGGGCGAGAGCGCGCAGTACGCGGCGGCCATTGCAGTGCTGGGTCACCGGGGCCGCAGACACCCATCGCATACTCTGCCCGCGCATAGTAGGGTTCGAGCACATCATAGCTAAAGGCCCAGTCACGCCCTACGCCATAGAGGCTTTTAAGCCGCAGGTCATCGGGCGTCATGCGCCAGCAGATACCGGCCCAGTGCCAGGTGGCGCCGCCGGCGTAACGCACGTAACCCTGCTCGTATGCTTTGGCATTCGGCCCTGTCAGGTCAAGATACGATGCGGCCTCAGTCGGGGTGCGTGTTTCAAGGTGCGGAGCCCATGGCTTGGGGGGATACGGGGCATTCCAGTGGTTGCGCAGTGTGGGGGGTAGGTTACGGTAATTTTCAACGATTGTATCGCGACCGACACGGGGGCCTGCCTCGAGCATGAGCACGGAGAGCCCGGCATCAAGGGCCTGTTCTGCGATCAGGCAGCCGACGACGCCAGTACCGACGATGACGACATCGCTGTTGAGAGTGGAGGGCATGAACAATTCTCCAGAGAAGTTCAGAACGCAGGCATGTTCAGGAGGGAAACGGCAGTTGCATTCCATGCATTGGGTGCTGACTTCGCGTAGGAGGGGATCGTCATGACATCGTTGGTGACTTTGAACATGAGCGCCTCTTCAAAGGCGACAACGCGATCGCCCGATTTGCCGTGCACTACGCCTGAATACCAGGCTGATATTATTTTCAAGGCTGAGTTTTTCAGTGCCACATCAGTCAGTGCCGGCATGAGATGTTCAACATCGACAACAGCATTTTTCTTAATGAAACCCTGAAGTGCAGTGACTGTATTGTCAAAACCCTCTTCGGTCTCGCTGAGCGCGTTGTAGATTTTGTGACCGACAAAGGGGTCGAGTTCGTGTGGAACAAGAAGTTTCGAGAGAAGCATGAACTGTAATACGCTGTCAGGCTCATGCATTTGCCCGGTTGCTGCAGCAAGGGTCCGAGATTGTACAACGCTGGCGGCGGTGGCAAGCGCACTCATGCCAAGCAGCAGGCCTCGTCGGTTTATTGTGAATTCCGTATGAAAGGGTGTCATCTGCTTGCTCCTGCACGCATAAGTTTTATTATGTGGTTGTCCCGATAGCTGAGTGGACTTGAATATATAAATAAATATTTTTGGAAATATTTATTTATATATTCAAGAGTGGAGAGGGTTTGTTGGAATGTTGTGGGTGACATGTGTGCTATAATTGCATTAATGAAATTATAAATTACAACTATAGTATTAATATAATTGAATATTATTGCAGGAAATTAAAAATAACGCTGCCGCATGATAGATATTAAATTAAATATGATATTATGGTGACCTCTATACTATTCTATGGAAAACCATAAATTGTTTAGATCAAGATCGAAGCCCTCCATCTTTTGCAACCACCACAATGAGTGAAGCTGTTGAGAGCTTAAAGTTGCAGCTTTTTCTGAATCAAGGATACTACGTACAATTACGGAGTTGCTTTTGTCTGGTCGATCGTTCACCGCCAAAGTGAGAGCGTCATTGAGGGACTTCTGGGATCTGTCAAATCAAGAGATCATGGTGCGGGCACGCCACAGGCACCTCGTAACCGCTTCTCTGGCTGCGTTGGGGCTCGTGATACTGGGGGCGCTTTCACGCTGTCTGATCTCCCCGCTTCTTGGCAGCACCAGAACATTGTTTCTCCTTCTTCTTCCCGGGGTGCTTGTTGGCGCTGTGACTGGCGGCCTCTTGCCCGGTCTCGTTGCGGCGATCCTTGCCTCGGCGCTGGGTTCCCTGCTTTTGGCGTATGATGGCGCCCCGTCAATCGAAAACTGGGTTGAAACGCTTCTGTTTGCGACACTCTGCGTTCTGATCACCTGTGGGGGCGAATGGCTGCTGCGCGCTCGCAGGCGGACGGCTGCGATGGCGCAACGCATCCTCGAACGCGAAACCCATCTACGTTCCATCCTCGATGCAGTTCCCGATGCCATAATCATTCTGGATGAGCAGGGCATTGTGCGGTCATTCAGTCATGCGGCCGAGACTCTTCTGAGATGGAATGCGATGGAGGCGATTGGAGTGAATATCGCGGCCATCGTCCCGGAGCTTGGTGCGCCTCCGGTTCTCGACAGACAGGGGTTTGCGTCAACTGCCCGTCGGGGGGACGAGACGACGATCCCCGTCGATCTGTCCATAGGTCGCCTGAGTTCGGGAGGGCGGCCATTTGTGATTGTTTTCCTTCGTGACCTTACGGAGCGTGAGGAGGCGGATCGCCGCATGCGACAGTTGCAGGCCGAAGTCACGCATATCTCCCGCCTGTCGGCAATGGGTGAGATGGCGGCCACACTGGCGCATGAACTCAACCAGCCACTGACGGCAATTACAAATTTTCTCAATGGCAGCCGTCGTCTTCTGCAAACGGGAAGCGGGCAGAACGAGCGCGTGCAGGAGGCCATGGACAAAGCGGTGGCACAAGCTCTGAGGGCAGGCCAGATCATACGATCCTTGCGGGAGTTCGTCTCGCGAGGAGAAGGGGATCTGGGGCTGCAGAGCCTGACAGCGCTTGTAGAGGAGATGGCGGTGCTGGCGCTGGTCGGCATTGCGGAGCGCGGGATCAATGTGTCCTTTCGGCTGGATTCCAATGTCGATCAGGTCATCGCGGACAAGATCCAGATTCAGCAGGTGCTGCTCAACTTAATCCGTAATGCCGTGGAAGCTATGGAGGATTGCGACGAGCGACGCCTTGTCGTCGCAATTGACGCCTTCGAGGGCATGGCGCGAATTAGCGTGACGGATTCCGGGGCTGGAGTAAGTCCGGAGATCGCAGGTAAGCTGTTCGAGCCTTTCTCGACAACGAAGGATCATGGCATGGGGGTAGGCCTGTCGATTTGCCGCACCATCGTCGAGGCTCATGGAGGGCGCATCTGGGCGCAGCCTGAACCCGAAGGTGGGACGTGTTTTCTTTTTACGCTCCCCTGCGCCCGGATAGAGGGGTTTGGCGAATGAAACCTGATTGTATCGTTCATGTGATCGACGATGACGAGGCCGTGCGTGAGTCCCTTGCCTTTCTGCTGCTTGCATCGGGGTATACCGCACGGACCTATTCATCGGCGGATGAATTCCTCAGTATTCTCGATCAGATCGCGCATGGTTGCGTCGTCACCGATATCCGGATGCCCGGTATGGACGGCCTTGATCTCGTCAGCCATCTTCAGGACATCAGGCCAGTCTTGCCGGTCATCGTGATCACGGGACATGCCGATGTCCCTCTGGCTGTGCAGGCGATGAAGGCTGGCGCTCGTGACTTCATCGAAAAACCGTTCGACGATCATTCCATCCTCGAGGCGGTGGCTTCTGCTCTGCAAAGTGGCGACGAGATCAGTGCCGGCCGGACGCCGGCGCATGTCGTTCGTCAGCGGATCGCCGTTCTGACGAATAGGGAACGACAGGTTCTCCGCGGTCTTGTTGATGGCCAATCGAACAAAGCTATTGCGCGCGAGCTTGAAATAAGCCCGCGAACCATAGAGATTTATCGAGCCAATCTCATGACGAAAATGGACGCTCGTACTCTATCCGAATTGGTGCGGATGGCGCTCGTGGCGGGAGAGCAGCTAGCGTATCCGTCAACGCCTCCTTCACTGACCTAATATGCCAGTTGACTCTGCCAGACATCGTCCTCAATTGGGCGGCCCTGAGGGTCGCAAAGGTGCCTCTTCCGATCTTACGTTTAATAAGTGATACGTCCGCTTATGGCTAGATCAGCCCAATAGCGAACGGTCTGGCACCGACCCAATTTGGCCACGAAGCACCGTGCTGCTTATGTCCGCTGTGCGGAAAGCTGTTCACAGGCGCGTATGTCCGACATGAGGGCGTCTGCCGCCTGTCCGCTTCATGTTCCTTGAGCGGACAGGCAGTTTAGGGGGGGGATTGCGGTCGGTCTGCTTTGCGCGGGGCGTTGGGTAAAACCGGTCATTCAAATGGACGACTCTTGCGAATGCGCTCACTCCGGCGACGATGATCATGCCAAGGTTGATCGCGAGACGCTCCCCACAGTCATGACAGTGCCGGTGCAGACGCCGGTGCCTCTCCGACACGGAAATTTCGTGATCAGATCGTGGTGATTGACACCGCCTTACGGCTCATGTGCAGATCCCAGAACATGGCTGCGACAGTTTCCGGCAGCAAGGTAGAGGTGCTATCCTCGAAAGAGGTGTTCTTCACCATGGAGTTGATGACCACCTCGCCTACATAGACATCATCCGCCGCCAGTTTCTGGTGCAGAACGCCCACGGCCTTGTGTAGGGCTGCCTTGGCGACGGCACCGCCCATCGCTCCGATCCGGGCGACGAAGGCATCGACCTCGTCATCGAAGAAACCGAAGCCGCCACCTGTCACCAGAACCTCGCCCTTTTGGGCGCGCAGACCAGAAAGGGCGGCTCGCACAGCAGCAAAGAAGCCATGAAGCGTTATATCCAGCAAGGATTGCAGTTCGACGGTGGTCGCTTCAAGCAGATTGCCGGCGGCATAAGTGAAGGCGTTCCAATGCAGCGTCGAGATCGCACCCAGATCGGCCTCGATCTGGGCGATGGTTCTAGTCACGGCCTCCGGGTCGGCCAGATTTGCGCTGTAGGCATGGGCCTCAATACCCTCGACCTTGAACTGCGCGGCCGCCTTGTCCAGCTTTTCGCGATTACGCGCGACGAGAGCGAGGCGATAACCTGACCGTGCCCATTGCTGGGCTACGGCATGGGAAACGCCCGGTCCATAACCGCAGATGACGACCAAAGGATGCGTTTCCGAAGAGACATGCATGGCAATATTCCGCAAAAAGAGGATGATTCCTGATGGTTTGGAAGATGGTGCCGGAGAGCCCTTCGGGCAAGATCACCTAAAGTGTCCGCTATGCGGACAGAGAGCGCAGATCCCATATGTTCGACATGAGGGCGACTGCAGCCTTTTCCTCGTGTCATACCCACGTATGTGCTCATGTGGGTATGTATCCTGCGGAAGGGATTTTCTCACGCGTCTGGCCGGTAGATTATGATCTGACATCAGATTCAGCACAGAAAATGCGCCATAAGACACCCGAGCGCCGCGCCACCGAACATCCCAAAGCGTAGAAAATGCCGCAACCGGCCCATGATCGGCATGGATGCACGGATGTCGCGCAATTCCCGCCCGGCCCATAGTCCTGCCACAAGGGAAATCAGAACGACCACCACCAGTAGTGGCCACGTCATGGGCAGGAAGGGCGCATGGACGAAGGGAACGACAGTCGGGCCCAGCTGATCGATGACCGAGAAGCCATCGAATGCATCACTCGCCAGCAGGAGAGATAGCGCAGCAACCTGTGTGCCGCGCCGGTCCACACCGGCGGTAGCCCCGGGAAGGACATTATCCTCGAAGCCGTGAAGCCTGATGGATATCTGCAGGTGCGCATCACATCTCGCCACTGGCGAGCTGCCGCCTGCCATTGGAAAACCGAGACCCGCGGCGCCGCGGGGCAATGTTTGCATCGACAGGCTCCCTCACATTCCCAGCGCACGGCGATAGAGATCCAGAAGCATCTCGTGCTCTTCCACAGCCGCAGGCTCCAGCCTGCGGATCCGGATGATCTGGCGTATGGTCTTCACATCAAAACCTGCCGATTTTGCTTCGGTGTAGATGTCCTTGATGTCGCCAGCCAACGCCTTGCGCTCTTCCTCAAGGCGCTCCACGCGTTCAATTATGCTACGCAGCCGGTCGGCCGCGATCCCACCAACGGCAGCGGCACCCGCGCCGCCATCCGCTTCACCCTCATCAAACATGGGAGAATCCTTCCGTATCTGTTGTGAAAACCCGATATTCTGGACGGGGATAGGTCTCATGCCCCGTTTCAAGCAGCTCCAGCCAGCGCGACGACCGCGGCTCCAGCGCGCCTCCCCGGTCAAGGTGGCGCGACAGGGCCGTGCGGTGCTCGCCCATCCGTGCAGCCAGCAGCCGGGTCGACCAGCCGATAACCGTAATCGCCCGGTACACCTCTCGTCCCCGGTAAGGCGGCCGGTTGCCCGTGACATTGATCGACCGGGCGAATGGCGACGAAAACCGCTTATGGATGGCACGCAACGCGCACAGCCACGCGACGAATTCAGGATCGGCGGGCTCCCCCGCCGCAAACTCCCCGACGCGGTTGCGGCTATATCCTGACCGCCGGGCCGCCTGACGAAGCGGCCAGCCGATATCGAACAGACAGGCACGGATGAGGGTGCCCGCCCTGATCCGCCGACCACTGTCGTAACGCCCATTCGCCGCAGGCACATGCCGCAACGGGAGCGGGAGTGTCACCGTCCCCCCCTCAGGCATGGGACAGCACATCAGCAAACACACGACCCGCCGCGCCACGACGCACATGGGATGCCATCCGGCGGCTCACCGGACGGTAGCGGCCCGGTATGCGGCTTTCATGAACCACCCCTTCACCTTCAAGAGATTCGAGCGCGCGCTCCACCTCCCTGACGGGCAACACCAGCTTCTCTGCCAGTTCGGAAGGCAGACTGCCTTCCCTCGCAAGTTCCGAGAGGGCCGCAAACACCATGTCCTTGACCGGCGATGCCACGACCTTCCGCGTCGCTGGCATCCATGGAACACGCGCGTAGACGCTGTGGCCCATGGAGGCTATCTCCCCCGCCTCCACCATTTCACCAAGGACAACCGGGAATGCACCGAGGATCTCGGCTGGCAGTCCCTTCCTCAGTTCGAGGACTGCATGGGGACCTGCCACGAGCGCGTTACGGACATGGGCGAGTATCAGCCCCCGCGCCCGCTCCCGGTCTGTCTCGTTCATGCGTGCATATGGCACCGGCACTGGCCGGCGCACCGAACGTCGCGCCATTTTTTCCTCCAGGGTTGTATGCCTGAAGTATGGATCGCTCGTTTGTGGGTGCGGACAGGGACCGTAGGATCGGTCTTTACAGTCCCTTTCCGTCGTCGTGACGTTAACCCGACCGGTTCAGGCTCCGGGCCTGTCACCCCGATCCAGAACAGGCGGAAATGGCGGAATGTCCCGCGGTGCAGCCGCGGCATTCCAGCACCACCACTCATTCTGCCCATAAACGTCGTTGTAATACCGGATCTTCTCCTGGCGCCGGGCGGCGTAAGCCTCATCGTCACGCCCGAAGACCTCCATCGGCGTTCCGCGCGGGTCAGCCGTGTCGGTCAGCACGAAGTCAGGATGTACGACATCACGATGCGCATCAAAGCGCAGGGGCTTGATGAACGCCCGACGCGCCTTCACCAGATCACTGGCGACAGCAAGTTCCGGAGCGCTCGCAACCGGGACCAGCGTATCGGGCTCCACTTCCATAAGCGCCACATCATCCGCCCATGCCCCGATCCGAACCCGATCGCCATCACAACCGACCCTTACCGTCGCGGTAACAAGCCCGATCACCCGGATCGCGCGCGTTCCGCGGCGCTGATCCAGCGCTGTCATGGCCATGGGGAAACGCCGGGCAAGGCGCTGCTTCCAGTCGGCATGTGCCGATACACGCAGGTCATATCCCGCTGCACCGTCGAAGCAGATCGAAACGAAGCCAGTGTCCTGCCGCCCCCTGCGCAACGTTATGGAGTCCACTACGCCCAGCAGCAGGATACGCCATGTATCGCCACAGGAGCGCGCCGTGCGACGCAGCAGCGCCGGACCATCCTTATCGCCATAGCCAACCATGGCGAGCCGGTCCCCAAGATGCTGGTTGCGCCCTGTGGTGATGTCGCCAGCTGCCGTCACCAGCGCCTGTCTTACACCTGTCCACCACCTGCGCCGCCGACCGATATCGGGGCTCCAGGTGTTGAAACGCGCCTGTTCCCACAGGAGATGCAACAGACCAAGCTCGGTCATGCGCGCCTGTCGCGGCGCGCCCCCTGCGCCATTGGCTGCCGCCCCGGCGGTGGGGGCGACTGCCGGGGGCACATCCGCCCTGTCACGGATACGAAGACCACGGCGCAACGCAACCCGCAGGTCGCCATTCGCCATTTCCCGGACGACACCCTCTTCATACCCGCTCCGCCCGCTCCGGCGGACATCCGTTTCATGGAACGGACAGGAAGGGTGATGCAGTGCCCCCTGCCCTGGGAAACGCGCGATATGATAGGCCTCCACCTGCCTTCCGGCCTGCAGCCGCTCTGCCCGCCTGACGACCAGTTCAAGATGGTGGCCCTCATGGAGACAGTCGCAATGGGGTCGTCTGTCCGCACCGTGGGCCGCCGCCAGAAGGCGCTGCCATCTCTCCACCATGCGTGGATCCATGTCCCAGCTACGCCGGCCCCTACGTCCATTACCGAACGTGATCCAGTCAGACATGGCCAGAATTCCCTTCCGTTCCTGTATTGCCCGATTGCGCAAGCCGGGCTGCGATGATCCGGTCGTAATGCCGTACCGCCCGATCGGTCAGATAGGGATCGAACATCCTGCCCCGCTCGCGCAAAAGGATTGAGCGCACCACATCCATGGGCACAGGTGGCTTGTAGCTGCGCCGGGAGGCCAGTGCGTCGATGAAATCGGCAATGCCGACGATACGTGCCATGACCGGGATATCCGGCCCGGCCAGACCATGCGGATATCCACTTCCATCCCAGCGTTCGTGGTGCAGCAGAACGCAGTCCCGGACGATGCGGGGGATGTGCGAGACATGCCTGCCGACGATCGTCATGCCGTAAGCGGGATGGCGCATCATGATCGTCCATTCGGGGGCTGTCAGCCGACGCGGCGCATACAGGATGGCGGGCGGAACCCACCGTTTGCCGATATCATGCAGCCGGGCGCCAATAAGAAGCAGGTGGCGCAGTCCCGTGGGCAGACCGGCGGCATCGAAAACGATCGGCGCGATGGCGGCAACCCGGTTCCCATGTCCATCAAGTTCCCGTCCCGCAACCTGTGCGAGCTGCATGAGCCTTCCATGGGCATAAGCCGGCGAACCGCCCGCATATGCCACACATGTATCGAGAGAGTTTTTCATGATGGCAGTATTTCCCGCCCGGTTGTGGGTCCATGCAGGCGGGCACGAAAAAAGGGCGTCACACGCGCCGGGTGCGTCTTTCGCCCTCCCGGCGATGATCGCCGCAGAATCAGTGCGTCACGCCCTGGCGGTCGGCGCACCCGAACGCTGCGCCTTCGCCACAGGTTTCGCATTGATGGGCCCATGCGTGGCCCGGCGTACGGGGCGCCGTCGCCTTGGTCTGCATCGCGGGCTTTCCTGTAACGGACATGCTGACGGCGTTCCTTCCCGCATTCAGACCCTGTGCCCCGACGGGGACGAGGCCGTACCACTGAGGCGGTTTCTCAGCCAGCCACGGCATAGGGCCCGGGGTGGTATTTCCGACAGGAATACCGAAGGTTCGGCAAACCTGCCACCTCGCCATGCACACCAGGTGACCGCGACGCGTCGGCGGCCCCGCGTCAGGGCGACGTAGGCCAGCCTGCGCTCCTCATCAGCGTCCGGGTTGGTGGCGGACGGAAACAGCCGGTCTTCCCAGCCCATCAGGAAGACATGGCCATATTCCAGTCCCTTCGCGGCGTGGATCGTCATCAGGCGGACCCTACCTTCTCCGGATGCCTGCCCCGAGACCGATCCAAGTGCCGCATGATCGAAGAGATCCGCAAGGGTCGCGAACTCAACACAGAGACCGACCAGTTCCTCAAGGTTTTCCAGCGCGGCGCGCCCGTCCTCACCCGCCGCTCGGTACATGTCCGCATACCCGGTCCGGTCAAGCAGTTCACGGATACGCTCTGCCAGCGGGGCATCCCCCGACGCGCTGATTTCGCGGATGGTGGACAGGAATGTCCGCACCCTGTCAGCAGACCTGCCCCGTGCGCTGCCAAAGAGCTGCTCTGCCGCCTGAAACAGCGACACATAGTCCTGTTCCGCCACCGCCTCGATCTTCGCCAGCGTTTTTGCGCCAACCCCACGCGCGGGCTGGTTGATCACGCGCCGGAACGCCTCATCACTGTGCATGTCGTCCGGGCATGAGGCCAGCCTGAGCAATGCCAGCGCATCCCGGATGACCCCGCGCTGCCAGAATGCGGTGTCATTGACCAGTTCGTAGGGAATTTTCGCTTTCAGAAGCTGTTCTTCGAGCAGGCGCGACATGAAATTGAACCGGTAGAGGATCGCGATGTCGTCGGGCGCCACGCCTTCGAGCAGGCGGCGCCCGATTTCAAATGCGATGCCCTGCGCCTCCTCGAGACCGCCACTGAATTCCATGGTCTCGATCGGGTCCCCTGCCCCGGTTGCGGTAAACAGGGTCTTTTCCAGGCGACCGGAATCAAGGGCGATCACGGCATTGGCCGCCGAGAGGATATGTCCCGTGGACCGGAAGTTCTGTTCCAGCGCGATCATCGTGCCGCCGGGGAAGTCATTGATAAAATTGCGGATATAGCCCACATTGGCCCCACGCCAGCCGTAAATCGACTGCGCGTCATCGCCTACCGCGAAGATCTCGCCATGGTCCCGGCTGAGTAGCTGCAGCCACTGGTACTGGAGGCGGTTCACGTCCTGAAACTCATCGGCGAGGATGGCATCAAAGCGCCGCCCCCAGTCAAGCCGGTAATCCTCGTCGCGCTGCATCGTCACCGTGGGCCATAAAAGCAGATCGCCAAAATCGGCCATGTTCGCCTCACGCAGCGCTTCCTGATAGGCCGGGTAGAGAGCCGCGGCCAGATGCCACGCCATGACATCTTCGGGCGTCTGGCCCGGATAGCGCTGCACCAGGGCCTCGACGCCAGCGGCCGCCTGTTGCGGGAGCACCAGATCATCCTTGAACAGCGCAATGCGCGTGGTGACGGATTTCACCCGTTGCCGGAACGTATCGCCGTCCTGCGCGTCCAGCGCCCCGTCCGCCGTTGCCGCCTGAAGCAACCTGCGCACGATACGCCTGCTGTCCTCGGCATCAGCGATACCGAAGCCGTCACGTAGCAGCGCGATGTCGGGGTCGGTGCGCAGCTGGCGACGGCCATGCGCGTGGAAGGTGCCGATCCATCCGGGGGCACGCTCCGCGCCCACGGCATCTGCAATGCGGCTGCGCATTTCCTCGGCGGCCCGGTTGGTGAAGGTAACGGCGAGGATGCGCGAAGGTGCGATATTCCGTCGCCCGATACGGTCGACCACGCCGGCCACCAGCGTGCGGGTCTTGCCGGTTCCCGCCCCGGCCAGCACGACAACCGCACCTTCCTGTCGCGCGGCCTGGCGCTGCGGCGGCGTCAGCCCCGCCAGCATGGCCTCACCGGGAAAGGTCTGCATGCCGGCCATAGACCAGTTCCTCCACCATGTCGGCCTGTGCCGCATCCAGATCCACGATCCTGCCGTCAGGCAGAAACAGTGTTACGATCCCGCCATAGTCCCAGCGGCCCTCGCGGTCTTTTTCCCCCCCGATGACGAGCCCCCGGTAACAGTCCGCCGCGAAGCGCAGTTCGACAAAGGTCTGGGGGAAGGCCGCGTCTTCACGGGCACCGGTTTCGAGCAGCCATTCCTGCACGAGATCTGCCCGTCGTGACCATATGGCCGTCGCACGCGCGATCTCGGCCTGAAGCGCTTTCATGTCGGGCCTGAGCGGTCCCGTTCCAGGCAGCGTCCCCTGAACGCGGACCCGACCTTTCCCGGGCGCCATTTCCACAAACTCGCCTGCGGGCATGCGCTCACAGGTGAACAGCGTGAAGCCCGCGTCAAAATCCCAGCGCTTTCCGTTCCACGCCCCGCCAACCACCAGACCGGTCGCATCCAGCGTCCCGCCATCACAGGCGGCCAGCACCCACGGGATGTCCTTGCCCAGCCGCACCGTAGCCACGATATGGCGGAGATGGTCCGGATGGCGGAAGAATGCCTCAAGAAGCGTATCCACCGCCTCACCGAGACTGGTCAGCAGGGAAAGTTCGTAGGCCACGCGGGCCTGGTCTGAACCGGTCATGATCTGTTTCCTTCAGGCCGCCGCAGCAGCCATATTCTTGAGTGTGCTGTTGAAATCCTTGGAACGGTCGGGCGGCAGGCGCCGGGCGAACTCGACACCCGCCTCTTCAGCCAGCCCGTAAAGCGTGTCGGCGAAACCGTCGCCCGCATCATCATCGTCGGTCGCAACGATCAGGACCGCATCGGCAATCTGCCGCATGTCGGCCAGATGCGCCCGGATCGCCGCCTTCGTCTCCGGCCCCATGGCGCCACCGGTCGAGCAGTACATCGTATCCGGGGTCCGGACCCGGTCGAGGGCCGCAAACGAAAGCGCATCGATGGCCGCCTCGCAGACGACGAGGCGACGCACCTGTGCCGCACTGCCGGGCTGGAAGCGGAACAGGCTCTTGATCGTGCCGCCAAGACACATATGCGTCTCCGGCCCGCGCAGCTCCGCGCCGCATACTTTCCCGTCCGCATCGGTATGGGCGAACCAGGCGGCGTGATACCCGTCGCGGATGCAGCCTTTCATGGCCGCGCGCCGCACGACGTCTTCAGGCAGGCAACGCTCGCGGACCAGGTAGTCCCAGACCCTGCCACCCCGACGAAGGCTCTTTTTCTGTGCCCAGCGTTCCGCGGGCGCGCGGGTGTCGGTGGTGGCGGGACGGGAGCGGACATAGGCGGCCCCTTCCGGTTCCACGCCGATGAGCTGGCCCAGTTCGAGACAGACATCACGCCATCCCATTTCCGGGTGCAGGTGACGCATGAGCGCAAACACATCGCCCTTTTCGTCCCCGTTTGCATGCCACCAGCCCCGTCCCTCGTGATTGACGATGACGTTGCTCGCTCCGTTGCGATATTTGAGGCACTTGCGCGTGCTCTTCGCCTTGTCGAGCAGATAGCCGTTTTTCTCCAGAAGGGCCGCGCATGAAACACCTGAGACGATCTTGGTGCGGTCCTGATCGGAAAGCCGGAAACACTGGTATTTCATGAAAGCCAATCCTTTTTACCGGAGACAACGGGAGCAGGACACAACTGATGTCCCCTTTACATGAATATTACTACATCAATACTGGATCTTGCGCAACAGTAAACGTGCAGGAATAACCAATAAACACCAATTAAATACAATAAAAAAGGCGTCGTATACCTTGCGGACAGCGCGATATGATGACGTTTTACTAGACCATATCCTGCCGGGGTGCGGGGCGGCGAGCGCCCGTGACGGTGACGGGAGTGGAGGGGATGGAGGCGTTTTTCTGAGCCACATCCTGCCCCCGGGCAAGACGGTGGCACGGACAGGGAGTCAGGACCGAAGCGGCCTGAGCAAGCCGGTCGGCCTGCGCCTGACGCGGGGCAACGCCCTGCGGCAGGCGCGGGACGGCAAAGGTGCCGCGAGGGTCGCGAAGCCGCGCAGCGGGGCCGAAGGCCGTCTTGGCGCCCTGGCCGGGACACTGTCACACTGAAGCTGGATGCGCGGCCGTAATCCCCGCAACGGGCCACCCTGATACGCCGCAGGCGTGTCAGGGTGGTTGAGGAAGCGTCAGCTCCCCGTGCCCGCTTCCGATGGACCGCACGACGAGCCGCCGAGGCACGATCCGGATGAAAAACAGGTTATCCGGCGTTTGGGGTTGATGGCCGTATCCCCTGCTCGTTGGGAAGGCAGTTCAGGCCACCGCCTGAGCGACCATATCGGGGTGCCGTCCGATGACCCGAACGTAGGCTACAGCGAAGTCGGGGGCCATCGCCCGTGCCTGCTCCCAGTCCCGTAACGTGCCGACAGGAACGCGGAAACGGCTGGCAAATTCGACCTGAGACAGACCGAGATCATTACGGGTTTTACGGATCAACCGCGCCCTTTGCCCACGCTCCATGCCTTCGATGGATACCGCGCGGTCTTCGGAATCCGCCGGATCAGCAGGCAGAATGATATGCTCTCTCTTCACCTTTGTTGCTCCTTCTCACGGAAATGAAGCGGGGCAGATCGTCCCGCCAGACAAACACACCGGTGAACAGCTTCTCGCCCACGACGCCAACCACTTTGTAGCGATCCTCCTCATCCTCAACGCGGATGGTGGGCAAGATCAGGTGATTATCGTCCTCGAAAATACGGTCGCCAAAGGCCAGAGACAGCTTGTGCTTTTTCTTGTTGGCCAGGTCTTTTGCGAGGTCAAACCTGTTATCCATGAGACGATAATACGGGATTACCGTAGTTATTGCAAAGCGAAAACTACGGTAATCCCGTAAATTCTGGCCATTTCGACAGGTCGCCATCAACCTCATATGCCGGATAGCCAAAAAACATCGGTATCAGGCAAATGGATTACGGACCGGATGCGTATTCAGCCCTGTCCCGATTTCCTGCGCAAGATCAGGCTGGCGCTCCAGGTCCTCGACAATGGCGTCCAGCACGTCCTTCAGCGCCCGCGCGTCATCGAGCCCCCTGCGGTCCCGGGTAATGGACATCTGCCCGTAAACCGCTATCCGGTCGCTCCCGTTTTCCACGGTAAGCCCGCCAACCGTGCTGCTCTCGCCCTGGTCGTCAAATGGTGTGAATGGCATGTCTCTCTCCTCATGGCTCCTGTATGTGCAACGGCTGGTGTGAACGGGGCCGGTACGGACTGGCCTGTGGTGCGGGAAGGGTCATCATGGTGGCCTTCACATCATCGGACAGTGCCGGAAACGGATCCACGCCGACAACACGGATCAGCGTCGCAACGCTCACGGCCGCGCATGTGGGCTGTTCATTATTCTTGCAGACATAGACGCCCGCGCCTTTGCTGACCGGGTCATAGACCGCTTTCCATGTGGACGTCGGAACCAGTACATCACGCCCGATCCCCTGCGTGCTGCCATGGAACGCCGGACCGGTCACCACGTAGAGATCGCCTTCACGCGAGGCGAGATCCCGCACCGCCATTTCCACGCCAGCCCATATCCCTTCATTGAGTTCCGGGGTCTGGGGCACGACATTCGCTAAAGAGAATGTTTCTTCCTGGGCTGTCACGTCCGGCGCTTCGCCCGACGGCGTCATATGGCCGCGGTCATAGCCAGAACGGCGGTAATCCGCGAGTGTCGCCCCATCGCCGGGCGGCAGGCGGGGATCGGCATGAAAGCGATCGGTCACCCGCCCCAGCTCACGGGCCCGCGCAATATCGTCGCGCGTCAGATGTTCGGCGGACCAGAGCGGTTCATGCACCAGACCGGAGTTCAGCGACGCATAGGCCTCGTTACACAGCAGGGTCGTGCGCGGCGTGAGCTTCGGATTGGTCAGGGCCGGAAGCTGCCCCCCGACACCGAAACCGGGGCATGACGCGGATTGCGCATGCGCGGGACAGGCGGGCAGCGCCAGCAGGCTCAGCGCGAGCGCACTGGCGGGCATGATATCACGCAACATGCTGCGTTTCCTTCGTGTCTGGATGAGGGATGTCCCGGCGCATTTCCCGCGATCATGCCGCATGGGGGCCGGGCGTACAAGTGAGCTGACGCGGCGGTCTTGCGCGCCGGATTGCGCACGTATCACAAGGACGCATCGCGCAGCATCGTCATCGCCTTGCGACCGGCCTGAGAGGCGCGCCTGCGGAATGCCGCACGGACAGGCGCCGGGATCGAAGTCGCCTGTGCGCCAACTTCGAGATCGGCTTTTTCGCGCAGCAGCCCGCGCGCAGCACCCATGCGCGCCACCGACGCACTGCGGTGAAAAACCGGTGCGGCAAACAGATGGGCAACCGGGGCATGATGTATAGTCTGGGTCATATTCCTGTTTCCTGTTGCGGCGCCGCCCCTGGCGGCGCCTGAACGCCCATGCCGGGCAATGGTCAGGGATGGGACGACGCACCTGCGCGCCAGTGCGCATGGAAACGCCGGACATCGGGAAGGCGCGGATAAGCCGAAACGCCCTGCCGCGCGTCGCAGGCAAGCAGGACACGGACCGGGATTTCCTGCCGGTATTCGTCACTGAGACGCCGGATCACGGCACGATCGGAGCGCCCTGAAATGAAGCAGTCTTCCCAGCGGCCGGTCGCGGGATCGCGTCTGGCGGCGGTCTGCACGCCATTAAGGAAGGCTTCGACGATCCAGCGCTCTACCGCGCCACAGCGCAGGCTGGCAGGCAGCCTGTAGATGCTCCCTGCCGCAATGGGGCCGACCCGCAGCGGATTGTCGCCGGGCGAGAACCATCGCCCGGCATGATACTGTCTGAACATGGGTTTTCCTTCGTCCGCTCAATGTCGGGCGACGACGAAACGGTGCGTGTCCCTGATCGGACCGTCCTCGGTGATGCCTGCAAGGAAAGAAGGACCCACGCAGACGAACAGCATGACGATGACCAGGCACAGGACCGCGAACAGCGCCCCCAGCCCATCGATGACATCGCGTAACAACGCAGAGTTCAGGAACGCTTTCATCTTACCGCCCTCCCGTGCTGCGACGGCGCGACGGGAGCCGCCTGACTGTCCCTGTAGCGTCCCGCGCCTCATCGGGCACGGGGATGACCAGCGCGTCACGGGATATGCGGCACAGCGGCGGGCGGCCTGCGATGGTATAATGGGTACGCGCTTCCTTACGGTAGACCGTCCCGAGCGGAGCGGCCGCAAACCGGAACCGGTCATGGATGGACAGCTTCCCGAACGTCACGGGCTCGGCGTCCCGGTTCTTTCCGGCCATCAGTTTCGCTGTTTTCTCTGCCATTTTCGCCTCCTCAGGTTTTTTCTGACCTGATCGCGCCCTCATCGGGGGGCGGGCGTGGCAAGGGCGGCGTCAGCCGGGAGCGGTAGCGACGAACCCTTGCCGCGACCGACGCCCTATGAGAGCGCCTTTTTCTTTTTTCATTTCTTTCCTCTCTTCCCTTTCCTTTTTCCTGCCTTTCAGCTTCGGGCAGGGCTGGGGATCACGCGGATTTCAGGAGATTTCCATCTCGCGCAGGCTCACGGAAAGGACGCGGCAGGCCTCGTGGCACTCAGGATGATTTGTGTCCAAAATGGCACGCCCAAGCACATCGAGAAGAAGCGCCACCGTGTTGGAGCTCATGGCTGGATAGAAACAGGAAGCCCCGAATTCGCCGAGAACACCGCCGGTTCCGCCCTTCTCGCGAATAATGGCTGTCACTTCGGTATGGCTGACGGCATCGGGCTCAAGCCAGCGCATCGGCTGTCCGGGAACAGCGACGGCCCTGCGCCCGTTGCACGGCACTTCGTTTGCGACGTAGCCCAGAGCCAGACGGGCTGCGGCTTCCGGCGCGGATGCGGCAATCTCGAAATCCACTTCATCGGTCAGGATCTCACGCTCGCAAAGGGTGACATGGTACTGTGGCATGTCACGCCTCCACGAGTTCGAACGGCGTCAGTTCGGACGCACCGGTCCACGGGCTGCGGCGCTGGATCACTTCCACGCCCCGCACGATCCCGTAATAACCGTGCTTCCTGTACTGCCGCAGGCGTTCGGGCGTAATGCGCGGCCGCGCAACGCGCGTCCGGAAATCGACCAGTGCGGCGGCCTCATCTGCGTACGGGCCATGCCATTCGCGCGCATTGACGGGAAAGATGCCGGGCGTGCGGATCAGGACGCCGTCACGGACGGTGGCAATCTCAAGGCGGTAGCCTGCGATCATTTCAACGCGGCTGGTGGCGGACATGGACTTCTCCCTCAACGGAAACGGCCCCGCCGGGCGGGGCCGGTACAGTGATGTGCAATGGCGGACATGGCCGCGGGCGATGGCTCAGGCGGCAACGCTTCGGGCCGCCCGGTCCATGGCGACAATTTCGGTCGCCATGTCGAAGGGATGAAGTTTTCGCGCATAGGCGGCGCGCAGCGCGTCCTGCGTGCAGGTCTCCGCGGGATCCTGCTCGCGGCCCGTGAGCCGGGCCAGCCGGAAGGCAATCGCGCGCATCCAGCCGTATAATCCCAGCGAACGCTGCGCGATGGTTTCCAGATACGCCGGTCCCTCACCCGGCCAGACAGGGGCATGCCCTTCCAGACAGAACGGCGTGAATTTGCTGCCCCATGAAGACACGCCCGGGCCATCGGCATGCGGTACGGGATGTTCCAGCGTCACATGCAGCCAGGACTCACAGTTGAGTTCCTGCGCCCGTGCGGCCGCGTCAAACCCGCGCGGCTTGCGCTGCCCCCGTGCCATCCGGGCAAAAACCACAAAGGACTGTCGGGGACATTCCGCCGCAACATGCCGACCAAAAGCAATGACCTGATTTGCGACATCCGGCACGGTCGCCGCCGTAATCCGCCGTGGCGGAACCAGATTGGTCGTGATTTCGCTCTTTGTCGTAGCGCCCCACCGACCAATGGTGCGGGTAGCGGGAATGGCGTTCAGGATCAGTACGGGCATGACCGTGCTCTCTCTTTATTTCTGTTTCGGATGTTTCGCGCGTGGCCATGGCGTGCCGGTCGGGGCCAGAGCGGCGCCCTGCGCCGGCACTGGACCCACGCGCAGCATCGCGAGCATGGGGAAGCGCCACCTCTGGCCCCGACCGGCACGCCATGGCAGCGCCTTCCCTTTCCTGCGTTTCGTGTTTTCTTTCCATGCCCTCGCCTGAGGGCACGAAAAAAGGGTGGCGCATGGCATGCGTCACCCTCTGAAAACCCGGCTTCCTGTCTGTCCGTCCACGCGGCCACGAACGCGCGGGGCGGTCCTGCGCCCCACCCTTTTCCCATTGTAGCAATGCTGGTGTTTCGTACTCCGCAAAACGGAAGAGGCGCGGCACCGCAAGGTGTCGCGCCCCTTGAAAATCGTAGCCGGAATGTCCTAATCTGAGCCCGTGGCCGGGGGGCATCCCGTCAAAGAATACCCCCCGGCCGTGTGGTGGAAGTGAATTAATCCGCTAGGCCCTTCAGGACGGTGGCTGCCGCCTGGAGGGCCTTCTTCGCTGTGCGAAGCAGCTTCTTAACCCACTTCCGGTCCACCACAATCAGGACGATCATGGTTTCCCCTCAGTTCAGGACATGACATCACGGCCCCCGGGATGTCATGTCCGGCTACGATGAGTGGGGACCGCGACATCCCGCGCCGTAGCCTGCGTGGATGTTTCGTCCGTCCTCGTCAGGCGGCCCCGGTTTCTTATGCCGCCAGAACCTGCGGCGGGCAATGGCGGGACGGTCCCAGCCAGCCCTCGCCTTCAAGCCGCCTTCGCAGGAGAACCTGCGCATCGAACACGAGCGCCAGCCAGTCACTGGCGGGCCGCTCCATGCGGATCCATTGCCGATGCAGGTCCGCGCACCGCCACGCGGTTTCATGATCGGGCAGAAGCCCCAGTGTCTGCCCGCAAAAAGAGAGTTGCGCCCATGGTTCCGGCCTCCCGCAGAAGCAGGTCGCCACCCTGTAGCGTCGGTCCCTGCGGACCGACGCGCACAGCTTTGTCCGCCCCTTCATCATGCAGCCAACGCCATTTCAGGTTCGGGCGTCGCTGCATTGGGCAGTGCTGTCATGTCTGCCTCGCCTTCGTCCACCTGCATCGCGCCAGCGACGGCGTCAGCCGCGCCCCCGGCGTCCTCATGCGTTTCGTCCGCCTCCAGTTCGGCGTCCAGGGCTATCATCCGGGCCGCGGCCCCGCGCTGCCGGTCCAGCTTCTCCTTCCACACAACCGGCGCCCCGGCAAAGCCCGCGACGTCAGGAACCCAATGCCCCCCGGGGCCTACATGATTAATGAGGGCTGCGCGCATGAGCTTGCCCGTGGTCTGTTCAGGCAGCCCCTCGGCCTGCACGGCCCGGGTGATCCCGGCCTTGCTGTACGTTTTCAGGAAGTCCTCGACCGCCATATTGGGCATATGGCTGTCCGCGCCGAACAGGATGCCCAGCAGGAGCGCCTGCGGGCCGCTGCCGTCGTACGGGCTGACATCGCAGTTCGCGATGCTCCGCACCACCGTCATCGCATGATGGCGCATAAGCGCCGGGTCGCGCACCAGATGCCCCTCGGGAAACAGCGCGGCCAGCGCATTATCGCGGGCGGTGGGCTGGTGATAGGCGATGTGGCTGGTGTCATTCTTCACCGTCACGTTGCCACAACCCAACGCCAGAAGGAGAGCGCCTACAAGATCCCATGGGTCGACGGCATCAGCAGCCCCATCCAGCGCCCGGTGCAGGGCCAGCGTGCGGATCTCCCCGATCATCTTCAGACCCGTTCCTGATATGTCGGGCCTCTCACGCGGTTTCTCCACGACCGGTCCCGGGCTTTCGCTGGCCCGACTGGTAGCGGACGCATCCACGCGCATCCGGAAACCCTTCTCGCCAACCCTGAGCGTCACGGGATGGAGAAAAACCGCGATCTGGTCATCTTCACCTGCTTCATGCCACGCCTGCACGGGATAGGCGTTCTCGGGCAGGATCGGATATCCGTAATCATCAGTCGGCGTGATATGGCCATTGGCAGGCAGGCCCGCCTCCATGGCCTCGCGCTGGGCGGCCGCGTAGGCACGGGCATCGCTGGTATAGCGGTTGTCCTGCCCCCCTTCACCGAAAAGGTCCTCCTCCCAGACAATGCCGTGCCGTCTGGCAGTGGCGTCGTCGAAGCGCGCATCGCGGGCATAGAACTCCGCGATCGAGAACGCCCGGGCCAGATCATCCCAGTCCATGTGCTGGCCATCCTCCACCGTCATCCGGTAATCGGCAGGGTCCTGCCCTTCTTCAGCACTCTCTGCCCAGATTTCAGCCCACACCCTTGCCTGCTCGTCGGGAGACGCCTTTGCGATGGCCTTGCGGGCATCATCATCGGGGCCGATGCCCAGTTCAATCGCATCAAGGATCGGCGGGTGCAGATGTGCCAGCAGGTCAAGCCGCCTGAGATAGGCAGGGGTCACCATCAGCGCCTTGCAGATGGCGGTTTCCTTCATTTTCTGTTCGCTGCGCATGCGGCTGACCGCCCGCCACTGGTCGGGCTCGCTCATCCCCAGCCGGATCATGTTCTCCGACGCGGCCACCAGGCCGTCCAGCTCTTCATCGGCGCCTGTGACGAAGACGGGGATGGTCTTCAGCTTCGCCATGATGGAACACCGTGCGCGGCGATGCCCTGCGATGATCGTCAGCATACCATCCCCGCCTTCGCGCACCAGCGGCGGATGGATCAGGCCCACCGCCCTGATGTTGAGTGCCAGCCTGCGGTCTTCCTCGACCGGGGGCGCCGCCCGGCGGGGATTGTCCGGGTTGGCGCGCAGGGTCTTCGGGTCGATCTCGCGTAGTTCCATGGTCCTGTCCTTTGCTGAATTCCGTCTTTCGACATCTTCAGGGCGGTCGGGGGGCGCGTCGCCGCGCAAGGCCGCGCGCAGCGCGCCCGGCCTGAGCCTTGCGCGGCGATGCGGCCTCTGGCAGCCCCCTCCTTTTCCCCGGTTCTCCTTCCCGTCCTTCTCAGGCCGCCAGATCGGTCACCGCCTCCACCGCGTCGTCATTGGCGGGTGTCTCCATGACGGTCGCGGCCAGATCGGCTTCAAGGGCTTCGAGGGCTTCACGCTTTTCTTCAAGCAGCGCCTGTTCCGCAAACGGCGTGCCGATCCGCGCGCGATAGGCGGGCAGGCGGGCCTGTGCCCCGTCACGGCGGCTGATCGCATTGCGCAGCGCATCCTCGAATGTCAGCGGCAGGTGTTCGATACGGGACACCAGCCCCAGCGGCTTCACCTCGTCATCAAGATGCACGGCGGCCCCACCCTGTTCGAGCGCGAGATACAGCGTCACATCCGCTTCCTTTTTGCGATCATCCACCGCGTAGGTCGCGCGGGCTTCGCACATGATGTCAAAGCCACCGATGCGTCCCAGACGCCACTCCCCATCGTCACCGTTGCGGGCTGCCATGCGGATCTGCGAGAGAAGATAGGCTCCCGCCTTCTCCCGCGCGGTGATGACGCTGCGCGCGGTCTCAAGGCCAAACGCCTCGCCGCGCGTCGGACGCCTGCGCGCGATATCCGCCTCGATCTTCGGGATCAGCCCCTCCATCGCCGCGATTTCCTTTTCCGCGTTCCGCACCGCGCGCTTCACATTGAACTGGTCGTCGTAATGGGCGGCATAGAGGCGTTCGAGGCGGGCCAGTTCCGCTTCCAGCCCCGCCTTGCGCAGCAGGCGCTCATCGCCCGAGGCCAGCGCCTTGGCCATGGCGAACTGGTTGGCTTCGGCCCCCACATCTTCAAGGCGACGGATGGTGCGGTCGCCGGACATGGCAAGGCAGATGAAACGCTGCTTGCGTTCGAGCATCTGCCAGTTGGTCGCGTCCACCGAGCCTTTCTGCGCGTAGGCGTAGATTTCGATCTCGTCGTTCTGGTTGCCCTGCCTCTCGATCCGGCCTTCGCGCTGGATGATGTCGGCAACCAGCCAGGGCACGTCGAGATGGTGCAGCGCCTTCAGCCGCTGCTGGACGTTCACGCCTGTTCCCATTGTCGCGGTAGAGCCGATCAGGATGCGCCTGCGTCCTGAATTGAGGTCCGCGAACAGGCGCTGCTTGGCCGCCGATTTCCTGTAATGCTGCATGAACGCGATCTGCTCGCGCGGCACGCCAAGCCGGATCAGTTCGTCGCGGATCCATGAATATGCGGAGAAGCCACGTTTCTCGAGAGCGCTTTCGGTGCCCAGATCCGAGAAGATCATCTGTGTCGCACCGGGAAGGTCGTAAGGTGCGCCGGTCTCGGGGTCGGTGTAACGGTTCTCCGATGTCTCGCGCCAGATCCTGAACACATTGCCGATCATGATGTTGAGCTTGCTCGTCGGATCGCTCTCCATGCCCGGCACCACGAAGCGCAGGTCGATCCCGGCATGACGCGCATCGGTAATCACCGACAGGAGGATGTCATCGCCTTTCTTCGGCCGTCCGGTCCGGTTCTCGATGGCGGTGATCCGCTGCGCCAGCGTCTGCTGGTATGCCCTGAAACTGTCATTGGAGGGCGCGACCACGATTTCGCGGCGGCCGCCCCGCACGTTGGGCAGTTTCACATGCTGGCGCAGGTCATCGGGCAGCACCACGTCGGCAAAGCTGCGATACATCGCCATGAGGTCGGCGACGTTGACGAATTCGGAGAACCGCGTGACCGGCTTGTAAAGGCCGCTGGGCTGCAGTTCGAGTTCCGTGCGGGTTTCACCGAAATTCGCAGCCCACGCATCGAATTCATGCAGGCCGCGTTCCTCCAGGGCGGAAAGCTGCATGTAGCGCTGCACGGTATACATCTCGCCCAGCGTGTTCGTGATCGGGGAACCCGACGCCAGCACAAGCGCGCGGTCGGGATTGTCCCGCGCGATGAAACGCGACTTCACGAACAGGTCCCACGCGCGCTGCGACCCGTTCGGATCGACGCCCTTGAGATCGGACTGGTTGGTGGCGAAGGACAGCTTGCGGAACAGCTGCGCCTCGTCGACAAGTATCTGGTCGATCCCGATCTCGCCGATATGCAGCAGGTCATCCTTGCGCGCGGCCAGTCCTTCCAGACGGGCTTCCATCCCTTCCTTCATGCGCTCGACGCGCTTGCGCGACAGGGTGTCGTCCCTGTCCAGCGTTTCCAGAAGCTCCTCATAGGAGGCGACCTGTTCGGCGATCAGCGCGGATTCAAAATCGCTGGGCGTAGGAATGAACCGGAACGCATCATGCGTGATGATGATCGCATCCCAGTTTCCCGTCGCCGCCCGGGCCAGGAAGCGCTGGCGTTTCGCCTTCTCGAAATTCGTCTCGTCGGCGACCAGGATGCGCGCGGTCGGATAGAGCATCAGGAATTCGCGCGCGATCTGGGCGAGGCAATGTCCCGGCACCGTAATCAGCGGCTTGCTGACCAGTCCCAGCCTGCGCTGCTCCATGACAGCGGCAACCATGGAGAAGGTTTTCCCCGAACCCACCGCATGCGCCATGTAGGTGCTGCCCGCGGCTATGATGCGCCAGATGACACGCTTCTGGTGCGCGCGTAGCGAGATGACCGTGCTGGCGCCGGGTAGCGTCAGGTGCGTGCCATCAAACCGGCGTGGGACCAGATTGTTGTAGACGTCGTTATAGAGACGCACGAGGCGCTCGCTGCGATCGGGATCGCTCCAGACCCAGTTGTGGAAAGCCTGCCGGATCGTCGCCAGCTTTTCCTTTGCCGCTTCCGTCTCCTTCGTGTTCAGCACGCGGTGTTCGCCATCGGCGTCCCGCCATACGTCCCAGATCTTCGGGCTCGACTGGTTGAGCGCATCGAGCAGGAGTTCACCGGCATGCCGCCGCTCGGTGCCCCATAGGGAGGTGGCCTCGGCCTTGCCCCGGAACGGCGCGATATCAAGGCTCCATGCGGCCACTTCGACCGTGTGGCGCACCGTCGTCTCGACACCGATCACTTCGGCGATGAATGCGCTCACGTCCGATGCGGGCAGCCACGGCGCACCCAGCCGGGCCGTAATGTCCGAGGGCCGCAGGTCTTCGGGCTGCACCGCTTCCAGCGCCACCACATTGCGTGCGTAGCGTGCATCGTCCTGCGCCGCTTCGCGTGCCTTGCGGAGTTTCGTGCGCACCGCGCCGGACAGGGCCTCGTCCGCCGTCACCCAGACATCGCGCCCCGCGGCGCGGCACGCGGGATCAAGATAGATCGCATCCCCCAGTTCATTGATGACCTGCGCTTCGGACCGGCCAAGCAGTTCCGCCACGCGGGGGATTTCCACGCCGCCCGTTTCATGCAGGCAGACGGCAAGCGCATCGAGGGCGGTCTGCACGTCCGGCTCCACCGGGGCGTGGACAACCCGTTCCGAAAAGATCGGCCCCATGGATCCGACCTGTTTCTCGGTGTCGTAATTCTCGATCGAGGCGACCAGCCACACATCGGGATCGTCGAGAAAGGGCTGGAGATTGGGACGGCGCTGGGTTTCGGTCTCCACGCCGGTCTTCTCGTTCATGCGGGTCGTGGTGTTCGTCAGGTTGATCGGGCCGAACTGACGGACAAAACTGGTATAGGCACGCCGCAGATCGGACTGCAGCCGCCCGTAGGGCCGGTTTTCCATCTGCGCGCGCAGCACCGCCCGCGTTGCATCGCGCACCGGAACCAGCGCTTCGATGATCCGGGCATGTTTGTGGAAGATGCCCTCTGTGCTGCCTTTCTTCCTGACCGGCACCTCGACCCCGACGCCGCCGACGATCTGATGCAGCACCCGGCTTTCGATGTAGTAGCTGCCTTCTTTCAGGACCGCGCCATCGGCAGCCGTCCCGACACGCGCACGCCGGGCGGGGGCTGTGAGATCACAGGTCTCGGGTTTCGGGAAGCGGATGTCGGGGGCGATGCGCGCAAGGGCTTCGGGCAACGCACAGTCCAGCATGATCCCTGCGACCGGTGCGCAGGTATAGTCCGGGCCGAACTGGGTGGTGGTCCATTCATGCGCCCCCAGCACCTGCTCGCCGTGGTCCAGGAAATAGCGGTTTACGCTCAGCGCCCCATTACCATGATTGCTGTCGGGCACCTCGCCCGTCTCCAGCCAGCCCTCATCCCCCGGCACGTCACCCACCATGCGGCGGCGCAGGACAACGATATCCACCACAACTTCGGTCCCGGCCTCGTCCTTCATCGCTCCCTGCGGCAGACGCACCGCGCCCAGCAGGTCGGCCATTGCGGCGATATGCGTGCGTGCCGTGCCATCACGCCTGTCCAACGTATGCCGTGACGTCACGAACACCGCGATGCCCCCGGGACGCAGGGCCTCGACGGAGCGTGCGATGAAATGGTCATGCAGGGACAGGCGCAGCCGGCCGATCGTGTCGGCTCCGCGCACCGTGCGGCTGGAGAAGGGCGGATTGCCGATCGCCAGTTCGTAACGCTCGCCTGGCAGGGTCTTCGTGAAATCCTCCTGCCGGATCCACTGGTTCGGATAGAGCGCGCGCGCGATCCGCGCCGTCAGGGGATCGTTTTCGATGCCGGTAAAGGCCACCCTGCCTTCCAGCTTTTCGGGGCGGGTCGCGATGAACAGGCCGGTGCCACAGCCCGGTTCCAGCACCCGGCCTCCCGAGAACCCCATCCGCATGACCATGTCCCACAGCGACCGCACCATGAGCTCCGGCGTGTAATGGGCATACTGGGTGGCCCGCATGAGACCGGCCCTTTCGGCATCGGTCGTGCTGTCATGCAGCGCGCGGCCGATATCCTCCCATCCGGCCCGGAACCCATCCTCGCCGTGCGGAAAAAGCGAATTGGCAAGGTCGCCAGCGCCAAAGCCGGTAAAGCGGATCAGCAGGTCCTGTTCGGCGGTCGTCGCCGCGCGGTCTTCGCGTTCCAGTTCGCCCAGCAGGCGGATTGCCGCGATGTTGTCACGCGCGCGATCCTTCCAGTTCGCGCCCAGGTGGCGGGGGCCGACAAGGCGGTAATCGGTGCGCGGAATGATCAGGGGGACGGATGCCGACAGGGGCGCACTCCCCTCCTCCCCTTCCAGTTCACCCCAGAAGAGGTCGGCAGCACCCCCGCTGCTGAGGGATGAGGTGTCGAACAGGCTGAGCTGGGCGTGAGATCGGTCGCGCATGGCAAACTCCGGGCAGGCGCGGACAGCCGCCCCTGCCGGTGCAGGACGGTTGCCGCGATGGATTGATGTCAGTGGAAGGGTCAGGGTCCGGCGGGTCAGTGCCGCGTGCCGGTTTCTCTTTTCTTCACCCGTCCCCCGCGACCGGGCCGGGGGGACGGGCGCAAGGGCGGCGCTTCGCGCCGGGATCGGGGCGACCCGCAGGCCTGTGCTGCGCAGCAGTCAGGGCGAGGACACGAACCGACCAGCCCCTTGCGCCTGGCCCGCCGGTCTGGTGCGTCCTTTTTTCTCGTATTCCTGTTCTGCTTTTTTCTGCTTTCCGCAGCCACGCCCCGGGCTAACCCGGTCCCGCGCTCTCGCCGAAAGCCCCTGCGGGCAGGCGCCAGTGATCTGTCAGCACGGGGCCTGCCCGGTCGGGCGACAGCGCCTGCCGGACCAGGTCGGGCTGTTGCAGGGCAGCGGGAAACGGGCGCCCCCGATCGGCAAGGGTATTCTGGTCGATGTCGCGCCGTATCGTGCAGCCGAAGGCACGTTCATATGCGGCGAAGCGCGCGAAGCGGTCGGGGGCGATGAGGCGGAAGGTCGCGGCCTGGTCTGCCGACATGAAAATACAGCCAAGGCAGGACAGCCGGCCGAAGCCGATCCGGTATGGCAGGGCTGGCACGATGCGGTGCCGCCTGAGGCAGTCCCATACCATTGCTTCCGACCATCCATGAACCGGACGCCAGTGATCGACGAGACGGGGACGGCGCAGGCTGGCGCGGGTATCGGTACGATGCGGCTCGAATACCGCGTAGCGGGCGCGCCCGGGGCTTTCTTCCGCGCGCTCCCCGGTGATGAACAGGGTCCGGCGGCCGAGGAAGCGGTCCTGCCCGCGCAGCGCCATGGCTGCGACGTCAATCTTGGCGACACTGCTGCACCAGCGCACGGCGAGGTTGCCGCTGATCTGGGGAAAGCGCAGGCGTCGGCCGGGCCTCCCCTCCCCGCCCCTGCGCATGGTCCCATTCGGGGTCTCGAAGCTGACCGGAGCGGTGGGCGTGCCGTTGCGCAGCATCTCGCGCTGTATGCCCCCGTCGCGCCATGACATGTAGCATGGCAGGTCAAAGGCGCGGGCGATCTGGCGGACATAGCCGGGGGTGGAGGGCCAGTCCATGAACCCCTCCCCTCCCCCGTCCACGTCATGATGCCAGAGTTCGATGCTTTCCGGTCTGGCTCCCAGTTCCAGGGCTGCAAGCAGGGACGCCACGCTGTCTTTCCCGCCGCTCAGGGCCACGATGATATGGTCGTAGCCCCGCAGGTCTGGCGTCATGCCGCGAACCGGGCCACCGGAGTTCCGGTGCGGATGG
>NZ_CP036409.1:0-41060 GCF_004348195.1 Komagataeibacter saccharivorans | reverse complement strand
CTCCATATGATGCTGCGGCATGGCCGGTTGCGGCGGTGCCATGACGCGGCTGGCGACCGCGGGATACCCGACAGGTGCTGCGACGGAAGCTTTCTCCTGTTTCCCTGAAGCGCGCCGGTTGGCCTCCTCGATCTTGGCTGCGGCTTCCGCAACCGACGTCTCCTGCTGCATGGTCAGGATGCAGGCATTGTTCGTGTCGATCTGCTCCTCGGTCAGGACGCCGCCGACGGGCGGTTGCGCGAGGTGGAGGGCGCATGAGGGCAGCGGGATATCCGCTGCGAGACAGGTCGCCGGAAGGGTTGCCATCATGGTCGCGGCCAGAAGGGTCCTCTTCATAGGGTGTGCGCCTCCACGGTTACGACGACATGGGTTTTCTGGACCACGGCGTCCCCGCCGCCGCCGAAGAGCCAGTTCATTGCCGAGCCAACGCCGTTTCGGGTGCGCTGGGTGGCGTCGTCGACGTAGCCGCTGAGGACGAGGGTCGAATTGTTCTGGAGCGTTACCGTGTCGTCGAGCGAAGTGCTCGACGTCTTGGGCGCCTGAATGGAGGACCCGTTACTGGTGATCGTGGTGATCGACAGCAGTGTCTGCAGCAGGAAGTTCACATGAAGCAGGATGCGGTTGTCGATGACCTTGGGAGTGACCGACCCCATGAACCCGGACATGACGACGCCGGGAGAGAGGGTGCTGGATGACCCGGCATTGGTCGCGAGCATGGAGCTGGAGTTTTCAAGATAGGTCGTGTTGATCCCGTTCTGGAATGGCGCCACGAGCCCATTGGTGGTGACTACCGAGCGGTCATACTGTTCCGTGACATTGCCGATCTGCTGGAGGGCCTGCACCACCACCTTCGAGCCCGAGAAAAGGCCACCAGTCCCCTTGCCGGTATCGAGGATGGAAGCGCCGAACGAGAAGGGGGTGTCGGAAGTCTGCAATGCCGGGATGGAGGCAGGCGTTGAGGTCAACCCGACCAGTCCGCCATGGGAGGTGAAGGAGACCTGGGGACTGAAGCCGTAATTGCTCTCGCGCGAGACCTTCACGGTGTAGACATGGACCTCGACCGCGACCTGCTTGAGCATATTGTCGCTAAGGGCGTGCACCCAGTCCTCGACGCGCGCGATCTGGTCGGGCGTACCCGTCACGGAAAGCGTGCCAAGGCCGTCATCCGCGACCACCTGTGCCCCGTTCGAGACGGTTCGGGCGGTTTTTTCGAGGTTCTTCCAGCGATCCGTCTTCGTCTGGGTGTAGATGCCACCCATGCCCATGGACTGACCGGACGAACCGCTGTTGCCGCCCATGCCTCCACCGCTACCCATGCCGCCCGAAGACATGCCGCCGCCCATACTACCCATGCCGCCGCCCATCCCGCCGGATGAACCGCCACCGCCGCCCGTATAGGCGATGATGGAATTGCTCGACGTGGTTTCGCCCGCAAACGCCGGAATGGGGAAAGTCCTGGTCTGGTAGCGGAAGAACTCGATATGGTCGTCGGCCCAGCGCTGCGAGATGCCGAAGCGTGTGGCGATCGTCTGGAACAGTCCTTCACGGGTGCCATGATAATCGAACCATGTGCCGCTCCGGCTCCAGCTCGAACTGCCACTTCGGGCAGCACTGCCCGAACCGCGCGTGGCGCTGGCGGCCGTCGTTGCACCCGGGGGCGGGGGGAGTGTTGTCCCGTTGAACGCCACCGGCATGGCAGTGGCCATGGTTTCCCCGCCGCTGTCATCGGCGTCGGCATCCGGGGCTATCCTTACAGGGATTGCCGTCACCCGGCTTGCGGCCATGACGAGATCGCGCAGCGACATGGGGCGTGCGAATGTCAGGCCGGCCGGTCGCAGCAGGGTTTCGGGCACCGGGTCCACGTCCCGGATGCTGTCCCCCAGAAGCCAGGGCTTGTCGCTGAATGTGACGACCGGCTGGTCAGGGACGTGGTTTTCGCGCGCGAACTTGCGGATGTCGTCTTCGCTACGGTGCGCGGTGTTGAAATCCTTGCAGCCGGCGAGAAGGGCAAGAAGGGCGCAGGACCCGACAAGGGTGCGGAACGGTTTCATTATCGGCTGTCTCCGCCCGGGGATGTGACGACCAGCATGCGGTTCGAGGCATGGAAGTCGGCGTGAATGGATTTGCCTTCATCCGAGATGGTGCGCACCACGTCGCCCATGATCTTGACGAAGTCGCCGGTGAAGGAGGTCATCGCCGGCACGGTCCAGTTCAGGGAATGCGGCCAGATGACTTTCCATCCGGCGCGGTCGCCCCATGCGATCATCTGGTCGCGGATGGGCTGGCCTTCGACAAGCGACCAGATTTCGACAGACGGCGCAGCGGGCGCGGTCGGAGTTGCGACCGAATGACTGACCGGGTGGATCGCCATACCGGCGGGTCCTGCCCTGGGGATGCGCAGTGTCAGGGTGGAACCGGCGCGCAATGTGCAACTGCCCACGCGCTGGAGGGCGCCGTCTTCGTCATGGCCGTAAAGACAGGTTGCATCCGCGTCATCGACATCGAGTTCGAGCAGCAGGTTCTGGCCGACCGGCGAGACGGCGTATCGCACGCCGTGGGCGCCCGGATAACGCATGCCTTCCGGTGAGATGGCAAAGCCGCGCTCGCGTAGTGTGTCGCTCAGCAGGATCTGTGCGTGGTCCGTATCCGGACCCGAATACGGCATAAGCTGGATCGTCGACTGGGGCGCGTCCATGCTGTTGGCAAGAATATCGGCAATAAAGACGGTCAATGCCGACGTATCGCGAAACGTCGCGCCCGAAATATGGGAGGTCGCGTCAGGGGCCTGCCCTGCGCAGCCGCCGAGGGCTATGGCAATGGACAGGCCGGCGGCATGATGGCGCAGTCGCATTACTGCTTTCCTCCATGGACAATGCGGATTGTGGGGGAACCGGCTTCCCGTCCGATGAGCAGGGCATCATCGACGGGCCGGTTGACGATGTAGGAATCTCCGGTCGTCGCATAATCCTGCACGCCTGATGCCTGCGGGGAGACGATGACCAGGCGGGGCGCGGCATTGATGCCCCCCGGTGGAAACTGGATGTATGTCCGGCCGCCGTCGCGATACACGCGCATGGGCTTCCATGATGGTTCCGCACCGCTCATGCGATAGGAAAAGTCGGGAGGCGACCTGTCATGTGTCCCGCTGGCGGGTATCTCGGCCGGTTCCGGCTGGGAAACCGGATCATTCGCGCCGTAGGCAAAGGCCACCGTCCGCATGCTTGGCGCACGGGGTGTGAGGCGCAGGATGTAGGAACGTCGGTTGGTCACAAGTCGCAGGACGGCCTCGGTCGCCTGTGATGTCGCTGAAATGGCGACCGCCCAACCTGCATGCACGCCCTTCGTGCCGCGTACCACATCGGCCCGCCAGCCGGCACTTCCGGTCAGCACTGCCGCATCCTGCGATGCCGTCTCGCCCCCCTGCAGCCGCACAATGCACAGATCGCCCGCAGCACAGGTGATGACAGGAGAGCCATCCGCATAGGCGAACCATACGATACCGCCCTTGCCGTAGACGGGTGCGGGATCGGGACGGGCAGTCTGCGGCGTGGCGGCCGGCGCCGGCAGCGCGGGTGATGCGGATGGCGCGGCAGCGGGAGCCGTCTTCGCCAGTGCGGCTTCGGCCGCGCCGGGTGGGGCCGCTACCGGGGATGGCACTTCCAGCCGTTGGTTCAGGCTCCCCATGAAACTGTGAACGCGGTCGATACTGTGCTGGAGCGCCAGTTCGGGCGAAGGCAGTCCCGGTGTGGTCACATCGACGGGCGCCGTATCCGGATGCTCCGTGCATCCGGCAAGGAGCGGCAGCACCGCGAGCAGAAGGTGGTTTCGTTTCATGAAGACAGTATCACGGCATCGTTTGTGGGTCCGGACATGCGTCACGCTTTTTCTTCGCGGATGACCGTACCCAGCCCCGTGCCGTTGATGATTTCGCAGGCCAGCTCGCTTACGACGCCACCCATGGCCACCGTCGCCGTCTCGCCCTGTCGGGTCCGGGCCTGTTTCCGGCGCTCGATCTCCGTCAGGGCCGTGCCGCGCGGGAAGACCTGCGCCAGTCTGCGGCGGGCTTCGGTCGTGCCCAGGGCGTCATAGACCCGTCGACGCAGTGCCGTATCCTCGGGCGTGGTTGAAAGCGCCCAGAGTTCGATCGGTCCCATGAGGTTGAGAACATGCAGTTCGTACCATGCGCCATGCACGAGGATCTGCAGGAGCAGCGGAGATCCGGCCCCGTCCTGTCGCGGGCCGGTGAGGCCGGTTTCAACGATCTGGTGGCCAGCGGGTGTCAGGCGGAACGTCTCGGCAATTTCCGTGGCTTCGTCCGGGTTGGCCGCGCCAAGGATGAAGCGTCCGGTGGAATGCTGGATGAGATAGGTCCCGAAATCGCCGAGTTTCTGGCTGGCGAGCCCGATTTTCACGTTGAGCTTGGCCGCGCGGCGGGCAGCTTCCTCGAACTGGCGCTGGATGAGTGGCGCACCCGCCGTACGCTGGAATTCATCGCAGCCGATGCGCTTGAAGGATTCACGGAATTCGCGAAACCGCCGTTCGTGATGGGGGCGCACATGCTCGGGGACGTCATGGGCTTCATCGGGGTCGAGGAAGAAGTTCCGGGCCATGATCTGGAAGCCAAGCAGGAACATGAGTTCCGTCTGGCGCTGGGACTCCCCGTGCCCTTCGGGTGCGACGCGGGCAATATCCACCACGATGATGCGCGCATCGCCAAGATCCAGCCTGGTCGGCTGGTTCAGGGTGGGATAGCGGCTGATGAACGAAGTGATGTAGCGGTGGAAGATGTCGATCGAGTTTTCCTGTCCGCCTGTCGGATTGGGCTTTTCAAACGGAATCCTGATCCGGTCTTCGCGTATGGCGTCCAGCAGGTCCGCCATGACGGGCACCGCCTGCTGGGTCGCAAAGTGTGCGAACCGCATGTCACCGGCCTGCGCGAAGGCGTCGGCGATGTCCCACCATGTCGCGTATTGCGCGACGTCGATGCGCAGGCTGGCGAGGCGTGCGTCCACGTCGGGGCGCATGCCGGCGCGGTACATCCTGGGCCTGACCGACGGCCCTTCATCGGAATAGAGTTCATAGACACAGGTGATCACCGCCGAAATCAGCTGGTTCATGCTCTCGAATGCCTTGCCATCCAGCGGGGTGCAGACCAGCGAGAGGAAGTTTTCGAGAAACGTGCGATGATAGCTCAGGGGTTTGCGGCAGCACGCCTCGGTGTCGAAGATGTTGTAGGCGTGGTCGACGATGAGCTGGAAGGGAACGTGCAAGGCGAGGTGGCGGTCCTCGGGGCGCAGGCCATTGATCGCCATATCGACAAAGCCACTGGTTGAATCCCCGACATCGAGCTTGCCGATCATGGGGATGCGCGGCCCTTCATCGCTCATGCTCGCATTGCTGAGCAGCGTGCCGAGAAGCAGGGCGTTATCGAGGACGGACTTGCCGCGACGGGAGGGGCCGACGAAAAGGTCGAGCACCGCGCCCCGTCCGGCGCCGGATGGGTCAAAGAAAACGATCTTCCCGTCCGCCGCACGGAACATGATGGCGCCGTCGCGCCATGGCGATGCCTGCCGCGCCCACGGCATCAGGGCAAGGGCTTCGGTCAGGGGGGCTGCCGTTGGTGGCGCGGTTGAGGCGATCGCGAGCCCCGGCGATGAGGACATGACACCGGCAAGGGGGTCGCCACATACCCGTGTCGCACTTGCGCCGCCCCATGCCCCAATGGCCTGCTGCAGCCGTGAGGCCCTGATTCCGAGGCGTTCGTCGTCACCCGTGCTGGCCCGCGTGGCAAAGGAGACGCGGAGCCTGGTGATCGCCTCCCCCTGTCGCGCGCGGATGGCGTCAAGTTCCTGAAAGGCGATGTGGATGGCCCTGTTGGTGCCGAATTTGAGAAAGGTGGCGATCGCGGCCTTCCAGTTCATGTAGCCGGGCCGTACGCCCTCGATCAGCGCGCCCATCCGCCACGGCATCCTGCGCTGGGCCATGCGCGCGGCCAGTTCGGTGAACGGCGCCAGCGTATTCGGGTCCGGAGCGCGGGTCATGTCGACCGGCGTCCAGTCATTCACGCCGATGCGGATCGTGGAAAAGTCCCGCGTATAGGCATCGTCAAGGAAAAGCTGTTCGCGCAGCGGCGGCCAGAGCATGTCTGAAATGTCCGCCGGCCTGTCCTCGTCGGGAATATGCTGCGGCGGGCGGTCCAGGGGTGTGGACGGTGTCCATGTGCTGCTCGCGGTTTCGGGAAGGATTTCCTCACGGATCGCACGCAGCCCGTCGCGCGGCGGGAGTTCGTCCACCAGGACGTCACGTTTGGACATGGCCTCCATGACGCGACCGACGAAGGCTGTATGGATGGTTGCCAGTTCCGGGTTCGACAGGCAGGGGTTCTGCGCGTCACCGAGCGGGGGAAGCATTGCCGTGTCGCGCTTCTGGCGTCGCGCGGCCAGCTTCTGTTCGGGGCGGGAAAGGCGGCCGGGGCGTGTCCATAGTACGAGCCATATGCGTTCCTCGCGCATGTAAGGCGTGAGCACGCGGGCGCGTTCGGAGAAGATATCCTCGAAGCCGGCGTTCAGTGCGCGGGCGATCGCGCGCCGGTCGGCAAGGTTGCGCTCCACCACGTCTTGGGCGGCATCCGGATCGGCGGCGTAGCAGAACTGCAGGGCATGTCCGGGTTCGGTAAACAGGCTCACCAGTTCGTCGCGAAGCCCCCTGGCCGCGTCGATGATGTCCTGTTTTGTCGCCAGCCTGCGCAGGCCGCCGATGCGCAGGACGGTGGCGTAATCGCCACCGAAGGTAATCAGGCCACTCGCGTCGCATGTCGCAAGGTCGCAGAACGATGTGAGGTCGCGGCGGAATACCCGCGACAGGCTGGCAAGAACGCGCAGTATGGCGCCCGTCGGGGACGTCGTCCTGCGTAGTGGCATGTCGCGGCGGCCGACTTCGTGTTTCTGCGTTCGTGTTTTCATGAGCCCGTCGCCTGGTCATGGAGCGTGCGGAGATAGAAGTCGGGGTCTGTACCGAACCATGTTCCGCGCATGAGGATGCGCAGTCCCGACATGCCGTTGCGGGCGTCGAGATCGGGGGACGGGGTGCGTGAGACCACCCGGCGTAGCGTGGCCGGTGAGTCCGTGCCGAAGCGTTCACGGGCCTCTGCGCGTAATGCATGGAGTTCGCCGAAAGTGCGGCTGGCGTGGTCTGCTGCCACACCCATGCCCGCTACGTCCGTTATTTCAGGATGTTTGCGGGCCAGATGGATGGCGCTGACCAGACGGCCCAGCACGCCCTGATCCATCTGTGGCAGCCATATGAGGGCTGCTACCGTTTCAATGTCCGGCTCATCAAGTGCGTAGGCGGGAGCGCAGGTCAGGCACACGACGACATCAGCCACGGTGACACGGGCGTCGATGCGACCGCAGCACATGCAGCCCTGTCCCGGCCGGATGCCCTGTGTCGAGAGTCTGAGGGCGCCTTCCGGCGCCCTCGCATGTATCACAGGATCATACATGTCACTGATCGAACAGCATCTGCTTCTGTTCGCCGGTAACCGCAGGAGACTGGTCGAAGAGGGTAAATGTCGCGGTCTTGGCGAGGAACGGCAGTGTCAGCAGCAACCCGCCGCAGACCAGACCGGCAATGACCATGCCCATCCGTATGCCGGAATTGGCGTTGCGCTGGTGCTGGTACCACGAGAATACGGAGATCGCGAGGAGCAGGCCGCCGCCGATCCAGCAGACCATGTTCAGCAGGTAGCCCCATGCCGTAATGACATGGGCACTTGCGGTCTGAGCCATCTGGTCGATGGCCTGCGCGTGCGCGGCTGTCTCGGCCAGATGGAGTGCGATGAGGGAAACGCCGAGGATGGAGGCCAGTTTTCGTGCCTGATGAAGTCTGTTCATGGATGATTCACCGTTTGGATTTGGCGGAGCGTTTTCATGACGATGTCAGGTTCAGCTCCTGAAGGAGCATGGGGCCGATGACGTCCGCGTTCATGACAAAGAAGCCACCGGCCAGCATGATCATGTTCAGGCCGGTGGAAGAGTTGTTGATGCCCCGGGCGCGGCCGACCTGCCGGATGATCGCGAAGTAGACGATCAGTGCGCCGTAGCTCATGAAGTAGAACCGGAAGAGATGCAGGATTGCCGTAAGGACCTGTACCGGGCCACCGGAAACGGCGCTGGTCAGGGCGTCGATGGACACTGCGGCGGGCGCATTGCCTTCCGACAGGGAAGCCGTGCTGTCGAAGCCGAGGGTCTGGTTGCCCATGTTCAGGAACTGCGGGAAGGACAGGAAGGTCGCTCCCGCCAGAATCATGAGTTCGGGCACGAAGGGACGGCTGGCCAGTCCGTTCGCCTGCGCCGAGCGCTGGTAGATCCCGTAGACGCCACCGATCAGGAATCCGCTGCCCCCGACGTAGCAGAACATCGGCAGGAGCCATTCCAGCGCCGAACCGATATCCGCAATGAAGTTGAACAGTCCCTGCATGGGACGATTACCGGATCACGCCATGATCGGTCTGGACCACCCAGCCGTTGCGCTCCTGGCGGACCGTGGAAACCTTGCCCCACGCTCCGAGATCCGTGCCGGGTTCCACCCGGATCGGGCTGCCTTCCGGCCCCGTCAGGATGGCGATGTCAGGGGCTGCCGCCTGCACCGTGTAATGCGGCAGGGAAATCGCCGGTGCGGCGGGTGCTTCATGATGTGCGCTTTCATGGCGCGCAGGCTTCTTTTCCGGTGCGGGGGATGCTTTCGCGGGGGGCGCGGCTGAAGGCGCGGCACTTGCCGGTGCTGCAGCCTCGGTCGCGGGAGCCGGCGCGGGCTGCGGTTGCGCCCTGCTGGCCGCCTGTTCATGAGCCTGCGTTTCCAGCATATCCTGGCGGTGGCGCAGTTCATCAAGACGGCCACCGAATTCGCCGATGCTGGTCGCCAGTCGCTCTCCCATCGCCTGCTGCGTGGTGTCGAGCTGATGTTCAAGGGCGTCCACATGGTCGGACAGCTCTTCCATCCTGTGACTTACCTCCACGAGAAGGCGATCCTCGGCGCTCGGCTGCGTGGGGGCGGTGGAGGGTGCTTCGACCGCTGGCTGCGTCGGGGGTGCTGCAGGCAGGGCAGTGACAGGAGCAGACGGCAGGGCGGGGGGCTGTGGCTGTGCTGGCTGCATGGCGACATTCAATGACGTCGGCAGGGCCGCGTCAGATATCCCCGCCGGCGCCGGGGTCGCCGGGATGCCTGGAGGATGGGCAATGGCTGCATTCCGGGGCAGGGTCGGCGGCTGCACGGGGCCGCCCTGCGCTGACACGCCTGCTGCATCAAGCTGGGGCGGCGAGATGGTTGCCGCGCGGGCCGATGCGGGTGCGGGATTGACGGCCGGGTCGCTGGAATGAGCGACCTCGTGCGTGGCAGCGAACGGCAGGCTTACGCCGTGGCGCATGGCGACAAAGCCCGGAAGGGCTGTTGCGACGATGACGACTGCCGCACCGGTATAAAGCGTCCTGCGCGAAATGCCGGGTCGCGGGGCCTGCGCTCCGTCCTGCGGGACATGCCCCCGTGCGGTCATGACCTGTGAGGGGGCGGATTGCGTCTGCGTGCCGGTATTGTCCGGCTGCCGAAAGCCCGGCTGCATGGGCGGGGGCTGGGCGTCGGAACCGCCCGTTGGTGGGGCTGCGGGCGTGCGGAGCATCGTGACCGAGCCGCCGTCATTGTCCTGCATGAGTGCGCTACCTTTCATGGGGTATCTCTCCTTCTCACCCCATTGTGGGATGTCCGGTTGTGGGTGCGGATCAGGGCGCGTAGACGGGTTCGTCGAAGAGGACGCCGATCTCATCACCCTGTTTGAGCTTCACCGTCGCCTGCTGCGGGGTCTGCTTCTGGAGGACCTGGAGAGTTCCTGTCCCATGCGACCGCCCGCGGCACCCATCTGCTGGGCAAGGTTGAGATGGGTGAAGGCGCTGACCCCATATCCCCCGGTGTATGATGTTGTGTTTGCACTCATCATCGCGTTGCCGAGACCTTCGACGAAGGCTGCGGCCGTGGGCAGGATGATGCGTGTGGCAAGGTGTTCGTTCACTTCGGACGCGACACCTGTTTCCGCCGTTCTGGGGGAGACGGCGTAGGCGGAGACCTGAAGCGGGGCGGCATCGCCGATCATGAGGCGATTGAACCTGATGATGAGCCGGTCGTTTTTCATTTCCAGCGCCCCGCTTATGCGGGCTTTCGCAAACGGGCCTGAGTCGATTTCCACGAGGACTTCGCTACCCAGATCACTGTTCGAGGTGATCACCGAATGGCCATAGACGCCGCGTCCCGCCGCCAGCAGGAGCTTTCCGCCCGCATGCGAAGACGGATCCGCGGCACCTGATGAGGACGTCCGGGTCGCGCCACCGCCCGTGCTGTCCACATCCCGTGCCGCGTCCGATCGCGTCCCGGCCGTAGAAATGGCACCTGCAATCGTATTACCCCTGCGTGCCGTGCGCGGGCTGTCATTATCGGGAAGCATCATTTCAAGGGTGGAGCCATGTCCGGACCATGCCGCGATCAGTTCGGCCTGGGCGGCCAGACTGATGGCTGGCTCCGCTTCGTGTGCCTCCATGCGCTGAGCCCGGTGCGTGGCGGGCGGCGGCGACGCAGGCGCGTTACTGAAAGGGTCGTCAGCCGCTGCCGTCTGCGGTGGTGTCGAAGCAGGCTTCGCCGCGGGTGGCACCGGTGCCGCAGGGGGCGGGGGAACAGGCGCTTGCGGGGCGCTGGCGGGCGCTGGAGGCTTGGGTTTCCCCGTGCCGGGCAGGTCGCCCAGTTCGGCGATGTGCTGCTCTTTGGGAATGTCGCGACCGGTCAGGGCAGCGGTGTAGGACTGGTTCCTGCGCGCAGCGTCTTCGGCGTTTTTCTTTTCCTGCTGGCTGGTGATGTCATCAAGGCGGGATGACTGGTTGTCACCGCCTGCAGGCGCGTCCAGTGCCGGGCTCCTGACACTGGAAGAGTGCGGCCTGTCCTTCTGGCCTACATGAAAGATGAAATACAGGCCGGCCAGAACCACCCCGATCAGGACCATCAGATAGCCTGCGACGCGCCGTGTGTCGTCAAAGCTTGCGCGCAACCGGGTTCTGGGGGGAGCAGGCTGGTCGTTCACGGGCCGTCCTTCGCGAGATGGAGGGGGAAGGACTGCGTACCGGCCCCGTTATTCACCAGGACTTCCGGTGTCTCGGGGATCTCGTAGACCACGTAGCCATACTGTTCCTCATGTCCGGTCGGGCCGGGCGACAGCACGTCGTAGTTTGTACGCAGATAGATGTGGTGGTCGTACTGCCACGCGCGCGCGCGATCGGGGTCGCCCCCGGATACGAGAAGCGGCACGGCTTCCGCAGGCGGGGTGCCATCGAGCATGGCGTTGAAGAACGACGATCCCGTGGCCGGGATTTCCGGCCCCGCACTGGGCCGGTCGCGGGCATTGGGACCGCGTGCGGCGATGCGCGCCGTAAGATCGGCGTCATAGGAGCCTGTACCGGCCACGATCATGAAACTGATGGGCTTTGGCGCACCCTTCAGGCTCACGAGAACGCCGCCATGGGCGTAGCGTGTCACCGGGGTCAGCTGCAGGACGTTTGATCCCGGCTCAGGCACGCAGGCATTGATGCCAACCGGGCGCACGGCGGTATTATGCCCTGCGCCGTCCTGGTCGCAGCCACCATTTTTGTTACTGGCGATGTCCCATGCGATCGGCCATGGCTGACCGGTTTCGTCGAGGAACGTGATGGAGGCCGGGTAGTCCTGTGCAATCCGCACGATATTGATCTGCGCGCCAGCGGCCAGGGCGACCGTCACGGATCGTGACACCGGCACAACGATACGATGGGGATCATCCACGCCATCCAGCGCGCGCTGTCCTGCGTCAAACCGGTTGTACAGCGTATTTACCGCATCAGGTGGCGGCGGCAGGGTGCCTGAGTAGACAGGATCGACATGTACGTTCCTGTCATCATGATTGAGAGACTGTGCGTACACAGCCGGAACCGGGGCTGTTGCAAGCAGCAGACCCAGCAATACCGCACGACAGGAGCGCATTCAGTCACCGCCATTACTGGCGCGGGGCGCGTTCAGCTCGGCAATGACCAGTCCGTCGGGATGAAGCGGGTCATTTGTCCTGCGGATGATGACATCGACCGAAAGCTGGTCGGTCTTCGAGCCACTTCCGTTCTCCCATCTGAGATACATCGGGAAATGGACATGCCATTCGTAATCGCCGCTCGGGGTTTTCCCTTCCCACCTGAGGGAGGCTGCCGATTTCGGGGTGGCGGTCAGCATGACCCGTCTTGCCTTGATGAACTCGATGTTTCCGGGCTTGCGGAATGCGTCGAGCCATGTATTCCACGCGGCCGCCGTAAAATACTGCGCATAGGATGAAAGCTGCTGCGCGTATTGCAGGAAATTGATTGTATAGAGACCTGTTACTTTCTCGGTCGCCCAGTTCGCGACCTGCGCATCCGTAAAATAGGGCTCGTTGGTGACGAGCAGCTCGCGCGGCTTGCCAAACGGGTCGTGATAGATATGCCGCACGCGGGGTGGATGGGTGATGGCGACGAACAGGCAGATCGCCAGTCCGAGGTTGAGCGCCATGCTGACAATAAGGCCGATGGCAAGCCTGCCCATCAATAGTTGCCCGAATGCCGGATCAAGTAGACGCCGTGTAACTGCCTGCCTGCTATTGCGCATATTCAGGCGAACCCGGCCGCATATGTGGCAAGGCGCCTGCGGCCGAGTAGGCTGCAATGGACTGTTTTCTGGTGACGCGGGGAGACGAAGAAGATGCGGCTGGTGACGCGGCAGATTTTTCTGATCATCTGGCTGGCCACCGTGCTGTTCGCAGGAACGGCGAACGGATCTTCGGACGGGCAGGTATTGAGCAGGGTCAGTCCGGTTCGTGCGGGCAGGCCGGCACGGCGGGCGGCTTCGCCCACGGTCTTGGGCGACAGGCCAAGAAGTTCTGCAATGAAAGTGGGGCTGTAAAGGCGCTTCCACAGTTCGGCAAGATGGGTGACGGCCCTGTCATCCCAGATTGCGCGGCCCGACCGGTTGCGTGAAACCAGGCCGGAAAAGTCAAGTTTATTTAAATAGATACTTGAATTTGTGATCGAAAAATGCGGGGGGGGGGGGGGGGGCGTCATGAGCAGAGGCGGCGTCAGCCGCCCGACCGCGTAGCGGTCGACGTAAGCCAAGGCGTAAAGCCTTGGCGCGTACGGCCCCGATTGTACGGCCCGTAACGCTGGCGATGAATTTGACCGTAACCTGCGTGGGGTACCTTAATGTAACGTACCGCTCTTCATCCGCGCTCCAGCGCGCTGTGCGACCCGTCCTGCCGTTACCGGGGAACCTGCCGTCTGTACCAGTCCGCACAAAGGGAATGGCGGAAGGGATAAATACAGGAGCGAACGGGTCCTGATAGAAACGGGAAAATGCGCTTCCTGTTATTAATGAAGATCGCACCAGAACCCTCCTGACCGGTAATCATTAGTGAATATGTTCGTTACATTACACGGCGAATAACAGCTTTGCACGCATAATCGCTCTGGTCCGCGGTCGTGGACAGTAATTCTTTCGTTCAGAAATCCCTAGTTATAATAACGAATTCGCGTTCGATAGATTTTCTGTCGTACCTGCCATGTACTCCGCGCATGGGTGCAATGTATCCACCCGGCTGGACACGGAGTCTGGCCGCGACGGCGATGTGCGCCATCACGCCTGTCCGGACCCACAACCGCCAGACCTATCCTCGGCACGATAATGTCTGTCGGAGCCAGTTATGGATCATCAGGAAGATCGTATGGTGGAAAGCCGCCTGCCGGAATGGCTGGAGGCCGGGCGTGCCCGTGACGTCCTTGCGCCAGCCCCCCAGAGGGAGGTGGCCGCTACCGGTCATGGCGATAACAGCGCCCACGTCATGCCGGAGCCCGTCGAATGAAACGGACCGCGTATGCTGGAGCCGTGGCGATAGCCTGCCTTGCCCTTCATGCCCGTGTAGCCATGGGGGCTTCGGCTACGGGATGCGAAACCCTGATCCAGTCCGCGGCGACAGGTGCTGCCGCCCAGATGAAAGCGGACGATACGACGATCCACCAGCCCCAATCCGTTACGCAGTTCACCTGTCTGGGCAATTTCTTCAATGGCGCGGGACTGGATGTGCTGACCAACGGGCTCAACGTCGCCTCGATCGCACAGGCGACCATGGGCAAGGTGTGCTCGGAACTGACCAGTGTATGGCAGAACCTCGAAGGCGCGGCGCAGTGTGGCCTGACCGTAACCGGCCTCGACAACAATTTCGATCTCGGGCTGGGGGCAGGCGCGTTCTGTCCCTCGCTTAATTTCGGGGGTGGGGGTGACGCGCTTATCAGCACGGCCACGAATACCAGCGGCGACAGTTCGTGGGACGTCACGGGAGATTCCCAGCTTCCCGATGGCTATTCGCTCCAGCTCATGGGCCCTGGTTCCGGCATCTCGGAGATCTCCCAATGAGGGCGGCGCGCGGCATCCTGCTTGCATCCGCCTGCTTTGCCGCGGGCATGATGCTGGCACCCCGGCCAGCTTATGCGCTGTTCGGGATTGATGAAGGGCCGATCATAGCCGCCATCACCGCCCTGCAGAGTGCAATGAACTCGGTCGTCAATACGACAAAGACTGTTCTCAATGACTCGCTCGGCCTCATCAATGGTTCGCTCGGCAACGGGTTTACCCAGCTCAGCAATTATATGAAGGCGCAGGTGGGCGCGCAGGAGCAGATTGCGGATGCGAACAACCTGGTCCAGGCCCGACTGGCCCGCGATGTGCGCAATGCGCAGATCCGCGACGATCATGCAGTCAACCGCCAGGACTGCCTCAACCTTGAAGGCGGACAGTCAGCGGTTGTAGCGGCGCATAACGCAATGGCGGTGGCGACCGCGCTCGACGGGGCAAAGGACAACCGGACGCACGCGGCCCGGGATACGCCGTCATGGGCTGGCGGGGGACAGGCGGCGCAGGCCAACAATACGCATCATTTCTCGAAATACTGCGACGATGCCGAAGCAGAAGCCGGGATCTGTTCGCTTGCGGCCGCCGGGGTAAAGGCGGCCGACCAGAACGCCTCCAGCCTTCTGACCCCGCCCGTCTATGCGGACCAGACGGCGATTGATCGCGCGAACGACTACGAAACCACCCTGATCCAGCCGGTGGCGCCCGCGGCATTGCGGGGCAGCGCCCTCAACACTACCGAAGGGCAGCAGGGCCTCCCCCAGCGCCGGGGCTATAACGCGGCGATCTCCCTTGCACACAAGATCGGTGACGATGTCCTGAGCTGGCATACCGGCACGGTCACGCTTTCCGCGGCGCAGAAAGCCGAAGCGCAGCGTGAGGGCATTACCCAGACCGACACAGGCAGCCAGTGGGAAGCCACCGAGCTTGAGGTCAACCGCAAATATGCGGGCACGGACTGGCAGGGCGATCTTCAGGCGATGCCCGGCGAAAAGTCGGTCCTGATCCAGATCGCCCTCCTTGATGCGCAACGCAACTGGCTGCTGTGGCAGCAGCTCAAGCTCGACCAGACCCGCGCGCTGGCCGAGGCGACGCGTCTTTCCATTACGGCGGAACAGCGCAGGCCCCGGACTTCCCCGATGCCTGTCCCGTCCACTTCCAGCAACTGAGGATCATATGTCACAGACAACCACCTCCCAGAGTTTTATCGCAACGGCCCTTGCTGGTCTGGATGCGCAGCAGCGCACCGTTCCCGAGGGCGAACGCGGTCTTGCGAAGGATCTCGCAGACCTTCAGAAGCGCCTTGCGGAAAACCCGGCGCTTGAAAACGATCCGCGTTTCTGCACGCAGGTCGCATGGCTGGTGCAGGACTGGCAGAAATTCAGCGGCACGGGTCAGGCCCCGGCTGTCTCGCCCTTCCTGACCGCAGGCATGGCGCATCTGGCATCCACCTATCCCGGGCTTGAAAACCCGCAGATCCGGGCCGCCCTTGAGCAGACCGCCACACTGCATGACCACGCGCTGATTACGGACATCCGCTCGGTCGCGATGGAAACGGCGCGCCTGACGCCCGAGCAGCAGGAGTCCTTCATGGCCCGGATGGCGGCCGAGCATCTTGTGCAGCAGGTGCAGGCGTCACTGGGGGCGCCGGTTATTGCGCGGGCAGCCGCCCCGTCACCGGTCCAGCCGGTTATTGCGCCTGAACTGGTGGCTGAACAGCCTGTCCGGAGCCAGCCATCCCCGGCAGCTGCAGCGGAAGCACAGCCGTTCCCGCCGGAAGCCGGAGATCCGGGATTTGCTGCGCCGCCTCAGGAGGCCGAGCTGGCGCGAGGGGCCGCGCCCGAGACCGTGCATGAAGATAGCGAACCGGGCACGGCTCCCGCCAATGAAAGATCATCGCGCGCATCACGGGGCGATGAGCAGCCTCAGGATGTGCCCGCTTCAGCAAAGGCTGCCAGTTCTCGAAATATAGAGGATCAGGTACGGGACGGGGATCGGGAGGCCGCGCGACAGGCCGAGGAATCACAGCCTTCTTCGGTTCGTGAACCACAAGAAGTTAAGGTTCCGAATAACGTTCAATCGCCAAAAGGTCCCGATCAAGAGCAGACCGAAGCGTCTGCCAGTCCCCAGAACAAACCGCAACCCGCACCTTCGAACATTCCCTCGCCGATTGCCGGCATCGGTAAATGGGCCAGTAATTTCAGGGGTAAGCGGGATGAGAGCCGGATCAACAAGATGATCGCCGCCACGACGACCGCGATGGATACGGTCAGGGATCGGCTGGGCGATCTCCGTCAGGAAGAGCCCGGTTTCTTCGAGCGTATCGAGACCGCCGCCCGCACGTCAGGGAAAACGGTTCCCGCTGTGGTGGCGGGCATGACAGCCGATGGCCCGTTCGCCGACCTGCGCAATGAATATAATACGATATGCGAGACTAATCCGGGCTTTGTCGCAGCACGCAACGAGCTTCATAAGGCCGGCATCGGACTGCGCACGGCTACGAGGCGACTGGACGAGGAGACACGCGAGCGCGGGGCATCCGAACAGGCCCCCGTTGTGGAGACGACCCGGAATGTCGCGGCTCTCGGCCTGGAACTCGAAAAAGTCCCGGGCGAGCAGGCTGGCAGGAATTTCCTGCAGGACATAGGGGGGCTGGTCGAACGACTGGTCGAGAAGTTTCGCGCGCATTTCGAACGTATCTTCGGGCAGCAGCGCGGACGTGACAGCAGCCCCTCCATGGAGCGCTGAGCCTTGATCCACACGCGCCCGCGCCCGGTCAGCCGCTTCTGGCTGATGGCTTTCGTGTTCCTGGCAGGTTATCTGCTCCTGTCAGGTAGCGCCCATGCGGATACCACCGCATCCGACGTCACCTGGAGCGATCTGGCGGCAGGGGATGACTGGACCGGGCGCGTGCTGGACAGCATTTTCCCGATGGGCAGTTCGTCCCAGACCACTACGGGAACGATGCTCTCGTATTTTTCCGCCTATGTCATGCTGATCGTCGCGGCATGGATCTCCTATGCCACGGTCATGCAGATCCACCGCACCGCTGAAAGCGGCAAGATATTCTCTGCCAGTTTCAGCGGCTGGGTTCCGGTGCGTGTGGCGACGGCGCTTATCATGATGAGCCCCATAAGCACCTTCGGCGGTTTTTCGACCGGTCAGGATCTGGTCCTGCTCGCCTCCAAATCGGCGATAGGCATGGCGCGTAATCTTCAGAATATTACGATCCGGGCCGTTGGTCCGGACGCCCTGCCGCTGGCGCAGCCCATGGCCCCCGCTACCCGTGAAATCATCTTCGGTGTGATGGCCAGCGAACTCTGTCGTGCCATAATCAACAACGCGTCAAACAACCACAATCTGATCCCCGAGCCCACCGTGCAGAATAACGGGTCCGGCAGGGTCACGCTGTCCTATAACCTCGCAGAAGGCGAACAGACCGCCGCCGCCCCATGTGGCAGCATTACCCTGCAGGTTCCAACGTCTTCTGCGCGCATGACCACATCGTCCCTCGGACCCTATATCGACCTTTCCTCCCTCGCTCCGCAGCAGCAGCAGGCCCTGACAAACCTCGTCAGCAACATCCGTGGCCCCATGCAGGGTATCGCAGCCACTTTGTGGGCAACCCGGAATGTTTCGACACTTCGCTCGCTTGATGCCGTTCTGATTGTCAACACGCAGTCCTATTCCAATGCGCTGTCGTCGATCGCCTCCAGTGCGGTCTCGCAAATACGGTCCGCGGCCGATGGATCGGGGGCCGATGCCGGGGTTACGGCCCTGCAGAACCTTGGATGGAGCGGGCTGGGAGCCTACTATCTGGAAATTGCCAGCCTGAACTCGGAAATCCTCGCCTTCTCGTCGCTCCGGCCCACCATCACCGCACCGGCATGGACGGGACTGGGCTGGTATCTTTCTGATGACGTCCTCCCGTTCGCACAGGCCATCGGCGATTACCTCGCCCAGCAGGAAGACAACATCATCACCGCCGATCAGGCCAGCGCGCCCTACGGCGCACCGCGCATGTTCGCCCGCGGACGCATCGGCAGTTCACCAGATTCCCTGCTCAGCCAGATTACGCGCGCCATCGGGATCAACGAGGATGTCTTCACCCTGATCCTCAACGAGATGATCGCCCCCAGTTCTGGCGATAACACCAGTCACCCGATCAGCGGGGGCGGGTCGGGATGGACCGACCCGCTGGCCAGCATGATTACGCTGGGACATGTGCTGATTGATATCGCCCTGACTGTCATAGGCATGGCGGCCGTAGGGGCGAGCAAGACCGCGTCCGGTGCGGCGGCCGTGGCGGGCTTTGTGACAGGCCAGCCCGGAGAGGTGGCGGCCGCGGCATCGGCCATGGTGTTCAGCGGCGCGATCAGCGCGCTCCTGACGCCGATTTTCGCGGGAGCGTTCATGCTGCTGGTGCCCGGTGTCACGCTGGCTTACGTGCTGCCCATGACCCCCTATCTTTACTGGATCGCGGGTGTCGGTGGCTGGCTCATCCTCGTGATCGAGGCGGTCATCGCCGTGCCGTTATGGATGCTGGCGCATATGGTGTTCGAAGGCGAGGGCCTGCACGGCAAGGGCATCCGGGGATATGAGGTGCTGTTCACCATCATCTTCCGGCCCTCCATGATGGTGATCGGGCTGATCCTGAGCTACACGATCTTCTCCGCGATGTCCTGGCTGCTGATGAAAAGCTTCTCCGTGGCAACCGGCTTCGTGTTTGCGCAGGGCTACCTGCTGGACAATTTCGTCGGGATCGTGGTGATGCTGGCCATGTATGTCACGACGGAGATGACACTGGCCGTCATGTCTTTCCGGCTGATCTCCACGTTGCCGCATCATCTGCCAGCCATGGCGGGCATGAACGCGATGAGCCGTGTCGATAGTGATAATTTCTCTGACAGCACAACGCAGCCATTGGAACCGCATATGGAAAAAGGCGCGCGTCTGTTGCAGGATAGTGTTTCCAGTGCTGCAAGCGGTGGGGCAAAAGAAGAAAAGTCTGCCGCTCCCGGTTCAAAGGGACTGGATTCAACAACGCAGTCCCACCTTATGGTTTCAGGTCGCGAGGAAGGTTAGGCGCAATGGGTGATTTTCTTGACTTTGACCAGCTTATCCGCATCCGGCGCGCAACGGAAAAAATGGCGAACAACGCCATCTCGGTGGCGGATTACAACGCCGTTGTACGGCAGAACGAGGCGTTGCGGCAGGAGGTCATACGGCTTCAGGCCAATGCCCGGCACTGGGAGAGCGCCGCAGTCACGTATGAACAAAACCGCAATGAGTTCAGAGATTATGGCCGGGCAGTAAAAGCAGAACGGGATTTTTTTGACCGGAAATCAGAGCGCTTGAAAACGCGTGTGGCAGAGCTTGAAAGAGAAATTGCCGCACTCAAAGGACGCAAGGGATGATGCGGCTTGCATTGCTGGGTGGGCTGGCGCTTGCGGTTTCCGGATGTTCCCACGGGAACCTCACATCGGCATCTAGCCGACCGCTCAGGCCCCCAGCGGTCCGGCAGGCACTGTATGACCCGTATGCACCCTATGGATCCGTTCCGGCACGCTGGAAGCCTGCTGTCGCGTCACGCGCCGGTAATATCGTGAAACCGTCAGATCCAGCCGACCAGGCAGACCGGCCGGATTACGAAGGCGCTTCGTGGTCGGTGGGCAGCCAGTCCGGGAGGGCTGGCACCTTCTGAACTCATTGACATTTGTAAGCAGATTGCTTACAAGCACGACAGAATGATCAAGACGTTCGCAAACAAGCAGCTCAAGGCGCTGTGGGAGACAGGAAAGTCGAGGATTGATGCGCGGTTTCATGGTCGTATTCTGCGTCGATTGGATGCGCTTGATGCGTCGGTCAATGCAGACGATATGAACCTGCCCGGGTTCGACTTTCATGCCCTCAAGGGGCATACACCGACCCGATATACAGTTCACGTAAACGGGCCGTGGTGTATTACCTTCGAGTTTAGAGACAGCGACGCCTACGTTCTTGATTTTGAACAGTACCACCAGGAGGCAACCATGGTTAGCACCGTTCGTCGCTGCCCAACTCATCCAGGCGAGTTGCTCCGAGAGGATGTGATTCCTGCGACTGAGCGGAGCAAGACAGAAATTGCGCAGTTTCTGGGCATTTCCCGACAGCATCTCTATGATATTCTCGCAGAGCGCAAGCCTGTGAGTCCGGAAGTGGGAGTGCGACTGGGCAAGCTGTTCGGGAACGGTCCCGGTCTCTGGATCCGGATGCAGGCCGCTTATGATGAATGGCATGCGGCACGAGCAGTGGACGTTTCGAACATTCCAACCTTGCAGGCAGTCGGTTCCTACCGTCATGCCGCACGGTAAGAACATAGGCGCCTGCCTGATACTGCGTTGAAAGACCGCAAGATTCAGTGGTTACGCCGGAAATGGAGCCGTTCGCTTCTGCAAACTGGTATTATCGCCGCCAGCAGTCACGTCTGTACCTGTAGAAAACCCGAAAATGATCCTTGCCTCCGCAACCATACCATCCAGTTTGAGAAATGCTGGCTGACATGCCAAATTCAGGCACTGCCACCACGAACTACAACAGCTTGAGCCAGATATATACGCCCAACCAGATATCAGCGATCACGATCGCTATTCCTTTCCAGGGGAAGGCGGAAAGGTATCTGTCAACGTCGTAGATGGCGTTAGAGGCATTGTTCATGACCGCCTCAAGTCCCTGAGCAATGGAGAACAGTGCCCCGACCGCCAAAATCAGCAGGATCAGGGAGAAGATGCCTTTTGCGGTCGGGAGCGAATTCCCTCCCGCCCCTATCCGGTAATTCCTGAATTCTTCTCGACCGCGGCGGATGAAGTCTCCATCGGAGAGCCAGCCTGATTCGCGTCGCGCAGGCTCCACCCGGGAGCCGTAATATTCTGAGTCCCTGAAATCGGCCATCTGGTGCTGTCCCGAGCCGTCTGAAGCGCGAACCGTGAAGGAATTTATGTTCGCGCCTACACGAACTGGAGTGCCACATTCCGGGCGGGTTCGTCTATCGCGGCCAGAAGTCACGTCCGTCCTGCAGAAAATCAGAGAATGATCCCCGTCTGTGCGACCGTGCCATCCAGTTAGAAAAGCACAGGCTGACATACTGGGTGCCCAGTATGAGGCTCAGCGCCAGCGACCGGATGCTGGCAGGCGAGAGAATACCCTCCCCGTTCCAGAACACGGCGTGCCCCCACATCGCGATTACAATGGCCAGCAAGAGGGCACAGAACCGTCCGTATCGCCGGGTTCTGCTCCGTGCCTGCCGCCGGATGGCATCGTCCTCGATCTGCGACCGTGCGACTGCGGCTGGCATATCGTGATCCGGCCGCATGTCAGCCAGTGCGCGCATGCCGTCGCGCGCGACCCGGTAGCTTCTGACGAACTGCACCAGGAACGGCAAGGACAGCCATTTCAGGGCGCGGACCATCCGCCCCCGCCTCGTCGGCCCGCTCACGAAGCCAGTCCTGCGACAAACCCGTCCACGTCATCGGGTAGCCCGGCTTCCTCGTGGGGTGCGCCGTCCCGGCCACTCCAGATAATGGTGGGCGTGCCCCGGACGCCGATGGCGTGCGCTGCGTCGAGATTGAGCGTCAGGGCCGCTTCCGCAGTCTCGGATACGGCTCCGTCCGCAGGTGCGTGCCCCTGTGCCATGATCCGCCGCCATACCGGCACCATGCCATCAGGGGCCGCACTCAGCATGGCGACTGCCGCAGGCGTGCTGGCTCCGTGGTTTTCGTAATCGTTGATGGAGATCGGCACGATGGCGAGCTGCAGCCTGCCCGCATCGACATAGGGCTGAAGGGTCTGCAACGCCCGGGTGGAATACGGACAGAGCGGATCGACCACCATATAGACCCGTGGCGCGTCCCTGCGCCCGTACAGGCCAAAGGATGCGGCGGAAAGCCGGCCGACCGGATTGACGGTGGCCGGTGATGCGGCAGCCCCGGGTTCGCTCCGTGAACTTCCCTGACCGTGCAGGACCACAGTCGGAATGGTGCCCCGGATGGGCGCCACCTCATCGCGGGTCAGGTTATGGCCTGACGCATCCCACATCACCCCGCCGATTTCAGCGCCGCCATCGGGCGTGATGTAGAACACCCGGAAATGGTCGCCATTGCGCGCGTAGACGGCGCGCAGGCCATGCTGGTCTTCCGGCCTGCCGATATCGAACACGCTGGCTCCCTGGCTTGCAATCCGGCTCAGGGCTGGACTCCGGGCGATCTCGGCCGCCGGTATGGGGCGGGGCTGTGGCTGCCCGCCGACCTGTGGAACAGCCACAGCCGCAGGCCGGGCGGGTGTATCGGCCACGGATGGGCATTGTGGCGCCGCCAGGGCAAGGCCGGGCAGGGCAAGGATGGCAAATGCGGGCATGAAGCGTCGCATGAAGGGTCCTCCAGTAAGGTTCCTTCACCATCCCATGCGTGGTTGTGGGTGAGTTTTTTTGCATGCCATGTCAGCACCCACAAACGGACGTGCCATCTTCAGTCCTGTAACGAACGCACCACCCAAGGAGGATTTCATGCGGAACACCTTTGCCCTGATGCTCGGTCTGGCGCTGGCGGCCACACCCGCCTTTGCCCAGCATCTCCCCCCCGACGCGCTGGACCATCTTTCAGCGGAACGGCAGGCCGAGATCGGCCATCGGAACTGGGGGCCGCCGGTCAATCCGCCCGCGCAGGCGCAGACCCTCTCGCCCCTTCCGGTTCCGGCGACATGCAAAAGTCCCGCCACGGATTTCGAACCACTTTACGCGGCACCCGCGCGCACGGCGCGTCAGGTAGGGGTGGCCGCCCCGCAGATCGCTGTCACCGATACCACCCGCGACGGCTGGACGCAGGTTGAACTCACCGGGCGCATCCTTGCATGGATACCGAGCCGGGACGTGGTGGCCTATCGCCCGCTTGTTGCGGATCACCCGACCGGCTGCACGGTCGCGGGGCAGCGGGCGAACGGCATGATCGCCTTTTCCCACCCGGACAGATGATGCGGATGCGTCTTTTCGTAACGGCGCTGGCGCCCTCGCTGTGGCTGCATGCGGCCATGGCGCAGGTCCCCCAGCAGGTCATCCCGAGCATCATGGAGCCCGGCTCGCCGGAATTCGTCTATGCCGGGACATCGTCCCAGACGGGCGGCTCTTCGGGCGCCACGACCTATACGGGGGCCTGGGGGACGACCGACGCCATGTCCACGCTTCTCGCGCAGTCCTATGGCTCGAGCGCCGTGACTGCCGCCGAGGATGAAGGGATCAATCCCGATACGCTGGCGGCCTTTGGACAGATCGAGAGCCATTTCCAGAATGTCGGCAACGCCACATCCTCTGCGGAAGGCGTCTGGCAGATCACCAACGGGACATGGGATGAGTATGCCGCGAAGCTGGGGCTCAGCGATGCCGACAGGAGCGATCCGGCCGTACAGGCGGACGTCGCCAGTGCGGTCATCAGCGACTACGCTTCGGCGGTTTCGAAATCGACCGGCACCAGTGCAACGGCGGCGCAGACCTATGGCGCCTACATGTTCGGGACAAAGGCCGGATCGGAAATCGCAACCGAGTCGGACAGCAGTACGCCATTGAGCAGATTCGTCTCCGCCAGAACCCTCGCCGCCAACAACATGACTGGCTGGACGGTGGGTCAGTACTACGCAACCATTTCAAATCGCATGGGAAATGGGGCGTCGGAACAGGTCATCAGCTCATGAAATACCATCCGGTTGCCGTGCCAAAATGGACACAAAAACGCAAGAAAAACAGCGGTTTACCAAGGTTTCGCTTGTGGCGCGGAATGAGTCGGGGCAAGGTGCTTTCGCGCTGCGGGCCGCATAGCCATGCAGACCGGGCGCCCGATTGCAGAGGCCCACCGATGACCTAGCCCAGATATGAGAAACCCTGCCTCTTCCGATCTCCAAATCGGAAAAGCCAGGGCACCCAAAAACCTTAGTTCATGTACGAAGAAATGCGACAATTTCCTCGTACATGAGAGTCCCGTCGGAACGCAAGACAAAATTGCGAACGGGGGCGGTTTGTCCGGTGTCCGGGTCGTGAGGCTCCTGAAAACTTTCTGGTTCCCGGACTTTTTTGAATGGTGATACGAGACCACAATGATGACCCGCGCCCGGTGCGCCGGCGCGGAAAGCGGACCCTTACCCCTGCCATGCTCGACGCCGTGGCCGAACTGGCGCGGCCTGCTCCGGCATTCCCCGGAAAATACGATGTCGTGCGGGTGTTGCGCGCGCTTCGCAGACCGCTTGGCCTGAGCCGGAACGCGTTCGAACTTCTGGTGTGCATGGTCGAGCGCACGGCGACAGGAGACTGGGAGGAAGGGGCGACCCCCTTCATCTACGCCCATAACACCACGCTCGTGAACTGGACGGGGCTGTGCCTTACCTCCCTGCGCCGCGCCGTACGTGAACTGGCCGGGGCACGGATGCTGACCGCCCATGACGGGCGCAACGGTCAGAGGGGGCGGCGCTGGCAGGGCGAGGAGGATACCTGCCGGGTCGGGTTCAGCCTTGCCTCGCTACGCTATCGCTGGCCTGATTTCATGGAGATGCTGGAAGCGGAGCGGCGGCATCGCAGCCAGATCAGGTTCCTGCGTGATGCGATCGCCGACCTTAACGGGGTGATACGCCAGCGCGCGGAGCAGCAGGGAAATGAGGCGGCAATCGTGCAAGCATCCGGCATCATGCGTCGTCGGCTGCGCTCTGAATCCATCGAAACACTGAGTGGCTATCATGACGACATGAAAGCCCTCTGGCATCGTCTGGAGGCCTGTCCGGCCCCTGTTGATAACCCGTCTCCGGATGCCCGATGGACCCCGAAAGTGGCACCCATGGACCCCGATTGTGGCACCCACTATACAGATACAAAAAACAATCTATCTCAAATCAAGGTAGTCACCGTAGCGGCCACGGGCCGCAATCGCATTGAAGCAATGCGGAGCGCAGCGCCAGCGGATCCAGTCGTCACATCATCCGGACCCGACCTGTCCGCCCTGCGCGGTTTTCGCGGCACATCGACGTTCTATCTCGAAATCTGCCCGCCGCTGCGCGACCTGTGTCCATCCGAAAAGCCGACCCTGCCCCAGCTGACGGATGCCGCGGAGTATCTTTCCGGCCAGATCGGCATCACCCATCACGCGTGGCGACAGGCCTGCGTGGTCCTTGGTCGCCTGCAGGCCAGCATCACCGCCATCATCATGGCCGCCCGTCTCCATCGTGGGGAACCGATCCGCTACCGGGATGCCTATTTCCGCTCCCTCGTGGATCGGGGCGCGCGCAATGCGCTCTACCTCGACCGCAGCCTGTATGCCCTGCGCGATGCCTGCGCCCGGATGACCCTTTCGGCCGGGCCGTCCCGATCCACTAGCCCTATCGGATTACGGCAGTGACAGGGGCTCAGGGATCCATTCCGCTGTGCGTCCCGCGTGACAGAGCGAAACAGGCCGCCGGGGCCGGTGCACGATGGGACAGGGTGCAGCGCTGTTTCTTCTGGGACACAGGGATTGCCGACATTGCGGAAAACGCGCCGGTCCTGGCGTTCCTGCCGTTCCGCTTTCGCCCCGACCGCAGGCCGCCTTATGTGCGGCCGTGGATGGTCCCGCAATCCCTGTGGGGATGGAACCTGCGCGCCATGCTGCGTCGCGAAGACTGGGACAGGATCCGCCGCGATGCTTACAGGCGGGCAGGCTACCGCTGCCGCATCTGTGGCGGTATCGGTCCCGACCATCCTGTAGAGGCCGATGAAGGTTGGGCCTACGACGACACGCGCTTCGTGCAGGTCCTCAGGGGCGTGATCGCCCTATGTCCCGACTGCCACGCCGTAAGGCACTGGGGACGGAGTATGGCAACCGGAAAGGAACAGCATGTCCTGCGCTGGCTGGCATGGATCAACGGGTGGACACCAGCGCAGGCCCGCGCCTGTGCGGATGAGGCCATGGCACTGTGGCATTGGCGGAGCGGTCATACGGGCTGGACCTGTGATATCGGATGGGTAGAAAAAGTCTTCGGCGTGCAGCCCGTAGCGGATGCCATGGTCCGGGCAGCGGCAACGCAGCAGGGTCTGGTCGCATTGGCGCGGCAGTCGCGCGACGGTGAAATGCGCTGATCGAGGTAGAAATGACAGATAACCCCGCTCCCGTAGAACCCATTGCCGACGCCCTGACCGTCGCGCGGTTTCCGCTGGAACGCCGTAAGGCGCGTTCGGTTGAATTCATGCAGATGCTGAGCCTTGACCGCGATGACGTGGTCGAGGTGATGAAAGAGGCCGGACAGAAGCCGCCCTACGCCCTGTCCACCCTGAAGCGGGAGGGCGCGCGTGAGGTGCGCTCCCGTCTCAGGGAATGGGACCTGAGCGTCTTTGCTGACGCGGCCGAACTGGAGGATGCCCTGCGTGCCTGGTTCCAGCCTGCCGTTACACTGGCGATCAGCGAAACGGCAGAAGCCCGTGACCTTATCATCCGGGAGCGGCAGATACGCCTTGCCACGAATGTCGAACAGAGGCTCATGGATACCGCCTACCGGCAGCAGCGGGCGCATGCCGCCCAGCAGGTCAGCGAGACGTGGATCCTGAGCGGCCGGATCATCGGCGGATGGGAGGTCGTCATCGCCTGTCTCGAACGCTATCGCGAAGGTCGGCATGTGCGGAAGGCGAAATCTGAGAAGCTGCCCGTAAGCGCACCTGTCCAGTCCGAACCGGTGGTGCAGGATGGAAATGTGGTGTCCCTGGGCGCCTGGCGGAACAGAAGTAAAGGCACCGGCTAAGTTTTTTCCTGTGCCACCATAGAGTTCGGGTTAATGCGGCGCGTTGCGTTCCAGTATGCGGCGCAGTTCTTCATTGACGCGGGTCTGCCAGCCCGATCCTGTTGACCGTCAGGAAATACGGCGCGTAATCCAGCGAAGCGATCAGATCGAGTTCGTGGCGGAGCTGGGTCAGAACGCCGTCCGGCGCGCCAGCAGGATAACGGTCTTTCAGATGCGTCCGGACAAGGGCTGCAAGGGTTTCCTGTGGCGTATTCCCTGATGCGTCGGTCTCATCGGGATACTGGTAGGCCAGATCATCGAGCGAGAAGCGGCATAGCGCGGCAATCTCGGCGCTACGCGCAATCGCGGCCTCATGCCCGGCATAGTCCTCACGGATCTCGCGTTCCGCGACAAGATGCCGTCCCGAACAGGTTTCGCGCCGCTCGCCCAGCTGGTCAACCGTGCAGCCATGGCGGATGCAGCCCAGAACGTCCTGCAGGATATGCCGCCCGGCGTTGTGATACAGGACATCGCCGGTCACGACGGGACGCAGGCCCGCCGTCATCGCCATGTCGGCCATGCGGGCGAGACGGGCTGCATCTCCCGGCCGGTAGCGCCGGACAAGGGCGACATAACCGGGCAGGCCACCCGTGCGGGCATGCGCTTCCATGCGGGCCAGGGCAGCGGAAAGCGTGGCATCGGGTGCATCGGGCAACAGGATCAGGAGCAGGCCCGCACCCTCGCGTTCCAGATCGCGCCATGTCAGGGAAAAGCCGCCCCCTTCCCTGCCCGTTTCCTGCCCAGCGTCAGGAGACGGCACAGACGGCCATAGGCCATGCGGTCGGTAGGATAGGCGAGGACGGGCGGTATATCCTCCAGATCCAGACGGCAGCCCACGACAAGGCGGACCCCATGTTCGCCCGCTGCCCGGTGCGCCCGGACGATCCCGGCGAGGCTGTTATGATCGGTGACGCCGATCGCCCGAAGCCCCAGTTCCCCTGCCCGCGCGAACAGTTCGTCGGGATGGCTTGCGCCCCGCAGGAAGGAATAGTTGGTGGCGACCTGAAGCGGGACGTAGCCGGACATCGCCTAGCCCGCATCCGCGTGCGGATGGCGGTGCGTGCTTGTGCTGGGCGCGGGAGAGCCTGCCCGCCGCAGGATGACGTAGCCGCAGCTCTGGAGGTAGGCGACAAGACGTTCGGCTGTAATCCGTGCCATCATCTCATCGGCCGTGTGCACCTTGCGGCGCCCGTCATAGCGCAGGCCATGCGACAGGGAGGCTTCGATTTCCTCCAGACTGGCCGGACGCAGATCGGGGGGACTGTCCTTTACCATTGCGCGCTCCTCAGAAAAGACCATGCAGAAACCACGAGGCAGGCGCATCAGCCGTCCCCACGCAGCGGACGGACTGGAACAGCCAGAACTGGAGGCCGCCCCCTTCCGCCGCGATCCAGTAATTCCGGATGCGGCCGTATTCGCGCGTGTCGTACCACCATTCACCATGCACGCGCTCGGGACCGTCGCATGCGACAATCCTGTAGGCATGACCGCGCCACGCCACCTGCTGCGGCACGCCCGCCGCGTCCTGCCGGATCATCACCACCGGTTCAGGTGGATCGAACCGCCGCACGGGACGTGGCCATGAACATGACCAGTCTGTGGATGTCGTGGAGGGTGTCGCAGGCGTCATGACCTGCCTTGCCCCCTCCCCGCGCTGCGCCAGTTCCATGCAGACCGTGTCCACCAGCACCCCGATCACCGTGGCGATGGCGTCCGCCGTGGAGACAGGTTCCAGCAGGGAGCGACGGCCCTGTACCGCATCGCGTGGCAGGACGGGCCGGACCGGTTCCGGCACCCGTCCCAGCGCCTGATCCAGGCGCAGCATGAGGTCTGGACCGAAGCGGCGAACCAGCGGTGCCCGTGGCGCGGTCCGCACCTGTCCGATACGTTCCAGACCGAGCTGGAGCAGTCCCTTCAGGGTGGCGCCGTCCAGACGCAGGGCGGCAACGGGCAGTGGATCGAGTGCAGCAGCCTGCCCTCGTTCGGGGATGATCTCCGCCCCATGAGGTCCCGCATGTGCGAGCGCCCAGGCGCAGCCCGGCGTATCCGCCATTGCGCCCCGCACTGCCAGGCCCATGCCAGACAGGCGCTCAAGCAGGGTGGTGAGCATGGATGTTTCGCCGCCATGCAGGTGTGCGCAGCCCGTGGCGTCAATCCAGATGCCATCAGGATCGGTTGCGGATGTCAGCGGCGCGCACCACAGGCACCATTCCGCCAGTCGTGACAGCGCCTGCGCGTCGTCATCCGGATCGGCGGGTGCGACGGCAAGATCCGGCACGAGGGCCTGCGCCTGTGCCAGCGGCAGGCCGGGGCTGATCCCGGCCTCCATGGCCGCCCGGTCGACCGCGGCGATCATGTAGCGCCGTCCGTCATGGGCGCGCGTGACCAGCGGTTGGGAAGTCGGCAGGTTGCGCAATCCATGCCGGCGCAGCCGGTCGGTCGGCCAATGGGGAAACCACAGCGAGATGATCCGGCGCATGTTCCGTCTCCACGATCCACTCCCCAGCCCTGCCACCCCGATGGCGCAGCAGTTCGACATGCATGCGCGGCCGTCCGGGACGGAATGCAACCGGAGCGGTTCCGGCCGGAAAGGGCGCAGGCCCTACGCGCCAGCGCGTGGAACTGGCCGTCGGATGCACGAGGGCGGGATCGTCCATTTTCCTGGCGCGACGCAGCAGGAAAGCGGTCTGTCCCGACCCTTCCGCCGCCAGCCGCAGGCGGCGCGACGCCGTCAGGCCCAGAGGCTGGTCGAAATCGGTAACGACTGCGGCCAGTCCCGTCTCACGCAGCACATCTTCGGTCAGGCCGAGAACCCGATCGGGAGCGACGTGAAGGCAGATCAGGCGGTCGGGAGAAAGCCCGGCCTGGGACAGCCCTTCGCCCAGCAGGTTCAGCCGTCCGGTATGGATCCATGCGACCGGCCCGGTCGTGCGCGACAGGATGGTGGCGATCCAGCGGGTCGGATAATAGCCGAGAGGCGTGTCGGCGCCACGGCCGATCACTTCATGGGTCGTGCCCCGCTCCAGGCCACCACAAAGGTGAGTGTCGATTTTGGTGGCGCCGCAGGCTAGTCGTGCGACATCATGTGCCAGCACGCCTGACCGCCGTTCGATCCGCAGGATCTGCGCCCGGAGAACGGCGACGGTATCGTTGTCCTGTGTTCGCGCCATGTTCTCCCCCCTTAAGGGAACACTTAGAGAACACGATATGATCCTGTAAAGCAGAAAATGCGTGAGGGTGTGTTACGCCTGTGTGTCGGGTGTTGTCTTGCTGCGGGTTTTCCGGGGCTGAGGCGGTTTGCCGGCCTCTTTCGTGTCAGAACTCTTTTTGGGCTGGAATCTGTCTCGTGCCCATGTTTCAGGTTTTTTACGACGATCGCTTTTCCCGGCTTTCGGGACTGTGACGCCACTTTCATCGCTAGCCGTCATTGCGACTGCAGCGTCTCCCTTGCGCTGTGTTTTTGAAACCTGTCCGGTATCCTCGACCCGCGGGCGGCCCAGTCCTATTTTCCGTGCCAACGTCGCGCGCTGCTCAGCATAGGCGGGCGCGGTCATCGGGTAGTCCGGCGGCAGGCCCCATTTCTGGCGATACTGCTCGGGCGTCATCTGGTAGACCTGTTTGAGATGGCGCTTCATCATCTTGAACTTCTTCCCGTCCTCAAGACAGACGATATGGTCGGGGAAGATGGTTTCGGAGAGCGGCACGGCGGGCACAGGCTTTGTGCCAGCCGGTAAGGCAGGCGAGGGAACCGCTTCCGTTCCGCTGGCGATATCTTCCCTCACGGCTGCCGTCACACTCCGGATCAGCAATGGAATGGCATCAGGGGTCAATGCTGTCTGGGGGTTGCCGAGATACGCTGAAACGATGCTCGTCATGGCGGTGATGATGGTATGGTCCGGCCCGTCAGCTTGATTCACTGAAATATTCTCCTGTTGTTTACGCTTCTATATTTCGAATACTGTGCCCGAGTTTATTTACTGGCACAACCAGCCGTGGTCCGGCGGGTATTCGTGCATCACGTCGAGACCAAATCTTAACCCTTCTCGTGGTGGCTATAACTGGTGCAGTGCCTATATCGGGATGCCCCATGGCGCAAATGTGTAATAATAGATGAAGAGCCCTATCCACGAAATGGCAGTGACAGATAGCCACGTCCTGCGCGTTTTCAGAACAAGCCCTGCAAGACACAATATCATCACGCCAGCGGCCATGATTTCTATCTGAAACTGGAGAAGTGCTTCAGTATCATAGTATCTGTCCATTTATTCAGCACCTCTGTTCCGATGCCTTATCTGTGTAATCCGGGCTTTCCGGACAGCGTGCCCGGATCACGTTGTTTCCCCAGGCGATAAAATCTTCCATGCTCTGCTTCGTGGCGAAGCCAATGATGACGTTCCTATCAATGACTTCCGAGATACCAGACTGCGGCATGCCAGCCGTTTGGCATGGTCCTCAGCGTCCAGATCAGCATCATCGAACAGGACGCCGTCAAACAGGACGAAGTGTTCGATATCGAAATCCGTCGCACGCTGGATAAACGCGTCCCATTCCCGGGTGATGTAATCGTCACTCCCGTCCCGTATCTGCGCCAGTGTGGCGACAGAGCAGCGGTTGATCGCCCATGAGCGCGGCCTGGCCTCTTTCGCATCAGGCATAGAATGTCTCCTTCTCCATTGGCTGTATCGCCCGATGCAATGTGCGCTGATCGTTTGTGGGTGCTGGATCGCATACCTGCTCGGCTGCTCTGACACCGCACCCACAAGCGATGGCCTCATAACAGGCGATAGGGATTTTTGGATGCCTTAACGCGCTGATTCCGATGAAGGCGCCCGGTTCATCCAGCTCTTGATGAAGGACTTTGTGATGCGTTGTTTGCTTCCTCTGGCGGTACCGCCACAAACGTGACCATGTGGACGCCTGCCTATGCGGCGGACCCGGTTTCAAAGCCGCTGTCTACATCGGCGACCTCTGGTTATAATCTGGTGTCGATCAGTGAGATGAACCCGATCGCCAGATGGGGAGAAACCGACTTCTCCATCGTGGCCGACGGTCGGGACGTTTCCATTGTGAATGATACGAAATCAGCCGACACACATGATGCTGTGGTTCCGGTTCTGATCGGCGAAACAACCGTCTACAATGCGTCCCCGCTGCCGGGCGGACGAGTGCTGGTGAAGGTCCGGAGCGAGACGACACGTCTGACGGGACTGGAGCCGATCAAGGAAGACGGTAAAAATATTCGCAAGCCTGTGCTTCGCCACGCAAGATATGAAACCGCGCTTGTCCTGGCAGGCCGACAGAGAAAGACAGTTGACGTGCCAGTGGCTGGTGGTCAGATGGCCACCATTATTATGTCCCGGTCCGAATAACGTGAGAGCTGCCCCCGGGCCGGTCTGACGCCTCTGGACGCAGCGACCGCGGGCCGGCAGGAACACCGACGCGCCCCTGTGACGGCCCACCTTGCGGCTGAAAGGAATGGGGCAGCGGCAGGCATACCTTACGACGACCTGATGCCCTGCCGGACGGGTAATCCGACTCGTCTCAATTCCATTGCACGCGATAAGCATAATTCAGGTGCCGCAAACACTCATATCGTAAATATGGCGGCAAGGGGGGGGGAGTGGACGGTCCGATTTCGGACAATAACGTTCAAAAACTGACTTAAGGCCACGGCTGGAAATTTGGTAATCCAGCAGTTTCTAACTATCAGCCGGGTTCATTACTCTCGCTAGAGGGACGGGATATAAAAATTTCTTCACTTCGTGGAATTTGCAGCATACTCAGCATAAGTTTTGTAATTATTTCGTTCACCGCCAACTCGCCTCGCTTATCCATTTCGATCCGATCCCCATCCGAATAATGTTTTTCTATTACCTCCCTTACGATCTTCTCACATAATTGGCTTCTCGCTCTATCCTCGTAAAATTTAAACGCCATTTCCAATTGTCTTTTGCATGTCTCTAAACTGCCAGTATTATTAGGGCTATCAAGCCAATCGAAGCTGAGTGAAATTTCTTTTGCAACATCATCGCTCCAAACTTCGTTATCGAGCGAGTTGGAGGCCAGTGCTATTTCTATGTTTTTGGGGCCTTCGGATTCCGACAAAACAAATTGCCAAGTATAAATATTGTAAAGACGAAAGTATGCGACTGTTCGTCCTCTTGCATCACTTTTAACATAAATCAAATTGAACAAGGGACCGTAAGTATTATTTAGGTAATCATAAGCGGGTTGAGGCATAAGACGACCGTCTGTATTAATGCGACCGCACCCTATCGTCTCGTTCTTTCCAAAAATGAAATCACGTACAGCCGCAAACGCTGGTCCTTTTAGCTGATCATTGCGCGTAATCGTGGCGAGAAGAACCATACATGACTTCACCATGGAACGTTGGGAATTGATCTGTTTACATTCAAATTTAAACTGGGTTTTTCCGGGATAAAGCGTTCTAAGTGTTCCTGGCTTGCTCTGAAGGCCATTCCACAAAACGTCTTCAGAGACACCAGCTTGCGCGGCTGCATGTGGGATGTAAAATGCTAGTTCTTCATCGCTCGAAACATTAAAATTCACCTCAACAGAACTTTCCCTTTTTATAACAACGAATGGTTTACGCTTCTGGTGAGGAGCGCCGTCTGGCTTAAAGTTGATGGGGCCCTGAGACGACAGAATATTATTGAGGGCTGGTGGCAGCTCGCCATCGCCCGATCTCATCTGGAAGAGGTTTCTTAAGCTTTTAACTTCGTCTGCCATTGTTCGATCAATCGAACAACCGAAGGTCTCGTTACAATGGCTGCAATCAGCCGTAGTTGTCGTCTTCCGACCTCCAAGAGCGTTAAGCAAAACATGCTCTCGGCGGGTATCTTCCGTTAGATTATTGTTGCAAAAAATACAACATCCTCGCCAAGAATCTATTCCGTCTTGTGCTGCTTGTGGCATCCGTCACACCCTTAACTAAAAACCCGACATGTACCGCCCGATATACTCGGCCAACATAGCCAAACGAACAGGTGAGAACTATAAGCGCAACGAATACAGAGCCGTAAGCTTAGTCTGCTTTCGGAAAGCGATAAATCCCAATCTCACGTCCGACATGAAGGCGGGAGCTGACTTTCTACCGGAAAGTAACTTCACTCTGTCCGCTGCGACGCTAATTCATAAATCTCATTATCAGCTCGCCGACCAACGGCAATCACATAGATGACGATCCGTTCGTCGATGACCTGATAAACAAGACGGTAGCCATCTTTCAAAAGCTTGATCTTGTAAAACCCTGATAGGTCGCGATGAAGCTCGTTTCCTGGAGAGTGAGGGTTCCAGATTAGTTTTTCCAGCTTCTTTTCAAATTTCTTACGCACGCTGCCGTCAAGAGCATCCCACTCCCTGAGCGCTCTATCGTCGAACTCAAGACAATACTCTTTCATTCGCGATGACGGCTCTTCAGCTCTGCAAACGTCATACGATGCTTTTGGGTCGGGTTTTTGAGGCGTTCACGCACAATCTCGATAAGCTGCGCATCCTCGTCTGTGACAAGTGTACGCTTGACCGGAGAGCGCCCCGTTTCAGCAATATATGCGAGGGTATCGCGCAATGCGTCAGAAAGTGAAATGCCTTGAGCCGACAACTTCTCAACTGCGGCTGCCTTAAGCGTTTCATCTACCCGGAATGTAACAGCAGACATAAAAAGCCTCCTTACGCGTATGCACACATGTATCACATTTGTTTATACGGATAAAGCAAAAGATGGCTGATGCTGATGTCCGCTTTGGGGAAGCTAAATCGACCGCGGAAAGAGCGGAGATGAGGCGAAACCGGCCATCTCCAGCCATCACAGCCCGACCTTCCCGGCCGGACTGTCAACCACGAGATCGAGTAGTTCGATATAGCCCCGCGTGCTGCGTGGATCGCGGTGACGGACGTGACGGCGGATTTCCTCCTCGCGCACGCCGCCGAGATAGGCTTCGGTGATGAAGCCGGAACGCAGGCCATGCGGCGTCAGCCGGGCGAGGATCTCCGGCGCGAACCCGGCCCTCTCCCCGCGCCGGCGCAGGATCTGGCGTACGGCATCGGGATGCAGTCCCGTGCTGCCGATCCGGCCCGAGGCCTCGACCTTGCGAAACAGGGGGCCGACCCCGCGCCGGGCTACATCCAGCCAGGCCTCCAGCGCCCGGACCGGGCAGGTTTCGGCCCGCTTCCCGCGGGCGAGGCCGATCACCGCCCCCTCCCCCGTCTGGTCGGTCTTGCTGGACCGGATGCGCAGCTGCAGGCCATGCGCCATCGGCGTCACGTCCTCCACATGCAAGCCGACCAGTTCCGAGCGGCGCAGGCCGCCGGCGAAGCCCACCAGCAGCAGCGCCCGGTCGCGCCGTCCCCGCGGCGACAGGTCACAGGTGGCCAGAAGATCCACCAGCAGGGTGCGGCGCACGGCCACGGGTTTGCGGACCGGCCGATGCTGCGTCCGCAGCACGCCCTGCAGCGGTCCCTGGATGGCCCGGTGGCCTGCATTCCAGGGCCAGTCGCCGAACCGGTGGGCCTTGCCGATGGCGGCCAGACGGCGGCGGATGGTATTCGGGGAAAATACCCCGGCGAGGCTGGCCAGATAGGCCCCGACGGTTTCGGGCGTGGCGGGCAGCGGCTGGAAACCGGTCTGCCGGCACCAGGCCTGGAAATGCGCCCAGTCGGCCCGATAGGCCCGCAGCGTGGCCGGTGCCGTGGCCCGGCTTGCGAACCGGATGGCCGTCTCCAGCGCCGCCGCCCCTGCCGGGGTCGGCGGCGGCCCAGCGTTTTCCGTGTCAGCGGCGGGGAGAAAACCGGAAGCCGCTATCCGGTCCAAAAACTGGTTCGCAGAGGTTCTGACGGTCATGGAACCAGGATGACAGCCCCGGGCAGGCGATTCAACCGGTATCAATGCCGTCACACGCGATAAGCGTATTTATCGCGTGTGATAGGGTCCATGTAGGGAATTCCGCACCCGGAAAAACCGGCTTTCCTCCTGATCAGCCTCGGAAAAGTTCATATCCGCGATATAAGTCTAATTTCACAGACTTAATAGTAACCTTTAATGTTATCGGAATAATTCATCATGCCGCGCTGAGAGAACTAAACATGCTTGTGACCGTGCCACTGCCCTTACTGCTCTAGCCGCCGCGGAATCCATCATCAGAAACCTTAAAATGGCTCACGACAATAACCCAGAAAGTTTCAGACTGACAGACGCGCAACTAGAGGGGGATAAAGTTTAACGACGGGCCTTGAGCGAGCAGTCGTCCAGTCTTCACCAAAGCAATTCTGGTGAAGGCTGTCTAACAAGTATCGTGTGTTATGCTCGAGGATTGTGGGGTCACGCCGCAGACCAAACATCGCGAGTTTTTTGCCAGCAGTTCCTTCGTCTCCGAGACGTCCAGCAGGTTCTCCGGCAAAAGACGCTTCAGGTTCGCGTTTCCGTCACTTCCATCACGCGGTATTTCGATCGTCAGGTGTAAAAGGTCAGCGTCGCTAATCCCGAGCCTGTGGCATAGCTCGCTCGCCCTGGTGCCCGCCAGATGCTCCTTCAGGAGCCCAATAATCTGGTCCAGCGCGAAATGCGCTTTCGTCGTCGTCTGTCTCCATTGAACAGACCGTAATTCAAATCGAGGGCAATGCAGGGAGCGGGTCGTAGAAAAGCCGTGCACTTTTGCAGCGGGGCATGTGCACTATTGAAGCTACGCCTTGCCAAGCCAACCAGCGTAAACGGCGATAAACGGAATTACCCCGTGCACTTTTGCAGCCCATACTAATATATATCTAATATATTTTAACTCGTATCCCCGCTACAAAAGTGCACGGCGACGTACGGCAACCGATTTGATAGGCTGAATGTGAAGGAGAGCCTATGAGCGAGTTGCATCAGATACTGGAGTCTTATGGGCGTCAGCGTGCTCTTGATTTCGATTTCGAGCGACCTGAGATCGAAGCAGCCGCTATGTACATGGCTGATGAAGATAGCGGCATAGGATTTCTCTACTCCGGTTGGTGCCAAGCCGCCTTACCTCATCGTCGCCTTCCAGATGATAAAGGTTGGCAGTTATCCAGTGATCAGGTTTGTCTGATCATTCAGCCAGGAATGAAGCGCGGAAGCGAAGGCGAGCCCGTTCCAGTGGGGGTCCCGTACGGCAGCCGAGCCAGACTTATCCTAATATATATGCAATCTGAGGCGATTCGGACGAACTCACGAGACATCGAGCTTGGGAAAAGCCTCCGTTCCTGGATGGGTCGCATGGGCATTCCTGTTGGAGGGAAAAATCTCCAAATCGTAAGAGAACAGGCCGAACGTTTATCCCGATGCAGACTTTCCTTTGAGGTTGTGCGAGGGGCGACCCGGGGGCTGTCGAATCAAAGCATTGTGGACTCTGCCATATTTTTAGAATCAGATTCTGACGTCAGCGGCAATCAGCAATTTATGCAAACAGCTCGTTTATCTGAAGGTTTTTTTGAGGGGCTTAAAAGGCATCCTGTTCCGCTGGAAGAGGCAGCCATAAAGGCGCTCAGTAATAACAGCATGGCATTAGATATCTATTGTTGGTTAGCCTATCGACTACATTCCTTGACCTCCCCTACGCCTATTTCATGGAAGGCGCTCAAAATTCAGTTTGGGGCGTCCTATAGCCAACTAAATAATTTTCGTAGTCGTTTTATTCCAAACCTAAACTTAGCACTTGCGGTTTATCCTCGGGCCCGCATTACCGAAATGGAGCAGCGCAAAGGGTTAATCCTGCACCCGACCCCCCCGCCAGTCCGGAAAAGATAACCTTAAGATGCAAGGCGTGCACTTTTGTAGTGCTTTTCATACTTGATCCGATGACGGAAGAATTCTCGGTGCAAATCAGGGCAGGGAAAGCTCGGCTGTTATCAATGTATAAGCGTGCACTTTTGTAGCAGGCGTCAGCGTTAAAGAGATATGCACGTGTCAGGATGAAGGCTTTTCGTCATCCTTATCGATCATCGGAGCGGGAACACCTGCAATCTCCATCGCTCGGGCAAGCTTTTCAAACAAATTTGGATGGCCGCGTTTGCTCTTTGCATCTCGCCGAACAGTAGTATGAAACCATCCAGAACGGGGCAGCGTCAGATGTATTGAATCTTGTTCCGAATCATACCATGCGCCGATCCGTAAATACGCTGTCTGCCCCCCCTTCTCGCTTTTGCAAATATCATCTGTCATTCTAATAACTTTCGAACTCGCTGTTGGATTTTGAGTCAAAGGTTTAGCTACTCGCACTTTAGATCAGTCATTCGCCTCGCCAGGCAGCTGAGAGCTGTGCCCGGGTTAATTGCTGTTCCGACCGGGTATGGCGCTCGGACAGCGTGCACTTTTGAAGCAGTTAGAGGATAAGTGCCCCGATCAGTGAGATGACGTTCCACGGTCATACAAATCGAGCAGAAACTTTAAGAACTCGTCCGAACTTCCGAATTGGGTGAGATGTTTTTGAAACCGGGCCTTTGTCTCTGGGAGCACCTTCATATTCATCTGGGCTGTCCTACCGGTACGACGCAAGGTTCTGCCGTCAATCTTTACGGTGTCAGACCTTGCGGTGAAGCCGGCTTTAGCGGCGTCACTGATCGCCTGGTGAGTTGTAGCCTTATCAACAGGTGTCCGTTTTACAGGTGTCTCCGTAAACTCGGAAAAGTCCAACCTGGCGGAAGGGCGAGAATCTTCAGGCATCTTATTGCTTCCCCATTTCTTCGCGCAGAACATCACGCACCTCAGTGGCAAAATGCTCGGCGTTCGCTATGGCACTGGCTGGGTTTCTCACTTCTTTAGGTGACAGTTCATAGATGGTGCCGCCAAGGCGAAACGGTGCCTTGAAGGCGGCACGTTCGACGATAGACGATTTGAGCATAGGGATACCTGCATCCTCAAGTTGCGCTTGGATATCACGCATCCCCTTGTCTGCTATAACCGGTGAAGTTTGGGCGAAGAAAACTCTGAAAGGGATACGTCTGCGGAAGACCGTTTCCTGGCGTCTAATGAGCTTAATTATGTTGGCGGCCTCATCGGCATCCAACTGACTGCCTTTCATTGGTATCAGTGCCAAATCAGCGCGGCCGAGACCAACACTCACTTCAACGTTGCGGCTGCCTTCCAAATCTACGATCACAAAGGGATCCGTGGCGGCGTCGACCGCTTCCGCTACGTCGCTTCCCAGCGCAGGGACGACAGAGAGATTAGCAGGCCGGTTGGATGGAAAACGTTCAGCCCATTTTTTTATGGGTAAGTTCGGGTCAGCATCGATAAGTGTGGTGGGCGCATTATGGGCTGCCAACACTGACGCCAGAGTGAAAGCGGATGTGGTCTTCCCTACTCCACCCTTACTGCTGGCGAAGACGATTACCGGCATGCAGAAAATCTCCCGTTGATGGATGATTACAATAAGCCCTTTTAGCAGGGATACCGGATACCGTAAAGATACCGGGTATCAAAAAGGAACCGGAAACCCAAAAGATACCGGGTACCCAAAGGAACGGGATACCGGATACCAAGATGGTATCGACTACCGAACTGATCCTGTGACCCATCCCTTGATCTGCAGTGGGAGGCTGCCGAAGTCACTGGTATGTCGGATGCCTAGTATACGCGGTGAGGAACCGCAGGATCCATTATTCGGCGGTATCTCATTGTAAATGAGCTTGACACGTTACGCGGGGATACCCGATACCCGATACCCGATACCCGATACCCGATACCCGATACCCGATACCCGATACCCGATACCCGATACCCGATACCCGATACCCGATACCCGATACCCGATACCCGGAATATATTATCGCTTAAAGTCTCTTCCCCTTCTTTGCGTTAACCGGGTTTTGTTATGATGACTGTACGCTGTTGGTGGAGGAAGGATGTATCCTCACTATCGCATGGGGGGCAAGGCGAACCTCGTGTCTCTATATGTGGTTTGCACACGGTCATGGCGTGACGGGGCTAGAGGAATAACCACGATACCGGGTATCCAGAAGGAACCTGCTACCAAGAAACCAGTAAACCAGAAGCCTCACGGATAACGCGCGATCGTCACCCATATCAAAGCTGGCCGTGGCGAGGTATTCATTTTCCGGACTGGCACCTGAACCAAAGTGGCAGGAAGAACTGGTCGAAGCGAGACTACCCCAGGCCATCAACTAAACTGGCCGGACATTTAGCTCAGGCTGCCTATGCGCAAATGCACATGATATCAAATCACGCCTCACGTAAATAGTTACCGGATATCTTCCTGGTACCGGAATTTGTATTGATATATGGTATCCACCTCCTACCTGATATCTCCTAGATACCGGGTACCGAGATGTTACCCGGTATCATACTGAAAGCCAGTATCGTGTTTACCTTGCTGATTTCGTGACGTGCAAAGCGGCGGAGACGCAATCAAGAAGAGTCAAAAGATAGCATGACTAACATAAGGCATACGAGACGAAAGCCCGCACCAGCCCCCGCCGCCCGGCGCAAGGGGTGGGTCACCGCGTAGCCGCGTCGATCCCGCCGCAGGCGGCGCCCTTGCCCCGGCCGGCGCGGCCCGGTCGCGCGGATGATGTCAAAACCAGAAATGGAGAAAGGCATCATGCGCCCACACCGTATTCCCACCACAACCTCCCCTCGCCCGCCTGCCCCGATGCGCTGGGCCAACGTGACCGCTCCGCTTACCTGCACCCGCTGTGGCGTCACCTGGATGGCAGGGGACCCGGCCATCACCCTGCCCTGTCGCGGCTGTGATGCCGAACCG
>NZ_CP036410.1:0-5317 GCF_004348195.1 Komagataeibacter saccharivorans | reverse complement strand
CGCACGGCTTCCGGATTGGGGCATTATGACCGCAAGGGGGACATCATTCCCCTACAAACGCGGGACCGGATGCTGCAGGCAGCGGCCCGGGGTTATCTGGAAGATCGGGCGGAACAGGGTGCGGACAAGGTTCTGCTGCTGGCTCACCGGCGCAAGGATGTGGACGCGCTTAACCGGATGATCCGTGACCACTTGGTGCGGCAGGGAAGTGTTGAGGAAGGCCGAAGCTATGTCCTCTCACATGGGGAGCGGCCACTTGGGCGGGGGGACAGCATCGTATTCCTGCGGAACGATTACCGGCAGGGACTTCGTAACGGCATGACTGGCGAGGTCATCTCTGCTGGTGACCAGTTGAAGGTTCGTGCTGGAAAGCGTGAAATCCTTATCAATCCACGCGAATATCCGTATCTCGATCATGCTTACGCCCGCACTCTCCATAAGGGACAGGGGGCGACGGCCGAACGGGCGCACGTTGTGCTTACCGGGTCTATGGACCGCAACCTCACCTATGTGGGCATGACCCGGCACCGGCAGAGCGTTCGGGCTTACTGGGCACGGGACGAGGAAGGATCGCGCGAACAGCTCGTGAAGCAGCTTGGCCGCAGCGGCCTTAAGGACATGACCACGGATTACGCGGAAGCACGGGGTATGCAGCCGCCAGCCGGAAAGGAGGCCATGTCTTTCCTCGGACGGATCAGGAAAGGCATCGAGCGCCGCCGGGAAGAACGCAAGATGGACGCCATGCGTCAGGCGGCCCGCAAGCTAGGGGTGTTGGGACAGGCGCACGCCGCCCTGCGCCAGAGGATGGCAGAGGAACAGAAGCGCCGGGAAGAAGAGGCTGCGCGTCAGGCCGAACTAGCCAAAAAGAGAGCCTTGGAAGAGGCAAAGCGCCGCCGCATTGCGGAGTACAGGAGGAGAGAACGCGAAAGGGAGGAGCGCAGTCGTTCCCGGACGCCTTGGGATTAGGCTTTCTTGCCACCCTGCACGACTGCCAGCTTCGCGCCAGGGCGAGGGATTAGGGCAAGTTCTTCCTGCGTGGCGCGGCTTCCGACCTCGGCAACGTGTTTGTTCATGAAATACCGGACGATCCCCGGCCCGCGCATCCCGGGCACCTTCTCGCGTTTGGAGAAGATCGCGCCGAACCTCACCAGTTCATTCATGATTTGACTGATTTCTTGCGGTCTTTGGCCGATCTTCTCCGCGATTTCATCGCGGGTCAGCATGATTTGGCCGGTATGGGGCATGAGGTGATCGAACAGCAGCGCCCAAACGCGTATGGCTTTCATGGGACGTTTGCTGGTGGCGTGCATCCAATTGACGACGGCGAGGTTTTGACGAGGGTATAACCGAACCAGTTCGGTTGAACCGTCTGTCATGGCTTGCCGCCTTCCATCAGCACCAGCAGCGGGGGCGCTTCTCCCTGCGCTGCATCCCGTTCGGAGCCGCTTAGGTGCGTGGCTACGTTGGGGTTCATGAAGTAGTGAACCATACCCGGCCCCTTCATGCCGCTCACCTTCTGGCGGGTTCGAGTGATGGCCCGAAAAGCCACCAGTTCAGACATGATTTCGCTGATGGTGCGTGACGGCTGACCAATTTTCTCCGCGATTTCATCGCGGGTTAGCAGGATTTCCCCGGTATCTGTCCGCAGGTGTTTGAAGCACAGCGCCCAGACCCGCAGCGCGGTCAGGGGGCGCTTGGAGTGTTCGGCCAGATAGTCCACCACGATTGCGTTCTGTTCGGGGCTTAGCATGACGAATGTCCATCTCTTGCGGCTGGCTGTTTGGCGGTCGATCAGGCCGATGACAGCACGGAAAGCATCGGCGGGCATTTGCTCCTCAAATGGGAGCAGGGCTTGTCTCAAAAGGTCGGCCTGATCCTGCCGGAGCCGTTCCGGTTTCGAGGTTAGGCGGGTGATCGTTGCGGCCATGTGGAGAACCCTCGTATTGGCGTCTATTAGGTCACACAGTGAGTGAACCAGTAGTCACACAGTGAGTGACTTAATAGCAAGCTATTTTTTGGCGGTTTCCCGGAAAAAATGCTCATTTTGGGGTGAGGTTATCCACGCCAGATAGAAATAGATAAGATTCTCTTCCCCTGTAGTCCCCTTCTCAAACGGTGGAAAACCCCGCAATTCGGCCCGTCCGGACGCCTTCGGCGGGCTACGCCGCTCCCGCGCTGCGCTCGCTCCGGACCAGCACGGCCAGAGGAACGAGCCGCAGGGGTATGCTTAGGAGATACAAGCGGGGCGGAGAGGCCAGAGGATCGCGGAGGAGGGCAGGAAGATAGGAGGGACGGTAAATCCCCACGGTCTCGCATTTAAGGCCACTCAGGCGGCTTCTGTGGCCGATGTAGAGGATGATTATCGGACGACCCATCCATACAGCCCGTCTTTGGCGCTTCTCGGATAACACATCACGTTCCCCCCCGGTTGCGTCTCCTTGGTCCACCCCGGGCGGCTACATTCGAGGATCGAATTAAGATCGCCTGATTTATCCATCAGATAGGCGCGGTAACCGTTGGGCGTGTTGGCCCACGACGCGGCAGTTGCGATATCAAGCGCCTCTTTTTTCCCGCTCATCTGTCCTTCCTTGAACCCTTGAACACGTCCATCTTCGTATTCCCGGGCGTTAATGGCTTCTTGGCCCATCGCAGCCCCTACCGATTTCCCTTCAAAGTAGGAAATGGCACCGATGATAAGCGCTACCACCATGACCATGCCGCCTACCCAAATTAGGGACTGCTTCTGTTTTTTCTGGGTGGTTTCCTCAAGTGCCGCTGCGGCCTTTACGGCCCGGTCTGCGGCGTTATCGAAGACAAGCGCGTGCGTTTTTGTTGCGTTGTCGTATCTGCTCAATGTGTCCGAAAGGCCGTTCATCCCGGCGACAACGTTTCTGGTGTTGGCGTTGAAGAAATCTACTGTTTTCTTCATGCTTTCCAGCGAGGCGGCAGCCCTGTCGAACTGAACGATGTGCTGCCCGAGAAGGATGTTCTGCTGTCTGCCCTCATCAATCTGGGCCAAGACCTGTTCCAGCGTTTGGGCCAGCTTCTCGATAAACGCGTAGTCCTCATCCATTCGGCGTTATCTCCCATCCTTTGAATAATCTTATGTCGTGAGAGCGGTACAACTCGCCTATTGCGACCCGTCCGATGTCTCTGGCGAGGTGAGACCAGAGCATCGGGCCGTCGTCTGCCGCCTCGAAGGAGCCGCTATTTTCGCCCTGGCGCGCAATAGCGATGAGGAGGCCACCGAGAGCCGTCTTGCATTGCGTTACCTGCTGATGGCTGGGCGGCTTGTCTGTCCCGATCTGGTCCAGCAACTCCCGTTCACCGTCCCGCAACAGGCCCTTCATGTGTGACAGCATCAACCCGACGATGGCCGTTGTCTGGGCGTCCCCTGTATCCCGCATCCAAAGCAACTGGCTTCCCAAGACTATCTTGCGGCGTGTCTCGTCCCGCTTGGCCCATCCTGTCCGCTTTTGCAGCCGTCGTGCGGCCACCTCTGCTTTCTGCGTCGCTATCTCTACCTGCCGGACGGCTTCCTTTGCTGTTTCGGTCGCCCGCTCCATCCGGGCCAGCGCCGTCGCCATGCGCTTTTCATCTCGCATTTCCGCCTTGCTCTGCACCCTGTCCGCCTCTCTTCCCAAAGCCGCCAGCAGGCTTGTGCCCCTACCGAACATAGATTACGACATGACATAAACGAAGTGAATGGCTCGCATATACAAACCTTCGGTTTGTGCGAGCCCTGCGGGGCAAGTTAATCGTGGCCATCTGGCATCTCCGGACAAAGGTAATCAGTCGCGCCAAGGGGCAGAGCGTTGTCGCCTCGGCTGCGTACCGGTCTGGCGAAAAGCTGCATGATGAGCGTTACGGGATGACTCACGACTACAGCCGAAAGGAGCATGTCGCTCATCAGGAAATCATGACCCCGGACAGAGCGCCTGCACGTCTGAAGGACAGGCAGACGCTATGGAATGAGGTTGAGGCCACCGAGAAGCGCATCAATTCGCAGCTTGCGCGGGAGGTAGAGGTGGCCATCCCGCGTGAACTTTCCCCGGATGACCGGGTGGCCCTGGTACGCCAGTTCGTGCGGGAGCAGTTCGTATCCCGTGGGATGATCGCTGACTTTGCAATCCATGTCCCGAAGGCATCAGACGGCGAGGAAGCGCCCCACGCACACATTCTCCTGACGATGCGGGAGGTTGGTCCTGACGGGTTTGAGCGCAAGCAGCGGGCATGGAATGAACGCGGCGTTCATGAGGAATGGCGCGCCGGGTGGGAACAGGCGGCAAACGATATGCTGCGTGCGCGAGGGTTCGAGGCCCGGATCGACCGGCGCTCGAACAAGGATCGTAAACGGGTTTTTGAGCCTAGCCTTCATGAAGGGGCATCGTGGCAGGAACGGCGCCGGAAGCGGGCGGCAGGGATCGAGCCTGCGGGTGTTGTGGCTAGACGTGTAGAGGAAAACGAGGCCCGGAGAGCCCGCAATCAGGCGCGGATTGAAGCCAATCCGGCGATTGTTCTGGTGGAACTGACGCATCACCATTCCACCTTTACCGAGCGGGACGTGGCGCGTGTCCTGAACCGTTATGTGGATGATGAACGCGCCTTCCTGAACCTGAAAGCGCGGGTGCTTGAGCATGACGAGGCGGTCAAGCTGGGCCTCGATGAGGCTGGTAGAACGCGGTATTCAACACGCGCGCAGGTCGCGGTTGAGCGGGATATTCTGGAAATTGGGGACCGGCTGAATAGCCGTGTTGATAGCCGCCGCTTCGACCGTGGAAAGGTGGCCAATTATCTCTCTGGACGTGGGTTGAGCGAAGAGCAGATGCAGGCGGTGCTTCATCTGGTAGGCGGTGAAGGATTGCTTTTGGCATCAGGGATAGCCGGAGCGGGCAAGACCACGATGCTCCGGGGGGCTGTCGATGTGTGGCGTGGGGGAGGCTATCAGCCTCGGGGCGTGGCGCTGGCGGCGGCGGCGGCTTCTGTCCTCGAGGCCGAGACTGGAATGCAATCCCAGACTGCGGCCCGTTTGCTGCGGCGGCTGGATCTCGGAGAAGAGAAGCTATCGCCCAAGGATGTGATCGTTCTCGATGAAGCCGGGATGCTTCACAGCCGGCATATGCGGCGGATGATGGCCCACGTTGAAAAGGCCGGCGCAAAGCTGGTGATGGTGGGAGACAGCGAACAGATTCAGGCGGTCGAAGCTGGAGCCCCGTTTAGGGCGCTAGAGGCCAGACTTGGAGCCGCCCGGCTGGAGGAAACGCGGCGGCAGCGGTCACATGGCGACCGGGCGGCAACGGTTGCGTTCTCTACGGGG
>NZ_CP036411.1:0-4904 GCF_004348195.1 Komagataeibacter saccharivorans | reverse complement strand
TGTTGTTAAAGAGTATGTCGATATAGCTTGGGAGAGGGTTCATGACTTTCGAGCAGGCACTCTTGAAACTCGTCCTATGAATAAGCCAGTCTATGATCCTTCTTTACCGAGAGGTGGTCATTAATGAAGATTGTTCAGTATTATTCCCATCTAAACGGATTTGAATTCATAAAATATCATAAACCTCATGTGTGGGATGAGTTGGAATCGGTAATTAATGATGTTGACGCAGAAAAATGCCGAACAAAATCTTCAGGAGAAGCGAGAAAGGCGGGTAAGACATTATATTCACCGGTAGACATGAATAAAGAGTTTTTATCTTTATTTGGAGAGCGTGGATGGTCTGAAAGAAGAGTGACTAACTGGCTTGCCGAAGATGTTACTTTATTGCGTCATATCATGACTCTGGAGCCTAAGGATCAGAAAGAGATGATAGAGGCAAAAGGTTTAGAGCCTTTAATGACGTATAATCAGACAGATTTTGTGAAAGATCGTGTTGCAGTAGAAATACAATTCGGTAAATACTCTTTTGTTGCTCACGATTTATTTGTGAAGCATATGTCTTTCTTTATAGCTGATGATATAGATGTCGGAATTGAAGTGGTTCCGATGAAATCAATGGAAAGGGAAATGTCTTCAGGCGTTCCTTATTATGAAAGAGACCTCTTTAATTTGATGCGGCAAGGGCGTGGTATACCAGCTGTTCCAATTATCCTTGTAGGTGTTGCTCCTTAAAAACATACGGATTCACAGGGGGTGGTTCTGATTTTACCAGAACCACCATTTTCGTGGCCGTACATCGGCTAGTTTCTGGGCTAATTCGCGCCAATGATCGCGGTCCGCCTCGATGGTCGCCCGGAGTGTCTTCTCCGCTTCAAGTTCGGCTTTTACGCGTATCAGTTCGAGCCTGTCTACGGCGATCGGCTCATGGTGTGCAGGGGTGTGCATTTGGTGTGCATGATTGTCTTCTTGCTCGGTGTGCGCACACTGTGCGGTGTGTGCAGAGAGCCATGCATTCAAATCGTCAGTTTTGATCCGCCACTGATTCTTGTTGTCTCGAAAAGCCTGTAAATCTTGAGATTTTATGGCGCGCATGATCGTCCAGCGGGAAGTGTTGGCGGCTTGCGCTGCCTGTGCAGGCGACATGTGCTGTGGGGTGTGCATGCTCACTGTGCAGACTTGTCACGGCTGGTGGCAGGTAAGTCAGGTTCAAGCCCCTCAAGAGATGGCTGGGAAGGGGGCGGCATACCCGGGCCAGTTGGTAACTGGCGTTCACCCGGTTGTAGCGATGGAATGTGTTCCAGAGGTGGTTGCACACCAATATCGGCATTGTCTGGCTGTTCGTGATCGGAGACCAGAACTGCGGCTGAAAACAAGCTATAGCGAATGCCATCCCGTGCACCGGACCATGCTACTCGGTCGTTAACGATGTAGGCGTTAACTGTGCCAGATGCACCGACTTGGCGAATTTCGATCCAATTTTCTTCTTTGAGAACTTGGAGAGAGCGACGGACGGTTCGGGTGCTGCACTTAGTCAGAGTGGAAAGTGTTTCTTGACTGGCGACTAGAGCGTTGTGTCTGCCCATTTTGGCAATGATCACATGCAAAAGTGCTGCTGCACGAGGGTTTTCAACCGCGAGGATAGACCATCGTTCATGTGCAGCGCGTTCGGTTTGCACCCATGTCCCGGTTGGCGGGGTGGCGATCTGAATTTGCGGCTCTAAAGACATTCACAGTGTCCAGAATCGTGACATGAATGTCCTGACCATAGGCCAAAGCTATGTCCATATCAATGACGTATTTGTCTTAATATTGGACAAACCTAGGACATAGCTTATGTCCGGGGGGTAGGACATAGCTTATGTCCTACCCCATCCAAGTAAGTATTTGGAATATAAGGGATTATAAGCTGTTTACTTCTATGATCTTAAGAACCGTCCACGAAGCCCACGGGACGAGGCCCGCGAACGCCCTTGTGAGCGGTAGAGGGCCTCGGGTCCTGTGGACCCTCGGGGGCGGATCAAAGGCAAGTTGAAGCCTTTTTGAAAGAATGCATCGTACAAAAGCGGCAAAAGCCTTTAGCTGGGCACCCCTGTTTTGCTCAGGAAGGGATGCAGGCTGGGTCGTTATGGTGTCACAGCCCAACCAGAAGCGTTCTGGGTGGGATAGCAGAAAGACCGTTTTGCCTTGGGGTCATACTTGGCCGCGTATCCCGGTAAATTACAGTGGGCCAGAGGTTGCAGCAAACCATCCTCGTCCATCTCAAGGGCAAGCTGGCCGCTCGGAGTGTTGGCCCATGACGCGGCGGCATTGGCTGCAATGGCCTGCCGGTATCCGCTGGCGTCACCAGAGGCCCACCCGTCACGATGCCCCACCCAGTAGCCAAGCAACCACCCCGCACAGACCAGCATAGCCGCGCAGAGTGCTGTCCAGATCATCAGACGGGGTTTCGATACTGCGAACGCCTCAGCCGCGTCCTCAGCCGTTTTAGAGGCTCTGTCGGCTGCCTGTTCGATAGTGCGGCACTGGTTCTTCTGCTCGGCGTCTAGTCTCTCCATCGTTGCCGTTGTCCGCTGCATGGTTTCCAGCAGATCGGCAAAAAGCTGTTGCCCTCTTTCGGCTCCGGTGGTCACTGATTTTCACTCGGAGTGGAAGGCAGTTCAGGGATTTCGTAACCCTCAAAAGCCTTCAAGTCGTTTTCGCGTGAAACCTTCTTAATCAGGGCGGTTAAGGCACGGTTCCAGCTTGGGTCTCTTTTAGCGTTATCCATCAAAAGGCCACCCAGAATAACTTTCCGGCGTGTGTCGAGTTTTCTTTCCTTGGCGCTGTCTTTTGCCATAGCCGCTTGAATACGAGCCTTTGCCTGCTCGATTTTCTTCTTTTCCTCAGCGACAATTTCAGCAGTCGTTTTTGCCATTTCTTGAAAAATCTCCTCTGGAATTAGACCGTATCACGAAGACCACTTGAGACCAACCCGTTTCTGACGTAGGAAGAATAAGGGCGCATTATAGCATTGCAAGCAATGCACTGCGGCAGAGGGTTACACCCCTGCACCCCATTTAGACGCCAAAGGAGATTTTCGTGGCAATCTGCCATTTCGAGGTCAAAGCAGTCTCGCGGGCAACTGGCCGAAGTGCCGTTGCTGCTGCTGCTTATCGAACTGGCGAAACGCTTACGAATGACCGGGATGGCGTGACCCACGACTATGCCAAACGCACCGGCGTAAATGGCAAGTTTGTGGTTGTACCTTCCGGTTGCGAATGGGCTGCTGATCGTTCCAAACTATGGAACGCTGCCGAAGCCACCGAGCGCCGTAAAGATGCGAAGGTTGCGCGTGAATATGTTGTGGCCATTCCGCATGAACTGGACGCCCCGGCCCGTGAATCCTTGGTGCGCGGTTTTGCGGAATCCATTGTGGAGCGGTTCGGGGTTGCTGCTGATGTCGCACTCCATGCCCCTGGCAAGGACGGCGACAAGCGCAACTACCACGCCCACATTCTGACCACGACCCGCGTTGTCGAACCGGACGGGCTAGGGGCCAAGACCCGGCAACTGGACGTTGCCAGCACCGCCGCCGTCGAGGTGTCCAGTCTGCGGGAGTTGTGGGCCATGCAGTGCAACGAAGCACTGGAAAAGAACCACCAGAAAGCCCGTGTGGAACCACGCAGCTATGCCGCGCAGGGAATCGATCGAGTGCCGGGTGTTCATCTTGGGCCGGAAGCCACGGCCATTGAGCGCCGGGAGCAGAAGGCACAGGGCCAGAATTACAAACCCCGGACGTTCAAAGCCAAGCAGAACGCGGCCGCAGCGGAGAGCAACGCGGTCATAGACGCGGCTAAGAAACTGATCGACGCGGCGGAGCAGGTAATCACCAGGGCGACCAGTGCCGCCAAGGAAGTGGTCGATTGGTTCTCGTCCCTGGCACAATCTGTCGGGTCGGCCACCATCGAAAAAGAGCAGAAAGAGCGGACCGAGAAAGAGGCCAGAGAGCGCCAAAAAGCGCAGGAAATAGCCAAGGAGCAGGAGGAATACAGGAAACGCCTGCAAGAGATCGCACAGAGGCGAGAGCAGGACAGGGGGAGAAGAGGTCGAGGCCGCTAGGGAGATAAGGCTGGATCTCTACGTCTGGATACGATAAGTCTCATCCCAGAGGGAAAAATGGCAACAACAACGAAGAAAATAGTCCGCTTAGAGCGCGATAGTGATGCGGTTATGGCTGTTCAGAATAATCTGAAATTCATGCGTCCGTTGAAAGATGGATCCATGAAGCTAATCGTCACATCACCGCCGTATAATATCGGAAAAGCGTATGAGAAACGCACCACTCTTGAGAAATATGTTCAGGATCAAACTCAAGTAATAACAGAATGCGTACGTTTACTGGATGAGCGTGGATCTCTTTGTTGGCAAGTTGGTAATCATGTTCAGAATGGTGAAATATTCCCACTAGATACTGTTCTTTACCATATTTTCAAAGACCATGGTCTTAAGTTACGAAATAGAATTATTTGGCATTTCGAGCATGGATTGCATTCTAAAAATAGACTGTCAGGCCGCTATGAAACCATTATGTGGTTTACTAAAGGAGATGATTATACATTTAATCTAGATCCGATACGTGTTCCATCCAAATATCCAAATAAAAAATACTATAAAGGACCTAAGGCTGGGCAGCTTTCTGGAAACCCTCTAGGTAAAAATCCAGGTGATATTTGGATATTCCCAAATGTAAAAAATAATCATGTTGAAAAAACAATTCATCCTTGCCAATTTCCGGTTGAATTAGTCGAAAGACTTGTTCTTTCATTAACGGATGAAGGGGATAATGTTTTTGATCCGTATATGGGAGTCGGATCTTCAATAGTGGCAGCTATAAAGAATAATCGTATTGGATATGGGTGCGA
>NZ_CP036412.1:0-3050 GCF_004348195.1 Komagataeibacter saccharivorans | reverse complement strand
CTGATCACCCGGACGCCCTGATGGGCGGCCTACGGCGCTCCCGCGCTGCGCTCGCTCCGGGTCTGCTCTGTCTTTTGCCGGGCAAGTCTGCTTGCTCATGAAGCAATGAATTGAGCGGATAACTCGCTCAAACTCGAAAGATACTCGCTATGCCGGACACATCTATACGGTGGTTTGTATCAACAATGTATTCACTAGGGCGTGGAGATTACGGGTGCTGCGTCACAACTGAAACCGACACCACCGGTTGGAAGTGGGACGTACATCATCTGGCGACCAAACAAGTGGTTGCCACTGGCGTTTCCTCGAACATGATCGAAGCTCAAGAAGCTGCCCGAACTCATCTAAACGAGGTTATACTATCCAGATCAGGAATCTCATTATGAGCGCAGGCCCAACCATCCAGCATGACGATGAGGAAACAGCGGCCTTTCTGGCGGCTGTCCAAGAAGGCATTGCTGATGCCGATGCAGGCCGCACGGTTCCATATGCTGCCGTTCGGGAATGGCTTCTGTCGTGGGGAACTGAACACGAAAAACCGGCACCCCACTGCAAATGAGCACGGTTTTTTCCATCCAGTTCACTCGTAGATCACTCAACGACATTCAGCGCATCAAGCAGCATATCGGGGAAGAAAATCCCGCAGCAGCAAGCCGGGTTGCCATTCAGATCGTCGCTACATGCGACCGTCTCGAATACCTGCCAGAGCGCGGCAGACCCGGCATTATGCCCGGCACGCGAGAGCTGGTGTCCTGCTGGCCGTATGTGATCGTCTATCGCATCACCGGTTCAACGGTCGAAATCCTGAACATCTGGCATAGCGTCCAAGACCGCTAAATCACCTCACCAGATCCGCAGCCCGTTTTCTCGCACCAGGCCGCTCAATCGAGCGGCCTTTTTTTGTGCCTGGTCCGTGCCCCACGCCGACGCCTTCGGCGCGCTCCGCGGCTCCCGCTCCGGACCTGACTGCCGACAGAACTGGGCAAGCTGAAATCTGCTCAAGGGGATGAAGCTGTTTGGGGGCCGGAAGCCCCAGGGCAAGGTTTTACCGATAGGCGGAATCTATCTTCGGATGACTACAGAACGACTACGCAAGAGCTACGCATCGACTACAAGAGAGCTACAGAGTTTTTCTTTTTCCATATACAAATGCACCCTTTCGGGTGCTGCATCCGGCTGGCACTAGTGCTAGATGAAATCAATGACGCCGCCGTGGTCGATCTTGAGACTTGCCGCCTCCTTCAGCCGGGCGTCATCGGTGGCTCCCGTGACCTCCACCGTCCAGACATCCCCCGCCCGGTCATATCGCCACCCCGATGCCTTCATGGCGTTTCTGGCGGTAGCAGGGGGCGCGACAGGGAAGGTCAAGGTCAGCCGGTAGGCGCGATGGATCGGCTTGCGCTCCTTCCCGGCGGCCTGCTCGATCTCCCGCGCCCTGTTCCGGAAGGGCGTTACAGCGGCCAGAAAAGCCGCCCTGTCCTTTTCCGGAACCCAGACGTTCATTTGCACCAGCCCTAGTTCTTTCCGGCGCTCCCGGACGGCTGCCATCGTCTCTTTGCTCATCTCGCCCCCTGTCGGATGTTGTACCGATAGAGATTAGCACTAGTGCCAGCCGGATGCAGCACCCGAAAGGGTGCATTTGTATATGGAGAAAGGAAAAACTTGTCCCGATCTTGTAGCTTTTCTGTAGTCGTCCTGTAGTCGAAGCGTAGCTGAACCGTAGTCGATTGCAGCCTTGGGCCGACCGGCCAACATGGGATCGGATCAGAGACGCGGTTCAGAAAGCCCGTCAGGAGGCCATGAGAGGCCGCTTGGTGCTGCAACGTAATTTCCACAACAAAGCCACCTAACGGGCCTGTACGGGCTTCCTAGAGCCTCTGGTGGGCTCCCCGGCCTCTTTCCCCTTGAGCAAATTTCTCTTGCCCGGTTCTGCTGGCCTATCAGGTCCGGAGCGAGCGCAGCGCGGGAGCGCCGTAGGCCGCCGAAGGCGTCCGGACGAGCAGCTTATCCCCAAGCAACTGCGTTTTTTCTTGTTTTTATCTTGTTTTTAGGGCGATTTTCTATTTGTTTTCATAGGCTTACAGGGATCTATTCTGCCTTTTTTCCGGTTAACTCTGCCTTTTTTCCGGTTATCCCTGCCTTTTTTCCGGTGTAATCCACAATTCTGCCTTTGACCTATGATGGCAGAAATATCATAATCTGCCCGATAACCATCACGGCAGAAAAACCGGAATGTCGGCAGAATTAAAGACGAAAACCCGCAGAAAACCGGGATCGACGACGGCAGAAAAGGCCGTGACAAGCTATGATGCTACAGACCTTGACCGCCCTACAGGCGAGCGATGGATCACCATGAGCAATGCGCTCACTCGGGCCGGTCATGGTCTCTCGCTGTCTGAAAAGCGGATTGTCGCGATGGCTGCCGCGACGCTCGACAGCCGGAAGGCACTTAAACCCGGTGAAGCGCCGACAACCCGCATCAGCGCCGCCGATTATGCCGAGACATACGGTGTCGATCTGGATACGGCCTACGACCAGCTACAGGCCGCCGCAAAGGCGCTCTATAACCGCTCGATCACCTTCTACGTTCCTGCCTACCGACGAAACGGAAAACCACTTCCGCCGACACAAGTGCAGATGCGATGGGTTGGCGAGGCGCACTACCACAAGGGCGAAGGATGGATTGAACTCTTCTGGTGGCACAAAGTGCTTCCCTATCTCACTGGCTTAAAGAAGAACTTCACCAGCTATCAGCTTCAACAGACTTCAGCTCTCCGCTCGATCTATTCATGGAAGCTGCTCGAACTCATGACCCAGTACACTTCAACCGGCTGGATGGAGTTCACCGTTGAGGATTTCGGCGCCTCTATGGACGCGACCGACAAGCAAAAAGCCGACTTTGCCGCCATCCGTCGGAAAATTATTGAACCTGCGGTAAGAGAACTGACCGAGAAAGACGGCTGGCTGATCGAATGGAAACCGATCAAAAAAGGCCGAAAGGTCGCCAAATTGCGTTTCAACTTCAAACGCAACCCGCAACCGCGATTGCT
>NZ_CP036413.1:0-2808 GCF_004348195.1 Komagataeibacter saccharivorans | reverse complement strand
AGGGGATCTACATGCCGCCCATTGACCCGGATCCGGAGCCGATATTGCTTCCGATGACGGCAAGACCCGCCGCGAGCAGCATCATGACGATGGAGAACACGGAGCGTGCCATGTTCGCGCCTGCCAGCGCCTGCTGCTCAAGTGCGTCCGCCCAGGCACGGCTGTTGCTCAGGAGGCGCTCGTAAGCGCCTTTGCCGCCCCAGCTTGCTTCGATATCGTCGATCATTTCGGGCGACGGGAAGTTGTATCCGGTGACGGACATGGCCTCGGGAAGCGATTGTCCCCGTGGCCCGAGATTGGCGAGGATGGCTTCAAGGCGTTCGCGCAGCCATGGTGTTGCGCTATTGGCCTGGTGCTGCAGGGCCTCGGTATCGGGCATGCCGGCGCGTACCAGCGCGATGAATCCTGCCAGCCAGACATATCCCTGGACATTGCGATAGGTGGACCATGGCGGCAGATGTTCGAGGAGCAGGCGTAACGGGCCGGTCAGCCGTGTAAGACTGAACCACAGCAGCACGACCAGCACGAGCATCACGCCCCCGGATACGAAAACCATTTTTCCGGTCGCCATGCCTGAGGCGAGAACGAGTATCTGAAGCGACGTATCGTCGCTCTTCATTATGGAAGATGTCGTGACGAGGCTGGGCACGACCCAGTTCGCGATGACGTAGAGGGACACGAACAGGACCCCCAGATAACTGGCGGGCTGGTAAAGGGCGCTACGCATCGCCTGCATGATTTTGCGGATGCGTGACTTGACGTCACAGACAAGGTCCAGCGCTGCAGGGATATTGTTCGCCTTATCACCCGATACGATCATCATGTATTCATCATCCGGGACATACGGCCGGATGGCTTCGGCGAACGAGAGACCTTTCGTGTTCATGCGCTCACGGATGCTGTCGAGAATGTTTGGCACGGAGCGTTTGCGGCGACGGCGTAGCTGGCGTGCATAGAGTTCCAGCACGCTTTCCGGGGACAGCCCCCAGCCCATGCGCAGGGAAATCATCTGGTAAAGGGTCGCCCTCGCCTTCCAGTTGAAGGACAGGTTTGCGTCGAGCCATTCCGCCACGGCTGTTCTGTGGCTGGCACCTGTTGGTGACACGTCCGAATAGACAATTTTCAGAGCCATGGTTCACGGGTTCCGTCTGTTCGTCGATAGTGTCGCGCAGGTGGTTGTGGGTCCGGACAGGGAGGGGATCACCGCCTCGGCTCTCCCCTGACATGCCTCGCACCGGCCTCGCGTTCGGCCAGCACCACGTCGCGCGCGCGGATGCGGTCGACGGTCTGTGTTACGGTGTAGGGATCGACGAGCCCCCGGAACACGCGCCCCATCGCGGTCTCGACCATGGGAGGATCGACATCTTTCCGTGCCCGGAAGCGGTGGCGCGCTACGGCTGTCCCATATTCGACGAAATCCGACATGAGCTGTTCGTCGGTTTCCACCACCTCGGCGACCGCGGTGCGTCCGGCAATGCCGGTGCCGTTGCAGTGTTCACATCCGGGTCCCATCCTGCGTATGGCGGACGGGTCGTCTCCCCATGTCAGCACGGCCTCACGGGCACGGCGGGTCATGCGTTCGTCACTGACCGTCCACCGCTGCGCGCAGTGTGGACACAGCAGCGGCAGGAGGCGCTGCGCCACGATCCCGCGAACGACCGAGGCGTTGCAGGTGATCCCGAAATTCAGGCGGTCATAATCGAGATTGCGCAGCCGGAGCGGTGCGTCGAACGGGTCGTCGACGTGAAGTGTCGTCATCACGAAATGGCCGGTCTGCGCGGCTGCGAATGTTGTCAGCGCCACTTCGGCATCGCGGATTTCACCGACAACGAGATCGTCGGGATCCATACGCAGGCTTGTGACCTGTCTGGCCCTGAACGCCTGGCCCACGGCCTCGGCATCGCGACCGGAATCACCGCCCGTATTCGCGATATCGAGCTGGATGGCCCATGGCATTGGCAGTTCAACAGGATGTTCGATGGTGACCAGACGGCGGCCGGGCTGCATATCCGCCTTGTTGCGGGCAAGCTCGAAGAGCAGGGTCGTTTTTCCAGAACCGGTTGGTCCCGTGCAGATCAGTATCCCTGATGGGGCGTTCACGATATTGAGGAGACGTTCTATCTGTTCGGGCGAAAACCCGTAGGATTCCAGCCTGAGCTTGCCCGGCGGCCTGCGCGGTGGCCTGAAATCCACCTTGATCGGGGCGGCGGGTTTCCTTGCGTATTCACCGGCTGGCTGAAGACGCAGCACCATGAACTTTCCGCCTTCCGAGACCGGGAAGCACGGGCCACGGACAATACGGACGTTGGACAGGCCCATGCCGCGCAGGACATCGCCCGCGATGCTGCCGTCCTGAAAGGACAGGTCGCTGTACGCGGTTTCACGCGATGCCCCGAGCGAATACATCGCCCGCATGAGGCGATCGGCGTAGGCATTGTCGAACTCGAAGCGGTTCGACGTGACAAGGCTGCCGTTGATGCGGAACTGGATTTCCGTATGGCGGTCCTTGCGCATGATGTGAATGTCGGTGGCGCGCCAGGATGCGGCTTCCCTGAGGAGGTTGAGGGCGTGGTCCCGGACTTCCTCGTCAGCAGCCTCTTCATCGTGGACGCCACCAGCATGGTGTTCATGGTCCAGCCTGTCTGTCACCGTGCTGAGTGGCACCCACTGCACCCGGACAAGACGCATGTTCTTGTGACGGCGGGTGTCATCAAGCCATTCCAGAAAGCTGGTTTTCCTTTTGAGGTTCTCGCTGGCGAGTACCACCTGATTGATCTGGTCAATATAGATCTGCCCCTCAAGGTCCCG
>NZ_CP036414.1:0-2285 GCF_004348195.1 Komagataeibacter saccharivorans | reverse complement strand
GGCGAAAGTCTGGAAAAATGTCGTAGTGGCGTCGCACCCACAACAGCCTGCGGGATGATCCCCGCATGATGAGATCATCCCCTTTCACGGCCTGCACGCTGCTCGCCACCGCACTGGCCCTTGCCGCGTGCAGCGGACATCCGGCCGCACCGCCACCGACCACTCCGACCACGGCGCAGGAAATGTCGGGCCTGCTTGAAACCATGGACGGACTGGGACAGATCCGTTTCCCGATGGTGCGCCCGGGATCGGTCCTGCCCGCGGAAATGAACCGCCCCATGAGCTGGCACTGGTCCGGACCGCTGGACGATGCGGTCAGTATACTCGCCCGCCGGGTGGGTTACGCCGCCGTCACCCCGGCCCCCGCCCATGCCATCACGGTGCGCGTGGACGACGACAACGCCACGGCGGGACGCCTGTTCGACCACCTTGCGGCCGCTGCCGATCCCCGTGCCGAAATCGACATCGACGTGCCCCGGCACACCATCAGGATAATCTGCCATGCGTAAGCCCCTGCACGCCCTGCCGCTGCTTGTCGGCCTGTCACTGCTCCCGGCCTTGGCATGGGCCGCGGACGTATCGGGCAAAGGTCCTGCTGACCTGCCCGTGCCGGCGATGCCCGCCACACAGAATGCTGCGGCGGGCGCGATCAACACGCCACTGACAGGCGCGCTCATCGCACCGGTCATCACCGACGTGAACCGCCCGCCCTCCATGGAAGCCCTGATGGCCATCCGTCCCGGATACTCTCCAAAACAGGAAGCCGGAAACGGTCGTGACGATACCGTCCGTCAGGCCGCGTGGGCCTATGGGGCGCAGGGTGGTCTGGCCGCACGCTCATACGCCATAAACCTCATGCTCGAACGCGAAAGCGCCATACTGGACCGGGAGTTTGATTTCCGGCCACTGGTGCTGCCGATCAATAACGGCACACTCCTCCTGCGACCGCCGGTCGTCACCAGCGCCCAGATGTCCGTCGCCCTCGATCCATCGGGACAGACAGCACAGTTCGCCGAACAGATATACGAAGTCACGCGGCAGGCGCAGGTCGTCACCGCCATTCCCCAGTGGCGCACATGGCTCACGCGCCGGTACGCGATGCCGTCGGCCCCCAACGATGCCCTACGCCCCCGCACGACGCACGAAGTCGAAGTCTGGCGCGAGGGCGTAGCCCGCGGGTTCGCGGCGGGCGAACGGCAGGCGGTCGAAATCTTCCTCGACGATCTGGCGCGCCTCGAGCGCGAGATCATCGGCATGGCGCGCTATCGGGCGCTGCTGAAGGCGGGCAAGGTCGAAGCGCCACAGGTGGCGCTGCTCAATCATCCGACACAGGGCGGCCATGACCTCATGCGCGTCAACGTGCAGGATATCCGCATCCGCACCCAGCCCGGGCTCGATGCGAACCGTGCCCACTGGCATGTGACGGGAGACGGCCAGTGACGCCCGGAACGTCTTCGTCCAACGCATGGGATCACGGACGGGCCGCCAGCCTGATCGGCGGCATGGGGCTGGCCTGTGTCATCCTGACACTTCTGGCGTGGTTGCGCTTTCATGCGCAGATCGCGCAGGTGATCCTGTCCGTTCAGGATATCGAACTGGATGTCATCGGCCTGTTCACCCACCGCTACGACCAGATCCATGACAGCCTGCATCACGCCGTCCCCGAGCGGGTGTCGTGGAATACGCTGTGGCGTCTGTGCACAATGACGGGACTGGCGCTACGCATTCCCGCCATTGTCCTCATCATTGCCCTTGCGGCGCTCTGTCTCGCCCGCGCACCCCGCAGCCGCTACCGCGAACGTTTTGGCCTCGATGGCATGCAGGCCGTGCTCGCACGCATCCATCCCCTCGGTGCAGCGTGGGTTGGCGGGAAACTGCCCCTCTCCGAGCCTGCACCGCCGGGCAGGGCACTGCGTCCCCTCGATCCGGCGCTGCGGCCCATGGAATGGCTCGACCGTTACTGCCCGGGAGACGCCGGGGCGCCTGACTGGGGGCAGACGGCCCGCGACGCTCTCGCCCGTCAGCTCGGCCAGCCATGGAGCGCTCCGAAAGCCCTCCCGCCTGCCGAACTGTGTCTGTTCATGGTGTTCGCCTTCTTCGGCCAGCGCCGCAAGGAGGATGCCCAGAACCTTCTTGAAGCCCTGTCGCGGGCCGTCGCAGGCAACCTGAAGAAAGGCGCGCCAGCAGCCCCGGTCGCAGCCCCGGAACGCTTCATCCGGCATCTTCACCGGATCCATGACGCCAATACATGGGATGACGCCATCGCCATGGCGAACGCACACGCG
>NZ_CP036415.1:0-1995 GCF_004348195.1 Komagataeibacter saccharivorans | reverse complement strand
CTCGCGTGTGATCCCCATGCGGGCCAGTTCGGGAAGGTGCGTCGAATTGACCTGTGCTGGTCCCATGTCATAGCTGCCGTTGCGGTTGCCGCTTATGTGTCCGACCTGTCCACCTTCGGTAAGCAGGATGGCGCGGAACAGCACTTCGGGTAGACGGTAGCGACCGGCCGCGTCCGAGACGCAGGCGTCGAGACCGGGAGGAAGTTTCCCCGGCGGCGCGAACGCAGGCCGTGGCCGGCCGTCATGTGACGCATCGGGCGGCGGTTTTCGCTGTTGCGCAGCGCCACTCCATCTGAGGATCCACGCCCCGGCGGCAATGTTCATGCAGATGTCGGTTTTTATGGCGTCCGGTGAAAACCCTGCCTTTTCCAGAACGGGCAGCCAGCCGGGCTGTATACCCATCGGGCCGATGCCACCCGCATGGGGCGTGCCGCTGCTGACCTGTTCCACGATTGCCAGAGGGACGCCATAATAGCCTGAGGCTATGGTGGCGCAGGGAGGAAGTGCACTGGTACCCATGCTCAGTTAGCCATGCCGACAGTGGCATTCGCGGCGGGCTGGATCACGTCATTATTCAGGTCAAGACAGGCAGCAGAGCCACCCAGACTGCCATCATTCCCGCGTTGCAATGACCAGATGAGGCCACCATTCGGACCGATACCGGTTGGGAGCACGCGGGTCGCATTGGCAGCAGAATACTTGTCTACAGGCCACATCTCGAATGTGCTGGTCAGGGCACACATGAGATGCTCACCGAGGTCGGCATAGTACTGGTCACTGAGATAGTTTCCGGGCCCGCGATAGCCTCCAGGCGTCTGGTCCAGCACGTACCATGTGACATGCGCACTTGCCGATACGCGTCTCCATATACCGTTCAGACAGTTCAGGGTGGCGCCATTACCGCTTGCGTCCTGCGCGATCATGCCGTTCGGGGAGCAGCCACTCCCTTCAACAGATGCGCCGTTATCGGTCCCCAGTTTGACATCATCAAGGCTTGCCGAACCGGCGACGATGTCTCCGTTGGTTCCATCCCCGTGATGGAAATACGTGGCCCCCGGAGCATTGATCACCGCGTTGTAGCTGTCGCCGCAGAACTGGACGTCGCCCACCTGAAAGCCACATCCCGGGTCCTGGACATAGAATCTGGTCTTCGTCACCATCTGGTTGCCGCTTGTCATTGTATCATGGACGTAGCCGTAGCCAGATGTATCGAGGAAGCCGAGCACTGATCCCTGCGTGCCAACTGCCACGGTCCCTTCAAAGTAACCATCCCAGCTGTGCACGCCACCGAACCAGCCCTCTGGAAGACCGTTATCCGGATCATATCCGTGGGTTCCTATATTGCCCGAAAATCGGCCGCGTCCTGCCGTCAGGTCCGCATTGCTTCCGTCGGTATGCTGCATGAAGACGCCGCCCGAGGAGGGGGCACGGATCGCGGCGTTGGTGTCGTCGCCATAGACCCAGGCGTTCCCTACCTGCACGCCGCCATAGCCGCCATTGGGGTTGCCGCCTGCGAACAGGCCGCGCGTTGCGTTCACATCGTTGGCGGCATTGATGTTGTTCCCGTTCATGTCGAGTGCTGCGTTCATGGTCTGGAATTCGGGATGCCCCTGCACCTGATCGCGATAGATGTAATCGGGATTTGTAACGGGGGCGTTCGAATACTGCAGAAGTCCGACCAGATGGCCGGCGCCGGGGTTGGGTACCGATGTCAGCGGCAGGCTCCAGCTTCCGCTGGCCCCGGTGGCGGTTGATGAACTCAGGTGGCCGAACATGCCGTCATACGGGACGTATCCACCCTGCGCCCCTGTGCCCGAGGCGATGCGGACCTCGTCCGTCCCGTTGATCGTGTTGCCGCCCTGTGATTCAACCACCACGGACAGCGTTCCCGATACGGGCTGCATGAGGTAGACCGCCCAGGTCTGGCCGTATGGGTTTATGGCCGTGAAGCCGGGCAGGAGATCGCTGTCGCTGACAAGCGTAGAGAGGGGAACG
>NZ_CP036416.1:0-1460 GCF_004348195.1 Komagataeibacter saccharivorans | reverse complement strand
GCGCCAACGCCGCAGGCCGCAAAAGCGGCCACGCCGGTCGCAGCGCCTCCCCCGCCCCCGCAGCCGCCGGTCGTCACGGGGATCATGTGGGACGGCGCGACCTACAGCGCCGACCTGATTTTCCCTGATGGCGGCTCCATGGAAGTCCGTCGCGGGACAACCCTGCCCGACGGATCATCGGTCGTCATCGTATCGCAGGGCGGGGTCTATACGCAGGCGGACGGGGCGATCCGTCCCCTGCGTTTCGAGAGTGGAGAAACCCCGGCGCCGACCGCGTCATCCGCGCCAGCGCCCCACCCGGCGCCATCCACCCCACCCGTGCCGTCCATGCCCCCATCCCATCCTGTAATGCACTGAGGTCATCGTGGGATTTTTCATCAAGGACGGGGCGCGGATCTGGTGTGGCGACCTGCGCTGGAAACAGTATCCGCGCAAGCCCTCCTTCCGCACCATCCGGCGTGATGCGCTGGCGATGGACATGACGCATTTCGTGCGTACTGCCCAGCTACCCAACCGGATCGGGTATCTCAGGCTGGACCAGCAGCGCGACAAGATCCATCCCGACAGCCTGCTCCTGTCCGTCGCGGACCATTTTGGCGCGCAGTATTTCGGCGAATATGAAGTCGGCCCCGACCAGCACTGGCTGATCGCCACCGATGATGCCGGGATACCGCTGCTCGGTTCGGACGGGATATACACGAGCGCGGAGATCGAAGCGGTCCGGACGTCTTTCGCAGGGCACACATTCATCCGTGAAGGCATCCTTTCGGAAGACGAGTTCGCGACGCTTCAGAAAGCACTGCCCGCCGCGCCGATCGCCCTTCGGTCACTATCCCTGCGGCCCTACTATATCACTGCGTCGGCCGTCCTTGTCTCCGTCCTGGTCGTGTTGCAGGTGGCCCGCATCGTCCAGCAACACCGGATGGAAGCCGTCCGTCTTGCCGCACAGAAAAGCCTCAACCACACCACGCACCCGTTCAGGCCGCCGCCTCCAATCGCTCCCGGTGACTGGGTCGGAACCTGCATGCGGGCCGCCCACACGTTTCCCGTCTTTGCTCGTGGCTGGACACTCGGACGATGGGAATGCCTCGACCGCACCCTGACTGTCACATGGCAGCGCAGTGGCGGCACGCTCGCTTCAGCACCCGCGGGAGAAATACAGGACAGCGGCAATACGGTCGCAAGCCATATTCTTCTTGGTATCCCCCCAGCAGATCCGGGCCTGCCTCCCCCCACACTGGATGAACGCCAGTTCCTCGCCTTTATCCAGAAGGGCGGCGCTACCCTGACTGTCGGAAAGCCGTCATCGGGAGCCGCGCGCAAGGGGGCCGGTGGCCCCGTGCCAGTCCTGTCCGCCAGCTTTACCTGGCAGACCGATCCGCAGGCGATCCCGTGGAACCAGTTCCGCGGTCTCCACGTCATGCAGATCGCGCGCGTGGTGAGCGCCTCTGCGAGCAGCA
>NZ_CP036417.1:0-1085 GCF_004348195.1 Komagataeibacter saccharivorans | reverse complement strand
CACGATCGTTGCGATCAGGACACCAACAATATTTTCCATCAGAAACCTGTTCCGGTGAAGGATACACAGGAGACGACATCGCCTGCCGGTACCGTGACCGGCAGTGGTCCCATGTTCCCGTATGAAGGGGTCTCCCAGGTGGAGCCCTCGGAGATGCCTATGCTCTGGTCGCCCGCCGCAAGGCGGCGGGCACTGGAGATGGAGGACCCGGACAGCGCCATCCATGTAACGACCTGCGTTGTCCCGGCATCGCGCGTGACGAAATTTCCGGCCGTAGAGAGGCCGGGGCCGTCTGCTGGCACGCCAATCTGGTCAAGGGGGACGGTACCGGAGAAGGCGGGATTGCGTTCGACATAGGTCTGCACGGCAGCCTTGTAGGCAAGCCATGAGAGCGCGGCGGGGTCGGCTACGATGTCAGCGACCGGCCGGATCTGCCGGTTGGTGACACCAAGCCCTTGCGAGAGGGCGCCGACGATGACAAGCATTGCCAGCGCGAGGATCAGGAAAGGCATCGCGGATGTCCTTTACGCCTAGCCGTCATACTCGAAGATAATGGTCGTCGTGGCTCCGGACTGGATGGCGTTGCAGGCGTTGGCGATCTCGCTCGTCGATGAGGTATCGGTTGGTGTGATCGTCGTGCCGCCGACGGTGATGTTGGATGCGGCCTGTGAACGGACGAACGAGGCGCAGCCATCGCTCTGCACATTGCTCCACAATGCCTGCCAGCCCGCACCGCCATTGGCACTGCTCAGGGTTACGGTGGAGTTGGGCCATGGGCCCGTGATGCTGCTGCCGTCCCCGTTGGTCATGCCATGTGGGACGGCGGCAGCCTTGATCGCAACCGAATTGGAGAGGTCGGAGTAATTGGCGGCCGACATGCCGCCATGGTAGAGTCCTTCGATATTGGTGAAGAGATTGCTCTGGTAGCCGGCCGCCGTTTCGGCGCTGCTTTTGTGGAACAGTTCGTAGATGAGGCCCAGCAGGGCTGCGAGTGCCAGCAGGGCTGTAACGACTTTGACGACAATAGGGACAATGGTGTCCATTACGTGATCTTCCTTTCTGTATTCAGGGGTTGTTCGGGGGGG
>NZ_CP036418.1:0-532 GCF_004348195.1 Komagataeibacter saccharivorans | reverse complement strand
CATATAGTCCCGCACCGGTGTAATCAGGGTTTCTGGCGCGCGTGAGACGTCGTAGCCGTAAAAAGTGCCATGTCGCGCCACATGGTCGAGCTGCGGCAGGGTCATCACCATGCTGGTGTCGAGCTGGTTGTCTTCGAGCAGATAGGTGCGCAGCACCCAGTGGCGCAGCTCGGTTACGGCGCTGCGTGCGCCGAGGAAGAGCATCCCGGTTTTCGTGTCTTCAGGCGTCATGGGTAGAAATGCCAGCCTTTACTGATTTCAGGGTGGTGAAGGTGCGACCGATACGGGGTTCCCCGATCGGGCCTCCCTGCATGCCTTCGGCCTGCCAGTGTTCGATGAGCGCCTGTGCTTCCACGCAGACAGTGGTGGACAGCACGTATGGCGGAGAGCCGTGCTGGGGGTAGGAAGGGGCCGAGAGCGCGAGCCACAGATCGCGGTCAAGGAACTGCACCGCGCAGAAGACACCCGGATTGACGACACCGCTGCGGCTGCGGGCATGCTGCAGCAGGGTAAGCAGGGCCGGACGGCTGTA
>NZ_CP036404.1:2955000-3105849 GCF_004348195.1 Komagataeibacter saccharivorans | reverse complement strand
ATCCGCTCCCGGCTACATAGGGCACGCGCAGCCAGCACCTGCCGCCCGTACCCCCGCTCATTCATACAGTCTGCAACGCCGTCAATCCCGCGCAAGGCGGCCAGTCGCACAGGATACGACCCACCACCCTGACCTGCTGGCCAAGATTACCGATGACGTTGAAATTATCCGCGTAAACTAGAGCAGGGAATCGGACGAAGCAACGGGAATCTGCCCCGGATTCGTCAAAACCCGATCACAGCGGGACGATATGAAAAACAAAAAAGGCCGCTATCACCACTAATGGCGATATACGACCTTCTTCATTACTTCCGTGATTCTTTCAGATGAAAGAAACCGGTCGTATTTTACGCCGCAGCAAGGGACTTGATGCGGGCGGACAGGCGGGAAATACGGCGGGCAACGGTGTTGGCATGCAGCACACCCTTGCCGACCGCACGCTGCAGTTCCGGCTGGGCTGCGCGCAGGGCAACAGCGGCGTCGTCCTTCTTGCCCGAAGCGATCGCCACTTCGACCTTCTTGACGAAGGTGCGCACGCGCGAAAGGCGGGCCGTGTTGCGGGCGTTGCGACGTTCGTTCTGACGGATGCGCTTACGCGCGGAAGCTGTATTGGCCATTGCTCTCAGTTCATCTGCATAAATCAGGTTACGGCGGTCCGCCACCCGATCGTTGCGGACATCCCATATCAGGCTGGCGATCTAGTCCACCCTGACGGCATTCGTCAAGACAAGTCTTTACCAAAATCGTTTTCATCAGCCTGCAGGCGCGGACAGAAGAAGGTGGACCGCCCGGACTGGGTGATCCGCACCACACCGTCACACCCCGGCGGACCGGGACACTCCGGGCATCCCGTCCCCTCACGCCCATAGACGCGCCAAGCATGCTGAAAATAACCCAGTTCCCCGTCCGGTTGCACATAATCACGCAGGCTTGACCCGCCAGCGGCGATCGCTTCTTCCAGCACGATGCGTATCTGGGTGACGAGGGTGGCATATTCCGCCTCACTTACATCCCCTGCCGCGCGTGCGGGATGGATGCGCGCCCGGAACAGGGCTTCGGATACATATATATTACCCAACCCCGCCACGACGCGCTGATCCAGCAGCAGGGCCTTGATGCTGCTGCGCCGCCCCCTGCCCTTCTGCGCAAGCCATGCGCCATCAAAGCGGTTGCCCAGCGGTTCCGGCCCCATGCCAGCCAGCAGACGATGGGTTTCCACCTTGTCCGCCGCGACCAGATCGACCATGCCGAACCGGCGCGGATCGACAAGCCCGCAACGCGCGCCCTCGCGTGTTTCGATAACCAGATGTTCATGCCGGGCGGGCGGGGCCACGGGTTCATCCGCATCCGGGCGCGACAGCACGATGCGCCCCGACATGCCCAGATGCAGCAGCGCAACCATGCCGCCCGACAACGTTATGAGAATATATTTGCCACGCCGGGCGAATCCATCCACCCGCCGTCCCGACAGTGCTTTGGCCAGGCCGGGCGGAAATGGCCATCGCAGGCCGGTATGGTGCGTGCTGGCGTGGGAAATTGTGTGACCTTCAAGATGCACTCGCATCCCGCGCATCACAGTTTCGACTTCAGGGAGTTCCGGCATGGCCTCATCTGGGGTTATACCTGTGCATCATGACCGACAATAGCCAGCCATACCATCCCTCCCCTTCCGCAGGCCGTCCCGATGACCGCCACGCGGATACCACCGATTTCGGCTTCCGCGATGTGCCATTGCGGCAGAAGAAATCCCTCGTCCGCGATGTCTTTGACAGCGTTGCCTCCAAATACGACATCATGAACGACGTGATGTCGCTGGGCATCCATCGCGCGTGGAAGCGGATTTTCGTCAACGAACTCGCCCCCCACCCCGATCTGTCCCTGCTCGACCTGGCCGGGGGCACGGGCGATATCTCGTTCGGCTGGCTGCGCGGTGGCGGCGGTCCCGCCATCCTGTCCGACATCAATGTAAGCATGCTGACCGTTGGCCGTAACCGGGCGCTGGACCGTGGGCTGGTTTCGGGCCTCAACTTCCTTGCCGTCGATGCGGAAGCGATTCCGCTGGCCGACAACTCGGTTGACCGCGTGTCCATCGCCTTTGGCCTGCGCAACTGCACGGACAAGCTGCAGGTCCTGCGCGAGGCACGGCGCATCCTGCGACCGGGCGGGCGGTTCCTGTGCCTTGAATTCTCCCGCGTGCAGGTGGCGGCCTTCGCGCCGGTTTACGACGCATGGTCCTTCCATGTCCTGCCCCGCATGGGGGCGGCCATTGCGGGCGACCGTGAAAGCTACCAGTATCTGGCCGAAAGCATCCGCATGTTTCCCGATCAGGAAACGCTGGCGGACATGATGCGCGAAGCGGGGCTGGAACGCGTAAGCTACCAGAACCTTTCCGGTGGAATCGCGGCCATCCATTCCGGCTGGCGCATCTGATGACGGGGCGGGCGGATCGGTCTGTCCTGCTGATCGTATGCGGGGGAATCGCCGCCTACAAGGCGCTGGACCTGATCCGCAGGCTGGGTGAACAGGGCATACGCGTCCGCACGGTCCTGACGGAAGCGGGCGCGCGATTCGTCACCCCCATGGCGCTGCAGGCCCTGAGCGGGGAACGTGTCTTCACCGACCTGTTCTCCCTGACCGATGAGAGCGAGATGGGACATATCGCCCTGTCCCGCGCCAGTGACCTGATCGTGGTCTGCCCCGCCACCGCCAACATGCTTGCCCGCATGGCCACGGGACAGGCCGACGATCTGGCCACCACCGTCCTTCTGGCCACCGACACACCCGTTCTGGTGGCACCGGCGATGAATGTGCGGATGTGGGAACACCCCGCCACGCAGGCCAATACCGCCACGCTGCGGGCGCGCGGCGTGGAATTCGTTGGGCCTGACACAGGACGCATGGCCTGCAATGAAACCGGGCCGGGACGACTGGCGGAGCCTGACGCCATCCTTGCCGCCATCATGCACAGGCTGGATGGGGAACGCCCGCTGGCAGGCCGCAGGGCGCTTGTCACGGCAGGCCCCACGCATGAACCGGTTGACCCGGTGCGCTACCTCGCCAACCGTTCATCGGGCACGCAGGGCTATGCCATTGCGCGCCTGCTGGCGGAAGCGGGCGCCGATGTCACACTGGTCAGCGGGCCGACCACCCTGCCCGACCCGCCCGGCATGCATGTAATACGCATCGAGACGGCACGGGAAATGCTTGCGGCCTGCACCAGCGCCCTGCCATGCGACATTGCCGTATGCGCCGCCGCCGTGGCGGACTGGCACATTGCCGCCGCCACGCAGAAAATCAAGAAAACGGATGACGGCAGGCCGCCCGAACTCCGCCTCAGCCCCAATCCCGATATTCTGGCCACGCTCAGCCGGTCTGCATCCGCGCGTCCGCGTCTGGTCATCGGTTTCGCGGCGGAAACCGAACATGTCATCGCGCACGCCACCGCCAAGCGCCTGCGCAAGGGATGTGACTGGATCGTCGCCAATGATGTCAGTCCGGCCACCGGCATCATGGGCGGGACGGAAAACGAGGTGACACTGATCGACGCCAGCGGGGCCGAACACTGGCCCCGGCTGGACAAGACACAGGTCGCCCGCAGGCTGGTCGCGCGAATCGCCACATTCATGCATACACAACCTGAGACTGAAATTACCTGACGGACCCCTGCCATGAGTTTTTCCATCCAGCCCATCCGCGTCCGCCGCCTTGCCCATGCGCGGGACCTGCCGCTGCCTGCCTACGCGACCGATGGCGCGGCTGGCATGGACCTGCTGGCCGCCGTGATCGATCCGGTAACGGTCTGGGCGGGCGCACGCGCGCTGATCCCCACGGGCCTGTGCGTGGCATTGCCGCGTGGATACGAACTCCAGATCCGCCCGCGTTCCGGTCTGGCGCTGAAGCATGGCATTACCCTGCCCAATGCCCCCGGCACGATTGATGAGGATTACCGGGGCGAAATCGGCGTCATCATCCTCAACACCGGCAGCGAGCATTTCGTGGTCGAACGCGGCATGCGCATTGCACAGGCGGTACTGGCCCCCGTCGTGCGCGGCGAATGGGTCGAATATTCGGAACTGGAGGAGACGCAGCGCGGCGCGGGCGGATTTGGCAGTACGGGCACGGCAGGGTGACGGAAACCGGGCTATCAGGGAACCTGCGCGTCCGCCCCAATATCGCGGACCTGCTCGGCCTGCTGGCGATCATGGCCGCGGCCGTTGTCATTGCCACGGCAGGGCGGCACATGCTGGTGCCCATTCCACCCAGTGAGGCCGGGACCATCCATCTCAGCCCCCTGTGGCTGCCTGCCTACGCAGTGCGGACGACGCTGCGCATGTTCGCAGCCCTTGGCGCATCGCTGGTCTTTACGTTTACCTACGCGGTGTGGGCAGCCAAGAGCAGGCGCGCGGGACAGGTGCTGATCCCGCTGCTGGATATCCTGCAATCGGTTCCTATCCTTGGCTTCCTTACCTTTACCGTCGTCTTTTTCCTTGGCCTGTTTCCGGGCCGGATGATGGGGGCGGAACTGGCCGCCATCTTCACCATCTTTACCAGTCAGGCATGGAACATGGCCTTTGCCATGTATCAGGCGCTGCGTACCGTGCCCCCTGATCTGGAAGAAGCGGCGCGCTGCTTTGGCCTGACCCCGTGGCAGCGCTTCTGGCGGCTGGAAGTGCCCTTCGCCATTCCTTCGCTTGTATGGAACACCATGATTTCCATGTCAGGCGGATGGTTCATGGTCGTCTATTCCGAAACGATCACCGTCGGCAACACGGACATCGCCCTGCCCGGCATCGGTTCCTATGTCGGCGTGGCGATCGAACAGCGCAATATCTGGGCCATTTTCTACGCCATCGTGGCGATGCTGGCCGTAATCCTTGCCTATGACCAGTTGCTGTTCCGTCCGCTGGTGGCATGGTCCGCCCGCTTCCAGACCGACGATGGCGCCACTGTCAGCGCCCCCGATCCATGGGTGCTGAGCCTGCTGCGCCGCACCCACCTGCTGCGCCAGATCTGCCTGCGCACGGGCGACATCGCGACACGCATCGGCTGGCTGGCGCTTGGCCGCCGGCCTTCCGCCCCGGTACGCCCGATCATTCCCTCCCGCGTTGTGGACGTGGCATGGATTGCGGCACTGATCGTGTTTGCCATTACGGTAGGGGACAAAACCTGGGTCTACGGCAGCGCACATTACACCCTGCGCCAGATCGCACATGTCATCACGCTGGGCGGGTTCACGCTGCTGCGGGTTGCGATTACGGTTTTCATTGCGTCCCTGATCTGGGTGCCACTTGGAATCTGGCTGGGACTGTCCCCCCACCGCGCCCGCAGGGCACAGATGGCCGCGCAGTTCATGGCGGCTTTCCCCGCCAACCTGTTCTTCCCGCTGGTGGTGGTCGGGATCGTGCACTGGCATCTCAACAGCAATATCTGGCTGACGCCCCTCATGCTGCTGGGCACGCAGTGGTATATCCTGTTCAATGTCGTGGCAGGCGCGTCATCCTATCCCGGTGACCTGCTGGAAGCGGCGCGGAACTTCCACGTAAAGGGCTGGCTGTGGTGGTGGCGCGTGATGCTGCCGGGCCTGACGCCTTTTTTCATAACCGGGGCGCTGACGGCTTCAGGCGGCGCATGGAATGCAGCAATCGCGACCGAGGTTGCAAGCTGGGGCGACACCACGCTCAGCGCGCAGGGGCTTGGGGCCTATATCGCCCATGCGACAGTCGCGGGCGCGACCGATCAGGTTGGACTGGGCATGGTGGTGATGGCCGCCTTCGTGCTGCTGCTCAATCGCGCCCTGTGGCGTCCGTTATCCAATTATGCCGCCCGGCATTTCACTTTTGACTGAGAGTACATGATGCAGCAGCCCCCCGCCCCCAACAGGCAGACGACAGGGACGGAGCTTGTCCGGATCATCGACTGCCGACAGGCTTACCACAAGGAAAGCTCGGCGGATCTTGTGGTTCTGGACGGGGTCAACCTGAGCATACGCAGTGGCGAAATCGTGGGGCTACTGGGGCGTTCAGGTTCGGGCAAATCGACCCTTCTGCGCATCATCGCGGGCCTGCTGCCACCTACGGCAGGCGAAGTGATCTGGAAAGGCAGCAGGCTGACCGGCCCCGCGGATGGCATTTCCATGGTGTTCCAGTCCTTTGCGCTGTTCCCCTGGCTGACAGTGCAGAAAAATGTTGAACTGGGGCTGGAAGCACAGGGCGTTCCCCCGGCCGAGCGCCTGAAACTGGCGGAAGACGCCATCAGCCTGATCGGTCTGGGCGGGTATGAAAACGCTTACCCGAAGGAACTGTCCGGTGGCATGCGCCAGCGCGTGGGGCTTGCCCGCGCGCTGGTGGTCAAGCCGGACCTGCTGCTAATGGATGAACCGTTTTCCGCGCTGGATGTGCTTACGGCGGAAAACCTGCGTACGGATCTGGTGGAACTGTGGGCCGAAAAAAAGCTGCCCATCCAGTCGATCCTGCTCGTGACCCATAATATCGAGGAAGCGGTGCTGATGTGCGACCGTATCCTCATATTCTCCTCCAATCCGGGGCGGGTGGCGCATGAACTGCAGGTGCCTTTTGAACATCCACGTAACCGTGAAGATCTGGCCTTCCGCCAGTTTGTCGACCGTATCTACGCGCTCATGACCCGTCGCGCGCCCGTGGTGTCGGAAGCCGACATGACGGACCCGGACCTGAAACGCGTCCAGATTTCAGCCGATGCCGTCCCCCTGCCCCAACTGCCCATGAATACGCTTGTCGGCATGATGGAAACGCTGGCTGCGGACCCGCTGCATGGCCGCGCCGACCTGCCCCTGCTGGCCAGCCGGCTGCAGCTGGAACTGGATGATCTTTTCCCGCTGGGTGAATCCCTGCAACTGCTGGGTTTTGCGGAACTGGAGGACGGGGACATCCTGCTCACGCCCGAAGGCATGCGTTTTGTCCAGAGCGAGCATGACATCCGCAAGCATATCCTGTGGCACAACATGCTGCACAACATCCCCATGGTGCGGACCATCCGCGCCGTTCTGGACGAACGCCCCAACCATCGCGCCAGCGCCGAACGCTTCCGCGATGAACTGGAAGACAGCATGTCGCCTCCCTATGCCCGCCAGACATTGCAGACACTGATCGGCTGGGCGCGTTATGCGGAACTGTTCGATTTTGACGAAGAAGCCGACCAGCTTTTCCTTGATGATGAGGCCGAGTGACGGCATCGCAGCCATCACGTATCCGCTGGACCCTATGCACGGACGGCAGCCGATCCCGCAATCGTGAAACGGCAACAGCCAGACTTACCTGTGCCCGGTATGGGGAACAGGTATCAGGTCAGGGAAAACCGGTGCGAGGATAATGGGGAATTACCGCCCTCTGGTCGCCCCATAAAGAACGGCATGGGCCTTTTCCTGTGTGCGTAGCGCAAACTGGGGCGCCGATCCGTGCGGGATACCTAGCTGGCGGCTGTCACCAGCCGATCCCGGAACAGGCGGCGCATCTTGGCGATTTTGGGCGGGATGACCGCGCTACAGAAGGGATTGCCCGGATTACGCGCGAAGTAATCACGATGGTAGTCCTCCGCAGGCCAGAAATGGGCCAGCGGCGCGATCTCGGTCACAATCGGGTTGGACCAGACGCCTGATTTGTCCATCTCGTCGCGAACGGCGAAAGCTGTCTTTTCCTGCTCCGCGCCCTGCCAGTAAATGGCGGAACGATATTGCGTACCCACATCGTTGCCCTGCCGGTTCAGCGTGGTGGGGTCGTGCATGACAAAGAAAATACGCAGCAGATCAGCACAGGAAATTTCGGTGGGATCAAAGGTCACACGCACGACCTCCGCATGGCCGGTGCGCCCCGTGCAGACCTGTTCATATGTGGGATCGGGCGTTTCACCACCGGCATAACCCGGTTCGATGGCATGCACGCCGCGCAATTCCTTGAGCGGCGCTTCCACACACCAGAAGCAGCCCCCACCTATCACCAGTGTTTCCAATGCGAGAGCGGTCATCGTGCTTCCCTTTTCATCCGGGCCTTATGTCGTGGATCAGGCGATGCGGGCCAGCGCCGCCTGAAGGCGCAGGCGTTCGGCCTGGAACGTTTCAAGCCGTTCGCGGTTTTCAGCCACGACTTCGGGCTTGGCGCGGGCGACGAAGTCGGCATTGCCCAGCTTGCGTTCGACCTTGACGATCTCGCCATCCACCTTGGCGCATTCCTTTTCCAGCCGCTGCCGTTCCTGCGACAGGTCGATAATCCCGGCAAGCGGAATGACGAGCGTTGCTTCATCAACCACAAGCTGCGCGGCCCCCTGCGGCATTTCGCCTTCCAGTGGCAGCACTTCGGACACGCGGGCCATCCGGCCGATCGCTTCCGCCCATTTACCGGTCCGTTCTACCGTGACCGGTGCGGCATCACGCAGCAGAACCGGCGCCAGACGTGACGGCGGCACGTTCATTTCCGACCGTACGGTACGGATGGCGGTAATGAAGCGGATCAGCCATTCCACCTCATCGCGTGCCTGCTGCGCTCCATCCAGATGCTCCGGCCGGGGCCACGGCGCGGTAATGAGCGAGCCTTCCGCCCCGAAACCGAAATGCTGCCACAGCCGGTCGGTCATGAACGGCGTGACCGGCTGCAACAGGCGCAGGATGGTGCCCAGAACGTGGGCGGCCACGGCGCGGGTTTCAATCGCTTCGGCGGTGTCCCCCGCAGCGAGGACCGGCTTGGCCAGTTCAAGGAACCAGTCACAGAAGCAGTTCCAGACGAAGCGGTAGCAGACACCGGCATATTCATCGAAGCGGAAGGATTCCAGCGCCTTTGTCGCATCGTCCGTGGCCTGCGCCAGTTCCGCCAGTATCCACCGGCCCAGCGGGGACTGCACGCTGGCGGGGCTGAACCCTTCGACCGGAGCGACGCCATTCATTTCGCAAAAACGCGCCGCATTCCAGATCTTGGTCATGAAGGAACGGTATTCCTCCACCCGCTTGCGTCCCAGTTTCACATCGCGGCCAAGACCGGTCAGCGAGCAGATGCAAAAGCGCATGGCATCCGCGCCATAGGTGTCGATCAGTTCCAGCGGGTCAATGCCGTTACCCTTGGACTTGGACATCTTCTGCCCACGCTCATCACGCACCAGACCGTGGATGAAGACCTTGCGGAAGGGAACGTCCTTCATGAAATGCAGGCCCATCATCATCATCCGCGCAACCCAGAAGAAGATGATGTCAAACCCGGTTACAAGCACGTCGGTCGGGTAATAGCGCGCCAGTTCCGGCGTCTGTTCCGGCCAGCCAAGGGTCGAGAACGGCCACAGCGCGGAGGAAAACCACGTGTCCAGCACATCGTCATCACGCGTAAGGTCGGTATCCTGACCGTAATGGGCACGGGCCTGCGTTGCCGCTTCGGCTTCGTCATGGGCGACGAATACATGTCCGTCCGGCCCGTACCATGCGGGGATGCGGTGGCCCCACCACAACTGGCGGCTGATGCACCAGGGCTGGATGTCACGCATCCATGCGTAAAAGGTGTTTTCCCACTGGCGTGGCACGAATTCGATCTTGCCGCTTTCAACCGCTTCAACCGCGGGACCGGCAAGGGTTCTGGCATCACAGTACCACTGCGTGGTCAGGCGCGGTTCGACCACCACACCGCTGCGTTCGGCATGGGGAACCTGATTGGTGTGCGGCTCGATCTTTTCCAGCCATTCCAGCCGTTCCAGTTCGGCCACCATGACCTTGCGCGCCTCATCACGCGGCAGGCCGGCAAGGGTGCGTACGAATGCAGGGTCAGCCAGACCATCTTCCGCGCGCAGTTCATCCCCGATTTCGGCCAGTGTGATGCACGCTTCTTCATCAAGGATGCTAGGCATGTCCAGCCCGTGGCGGCGACCGACCTCGAAATCGTTGAAGTCATGGGCAGGCGTGATCTTGACCGCGCCGCTGCCCTTGGTCGGATCGGAATGTTCATCCGCCACGATGGGAATACGCCGCCCCGTCAGCGGCAGGATGACGTTGCTGCCGATCAGGTCGGCAAAGCGCTCGTCCTCCGGATGGACGGCCACGGCCATGTCACCCAGCATGGTTTCGGGACGGGTAGTGGCGACGGTAATGGTGCGGCCCGGCTGCCCCTCCACGGGGTAGCGGATATACCACAGGCTGCCGCGTGTTTCGCGGTTGTCGACTTCCAGATCGGAGATGGCGGAACGGAAGGCCGGGTCCCAGTTGACCAGACGCCGGTCGCGATAGATCAGCCCCTCACGGTACAGGGTGACGAACACTTCCTTCACCGCGCTGGACAGCCCCTCATCCATGGTGAAGCGTTCACGCTCCCAGTCCAGCGAACCGCCAAGGCGGCGTAACTGCGTGGTGATGCCGCCGCCGGACTGCGCCTTCCAGTCCCACACGCGCTCGACAAAGGCATCGCGTCCCATTTCCTGCCGCGATGTGCCTTCTTTCTGCAGCATCCGTTCAACCACAAGCTGGGTGGCGATACCCGCGTGATCGGTGCCGGGCTGCCACAGCACGTCGCGCCCCTGCATGCGGCGCCAGCGGATGAGCGTATCCTGCAGCGTCATGGTCAGGGCGTGACCGATATGCAGCGTGCCCGTAACGTTGGGTGGCGGGATCATGATGGTGTAGGGCGATGCCGGGCTGGTCGGCTGTGCGCCGAAGGCACCGCTGGCCTCCCACAGGGCATAGAGGGAAGTTTCTGTCCCAGCGGGGGAGAACGACTTGTCAAGCATCACGAAAAACCAGATCCACCATAATCAGACGCAAGGCAGGACACCGCGCCCGGCCAAGGGCAGATATACCCCAAACCCACGGGAAAGGAACGCCACCCGTGCAATCGTTTTGACATTTATGGATCACTCGCAGGGGTAACATGCGCGGGAAGCCGCCTTTCCACGCCACCCTTTCAGACCGGCAGAGGATCAGCGCCCCGGCTGGCCGGTTGCATAATCACTGATCCCCCACAGCCGGTCATGGACCGCGCGGTAGTAGGCACCTTCATCATATAGCGGCACGTCAAGGTTCAGGTCGCGCGCGGTCAGCCTGCCTATGGCCGCCGTAGTCTGGTAGGATGAGATGACAAGATTGCCGACGCTGCGCACCAGCGCGATCTGGGCCTGAAGCACGGTTTCCTGCTGCTGGAGCACGGCCAGCGTCGATGTCGTGCCGACAATGACCTGTCGCTGCATGCCGTGCAGGGCGACACTGTCGGCGGCCACGGCATCGCGGTTGCTTTCTATCGCCGCGCGGTTGGCCTGCATGCGCTGCCAGCTTGCCGCCGCAAGCTGGACCGCCGCGCGGCGGCTGACATCCACGGCCCGTGCTGCTTCCGCCGCCTGCTGCCGGGCCATGCGAACGGCGGCATACTCGCCCCCACCCTGATAAAGGGGCATGGCGGCGCTGACCATGGCATATTTGTCATTGGCCAGCGACCGGCCTTCATCCTGATTGATGGCATGCATATACGCGGCCTGCGCGCTGACATTGGGCATAAGGGCCGAAAAGGCCACGCCCACCGCATCTTTTTTGGCGGCTTCGTCAAACAGGGCCGCAATCACCTGCGGATTGTTCTGCACGGCCTGTGTCATGGCGTCCTGCTCGGCATGGATGGGCAGGACCAGCGGTTGTGGCGGGGTCAGGTCCGCGGCTGCATCACAGCCTACGACCTGCCGGAAAGTGGCACGATCCGCCTGCAACGTACCTTCTGCCAGTTGCCGTATCGCCCGGGCATTGGCAAGCGCGCCCTGCGCCTGCGCCACATCGGTATGGGTGAACTCCCCCCCACGGGCGCGCAGTTCGGTATCATGAAGCTGGGTGGCGTAGACCTGCTCGTTATTGATGTCGATACTGAGTATCTGCTGGTCTTCCACCACATTGACGTAGGCACTGACCACATCGGCCAGCACCTGCTGTTCGGCGGCGATCAGGCGCGCACGTTCGGCCCTGACCGCATGGCGCGCCTTGTGCGTGGTGGCGGTGGTCTTGCCCCCGGTATACAGCGGCTGGGAAATGCTGACGCCGCCAGCATAACCCGGACTGTCATATTGCCGTGCATAACCATTTTCAGCCGATGTGCCCGCAAGCCGCATCACACCGGAATAATAGGACATGTTGGCGGTGCCGGTGATGGTGGGCCGCCATCCGCCCAGCGCCTGCGGTACCTGTTCATCCGTTGCGCGCAGCGTGGCGCGTTCCTGCCGCAGGACGGGGTTGGTCAGATATGCTGCCGCCAGCGCATCCTTCAGCGTGTGCGGTATCTCCGTCGCGCCGGTTCCGGGCTGGGGTTCACGCCCCAGCGCCGTGCCGCAACACAGGACAGCGGCACTGCCCGCACTGATGGCCCAGTTTCCCCGCATGCGCCCTCCTGCCCCGGCTGATACGATACGGGGCCAGACGCCCGCACATCGTCTCTAGCGGCAGGATGTTGCGCATGCGTTAACCGCGCCGCCGGTCAGAACACAAAAGCGGGAGCAGGTTCGAGTTCAGGCAACAGCGGCACGGCGGCATCGAACAGGGGCTGTGCAGCACTCCCCTGCGGGGTGCGGACAATGCGGCTGACCGTGGTGACACCCGAATCCGGGCAGATGGGGGCAATGACCCGCCCCCCCTCCGCCAGTTGCTCCAGCAGGGCCGGGGGCACATGCCGGACCGCACCATCAATCACGATCAGGTCATACGGTGCGTTTTCCGCCATTCCCCTGACCAGCGGTCCCTCATGCCAGTGCACATCAGGCGCCCAGGTAAAGCACAGCGCTCTGCCGATATCCGCCAGCGTCCGGTCGGATTCGAGCGCCGTGACATCCAGCCCCTGCCCCATGGTGGACAGAAGCGCGGCCAGATACCCCGTTCCTGCCCCCACGACCAGAACGCACTCCCCATGGCGTATTTCACACACCTGCAACATGCGTCCGGTTACGCGGGGCTCGGTCAGGTAGCGTTCATCCCCCAGCGGCAGGCAGCGATCGGCATAGGCAAAGGCCCGCAATGCGTCCGGCACGGCCTGTTCGCGCGGCAGGGCACGCATGGCGGCGACCACGTCCGGATTGCTGACCTGTGCCGGACGGATCTGGGCATCCACCATCCGCTGTCGGGCCGCGGCAAAATCAAGAGGCGCGTAATCGGGGTCTGTCTTGTCCATAACGGTTCCTTGAAACACGGTGCCGAACGCGGTCAGGATCGGCAGCCCGACCGGACGGGCAGATTTTTTTTTCCGGCTTTTTCCTATTTATGCGCCGGTTTTGCATAGAAACAACGGCAAGGCTGCACACAACGGCTTGACCTGAAGCACATTTCGGCAGATATAGCCCCCGTGTCGCCGAGGTCTGGTGGCAGAATGGTGATGCAGCGGACTGCAAATCCGCGAATGTGGGTTCGATTCCCGCCCAGACCTCCAGCGCCCCTTCAAGTCGCTGAAAACAAAATATTTTCCTCGACATTTTACCCCATAAAATACCCCCGGAAATTGTAGTCAGTGAATGTTCTGCATCATTATGCGGCACTCTCCTGCCTGCTCCTGGCGATTCCCCGCCTGTATCATTTGTCCGGTTTCACCACGCCAAGTGATATGTAAAACTCGCGCCATGAAACCAAACCTGCTGATCAGCGGCTGCCTGTCCGGTCAGCCCGTAAGATACGATGGCGCGGCACGGCTGCTGGAGCATGCAAGTCTGGCGCGCTGGCAGGCCGAAGGGCGGGTGATCGCTTTCTGCCCCGAAACGGCAGCCGGAATGCCCATTCCCAGACCCGCCGCCGAAATCGCCTGCGGCGGGGATGGCATTGCGGTACTCGACGGACGTGATCACGTTTATGAAATAACGGGCCGCGACGTATCCGCGCAGTTTGTTGAGGGAGCCCATAAGGCGCTGGAGATGGCACGGCGGCACAACTGCGCGCTCGCCCTGCTGATGGATGGCAGCCCGTCCTGTGGCAGCAGCTTTATCTACGATGGCCAGTTTAGCGGCACGCGCCATGCGGGACAGGGCGTGACGACCGCGTTGCTGCAACGTCATGGCATTACCGTTTACGCGCCCGCACAGTTTTCCCTGCTTGAAGCGGCGATGGACTGATCTTTCCCCTTCCGTCCATCATACCCGTATCTGGCGGTATCACGCACAACGACGGCCACCAGCCTGCTAGTGCGAGCATTGCATGCGCGGGTCGGCGTGAAAGCCTGCCTGACTGACGGATGGCCATGAGACAGCCCTGATTTACCGCCATAAAAACCAGTCCCACCCATCCAGCGTGACCATTAAACCTGAGCATCCGGTCCGGGTCAGGCCGGGATGCGTCCCATCCTGCTCCCTTCACGCCCGCATGAAATGGATGGAGATTCCGGATGGTGCGGATTGGCATGCCGACGCTATCCTGTCCCGCATTCGCGCATCGGTTTTCCCGCAAGGATCTGGATCATGTCCCACTGCCCTGTCCATTCCCCCAGCCGGCGCATGGCAATGGGTGTCGGCATGGGACTGGTCCTGTCCACATGCCTGCCGCGCAGGGCACCGGCCCGAACGATGGACATGACAGCAGTGGACGATCGCCTGCGCCACGCAGTCAGCAGCCACGAAACGCCGGGCGTCGTCTGCGCCATCGGTCATGCCGGTCGTATTGTCCATAAGGCCGTGTATGGCCAGCGCGCCATAAGTCCGGGGCCCGAACCCATGACATGGGACACGGTGTTCGATATGGCATCATTGACCAAGGCGCTCATTACCGCGCCCTGTATCATGCAGTTATGGGAAAAGGGGCAGATCGGTCTGGATACACCGGTCAGCACCTACCTGCCGGAATTCGCGGCACAGGGTAAACAGGACATTACCGTCCGCCATCTCCTGACCCATTATTCCGGCCTGCCGCCGGACCTTGACCTGACCGAACGCTGGCAGGGGCGCGCACAGGCCTACAGCCGCACCATGAACACCCGCCCCAACCAGCCCGCCGGGCAGAAATTCGTCTACAGCGACATCAATTACCTGACCCTTGGCTTTATGGTCGAAAAACTTACCGGCCAGTCACTGGCAGCTTATGCCACCGGGCATATCCTGCGTCCGATGGGTCTAGCCCATTCCTGCTTCCTGCCCGATGCCAGCCTCCGGTCGCGCATCGCCCCGACGCAGGTGGATGAAAGTGGCCAGATGCTCCGTGGGGTCGTGCATGACCCGACTACCCGCCGCATGGGTGGGGTTGCGGGCCATGCGGGGCTTTTTTCCAATGCCGATGATATGTGCCGCTATGCGCAGGCACTGCTCGACTGTCGCGCCGGACGTGATGGCACGTTCTTTCCCCTGCGACATGATACCGTACTGCTCATGACCACGCCGCAGCAACCGGCTGGAAAAAGCGACCTGCGGGGGCTGGGATGGGATATCGACACCCATTATTCCAGCGCGCGAGGCGACCGCTTTCCCGTAGGGTCTTTCGGTCATACCGGCTTTACCGGCACGTCGTTATGGATAGATCCGCAAAGTGACAGCTACGTGCTGATCCTGACCAACCGCGTCCACCCCGATGGGCACGGCAATGTCATTTCCCTGCGCCGGGATGTGGCAACCGCTGCTGCCATCGCGCTGGATGCCGGTTAACCGCAGGTGCCTTCATGCCGCTGTTGCCCATGCACCAATTATTGTGGCCCCCACGACTACCTCCACCGCTTCTGAAAAACAGATTTAGCCTGCCCTAATTTCATGTGCCTGCACCGCAGTCTGAACAAGCAGCGCGATGGCTGGCGCAATATCCTGCACCAGATCACCAAGCGGCTGCGCGCTGGCGCGCACCTTCAGTATGGACGCCGAGGCATCGGACTGGGTCCAGGCCTTTTCAAGGGCGTCTGTGGCCCCTGCCTGCCAGCCATCCCTCCCGCCATCCAGCGCATCAAGCCCGGCCTGCGCCAGTTGCGCCAGCAGGGCGGATGCAGGCAGGACTTCCCGCAGGGCAGGATCGGTCCGGGCCAGACGCTGCAGGCGGATGTCATTCCCGCGCCAGTTTTCCAGCCGGACCCGCAGGCTGGCGGCCAGATCATGCTGGCCCGCGACATAAGCGCGCACGTCACGTTCAAAAGCGGCGGCGGCAAAACTGTCCGGGGCGGCAATATCGGCGGCCCTGTCCTGCGGCGGGCGAACTGGCGTTGGTGTAATACGGCTGGGGCCGAATACGTGATTATGGGCATAATTGCGCACCGGGCTGGTCACGGACAGCAGAACGGCCAGGGGTGTCGCATCATCGGGCGCCAGACGCAGCATCATGCGGTGGCTATCGGTCGCGGCATGGTTACCCAGTATCTCCAGTTCCGACTGCACGATGGGCAGGCGGATGGCAAGGCTGTTTTCATCGCGCACCGTGGCGGGCGACCAGAACCGCTCCGCCAGCGCGGCACAACGGGGCCACAGGCGGGTATCGAGCATCTCCTCCGTCACGATTTCCGTCCATAACGGGGCTTCCGCCCCCATGACCAGACTATCCTGCGCCGGTGTCATGCGGGCGGCGGGATCAAGCGTGAAGGCATCCAGAAACGGGGCATGGGCCTGCGCCACCTGATCGGGCGGCAGGCCGTTTCCCTGCGGGTCGAGCGGATCAACACGGTAATGCTCCACCGCAGGCAGCAGCAGGTCCAGATAATACCCCGCTGACACCACGACCGGATGCCCGGTCGCCGTTGCCGCAGCGGTGTAGCGTGATCCGCGCCACGGCTCGATCACGATGCTGGCGGGCACGGGGGCGTCGATCAGTTCATCCCACCCCATCATGATCCTGCCGTCCCGGGCCAGCATTGACTGCACCCGCGCGGTAAAGGCCGCCTGCAGGGCAGCGGTACTGGCATAACCATGCTGTTTCATGAAGGCGCTGATACGCGGGTTGCCCGTCCACTCATCGGGACGCACCTCATCACCGCCCACATGAAAATAGGCATCGGGAAACAGGCCGACCATTTCATGATACAGCCGGGAGAGGAAAACATAGGTCTGCGGATTGGACGGATCGATGGCCGCGCGGACAACCCGTTTGGGGTCCATAGGGGTCGTTATCGGCTGGGCCGCATATTCGGGATAGGCCTGCACCAGCGCGTAACTGTGCCCCGGCGTATCGAATTCCGGCACGATGCGGATGCCCCGGTCCGCCGCGTAGGAAACAAGGTCGCGTACCTGCTGGCGGGTGTAATATTCCCCATGGGACGCCACCTGCTGCAGGCGTGGATAGAGCATGCTTTCCACGCGGAAGCCCTGTCCATCCGAAAGATGGAGGTGCAGGACATTCAGTCTGGTCAGTTCCATCATGTCCAGTTGCCGCTCCAGCGCTGTAACCGACATGAAATGGCGGCTAACATCCACAAGAATGCCGCGCCATGCGAAACGTGGACTGTCATCAATCACGGCGGCATCGAGTACCGGACCTGCCTCCTGCCGTTCCACCAGTTGCAGCAGGGTACTCAGCCCACGCAGCACGCCAGCAGGGCCATCGGCCACCAGCGTCGCGCCGTCGGAACCAGTCCGTAGATGGTAATGTTCTTTCATATGGACGGACAGCAGCCCCGGATCATCGGCCTGACACTGGATGCGTACCGTAAGCCCCGCCTGCTGCCCCGCCACGGCATCACGGGCGGACAGCACCGCCAGACGCCGGGCAAAACGTTCCGCCGCACGATCCAGCATGGCGGAACGAACGCCCTGCCATTCAATCCGCACGCCACCCACAAGCGGGATGTTGCCGGGTTCGATCTGCCATGAAACCGGCTGCGGCATAAGGGCCGGTGCGGCGCACGCGTACCCCGCCATGCCCATCATCCCCATGGACAGCAGGAAAAAACCAGACCTGAAATGACGGAGAGGGAACATGACGCATGTTTTCCAAAACGGCAGGGACAGCATGGTGCCTGATTATGACGGCACCCCCAAATCCGAACCCGACGTTTCGCCCTGGACACGTCGCCGCAGCAGCAGCGCATAGAGCAGGACAACACCATAAGAGCCCATGACAAGCCCGGCAAAGGCAGGCTTCAGCCCGACAATTCCGATCAGGAAAGCAAAAACCTGCGGCATGACCCCGCCGCCACAGAACGCCATGACCAGCAGCATCGTGGCCTGAGACTGCCTGTGCCCCGCCAGATGCAGGACAAGGGGAAACAGGATCGGCATCATCATGGCATTGGCCAGCCCCAGCAGCGTCACGCACGCGACCGACCATACGCCATGCAGGAACGCCACCCCGAGGCAAAGCACCATGCCAAGCACGGCAGACAGCGCCAGATAGGCAAGCTGGCTGCACATGGCAGGCACAAGAACCGTACCCAGCAGATAACCACACAACATGCCCGCCAATGTGATGGAGGTCAGGAAACGGGTCTGCCCCAGCGATAGCCCGACATGGCTGCCATAAAGACCAACCCCGTCACCCGCCAGGACCTCAACGCCCACATAGACGAACACCACCACGATCCCGGCCCACGCCAGCGCGCCCATACGTGGGGCAGGTCCCTCCCTTCGGGGCAGGGAAGCGGCTGCCGCATCGCGCAGACGGATATCAGGCAGCCCGACATGACGTAAGCCAAAAGCCACAACCAGCAGCACAACCGCCATGCAGCGATAGGGAACCACCACCGCATGGGCAAAGGCCGCCAGAACCGTCTCACGCGCCTGCGCGCTGCCCGCATCATGCAGACGGTCTGCAACCCCGCGAATATCACGCATAACCAGAATGGAAAATAATACAGGTGCGATAATTCCGGATGCCTTATTGGCAATCCCCATGATCGCAATACGGCGCGCTGCCTGCCCTGCGGTACCCAGCAGGGCGACGTAGGGATTGACCGTGACCTGCAGGAGCGTCAGCCCCGCCCCCAGAATGGACAGGCCACCCAATGCGCCGGGATACCATCGCCGCCCCACGCATTCGCCAAATACAAGCGTGCCTGCCGCCATGCCCCCCAGTGCCATGGCAATCCCGTTACGCAGCCCGATCCGCCGCGCCAGCCCCATGGCGGGAGCGGCGCAGAACAGGTAGGACAGGTAAAAGCACATCGGCACAAGAAAGGCCCCGACCGGCCCGAGGCCAAAGGCGACCTGCACGAATGTAATCAGCGGGCCGTTCAGCCATGTCACGAACCCGATAATGAAAAACAGGCCAGCCATGATGACCAGCGGTCTCATACCCTGAATCCTGCCGCCCGCTGCCTTATGTTGTTGGGCCAAGTTCCCTACCCCGCTTTCCTGTCGCGCGCTGCGCATCCGTAATGAAATCGTAACAGGATCAGCCGGAACCGGTAGCCATGAACCGCATATTCCGCCCCACCGCATGACCTGCTATGGCAGGCAGACCCGTAACAGGACAGGCAGAACGACCATGCGCCTGCGCTCCCCCTGGCATGCGCATCTTCCCGCAGGTGATACGCCCCCGGCTGAACGACTGGCCGATGCGCTGGCCGGTGACATACTGGCGGAAAAGCTGGATGCGGGGGACCGCCTGCCCGCGCACCGCGATCTGGCATGGCGGCTGGGCATCGGTATTGGCAGCGTCACGCGCGCCTATGCCATGCTGGAACGGCGTGGACTGGTGCGCAGCATACGCGGGCGGGGCACATTCGTCGCCTCCCGCCCCGGCGGCACGGGGCGGGTGCTGGACCTGTCGGCCAATATGCCGCCACCCATGTTCAGTGACAAAGCACTGACCCGCACGCTTTCCCGTCTGGCGCGAACGGTCGATCCGGCCCTGTTCAATGTCTATCCACCCGTCGCCGGTCATATCGAACACCGCCGCATCATGAGCCACTGGCTGGCGGAACTGGGCATGGACCTGTCGCCTGAGCGCCTGTTACTGGCCAGTGGCGCGCAGCAGGCGCTGGGCGTCGCACTGGCGGCGACACGACCGGCATCAACCGCAATCCTGACCGAGGAACTGACCTATCCCGGCATGCTGACCCTGATCCGTCAGGGTGGACTTACCCCCCACGGCCTGCCAATGGACCGGCAGGGCCTGCTGCCCGATGGGCTTGAACGCGCATTGCACCGTCATGCCCCCGGCCGGTGTCTCGTATATGTCACCCCCACCATGCACAACCCGACCACGGCCACCATGGACCGGGCGCGCAGGCTGGCCATCGTTTCCCTGTGCCGCAGGTATGACGCCCTGATTATCGAAGATGATGTCTATGACTGCGCAAACGATCCCGACCTGCCACCGCTTGTGACACTGGCACCCGAACGGGTTTTTTACGTCAACAGCCTGTCCAAGACGCTTAGTCCGGGCCTGCGTATCGGCACGCTGGTTCCGCCTGCGGCATTTTTGAGTGCGGCGCGTGCGGCCCTGCTGAATTCATCGCTCATGATCGCACCGCTTTCCTACGCCATGATGGCGCAATGGATGCAGGACGGCACGGCAGTTTCCGTACGCCAGTCCCTGCGGGGGGAAGCGCAGCGGCGTCGTGATATTGCACTACGCATCATGGGGCCTTCTGTCGTCCCACCAGCTTATGACGCCTTTCATATATGGATGCCGTTGTGCAGGAAACGCAGCGAAGAACTGGAAGCCATGGCTGCGCGGGAGGATGTGCGCGTAACATCGCTACACCCCTTCATGGCGAACCCGGAAGGGGTGGATAACGCCGGGATACGTCTGTGCCTTGGCCCCACCGCTCTGCCCGACCTGACCGAGGCGCTACGCCGCGTGCATCGCCTGCGGACCGGAATGGGAGAATAGTGTCACGTGACACTTTCTTCGTGGAAGGAAAGTGTCACAGCATCCTATGCTGCCCGCAGACAGGGATTTCAGCCCGAGGATACTCATGACCGAGCAGCCCATTACGGTTATTGCCACCTTCCATATCCGTCCCGAACACGAAAAAGCGGCTCTGGACGCCATCCAGCACTGCGTTGCCGCATCGCGGCACGAACAGGCCAACCTGTCCTACCAGTGCCACCGCGATGTCAGTAACCCGAACATCTTCGTGTTCGTGGAACGCTGGCACAGTCCCGAAGCCCTGGCGGCACACGAAACCACGCCCCATTTCCGCGCCATGGCGCAGGTATTCGAAACCGCATTGTCCGAGCCGCCGCATGTGCGCATCACCCGTGAAATCTGATCCCGCCCCCCTGCGCCTTCTGGGGCGGCTTGCGGTAGCGCTGTTCCTTTCCTACATGGCCGTGGCGCTCCCGCTGGCGGCCATACCCGTATCGATCCTGCACTGGCCGGGTTACGGCAACGGGCTGGCGGGACTGGCCGTGGGGATTGCGTTCTTTTCCACCATCCTCAGCCGCAATCATGCCGGTGTCCTTGCGGATACGAAGGGTGGCCGCCCATGCATGCGCACGGGGCTTGCCCTTTATGTCGCGGCCAGCCTGATCTGCGCGCTTTCCGGTCTGACAGTCCTGCCTGAAGCAGCACGTTACATCATCCTGCTGGCCGGCCGCCTGCTGCTCGGGATTGGTGAAAGCCTGACCATCGTGGGCATGCTGGGCTGGGGGATCGGGCTTATGGGCCAGCAGCGCGCGGGCCGCGTGCTGGCATGGACGGGGGCAGCCATGTATGGCGCCTTCGCGGTGGGGGGACCGATCGGGCTGGTCGTGTACGAACACTGGGGCATCGGTGCGCTTATGGTGCTTTCGGCGGCACTGCCGCTGATTGGTCTGGGACTGGTGCAGGATGTTCCGGCCTGCGTTCCCCATGCGGGCGCGCGGCCACCGTTCTGGCGTATTCTGGGCACGATCCGCTGGCAGGGCATCGCCGTCGCCCTTCAGGGGGTCGGGTTCGCAGCACTGGGGGCCTTCCTGCCGCTGCGTTTCATTCATGCGCACTGGCCCTATGCCGGGTTCGGGCTGACCTGTTTCGGGCTGGCTTTTGTTGCCGGGCGCTTCGCCTGCGGGCATCTGCCGGACCGGATTGGCGGTCTGAAGGTGGCCCTGTTCTCGCTTATGGTCGAAGCGGCGGGGCAGTATCTGCTATGGTACGCGCCTACCCCCCTTATTGCCTTTTCTGGCGCAGTGCTGACGGGCGCGGGATGTTCCATGGTCTTTCCCTCCCTTGGGGTGGAGGTCGTGCATCGGGTTGCCCCCCATATGCGTGGCGCGGCACTGGGCGGCTTTTCCGCGTTTCAGGATCTGGCCTATGGCGCGACGGGACCGCTGGCGGGACTGCTGGCAGACCGGTTCGGGTATGACATTGTCTTCCTGCTGGGCGGGCTGTGCGCCACGGGCGGCGTGGCGATCGTGCTGGCCCAGATAAGCGCACGCCGTACGGATGCGTGATATGGATTCCGGCTGCGTCTATATCCTTGGCACCTGCGATACCAAGCATGCCGAACTGGACTATATCGCACGGCTTCTGCGCGAAAGTGACGTGACACCCCGCATTGTCGATATCAGCACACGCGAGCACGCTGCCCCTGCTGATGTCAGCGCCCGGAGCGTTGCAGGCTTTCATCCCGGTGGGCAGAAAGCCGTTTTTACCGGCGATCGCGGGCGTTCCATCGGGGCCATGGCGGAGGCGCTGCGCCTCTACCTTGGGGCGCGCACGGATATGCTGGGGGTAATCGCGATTGGCGGGTCCGGTGGTACGGCGCTGGTTGCGCCTGCCATGCAGGCACTCCCGCTTGGCCTGCCCAAACTGATCGTCTCGACCATCGCATCAGGAAATACCGCGCCCTATGTGGGCGGGACGGATATTGCGATGCTGTATTCCGTAACGGATATGGAGGGGCTGAACCGCCTGTCACGCATCATCCTGTGCAATGCCGCGCATGCCATGGCCGGGATGGTGCGCATGAAGTGCGTGCCACAGCCAGATCCCCGCCCAGCCATCGGGCTGACCATGTTTGGCGTGACCACACCCTGCGTTGACCGGATCGTGCATCAATTGTCGCCGCAGTTTGACTGTCTGGTCTTTCACGCCACGGGCACGGGTGGTCGTGCCATGGAACGGCTGGCGGATGAAGGGATGATCCGTGGTTTTGTGGATGTAACCCTGACCGAATACTGCGATCTGGTCGCCGGTGGTATTTTTCCGTGCGATACGGACCGACTTGGCGCGGTCATCCGTACGAAGCGGCCCTATATCGGCAGTTGTGGCGGGCTGGACATGATCAATTTCGGTGCACGGGCCACAGTGCCCGAATGTTACCGTGGACGCATATTTGTCGAACATAATCCCCAGATCACCCTTATGCGCACAAATGCGGACGAATGCGCCGCAATGGGCCGGATGATCGGCCAGCAACTGAACCAGTGCATGGGGGAGGTCCGCTTTTTCTACCCCGAAGGCGGGTTTTCCATACTCGACCGTCCCGGCGCGCCCTTTTACGACCCAGAAGCCGATGAGGCTTTTTATGCCGCACTGGAGCGCACCGTGCACCAGACCCCACGGCGCAGGCTGATCCGTCTTCCCCATGCGATCAACGACCCGGCCTTTGCCGACACGCTGGCGCATGCTTTTTCAGACATATTCAAGGAGAACCCAGATAATGCCCAGCATTCCCCGTAGTGAAATCCTGAAGAAATTCCGTGCCATGATTGCCGCACGCCAGCCCATTGTCGGCGGCGGTGCCGGGACCGGACTTTCCGCCAAATGCGAGGCCGCAGGTGGCATCGACCTGATCGTCATCTACAATTCCGGTCGCTACCGTATGGCGGGACGCGGTTCGCTGGCGGGTATCCTGGCCTATGGCAACGCCAACCAGATCGTTATGGAAATGGCGCGTGAGGTATTGCCGGTCGTGCCACATACCCCGGTACTTGCAGGCGTAAACGGCACCGATCCATTCGTGGATTTTGACGTGTTTCTGGACGATGTGAAGCGGGTGGGCTTTTCGGGCATCCAGAACTTTCCGACCGTGGGGCTGATTGACGGCAATTTCCGCAAGAACCTTGAAGAAACCGGAATGAGTTACAGCCTTGAAGTCGATGTCGTCGCCCGCGCCAACCGCAAGGACATGCTGACCACGCCTTACGTTTTCGATCCGGCGCAGGCGGTGGACATGGCAAAAGCAGGCGCGGATGTGCTGGTTGCCCATATGGGCCTGACCACGGGAGGCGCGATCGGGGCAGAAACGGCCTTCACGCTGGAAGATTCGATCGAACGGATCAACGCGATTACGGACGCCGCGCGTGGCGTGCGCTCCGATATCATCATCCTTTGTCACGGCGGCCCGATCGCCATGCCCGCGGATGCGCAGAAAGTATTGTCAGCCTGCCCCGACTGTCATGGCTTCTACGGGGCATCGAGCATGGAGCGCCTGCCGGTTGAAACCGCCCTGACCGAACAGACCCGCAATTTCAAGGCAATGACGCGCTGATCGTCCTGCCTTCTTCACATTTTATGTTCCCGGTCACTGCTCCGACAGGGTGTAGTGGCCGAAGGGACTCCTGGTCAGACAATTTGGTCCCGTACACCGTTTGGCGCCGGATATTGGTATGCCGCAGGCTGCCCCTTTTCATTGCAATGAAAGGAGCAGTCACACCGGGAACGTCACTGCCGAACGCCAGACGGAACGGCAAACCGGGGTCTGGCATGAACAGGGTTTACTGCGCCGTATAGCCGCCATCGATGACCAGTTCACTACCCGTCATGAACTTGGATTCATCGGATGCAAGGAACAGGATGCCATAGGCAATATCATCCGGTTCGCCCAGATGACCCAGCGGATGCAGGTCGATCAGTTTCTGCCGGGCTGCCACCTGATCGGGCGTGGCCGACGTGAAGCCCTGCACCATTGGTGTCCAGATATAGCCGGGATGGATGGAATTGACGCGGATCTTGTAACCCGCGCGCGCGCAGTGCAGCGCCGCCGATTTGGTAAACAGCCGCACGCCGCCCTTGCTGGCGTTATAGGCGGCAAGGGTCGGATCACCGATCAGCCCCTCGATGGAGGAAAGGTTGATGATGGAACCGGCACCACGCGGCTTCATGGCTTCCACCGCGTAACGGGTCCCCAGAAACACGCCGTCCAGATTGACCGACTGCACGCGCCGCCAGTCGGCCAGACTGGTTTCCTCGACCGAACCATTATACAGGATACCGGCATTATTGACCGCGATATCCAGACCGCCGAACTTTGCGGTAATGGCTTCGATGGCTTTCTTCCAGTCCTCCTCCTGCGTGACATTCAGGGAAACGAACAGGGCCTCCCCCCCGGCGGCCTCGACCTCGGCCACGGCGGCGTGCCCTTCTTCTTCCTTAAGGTCAGCGATAACGACCTTCGCACCTTCACGTGCCAGCAGCAGGGCCGTGGCCTTGCCAATACCAAGTGCGGCCCCTGTAACAAGCGCTACTTTTCCCGAGACGCGTCCCATGATGTTCTCCTGAATGAATATCCTTAAAATATAAGGATATTTCCGTACGCGGTGCGAGAGGCTGGTCCTTCTCCCCTCCCCTGAACACGGAGTTGTGATGCTGTGTCAGCCCCTATCCCGCCGGTCGTGATATTGGCCTGCTTCTTACTTAAAGTATCGCCCAGCGGTTAATGTCTTCGTTTACGGATTTCGTTTTTTCTTTGTTGGGTAAAGAGAAACTCAGAAAATAACGGGAGCTTCGCCATGACAGCCATTACAACCACCAACCTGTCGTGGTCTGGTACATGGCCGGAAGCTCCTGTCGTGCCTGACGCTGCTTTTATCGCATATGACGGTCTCGATGCCGACGAGCACGGAACAAGTGCCAGCAGTCCGCAGACCGGCGCTGATGCAGACAGATAATAAACTGGCGCAAGCCCCCCTGACACCGGGCCGTTCCATCCGATCCGACATTACCTGAGAAGTTCTGTCGGATCGGGCGGTACCAAAGCAAGCCGCCACCTGTTTTCCGGTCCATCATGCCAGAGTGACAGCGCACAGTTCGGTCATGCGGCCTTTCTTCAACAGGGTCATCATTCCCTTCTGGTGAAGCGGTTACCGACATACGGCTGCGGCAAATCCTTTTGACGCTTTTCGCTGCATTCTATATAATATCTCTACTTTCTTATATAATCCAGAGATGACTATTCAAACAACAGGTGGACAGTCTATTACACGCCGCGCCATCGACCACATGAACCCGTCACTTTCGGGTCCATGTTTTTCCTGACAGGGACGTGTTGATACAAACCCGCGCGAAAGGAAAAATGCGCATGCTGCCCTCTTCCATCTTTGAAACTGAAACCGGTCGTAAACGGGGGGCCGCATCCACAACCGTAGGAACCGCACTGCGCAACGCCATTCTGGGCGGCACGCTACCGGCGGGTCTGGCGCTGCCGCAATCAGAACTGGCTGAAGGGTTCGGGACCAGCATCATCCCCGTGCGCGAGGCGCTGAAACGGCTGGAAGCCGAAGGGCTGGTCACGTTCATGCCCAACCGGGGCGCCATGGTCACGGGCATGACGGAAGACGATATCATTGAATATTCCGAAATCCGTGCCTCGCTGGAAGAAATGGCCGCCCGCCATGCCGTAGGTCGCATGTCGCGCGTCGATCTGGCGCGGATCGAGGATGCTTACGAAGCCTTTGTAAACGGCACGAACGCCAACCCGACCCAGCACGGGCTGGGCGACCTGAACCGCGCCTTTCACAATGCGATCTATGCTGCGGCGCAGCGTCCGCGCCTGCTGGAAATGATTGATGACCTGCATGTGCGCCTGACCCGCTACATCCGCAGCCATCTTGAACTGGAAGGCCGCAAGGACCTGACGGATATCGAGCATGAAGCCATCATGCAGGCCTGCCGCAAGCGCGATGCGGAGGAAGTTGCCCGCCTGACCCGTCAGCATATCCTTGATGCTGCTGCCATTTCCGTGCGCGTGATCCGGGAGCGCAGGGAGGGCTAGAAACGCCCCGAAAGACCGTCGACTCTACGCGATTTATGGGACTAAACGGCGGGCGAAACAGAATCGTATATTATCCTAGACAAATTATATCCTGTTGAGGCACTGTCTCCGGAACGCTGTTTCCTGGTGGAAGTACCCTCATGCTGCTTTTCAAAGATTTTGCTGGAAAAATCGCCGCCCCGTCACCGTTACGCCAACAGATAACCGAGGCGACCCGCCGGTCGGAGATCGAGTGCATCAATGCCCTGACCCCTGCCGCGACACTGAGCGACGCCGAAGCCCTGCGCACGACCAATCTCGCCACCACGCTGACGGAGGGACTGCGCCGTAACCGCAATCCCGGCGGGGTCGAGGCGCTGGTGCAGGAGTTCTCCCTTTCCTCCGCCGAGGGTGTGGCCCTCATGTGTCTGGCCGAAGCCCTGCTGCGTATTCCGGACAATGCTACGCGCGATGCCCTGATCCGCGACAAGATCGGCACGGGTGACTGGCTGGCCCATATTTCCCGCGACCGCCCCCTTTTCACCAATGCCGCCGCATGGGGACTGCTGGTGACCGGTCGCCTGACCAGCCCCGGCGCACGGGAAAATGCGGGGCTGAGCGAGACGCTGCGCAAACTGGTGGCACGCAGTTCCGGTCCGCTGATCCGCAAGGCGGTGGATGTGGCCATGCGCCTTATGGGCGAACAGTTCGTGGTGGGCGAAACCATCGAATCCGCCCTGAAGAACAGCGAAAAGCTGGAAGAACAGGGCTTCCGCTATTCGTACGACATGCTGGGTGAAGCCGCGCTGACCGCGCATGATGCCGAACGCTACCGGCAGGATTACATCACCGCCATCCACGCCATCGGCAGGCGCGCGCGCGGCGCTGACGTCTATGAACGTCCCGGCATTTCCATCAAGCTGTCGGCCCTGCACCCCCGTTACAGCCGCGCGCAGCGTGACCGTGTCATGGCCGAACTGCTGCCCGTCGTTGTTGAACTGACGGTTCTGGCACGCCACTACGATATCGGCCTGAATATCGATGCGGAGGAAAGCGAGCGGCTGGAAATCTCGCTCGATCTGCTCGAAGCCCTGTGCCTTGAGCCCGCGCTGAAGGACTGGAACGGCATCGGCTTTGTCGTGCAGGCCTATGGTCGGCGCGCGCCCTTCGTTCTGGATTTCATTATCGATCTGGCCCGACGCACCGGACACCGCATCATGGTGCGACTGGTCAAGGGCGCTTACTGGGACAGTGAAATAAAGAAAGCCCAGATAGACGGGATGCCTGATTTCCCGGTCTATACGCGCAAGGTTCACACCGATATCAGCTACATTGCCTGCGCGCGCAAACTGCTGGGCGCGCGTGACGCCATCTTCCCGCAGTTCGCCACCCATAATGCCCGCTCCCTTGCCACCATTTACACGCTGGCGGGCGAGGACTTCCAAACCGGATCGTATGAATTCCAGTGCCTGCACGGCATGGGCGAACCGCTTTACAAGGAAGTTGTCGGCCCGCAGAAGCTGAACCGTCCCACGCGCATCTACGCTCCGGTCGGCACGCATGAGACATTGCTGGCCTACCTTGTGCGCCGCCTGCTGGAAAACGGCGCGAACTCGTCCTTCGTCAACCAGATCGGAGATGAAAACATACCCGTCTCACAACTGGTTGCCGACCCGATGACCATTGCCCGCAGTTACGTGCCCTATGGCGGCCCCAACCCCGCCATTGCCGCGCCGCCGGATATGTTCGCGCCCGAACGCCGCAACTCCGCCGGTCTGGACCTGACGGACGAAAATGCGCTGGCGGCCCTGGGCCGCGGGCTTGACGCCTCCCCCGCCGAATGGACAGCCGCCCCGATGCTGGCCACCCCCGTCACACCGGGCACGCCGCACGATGTCACCAATCCCGCCGACCGGCGCGAGCGTGTCGGCCAGTGGACACCGGCGGATGCCACGGTCATTCCCGGCGTTATGGAAGATGCGCTCAGGGGGGCCGCGACATGGGCCGCGCAGCCGCCCGCCAGCCGCGCCGAAAAGCTGGAACGTGCCGCCGACCTTATGGAAGGGCGGCAGGACGCGCTGCTGGGCCTGATCGTGCGTGAAGCGGGCAAGTCCTTTCCCAACGCCCTTGCCGAAATCCGCGAGGCCGTGGACTTCCTGCGCTATTACGCCGCGCAGATCCGTGCGGACTTCGATAATGCCACCCATATCCCGCTAGGGCCGGTGGCGTGTATCAGCCCATGGAACTTCCCGCTGGCCATCTTTACGGGTCAGGTTGCGGCGGCACTGGCCGCCGGTAACAGCGTAATCGCCAAACCGGCGGAGGAAACGCCACTGGTCGCGGCACAGGCCGTTGCCATCCTGCACGAAGCCGGGGTGCCTGCTGACGCGCTGCAACTGCTGCCCGGTGCGGGAGATGTCGGTGCGGCACTGGTGCAGGCCGCACAGGTGGCGGGTGTCATGTTTACCGGTTCAACTACGGTGGCGCAGTCCATCAACCGCCAGCTTGTCAGCCGCCGTGGCCATACAGGACAGCCTGTACCGCTGGTTGCCGAAACCGGTGGCCAGAACGCGATGATCGTCGATTCCTCCGCACTGGCGGAACAGGTGGTGGTGGATGTCATCGCCTCCGCCTTTGACAGCGCGGGGCAGCGCTGTTCGGCACTGCGCATCCTGTGCGTGCAGCATGAATGTGCCGATCACCTGCTGCGCATGCTGCGTGGGGCGATGCGTGAACTCAGCCTTGGCAACACCGCACGACTGGCGACCGATATCGGCCCCGTCATTACCACTGAAGCCGCGCAGGGCATCCAGACCCATATCCAGCGGCTGAAAGACCGGGGCGCGCCCGTCTATTCCCTGCCGCTGCCCGATGCCTGTGCCCATGGCAGCTTTGTTGCGCCAACCCTGATTGAAATTGATTCCATTTCCGATCTGGGGGCGGAGGTTTTTGGTCCGGTTCTGCATGTGCTGCGTTATCGCAGTCAGGAACTCGATACCGTCATCGATGCGATCAACGGGCTGGGATATGGCCTGACGGGTGGCGTGCATACCCGTATCGAAACTACCGTGCGGCAGGTCGCGCGCCGGCTGGATGTAGGCAACCTGTATGTCAACCGCAATACGATCGGTGCGGTCGTTGGCGTGCAGCCCTTCGGCGGGCGGGGCCTGTCAGGCACAGGGCCCAAGGCCGGGGGACCGCTGATCCTGCGCCGCCTGCTGGCCGCGTTCCCGCTGCGCGATGGCCTGTCGTGCATGAGCGGAGGAACAACGCCCGCCATCATGGAACGCTGGCATGCATGGCTGATGGGTAACGGGTACAGCCATATTGGCCATCGCGTTGCGGAAATGGCTAAAAAACCGCTCCCCGGCGCACATATGACCATGCCCGGCCCGGTAGGCGAGGAAAACGTCTACAGCTTCAGGCCACGTGGCCATGTGCTGTGCGTGGGCGATGTGCGTGAGCATCTGGTGCTGCTGGCTTCGCTCGCCCTTTCATGCGGCAATACGGCGTTTGTATATGGGCCTGCCGAAGCAACCGCTTGGCTGGCGGAACTGCCCCCGGAACTGGCGCCGCATATCCGCAAGGTCAGCGACCTTCAGGAACTGGCCTGCCCGGTTGTGATGTCAGTGCAGGATGATGCGCTATTCCGCCACGTAACCGAAACGCTGGCCAAGGGGAGTGGCATGATAGCGTCCACCTTCCTGATTGACCCGGACATCCTGCACCGGGAGTTCCTGATCGAGGAACACAGCACCAGCACCAACACGGCTGCGGCAGGCGGCAACGCCACCCTGATGGCAATCGGCTAAAGCCTGCCCGTTATGGGCGGGAAATTTTCCCCGCCCATAACGGTTTTCCCCATCCGGGCATGACAGGACGAAACAGTGCCGCAACTGGACAGGTCAGTCTGTCCTGCCCGATCACACAGCCCGACCGGCACCGGCATCACGCAATCATGCGGCGTGGGACCGGTTCTGACAGAGCCCTGTCCCAAAACATGGACAGGACCGCATGATCCATGCGCGGGGACGTAAACGAGATAATAATTCCCTATCCGTCACCAGCAACATTCCGTCACACTACCACCGCACAACTGTTTTTACTGGCGACCGTAAGTATCCTCGAACCGCACGATATCATCTTCCCCCAGATAGGGACCGGACTGAACCTCGATCAATGCAAGGGGGATGCGACCGGGATTTTCCAGCCTGTGTATGCAGCCCAGTGGCAGGTACACGCTCTCGTTTTCCTGCAACATCAGTTTTTCATCATTGCGTGTGACGATGGCGGTGCCACTGACCACAACCCAGTGCTCCGCACGGTGGAAATGCTTCTGGAGCGAGAGCTTCTGCCCCGGATGCACCACGATCCGCTTGACCTGAAACCGTTCGCCCTGAATCAGCCCCTCATAAAATCCCCATGGGCGGTAGCAGCGGTTGTGAATTTCCGCTTCGGCCCGATTTGCGATTTTAAGCCGGGCGACAAGGGCCGATACATCCTGTGCATAATCACGATGAATCGCCAGAACCGCATCCGTCGTCACGACCAGCACGACATCCGTAAGCCCCGCCACGGCCGTCAACCTGCCTTCGCTGCGCACATAGCAGTTGTGGGACTGTTCCAGAACCACATCGCCCACCGTGACATTTCCCTGCGCATCCTTGTCCCCAAGTTCCCACAGGGCATTCCAGTTACCGACATCGGACCACCCCAGATCGGCAGGTATGACAACGGCCCGGTCCGTATGTTCCATGACTGCGTAATCAATGCTGACATTGGGGCATTGCAGGAAGGATGCCGTCTCCAGACGCCTGAATGTCAGATCGCGTTCGCTATTGGCCAGCGCGCCGCGCACGGCATCGAGCACCTGTGGCGCATGTTTTTCCAGTTCGGACAGCATGACCGATGCAGGGGCTAGGAACATGCCTGAATTCCACAAATACCCCCCTTCATGCAGCATTTCCGTCGCCCGCAGCCGGTCAGGCTTTTCAGTAAAGCGTGCGACGTGAAACACGCCGTCTTCCACCCTGTCGGGATGAAGCGGCGCCCCGGTGCGGATATAGCCATAACCCGTTTCCGGCACATCGGGCTTCATGCCGAAGGTTACGATGTAGCCTTCCCGCGCGACACTGGCGGCCTTTTCCAAAATGGCAGGCAGGCGGTCAGGATAACGGAAGGCGGCATCGGCGGCCATGATCCACAAAAGGGTATCGGGATCACTTTCCCCCGCCAGCAGGGCTGCTGCCGCAACGGCGGCGGCGGTATTGCGGGCGACGGGTTCAAGGATGATGCGCCCGTCCTCGCACCCGTTTTCACGCAACTGTTCCGCCACCAGAAAGCGGTGCGCCTGATTGCAGACCACAATGGGGGCAACGAAGGCATCGCCCGTGGCGCGTTGCAGCGTTTCACCAATCATGGTCTGTCTGGATGCCAGCGCCCAGAACTGCTTGGGGTGACTGGCGCGGGAGACGGGCCAGAGCCGCGTGCCTGTCCCGCCCGACAGGATGACGGGGGTAATGGTCCGGCTGTTGTGTTCGGGTGGGGGTACGGTTACATCCGCTGCGGTCATAAATGTCATTGATCGTTACTCCGTCCTGCGTGCTTCATGCTGTCCATGTCCGACGCTTCGGAAAGGAGACGGAACCGATCATGCCGGACATTCATATTGCGCAACGCAAGCAGGAGAAATTTCTTTGCCTCGAATAACGCGCCCGGACACATTTTTTTCCTGATTGCTGGCCAGTGTCGTACTGGCGTGACACCTGCGGGGCCGGCAGCCCCCGTTTCCCTATTACTTTTTGTTTCCTTCAGACTGCTTTGAAATTGCTAGATGCGATCCAGTTCGGGGCAACGGGTTCCGGGCGGAACGATGGAGGTCCAGTTGCGAATTGCTATGATCGGTGGGGGCTATGTTGGACTGGTCTCCGGTACGTGTTTCGCCGAATTCGGCACGGATGTCGCCATTGTTGAAACCAACCCCGATCGCCTGTCCGCCCTGCGCGAAGGGCGTATTCCAATCTACGAACCCGGCCTTGACCGTCTTGTCGCGGAAAACGTCACGGCGGGACGCCTGACCTTTGGCGATGACATGGCCGCCGCCATAAGGGGCGCGGATGCGGTGTTCCTGGCCGTAGGCACCCCTTCACGCCGGGGGGACGGGCAGGCCGACACCAGTTACGTCTATGCCGCGGTGGAACAGATTGCCCGCGTGGCGGAGGGCTATACGGTCATTGTCACCAAATCGACCGTGCCGGTGGGCACAGGGCGCGAGATTGCGCGCATAGTCCGCGCGACACGCCCCGATCTGGATTTTGATGTCGCATCCAATCCCGAATTCCTGCGCGAAGGGAACGCGATTGCTGATTTCATGCGCCCCGATCGCGTCATTATCGGCACCGATCAGTCCAAGCCCGGTGGCACGCAACGCGCGCAGGACATCCTGCGCAAGCTTTACCGCCCGCTTTACCTGCTGGAAACGCCCATGGTGTTTACCGGGCTGGAAACGGCGGAACTGATCAAATATTCGGCCAATTCCTTCCTTGCGATGAAGATCACCTTCATCAACGAAATCGCTGACCTGTGCGAGAAGGTTGGCGCGGATGTCATCGACGTTGCGCGTTCCATCGGGCTGGACGGGCGCATCGGCAAGAAATTCCTGCATCCCAGCCCCGGCTTTGGCGGCTCATGCTTCCCCAAGGATACGCGCGCGCTAACTGCCATCGGGCGCAATGCAGGCTCCCCCGTGCGGCTGATCGAGACGACCGTGGCCGTGAATGAGGCGCGCATGCAGGCCATGGCGCAGCGGATCATCGCCTTTGCCGGGGGAGATGTCAGCGGCCTTACGATCGGCGTGCTGGGACTGACCTTCAAGCCGGAAACGGATGACATGCGCGAAGCCGCATCCATCACCATCCTCGACCAGCTTGACCGGGCGGGCGCCCATATCCGCGCGTTCGATCCCGCAGGCATGCAGACGGCCCGTACGGTCCTGCCGCAATCCGTTACCTATTGCAGCGATGCGGTGGAAGTGGCGGAGGGGGCCGATATCGTGGTCGTGCTGACGGAATGGAACGAATTCCGCTCCCTTTCCCCCTACAAGCTGAAAAACCGGATGAAGGGCCGCAAGATTGCAGACCTGCGCAATATCTGGGACCCGCAGGCCATCAGGGAAGCTGGCTTTGACTATATCTCCCTCGGGCGGCCCGATACCGGGCGGCAGCCGTAATGTAACCAGCGCGGCAGGCGCGGTAAACGCGCCTGTCGCCCTATGCCTCCACAGGTGCGGCAGAGCCGCCACTGTCGGGCAGATCGTAAAAGGTGCCGCCCTTCAGCGCGGTCTCGATCTGCTCGAGCGAATGGCCGCGCGTTTCGGGCACGTAGCGCAGGACGAATACGAAGGCGGCCAGATTGATGGCGGCATACATCCAGAACGTGCCCGCCGCCCCCAGCGCCTGCACCAGTGACAGCGTGGTAAGGGAAATGAGCAGGTCCGCCGTCCAGTGCGTCGCGGCCACAAGGCTCATCCCCTTGCTGCGGCACGACAGGGGATAGACCTCCGCGCCGACAAGCCAGATGGCCACTGACAGGCTACCGACATTGAATATGGCGTAGCACACGACCGCCGCCGCCGTAATCCAGGTATTGATGCCCTGCGTGGAGCCGATGGCAAACATCGTCCCCAGCACCATGAGCGAGATGACAGCCCCCGGTATAAGCCGTAGCAGCAGCCTGCGCCGCCCCCACGCATCCACCGCCCAGCTACCAAAGGCAGTGGAGACGACCATGGCGACGCCAATGGCGATGGACGTGAGCAGCGCCGTATTCTGGCCAAAGCCCACACCCGCGAAAATGGTGGGCGCGTAATACAGCACGGCATTGATGCCGCTGATCTGGCAGAACAGCGCCACCCCCACCGATGCCACCACCGCAGGCCGCACCCATGGCTGCGCAAGGGCTGACCACGGGGCCTGCTCATCATGCATGGCGATGATGGTATCGAGTTCCCGGCGCGCGGCCTGCGGGTCGCGCCGCAGGCGTTGCAGGACCTCGAACGCGCTTTCCAGATTGCCCTTCATGGCAAGCCAGCGCGGACTGCGCGGCAGGACGGACATGCCCACAAACAGGATTACCGCCGGTATGATGCCAAGGCCGAACATGAGCCGCCATGACTGGTTGCGGCACAGATACCCCGCGATGAAGGAGGCCAGAATGCCGGATACGACGGCAAGCTGGAACAGGACCACCATCTGGCCGCGTTTTTCACGCGGGGCGATTTCAGCAATATAGACCGGCACGATCTGCGAACACATGCCCACCGCCAGCCCGAGGATGAAGCGCGCGCAGACCAGAACCACCGCCCCCGGCGACAGGGCGGCGACCAGCGTGCCCACGATAAACACCAGTGCCGCAAACATGATCATGTAGCGCCGCCCCAGCCGGTCCGACAGCGGGGCCGCGACAAGACAGCCCCCCAGCGCCCCCGCCACGATGGCGGATGTCACGACCTGCTGGCCCAGCGTGCCCAGCGCGAAATCAGGCGTGATCTGAAGCAGGGCGGCGGAGATGATGCCCGTATCATACCCGAACAGCAGACCACCCGTCGCCGCGACGCCCGCGATCAGATTTACAATACCGGAACCGGAAACCGTCTGCCTGTCCTGCGCCATCAATCCATGTTCTTTCAGTTTGCCGATACGGGCTGTTTCAGGGGAATACGCACGACCAGCCACGGGCGTTCCTGCATGTCGTGGCCATCGTGGAATACGGGCAGTCGGCCCCACTGGCCTACGGTCAGCCACAGGGCATTGTCCTTTATGGTCAGCCCGTCGGGCGCAATCAGGCGCGGGTCGTGTGCGATAACGGACAGATCGCCATTCGCCGCGCGACGCAGCACCGCATGGCGTTCGATATCCGTCAGGTACAGGCTGTTATCCGGCCCGGTGGCCATGCCATCGACCACGGAATCTTCCCCTTCATCACGCACCGCATGTTCCAGTTGCGTGGCGGATACGGCCGGATCGGCCAGCATGGCGGTGGGCGCACTGTACAGCCTGCGGCTGGACAGGGGCTGCCAGTACAGCGTGCGTGAATCCGCACTCAACGCCACGCCGTCGATACCCCCCTGTCCCATGGCCGGATGCGCCATATCGTAGCGGATCATGTGTCCGTCCAGTTCCATGGCGAAACCCGTCTCGGCACGGGTCGAAGGGGCATTTTCCAGCACGCGCCGCGCATAGCCGGTCGCCAGATCGATTACGATGATCGCGGGATGGTCCATAAGCGAGGTATCGCTGACATAGGCCGTGCCCTGCGGGCCATGCGTCATGTCCACGCGCACGTCATTGACATGGCTGTCCGCCCGCGTTGCACCACTACCCAGCGGGATCGTGGCCACAATCTGCCCCGTGCGGCCATCCAGCCCGATCAGCGTGGGCGCGGGCGGCTGTTTCTGCCCCGCCACCGTGCCTTCGTCCACAATCCACAACCGGCCTGTCGCATCCACTGTCATGCCGAGGGGGGAGACGAAATGCGCCTGCGCCGCCGCATCGGGAAAGGGGACGGCCTTACCATCACGCAGCACACCCAGACGCGGGCCCTTATGATCAGCCGCACTACGTGGAAAGGACAGCACGATCCGCCCGTCAGGCAGGGTGGCGATGCCCGATGGCTGCATATCGGCAAAACGCGCGACAACGGTGATATTGCCCGATGGCGCCGCCCCATGGTCCACACTGTCCGCCGCGTAAGCACCCACGGGGGCCAGAAGCGCCAGCATGGCGGCAACCCGGAACCGCCGCTGAAAACCCTTGGGGAAGAAGTCTTTTCTCATGATGTCATACCTGTTTACGTATTCCTGCCCATACGGTTTTCCATGATCAGGGCGGCCATGCCAGTGTTTAGCCGGGCGATGGATGGTGAAGGATGCGTTTCCATCGTTCCCCTACCGTGACATCTTGCCAGCAATATGACGGTTCAGGCCGTGCGGACCGTCATGGCCGAACGGATGCAGGGATAGAGCGCACGGTAGCGCGCAAGTGCGCTCGCATACGCCCCCGCAAGTTCGGCATCGGGATGTAAGGTTTCCTTGCGCTGCTGTGGCAGGCATACGGCCTCCACCGCTTCGCCCATTACGGCGATCCGCGCGAGACGGGCCGCGCCAAAGGCGCCGCCCTGTTCCCCATGCGCCAGCCGGTGCAGTGACAGACCGGTCACGCTGGCCAGAATGGAGACCCATGTCCTGCTGCCCGAGCCGCCGCCGATCACATCGGCTTCGTGCAGGACCGACCCGGCATCGGCCAGCACGTCCACGACATCCCGGAACGAGAACGCAACCCCTTCCAGCACAGCCTGTGTCATGTCGGCGCGCGTGGTGCCATGGGACAGACCCGCAAAAACACCCCGAATGTCGCCATCGTTGTGCGGCGTACGTTCCCCGGACAGATAGGGCAGGAAAATGACGGGGGACGGGCGGGTAATCCGATCCGGCAGTTCAGCCAGAAGCGCGGCTTCCCCCATGCCGGTGGTCCGCGCCCACCACGCCAGCGAGGACGCGGCGGAAAGCGTGACGCCCATCTGATGCCACATATCCGGCACGGCATGGCAGAAAGCGTGGATGCCGCCTTGCGGATGCGGACGGAAACGGTCCGTCGTCACCCACGCCACACCGGAGGTCCCCAGCGACAGGAAGGACGAACCGGCACGCACAGCCCCCAGTCCCACCGCACCGGCGGCATTGTCCCCCGCACTTCCCGCCAGAACGGGGCGGGTAGTCATGCCCCACCGTCGCGCCAGTCCGGCATCCAGCACGCCTGCGCGCGCCGTGCCTTCAACCAGCGCGGGCATGGCGTCGCGCGTAAGATCGGTCGCGACCAGCGCCCCATCCGACCAGCAGCGGTTGCCGACATCGAGCCACAGGGAACCCGATGCGTCGGACATGTCCTCGATCATCTCGCCGGTCATGCGGTAACGCAGCCATGCCTTGGGCAGCAGGACGTGCCGGGTGGCGACGAAGATATCGGGCTCGTTCTGCGCCACCCATATCAGTTTGGGGGCTGTAAAGCCGGGCATGGCCATGTTTCCGCAGACCTGTCTGGACTGCGCAAACCGGTGTTCGAACGTGGCGCATTGCGCTGCCGCACGCACGTCATTCCACAGGATGCACGGACGCAGCACATTACCGTCACGCCCCAGCAGAACGGCCCCATGCTGCTGACCGGACAGGCCAATACCCTTTACCGCCGCCATTTCGCGCGGACAGGAGGCGGCAAGGGCATCCATTGCCGCCAGCAGGGCAGTCCACCAGTCCTCCGGCGCCTGTTCATTCCAGCCGGGATGGGGGGAGGAGACACGTAACGGATGCGTATGGCTGCCTTTAACCTGCTGGTCGCCATCGACCAGAACAGCTTTCAGGGCAGAAGTACCCAGATCAATTCCGACAAACATTATTATTCCCGTGCCTTAACTGGCATGCCAGCGTAGCTATTATTGTTTTGCCGCGTCTTTATGCCGAGCAGTGAAGGCATAGGACCTGACGCATGGCAAGTCCGGCGCGCGCACCTTGTAGTGAGGTGAAGCGCCGGAAATTTCTTCCCGACAGCCATATGCAACGCATGGTGATGGGACAGTAAAAGGACTTCCATGCACAAAACAACGCCACCCAGCGGGATGGGTTAAACTATCCATCCGGTAAAAAACATTTTATTGCCCAATCATGACTTAATATATCAGGGCCAATACGCTCCATCGGGAACCGGTATAAGTGTCTGCTGACCACGGTGGCACATAAGATTTACGTCTCCGCGCTACACGCAAAAAGACATGGCCCCAACAGAAAAGGGAGAGGCCATGCCCCTCCCCCTCATCTGGTATGGTTGAAGTAATGAAGGCTTTCCGCCCCTTACGATGCGGTCTTTTCCAGACTGGCATCCTTCATACACGTCGTGACCAGTCCGTTAAGTGTATCGGCGGCTTCCAACTGCGGCATATGCCCGATATCGGGCAGGATGTGGCACACGATACCGGCGGGCAGTCCCTCCGACTGGGCTACAGGCAGGATTTCGTCTTCCTGACCCCATACAAGCGTTACCGGAATCCTTGTGGCCTCCAGAACCGGTCGCAGGTCATCACCCTGCCTGCCATTGGGGAAGCAGGCAGCCGAGACCTTGCGCAGGGCTGCTTCCGCACCATCAAGGCGCTTGTAGCGCAGCACATCATCCGCCATGCGGCGGCCGATCAGGGTCTTGTCATGCACAAGGTATTTCAGCACGTCCTGCAGGGTGCGGACACGATCAGCCTCGATAAAGCCCGTGATGAAATCCATGTTGATCTGCGGCCCCAGACCGGCGGGTGCGATCAGGGTAAGCGAGGCAACGCTTTGCGGCGCGACATGCGCCAGTGTCAGCGCAATGCCACCGCCGAGGGAATGCCCCATCACATGCACGCGCGTCAGCCCGAGTTCGGCCAGCAACTGGACCGTGACCTCCGCAAAAAAGGCCAGCGTGCCCGGTCCCACATCCTTTGATGACCCACCATGCCCCGGCAGGTCGAAGGCGATGACCCGCCGCCCCTGCGCCAGTGCTGCCTGATTGAGCATCCAGTTCTTCAGGTCGCCGCCAAAACCGTGGATCAGCAGGAGGGGTATTTCATCCCCCTCCCCCCGGTCATGCACGCGCAGGGTATGGCCGCCCACGGTCAGCGTGGTGGGTTCATCCGTCTTCGCATCCGCGCCCTGATCGGTCGAGGACGCAGCAAAATCCGCCTGAAAACGGGTGATGAACGCATCAATATCCGCGTCCGTTACCGCCGCATCCGCCACGACACCGATCAGCGCGCCAACCGGCAGCATCTCGCCATTGCTGGCGACCTGCCGCCGCAGCCTGCCGGTCACGGGGCTTTCGAAGGTATTGGTGATCTTGCTGGTTTCGATATCAACCAGTTCATCGCCGGTCTTTATGTCCGCATCAGGGGAAACCATCCATCCGGCAATCTTGCCCTCCGTCATGGCAAGGCCGAATTTGGGCATGGTAATGGGGGTGATGTCCTGCGTCATGTCAGACTTTCTCCACTACACGATGTTTCATGGTGGCGGTCACCGCCGCCTCGATCTTTTCCACACTGGGCAGGTACAGCGTTTCCAGCACGGTGGCGAAGGGGACCGGCGTATGCGGCGGTACCACGCGGCGGATGGGCGCGCGCAGGGTATCGAATGCCTCTTCCGCCACCAAGGCTGCAATATCGGTCGCCATGTTGCAGCGCGGGCTGGATTCATCGACGATAACCAGACGCCCCGTCTCCGCCACTGATTCCAGTATTGTTTCACCATCCAGCGGCGATGTGGTGCGCGGGTCGATGACCGTACAGCTTATGCCCTTTTTTTCCAGCCGGTCAGCGGCCTGATTGGCGTAGCCCACCATGCGGCCAAAGGCGACGATGGTGACATCGGTTCCCTCGCGCGTCAGGTTCGCCTCGCCCAGCGGGATGGTATAGGCCTCGTCCGGCACGTCCTCCTCATCGTCATACATCACCTTGTTTTCAAGGAAGATGACGGGATCATCGTCCCGGATGGCTGAAATGAGCAGGCCCTTGGCCTCATAAGGGGAGGACGGGATCACCACCTTCAGCCCCGGAATATGGGTAAAGAGGGGGTACAGCGCCTGACTGTGCTGGGCGGCGGCATTGAAACCCGCGCCGTACATGGCGCGGATGACAAGCGGGGTGCGCGCCTTGCCGCCAAACATGTACCGGAACTTGGCGGCCTGGTTCATGATCTGGTCAAGGCAGCAGCCGACAAAATCGACAAACATCAGTTCCGCCACCGGGCGCAGGCCGGTTACGGCGGCCCCGGCGGCGGCACCGATATAGGATGCCTCGGTAATCGGGGTGTCGAGCACGCGGCTGTCGCCGAACTCTTCCAGCAGTCCCCTGGTCACGCCCAGCACGCCGCCCCACGCATCCTTTATGCCGGCGGACCCGCCCCGGCCACCGGCCACGTCCTCGCCCATCAGGACCACTGTCGGGTCACGACGCATTTCCTGCCGCAGGGCCTCGTTAATGGCCTGACGAAAGCTTTTTTTGCTCATTATGTGTTTCTTTCGTAGCTGGAGGGACCGGATCAGTACCGCACGTACACATCGGCCAGCAGGTCGGGCGACTGCGGCAGCGGATCGCTTTTGGCTTTCCTTACGGCGGCCTCGATCTCGTCAGCGACGGCTGTATCAATTTCATCAAGTGCGCTGGCCTCGAACAGGGCCGCCTCCGTCACGCGCTGGCGGAACAGTTTCAGGCAGTCATGGTCGCGTCGGGCCTCGGCCACTTCATCTGGTGCGCGATAGGTCATCGCATCGCCTTCAAAATGACCATACCAGCGGGCCAGGTGGACATGCAGCATGACCGGCCCGTTCCCGCCGCGCGCATGGGCGATGGCCTCCCCCGCGGCCTGATGGACGGCAAAATAGTCCGAACCATCACACTCCATATACGGCATGCCAAAGGCCGCCGCCCGCGCCTGCTGGGTGCCCGCGCAGGCATAAGAAGCACCCGTCGCCTCCCCGTAGCCATTGTCTTCCACCACGAATACGGCTGGCAGTTTCCACACCGTAGCCAGATTGAGGCTTTCGAGGGTCGATCCTTCGTTGGATGCGCCATCACCATAAAATGCGACCGCCACCCCGCCATTGCGCAGGGTCTTGTGCGACAGGGCGGCCCCGCAGATCAGCGGCGGTCCACCCCCCACGATCCCGTTTGCCCCCAGCATGCCGCAGGTCAGGTCGGCAATATGCATCGACCCGCCCTTGCCCCGGCATACGCCGGTGCTGCGACCATAGATTTCGGCCATCATGCCGCTGACTTCCACGCCCTTGGCTATGCAGTGGCCATGGCCGCGATGGGTGCTGGCGATGGTGTCCTTATCCGTCAGATTGGCGCACACGCCCACGGCGGAGGCTTCCTCACCACAATACAGGTGTACGAAGCCGGGAATTTCGCCGGTTGCGAATTCTACATGCAGGCGCTCTTCAAACATGCGGATCGTACGCATGGCCCGGTAGGAGCGCAGCAGCGTTTCACGCGCTATTTGCATGGGTATTTCCCTTGTTCTTTTCAGGACCCGCCAGACAGGAACGCACACATGCGGGCGGGCACGACGCCAGCACACACCCGGACACGACGCACGGGCAAGGATACCCGCCCCCGTTTCACACCCATGTGACGGGCATGGTCCAAAGTGTCGCGAAACCGCGACACCTCGCCGCGTGTTTAGCCGCCACCTCAACCATATCGTTCTGGCGCAAAGAAACCGCATGCTGAACCGTTCCCGCGTCGTCTCGCCCGTTTCATCGGCTCCTGCCGCGCTGCATGCGGGGCTGGATGCTTCGTGGCGGCGATGTCAGCACGACTACGGTCTTGACCCGGCTTCCCCCACCCTGCCCGATGTGCTGTCCGGCGCGGAACTGCGCCAGTGCAGCCAGCAGGTGGGGCGACTGCTGCATTTCGCCGGACCTGAAATGGACCGCCTGCACGGTCTGCTGGAACCGGGGGGTTATACCGTCATGCTGTCCAACGCATCGGGCGTGGTCGTGATGCATCGCGCGGAACGTTCGATCCAGCGCGGCTGCCGCCGGTGGCACCTGTGGCCGGGCGCCATATGGAACGAACGCAGCGTGGGAACGAACGGCATCGGCACCTGCCTTGCGGAACAGCGCGGCACAAGCGTGCATCGTAACCAGCACTGGCGCAGCGGGCTGCACGGGCTGACCTGTATCGCCATGCCCGTTTATGACGCATCCGGTCGTCTGGCGGGTGCTCTCAATGCCAGTACTTTCCATGTCACGGCAGAAAACAGCACAATGAATGCACTGGTCAGCAGCAGCCTGCTACAGGCTGCACGCCAGATTGAACAGGCCTGTTTCATGGATGTCTACCGCAACCATGCCATCATGCTGCTGGGCATGGCGGATGCTACGTCCACGCCGATGCTGGCGCTGGATCAGGACCGCCGGGTCGTGGGGGCCACCCATGCCGCGCGCCAGCATATGGGCATAGCGACCGCGCAGGAAATCCACATGTGCCTGCTGGACAATGCGACAGGCCCCGTGACGGCCGCCCCGCTGCGCGAAGCACAGATCATGGCCATTGATACGGCGCTGGCCTGTGCGCGCGGCAAGGTTGCCGTGGCCGCGCGCATGCTGGGGATCAGCCGCTCGACGCTGCACCGCAAGATCCGCAACCTTGCGGGCACGCCCAGCGCAAAACGGGCCTGAAAGACAGCGGACAATTCCGCTCATCCACAATAAACCGGTTACTTCCCCTCATGGGACACGGCGCATGCGCTTACGCCACAAATCCGGCACCCGCCATAAAACCAGCATCCCCAGTATTGCCGCATAACCAACGCTGGTGGCGTTATACGTCTTGAACGCCATAAGGAAATGCACGGCCACCAGCAGGGCGACGCCATACACAAGGCGATGCAGTCGGCCCCACTGTCGCCCCAGCCTGCGCATGGACCAGTTAGTGGATGTCGCCGCCAGCAGGGACAGAAGAACAAAGGCCACAAACCCGAGCAAAAGGAAGGGACGGTGTGTAATATCCTGCACCAGCACGCCCAGATTACCCTGCTGGTCCAGTATGACATAGGTCCCCACATGCAGGCACGCATATGCAAAAACCAGCAGCCCCAGCATGCGCCGGTAACGCAGCAGGCTGTAACCCGCAAGCACACGCAGCGGCGTTACAAGCAGGGTCAGGACAAGAAACCGCACCGCCCACAACCCAAGCCAGCGTTCAAATACATTGACCGGGTCCGGACCAAGCCGATCCTGCGCACCGTACCAGAAATACACGGCGGCAGGCAACAGGCCGAGCAGTGCGATAATCCACACCTCTCCCCGCCAGGGTACAATCACATGATTACGGCCCGATCGGATAATACGCGGCATGGTCAGTAACTGGTCCGCAGGTCCATACCGGCATACATACTGGCCACCTGTTCGCCATACCCGTTGAACATGAGGGTTTTCTTGCGTCCCCCGCCAAAAAATCCCCCTGCCCCGATCACCCGTTCCGATGACTGGCTCCAGCGTGGATGATCGACTTCGGGGTTAACATTGGCGTAGAAGCCGTATTCATCCGGGCTCATCCGGTTCCATGTCGTCGGGGGCATGTCGGCCACCAGACGGATGCGGGTAATCGACTTGATCCCCTTGAAACCGTATTTCCATGGCACGACCAGCCGCACGGGCGCACCGTTCTGGTTTGGCAGCATTTCCCCATACAGCCCCACGGCAAGGATGGTCAGCGGGTTCATCGCCTCATCCAGTCGCAATCCTTCGACATAGGGCCACGACAATGAATCCAGCCCCGATCTCTGGCCGGGCATCTGGCCCGGCCTGACAACGGATTCAAACGACACGTAACGGGCATTCCCCAGCGGTTCCGCCTGCCGGAGCAGTTCCGACAACACGAACCCGTCCCACGGTATGACCATGGACCATGCCTCGACACAGCGCATGCGGTAGAGACGTTCCTCCATCGGCATGCTGGCGATCAACTGGTCCAGATCCCATACACGGGGATGGGCGACCAGACCTTCTACCGAAAGTGTCCACGGACGCGGCTGGAATGCGGCGGAATAGGTTGCCGGATCGCTTTTATCCAGACCGAATTCATAAAAATTGTTGTAATGCGTCACATCAGTCAGCGGCGTGGGCTTTTCCGTCGCCTGAAACGGGCCGGGACGGGTATGCAGCCCGGCCCCATAGGCGTGTGATGCACGCCCTGCCCCCCATCCCGCTGCCGTGACGGCGGCACCGGCAAGCATCTGCCGTCGTCCCAGCCATACGGAACGCGGCGTGATTTCACCCGGTGACGGGCGCGGATAGGACCAGCGGGCCATGACAGGCATTCTCCACAGCTATTTATCAACAGCCATAACGCGGCTGGCCCGATCCCGATGCGCGCCGGTATCCGGGCCGCCATGATAGCCTGAAAAGACCCGCAGACGAAAAAGCCGGGCCATGCGTATCATGGCCCGGCCTTTACCGGTCTTAAAACCGCGCGCTGTTCTATGTGCTGCGGATCATGCCGCCATCGACACGGACCATTCCACCGGTCATGTACGACGCCCGCGCGCTGGCCAGAAAGGCCACGGCATCGGCAAATTCTTCCGGTCGGCCATAACGCTGCATGGGAATTGTCGCGCGGGAGGCTGCTGCTATGTCTTCGACCGGTTTACCGGTACGCCTTGATGCGGCGGCGTCAAGCTGGTCAACGCGGGTGGTATGGATACGCCCCGGCACCACGGAATTGACCGTAATGCCCTGTGCCGCCACTTCCGCCGCCAGTGTCTTGGCCCAGCCGATCACGGCCATGCGCAATGTATTGGAAATCCCCAGATTGGGGATGGGCTGTACCACACCGGATGAGACGATATTGATGATCCGCCCCCAGCCACGCGCCCGCATGCCCGGCAGGACCGCCTGCGCCATGCGCATCGGCACGCCCACCATGCTGTCGAACTGCGCACGCCATACTTCGGGGGCGACATCGGCGATCGGACCGGGCGGCGGCCCCCCGCCATTGACGACCAGAATATCCACGCCAGCCTGATCCAGCCCGTCCATCAGCGCCGCACACTGCACGGCATCCGAAAAATCGACCACACGGGCATCTGCCTCGCCGCCTTCATCACGGATGCTGGCGCATGCCGCTTCCAGCCGGGCCGGGTCCCGCCCGGTCAGGATAACCCGTGCGCCCTCACGCGCCAGCGCCTGTGCGCTGGCCAGTCCCAGTCCCTGACTGGAGCCCATGACAAGGGCCAGACGCCCTGAAATACCCAGATCCATTTCTACCGTTCTTTCCTGTTTTCCGCTTCCGCACGCCCGTCGCGCCGCGTCAGGGCCGCGCGCAGGAATGCAACACATAAGGGATGGGGACTGCCGGGGATGGAGGACAGTTCAGGATGGCCCTGCATGCCCATGTAGAAGGGGTGTGAAGGAACCTCGATCCCTTCGACCACGTCCGCATCATCATTCCATGCCCCGACCCGCAGTCCGACGGCGACAAGTCCCGGCAATAACCGGGTATTGAGGACATAACGGTGGTTGCTGCGAACGCATGCCGCCCCATCCACCAGCATTGCCCCCAGCACCGTATCCGGGACCGGGGAAAGTTTACCCGTGCCCAGACGGTAATGCGGATGGGGGATGAAACTGTGTACTCCCGCAGCCCCGCCCGCGATTTCCGCCATGGTGGCATCGGGCAGCCCCGCGCGCGACCGGGCAAAGGCGGTTACCATGGTCTGCATGCCCAGACACTGGCCCATGACGGGCACGCCACTTTCCAGCGCGACGGTGGCGGCCCGAACCTGCCCGCGCGCACCGGGAGCCGCCGCGCCACCGGGCAGCAGCATGCCATCAAAATCCGTCAGGGCTGCGTAACAGGGATCATCATCAGCGGCTGCCGGGTCCACAAACGTCACATCCACCCCGATCCCCAACGCATCGGCCGCGTCCCCCAATGCGGCCAGCGCACCGGGATAGACCTCGTGATGCGTGACCGGCCTGCCGATCAGCACTACACTGACCCGTCCGGCTTCCGCTCCCCCTGCATCATGCGTTTCGGGCAGGAACCTGCCAAAACCATCGCGGACCGCGTGGGCGACAACGGTGCCATCCCCATCATCCCGGCACATCAGCACGGCACCATCCTGATACGCGCTGACCCTGCGCAGCCCGACTGCTGCGCCACGGCGCAACAGATCGGTGACGAAGCCCGTACCCGCATCCAGCAGTCCGTCCAGCGGCACCACGACATCGTCCGTGGCTGCCGCCGCAACAATCTGCGCGGGGGTCGCGATGGCATCCACCTGCCGCCCCGTCAGCCTTTCGGCATGCAGCAGGCCACTGGCTACGCGGTCGGGGCCGGTACCCACATGCTGGCAGGCATCAGGATCACGGACCTCATCCAGCCTTACCGGCCCATGCATGACCCGCGCGCCGCATTGCGCGGCAACAATACCCGCCGCCGCGCCATACAGCCCCGGTCGTCCCGTGTCGTGCCGCACCACAATCAGCGCCATGTCCGCCTGCCCTCCGCCGCCGGGTTCAAGCCAGCGTAAAGCCCGCGCGCGGGTCTGCCGCGATCGTGCGCATCACTTCCGCCACGGCAGCTTTCTGCCCCGCATCCAGATCCAGCAGCGGACGACGCACGGAACCACCATCGAACCCGCGCAGCGCCATCGCGGCCTTGACCGTCTGCGGCTGCCCCATGCCGCGCGCCAGGGCACGGTAGCTGTACCACAGCCTGTGCAGGTCGCGCGATTCATGCGCGCGCCCTTCCTGTATCGCGCGGAAGCTTGCCAGAACCAGTTCAGGCAGCGCGCATGAATTGGTTGTGCTGATACCATCGAAGCCGTTCATCATCGGCCCGTGGAAAGCGAGGTCGGATGCACAGAACAGCCTGATCCGACCCGACAGCGTATTGGCGATACGGTCAATCGCACCGACCGACAGATCGCCCTGCTTCAGTGCGACAATCCCCTCGACTTCCGCCAGTTGTTCGATCAGCGCGGGGGAAAGCGTGATGCCGATGCCCGGCGCGTTGTAGATGATCGTGCCGGTGCGCGACAGGGGCGCGATTTCGCGGAAAAAGGCGAGTATCTGCGCATCGGTGATTTCGGACACATAGGGCGCCATCACCATCGGCACGCCGCCCAGTTCACCGGCAAGTATGCTCAGGTCGCGCGTGACACGCGGATCGGAATCCGCGCTGCACAGCATGACCGGCGCACGCGTGCCCACAACATCCATGACGTGCCGGAACAGACCCGCCCGTTCATCCGGCGACATGACAGGAAATTCGCCATAGGTGCCGCCGATCAGCACACCATCGTAACCCAGCCCCAGCACACGTTCGATGCTGCGCGCGATCCCGGCCAGATCAATGGACCCGTCCGCGCCGAAGGGTGTTACCGTGATGTTGAATATGCCGTGCAGACGGGCGCGGCTCTCATCAATATTTTTCATGTTTTCTTCAGTATCTTCTATGTTCCAGGGGCGGTAAGGCGCGATCATGCCGCGACGGCGTGCAACGCGCGGTCGATCGTGCCCAGCACGCGGCAGCCCGTTTCGGTCACGACAATGCTTTCGCTTACGCCCACGGTAAAACGCCCGTACAGCCGCAGCGCGGGCGGCAGGTGGAAGGTCATGCCGGGACGCAGTTCGGTTGTCTCACCTTCATTCAGGCTCAGGATCGCGCCTTCGCCCCAGTCGGGCGCGAAGGAAATCCCGATGCTGTAGCCCAGCCGCTTGCGGAAACTGTCGGTATAGCCGGCGGCATCGATAATGCGCTGACAGACCCGGTGCGGTTCCTGACAGGTGACACCGGGACGGATCGCATCGAGGGAGGCGGCGAGCGCATCCTGACAGACCTTCATCATGTCCACCGCTTCGGGCAGCGGCGTGCCGATCCATGCCGAACGCATGAGGGCTGCGTGATAGCGGTCATGACACGCCGCCATTTCCAGAAAAGCGGGATCACCCGCCACCATCATCCGCCGCCGCCATGTCCCGTGAGGCACCCCGCTGCGCGGACCGGAGGAAACAAGCGGCTCCATCCCAACATATTCCGACCCGGCGGCAATGGCCGATCCCATCATGGCCGCGACCATGTCGTTCTCGCTCGCCCCGGCGCGCACGCTGGCCAGTCCCGCGCGCATGCCCGCATCGACATAGGTGGCGGCACGGGCAATCTTTTCGACCTCCAGCGGCGATTTGATGGCACGCTGGCTTTCGACAATACCGGCTGCGTCATGAACCGTGCCGAGCTGGCTGCACAGGGCCTCGTACGCAGCAGGGGAGAGAAACCAGCCATTCTTGTCCACGCCGATACGCCGCGTGGCGTAGCCGCGTTCACGGATGACCTCAGCCAGGAGCTTCATCGGGCTCTGCCCGTCCTGATAGATGCGGGCATCTGACTGGTAGGTATTGGCGATGAAGTTAAAATATTCCAGTTGCCGGATAATGAATACCGGATCACCGTCCACCGGCAGCAAAAGGCACTGGAACGTATAATATCCCGGTGTCTGCTGACCGGTCAGGTAATAGATGTTTTCCGGCCCGGTCACGACCATCACGTCGATGCCAGCCTTTTCCATCGCCGCACGCGTCCGTGCGACGCGACCATCATATTCGGCGCGGGGGAAGGTTGCTTCCTGCCCCTGCACCACGCCTGCGATTGCGTTCATGCTACCATGTACTCCGTTACAAGGGTTGTTCCCGTGGGATTGAAATCCACACCCCATCCGGCCCGCGCCGATACACGGGCCATCCCCGCGCCATAGGTCACGCCCGTTGCGCGATCATTGGACAATCCATCCGCGCCATAGAGTTCGGCATGGTCCGGTGCGGTGGCGGCGGCGACATGCAGCATCGCTGCCGTGCCGATACCCCCTTCGTTCATCTGTCCGGTCATGAACCCGACATGCTCCGCCCGTAAGCGTCGCACCGCCGCCATGACCGGCGCGACACCACCGAATTTCAGCAGTTTCAGATGCGCCATGACCGTGCGGGGCAGATCGATGATCCGCTCCACATCGGCTGGTGACGCCATGCTTTCATCCAGCATGATGGCAACGGGACTTGTACGTGCGACCCGGTCCAGCATGGCCCAGTCGCCCGGCGCCACGGGCTGTTCGACATAGGACAGGTCATATGTCGCCAGCCGGTCCAGCATGCGGCGCGCATGGTCTTCCCCCCACACGCCATTGGCATCGGCTGCGATATGCACGTTCCGGCCAAATCGCGCGCGCAGGGCGGCAATCCGTGTGATGTCATCATCCGCATCAGCACCCAGCCGCACTTTCAGATCCCGAAAGCCGCGCGCTACATACGCTTCGGCACGGGCAAGGAAGACATCCATGGGAGTGAGGAACAGCGTCTGGTTTGTCGCATGGGCGATTTCATCGCCTCCCGGTCCATTCGCATTGCCCGGCATGGCGGAGGCTAGCATGCGGGCCACCGGCACGCCGCGCGCCTTTGCCGCCCAGTCATGCAGCAGGGTATCAAGCAGCATGCGCACGGGCGCGATCTGCCCCTGCCCCACCCCGCTTTCAAGCAGTGCGTCAGCACCCGCCGCCCAGTCGATCGTGGGCAGCATGGCCACTGCTGCGCGCATGATCGTGTCAGGTTCATAGCCGTTGAGATAGGCGCAGTTTATCCGCACCTCCCCCACCACGGGCGCACCATGGGGCGTATCCACAAGCAGGTATAACGTATCCAGCCCGGCCACCGGACCAGAGGACGCGGTATGCACTGACGCCGCCGGATCGGCATATGTCAGCATGGCGCGATGCAGCGTGACCCGCATGACAGTCAGACGGGCATCAGGGCGATAACCATATCGCGGTAAATGCAGGCCGCCACCGGCAGGTCGGCTTCGGGCACGTATTCATCGGCCTTGTGCGCCACACTCAGCACACCCGGCCCGATCACCACGCCAGCCGCCCCGGCATTACAGAAATGCACCAGATCGCACGCGCCCTGAAAACCGAAGGGACCGGGCTTCGCGACACCATTGGCACGACAGACCGCAAGCCCCTGCTGCACGATCACATGGTCCGCCGGTGTTTCAACCGCACCGCCGGTCGTGGGACGGAATTCAACAATTTCGGCCCGCACGCCTGCCTGTGCATTGGCGCGCGCCAGCAGGCTGGCAATCTGCGCCTTGACGGCTTCTTCATCTTCGCCCGGAACAATGCGGCGGTCCAGCAGCAGGTCGCAGCCCTGCGGCACGACATTATCCGCATGGCCACCGCTTGCGCGCGTGATCGTAAGGCTTGCAGCCCCCACCAGCGGATGGTCGATATGACGGACAACATCCGCATGTTCGGCAGCAACCATGTTCACCAGCGCGGCGGCGCGATAGATCGCGTTATCCCCCAGATCTGGCGTGCCGGAATGGGCCGGTGTGCCATGCACGCGCACCAGCGGGCGCAGGCTGCCCTTATGCGCGGCATAGGTTGTGTTCGATGTGGGTTCGCCCACGATAACGTAATCAATATGCGGGGCGGTGGTGACATAACGCCGCGCGCCCACGCTCGCCACTTCCTCATCCGCCACGAATACAAGCAGCAGCGTGCCACGCCATTCCGCCCTGTCCGCCGCGAGCATGCGGCCCGCTTCCATCATGCAGACCAGCGAGCCCTTGCAGTCACTTGACCCGCGACCATACAGCCGCCCGCCCTCCTCCGTCATGGTGAAGGGATCATGCTGCCAGCCCGTTCCCGCCGGGACGACATCCATATGGGTATTGAGCGCGAATACCGGGCCGGGTCCGTTGTCCAGACGGGCTTCGATATTGACGCGACCCGGCTCATATTCATCCCGCGTGATGACAAAACCAAGCGGCTCCAAGCAGGCGGCAACGTAATCGGCCACCTGCGCCTCATGCCCCGGCGGGTTTTCGCTGGGCATGGCGATCAGCGCGGCAAGATCGCGCTTCATCCGGTCCAAGTCTGGGGTCTGCTTCATCTGTATTCCATCCAGATCATTCAGTAACGAAGGAAAGGGGCGGGACGGATCAGTCCATCACCCGTTCAAGAAAACGCCGGGCCCGCACGCTGCACCGTCCGGCAAAGAAGTCGGCGCCGGGTGTTTCCTCCACCACCTGTCCGGCCTGCATGAATACGATCTGGTCCGCGACACGGCGGGCAAAACCCATTTCATGGGTTACGACCACGCTGGCCATGCCTTCCGCCGCAAGGTCGGACATGACTGTCAGCACCTCGCCGGTCATTTCCGGGTCCAGCGCGGAAGTCGGTTCGTCGTACAGCATCAGCCGCGGCTGCATCGCCAGCGCGCGCGCGATCGCGGCGCGCTGCTGCTGGCCACCCGACAGACCGGATGGCAGGGCATCGGCCCGGTGCGGCAGGTGCACCTTTTCCAGCATGGCCATGGCAAGATCGCGCGCCTGATTACGCGACAGGCCGCGCACGCGCATCGGCGCCAGCATGATGTTTTCCAGCACGGTCATATGATCGAACAGCTCGAAATTCTGGAACACCATGCCAATGTCGCGTCGCACGCCCGGCGCATCCACGCCCGGCGCCATGATGTCACGCCCGTCGAACAGGATGCGCCCGCTATCGGCCGGGGCCAGCAGATTGATGCAGCGCAGCAGCGTGGACTTGCCCGCACCCGAAGGGCCAAGCAGGACCGCCGTCTGCCCACGTGGCAGGGTAAAGGCGCAGTCATCAAGCAGCACCGCATCACCGACCCTGCGGCAGATACCGCTGACTTCAAGGATCGGGGTCTGTGGGGACGCTAGGGTTTCAACGGGCATCGCCAGCACTCCCCACCATCCGGCCAAGACGTGCCAGCAGCGTGCCGCCCGTAGTCCGCACCGCCGGGTCCAGCCTGCGTTCAAGGACCGCCTGCCCCAGCATGAACAGGGTTGTCAGCGCCAGATAATACAGACCTGCGGCGGACAGGGCTTCAAGATACCGGAAGCTGGCGGATGCAGCCTGATTGGCGACCAGCAGCAGGTCTTCCACTGCAATCACGGACACCAGCGCACTGGTCTTGAGCATACCGATCGCCTGATTACCCAGCATGGGCACAATCACACGGAATGCCTGCGGGGCGACGATATGCCGCATGACCCCCACGGGTGTCAGGCCCAGCGCCAGCCCTGCCGTGCGCTGTCCGGGCCGGATGGCGCGCAGTCCGGCGCGGATGATTTCGGCCATGTAGGCCCCTTCGTTCAGCGAAAGCGCCAGCACGGCGGACAGCAGCGCCGAAAGCCGCAGGCCGAAACCCGGCAGCACGTTATAGACAAACACGATCTGCAACAGCACGGGCGTGCCACGGAACAGCCACAGATACAGCGCCACCACTACCTGCGCCACGCGCAGGCGCGACGACTGCATAAGGGCGGCACCCAGCCCGATCACACAGCCCGCCGCCAGCGACAGGATGGTAACCAGCAATGTCATGAGGGCTGCTTCAAAAAACAGCCATGATGCGAAATACCCCCAGCACGCCGCCAGCCCCCGCCATAGGCCGCCACGACGCACCTGTCCCTGTGCCGCGGTATCGACCTGTTCCGCAGGCGGCAGGTCCCACCGGCGCACCAGCGCATCGAACGTGCCATCCGCCCGCACCGCGTGCAGGGCACCGGCCAGCATATCGCGCATGGCCGTATCGCCCCTGCGCACGGCAAAGCCGATCCACGCATCCGTGCCGAAAGGGCGTCCCGCCACGGCGTAAACACCGGGCATGTCGTGCATGAGCGTGACCGCGCCGTAAACGGAATCGAACGCCGCATCCACCCGCCCGGCGCGCAGGTTCATGGCCGTATCCTGCCCCGTGGGGAAACTGAGCACGTCCAGCGCGGGCCGTCCCGCCGCGCGACACCGGGCGGAGGCGTCACGTGCGTTGTCATCCTCGATCCCGCCAAGGGTAACGGCGACCTGCCGCCCACACAGGCTGAGATCATTGCCCGTAATGCCACCGGGCCGGGCGGCGGAGACCATGACCACGTTCGCAACCTGAAGATAGGGCACGAAATCGACCGCCCGCGCACGTTCGGTACTGATATACATGGCCGAATTGATGAAATCGACACGGCCGCCCTGTAGTGCCGGGATCAGCCCGTCAAACTGCATGTTCACCGTTACCGGGCGCAGGTGCAGCCGCGCGGCCATGGCGGCGGCAAGGTCTATATCAAATCCCGTCACCTGACCGTCACGCACGAATTCAAAAGGCGTGAAGGTCGCAGCCGTGGCCGAAGTCAATGCACCCGGCGTAGCCAGCGTAGGCATCGCCCGCGCTGCGCCATGCCACAGGGGCAGTATGGATATCGCGGCAAGGATGGCGTTGCGGATCATGCGGCCCCTGTCGTGCGGCGGACACCGCCACCGGAACGGTGCGCGGCAACATTGTCCTGTTACGTTTCAATAATACAAATTCTTCCGCATTCCATGTCAAGCACGAAACATTCCGATTTCGCATTATTCCATGGCCAGATCGACATATGATGATGAAGTTTGTATGATCGCCCACCATCAGCACGATTTCATCAGGACACGCATGGTCCGCCGCCCGACCCAAAAACGTTATCTTCTGGCCAACCAGATCCTCGACATCATCCGCGAAGGCCGCTTTGAGCCGGGACATCACCTGCGCGAACAGCAGCTTGCGGATCTGCTTGGCATCTCGCGTTCGCCCATCCGCACGGCGCTGGCGCTGCTGGCCGAACGCGGCATTATCGAGGCGCGTCGCAATCAGGGGTATTTCCTGCGGGCCAACGCGGGCGAGATCCAGCATGTGGACATTTCCGTTCCTTCCACCCCCGAACAGGACCTGTATTCCGAGATCGTGCAGGAACGCCTTAACGGCGACCTGCCGGAATCCTTTACGCAAAGCAGCATAAGCCGCCGCTATGACGTGGACCGCGCCCTGCTGCAGCGCACGCTGCTGCGGCTGGTGGATGACGGGCTGCTCAGGCGCAATCAGGGACGCGGCTGGACCTTCCTGCCCACGCTGGATACCGGCGTGGCCTTACAGAACAGCTACGAATTCCGCCGCATGTTCGAACCTGCCAGCATGATGGGCGAACATTTCCGTATCGATCCGGGGGCGCTGGAACACTGCCGTATCCAGCATATCTACCTTGAATCGCACCCCGACATATCGCGGGTCAGCGCGGTGCAGATATTCGATACCGATGCGCAGTTTCATGAAATGATCGCACGCTTCACGCATAACGCCTTCATTGTACAGACCATGCAACAGCATAACCGGCTGCGACGGCTGCTGGAGTTCGGGGGCTATGTCAATCGCCGCCGTGTACGCGACTGGTGCCGTGAACATCTGCGCATAATGGATGCACTCTCCAACGGCCGTAACGAGGACGCATCCACGATGATGGCGGAGCATCTTGGCCGCGCCTATGAGGCCGCAAAGGCCATGGCCCGCGGAGCCCGAAAGGAACGTCCGCAAGATTGATCTTTATGTGATGTTCTGTACAATATTGGAGCACGCCGCGCATCAGGATGCGGCGCGTCCCCCGATATGGAAGGAATATCCACGCCATGGCACCCTCCGGCAGGCTGGCCCCACGCATGGGCATGATTGGCGCATCGCCCACCGCCGCCATTTCCGACACGGTACGCACCCTTGCGGCGTCCGGTGTCACGGTTGACAATCTGGGCGAAGGTGAACTGGATTTCGATACCCCCGCCCCCATTGCCGAAGCAGGCATCGCCGCCATCCGTGCGGGCCTGACCAAATATACCGCCGTGGCGGGCACCACCGGGCTGAAGGATGCGATCCGGGCGTATTTTCGCCAGCGCAACGGGCTGGATTTCGTACAGAATGAAGTCATCGCATCCTGCGGAGCGAAACAGATCATATTCAATGCCTTCCTCGCCACGCTGGACGCGGGCGATGAGGTGATTGTCCCCACGCCGTGCTGGGTCTCGTATCCCGACATGATCCGCCTTGCTGGCGGTACGCCGGTTCTGGTGCCCTGCCATGCCAGCAATGGCTGGAAACTGACGCCTGAAGACCTGGCGGCGGCGATTACGCCACGCACCCGCTGGGTCATCCTCAATTCCCCCAACAACCCCACCGGCGCGGTCTATCCGGCGGCGGAACTGGGTGCGCTGTGCGATGTCATTGCCCCGCATGACAACGTGATGATCATGGCCGACGATATTTATGAAGCCATTGTTTTTGATACGACATTCGCCACCCCGGCGGCGCTGCGTCCGGCACTGGCCTCACGTATCCTGACCATTAACGGCGTATCCAAGAGCTTTTCCATGACCGGGTGGCGGCTGGGTTATGCCGGGGGGCCGTCATGGCTGATCGCGGCACTTGATACGCTACAGTCCCAGAGCACATCCAACCCCAGTTCCATAAGCCAGGATGCGGCCCGTGCGGCACTGTCTGGCGGGGTTGGCTTTCTGGATGAATGGCTGCCGATCCTGCGCACGCGGCGCGCCATCGTGATGGATATGGTCCGTACCACGCCCGGTCTCGATGCCGTGCTGCCGGAAGGGGCGTTTTATGTCTTCGCGGATGTAAGCGGCTGCCTGAACCGGACCACGCCATCGGGGCAGGTGCTGCGTACCGATGTCGATTTCGCAACCTATATGCTGGAAGCCGCGCGCGTGGCGCTGGTGCCCGGTTCAGCCTTTCGCGCACCGGGACATGTGCGCATTGCCTTCGGTGTGGATACGGACGTGCTGGCCGCCTGCTGCGCCCGGATGCACACAGCCTGCCTGGCGCTGCAATAACGTTACGGGTGCATGGGTGTATTGCACCGATATCGTAATGACCATGCGGGGTGGCGCGACTAATATTCCGCGCCATCCCGTCCCGGTCCGGGCCCCTTCCCGAAAGTCATGCGCCGTCATGCCTGCTACCGCCGTTCCCCTCCCTTCCGCGTGTGCTCCTGCCCCCACCGCGCCCTCCCTTGTGCGGGTCATGATGCTGGGGATTGCGGCGGGGGGCCTGTTTTCGCTGACCTTCATCCTCAACCGTCTCATGAGCATGGAGGGTGGACACTGGGCATGGAGTGCCGCGCTACGTTATCTTGATACCGCCATCCTGCTGACGGCATGGCTGCTGGTGCGGCGTGGCCCTGCCTTCGTAAGCCGTGTCTTCGCCCTTTATCGTGCGCGGCCCATCGTGTGGCTGCTGGCGGGCGGCAGCGGGTATGGCGTTACCTATTCCTGTTTCTGCTACGCGGCGGCGCATACGCCTGCGTGGATGCTTTCAACCACATGGCAGTTGACCATTCTGGCCAGCCCCATCGTCATGCTGGCGTTTGGCGCGCGGGTGCCGCTACGCGGGGTCATGTCGCTTGCGGTCATTGCTGCGGGCGTCATGATCGTCAATGCGACGCGCGTGCAGGATGGCGCCAGCATGGGGCAGGTCGTGGCGGGAATACTGCCGGTTATCATAGCCGCCTTTACCTACCCGCTGGGCAACCAGATGCTCAGTCATGCGCGCCATGACCGGAACCTGCCAGGGGGCGATATTCTGGCCGACCCGGCAGTAAGCGTATTGCTACTGACGCTGGGGGCATTGCCGGTCTTTGCCGCCGTGGTGCTGGGCAGCGCCCCGCCGCCACCCACCGCGGGTCAGATACTCGATACCGCACTGGTCGCGCTGGTGGCGGGATGCGGTGGGATGACATTATTCATCTACGCACGGAACATGTCATCCGACCCGATGCGCATTGCAGCCGTTGACGCCACGCAGGCCAGTGAAATGTTCTTTGCACTGGCCGGTGATACCCTGTTTCTGGGCGCGCCGCTGCCCGGCGCAATGGCGTGGACGGGCATTGCCGCCGTGCTGTGTGGGCTGATCGCCTTTACCGTGCAGGGACAGGCGAAGCAGGTTCTGGATACCGATGCTACATATCCGGAGCCATGACCGGCCATGTATCGCTCAGCCGGTAGCCTGCCGGATACGGGTCCGTGGGGTCCAGCATCAACTGCTGCGTGCCGGTAATCCATGCGCTGCCTGAAATAACGGGAATGATTGCATCGGTATCGCCCACGCGTGCGGTGGCGTCGATATGGCAGTCGAATTCCGAACCGATGATCGAACGCGCGACGTAGCGGTCTCCCACCGTCATTTCACCCCGCGCATGCAGCACCGCCATCCGGGCGGAACATGCAGTGCCGGTAGGTGAGCGATCAATCTTGCCCGGCCGGATCGCCACCACATGCGGGGCGGTGCGGACACCATCGCGCAGTTCAACCGGCGTGGTGAACAGGCAGAACGATATATGCGTCCAGTCGGGATTGTCGGGATGATGAAAGCCAGACTGCCGGTTGGCGGCGGCGGTAATGCGCATGCCCAGTTCCGCGAGCGTCCGCGCGGAATCCGGCCCCAGATCCAGCCCCAGCGCCGCCGCATCCACAATGACGAAGCTGTCACCACCATAGGCGGTATCGACCTTCAGCGTGCCCAGTCCCGGCACATCCAGAAGGATATCCAGACGGGCGGCAAAAGACGGGACATTGCGCACGCTTATCCGTTCGGCCCGGCCATCACGGCAGGTCGCGGTCACATCGATCACTCCGCCCGGTGCCTCCAGCGCCATGCGGGTTTCGGGTTCGACCATCGGTATGATGCCCGTTTCCAGCAGGACGGTGGAAACGCAGATCGAATTCGAACCAGACATGGGGGGAGTGTCAGCGGGTTCCATGATGATCCAGCCCATCTGCGCACGGGGATCGCGTGGCGGGACCAGCAGGTTGACGTGGCGGAACACACCACCGCGTGGTTCGTTCAGCACGAAGTTACGCAGCGTCTCATCCTGCGCAATGAAGCGCGACTGTGCCCATAACGTATCGCCGGGTGGCGGGGCGACACCACCCACAATCACATCCCCCACCTCCCCCGCCGCATGACAGGTTACGATATGGACAAGCTTCTTACTGCGCATGATGAATTCCGTTCAGTTTTAAAAAACGTACAGAGAAGCGCATCGGCCGGGGGCAAGAGCATACTGACGGCTACTTTTCCTATCTCATGCCCCCCTTCAGATGCGGATGTTCATGGCTTCATGATAAAGCATATTATTTCTTAAACGAAATGTTATCGCATTTTCGGGAGAGTCGATGCCCTCCTATGAATTTTCTGTCCTGACCGGCGTAAAACCGGATCACCCAGCCATGCGTCCCCCACATTACCCGTACCACCGCCCATGCAGCAGGAACGTATTGTCCATCACGTCTGGCCACCCATGTCTGCACCATGCGGGCATGACGTCAACGCAATGTCCGCGAACGTGAATGGAGGCCACAATGCGTCCGATTCCCCTGTCCACACATCGCCACTCGCCCCTTTACTGGCCAATGCTTATTGCCGCAGCCCTTATGCTGGTGGCGTTATATGTCATGGCCCTGATGTCCGGTCAGGCCCTGCCGCCCGATGCGGGGCTATATCTGCTGCCGTGAGCAGGCGGCCATCCCGTAGGGGGCGGGCTTTACAACCGGGGAAACTGTTGTTCCCTTGCATAAAAAGCCCGCCGTGAACGGTCAGGGTGCAGGACTACCCTGTGCTGCCTGACCTGTTCGCGCTTTATCGCGATAGTTCCCCCATACCATTTCCAGCGCCGCCATGGATTGTGCATCAAGATCAGTGCGCGGTTCAGGGTCACGGTCCCAATGCCCGTAGGAGTCACTACCACAGACCGGCATCGCCGTACGGCGGCCAAGGGTAGAGCGGACGTGAGCGGGCATATAGAAAAATGCCACCCCTACACGCCGGTCATCCGACAGGTTCGGGCCTGAACCATGGGCCGTACGTTCATGATGGATAGAGAACTGGCCGGGTTCGAGTGGCATTTCCACGGCCTGCGCTTCGTCAATATCGCGCAGTGATTGCCCGCGTGAAAGCAGATTGGCAGCGTCGTACGTTTCATCATGCACCTGATCGGGACCAAGATGGCTGCCGGGCAGCACCTTCAGGCAGCCGCTGCGTGTGTCAGCACGTGACAGGGCGACCCAGACCGTTACTTCCTCATGCGGGTCCAGACCATAATAGGCCGAATCCTGATGCCATGAGACAAAACGCGGATCATGTGCGTTCTTGGCAAAACACGATGCACCAAACAGCAGCACATCCGGCCCCAGCAGCGACCGGACCGCCGCCACGATGGCGGGGTTGCGCGCCATGTCGCACAGCCAGGGAAAGGCAAGATGCGCCTTGATCTTGAGGCGCGCGTTCATTTCCTCGCCCGTCTGGCGTTCATAGGCTTCAAGGCGGGCACGGTAATGCCGGGCCTGATCGGGGGAAAAAGCCTGAAGCGGGGAAAGGTATCCATGCGTACGGAAAAACGCGACCTGCTGCGGAGTCAATGCCATGGACATGACAGTTTTCCTATTTCGATACTACTTGTATCGTAAGTAGACCTGTCGTTCATTGTCAATTATAAAGTGAAAGGGACTTAATCAGGATTCAGAGACGCATATAGTAAAATAACTTGCTCATTTTCGTCATGCCGGGCAGTGAATGCTCAAGGAGACGCGCAATATGGACCCATCCCTCCCTGCTCTGGAGCGCACTGACCATTCCCATACCCGCGCGGGCCGACCGCGCGACCGTGCCGCGCGCGCGGCAATCCTGCAGGCTGCCAACGCCCTGCTTGAAGAAAACGGGATAGCCGGTTTCGGGATGGAGGCCGTGGCCGCCCGCGCCGGTGTCGGCAAGAGTACGATCTACCGCTGGTGGCCCAGCAAGGGCGCGCTGGCGATGGCGGGTTTCCTTGCCGCGACGGAACCCAAGATCAGCTATCCAAAGGATGGTGACAGCGCGCTGGATGCCCTGCGCCGGCAGTTACTGCGCGTGGCGGAGGTCTATGCCGGGCCAACGGGGCGCGTTATGGCCGCCATCCTTGCCGAAGGACAGCGTGACCCGCATACCATTACGGCATTTGTGGAAGGATATGCCCGTCCCCGCCGGGACGAGGCCCGCACCATATTGCAGGCCGCCATCACACAGGGCGAACTGCGCCCGGATCTGGACCCGGAAGTGGTGCTTGATGCGTTATACGGTCCGATTTATTACCGCATGCTGGTGCCGGTTGGCCCGCTTGATATAAAGTGGATGGATACGCTGGTACAGACGGTGCTGGATGGCATCGCCTTACCCCGCCTGTAAAAGATTGTTTGAAAAGAAATCTTTAATAAAAAACAGGAAAGTTTTGGGGTGCCGCCTTGTTTCAAAAAGGCGGCGTCTTCCAAAGCTTTTTTAAAAAAGCCTCACCAAAAACTTTCATGCGATTACGAAAAGGGTCTTATGGACCGATCCTTTTGTTCCTGCGCCTGATCTGTTCCCGCCGGCATGCTGCATGCGGGAACAGCAGTGTGTCAGCCCTGCTTTTCAAAAGCACCGTTGATAAACAGGCGCACTTCGTCGCTAACATACGGAACGTACATTTTTACGCCAAAATCGCTCCGTTTTATTGTCGCCGTAGCCTCGAAACCGGCCGTATATTTCTTGTCCATCGCATTCACGCCCGCCCCGATGAAGTGGATTTTCAGGGTCTCGGGCCGCGTCACGCCATGCAGGGTCAGATCCCCTTCTACCGTCGCGTCACTGGCTCCCGTTACCTGAACACTGCGGGAAACAAAGGTGGCGTTCGGGAATTTGGTCGCGTCAAACCACTGATCGCCCTTCAGTTCTTCCGTAAGGCGGGAACTGGTGGTCTGGACTGATGCAAGGGGAATGGTGACCGACAGTTTCGATGCGGAAGGCGCGTGGGCGTTCAGGTCAAGTGTGCCGGAAACCTGTGAAAACACGCCCCCATAATTGGTAAAACCGAAATGCAGAACGGAAAAACCGACCTGTGTATGGGCGGCTTCAACGTCGTAATGCCCGGACTGCACCTGTGCCGGATTGGTCACGACCTGCGCCGCAACAGGCCGGACGCAGGCAAGAGCGATACCAACCGCTGCGAGGGGCAGGAACAGGGGGTTATATTTCATAAAAACTCTCCGGAAAGGAACGGGATATACTGGCAATCAGAAGACAGAAAACGGGACGGAAGATTTTCATGATTTCTTCCATCCGTTCCCGGCTACAGTCCTGCCGTCATCCGTGCATACCGGGATAACCAACCGACATGAACAACAAGCATGGAAACGCACCATTTCCATTTCTTATATATCCGTCAGTTCCCTGCCCCGGCCCGGCTATACCCTGCTGACACCGCCAAGCCCCCCGAACAGCCATAGCAGCAGCAGGATCAGGACAACGAGACCGAGAACACCCCCAAGTCCCGCACCGCCATAGCGATCATGCGCATAATACCCCCCACCGCCACCAAGCAGCAGAATCACCACAATGATGATAAGAATTGTACTCATCGCTTTACTCCGTTAGGTCTCAACCCTCGCATCGGAGCCGGTCGTAAACCTCGCATGTCAGAAGCGCGACAGAGCCGTATCGCTGCATTGGGTCGGTTACGAATGTCTGAATCTGGAAAGGGTATTCAGCACCCTGCTGTTGCAAGCACGGTGCGCTGTCTGCCTGTTCTGCAGGAAACCGGATGGGATGATCCTGCTACCTTATGCACAAGGCAGGCAATCCTGTGGGGCAAGATATTTATACAGGCACCATGTCGCCCGAAACATGGATCGCGGAAACGGTGATGTCATCCTGTATCCGGATATCCGTCATGCCACGGACAGGAGTGCATGCCCTATGATTTTTCAGATCGGCACAGGACATGCACGATACACCGTTCACAAACGGACCCGATTATACTGCGAGCCTGTTATTATTCTGTCTTTTATTGCAGGGTGGACCGAATACAGACTGCCAGCAGCCGTGATACCCGGTCGCCCCGTAACAGACCCGAGCGGTATTATTCCTTCACTTTATCCTTCACGCCGCCAACGGCGTTCTGGACCTTGCCTGCGGCCTTTTCGCCCTTGCCTTCGGCAGTCATTTTTGTATCGCCGAGGACCTTGCCTGCGGCTTCCTTGATGGCGCCCTTGGCCTGCTTTGCCATGCCTGCCATACGATCCTTGTCCATGTCACTACTCCTTGTGTCGATGATCCTGTGCCGCAGCAGAACGGACAACATTTGCCGTTCCGCACGACGCGCGATCAAACACAACAATCATTAAAAATAGCCAAACAGGCCGCTCCAGAACCTCTTTGCAGGCCCTAGGACCATCAGTTTAACGCCGGATGCCAGCGTTCGTTGCATAACGCCCCGATCACGCACCCTGTCGGTCCTGAGCTTTAAGGAAGCCGACAGCATGGCGCCCGGCAGGGCATCACATCGGATGCCGTGCAATCAGAATGGCCCGGAAGTCATTTACATTCGTCCCTGTCGGGCCGGTTACAAACAGGTCCCCCAACGCGGAAAAAGCCGTCCATGCGTCATTGCGTCGTAACAGGGACGCCGGGTCCATCCCGCGCTGATAAAGCCGGGTGGCCGTAAACGTATCGACGAAAGCCCCGGCATTATCCTCGCTCCCGTCAATGCCATCCGTATCGGCTGCCAGCGCATGGATGCCTTCCACGCCACTGATGCCGATTGCAAGGGACAGGGCAAATTCGCTGTTTCGTCCTCCCTTCCCATGTCCTTTGAGGGTGACCGTTGTCTCCCCACCGGAAAGAAGCAGGACAGGGCGGGGAAAGGGCCGGTTGCGCTGCACGATTTCGCGGGCAATCGCTGCATGAACCTGTGCAACGTCACGCGCCTCCCCTTCCACGGAGTCAGACAGGATGGCAGCCGGTATGCCCTCGCGCTCCGCAGTCCGTGCCGCAGCTTCCAGCGACAGGGAGGCCGAGGCAATGACATGCACCGTATTGCGCTGAAAGCGGGGGTCGTCCGGGCTGGGGGCTTCGACTGTTGCCGTATTGAGAGAGTGCATGATTGCAGGGGGGAGCGTCATGCCGTAGCGCCTGACTGCGGCCAGCGCATCCTGCACGCCCGCCGCATCCGGCACTGTTGGCCCTGATGCCACCAGTGCGGGATTGTCCCCCGGGATATCGGATACAACAAGACTGACAACCCGCGCAGGCCATGCCGCAGCCGCCAGCCTGCCCCCCTTGATGCGGGAAACCTGCTTGCGGATCATGTTCATGACGGAAATCGGGGCACCTGAGGCCAGCAGGATTTCGTTAAGGGCAATTTCATCCTGCAGGCCCAATCCCGCCGCCGGGGCTGGCAGCAATGCCGAACCGCCACCGCAGACAAGGGCGATCACCAGATCGTCCGCCTCCAGCCCCTGAACAGCCGCAAACAGCAGGCCCGTCGCATCCAGTCCCGCCTGATCGGGAACCGGGTGCCCGGCCTCGACAACACGGATGCGTCTGCACGGGATGCCATAACCATACCGTGTCACCACAACGCCAGACAGGGGACCATCCCATAAACGTTCCAGCGCATGGGCAAGCTGGGCTACGCCCTTACCCGCCCCCACGACAACCGTTTTCCCTTTGGGGCGCGGAGGAAGAAACGGACCCAGCACAATTTCAGGATCTGCCGCCGCGACTGCGGCCCTGAAAAGACGCGTCAGAAACGCGCGTTCACCCGCCATGGGATCAACTCTCCTTAAAGGCTGTTTGCAAAGTCTGTCAGGAAATATCCGGAAAGCATAAGGACGTTTTTGGTGAAGATTTATTTTCAAACAATCTTTTGGTCGTCCCTGCCCCGCCATATGCGTGACATATGACGGAACAGGCAGGCGTGAACCTATGCCGCCACGCGGGAACCCTGCGGCGCGATTTTGCCATCGGGCTGGAACAGCGCTGCATCCATCACGCGGAGCGACGGGGAAACCAGCAGAGGCGCTTCCGCCTGATCGAGCACCTGCGTCTGCAGGTCCACGCCCGGCGCGATTTCCGTTACCATCAACCCGTCCGGGGTCAGTTGCATGACGCAGCGTTCCGTTACGTACAGCACCTGCTGCCCCTGCGCGATGGCGCGCGGGCCGGAGAAGGAAACCTGTTCAAGCTGATTGACGATTTTGGCAATTTTTCCTTCGCGCGTAATCACCAGCCTGCCATCCACAATGTCGAATTTGGCCCCGGCATTGAAATACCCGGAAAAAACGATCCTGCGTGCGCGGGAAGTAATATCGACAAACCCGCCCGAACCCGCCGTTACATGCGGGCGCGCCGACAGTCGGGACACATTGACCGATCCGTTGCCATCAATCTGGAGAAAGGACAGAAGCGACAGGTCAAAACCGCCCGCCTGAAAATAGGTGAACTGGTGCGGCGATGCGACAAATGCTTCGGCATTGGAGGAGCAGCCGAATTTGAAATCAAGAAGCGGAATGCCACCGACCGCCCCCTGCTCGATCACCCATGTCACCTCGCCATGGCGTCCTTCTTCCAGCAGGATGCGCGGAACGTTGGCCGATATGCCAAAACCGATATTCACCGCCCATCCGGGTTGCAGTTCCCGTGCGACACGGCGCGCGATCACCTTGGCCGCATCGAACGGGGGCAGTGCAAAACTGTCCAGTGGCCGGAATACTTCACCCGATATGGCGGGGTCATACGGGGTGGCGGTGGTCTGCAACTGGTTGGGCGCTTCCACAACGTAATCCACCAGAATACCGGGCACGCGCACATCATGGGGGCGAAGCGTGCCCGCCTGCGCGACCTGCCGCACCTGCGCGATTACGATGCCGCCACTATTATGCGCCGCCAGCGCCAGTTCCATCGCGCCAAGATAGGCCCCTTCATTCTCGAATGTCAGGTTGCCGCGCTCATCGGCCGTGCTGGCGCGGATAATGGCCACATCAGGCCGAATGGCGGGGAAATACAGCCATTCCTCCCCCTGGAATTCCACCTTGCTGACAAGGGGTCTGTCCCGTGCGGCCTCATTCATGGCGCAGCCTTCCTGCGCGGGATCAACGAAGGTATCCAACCCCACCTTTGTCAGCACGCCTGGCCGCATGGCCGCCCCTTCGCGCAGGATGTCGAATATGATGCCGCTTGGCACGTTATAGGCCGCAATTTCATTACGGCCCAGCATCTGGCGGATCAGCGGTGGTTCCGCCGAGGACGGGCCGGACGGATAGGATCCACCGATAATGGTGGAAATCAGCCCCGGCTGCGCCAGATGATCCACGCCGCGCGTGCCGAACATATCGCCTGCGGCAATGGGGTGGATTGTGGTGATGTTGCGTGGCGCGCCTTCGGTACGGAACCGCTCGCCAATGGCGGCCAGAACCGCATCGGGACAGCACAGGCCGCTTGACGAATTTACGGCGACGATCGCGCCATCACGGATCAACGCGGCAACGTCCGCGGCGCTTTTTGTTTTTGACATACCGGAACCTCTTTTACCACATGTAACTATCTGGTTATTTATATATTCGGTTTGACCCGATCAAGGGCAATCCCAAAGGTAGGATGATGTCCCACGCGCATGTGAAGTCAGTATTAAAGTGCTATCGCCACCAGCCGACTACGCGCCCTGTCGGCGCGACGCGTGCCGTAAACGGACAGCGCGTTATGAAAGTTTACATGCCCTGTCTGCACAACCCCTGACAGCAGGGGACCTGTGGTGCGCGCCTGTCGAATCAGGCGGCGTGAACCAGTATGCCGTTTTTTCAGACGGTTTATTTGCATACAGTGCGGATAATCGTTTCAATATTGAATTCCAGCCGTTTGCGCAGCAGGTCCGGCGCCATGAAATCACAGTCAAAAATAATGGAACCCGTAAATCGGTTCGTAATATAATAATACCCGACAGCCGCGATCGTTATGTTCAATTGCATGGCGTCGATGCCACGGCGGAATATACCTGCCTTCACCCCGCGCGCCAGCAGGGATTCGACCATGTCCAGCCGGTTGCGACTGATGACCGGCAGCACTTCCGATGCCTGAAGGTGTACGGCCTTCTGCAGGTTTTCATTATTCACCAGCGTCAGGAATTCCGGGTTTTCCAGATAGTATTTCCATGTAAAGCGGACAAGGGTTTCAAGTGCTTCCTTCGGGTCCAGATGATCCAGTTTCAGGGACTGTTCCGCAATGCATATATCGGCATAGGCATCTTCCAGCACCCGTTCAAACAGGGCTTCCTTGCTGCCGAAGTAATGGTAGATCATGCGTTTGTTGGCTTCGGCCCGCTCGGCAATGATATCAACCCGCGCGCCAGCCAGACCACTCATGGCGAATTCCTTCTTGGCGGCAGCCAGAATGCGTTTCTGCGTTGCCTCCGCATCCCTGGCGCGCGGTGCCCGTGTGGGGGAGCCGGAATTCTTCTTTTCATGCAACCCGGACTGTCTGGCTACATTCGATACTTTCGGCATGGTATCCCCTTAAACTGACAGTGGGTCGATTGCGGCGACCGGGTATGCAACCGGACGGCGCCCCCTGTACCCCATTCGCACCATAAGTAACAAGGCATTTACCCATGCGGAAACCGTTCACCGCATCATGCCAGATCATCATGAGACCGGAACAGATGGAGATTTTGCCGCCGGACATCCGATAACAGTCGTCTGGTTTCCAGCCTGCTGATCCCCCGTTACACTGGCGGCGCGATCTGGACTTTCAGTATCTCCGGCCTGTCCTTCAGCGTATCGAATGCGGACTGGATCTGCTCCAGCGGGACTACCGCCTGCGTAAAGGGTTCAACCATAAATCGACCATGCTGCAACAGGGTCAGGGCATCGTGCATGTCCTGCCCCATGCCGGCAACGGAACCTTTGATCGAGGTTTCCTTCAGGATCATGTCGAGTATCCCTAGCGCAATGGTATCATCGGGACCGGTAATGCCAAAGGCCGCGACATGCCCACCGGGACGGATCAGATCGAACGCGCGGGCATAAAGGGCTGGCAGGCCGATGCTTTCTATCACCACGTCCGCACCGCGGCCGCCTGTATGCGCCCTGACGGTATCGACTACCCGCTCCGGGTCGGTAATCACCACATCGGCTCCCGCGCGGGCAGCCAGCCGGGCGCGTTCGGGGGAGAGTTCAACGGCAATGACCGGGGCCGCGCCGACAAGCCGCATCATCTGGATATGCAGGTTGCCGACAGGTCCCGCCCCCAGCACGACAACCGATTGCCCAAAACCCACACCAGCCTTGCGCGCGGCCCGGACCACGCAGGCCACGGGTTCCGTCAGGGCCAGCACCTCCGCCGGGGTGTCCTCCGATGCGGGAATGATCTGCCGCCCGGGGACCGAAACATATTGCGCGAACCCGCCATCACGGTGAATGCCGATCTGGCGCATTTCAGGGCAGTTCAGGATTTCATTGCGGCGGCAGAAGTAGCAGTGACCGCAGCCGATATTGATATCCGCCACCACCCTTTGCCCCACGTGCAGACCGCTGACGCGGCCGCCTATGCGGGCTAGCGTTCCGGTAAACTCGTGCCCCGGAATGAACGGCAGCCTGTCGGCTACGTAATGGCCCTGGAATATATACACATCAGTCCCACATATCCCGCAGCGATCCACCTTCACCAGTACATCATCCGGTCCGGTTTCGGGTATGGGCACATCGCGTACCTCGAAATGTCCGGGGGTTACCAGCACGGCTGCCTGCATGGTCTCCATTATCATTCTCCTCGCCGCTTATTTGACGATCCGCATTTTTGAACGGTCTATTGTTGTTGCGATGGCGATGATCAGGACCAGACCAAAGAAAATCTGCTGCCCCGTCGCGGGAATACTGAAATAAAGCATGCTGGCGCGCACAACCGCGACAATCATGGTTCCCACCAGCGTATTAAGCACGCCGCCCACGCCGCCGGTCAGCGGCGTGCCGCCCACCAGAACGGCAACGATTGCGGGCAGCAGGAACCCTTCGGCCAGTGTGGGCGAACCACCTGACAGCCTGACTGAAAAGACCAGCCCCGCAATGGCTGCGAACATGCCCGACAGGGCGAAAGCAAGGATCTTGTAGCGTTCCACCCTGATGCCCGAAGCCACCACGACCGGCTCCCCCGCCCCGATGGCCTTGAAGGTCCGGCCCGGCACCATACGGGTCTGGATGAACCATGCCACCGCCACGATCAGCAGCGCCAGCACCAGTTCATGCGGAATACCCGCCGTCTGGCCCACCATCCAGCCGAATGCGTGCCTGCGCTGGGCCGTATCCATATGCAGCGCCTGCTGGCCAGATGTGTACTGCCCGACAGACAGCGCAATCCCCCCCACAGCCAGTGTCGAGATGAAGGAGGGCACCTTCAGCCGTGTCGTCACCACCCCGGAAACCGCGCCGAATACAAGCCCCACGGCAATAACCAGCAGACCGGCCGCCACCCCGCAGGACGGCAGCGCGATCGTTGTCAGGACCGTCGCCATGTTCGCGATGGACTGGGAAGACAGGTCTATGCTGCCGATATGGATCACCAGCGTCATGCCCACCGCCATGATGAGCAGCGGCACGACATCGGATGCCAGACTGACCAGGTTTTCGGGGCTGAGGAAGGTGATGTCCTTCATCCCCACCAGTACCAGCAGACTGACCAGCGTGATCCACGGGAAATGACGCCGCATCCTTTCGGTCAGCGTCAGGTCACCGCTTACACCATGTACTGGATGAGGTCGTAGAGTGAAGGCTTTGCGCCCGGCTGACAGTTGAACCATTTCCTGATCTCTCCGTCCTTGATGACCGCGATGGTGTGACTGAGGCCGATTGCCTCCTCCAGCGTATCCGCAACCAGAATGATCCCCACGCCATCGGCTGACATATCGCGGATCATTCCATAGACATCTTCCTTCGCCCCGATATCGAGGCCCCGCGTGGGATGGTCGAGCATGATGATTTCCGAACCACCGCTGCGCCATTTCGCCAGCACGACTTTCTGCTGGTTACCGCCCGACAGGTTGCCGCAATCGGCCAGTTCGGATGGCACCTTGATGGACAGTTTATGTATCCACTCCCGCGCCAGCGCCCGCTCCGCCGCGATATCGAGGACCCCGCCACGGGAATAGTTCCGCATCTGCGACAGCGTCATGTTTTCATATACGTTCATGCCGCCCGCGATCCCCTCGACCTTACGCTCGCGCGGGATGTAGCCTATTCCATGGGCGACACTGCGCGATGGGCTGAACGTATGTACCGGCTCGCCCCGGATGCGCAGCGTGCCTTTTTCGGGCTTCTGCATGCCGAATATCGTGCGCAGGATCGGCTCACGCCCCGATCCTTCCACACCCACAAGGGCCAGCACTTCACCCGCATGCAGCTTCAGGGAAACATCGTTCCCGCGCCCCGTGATCGTGACATGGTCCAGTTCAAGCAGCACCCTGTCCGGGTCATACGGGCGCTGCCGGTCCTCGCGGTAATATTCGCTGTTTATGTCGCGCCCGACCATTTTCTTCTGGATATCGCCAATCTCCGCCCCCCTTGCACTCATGACATCAACCACCACGCCGTCCTTCAGCACGTAGATGCGATCCGAAAGGGCAATGATTTCATCGAGCCTGTGTGAGACGAATATGAACGACGCACGCCTGCGCAGCGCCCGCACTACAGTGAAAAGAAGGTCGATCTCCTCACGCGACAGCACGGATGTCGGTTCATCCAGCAGGATGACCAGCTTGCCCTCCACACGCTCCTCCAGCGCAAGAACCTTGGCCAGTTCGACAAGCTGGCGCTGCGCGAAAGTCAGGTGATCGGTAATGGTCGCGGGATCAATGTCCAGCTTGACCTTCGCCAGTTGCCTGCGCGCCGCTGCGGCCATCTTTTTCCAGTTGATCGCGCCAAAGCGGACAAAGGGTTTTTCAAAACCCAGAAAGATGTTTTCCATGACCGTCAGGTTCGGAATCAGGGACTGTTCCTGATACACCATGCCCACGCCCATTTTCATCGCATCGCGGGGGCTGCGGAAATGCACGGCGTTTCCGTCAACAAGGACGGTGCCGCCATCATGCTGGACCGCGCCGTATATCACTTTCATCAGGGTGGACTTGCCCGCCCCGTTTTCCCCCACCAGGCCGATGATCTCCCCATCCTCAATGCGGAAATCCACGCCCTTGAGCACATGCACGCCCATATAGCGTTTTTCGACATTCTGCAGTTCGAACATGGCACCCTACTTTACAAATGAAAGGGAACGCCGGTCGGTGGACAGGTAAACCGCAGCAATAACCAGCAGTCCAAGAACACCATCCTGAAAGTAATCAGCCAGACCGATCACCACCATTCCATTGGCGATGACATTCACGATCAGCACGCCCACCAGCGTATTCCACACACCGCCCGCGCCACCACGCAACGCGGTTCCACCCACCACGACGGATGTAATGGACATGAACATGAAGTTGCGTCCGGTCTCGGTCTCGGCAATACCAAGCCGCGCCACGGCGAAGATGGCGCCAAGCGCGTAGAACACCCCCGCGAGCACGAAACCGATAATCCGCAACCGCCCGACATTCAGCCCCGATGCGCGCGCAAGATCCTCTCCCCCGCCCACGGCGTAGAAGTTGCGACCGGTGGTGGTGTTATCCTGAATGAACCATGCCGCCAGCAGGCAGGCCAGCGCCGCATAGGCCATAAGCGGAAAGCCGCCCACGCGCACCGTCAGCAGGGAACGGAACACCGGATCGTCAATCAGTATACGGTCACCGCCGGTAATCAGCAGTGACAGCCCGATCCCCACAAAACCCAGCGAAAGGCTGGCCATGAATGACGGTATCCTGAGCTGTACGTGCACTGCGCCATTGATCGCCCCCAGCACGGCCCCGACAAGCAGCGCACCGGGAATGGCCACCCATCCCCATCCCGCAACCGACCCGCCAAGTGCGTTGAGGATCAGCGCGAACAGCACCGCGCAGACGGCGATGGTCCCCTCCATCGACAGGTCGATGGAGCCCATGAGGATGACAAAGGTCACCCCTGTCGCAACCATCAGTGCGGGAGAGGAAGAAATGGCAATACGGGCAAAATTGCGTAACGACAGGAAATTGGGATTAACCAGTGTAAAAAACAGGCATAACCCCACAAGTACGAGAAGCGGCACCCATTTCCTGAGTCTGTCCATGGCCAGGAACCTGTTCATCGATCCAGCCTCTTTTTTTCAGCAGAAAGGTAAAACCCCGTAACCGGGCAGTAATTCCCCGATACAGCCGGTCATGTTCATATGGTCTTGCCGTACTGTATCTGCCCCCTGGTCATGGACCAGAAGTTCTTCCAGTCATACTGGGGGTTGGTGTCGATATATTTTGCCTTGAAGTCCTGTGCGTCCTTTGTGGTGACCAGCGTGGTCGGCCCATAGAATTCACGATGTTCATGCGGCTCGGCAGAGGGTTTGAAGGCACCGGTGGCCGCGTAATAGGCAAGTGACGCCGTAATCCCCCCCGCCCAGTAGGGATTGGTGAAAACCGTGGCCAATATCTTCCCTTTGGTCACCAGTTCGACCGCCTGCGGGTTGCCGTCATACGATACGACCGGCATGTCCTCGATCCCTTCGGCCCGCAACGCCTCGATCACGCCATAGGCCATGGTATCGCTGGCGCAATGCACGCCCTTGATCGCATCGCCATAGCGGGTGAGGAAGCCGGACATGACCTGATTGGCTTTCTGCGTATCCCAGTCGGCGGCCTGCACGGCAAGAAGCTGGATATTGGGATAGGCCTTCAGGGCGTTACGGAAACCCGCAAGACGCTCGATCGCCGGATTGTTGGATGCAATACCACCCAGATGCACGACCCCGCCCTTGCCCCCCATGGCATCGAACAGCACGCGCGCGGTCTGTTCCGATGGACCGATATCGGACCATGTCATGTGCGATACATAATTATCGCCAAAATCCCATGGATGCAGGTCATCGGTCTTGTTCCATATTGTGGAAACATAGGCACCGGCCCTGCTTACGGCCTCGACTACCGGGCGGCAGTTGGGCATGTCGTTCGGGTCCGCCGCAAGTGCCAGACTGCTGCCATAGCGTGCAAGCAGCGACTGGATATCCGCCAGCGACTTTTCACTGGAGCCCCCGTTTATCAGGTTGATCAACGCACTTTCCGGCAGGCCAAGACTGCGGACAAAGGCATCGCCACCCGAAACGATGGCATTCCAGTACGGATTTGTCCGGTCCCGGTAACTCCATGCAATCTTGGGGCTGGGGGTAACCGCGCGTGCCCCGGTCGGCCTGAGTGCGGTAGCCGCCGCCGCGCCACACAGGCCGTAGGCCGAAAGCAGCAGCAGGTTGCGGCGGTTGAGCGTCTGCTGCTCGATATAATCCTTGATGAACGACATATCTGTCTCCGGGACGCCTGTTATGGGTAATGCCGTTATGTTCCGGCATGTTTACGACATTCCGACGTTCTTGTTATCGAACCGGGATTGCTGTTTTCAGAAAGGGCCCGCGCACCCGCCGGGAACTGTCAGGCAAAATTGGGGGCAAGGTCGCGCCCGTATTGCGGAACAGGCGCATCATCGCGCAACAGGCCGCGTTTTTTCAGTTCGCCCCAGAACGCGGCGGGAATGGGGTGACGGAACCATTTAAGGTTTTCTTCCAGTTGCGCGACATTGCGTGTACCCGCGCAGAATGTCGGGATGGCGGGATGAGCCACCACAAACTGCAGGGCGGCGGCTGGAAGCGGGACATTATATTCGCGGCAGACGGCCTCGATCCGCGCGACACGCTGCATGATGGCGTCAGGTGCCGGGGCATAATTATACTTTGCCCCCGCGACCGCGCCGGTTGCCAGAATGCCGGAATTGAAGCCCCCGCCGACCACGACCGCCACACCCTGCTTTTCACACAGGGGCAGGAACTGATCCAGCGCCTCCTGTTCCAGCAATGTGTAGCGTCCGGCCAGAAGGCAGCAGTCAAAATCATGCTGGCGGATGGCGTCGTAACAGACTTCCCATTCATTCACCCCCACGCCAATCGCACTGACAGCCCCTTCCCGGCGCAACCGTTCCAGCGCGCGCCAGCATCCATCCATGGCCTGCCTGAATATTTCGGGCTGGCTGTCCCCGTGAGTGAAACGGTCAATGTCGTGGATGAAAAGGATATCGATCCGTTCCAGCGCAAGACGTTGCAGCGAATCTTCAAACGCACGCATCGTGCCGTCATAACTGTAGTCGAATTCCATGGTGTTGGGTGCCGCGTTGGCCCAGGGTGTAAAATCGATGTCCGAGCGCCTCCCCGCATGCAGGACGCGCCCGACCTTGGAGGCCACCACGAAGTCATCGCGCTTTTTCCAGCGCAATGCCTGCCCCAGCCGGAGTTCCGCCAGCCCATGACCATACATGGGCGCCGTATCGTAGAAACGGATACCGGCATCCCATGCGTGCTGTATCATGTCCCCGGCAACGGCTTCATCGACTTCCCGCATGAAATTGCCAAGTGGCGCCGTTCCGAAAGCAAACGCGGTTACATCAATATTACTTCTGCCGAATTTTCGTTTTTCATCAGGGTTCATAGCCTGTCATCCTGTTCTTGCGCCGCGTCATTCCCGCGCGGCTTGTTTTTCTGGACGGCCGTCATTCCTGTATAAACCCCGCACCCCATGCTTACGTTTCATGCGTGCGGCAAGATGTTCTTAATTATTTCGTATATTTTACCTCCCTCCAAGTATACCGCTTGCAATCCGTCCTACAGCTTTGCCGTCAGTTCAGGCACAACCGTAAAAAGGTCACCCACCAGCGCGTAATCGGCAATCCTGAATATGGGTGCGTCCGCATCCTTGTTGATGGCGACAATGACCCGGGAATCCTTCATGCCTGCAAGGTGCTGGATCGCGCCCGAGATTCCCACCGCGAGATAGAGATCTGGCGCCACAACCTTGCCTGTCTGCCCTACCTGCCAGTCATTGGGCGCGTAGCCCAGATCCACCGCTGCACGGCTTGCACCGACGGCTGCGCCCATCCGGTCGGCAAGCCTGACAATGGTTTCAAAATGCTCCTTCGATCCGACACCACGTCCGCCCGACACAACCACACGGGCCGCCGTCAGTTCCGGCCGTTCGGAAATCACCGCCATGTCTTCCACCCATGATGACAGCACTGGGTCGGCAACGGGCGGGACCGTTTCAACCGGCGCGGGTTCACCCTGTCCCACAGCCAGGAAGACAGATGTTCTTATGGTCAGAACCCTGATCGGATCGGTGGACGTTACGGTCTGTATGGCGTTGCCTGCATAAACGGGGCGATCGAATGTTTCGGCATCCCGAATGGCTGTAACGTCGGTTATCACCATCACATCCAGCAGGGCGGCGACACGCGGCAGGATATTTTTGGAAAACGCGGTGGAGGCTGCAGCAATATGCGTGTAGCCGGGCGCAAGCGAGACAACAAGCGCTGCGGCAGGTTCCGCCAGCCCATGGGCCAGTGCGTCATCCTGCGCCACCAATACGCGCGCAACACCATTCAGGCGGGACGCTTCCTGCGCTGCGGTTGCGCCATCCCCCGCCATAATCAGCACATCAACCCGCGTATCAAGGGACGCCAGCGCGGACAGCGCCCTTGCAACCGCGTCGGTCGCCAGATGTCCATTATGGACTTCGCCAAGCAGCAGAACAGACATCAGATGACCCCCGCTTCGTTTTTCAGCCTGTCTATCAGTTCATCGACCGATGCCACGCGTGCGCCAGCATTCCGCTGGGGCGGTTCCATCGTGCGTGTTGCCCTGAGCCGGGGCGTGATATCGATACCAAGGCTTGCAAGTGTGCGCTCGTCGAGAGGTTTTTTCTTTGCTTTCATGATGTTGGGCAAGGAAACATAGCGTGGTTCGTTCAGGCGCAGATCAGCCGTTACGACTGCGGGCAACCTGACACGGATGGTCTGCAGCCCGCCATCCACCTCACGCGTGACAAGCGCACCGCCTTCCGTCACCTCGATACGGGATGCAAAAGTCGCCTGCCCCCATCCCAGCAGCCCGGCAAGCATCTGCCCGGTCGCATTCATGTCGTTATCAATGGCCTGCTTGCCCGCCAGAATCAGGTCCGGACGTTCCTGTTCGGCTATGGTGGCAAGTATCTTTGCCACGGCAAGCGGTTCGATATCCTGATTCACATCCGCTGTCGCATCAATCAGGATGGCCCGGTCAGCCCCCATTGCCAGTGCGGTGCGCAGTATGTCCTTCGCCTGTGGCACACCGATGGAGACCACGACAATTTCGGATGCGATCCCCTTTTCCTTCAGCCGGACCGCTTCTTCCACCGCAATTTCGTCAAAGGGGTTGATGGACATTTTCACGTTTGACAGATCAACACCCGATCCGTCCGTTTTGACACGGACCTTTACGTTGTAATCAATCACGCGCTTTACAGGGACGAGAATTTTCATGGTTCCCTCTGAAGTTCAGCACACCGTGCGGAAGCGTTCGACCATTATGTCGAGAACCTCCGCCGGATCGCGCTTCCACCAGTTGTTTGCCGAAAAGATTTCCACTTCACACGGACCGTCATACCCGGCCCCCTCAACGCTGGCGCGGATCGCCCTGATATCGGCGACACCATCGCCCATCATGCCACGATCCAGCAGAACATCCGTCGTATGGGGCAGCCAGTCACACAGATGAAACCCGAAGACACGTTCTCCCGCCCGCACAAGCTGGCGCGCAAGGTCGGTATCCCACCAGACATGATAGATATCGATCGCAACGCCCACATTATCGGCATTGATAAGATCACATATGTCCAGCGCATCGCGTGTCGTGACAAGACAGGACCGGTCGCCACCATAGACAGGATGCAGCGGCTCCAGCGCCAGCCGGACATTAGCCCCGGCGGCGTATGAAGCGGCGGCGGCCACGTAACGTGCCACGGTTTCCAGGCTGCGGGTTACGCCTTTCGTGCCCACCTGCACGCCGCCGGTCACGATGGTCAGCACATCCGCCCCCAGTTCGGCGGTCTGGTCTATCGCCCTGCGAAAATCGTCGGCTACCTCCTCCGGCTGTTGCGAAGCAAGGGGACCGACCAGAAACGGTGCCCGGCACAGCCCCACCACGCGGATGCCCGCAGCCCGTGCGTAGGCTCCCACCGCTGCGGCCCGCCCCTCAATTTCCCTGCGCCAGAATACGATGCCGCCGATGCCGCGTGCGGCACAGGCATCCACAGTTCGTTCGGGCGACCAGCCTGCCCCGCCCCCCGCGACATTATGGCCCAGTGTTGCGGTATTCAGGGCAAGGGCTGAGTGATCGCGCTGGAAATCACGCATGTCATGCCCCGTAAAGCGCCAGAAGGGTTTTCATGCGGCTTATGGCCAGTTCCGGTTCACGCAGCAGACCGCAGCCATCCGCCAGCCGGAATATTCCGGAAAAATATGGCAGCGGTCGCATGGCCTGCGCGCCGTTGAGCATAATGAAATGTTCCTGAAAGCCATTCAGCCACGCAAGAAAAACCACGCCTGTCTTGTAATACTGGGTGGGTGCCCGAAATATCATCCGGGCCAGCGGCACGGTGGGATCAAGTATCGCACGAAACGCCGTGACGTCCCCTTCCCCCAGCCTGTTTACGGCATGGGCGGCGGCAACGGCCAGCGGGTCAAAGATACCCAGAAGGGCATGACTGAACCCCTGCGCATCCCCCTGTATGAGTTCGGGGTAGTTGAAATCATCGCCGGTATACATCCGCACGCCCGCAGGCAGGCGGCGACGCAGGAGGATTTCCTTTTCCTTGTCCAGAAGGGATATCTTGATCCCGTCTATGCGGGGCCTGTTTTCCTCAATAATGGCCAGCACCGTTTCCAGCGCGGTAGTGAAGTCATCAGCGCCCCAGTATCCCTTCAGCGCAGGGTCAAACATTTCACCCAGCCAGTGCAGGATGACGGGCTGATCGCATGCAGCCAGCACGGTGCGATAAACCCGCTGATAGTCCTGCGGCGTTTTCGCAACCTGCACGAGGGCACGGCTGGCCATAAGGATGATACGCCCGCCGACCGCCTGAATGGCTTCGGCCTGTTCAAGATAGGCATCTTCCACCTGATCGATGGACGTGACATCGCGCGGATCAAGCTGGTCGGTACCGCAGCCATTGCCCACCAGCGCATCGGGCAGGTCGGCCTTTGTGCGGCGGATCAGTTCGAGGGAACGCGACCAGTCAAGTCCCATGCCGCGCTGCGCGGTATCCATCGCCTCCGCAATGCCTAGTCCCATTCCGGCGAGGTAGTGGCGGAAAGCAAGCGTCCTGTCCCAGTCTATCGCGGCCTGCCCCGACGGGTCAGTGGCGGCAAAGGGATCAGCCACCACATGCGCTGCCGAATAGACAACGCGTACCGGATCGGGGGGCAGGACAGTATGGGGAAGCGGTTTGCCGGTCAGGAAGTAATCCTCCTTCCGGCCGGTCTCGTCAGGGAGTGCGATTTTCATGGCTGTTCTCAAAAACGGGGCACAAGCATTCCGGCATCCGCCGAAATGACCTGCCCGGTCGTGTAGGGAAGCCTGCCACTGGCCAGGGCCGCGATAATGGCGCCCATATCATCGGGCGTACCCACGCGCGGAAACAGTGTCAGGCCGTCGCGCGCGCGCTGGCGATACATCTCGATCACCGGGGCAGTCATATCGGTCGCGATCAGGCCGGGCTGCACGTCATAGACGGCAATGTTTTCAGAACCCAGCCGGACCGCCAGCGTCTTGGACACCATGGCCGCAGCGGCCTTTGATGCACAGTATTCCGATCGCTGCACCGCAACGGCCATGGCATTGGACGATGTGACATTGACAATGGAATGGAACAGGTCCGCATCGCGTTGGCGTGCCAGCAGGCGGCGCGCAAAAGCCTGCGACAGAAAGAACAGTGCGCGGGCATTGATCCCCACGCAACGGTCCCAGCTTGCTTCGGTCACATCAAGCAGATCACCCCGTTGCAGCACGCCGACACCGGCATTGTTGACCAGCGTGGTCAGTGGTCCAAGCTGGTCTTCTATCAATGCAAGACTGGCTGCGTGCGCGCTGACATCACTTACGTCAAATGCCGCCGCCATCACCGGCGCGCCCAGCGCCTGCATATGCCCTATCGCCGCGTGCAGTTCCTCATCTTCCACCGGGCCATTGATGGCCACCGCAAAACCAGCCTGCGCCAGCGCCTGTGCCGCGGCAAGGCCGATTCCGCGCGTGGACCCGGTTACGAGCGCCACCTGTCTCATGCGCGGGCACCTTTTTTCAGCAGTTCACGCGCAATGATCATACGCTGGATCTGGTTGGTGCCTTCATAGATCTGCGTGATCTTGGCATCACGATAAAGGCGTTCCACCTCGAAGCCGCGAATGTAGCCCGAACCACCAAATACCTGCACGGCATCGGCCGTCCGCGCCACCGCCATGTCACCCGCGAAACACTTGGCCATGGAGCAGGCACGCGTGGCATCAAGCCCCCGATCGATCTTGACCGCGGCCGAATGCACCAGCAGACGCGCGGCTTCAATATCTTTCGCCATATCCGCCAGCAGCCACTGCACGCCCTGAAATTCGGATATCTGCCTGCCGAACTGTTTGCGCGTGCCCGCATAATCCACGGCGGCTTCCAGCCCCGCCTGCGCGATACCGACCGCCAGCGCGGCTATGCCTACCCGCCCCTTGTCCAGCACGCTCATCATCATGTGGAAACCACGCCCGGCCTGACCTAGCAGGGCATCGGGGCCAAGGCGCACATCGGTAAAATTGAGGCCGCCGACCTGACTGGCCCGCTGCCCCATCTTGTGCTCCTTCGGTCCCCGCTCGACCCCCCGGTCATGCAGATCGACAATGAAGATCGACATGCCGCGATTTCCGGCTTCCTTATCCGTCCGCGCCAGCACAAAACCGGTATCGGCTACCGGGGCGTTATGAATCCACAGCTTGCCCCCGTTCAGGACCCAGCCGTCCCCGTCCTTTTGTGCCGTTGTACGGATACCGGAGACATCGGTGCCCGCTTCCGCTTCGGTAATGCAGTACGCCACCTTACGCTGCATGCCGATGACTTCAGGCAGCATGGCCTGCTGCACTTCCGTTCCGTGGCGGACCAGCAATGTGGAAATAAGTTCAACCAGTCCGCACTGATCCGCGACACTGGCGTAACCACGCGACAGTTCCTCCATCACCACGGCATAGGTCAGCGTATCGAATCCGGGGCCGCCCAGTTCTTCCGGAACGCCGATTCCGAACAGTCCAACCTTCGCCATTTCTTCATAGATTTCAGAAGGGAAGCATTCTTCACGGTCCAGCGTCTCGGCTACGGGGCGGATGACCTCATCCGCAAAGGCCCGGGCCGTGTCGCGCACCTGTTCCTGAGTCTCGTTCAGATACATTCCGGCAATTCCTGCTCTTATATGAACTAACTGGTTACATACATTTTCCACTTGAGAAGAGCAAGGACAAAGAAAGACGGATATTTTCAATGTTCTTTTATTTTTCAGGAATTATGGTCACGGACGCGTGCATTTACAGTACAGGACTTTTGCAAAACCGCATGATTTCCGCAGCTTCGTATCCCGGTCTCGAAACGGTCTGCTGCATGCACGCTGGCGGATACGCCCCCTGTTTTTCTTTGTCCCTGCATATATCACAGAAATATGAGTTAACCGTGCGGGCACGACGCTCTATCACATACGTAACCAGATGGTGCGTCTGGGTGATGTCGTTCCAAAAATAAGTGCCGTCGTAAAAAAATCAGACAGGCATAAATTAAAAATACAGGACATCGACCAATGGGTAATTTCCATAACCTGCCTGCTGTTCCGCGCAAGTCCAGAACTGTTCAGGGGGCTGTCCCGCAAATGGGGACCGGACGTATTAACGTCACAGCGTAATTCCCGCCTGAACCTGAAACGGCAGCGCGTTACCCATACTGTTACATGATTTATTTCATGAAACGACTGTATTTTTATTTCGTTCCTTAGGTTTCGGTATCCGTAGAACCGCTGAAAGGCACGTCCTTTTCAGGCGGTCGGTTACCCATCCGCCATGACGACGAACGGCGGGTCAGAATCACGGAGAGGCAGTCAATGCACGAGATGACACACGGGGTGGCGTTACCGAAAACCCCGCGCGAATTCGGTTTCTTTATCAATGGCGAATGGCGCAGGGGCCGGGAACTGTTTGAACGCAATTCCCCCAGTCATGATGTGCCGGTAACGCGTACGTCCCGCTGCACACCTGATGATGTGAACGATGCCGTCGCAGCCGCCCGGCAGGCATTTGAAGACCGCCGCTGGGCGGGCCTGCCCGGTGGTGCGCGCGCAGCAGTACTTTTGCGCGCGGCAGAAGGCATCCGCCAGCGCCGCGAGGAAATTGCCACATGGGAAGTGCTGGAAAACGGCAAGCCCATCAGTCAGGCCCGTGGCGAAATTGATCACTGCATCGCCTGTTTCGAGACCGCAGCCGGTGCCGCGCGGCTTCTGCATGGCGAAAGCTTCAACAATCTGGGCGATGGCCTGTTTGGCATGGTGCTGCGCGAACCCGTAGGCGTCGTTGGCCTCATCACGCCGTGGAACTTCCCTTTCCTGATCCTGTGTGAACGCGTGCCGTTCATTCTGGCATCCGGCTGCACACTGGTAGTCAAACCTGCCGAGGTTACGAGTGCGACGACGTTGATCCTTGCGGATATTCTTGCCGATGCGGGCCTGCCCGCAGGTGTCTATAATGTCGTGACCGGTACGGGGCGCAGTATTGGTCAGACGCTGACGGAACATCCCGACGTGGACATGCTATCCTTCACCGGCTCGACCGCCGTGGGGCGTTCATGCGTGCATGCTTCAGCCGACAGCAACCTCAAGAAGCTCGGGCTTGAACTGGGTGGGAAAAACCCCATCATCGTGTTCGCCGATGCCAATCTGGAAGATGCGGCGGATGGCGCGGCATTCGGCATAAGCTTCAATACAGGGCAGTGCTGCGTTTCCTCCAGCCGTCTGATCGTGGAACGCTCGGTCGCTGACAGGTTTGAACGAATTCTGGCCGAAAAGATGAAGAAGATCCGTGTTGGCGACCCGTTCGACCCGCAAACACAGGTGGGCGCCATCACCACGGCAGGCCAGAACGAAACCATCCTGAAATACATCGCTGCGGGCAAATCCGAAGGCGCCAAGGTACTGGTTGGCGGCGAGGCGCTGCAATGCGGGCATGGGCGTTATATCGAACCTACGCTGTTTTCGGGCGTGACCCCTTCCATGACCATTGCGCGCGAAGAAATATTCGGGCCTGTCCTGTCTTCCTTCCATTTCGATACGCTGGAAGAAGCCATAGCGATCGCGAATGACACGGTCTACGGACTGGCCGCATCGGTGTGGTCCAAGAACATCGATCAGGCGCTGAGTGTAACGCGGCGCGTACGGGCCGGGCGTTTCTGGGTCAACACCATCATGGCCGGTGGCCCTGAAACACCGACGGGTGGTTTCAAACAGTCAGGATGGGGCCGGGAAACGGGTCTTCTGGGTGTGGAGGAATACACACAGGCCAAATCCGTCCATATCGAAATTGGCGACCGTTCGCACTGGATTGCATCATGAACCAGGGTTTTGATTACATCATTATTGGTGGCGGTTCGGCCGGATGTGTTCTGGCGGCACACCTGTCGGAAAATTCCAGTGCGCGTGTATGTCTTCTGGAAGCAGGAAAGCGTGATACCAATCCCCTCATCCACATGCCGATCGGCTTTGCCAAAATGACGACCGGCCCGCTGACATGGGGGCTGATGACCACACCGCAGAAACACGCCAACAACCGCCAGATACCCTATGTTCAGGCCAAGGTGCTGGGCGGTGGGTCTTCAATCAATGCCGAGGTCTATACCCGTGGCCACCCTTCCGATTACGACCGCTGGGTCGAGGAAGGTGCCGAAGGCTGGGGGTTCCGGGATATCCAGAAATACCTGCTGCGTTCCGAAGGCAATACGATGCTTGCCGGTCCGTGGCACGGTACGGATGGCCCGCTTGGCGTATCCAACCTGTCCACACCCAGCCCGGTCAGCCGCGCTTTCGTGCAGAGCTGTCAGGAGATGGGAATACCCTACAACCCCGATTTCAACGGCCCCGTACAGGAAGGGGCCGGTATCTACCAGATGACGATCCGCAACAACCGCCGCTGTTCAACCGCGCAGGGTTATCTGCGCCCGGCCCTGAAGCGCAGCAACCTGCATGTCGTTACCGGCGCGCAGGTCCTGCGTATCGTGTTCAGTGGTTCCCGCGCGACGGGCGTGGAATATGCGGTACGGGGTGACAGGCATATTGTGCAGGCGGATCAGGAAGTCATCGTCACATCTGGCGCGATTGGCACGCCCAAACTGCTGATGCTGTCTGGCATTGGTCCGGGGGAACATCTACGGCAGCACAATATCCGCGTGGTGCGTGATCTGCCGGGGGTGGGACAGAATCTGCAGGATCATTTCGGCATTGATATTGTCGCTGAACTGAAAAGGCACGACAGTTTCAACAAATACAACCAAATGCACTGGATGTTCTGGGCGGGACTACAATATGCCATGTTCAATTCCGGACCGGTAACATCCAACGTGGTTGAAGCTGGTGCCTTCTGGTATGCGGACCGGAATGCTCCCTGCCCCGACCTGCAATTCCATTTCCTTGCCGGCGCCGGGGCAGAGGCCGGTGTCAGTTCCGTATCCAAAGGCACATCCGGCATTACGCTGAACAGTTATACGCTGCGCCCGAAATCACGCGGCACGGTGAAACTGCAATCATCCGACCCTGCCGATGCGCCTGTTGTTGACCCGAATTTCCTTGCCGATCCCGATGACCTGCGTATTTCATGTGAAGGCGTGAAGATCAGCCTTGATATATTCAGGCAGCATTCACTAAGTAAATACATCCAGAAAATAAATTTCTTCGATGCAAACACTGAAACGCCAGAGACGTTTCAGGCTTATGCACGACAGCACGGGCGGACATCATATCACCCGACCTGCACGTGCAAGATGGGACGGGATACCATGTCCGTTGTTGACCCGGAGTTACGCATTCATGGTCTGGATGGCATCCGTATCTGTGACAGTTCGGTCATGCCTTCCCTTATCGGGTCCAACACAAATGCGCCGACAGTTATGATTGCGGAGCGCGCTGCGGATCTTATCCGTGGCAATGCCTGACGGTCTTATACCACTTTAGAAACCACTCCGTTATTACTTACGTAGCAGGCATCGACAAAATAAAATACGATCGACGCCGCTAAAAATAAAACCGTTTTCATTTTAAATATAGAAGGAACTAAAAAAGGTTCCACCCCTTAATTAAATAACAAAATTTCCGTAACTGAATTCCGGGGCAGGCCATCTGTAGCGGGGCATATCAATGCCGCACTACTGTATGCGCCGCCCTTGCAACTTTCGGCATCTCCCGTCTCGCCTAAATCCCTATCCCACAGAAAAACAATAATGGTGGAGATAAAAATGGCATACCAGATGCGCCAGATATACCCGGAAAACGAATGGAAATTCCGTTTCCCCAAAACTGTCGGGGACAGTCCCCCTTTTCAAAAATTCATACAGGAAACGTGCCTTCCCCCGGAACAACTGCGACCCAGCCATAAGGCTGTCTGTCCAAGAACGGAGGAATGGGCCAATACTGACAATCCCATCCCTGCAAAAACTGTCCTGAACAGAATTTTTGTTACAGGTCGGTGTGTCGGAATAACGGGACTGATCTGCTCCGGCATATCAATATTTATCGGGTGCCCCCACAATGCCCATGCGCAGGTCACGCCGGTCAATATTTCCGAAACAGGAACGAGTGCAACGGTTTCGGTGGATGCTCGCCGTAAAAATTACGCCCCCAACCCGACAAAAACCATCCAGCCCGCCCCCGTACGCACCGTCGTGCCCCACGACACGACACCGATTGTCACCCTTCCTTCCGATACGACGGAACACAGTTTTTTCCCTGCCAGTTTCCATGACTGGCTGACACAGGACACGATGACCGGTAACTGGGCCGGCTGGCGCACACATCTGAATGACAAGGGCATAACCATTACCGGACACTATTTTCAGGATAGTGCCGGCAACCCCACGGGCGGCAAGTCCAAGGACGTACGGTATGCCCATGAAGTCGGGATCAATGTCGATTTCAACCTCAAGAAACTGACGGGATACCAGCTCGGCCTGTTCCATTTCACGGTCACATCCCGCGCGGGCAAGGGCCTTGGGGCAACGCTTCCGGCCCTAGACAGCCCGCAGGAAATCTATGGTTCACCGACCGTGCGGCTGACACTGCTGGCATGGGAAATGCCATGGAACCGCTACGTGGCCACAAATGTGGGTGAAATCAATGCTGAAACGGATTTTGAAACCTGGTCGATCTACTGGGGCATGAACAACTACTGTCAGTTCCAGAGCAACGCAATCTGCGGTATGCCCCAGTCAATCGCTTTCAACTCCGGCTACAGCTACTATCCCACCGCCCATCCCGGTGCATGGGTCAAGTTTTACCCGGCGGGCAACAATCATTATTCCATTCAGTTCGGCGTCTATTCGGTCGATCCGACAATCGCCAATACCCATAATGGCTGGAAAATGAACCTGCACGGCGCGACAGGAACCTTCCTGCCGTTCCAACTGGTATGGCACCGTGGCGGCAAGGATGATTATTCCGGCCCGCTTCAGACCAACGTCAAGGTTGGTGGTTACTGGGACACGTCGGAAGTCAAGGATGTGTATTCCCATCTGGGAACCTTCGGGATTGCATCCCAGTATCTTGCTGCCGCCCCTGTCGCCAACGTCCGTGGCCGTTTTGGCGGATGGTTCCAGTTTGACCGGATGCTGGAACGTGACAGAAAGGACGCCAAACGGGGGACATCGTTTTTTGCCTCCTTCACATGGGGCGATCCAAGGACATCCGTTGCACCCTATTTTGTGGACGCGGGCATAACGCGTAAGGGAACGTTCTGGAACCGTCCCAATGACACGGTCAGCTTTGGCATGAAGATGCTCTGGGTCAATCCGAAACTGACAAACTGGGTGCGGGAACTACAGGGTACTGGCGTAACCGATGTGTACAAGCCATCCGGCGAACCCGCGATTGAACTGAACTATGGATGGCGTCCCACCCCATGGCTCCTGATCAGGCCGGGTGCCCAGTATATCTGGAGCACAGGTGGCAATAACCGGTATAAAAATCCACTGGTTCTGGATTTTGAAACGGGTATTACGCTGTAATCAGAATAAAGTCACCGGATGTTTTTTATCTCACGCAGGCCCGGTCTCCGGTATCTGAAAACGGTTCCCGTCATCACGGCTGACTATTTTTTATATCGTTTACTGCCCTACAACGGATCTGGCGTGTTCCCCGGCATCGGATACTGATTTCAGCATGCCGGTCTATCCTATCAGCATCGGGAATATTTACCGAAATAATCGAAAGGGTGCAAAGCCATCCATATCGCAGGCAGGCCATAAAATACGAAATCCCCGTACCATGAAAAATGGTTACGGGGACTACAGGCGGCCTGTCCGTCTATCGGCGTCATACCGACATTCTGGCCCTCCAGCCCGGAAGCATGCAATCGCAAGGCTGGAGGGGAATGTTGTTTAGAAATCCAGAGATGTCTTGACGTAATACATCCCGCCACTGAAGCCGTAAGGCGAATAGGAAGGATATTTGGTCAGCCCCTGCTGGGTGTTGGAAATGGTTCTGGAGACACGGGTCGGGTATTTATTGCCCAGATTATTTGCCCCAACACCGATGGTCCATTTGGGCATGACCTTGTAGTCAACTTCCAGATTGGTGATGAAGGCCGGGTTCTGTTCAAACGGCACCCCACCCGGACCGGTCGGCGCGGCCATGTAAATGATGGAACCATACCGCATTTCCTGTGCGAATACGGACCATTTACCGTACTGCCAGTTAACGCTGATCTGTTCGCGGTTCTTGGGCGCTGAATGCAGTACCATTTCCTTGGTATATTCATTCACCAGGTTATTCTTGGCAGACCGGATCTCGTTATCCGAGAAGTTGATCCCCATGGCGAACCGGAATTTACCATAGCGACTTGTGCGCAGCGTATAATCGGCGTTCAGGTCGCCGCCGAATGTCTGCGTGTTATACAGGTTGGCGTAATAGGAAAGGGATGTCGCGCTTTCCAGATTGGCGGCCTTCAGCAGGTTCATCAGGGTCGTGTCGTTTGTATTGACACTGTAGGACTGGGTGCTGCCAAGCCGGTCGTTGATGGCGATGTAATACAGGTTACCCGTGATATGGAAATCATCAACCGGCGTCGCATCGACACCGATCGTGTAGCTGCGGGAATACTCGCCCTTCATGTTACCGGAACCCAGATATTTGGCGATCGCACTGTTCGCCGGAACCTGATCGACCGTATATCCCGGATAGGGCGCAGAATAGAAATAGGACATTTCGCCAAGCGTGGGCGGACGGTAACCGGTATTGATATTCGCCCGGATGGCCCAGCGTTTGTTGAAGTTGTACCGCGTGCCTACCGATCCCGTTTCAACAGTCGCCAGGTTGTTGTAGCTGGCGACACGACCGCCCAGTGTCCATTCCCACTTCTTGGTTACGTAGAAGTCGAGATTGGCAAAACCTTCGTACACATCACGGTTCTGATTGGTTACGGCCATCGGCACGTTACCCGGATGGTCGGTAGCGCCCAGCCCTTCCCATGACGCGGTTTCACCCTGCGTCATCTGGAATGTATCGTGACGGTATTCAGCGCCGAATTTCAGGTTGATGTCCCTGGGTAGCAGGCCCGTCCTGAAGGAACGCGATCCGCGCAGACCCGTTGTCAGTTCCGACGAAATGGACGAACCATCATAGAAGGAAGTCTGGGTGCTGCCCGGCAGCGAGACGTTTTCAGAATCCTTCGTGCCATACTGCTGCGCATCACGGCCGTAGGTGACATAGGCGTCCCACGCAAAACCGAACTTGCGGGTGCGGATGCCATTGTCCGTCTCGAAGTCGTACTGATCCATGGTGATGTAGGGCTGGTCGCCATTCGGATACAGGGATGTATTGATCCAGCTATCCGTATCGGCCGCGCTACGATAGGTTTCGGGCACATTGGCACGACGGTGCGAGAAGGTGGACGTGCTGTAGACACTGAACCCGTGGCCCAGCGGCACGGACATGTTCTCACTCAGGGTCTCAAGCGTGGACTTGGGAATACCCAGCCCGCGCTGGACGTTGCGGTTTGCGGTTTCGTTACGGGAATCACTAAACAGGGTGCCGTAGAAATCCCCGCCGCGCGTCGTCGGCAACTGATGGGTCACCTGCGCTGCCAGATCCAGATAGCCGCCCTTGTGCCCAAGCGCCATGGCGTAGTTGGCGGAACCGTCCAGCCCCTGTCCGTCGCCCGCGTAATAGCCGCTGTTTTTGAAATTGATGCTGCCACCATGCGTATCGCGCTTCAGCACGATGTTGACGGCGCCCGCAATCGCATCCTGCCCATACAGCGCCGAAGCCCCTTCCGTAATGACTTCGATATGGTCGATCGCGGTAATGGGGATAAGCGAGATGTCGGCAGGTTCACTGCCCCAGTTGGTGCCGGAGTTGGAATTGAAGTTGGCCCCGATATGGCGGCGATGGCCGTTGATCAGGATCAAGGTGTCATCAGGCGACTGGCCACGCAACTGCATTGTCTGCACAAAGGAACTTGCGCCACCACCGGGCAGGGCTGCGGTTGTGATGGCGGGATTGGCCTGCGCCAGCGCGGACAGCACATTGCTCTGACCGGTTTTCAGAAGTTCCGCACCCGTTACAACCGTCACCTGCGTCGTGCTGTGACGCGCCGTGCCGGGGGAGAACACGGAGTTGGTCGAATGGCCGCCGACATGGATGATTTCCGGATTGGCCGAAGCGCGCACCGACGACGTGACGGTATGGGACGGGGACGGCTGTACCTTCTTTTTGGCATCCGTCCTGTAATGCTTTTCAGGTGCAGCAGAAGGTGCGGTAGCGGCCTCGCCGATGGCTGGTACGAATGTGCCCAAAGCCACCCCAGCCACCAAATATAACTTCCGTTTTGATAGGCCTACCATTGCATCCCCCCTGAATACCGCCGGACGTTCCGTAACGACTATGTGCAAGGATATGATGCGTGTCCGTTATGATTTGGCGTCATATGGATTATTAATATCTTGCCTTCCCATACGCCGCGCAATTGTTCGAACAAGACTATATAATTGAAAATGTGTGTCTTTTTTATTTCATATATTTTTTCGTTCTGGAATCGAAAGAATCTGCCGGAAATCTACCCTCCGTGCCGGGCGGCGACTAACCACCGGGAATGATGTTAAATTTTCGAAACGTAGAAACATACCCCGTTCAGTTCGTTGACTGATCGAATAAATATGCCTATTATCAATGTGATAAAGCCACTTACGTATAATGGAGTTCCAGTTGGATATACGGCGACTGCAGGCTTTTGTGAAAATAATCGATCTGGGCAGCATTTCACGCGCTGCGGACCTGCTGAACATCGCCCAGCCTGCGCTAAGCCAGCAACTGGCAACGCTTGAGAATGTTTTCAAGCAGAAGCTGGTCATCCGAAGCAAAAGCGGTGTTACACCGACAACAGCAGGCTCGGAACTCTACCGTCATGCACAGACGCTAACCAAGCAGTTCGATCGCGCCATGGTCGAAATCAGTCAGGGCGCCGGGCCACTTGTGGGCAAGGTATCGGTCGGGCTGTCCCCCTACAGCGCAGGATCGACACTGTCTGTCGAACTGCTGCGGCTGGTGCGCGAACGGCTGCCGAACATTACGCTGCATCTGACCGAAAGTTTTGATGATATATACAGCGAACTGATCATGACGGGCCGCCTGGACATGGCCGTCATCCACGGTGCGGGACCGATCAAGGGCGTGGTCTTCACCCCCCTGATGAAGGAGGAGTTCTTCCTCCTCGCACCGCAGGCACTGGAATTTCCGCAAGATGAAACAGGCGCGGTGCAACTGGCCGATATTGCCGACATCCCCCTGCTGCTGCCGCCCAAACATAACTTCGTACGCAAAAGCGTCGATATGGCCTTCATGCGCAAGCAGCTTGAACCGCGGATTGTCGCGGAAATAGAGGCGCTGATTACCCTGCAGGGCGCCATTGTCGAAGGCATCGGCAGCACCATCCTGCCATGGTCGGTCGCAAGCCGCATTGTCGTGCCCGAAAAGTCCCGCATCTATCCGCTGCGCAACCCCGTCATACAGGAAGATGTATCGCTGTGCATTCCCGAAATCATTCCTGAAACGGAAGCATCGGTCGCGGTGCGGGAACTGCTGATCGATCTGGCCAAAACGATGGCTGCGTCCCGGAACTGGCCGGGCACGCAGGCATCGACATGATGGGCTAGCCTGCTTCCCTGCCGATGTTGGGCCGTGTCAGCGCATCAGGCCGCAGGAGTTCGGCCAGTCTGTCGGAAGAGAGCAGGTTTTCCTCAATAATCAGGTCCGTAACCTTCCGGTTTTCGACAAGGGCACGTCTGGCGACTGCCGAGCAGGTATCGTATCCCAGCACGGGGACGAGGGCTGTAATAATGCCGATATTCAGTTCGGACAGATACTGACACCGGCTGCCATCTGCCGAAATCCCGCTGACGCACCGTGTCGTCAGGGTATCGACAGCCGCACGCAGGATTTTCAGGGACGAAAACAGGCAGTAGCCGATCATCGGCTCAAACGGATTAAGCTGCAGCTGCCCGCCATCCGCGCACATGGTGATGGTCAGGTCATGCCCGGCGACAAGATAGGCTACCTGATTGACGGCCTCCGGTATGACCGGATTGACCTTGCCCGGCATGATGGAAGAACCCGCCTGTACCGGCGGCAAAACAATTTCGCCCAGTCCTGCCCGCGGCCCGCTGGACAGCAGGCGCAGATCGCTGGCGATTTTGGAAAGTTTCAGGGCCAGCCGTTTCAAGACACCGGAAAACAGGACAAAAGCCCCGACATCGGATGTCGCCTCGATCAGGTCCGGCGCACTGACCATTGGTCGTCCACTCAGCCCGCGCAGTTCCGCCATGACGGCATGCGCGTAACGGGGATCAGTGTTCAGCCCCGTTCCGATGGCTGTGCCGCCCAGATTGACCTGCTCAAACGCAGTGGCATGCTGCTTCAGGCTTCTGATTTCCGTCTGTATCGTGGTACGGAACGCATGGAATTCCTGCCCCAATGTCATGGGAACCGCATCGCGCAACTGCGTGCGCCCGACCTTGAGTATCTCACTGAAAGCCTGCGCTTTAGCGTCAAAAGCGTTTTCCAGCCGTGCGAGTGAAGCCAGCAATGGCTCCACTGCCAGCAGCATCCCCAACCGGAGCGCGCTCGGATACACATCGTTGGTGGACTGCGCCATGTTCACATGGTCATTGGGGTGAATGAGCGCGTATGTGCCCGGCTTTTCCCCCATCAACCTAAGAGCTACGTTCGCTATCACCTCGTTGGCGTTCATGTTGGTGGATGTGCCTGCCCCACCCTGCATGGCATCCACCACAAACTGATCGCAGTAACGGGTGTCGCGCAGGATCGCGTTGCAGGCGGCATCAATGGCGTTTGCCCGCCCGGCATCCAGATAACCCAGCGTATGGTTGGCGCGCGCTGCTGCCTGCTTGACCGTAACCAGCCCCTGAACCAGTTCGCCAAACGTCCCGATGGGCGTACCGCTTATGGGAAAGTTCTCCAGCGCGCGCATGGTATGAATGCCCCACAACGCACCGGCCGGGATCTCGGCTGCGCCAAGCAGGTCGCGCTCAATGCGGCTGGCGGGACGCGCGCCCTCTACCCCGACCGGCGCTGTCTTCACTTCCGTTGTGGAAGGAAGATCGGCAGGGTTCGCCGTATCAGGAAGCATATCGGTCATTTCAGTCTATCCGGGGCTAAAATAATGCCAGAACGATACTGGCTGACGTAACGGAATGGCACCATCGGCATGGTTGTGCGCCACGCTCCTTCGTCCCGGAAGCCTATGGTGGCCGATGCACCGTGACCCCATAGGATTGTTATATGGGGCCAGACAATTTTCGGCGGTATCTAATGGCAGTCGAAACGATTTACGGTGTGTCCCAATATACACGCCTGCCTTCTTACATATGCTGATTGGAGAGATGGTTAATGCCCGGCTTTGCAGATCGACTGAATGGAATAGGGATTTCGGCCTCTGCCGCCATGACGGACAAGGCCACCGCCCTTAAGGCGGAGGGGCTGAAAATTGTTAGCCTGTCGTCGGGGGAGCCGGATTTCCCGACCCCGACCCATGTAGTGGACGCCGCCATTGCGGCGGCGCGTGGTGGCGATACCAAATACCCGCCGCAGGATGGCAAGCCAGCCCTGAAACGGGCTGTTCAGGGCAAATTCCAGCGCGAAAATCATCTTGATTACGCACTGGATGAAATTCTGGTGGCCAATGGCGCGAAGCAGATCATTTATGACGCGATGATGGCGACCATCAATCCGGGTGATGAGGTGGTGCTGCCCACCCCTTACTGGATCAGCTATGCCGATATCGCCCGTCTGGGCGGGGCCAGTATCGTGCAGGTACCCTGCCTTGCCGCCAATAACTTCAAGCTGTCGGCAGCGGATCTGGATGCAGCCATCACGCCCAGGACCAAGTGGCTGGTGCTGAACTTCCCCAGCAACCCGACCGGGGCCTGCTGCCCGCGCAAGGACATGGAAGAAATTGCCGCCGTTCTGCTCAAGCACCCCCATGTCTGGATCCTGACGGACGATATTTACGAACATCTCATCTACGATGACTTCCAGTTCTGCACGCTGGCCGAAGTTGAACCACGCCTGAAGGACCGTGTGCTGACGGTCAACGGCGTTTCCAAAAGCTATGCCATGACCGGCTGGCGCGTCGGTTTCTGCGGTGGGCCGCGCAACCTGATCGCAGCCATGAACAACATGCAGGGTCAATCCACCAGCGGCATCAACACCATTGCGCAGGCGGCCGCCGTCGCAGCCCTTGAAGGTCCGCAGGATTTCCTCAAGGAGCGTGCGGCAGAATATCAGGCACGCCGTGATCTTGTTGTCAGCCTGCTTAACGCCATTCCGGGCATCCAGTGCCACACCCCGCAGGGTGCGTTCTACGTCTATCCGGACATCAGCGCATGCATCGGCAAGACCTCCGCCGAAGGGCGCCATATCGGTAACGATACCGACTTCGTCATGGCGCTGCTGGAAGAACAGCAGGTGGCGTCGGTTCAGGGCGCCGCATATGGCATGAGCCCCTTCTTCCGCATCTCCTATGCAACAGATACCGCAACGCTGCGCGAAGGCTGCCGCCGGATCGCCGCGTTCGTATCGGGTCTGAAGTAAGAAGGCATTCAAAATAGCCTGTCGCCGCCTTTTTTCAAAAGGGCAGCGACAGAACTTCCTTTTCATTCCAGCAATTTTCCTGATCGGTGTCGCCCAAACACCGATCAGGAAAACAGAAAGCCGGGGCCACCATCATGGCAGCCCCGGCTTTTCTTTATCTACTTCCAGACACAGGGCGAGAAAGCCATGCACCGGTCTGTCTTTAACTGGGGCGGATTGTCATGATTTCCGTGCCATAGCCCAGCAATGCACCGGGCGCGGCCACAATTTCCACAACCTCGCCATCAACGGGCGCCCTGACGGGAACCTGCAGGGTATCCAGTGTCAGCAGGGCAACAACATCATCCTGCCTTACCGTGCTCCCCACCGGGGCGAAGACTCCGTCACCCATCGGACGGTCAAGACAGAGGTGGCCAAAATACGGTGCGCTGACCGCGACCGTGCCCACTCCTGCTATGGGTTCGGCAGGGCAGGCAGGAACGGATGAAATTTCAGCAGTGTCGGCGGCAGCCTGCGCTACCCTGATACGCAGCCTTGTTCCCGTATCATTGGACAGTTCCAGGGATTCCAGACCGGCCTCGGACAGCCACGTCGCAATCTGGCTGATTTCTTCGGGTTCCGGGAGAGTATTGAAGTCAGGAAGCAGTTCTGACGGATTGCTCATGATGCCGTCCTTTCCGCAAGCCACCGTTCAAGGTAGTGAATATCTACCCCGCCTTCGTGAAAATGTGGATCGGCCAGCAGATCCTGATGCAGGGCGATATTGGTCGATACGCCTTCCACCCGCATTTCCGCCAGCGCCACCCGCAGCCGCGCAATAGCCTCGTCACGCGATCCACCATGGCTTATGACCTTGCCAATCAGCGAGTCATAATAAGGCGGCACCGTATAGCCGCTGACAACATGCGTATCGACCCGCACACCGGGACCACCGGGCAGATCCCAGCGCGTAATGGTGCCGGGCGACGGGATGAAGGTGAACGGGTCCTCGGCATTCAGCCTGCATTCGATGGCGTGGCCACGCTGCTGGATATCTTCCTGCCGGATCGCCAGCGCTTCGCCCTGCGCGATGCGAAGCTGGGCCGCCACGATATCGATACCCGTCGTCTCCTCCGTAATCGGATGTTCGACCTGCACGCGGGTATTCATTTCGATAAACGCAAAAACGCCATCTTCATACAGGAACTCGAACGTACCGGCCCCACGATAACCGATCCGGCGGCATGCCTGGGCACAGCGTTCGCCAATTTCGGCAATGACATCGGGTGCTATGCCCGGCGGGGGCGCTTCTTCCAGCACCTTCTGGTGACGGCGCTGAAGCGAACAGTCACGCGCACCCAGCCAGAGCGCCGTCCCGTGCGTGTCGCACAGGACCTGTATCTCGATATGGCGCGGCTTCTGCATGAAGCGCTCCAGATACAGGGTCGGGTTGCCAAATGCCTGCTGGGCTTCCTTGGCCGTCAGCGTGACCGCCTGGGTCAGGTCGGCAGCATCCGTCACAACGCGCATGCCGCGCCCACCGCCACCGCCCGAAGCCTTGACGATGACCGGGAACCCGACCTCACGCGCGACCGCGTGTACTTCCTCCATGGAAGCAGGCAGCGGTCCATCCGAACCCGGCACGCATGGCACACCGGCATCACGCATGGCGCGCTTGGCCGTGATCTTGTCGCCCATCATCCGTATGGATGCGCCGGTCGGACCAATGAAGGTCAGGCCAGCCGCTTCGACGGCATCGGCAAAATCGGCATTTTCCGACAGGAAGCCGTAACCGGGATGAATGGCCGTGGCCCCCGTCATCCGCGCGGCCAGCAGAAGCCCGTCGGGGTCAAGATAGCTGCGCGCGGCAGATGCGGGACCAATGCACAGGGCGATATCAGCCTCACGCACATGGCGGCTTTCCGCATCGGCATCCGAATGGACCGCGACCGTTTCAAGCCCGAGCTGGCGGCATGCGCGCTGGATACGAAGGGCGATTTCGCCACGATTGGCGATCAGGACCCGTTTGAAACGCGGAATATCATTCATGCCAGACGAAACAGGGGCGTCCCTGCCTCCACTTCCGTACCGTCTTCGACAAGGATCGCGGCAATCTGGCCGGCCTGTGTCGATTTGACCGCGTTGAACACCTTCATGGCCTCCACCAGTCCGACTTCCTGACCGGGTTTCACCTCCTGCCCCACCGTTACATAAGGCGGTGCGCCCGGTGCGGGGGAGAGGTGAAGAACACCGTAGGACGGCGCAGCAATCACCCGTTCCTGCACCGGTTCGGGCATGGGTGCGGACTGTGGGCGGGGTGATGCGCCCGCGCCTGCGTCCACCGGCCGTGTTGCGGGTGCGCGGACGGCGGCAGCCGTTACCGGCTGCGCCGCACCACGGGTAATGCGGATTTTCCGCCCCCCCTCCTCGGCTTCAAGCTCCGCGATGGGGGCATGGGCCAGAAGGTCTATCAGGCGCTTGATCTGGGCGATGTCCACAGACGTTACGCCGGGTCTGCCGACTTCTTGGCAAAGTTCAGGCCACCCACGACCTGCATGGTCGGCAGCACTTCCATGAAGCTCACATTCATGCGCTGCGGGGCGAGAACGGCAAAGGCCACGGAATTGGCGATATCTTCCGGCAGCAGGGATTCATATTCATCGAAGAAACGCTTCTTCGCTTCTTCCATATTACCGATCAGGCGACCAAAGACTTCGGTTTCCACGCGGGCGGGCGAAACCTCGGTCACACGCACATGACGCCCATACAGATCGCAGCGCAACTGCTGCGACAGCGAATGCACGCCCGCCTTGGTGGCATGATAGACGGTGTTCCCCCCAGCGAAGGCATAATGACCGGCAATCGAGCTGATATTGACAATATGCCCGCGATCACGCGCGATCATGCCCGGCACGACCAGACGGGTCAGTTGCAGGACGGCACGCAGGTTCACATCCACCAGCGCGTCAATGTCATCAACCGTGGTATTGGTGATGTTACCCGTGCGCGACTGTCCGGCATTGTTTACCAGAACATCGACCTCGATCTCGTTCATCAGGGCTTCAATACCAGCCACATCGGATACGCTGAGGGCATGAGGAATGCAGCCGGTCTCTTCCGCCAGCTGCGCCAGCCGCTTCGCGTCACGCGCGAGGGCATGCACCTCGATCCCGGCTTCGCTCAGCCGCCGGACGATTGCGGCACCAATACCGGAGGATGCGCCTGTGACGAGAGCGGTACGATACGGCTGATTGCTCATGGTAATGAAACCCGATCCTGCAACAGTGAAAAAAATACGGCCCGACCCATACTGAAAAAATCGGGCGCTGAGTATTATTTCACGGTAGCGGAGGCACAATTCAGGCGCCAAGAGCAGTTCGTTCTTACGCCATAACATAATACGATACCAGCGATTACCGCCTTGACCTATAAGATTATCCGATAGCCTCACAGCCATAATTGGTCTGGATATCGTTACTGAAACGACCATACTTCGGCGCAGGCCCCGGATGCCGCGAATCCTTTATCGTTACGGTTGTGGTCTTAACGCCCGGTCGTACCTTCCCAAGGTGTGAGCAGCACTGTTCCAAGGACTGTGTATTTTGAACACGGATTTAACGCGCGAAACCAAGCGCAGTGCAGGCATTGCCCCCACCATCAGCATGATCGGCACGCGCGCCATGCTGTTCGAAGCCCCCGGCGAATTCACCATGGCGCAGCAGCGCCGGATATGGGCGCTGATGGAAGCGGCACAAGCCCGGCCAGACGTGCAGGAACTGATCCCCGGCGTCACCAACCTCATGCTGGTATTTTCCCAGCCGCCGGAGCAGCCGCAGGCGGTGGCCGACTGGCTGCGCCATGCGTGGGAAACATTGCCCGAACGCCATATTGAAGGCCGCCTGTTTGAAATCGGCGTCCGCTATGGCGGCGCGCTGGGGGAAGATCTGGCTGCCGTAGCAGCCCATGCCGGCCTATCCGCGCAGGACGTGATTTCCATCCATCACGATAGCGAATACACGGTATGCGCCATCGGCAGCGCGCCCGGTTTTGGCTATCTGCATGGGCTGGACCCACGCATTGCCACGCCGCGCAAGGCCGTGCCATCGCTCAGGATGCTGGCCGGGACGGTTACCATCGGCGGCGCGCAGGCGGGTATTTCCGCGCTGACGGGGCCGAATGGCTGGAATTCCATCGGCTATACCGAAATCTGCCAGTTCGACCCGCACCGCACGCCCCCTGCCCTGTTCGCGATCGGCGATCGCATCCGCTTTTATCCGGAAAGCATAGAACTGTGATTACGATCCTTGAAACATCAGCACTGAACACGGTGCAGGATCTGGGCCGACCGGGCTACCGCAACCTTGGCGTTGGTTCATCCGGGGTCATGGACCCCGTGGCGCTGCAGGTCGGCAATATCCTGCTGGCAAACCAGCCCGGCGATGCCTGTATTGAACTCCAGACCTATCCGTTCGTCCTGCGGTTCGAAACCGCCACCAGCTTTACCGTCACGGGTATTGACGCGGATATCACACTGGATGGCCGCCCCATCCTGCCATGGTCCGTTGAAACGGCGGCAGCGGGTCAGGTCGTGCGGGTTGGACCGCCCCGAAAAGGCGCGCGCGGTTATGTCTGCGTTGCCGGCGGGATTGACGTGCCCGTGGTGCTGGGATCACGCAGCACCCAGCTACGAGGCGGATTTGGCGGGATGGACGGTCGGCCGCTTGAAGCGGGCGATACACTCACGATCACAGCCGATAGTACTCTCGTATCCGGGTATGGTGCCTGTCCTCCTTCCGCCATTATGGATGATGTAGGGGACAGTTCCGACGGGCGCGTCATCAACCTGCGCGCCATTCCCGCCACCGATTATGCCCTTTTCACACCCGAATCCCATGAACGGCTGTGGACGGCCGAGTGGCGCATCACGCCACAGAGCAATCGCGTCGGATACCGCCTGAGCGGTGAGGCGCTGCGGTTGCACCACCCGATCGAACTGCGTTCATACGGTATTGTTCCCGGCATCGTGCAGGTTCCGCCTGCGGGCGAACCCATTGTGCAGCTTGCCGATGCCAATACGGCGGGTGGATATCCCCGCATCGCCACGGTCATCGAAGCAGACCTGTGGCGACTGGGGCAGGCGCGCATCGGCGCACGCATCCGCTTCCATGAGTGCAGCCATCAGCAGGGCGTAGCCGCCATGGATCCGATCCGGTCCTATCTGGATAACCTGCGCATGATGGTGACCCACTATCGCAAATCCGCCCAGCACCGCAATGGCGCCAAGCCCGGAGACAAGGCATGAAGATCGATCTCAATTCCGATATGGGCGAAGGCTTCGGGCGCTGGCGCATAGCTGATGATGACGGCCTGATGGATACCGTCACATCGGCAAACATCGCCTGCGGCTTTCATGCGGGTGACTATGCGATAATGGATCGCACCGTGCGGCTTGCGAAGGAAAAAGGGGTTGGTATCGGCGCGCATCCCGGACTGCCGGACCTGATCGGATTTGGACGACGGGCAATGGCCGTATCCGATGCGGATATGGAAGCCATGATGACCTACCAGATCGGGGCGCTACAGGGCATTGCCGCGCGCCACGGCCATCGCGTGACTCATGTCAGCTACCATGCCGCCTTTGGCAACATGGCCAATGCGGATGAAGGTCTGGCATTGCGGCTCACACGCGCCATCGCGGCGCTGGATCGGGATCTGACCGTCTTTTGCATGTCCGGCCAACTGACCGAACGCGCGGCGGAAAAGGCCGGGTTACGCGCCCAGACGCTGTTTCTGGCCGATCGCGCCTATACAACAGCGGGCACGCTGGTCCCCCGCGGCCAGCCCGGCGCCGTCATTCACGACCTTGATGCAGTCCGCGCCCGCGTGCGCCAGTTTCTGGAAGATGCATCCGTCACGACCATTGACGGGGCACGCCTGCCGGTGAAGGCGCAGTCCATTCTGGTGCATAGCGACACGCCCGGCTCCCTGGAACTTGCGCGCGCGATCCGGGCGGAAATCGAAGCCAGTGGCGGCGTCATGACCCCGGCGCACCAGATCAGGGACTGATCCCGGCCTCCACCCATAAGAATTCCTTATTACGACGAAACAAACTGCTATGACCCGGAATGCGCATGCTGCGTTACGTTAACGTAACATGAAAAGAAAAAGGGCTGTTGCGACTATTGATCCTGCATGCGGCGCATCCGCGACCATGTCGTGCATCGAGGTACGAATAAAATGAAGCATGACCTGAAACGCGGTGCGTTACTTCTTGCATCGGCGACTTTTTTCACAGCCGCCCTCAATGCCCTGCAGAAGCTGACGGGATCAGACCTGCCAGCCCTTGAAATCATCTTCTTCCGCAATCTGTTTTCGCTGCCGTTTGTCCTCATGATAGCAGCGCGCACCACGATAGTACTGAAAACCCATCACTTCGGCGGTCATCTGCTACGCTCCGTGGTGGGACTTATCAGCATGATCATGGTGGTGGTCACCGTAACGCGGCTGCCGCTGGCGGAACAGCAGGTGCTTTCCTATACGCAACCCCTGTTTCTGGTCCTGCTGTCCATTCCGCTGCTGCACGAAAGACCGTCGCTACAGCGCTGGATTGCGGTTTCAATCGGGTTTTCGGGCGTTATTGTCGTAGCCCTTGGCAAGGGGCTGCTGCATGGCAGCGCCACATCCGTGCCCAACTGGGCCTATGCCGTGGCCCTGGCCCAGGGCGCGGTGGGCGCATTGACGACCATGCAGATCCGGCAGCTTTCCGCAACGGAGGCCAGCACCACGATCGCCCTGTGGCAGGCAATCCTGATGACAGCCATGACCGCACTTCCCCTGCCCTTCATCTGGACGACACCATCGCTGACCGCTGCCGCCTGTCTTGTCGCCGTCGGAGCCTTTGCTGGCATTGCGCAGGTGTTGCAGACGGAAGCCTTTGCCTCCGCTCAGGTGTCGGCCATCGGTCCCTTTGCCTATTCGGGCCTGCTCTGGGCCGCACTGATCGGATGGTTCGGGTTTGGTGAGGTGCCGGGCGCTGCCATGGTGCTGGGTGGGCTGCTGATCATCGGGTCAGGTGTCTGGATGCTCCGTCATGACCGCCCCGCAAAACGCCCCGCCGTGGTGGCCGGAACGATGGACACGGCTTCGGGCACGCAACCGTAACGGCACACAGGCCTGCACCATGACTGGTCGCTTTTTTCTTGAATCCACGGTACTTCTTCAGGAGTCCTACAGCGTGACAACAGGTGAATCCGCTATCGGCACACGAAGCAGGCATACCATTCCTTCCCGCTATGTGTTCTTCTTCCTCGTGTTCCTCATGTATGTCATTAGCTATGGTGACCGTGCAGCACTTTCCATCGCGCTGCCGACAATGGGAAAAGAGTTTTCCCTGACACCCGTGCAGATGGGCTGGGTTTCATCCAGTTTCCTGTGGTCGTATTTCCTGCTCAACCTGCCTTCAACCATTGTGCTGGACATGGTGGGTGGCCGCCTTATCGGCAGCCTTGCCGTAGGGCTGTGGTCATTTGCGATGCTGCTGGGCGGCATGGTGCAGAACATTTCCCAGTTCCTGCTGACCCGCGTCCTTCTGGGCGTGGGTGAGGCTCCGACCTTCGGTGTCGGGGCTACGGTCGTCCGTAACTGGGCACTGCCAAAGGAACGTGGCTCCGTCATGACCGTGCTGCTGACGGGAATGCAACTGGGCCTTGCAGGCGGTACGATTGCCGGGGCCTACCTCATTACCCTGTTCGGCTGGCGTTTCGAATTCATGGCCCTTGGCTGCATCGGCATCCTGTGGGCCGTTGTATGGTGGCTGGTTTATCGCAATCCAACAGAAAAAACCGTTACAGCACGCAGAGCGCCGGTCTCTGTCCCGGAAATAAGAAGCCTGTTCCGGTCATCTTCGTTCCTCGGCATACTTGCCGTGCAGTGTACCCAGAATTACCTTAACTTTCTGGTCATGTCATGGATGCCGCTCTATCTCATTCATGAACTGCACATCGATACGACCGGAACCGGCACACGGACCGCTTTATGCTATCTTGCCGCTGCATTCGGCGCGGTCATCATTGGCCGGATATTTGAACATGTTGTTTTCCGCCGTGGCATCTACCCGCCGCGCAGGCGTTATATTGTCGCGACCTGCCTTGCCGGGGCCGCGACAATCGGACTGCTGCCCCATTTCCATACCATGGCCCCGATCCTTGTCGTGCTTTCCGTCTCTCTGGCCTGCCTGATTGCGGCTAATGGCGCCAATACAGCACTACTGACAGATCTGGTGGAAGACGGACAGAAAATCGGCACGATAACGGGTGTCACGCTCACATGCAGCAACTCCCTCGGACTACTTGCCCCCATTCTAACCGGATACATCGTATTCTATACCGGCAGCTTCGACATGGCCTGGTACATGTGTGCGGCAGCACTGGTCTGTGCGGCACTGCTGTCCGTTCTTCTGGTGCGTTCCCCCATCAAGATGGATCGGCGTGGCGGCTGATCCGTTTCATCCCGTCCCGCAACAGGCAGATCCCAAACATTTCCTCCTTAATCCATAACTTATTTCAGATTCCTGTTTTCGGGGCATTGATATTGAATGCCCCGCCTATTGCCCGGTAGGTACATATCAACGATATGCATCAAGGCTGGCCAGTATTGCAGTTGTTTGGGCGGGAAAATCGAGCACGATGCCCTTCCGATACGCCCATAAATCCAGATCCCGGCTAGAGGGTGTTATGTACTTTTTTGTGTAATTGTTGCAGAATATGTGGATGAATACTGCTCGCAAACCGTATCCGTCTGATATCAGTGACGAAGAGTGGTCTCTGATTGTTCCCTATCTCCTTCTGATGAAAGAGGATGCAGAGCAGCGACATCATGATCTGAGAGAGTTGTTCAACGGCCTGCGGTATGTGATCCGTTACGGTATAGCATGGCGCGCGATGCCGAACGATCTGCCACCGTGGACTGCGGTTTATCAGCAATCCCGGCGCTGGATGGACGCAGGATGTTTCGAGGTTGTCGTCCACGATCTCCGGGCCGTGCTGCGTCTGGCTGCAGGAAAGCAGGCCGAGCCGACAACGGCGATTATCGACAGCCGGACACTGCGCTCAACCCCTGAGAGTGGTTCACGCGCCGGGTATGATGGCGCGAAAAGAAAAAAGGGATCGAAGCTGCACATGGCGGTCGACACCCTAGGGCATCTTCTGGCCCTGCACGTCACCCCGGCAGACAGAGATGATCGGGCAGAAGTCGCTCCGCTCGCGCAAGCCATTCAGCAGGCAACAGACGGTAGCGTTGAACTGGCATGGGCTGATCAGGGCTATACCGGATCAAAACCGGCGAAAGCTGCCAGAGAGCAGGATATCACCCTCGAAATCGTCAGGCTGCCTCAGGCAAAGCGGGGTTTTGTGCTGCTGCCCCGACGATGGATCGTGGAGAGATCGTTCGCATGGGCGACACGGTGCAGAAGGCTCGTAAAAGACTACGAGCGCTGCGCCTCAACCCTCGCCGCAATGCACACCATCGCCTTCGCTGGCTTCATGCTCAGAAATGCCGCTCAACTGCTCGCCCAAAGTGCATAACACCCTCTAGGTCTGCTTGAGTTGGGCGATAAACTACCAACCAATCATCCAGGCATGCTCCTGTTTGATGAACCGCGTCAGCAGTCCTCATCTCGGGTTAGTTTCGGAAAACTCCTTGAACGGTCAGCTCACCATCAGAAAGATGGTCAGCAAATAATCATATCGACAAGTGAGGATCTGGAGGTTCTAGGAAATATTATTGAAAAAATTAAATGTCATAAGACAATTATTCGAGGATATGTTCTTAAGCCTATTTAAAGACGACCTCTACGACGAATGTTCAAGATAGAGGAGGCCCCGGAAAATCGGACAGGGTGATAAGCTATCCCCGGCCTGGATAAGGACAGGGACTGATGGGCAAGGTTACGAGGAAACGGTATTCGTGTGAGTTCAAGTCTCGTGTGGCTCTTGAGGCGATCCGTGGCGAGCAGACGTTGTCGGAACTGGCGTCGAAGCACGGTGTGCATCAGACGATGATTGCCCAGTGGAAGCGTCAGGCGATCGAGGGCATGGCAGCGACCTTTTCGGGCAAGGCCGTTGCGGAGCCTGCGACGAGTGCGGCCGAGGTTGAGAAGCTTCATGCGAAGATCGGCCAGCTTTTGGTGGAACGGGATTTTTTGCGGGATGCCTCTGTTCGCTTGGGCGTGACCAGAGGCGGGAAATGATCGACCCGCAACGTCCCCGCTTGCCGATTGTCAGGCAATGCACCTTGCTGAGGCTCAACCGATCTGGGGTATATTATCAGCCTGCGCCCGAAAACGCGTTCAACCTGATGCTGATGCGGTTGATCGACGAACAGTTCATGGAAACGCCGTATTATGGCGCCCGGCAGATGGCGCGGCACCTTCGCCGTCTGGGCCATGAGGTAGGCCGCAAGCGGATCGGACGGCTGATGGCCCGGATGGGGCTGTTGCGATCTACCAGAAACCCAGGACGACGGTGCCCCACCCGGAGCATCGCACATATCCTTATCTCCTGCGGGACCTGACGATCGACAGGCCCAACCAGGTCTGGTGTTCGGATATCACCTACATTCCGATGCGCCGGGGTTTTCTGTATCTGACGGCGATCATGGACTGGGCGACGCGCAAGGTTCTGGCCTGGCGCCTGTCCAATACCATGGATGCGGACTTCTGCATCGAGGCCTTGTAGGAGGCGTTGGCCCGCTACGGGACGCCGGAGATTTTCAACACGGATCAGGGCAGCCAATTCACCACGCCGCGCTTCACCGAAGTGCTGCAGGGCCGGCAGATCCGCATCAGCATGGACGGGCGCGGCCGCTGGATGGACAATGTCTTCATCGAACGGCTCTGGCGGTCATTGAAATATGAATGCGTGTATCTCCACGCTTTCGAGACCGGCTCGGAACTTCGTGCCGGCCTGGCGAAATGGATTGGTCATTATAATTCGCGGCGCCCACACTCGGCGCTCGCTGGACGCACGCCCGATGAGGCGTATCATGGATCCGCTCCGACACCGAGAAATTGGCGGCATAGCAACATCGGGCGATAGCTTATTCAACCCGCAAATCTGTCCGAACAAATGGGGCCACCTCTGCTCTCCAAGAAAACGGCTACGTGGAAGATATCCTTCTTTACTACGAATCAGCGTACCTATGAGGGGATAGCCGGTACCATACATACCTGCATCCGGCGTATACATGTAACTTCCTACCAACGTAAGGCTTGTCTTATTATCGATATCCCATTTGACAGAAGGAAGGATCCCAACTCTCTTATAATTCACATAGTCGGTTTGTGTTCCTTGCGTATCACCAATACCGGCAATTCTATACTTTAAACTTCCTGATTTTGTGATTTTATCACTGACGTCAAAAGTGGCTTCGTAACGACCCCAGTTACCGAAACCGACGGATACATTTCTAATCGGTGTATCCGTCGGCTGTTTCAAGCGTGTTGCTATGATACCTCCTGGCCCCGTCTGCCCATACATAACTGATGCAGGGCCATTGAGGGCCTCCACGCGCTCTACAAATGCTGTTTCTCCGGCCGACCTAGAATTGGATTGAATACCGTCAATGTACTGCGTGGATTGAAAGCCACGTTGCATGAATCCTCCGCCAGATGTCCCTGCGTTTCCGTTGCTTGCAGTTCCCGTTTTCTCAGAGTAAATACCCGGCATGTACCGAAGCGTCTCTCGAATATTTTGTGCCTGCTGGTCCTGAATTTCCTGCTTGGTGATTACGTAAACAGAGCTGGGAATTTCCCATAAGGGCGTATCGGTCTTTGTGCCTGCGTCAGTATAGGTTGCAACGTAGCCGTTCCCAGGCCCTATAGCTGCCGCGTGAGCGTTAAAACTGCCCCCAACACGAACGGGGCCAAGCGTGATATTGGCCGCTTTCTGTGCAGGAACGATCTGGAAAGCCCGCTCTCCCAACGACTGGTATGACAAGCCACTTCCCTGCAGAAGATGGGCAAGCGCTTCGCTGGACGTAAACTGCCCGCGTAGCCTAGTGGTCGTGTGACCCGCCAATGTCGGTGCCTGCGATGTCACCTGAATATGGGACTGGGCACTGAACGACACCAGCGCACTGGACAGCGACCCAGCGGGAATGTTGAAGCTGAACTTCGGCTGGGTCTGTGCCGTTTCTGCCCGTGCGCCTGTCGGGACAAAGGATGTCAGCGCGGTGGTGGTGGCGAGCATCAGGACCGATGCGGCAATCGGTCTCCTCAGAAATCCTGACGAATGCATGGGCGCGGCTCTTCCTGTCATCTCAGTTTTTAATGCAATTCATTTGCATTCAATGGGCATGGTAAGTGAGATGCACGGGAGGGTCGTTTTTTCGGAAAAAATTTCAGATTTTTTTATTTTTTTCCGCGATGCTCGTTATCATTCTGTTTTATAATAGTTTTTTATTTTCCAGAGGTTTCCATTTTTCTGACGTCAGCCCCCGCACCCCGGCACACGCTCCCAGCCAGAGCTATCCTCCCGCAGCGAAGATTTGCTGGCGATCAGAAGCGTGTCACGCTCCTGCCGTCTCTGCGGATCTAAATGAATATCTGTGAGAGTGCCTTACGAGCGACGAAAAGCCTGATCGCCAGACGGCCTCAGCGCCCCGTCACGAGTGCAAACCAGGGCGTTACGGAAATGATCTTCCCACCATAGGGATGCACGATCAGTTGCAGCGACGTTTCCGGATGATGCAGGTCGTAGGAGCCGCTGACCTTACGTGCTGCCAGCGTGTCATGCGCGACGATGATCCGCGTGCTGGTCCAGGGCTGGAGCGCTGCCACCATGTCAGCGATGGTATTGTCCTGTGCCACCAGCATGCCGTCACGCCAGAGCCCGATGGTCTCGGGTGCCTGCGTGTCGGATATGACGTGAGTGCCTCTGACATCGACACGATCCCCGGCATGAAGGTCGCGCTCCAGGCCGATATCTCCCTTTGCGGACACATGCACGGCCCCTTCCCGCACGGCCACGGATGTCTCGTCGCCATCCGTCCGGGCATCGAACATCGTGCCAATATCCGTCGTCGTCACCGGTCCAGCAATTACGGTAAACGGCCGACTGGCATCATGATGCACCACGAAATACGCTTCGCCGCGCAGCAGATTGATCCGACGCTCATGAGCCGTCATGTGCACGGCAAGCGCGGAACGCGGCGCCAGAATGATATCACTGCCGTCAGCCAGATGAATGTCCTGCGTCGCGCCTGCCTGCGTGTAATGGTCCGCCCGCAGGCGCAGGGACAGGTCGGGCACGAACATGAAGGCAGCCAGACAGGCGGCCATGGCCACACCTGCAAATGCGGCGATCTTTGCCTTTCGTTGGCCAGTACGATCGTTCGCCGGCATACCCCGGAACCTTCTGCGGGTGCTGCTCCGCCTTTTACGCTCCGGTGGGGCTAAATCGAGCACGCCCAGCGTCTCGTTGATTTCTGCCCAGGCCTGCCGGTGCAACGGGCTTTTCTGGAGCCATGCCTCGAACTGTCGGCGCAGTTCGGGATCGTCCGGCTCCTCACGAAGATAGATATGCCAGCCTGCGGCTGCCTCATCGGGACTGCGGGACTCAGTCATGCCGCGCCTCTCCCGTCCCGGAATCGGAGAGACAAGCTGGGAGGAACGCAGCAGGCAGGATCGCAGGGTCATACCGATAAGATGCGCGGCATCCCCGGTTTTTCAGAAAATAATTCAAATCCACCGAGGCCTACTGCCCTTCCTTGCGTATCCGGTTGCAGATTGCCAGCCCTTCGGTGATCAGGCCATGCACCATCGGAATGGACACACCCAGCACGGCAGCGACTTCCCGCAATTTCATCCCTTCAAAATGATACATGCGAATGGCCTCCGCCTGTCGCTCGGGCATGGCATCCAGCGCATCCATCACACGCATCATCGTTTCACGGGCCGCTACGGTTTCTTCGGGTGATGCCGCATCATCGGGGACGGTCGCTGTGACGACGTCAAAATCCGCCTCGCTCATCCGCTCGATTTTTGTCCGGCGGGCACGGGTCATCAGAAGGTTGCGAACGATGGTCCGCAGGTAACTGCCGGGCGAGGCAATCGTGCTCGCTGACTGCCGTGCAAAAAGCACCCACGCATCCTGCACGATGTCTTCCGCCAGCACACTGTCGCCCGACAGTTGGCGTGCGTAGGACAGAAGGCCGGGACGATGAGCCTCGTAAAGCTCAAGAGACGGATGTTTGGACTTCAAGACAGGTGGTTCCCGATGCCATCACGACGCCAGCATTCAGAAATTAAGAAGGATTCGCAATTGTGATGGCACATGGCCCGGCTTTCCGCAAGATTTTGCAACAGACTGCCGGTTTCGCCGTGGTTCAGCGATGACCGATGAACGGGATACCTGCGCTCGAAGAAAGGCTGTTTTCTGCGGGTAAGACGCAAGTCCCTCGAAAACCGCATATCACGTGTCTGTCATTCATCGCTCTTTTTTCTGAAAAAACGGCATCGCCAAGCATCCATACTCCCAGCAGGGGTTCGCCCCGTTTTCATTCCGGACGCCGTCGTCGACTGCGTGTTCCGGGCACGCAGGGAGAGTTCATATGCAGCACGGTTGCCCGCCTTTCCGCCATACAGTTGCGATTCAGTGTTATTCTTATTCCCTCAAGAGTAGCAGACCAGCGGTATCCGTCGGCGCATTTGTGCCATGACGACCCGAACGCTCCGCCGCTGGTTTGTGGTCCATAAATGGACGAGCCTGGTCTGCACGCTATTCCTGCTGATCGTGTGCGTGACGGGCCTGCCGCTGCTGTTTTCCGAGCAGATATGGGACACATTCGTCGGTGATGATGATCCGCCTTATGAGGTTCTCCCGCCCGGCACGCCCAACGCCAGCCTCGATGTCATCGTGGAAAAAGCGCGGGCGCTGTATCCCGGCCAGATCATCACCGGCGTCAATCCGGACGACGATGAACCGGCTGTTCTGGTCTCCATGGCCCCAAGCTGGCAGGCGCTGAAGGACGACGACAAATACCCTGACCGGCATTCCGGCCACTGGATCAAATTCGACGCCCGCACGGCGAAGGTGCTGGAACAGTCACATCCGGCAGATGCCCCAAAGGAACCGCGCACCTGGACCGGTATCATCATGAGCACCTGCAACCGGCTTCACACCAGCCTCTTTGCGGGACTGCCCGGTCGCCTGTTTCTTGGTCTTATGGGCGGGGTGTTCGTGGTCTCGCTGATCTCCGGCACGGTTCTGTATGGTCGGTTCATGAAGCGCCTGCCGTTCGGTTCCGTTCGGCGTGACCGGGCCTCGCGCCTGACATGGCTGGACCTGCATAACCTGCTGGGGGCTGCTACGCTGGTCTGGGCGACGGTGGTGGGCTTTACGGGGCTGGTCAACGAACTTCAGACGCCGCTGTTCGGCCTGTGGCGCGTGACCGATGTGCGGCAGATTTTGCGTCCCTACGCCAACTTACCGGTGCCATCGCAGGACCATCTGTCCTCCGTGCAGGCCGCGTTCGATACGGCGGCAAAGGCGGCACCGGGCAATGAGGTGACCGGCCTGTCCTTCCCCGGCGCGTCCTTCGGCAGCCCGGTGCATTACGTGCTCTGGACACGAGGTGCGACACCGTTGCGCGCCCGGCTGTTCACCCCGGTTCTGGTCGATGCCCGCACGGGCGAGCTGACCGGGGCCTATCCCATGCCCTGGTATCTGCGCTTCCTTGAAATCTCCCGTCCCCTGCATTTCGGTGATTATGGCGGTATGCCGCTGCGCATCCTGTGGGCGCTGCTCGATGTGGTGGTGATCGGGGTGCTGGTCAGCGGTCTTGTGCTGTGGGCGGGCAAGCGGAAGATCGCCACCGACACCCGACTGCGGGCTCTGGGTTACGATCTGGACGATACGGACGGCGTGCCTGCTTTGGCGGAGCGCGCATGATGAACGCCGTCTCTCCCGAAATCCCCGTGCCATCCCGGCCTGTTTTGGAATCACGTCCGTCCGTTGCCGTGTGGCCGTGGCCGATCGCACTGGGCCTGCTCACCATCTTCGGCCTGCTGTCCGCCCTGCTGGGCCAGCACGGTGTGTGGCTGGCCCTGTCCTGGGCCGCCCTTTCCATTCCCCTCATCGTCACGGTTGCCTGCCTGCTCCGGGCCTAGCGCCGTACGCCGTCTGTCAAAGGAGGTCAGTCATGACCCCGATTTCTTTCTCCCCCTGGGATATGTTCCTCAACGCCGGTCCCGTGGTCCGCTGCGTGATGATCCTGCTGGCCGTGGCTTCGCTGCTGACCTAGACCATCTTCATCGCGAAGTCGGTCGAACTGCTGCGCGTGCGCCTCAAGCTCCGGAAAGCCGAAAAGTCGCTGGAAGAAGCCAACACGCTGGACCTTGGCGAGGAATGGACGCGCGGCAATTCCTCCATCGCCCATACGCTGGTCGTGGCCGCCGAGACCGAGCGCAGGCGCTCTGCCGACATTCCCGATGACGGCGAGGGGCTGAAGGAGCGCATCGTCCTTCATCTCGAACGCCTTGAAGCGGCCGAGGGCCGCAGGTTGCTGCGCGGCACCGGCGTGCTGGCGACCATTGGCGCGACATCGCCCTTCATCGGCCTGTTCGGCACGGTCTGGGGCATCATGACCTCGTTTACCGGCATCGCGGCGAGCAAGGCCACCAGCCTCGCTGTGGTGGCTCCCGGCATCGCCGAGGCCCTGCTGGCGACGGCGTTGGGTCTGGTGGCCGCCATCCCGGCGGTGGTGATTTACAACCATCTCGCCCGCCAGACCGCCTCGTGCCGCGCGCAGGTGGCGGACCTCACCGCACTGGTGATGCGGCTGGTTTCGCGCGATCTGGGGCGCACGCAGATGCTGATGGCGCAGGGCAATATCGTGCGGCTTGGTCCGCAGGCGCGTGATGTCCGCACGGCGGCCGGGGAGTGATCCGTCATGATCCGCATGCGCCATACCGATGAGAGCCCGCACGAAGCCAGCGAGATCAACGTCACCCCGTTCATCGACGTGATGCTGGTGCTGCTGGTGATCTTCATGGTCACCGCGCCGCTGACCACGGTGAACGTGCCGGTGGATCTGCCGTCCTCGACGGAGAAGCCGACACCGCGCCCGGATGATCCGGTGTTTCTGACGGTGAAGGCCGATCATGGTCTGGCGCTGGGGGAGGACGATATCGGCGCCGATGCGCTGCCCTCGGCCATGGAAAAGGCCACCAAGGGCAACAAGGACGAGCGGATCTTCCTGCGGGCTGACAAGACGGTGGATTATGGCACGTTGATGGGGGTGATGGATAAGTTGCGCTCCGCCGGATACCTCAAGGTGGCGCTCGTCAACCTGCAGGGACAGGAAGAGGGCAGCGAGGTCGGAACGACGTTAGCGCCGCCTGGCAATGCGGCTCCTGCCACGCCCACATCTGGAGCGACACCATGAGCGGCGCGGCGGATGTGGCGCATACGGTGGACACGGCCATCGGGGATGTTCCGCTCGCCTTTGCAGACTGGCAGCGTGAGCAGCTTCGCCGTGCGCAGCGTGATGAAGCCATGCGCTGGGGCCTGTCCTTGCTCGCCGTGCTGGCGGTCAGTGGCGGGGCGGTCTGGTGGATCATGCGCCTGCCACCACCGGTGATGGCCGTGCCGGAACCGCCACCGGCCGCGATTGCCATCGACATGGCCCCGGAACCGGTCTCGACGCCGACCCCACCGACAGACGCACCGATCGGACCCAAACAGACCCAGTCCATCCCCGATCCTGCGCCGGTCGAGCCGCCCAAGATCACGGCTCCACCGTCACCTGCGCCCAATCCGCCAATCCCGGTGCCCAAGCCGGAAAAGCCACGCAAGATCGTCAAAAAGAGCAAGCCGGTTCCGAACCTCAAGAAGCCGATCCCGGACAGGACACCACCGGCCGAGGCCACGACCGCACCGCCATCCTCGGAAGCGCCCCCAGCACCCGCACAGGCGGCTCCGGCTCCCGGTGCCTCGTCTTCCAAGGCATCGCATGATCCGGTCACCTGGCAGGGCGCGTTGCTGGCGCAGCTTGAGAAGTTCAAGCGCTATCCGTCCGACGCCATGGCCGATCATCAGGAAGGTGTGCCCACCGTAACCTTCTCCATGGACCGGAAGGGGCATGTGCTTTCGGTCACACTGGCCAGCTCTTCCGGCCATGCGCTGCTGGATCAGGAAGCCATCGCCCTGCCCAGACGCGCCCAGCCGCTGCCCATTCCGCCGGACAGCGTCGCGGGGGATCCCATCACCCTGACGGTCCCCGTCGAGTTCTACATCCATGCCGGTGGAAACTGAGGTTTTCGCCGTTTCCCTTTCTCTGATCGTGACAGGATCAAACCATGCTCGCCTTCTCCGAACATCGCCGTTCTCCGCCCGCCCTGAACCAGATCCGCCCCGGCATGGGCGCCAGCCGCAGCGCCGTGCGCAGGCTGGAAGAACGGAGCGAGGAGGTGGGCATCAAGATGACCGATCTGCGGCGCATCCTGTTTCACGGTCTTCTGGAAGCCGGACCACGCGTGACGGCAGTGGAAATCTGGAAAACGCTGTGCCGGATCATGGAGCATGGGCACGCCCCGTCACAGGGTTCGATCCAGCGTAACCTGAACCTGCTCGTCGCCCGCGACATCCTGCGCCGTGACGTCTCGCCCGACCGGCTGTGGCATTACAGCATCGCACCCGAACGCAGGGGCAGGCTGGCCGTCACCTTTGTCGAGGCGGGCACGGGGCGGAAGATTCCCTGCCGGATGCCGGAAGTCGCCGCCCTCCTGCGCCGGGCCGCTGCCGAACACGGACTGGCCGTGCAGGCCGCCGCCATCACCGTAACACCGGTCCCGGCCGCGGGTGACGCGGACATCCGCTGAGCGCTGACGCATTTTTTTTATCCGGCCGCTGAAAAAACATGGCGGCCGATCGTCTTTATAGACAGAGCCCTCCCGCAGGGACGGGACATCTTCCTTGAAATTCATCGCCTGGTTTGTCCATCGCCCGGTGGCGACAACGCTGCTGCTGCTCTCCGCCGTGCTGTCCGGACTGATGGCGCTGCCCCATCTCCCGGTCTCGGACCTGCCCGACGTCGACCTGCCGGTGATTTCGGTTTCGGCGTCCAACGCAGGCGGCTCGCCCGAGGTCATGGCCCGCACGGTGGCTGCCCCGCTGGAACGCCATCTGGGCAATATCGCAGGTGTGACGCAGATGCAGTCCACTTCCACGCGGGGCGAGACATCCATCTCGCTGGGGTTTGAACTGGGCCGTGATCTCAACGGCGCGGCGCGTGACGTGGAAGCGGCGATCCGCGCTGCCCGGCACGACCTGCCGACTACGCCGGGATCGGACCCGCAATATCGCCGCGCCAACCCCAATGCGACGCCGGTGCTGATCCTTGCCGTGACACCGGGCATGCAGCCCATGCCTCGCCTGTATGATCTGGTGAACACCACCCTGCGGCCGATGCTGCTGCAGGTGCCGGGTGTGGGCGATGTGACGCTCATGGGCAGTTCCGCGCCCGCCGTGCGGGTGGAGATGAACCCGCTGCTGTTCTTCAAATACGGGATCGGCTTTGAAGACCTGCGCGCCGCCCTGGCGTCGGCCAACGCGCATACACCGAAGGGCGTGATCGACACGGGCGACCGACGCTGGCAGCTGGCGGTCAACGACCAGGCGGAACATGCCGACGCCTACCGGGATCTGGTCATCGCCTACAAAAGCGGACGCCCGATCCGGCTCCGTGATGTCGCGACCGTCACCGACAGCATGCAGGACGTGAACGCTGCCGCGTTCTTTGACGGCAAACCGGCCCTGACCCTGATGGTGCGCGCCCAGCCGGGAGCCAATCTGGTCGGCATTGTCGATGCCGTGAAGGCCCGCCTGCCGCAGTTGCGCACGCTCATGCCGCCGGGGGCGGATATTGCGGTGGCGCGGGACGGCTCGGCAGTGATCCGGTCCTCCCTGCACCACACGCTGGTGACGCTGCTGGCCGCCTGCATTCTGGCGCTGGCCGTGGTCTGGGTGTTCCTGCGCTCGTGGACCGCCTCCATTGCAGCCGCGATCATCGTGCCGTGCTGCCTGATCGCCAGTCTTGGACCGGTGCATCTGGCAGGGTTTGGGCTCGACAATCTTTCGCTCATGGCGCTGACGGTGGTGACGGGGCTGGTGGTGGATGACGCCATCGTGATGATCGAGAACATCATCCGCATGCGTGAGCGCGGTCTGTCCGTTGACGAGGCCGCCATTGCCGGGGCCAGCGAGGTGGCGTTCACGCTGCTCTCCATCACCGTCTCGGTGCTGGCGGTGTTTCTTCCGATCGGGCTGGCCTCGGGCCTGACGGGACGGCTGTTCCGGGAGTTTGCCGGGACGGTCGGGATCGCCGTGACGGTGTCGCTGGTCCTGTCCTGTGTGGTGACACCGTGTCTGACGGCGCTGTGCATGCGCTTTGCCGAGGGAAGAAAACCAAAGTTTGCAACAGGCGATATCGGAGGATCGGGAGATGTTGCTGTCACGTCTCATCATGCTGATGCCGCCGATTTTCTGGATCATGAAAAACACAGAGGCAGCCTGTATCGGCGCACCCTGGGAGTCTGCCTGAGCCATCCCGGCAAAGCCGTGTTGCTGCTGCCGCTGACCCTGCTTGTCACGGGTATCCTGTTCACCCGTATGCCCAAGGTCGTGTTCCCGCGTCAGGATATCGGCATCGTCTCGGGCGGATCGCGTGGCAGCGGCAGTTCACTGGCGCAGACGAAAACCCGGCTGGAGCGGTTCAGCAGGGTGCTGCTGGAGGATCCCGCCGTCAGCCACGTCATCGCCTATCTCGATACCGGCGAAGGCTCCAGCCACGGCATGGTGTTCGCAACCCTGCGCGACCTATCCACCGGGCGGGCCTCGGGAACAGACGTGGCCGCCCGCGTCGTGGCCCGGATGGGGAAAGACATTCACGCCGAATACCACGCGCAGGCGCCGGGCAACATCATGATGCGGGTGGGGTCGAACAGCAGCGGGGTCAGCTACATCCTGCGCAGCGAGGATGACCGTCTGCTCGGACCGGCGACACGCAGGCTGGCAAAAGCCCTGCGTCACCACCCGGAGTTCACGGATGTGGACCCGGATGTCGATCCGCCCGGACAGGGGATCACGCTGGCCATCGACCGCGATACCGCTGCCCGTGTCGGAGTCACGCCACAGGTCATCGGCAATACCCTGTCCGACGCGCTCGGCCAGACCACGGCCTCGGTCGTCTATACCACGCATGGGCAGTACAACGTGGTGCTGACCGTGGAACACCGCTTCCAGCGTGATCCCGAAATCCTGAAGCAGTTCTGGGTCAGCCCCTCGGGAGGCTCCGCCTCGGGCAGTTCGGCGTCCAACACCATCCGGGTGGTGACATCGGCTGCGGCCAGCACCACGGCGTCGACGAGTGCGACGGCGTTTCGAAACCAGATCGCCAATTCGTTGGCCGGCGGGGCCAATGCTTCCACGGGCTCGGCCGTGGCGACGGGGGTGGAAACGCTGGTGCCACTGTCCGTCGTGGCCCGGATCACCCCCAGCCTCGACCCGGTGGCGGTCACCCATATCGGCTATGCCAGTTCCGCCTCGCTGGCGCTGGAACTGGCGCCCGGCGTCAGCCTGTCACAGGCGCAGGCGATCATCGATCAGGAATGGCGCAGCCTGCATCTGCCGGAGACCATCAACGGCGAACTGCAGAGTGATGAAGGAGACGTCGGCAAAAGCACCCATGACAGCGAGATCCTGATCGTCGGCGCGGTGATGGCCGTCTATCTGACACTGGGCATGCTCTATGAAAGCGTGTGGCACCCGCTCACCATTCTCTCCACCATCCCCTCGGCCGGGATCGGGGCGGTCATGGCGCTCGACCTGTTCGGCCTGCCGTTCTCGGGCATGGCGGTGATCGCCATGCTGCTGCTCACCGGCATCTCGCTCAAGAACGCCATCCTGCTGGTGGATTTCGCCATCCATGCCGAACGTGAGCGAGGCATGACGCCACGGGACGCCATCCGCGAGGCCTGCCTGCTCCGGCTACGCCCGATTGTCATGACCACCTTTGCCGCGGCCTTCGGCGCGCTGCCGCTGGTGCTGATGGGCGGCTATGGCATGGAACTGCGCCAGCCGCTGGGCATAGCTCTCATTGGCGGTCTGTTGGTCAGTCAGGCCCAGACCATGTTCACGACCCCGGCGCTTTATCTGCTGGTGGCACGGTGTGCCGATCACCTGCAGCGCCCGAAACTGCGATGGGTCCGGACAGATCGAACCTGAGCGTCCGCTCCCGCAAGCAGGTGGCGTCAGATTTCCAGCCCCTGATCCCGCCGTTTCCCGAACGACCAGTCGACACCGCCATCATCACGGGCGATCCCCGAGACTTCCCTGCCCCGCTGTTTTTCCAGCGAAGGCGTCCACGACACCAGCTGAAAGCCAAGTCCGTTATCGATCATTGCCATCCGACCGGATGCCATTACGAAACGCTGGCGATAGATCCCTGATACATACTCGCCAGCACCGGACGGCTGATGGGCAAGCCCCTGCTCCGCTCTTAGCCGCTGGGCCAGTTCACCGACCTCCCTTTCCCGGAGCGTGGCAATCATCCCGCGCGGATAGATGATCTTCTCGCCGTCACGTCGCGCCAGTCCCTGCTTGACCAGATGGGCACTGCGCTGGCGCAGGGCGTCGCGGACCTCCGCCCCAAAACCCGCCTCACCCAGTGCCACCGGATCACGGGCGACAAGTTGTCGGTCCAGCCATGTTGCGCCACGAGCCTGCATCTGTTCGCTGATCGACAGGTCCGAACGCGCCGCGAGCGTGGTCCGGCGATGACCCTTGCCATCCTCATAGTTCCGTAATTCAACCAGACCACCGGGCGGGACATCCCCGGCAGCCTCCAGCGACGGCAGATGGACATGATGCGTGCGTCCGTCCACGCCATCGATTACGGCATAGGCGTTCCCTTTCAACTCATCATCCAGACCGCGCGCCACCAGACGCCCGATCACGGGCTCAGTCAGTTCCTCCCCGGCCAGAACCCATGACGCCGAGGCCCGTTCGATCCCCTGCTCACTCAGACCGCGATGGATGCGTTTGATGATGTCATTGCGCTGGCCCATCACGCGCAAGGTGACCTCCGCCGTCTCATCCAGCCGCCATTGTCCGGCACGGACCTCATGGGCGAGGCCCATGCGCTCCAGACGCCGTAGCCGTCCGACTTTCATGACCGCGAACGCGTCAGGCTGCCGGTCGGGAGACGGCGCCAGATCGATGATGCCCCGCTGATCGGCATCCTGCTGCAACTGCCGGTCCAGTTGGGTCCAGCGTTCTGCCTCGACCTGGCGCTCCACGTTCCGGCGGATTTCATTTTCAGTGCGCGGCCCGAGTTCGAGCGTGACAAGGTTCTGGGCACGGGCACGTAAACCTTCGCGGATATAATCCTTCGAGATGACCAGATCCTCGCCCGCCTGATCCTTGCCGCGCACGATGACATGGACATGCGGGTTGTCGGTATTCCAGTGACTGACCGCCACCCAGTCTAGACGCGTGCCGAGATCCTGCTCGGCCTGCGTCATCAGTTCCCGCGTGAAGGTTTTCAGGTCCGCCATGTCCACCGCATCCTCGGGTCCAACGATGAAGCGGAAATGGTGCCGGTCATCCTGGCACCGCTCGGCGAATTCGCGCACAGGCACATGATCGCGCTCGCCCCCGAACAGCCGGGCCTTCTCGCCATCCTTCGTCACCCCTTCGCGCTGGAGATAGGACAGATGGGCACGCAGCGTGGCCCGTGCGCCATGGCGGACCACCCGCGCCTTGACGATGGCAAGCCGGGTGCGCCGCGACAGGAGGCGGTTGGCGCGGGCGGCCGCTCCCCTACCCCGCCCGAAGGTGGATGGCCCCTTGCGTCCATGTGCTGATCCCGGACGCCCCATGCCCCCGGCCCGATTGGTCGCGGCCAGCACGCGCCCGATGAAAGACCGTCCCTGACGGGCACGGGGCGAGCGGATGCGGCCAGGCCGGACCCGAAAATCGTCATCACGGGCCAAGACGAACCGCACCTTGCGCTAACATATTGAAAACAGGACAATCCGACCGCCTGAAACCTTGGGGCGGCAAAATGACCTTGTGAAAAACCCTAAAAAACCGCCCTCCCCAACCATGCCGCACCTTGCGGCTTTTATCTTGCGCTAAACCCCAGAGACCCGATCCCCAGGACAATCGCCGTTTCCCTGCCTTCTCATGCCTCCGCTGCACCGGATCACGCATGTATCCGGTCATGGTGCCCGCTCCATCGAGACAGGGACGAACAACGCCTGCGATGTGTCTGCCAGTGCGTCCGGGGCATGCGGGAAAGGCCCGGACGCACGCCATATGATGTGCCCGGCAAACAGTGTGTTGTCCGGTTGATCCCGCGCAACGGTCACGCCGGTATCGTGCGGGACTGCCGCAGGAAACGTGCGCCCATCCAGCAGTCGCACGACAGACGCGACGTAATCCCGTGTCTCCCGTGGCAGGGGCTGACCCGTCGCAAGATGGGCCTCGTAGCGCCCTGGACCGGCATTGTATGCGGCCAGAAAACCTACATCCCCATAATGGTCGTGCAGCATTCGAAGATAACTGGCACCGGCAAGGATGTTGTCGTGGGGATCGAAAGGATCAGTTCCGAGGCCAAGATCACGCCGCAGCCCCTGCCATGTCGCGGGCATGATCTGCATGAGACCCATCGCGCCCTTTGCTGAAATCACATGGATATCCCGGCCGCTTTCCACCTGCATCACCGCACGGATCCATTCCGGCGGCAGGGCGACACGCAGGGCGGCCTGCCGGATCAGCCCGTCGATATCCTGCGCACAGGCGGGGCGCACCAGAAACACCAGCGACGCCCCCAGTCCCGTGCGGCACAGCCGGAGCAGCGTGGAACGAAATCGCCCTCTGGAGTGGCCGCGCTTTCGCCCTGTTCGTGCAGTCAGACGCATCATTCGCGTGCTCCCTGACGTTTCTGCGGGCGGCTCCAGACGAGTTGCCAGACCCGTCCGCCCCGGCCCGACTGAAACAGGGTCGCGCGTACGCCCTGTGCCAGAGACGGGTCATCAAGGACCACGACGATGTATTCGCCAGCCCGCTCGCCGGTACGTGTCCAGCCTGCACCGACTTCCGGGCCGTCGCTACCATCACCGAGATGGATACGATAATCGGGCGCGTTACCACCCTCCGGCGTCTCGATGCGTACCAGTGTCAGTTCGGCATCCAGCGAAAGCGTGCGCAGGCGTCCGGAAAAACCTTCAGCCGTGCGCGTGAAGAGTCCGATCTGGGCCATGTCAGTGATCCTGCGAAAAACGTGGAGGAGAAAAGCCCGTGGCAGACATGGAATCTGCGGCAACCCATAGCGGTGTCGCGCGCCCGATGACGCTGCTGACCGACAGGGGACCGAAATACCGGCTGTCCAGACTGCGGGGTTCACGCGCATTCATGACAAAGATTTCCTGCACACCGAGACGGTGACAGCCCTGCCAGACAGGCAGTGGACGCCCGCGATGATCAATGGTCAGCGCCTCACCGGCCCCCAGTCCATCGACCGTGATATGGCTTCCCGTGCGACAGACCGTCTGACCGCCAGTCGCTGCCACCGGTTTGAGCAGCGGCACGCCGCGCGGCAGATAACCACCACGGGCCAGCCTGTCCGCATCGCGTTCGGGCAGACGGAGCGCCACCAGTTCCCCGACATGCACCCTGCGCTCGGGGTGCAGGCGATACAGACCTACCGGCACACTGGCCGTGGCATTCCAGATCAGGCGTGGTGCCGGATGCAGCGCCATCGACAACCCGATGCCCAGCGCTGCGAAATACGTGGTAAAAAACCAGCCCCGACGCGTCATGGCGTGGTCCTCCCACATAGCTAGGCTTCATGCCGTGCGGTCGTGTAGGACGGCACGATGCCGCGTTCCTGCAGACCGTTGGCAAGCTGCTGCCAGTAGGATGGACAGACATGCACGGGATTGATCCGGCGCCGTTCCAGCGCGTCGATGACGGCAAGGACGGTCCGCACCTGCGCCCAGCCGCTACGATGCAGCAGACGGTCCGCACCCGTCGGCACGAACGGCAGGCGTTCCCGTGGCTCACCCGCATAAGGTGCCCGCACGATATCGATGCAACAGGCTGCCGCCCCGCAATCCGCCTGTGTCCAGCGCAGCAGGGCGAACACCGTGCCCGGCGCGAAACACAGACGGCGGCGATACCGATCGATCGGTTGCGTTTCCAGCGCATGACCGAAACGCAGCCACTGTTCGATCCGCTTCTCCAGCCAGGTCAGTTCGAGATGTGTCATCACCTCGCGAGATGCGTGGTTCATGGGCATTCTCCCGCGACAGGAGGATGGATGGTGGTTGCGCTCTGACAGCAGTCCCGCTGCATCACGATGAACCGCCTGCCGCCACACGCGCGTCTCTTCCCGAGCAGAGCGCCTGCTCGCAAAAAGTCGGGACGCGGCGCAGGACTGTCGGGAAATGTCGAGCTAAATCCGTCGCTTTTTGTGGTAATCGAGAACTCACGCGCGCGCCCCGGCGCGGTGTACAAGTACTGAATAGTTATACTATTTAGCACTCTTAGAGAGCGCGATTTTCCCCTTTTATAACAATTGATTAGAGCAACATCCCATTCCCGATAGGCCGGGAAATCGATTCCTGATAGGCCGAATGGCATCACGAGTCCTCCACATGGTTATCCACAAGATCATGTGGATAAGTTTCTGAGGCAGGCACGAAATGGAGCACCGGAACGTCCCCCGACGACGCCTCCAGCCGCAGCCGATAGCCAGGCAGACTGTCGGCGGTAACAAGGCGACGGATCTCGAAGACGAAGCGGGGATAAGGTGAGCGCGAGGCCGATTTCTCGTGCAGATGTGGCAGGTCAAAGGCCCAGCCATCTTTCTGGCGACCGGCATGCCGTCGCACGAGAAGGTAGAGCCAGCGCTCGAAGCCACCGGTCAGCGCGAAATAGCGCGGATCGAGGTCCAGAACCGCGCGGCGGCCGACCGCATCGCACAACCATTGCGGGAGGACGAGATCGAGGTTGCCCCGTCGTTCCTGCCAGGCGACAACCCACGAAAACCCGAGCGCGCCTTCGCGGGTCTGGCGCAGGGATGTCGTGACACGGGTTCCAGCCAGCCGTTCCAGTCCCGCCCGCAGCCGTGCGTACCGAGCAGACGTCTCGCCCCGGTCGAGAAAGCGCAGGACATCGCGCATGCTGCCCCGGACGTGCGGCGACAGAGGCTGTCCCCGGCGCCGGGCTGCCACTAGGGTCGAGACGGCCCAGATCAGGATGTCCGCATCCCAGATCGTCGCCATGGGACTGTCATCCCGCCCGGTCACGTGCATGGTAACGTGGCCCATGCGAAAGCTGACCGGCACATGCCGCGGCGATTTGCTGAGGCTGAAGAACGGCCACGACATAAGGTCGATCAGCAGGCATGGCGTAACGGCCCGCGATACGGGAAAGGACATCATGGCCCCCTCCCGTGCTTGCGGCTGCCAAGCATCCGGGCGACCTCGTAGGCCGTCTCGGACGTGGAACGGCAGGCCACATTCTCGACCCACACGCGGATATCATCGACGTGGTAGAGCACGCGCCCGCCCATCTTGCGAAAGATCGGGCCGCTGCCACGACACCGATAGCGTTCCAGCGTACGTGGCGAGATGTTAAGCTTATGGGCTGCCTGCGGTGTGGTGAGGAGCTGCTCGCGCAGGAAACTGTCCTGACGTGGATGTGAGAGCGTCATGTCGGCCTCCGTCATTTCGGGCGTAACCACGCGAAGCTTCGGCAATAATTGTCGTGAGGGAGACGTGCGAAAAACGATCGCCCCTATGCGCGTACGGTCCTGTCGCGGTGTCAGAACAGGTGGGGGTCAGGCCCGCAGGCGGAAACGGTCCGGTCGCAGGAGGGAAACATATTCGCGTCGGTCAGCGAGACGTGCAGCCCGCTTCAGCAGGCGTCCGACACGCGCACGCTGGGACGATGTATCCCACTGTCGGGCATTCATGGTGCGGACAGACGGATCCAGAACCCGACCGATCTCACGCTGCGAGGCCCCGGCCATACGCCCGGCATACGCGCAGATGACATCGGCCATCCGCCAGACGTGGTAAGGCGGCAGCGAGAGCGAGCGCGGCAGTCCGGGAACAGATGTGCCGGTGAGGCGTTTCAGAAAACGCCGTAGCTGCGCAATACGAATTTCCTCGGCTCCATCCAGAGGAATGAGCGCGGCCGGACGGGCAGAGGCCGCGCGCCCCCGTATCTGCAGATGATGGCCACCGTCATCGGGAGAGACGACAACGACAAGGATGCCGGGCGACTGCTCCGCCGGGGATAGCCCGTGAAGAAAGCGCGCGGGGATCGTGCGAACATGAAAACCCTCCGGGGCTTCGACAAGAATTGTCACACCTGGATAGGCTTCGGGGCTCCATAATGCGGGCTGAATCCATGCGGGAACATCCGGATCAGCCGGAACAGGATAACCCCCAGTGGCGAGCGAAACTGCCCACCAGTTCATAGCGTGCCCGGAGATCCGTGAGTGTATCGAGCCGCTGGCGAATATGGCGGTATCCGGTCACATAAACAGGGATATGTCGCAGCAGTTCCTGCGCCAGTCCGGGGCCATCAAGGAGACGCAGATTCTCGCGGAACTGCGGATCGTGCCATTCCGGATGCTCGACCATGACGGACTCCTCCCATCTGTAGGCAGAATTACCGGCCTGGCGAGAGACGGAGGGAGATACCGCGAGGAAGGCGGTGCATTGGCATTACGATGCACAACCGCAACAGAAATGACGCATAACGCTGCCTTCCGGGGCATGGGAGCCTCGGCGATGGCTGCGGTTATCGCGATGAAAAAGGAGTACGGGGCTCAACGAGACCGTATCGCCAAAAAGGTCGGTACCACACCGCACCAGTGCATTCTGACAGGGTCGTGATGCATGATCATGCCCGTTCCGGCTGACCGACAGGTCTGGCCCCGAAAACCGGAAGCCCCCCGTCTGACGGGGGGCTCGGCATCGCATCGGGCAAGCGCTTCTTTGAGTTCGCGCTCGATCTGCTGCCGCTCGCGACGGCTGAGGTGAAAGCTGGTCAGTTCGGCGCGCAGCATCTGGATATGGTCGTGTCGCGTGGTCATCGTCCTGTTCCTTTCGTTTCTCGAAGACAGGACGGAGGGCTCATGCCGGGGCGGACCGGGTCAGGGATCGCCGCAGGCGACCGGCTCGCCGGCGCGTGGGGGAGCCGATTTTGTTCGGCGCGCCCGAAGGGTGCGTCGGGCAAAATTGGGGGGACCACGCGTCCTTGACGCGGTTCGCCCTCGCGCATGGTACAATGGGAAGGCTGAGGGAAAGCCCCTGTTCCTCCTGCCTTCCACGTCGGGCGACCAGCGCTGCCGCCGCGCCCCGAAAGAGCACGTGGGAAAAGAAGCGCCGGAAGGCCCCGCCCGGGGAGACCGGGCGGGGTTGATGGTGAGGAGCTTACTCCCCGTTCCGGCTGCGGGGCCGGGTCCAGATGAGGGTGTAGCCTTCCCCTTCCTCGTCGGTGAACAGGTTCGCGAAGATCGGGGCGGCGAAGGAAGGATCGTCCAGCTTCAGGCTCAGATAGGTGCGGCCTTCGCTGGAGCGACGGGTCCATGCGGCGCCGAGTTCAACCCGTCCGAGGTAGACGCGGTAGTTGGGGGCGTTGTCGTTGGCCCGGCTGGTTTCCGCCACCAGACGGACGTTGCGGGCCTGCAGGGCCAGGGTGACGATTTCGCCTTCGAAGCCTTCGCCCACCTTCTTGAAGGAACCGATGTTAGCCATTGTCGTATCTCCATGCTGTTATCGGGCCGCGACCACCGTGGCCTCGATGGCGATCGACCAGCCGGAGGCGAGCGGCAGAGCACCCCGCAGGGGCCGCAGCGCAGCGGAGGACGGCAGGGCCGGAACTTCCTTGGCTCGCGAGGAATGACGGCGCAGCCGTCAGGGGAAGAAAGTTTTGGCACGCCGTTGCGGCCAGCCGATCGAGGCGCAGCCGGTCTTCGGCTAGATCAGCCATCCGACAGAGGCCATGGTATGCGGACCCGCCAGCCCCATGGAGATACGATGCCGGCATGACCGGTCCATGAAGGTGGGACCGTGCTGTCTGGAGCGAAATTGTCTCTGCCCGCTAAAGGGTTCTGCAAAAGCTGCTGGTCGTTTCCACAGCCAATCCGGCATGATGCCCATCATCCGCGCCTGTTTATGGGCACGTTCGCGCCGCGTCGCATGGCCCCGCCCCCAGCACATGTGCGCTCCATCGAAGCCGTCTGGACGATCCCTCTTTCGCCATGGATGTCCCGGCCATGTCACCGATGACGAAAGCAGGGTATTTTCATTCCCACTGGACCAAACCCGCAGGCGCACGGAGACAACACCTGAACCCATCCCGTCAGTCTCTCCGGTCGGGGCCTACCGGGTGATAAAGGATGTAATTTCCACCAGTGAGACGCGCTGGATGGGGGGAGTTCGGCGTTACCCAGCCGTCGGCCTGTCCGCATAAGGCTGCAGCGCCCCGATAATCCGGCATTCGGCGACTTTCCCATGCTGGCATTGCGCAAGGAGTTGTGTCAGTTCCTGCCGGAGTGTCTGCAAATCATGAATCCTGCGCTCTATATCCGTGACGTGCGCCTGAACAATCTCGTCCACCTCTTCACAGGACCGGGTTGTCTGCCCGGCCAGATCCAGCAGTTCCCGCACCTGGTCCAGTGAAAACCCAAGTTCACGCGCCCGACGGATAAAGCCGAGACGCCCCAGATGCGCGTCATCGTAAACGCGGTAATTGCCACTGCTTCGGGGTGGATGCGGCAGCAGTCCGACACGTTCATAATACCGGACGGTCTCGACCTTCGTGTCCGTCAGGCGTCCAAGTTCCCCGATCGTATATGTCTGCGTCATGAAGTTCTTGACCCTGTAGTGACTACAGGGTGGATATGGGGTGCTCGTCGTCTTTTGCGAGAGTGTCGCCATGCCCTGCTGTCATGACTCCTGCTGCCCGAGTTCCGTCTCTCCCTCGACCGGTCACGATGCCCGTCGCTGGCACCGAGCACTCTGGATCGCCCTGATCGTCAATGGCGGATTTTTCCTGACCGAGATCGTCGCCGGCGTCATGGCGGGTTCCGCCTCCCTGCAGGCGGATGCGCTCGACTTCTTCGGAGACACCGCCAATTACGCCATCAGCCTCACCGTCACGGGCATGGCGCTGGCGTGGCGCAGCCGGGCAGCAATGCTCAAAGGCGCCACCATGCTGGTCTTCGCCCTCTGGGTGCTGGGCAACACGCTGTGGCACGCCTGGTCAGGTACGTTGCCACATGCCGAAACCATGGGCCTGATCGGCGGCCTGGCGCTGCTGGCCAATGGGGGTGTCGCCCTGATGCTGTACCGCTTCCGCAGTGGGGACGCGAACATGCGCTCAGTTTGGATCTGCTCGCGCAATGACGCCATCGGCAATCTGGCGGTACTGCTGGCGGCACTGGGTGTTTTTGGCACCGGCACGGGATGGCCCGATATCATCGTGGCCTTCATCATGGGAGGACTGGGCCTGCATGGCGGGACACAGATTGTGCGCCATGCCCTTGCGGAGACGGCCAGCGCCGGGACGGAACTGGCGGCCTGAAAACGGAAAGTGCGCCAACCCGTCTTCCGGGCTGACACCATCGCCGTCATGGACAATCCGGCTGGCGCTCACGCGCCAGCCTCCCTGTGGAACCTCCAGACCGGGATGCCCATCTGTTTGGCCTTGTCAGCCAGATTGTCCTGAATGCCCGATCCCGGAAACACCATGACCCCGACGGGCAGGACTTTCAGCAGGGCGTCGTTCCGCCGGAACGGGGCCGCCTTGCCATGCCGGTTCCAGTCGGGCCTGAAGGCGATCTGCGCGACCTCGCGATGATCGGCCCAGCGGGAGGCGATGAATTCCGCCCCCTTCGGTGAACCACCATGCAGCAGCACCATGTCGGGGTGCTTCTCGCGCACCTTGTCCAGCCGGCTCCAGATCAGGTGATGGTCCTCGAAATCGAGCCCGCCGGTGACCGCGACCTTTGGTCCGGGAGGCACAAGCAGTTCGGTTTCGGCCTTGCGGCGGGCGTTGAGGAAATCGCGGCTGTCGATCATCGACGCCGTCAGGGTGCTGCGACTGACCAGCGAGCCTGAACGCGGGCGCCAGGGCGACATCGTCAGGCGTTCGAACTGGTCGCAGGCGAGGTCGCGGAAGATCTCGTACGCGTTGCGTCGCTCCAGCAGGGTCAGCCCCTCGGCAATGAGGCGTTCCAGTTCCACCGAACGGATCTCGCTGCCATCCTGTTCCTGCTGGCTGCGTTTCTGCGCCGCCTCGTTGCGGTCGAGATCGCGCTCCACCTGCCCGACCATGCGGTGAAAGACGTTGACGGTGGACCAGAGCAGCGGTTCGAGATCGGGTTCCAGCCGGGTGTCGGTCAGAGTGGCTGACAGGGCATCGAAGATGTCAGCCACCGCGCCCCCGATCTGGCTGGCGTCGGGCAGCGGCCTCGCGTCTGGCTCGTCCTCAAACGGACGGTGGCCGTAGAGCTGGAGTTCCGCCAGCACATGGGCGGTGGAAGAGGTGGCGTGGGCGGGTTCGAAATCATCCTGTGTGCGGGTCATGAGTCTGTCCTCCGGTTCTGGCCGCGCCCCTCGCGGCCTTTCCGGGGGCGGAAAGCGGCAGACGAAGGCCGGACCGGAACCGCGCAATGCGCGGCCGGAACGCAGTGGAGGATGGCAGGGAGACGGCTATTTTGCTTCGCGATGCAAAGCGCGGCACGCGCGGCGGAAAATAGCCGGCTCCGCCATTGCAGGCCCAGCCTGGCTGACGCCCGCTCCCCTCCAGAAAAGGCCGCGGGCGCGCCTCATCCGGAAACAGGACAGCCCCCCACGGCAGGAAACGACGATGACCCGCACGCTCCCTTCCCGGCCCGCCTCAGTGCGTGACCGGATGCAGAAACCGCGCCACGTCCTGCGGGGCAAGCTGCGGATGCAGGATCGCCCGCATCGCGCCACGCCCGAGATAACGCAGATCATCGTTGAAATCCGCCAGACGCGGTGACAGCACGAGGCACTCGATCCCGGCCTCCTGCGTCCGGGCCACCAGGGTGGCTACCGCATGGTCTCCGGCGGGATCATCATCGCGCAGCACGTAGAGGCGACGCAGCATGGACGGAAACACCATGGCGGCGAGATGCGCCGAGGACAGGCAGGCGGCCAGTGGCAGATCGGGCAGAACCTGCCGCAGCGACAGGACCGTCTCGATGCCTTCCCCGGCAGCGAGCACATCGGACGCCACCCCGAAGCGCACGGCATGGCCGAGCAACCCGCCCAGGGCGCGACGCGGATGTTCGACCGGTGCCTTACCGCGCCCGTCCGCCGCCAGCCAGGTGCGATGCATGCCGGTCAAAGTGCCATCAAGGTCGGTAACGGCGGCGATCATCGCGGGCCAGGTCTCGGGCGGACTGTCGGCATCGGCGCGGTAGTAGCAGTCTGGGTGGAAACGCAGCGAGGGCAGGTCCGTCAGGCGGGTAAGGTCACGATGGTGCAGCCAGATTTCCGCCAGTGTGCCGGCAATCGGACGAGACATGGCCCAGAGCCGTCGTGCGGAATCAGCGGTTCCTGATGCCTGCGGGGCAGCATCGTGGCCAAACGCATGGGAACGGCCACGGTCAGAGGCCAGTCGTGGTGCCGGTTGTGGCAGGCTGAGGAAACGACGGGCCTCGTCCGCGACATCACGGAAATCAAGAAGCCCGAGGCAATCGCGGATGATGTCAAGCAGATCGCCGAACGCACCGGTACTGGCATCCGTCCAGCGCCCGGCGGCCCCGCGCCCGTCCGGTCCCCCATGCAGGCGGACATAAAGTGAGCGGCCGGGAGTGTTATGAACGTCGCCGACCAGCCAGTAATTGCCGTGCCGTCGCCCGGTCGAGAGATAATGACGACACACCGCCTCGGCGTTTTCAGCCAGCCTGCGGGCCAGATCGCCAGCGTCCCATGCATGCGCGTCTGTCATTGCACCCTCCCTGCAGGCTTGATGCCGCCATGATTCCCCCGTAACGGCACAGGCAACGGGCACAGGCCCGACAGAGGACGAAGGACATCATCATGAAGATTGCCGACCTGGTCGATCATATCGCCACCACCACCGACACGAGCAAGACCGATACCCGCAAGGTGCTGGACGCCCTGATCGAGGCGATGACCGAAGCTGCGAAAGCGGGTGATGAAATCACCCTGCCGAACTTCGGCAAGTTCAAGGTAAAAGAGGTCGCCGCCCGTGAAGGCCGCAACCCGGCCACGGGGGCGACCATCCAGATCGCGGCTTCGCGCAAGCTGGCCTTCACCCCTGCCAAGGCGCTGAAGGACAGCCTGAACGACTGACCTGCCGACGGGCAAAAGGCGGCGGACCTTGTCCGCCGCCCCTTCCCCACCACGCCGGTTTCTGATGATGGCCGGCTTCATCCGACCTTCTCCATCAGCTTGCGCGCCCTGCCCTCAAGATCGAGCCGTGTGTCCTGGTTGGTCTTCGTCCGCGCCAGTGCCGTTATCCCCTGCACGAAGTCAAACACGCTCTCGGGCTTGCGCCCTTCCTCGTGCAGCACGGTTTCGATGATCTTTGTAGTTTCCGGTTTGGAGAACCCACGACGACGCAGGAAACTTTCACGGTCATCGTCTGTTTTTGCAACGAGTGTCCGGCGCGAGGCCTGAATGCCAGAGATGAACGAGGCCGGGCTGGCCGTGGCGAAATTCCGTAGCGCTGGCGTGGCCTGATGCACGAAACGCGAGGCCGCAAACTTGCTGTGCCGGATCGTGATCTGTTCGAAATTTTCCACGCCCCAGAGCATTCTATTTTGACACACCCCGCGCAGATAGAATGACGCAATACCAAGACTTTTACTGCCAACTTCGGAATTCCACGCATAGAAACCCCGGAAATAGAGATCGGGGTCGCCGTTGGGCAGCCGTCCAGCCTCGATCGGATGCGTATCGTCCACAAGGAACAGGAACACGTCGCGATCAGATGCGTAGAGCGTCGTGGTTTCCTTGGTGATGTCCACGTACGGATTATGGGTCATGGTCGCCCAGTCAATCACACCGGGCACCTTCCAGTTTGTATCGCCTGTGCCATCCCCAGCGATCTTGCGCACCGCACCAACCAGTTCATGGTCCCAGATGCGACCATAATCTGGACCGGTCACGGCCCGGAGTTCAACCCGGCCGCCCTCGGTCTCCAGTGTTTTGATCAGTTCGGCCCGGTGCGACAGCAGGCCGTGCTGCAGGTTGATCGCCGCCAGTGGAGCGGGAAGATTGCGCAGGTAGGACGACGGTGCGCCAACAAGGCTGCACATCTGGCCGAACGACCAGTGTGTCGGTGAAACCTGCTCGCTTTGCCCCGGCACGGTCAAAGTCAGGCGTTCGGCATTGTCGCGGGATGCCTCGACGCGAATGGCGCGGCTTTCCACAGTGCGGGCCGTGGCGCGGTCTGCCCGCGCCAGGGTCGCGGCATGCAGGTCGGACAGCGACAGGTAGCGCTCATCATCGAGGCGCAAGAACCATTCGGACGATACACGAGCATTGCGCTTGCCACGGGAGGGATCAATCCGGAAGCCGCCGGACGCGGCGCCACGGGACGCAGGGAGAGTGTCCGATCTTCTGTGTATGACTGATCTGGTCCATGCTGTCCCGAAAGGAAGCATGAATGACCATCTCGAGAGAAATCCTGGACGCACTGCTGACGGACGTGGAGCGTCCTGAAGACCTGCTCGGCGATGCCGGTCTGCTGAAGGAGCTGAAAATTCGGCTCATGGAGCGTATGCTGGGTGCGGAGTTGACCGCGCATCTGGGTTATGAGGAAGGCAAGGCTGCCCCGCCGGGCCAGTCGAACCGGCGGAATGGCTCCACGACCAAAGTGCTCAAAGGCCAGGACGGTGCCTTGCCTTTGACGGTGCCGCGCGACCGCGACAGCAGCTTCGAACCAGAGCTTGTAAAGAAGGGCCAGACCCGAATTGACGGGATCGATGACAGGATCATCGGTCTCTATGCCGCCGGTCTGACTGTCCGGGACATTCAGACCCATCTGCTTGATCTTTATGGCCTGAAGGTCTCTCCTGACCTGATCAGTCGCGTCACCGATGCCGTGCTGGACGAGGTCCGGGAGTGGCAGGGCCGGGCGCTGGATCGGATGTATCCCATCGTGATCTTCGATGCCCTTCGGGTAAAGATCCGCGATGCTGACAGCCGGACCGTTAAAAACAAGGCGGTTTACGTCGCCCTCGGTGTCACCCGCGAGGGGGTGCGCGAGGTTCTGGGGCTCTGGATCGCCGAGAATGAAGGCGCCAAATTCTGGCTTTCGGTCATGAACGAGTTGAAAAACCGGGGCATCCAGGACATCCTGATCACGGTCGTGGACGGGCTGAAAGGCTTTCCCGAGGCCATCACCGCCGCCTTTCCCGAGGCGATGGTTCAGACCTGCATAGTCCACCTGGTCCGCCACAGCCTGAACTTCTGCTCATGGAAGGACCGCAAGGCCGTGGCTGCCGACCTGCGCCGGATCTACGGGGCCGCAACCGCTGACCTGGCAGCCGCAGAGCTCGATGAGTTCGAGGAGAAATGGGCCGGGAAATACGCGTCAATCGCCCCGGCATGGCGCCGGGCATGGGCCGAAGTGATCCCGTTTTTTGCCTTCGATCCGGCGATCCGCAAGATCATATATACGACGAACGCCATCGAAAGCCTGAACCGGGTCATCCGCAAATCGATCAAGACGCGCGGTTCGTTCCCGACTGACGATGCCGCAGCAAAGCTGATCTACCTGGCGATCCGCAACTTTGAGAAAGACGGGCGGAATGTGCGGGAATGGTTTGCAGCCCGCAACCAGTTCGCCATAATGTTTGGCGAGCGCTTCGCCGCTTGAGTATCTGAAAACTCATGGGCCAGGCCAGATACACAGACTTCAGGACACTCCCGACGCAGGGGGCAGGATGGTGGTCGTGGTCATGGAAAACTCTCCTCTATGCCGGTTATTCGGCACAGAAGGCGAAGCCGCCCTCTCCCTCTTTCCGGGATGTCGGACATGAAAAAAAGCGGCTTCCGGGCACCGGAAGCCGCTGTCTCAAAGTTCCTAATCCCATGAAGTTTACTCAGCGGCGATAGCCTCCACGCCCTCGCCTGCCGTCACTGTTTCAACAGGCGTCTGCCCTGCGCCACCCACCGTGCGCAACGCCTCGGGCAGCCAGCCAGATCCTTCCAGCAGCCGCTCGGCCTCGCGCGCCATCTCGGGCTTTTTCAGATGCGCAATACGCGCGGCCGCTTCATCGCCGCGTGCTTCCCGCACCGCCTGCAGGATGCGGGCCTTGGTCACCCGACCGAGATAGTTCTCGACCGTGGGCTGCCAGCCCGCCTCAACCAGGTCGAGCCTGAGCGCAGTGGCAAGCCGGTTGGCGCGGACCAGCCGCTCCCGGACGCTGCGTGCCAGAGACGGACCATAAGACGATTCATGCAAGGCGTTGATGCCGAAGGACAGGCAATGGGCCAGCAGGGCCATGCGACTGGTGTTGTCCAGCCCGTCGATCCAGTGCCACAGCGCGTCCTCGTCTTCCGGCAGATCGTGCTTCCAGCCCTCATTGCGCTGGCGAAGGGCATGGGCCGGCAGGCTGCCGGGCATGTCGGAGGAATGAACCCGCAGCGCGATTTCGCGGACATAGGCTTCCAAGCAGTCGGCACCCGGTGTCTGCCAGTAAACATTACGCACCAGCGTATGCAGGAATTCGGTCAGGGCGATATGCGGATTGCTGGCGACCGCATCCCGCAGGGCCAGCGTGCGCCACGCCGTCAGTTCGGTGAGAAGCCGGTCAGGCAGCGGCTTGATCCCGTCTTCCTCCTCGGGCTCAAAGTCGGGAGAAATGCTGTTGCCCTCCCCGCCCCCGTCGCCGCCATCATCAGCAAGACGTTCATCCTGTCCGTCATACGCAGCATAATCGTATCCATCGGCACCGCCGGCGTCATCGACCTCCTCTGGCTCGGTCGGCATGTCCTCGGGCAGCACGAAGCCCCGCTCAACCTGCAATGTGCCATTACTGTCGAGGCTGACGAACGCGCCGGCCCGCGCCATGTCGGCAGGATCGAACGCCAGAGGCCGTTCCTCCAGGGCAAGGATGGCCTGTTCGATCTCGCCCAGCCTTGCATCCACCTCGTCTGGATATTCATCGGCCTGGGCATATTCAGCCTCGATGGTTTCCTGCTCGGCACGCAGGGCGTCAAGCTGGGCCGTCTCCTCATCGGTCAGTGGCACTTCAGTGCCATTGATCTCCGCGAAATGTCGTGTGTGGCCCCATGGGAATGACAGGGCGGTCTCGACCCATTTCCAGCCCTCGGCACGGATGTCCTCCGCAGCAGCCTGCAGTTTTTCCATGACCAGCCGGTCCAGAATGGCGGGATCCTGCAGCCACCCACCGTCATCCGCTTCGAACAGGTCGCGCATGATAGGACCACCGGCCGCAATATAGGTGTCCAGTCCGACGAAGCGCACGCGACGATCCGAGGCCCGCACGGTTTTCTCCGTCAGCATGCGGCGGATGACATAAGGTTCACGGTTATGGCTCTGGGCCACGATCTCCCAGACCTGTTCCTGCCGTGCATGGTCGTCACTGATGGAAAAGGCCATCAACTGTTCCAGCCGCATCCCATCCTGTTCGTATATCTCAAGCAGTTTGTCGGACACGGTCATGAGGCGCAGGCGCTGTTTGACCACGGCGGGCGCCACGAAGAACGCTGCTGCGATTTCCTCCTCGGACATGCCCTTCTCCAGCATGTCGCGAAAGGCGCGGAACTGGTCCAGCGGATGCAGGGCCACGCGCTGGACGTTCTCGGCCAGAGAGTCGTCCTCGGCAAGAATGGCCGATCCGGCCTCGCGCACGACGCAGGGCACGGGGGCGGTCTTCGCCAGTTTCTTCTGCTTCACCAGCAGTTCGAGCGCGCGAAAGCGCCGTCCGCCGGCAGGGACTTCGTAAGTGCCGGTCTCGGCCCCGGTGTCGTCGAGAACGGGACGGACGTTCAGGCTCTGCAACAGCCCACGGCGCTCGATGTCGCGGGCCAGTTCCTCAATCGACAGGCCGGCCTTTACCCGCCGCACGTTGGACTGGGACAGGACCAGCCGGTTGAACGGGATATCACGAGAGGAACTCAGGGTAATTTTGGGAATGGCGGTCGCCATGGCGAAAAACTCCATGACGGGCGGACAGGAGACTTTCCCCTACCCTCTCAACCCGTCACGAAATTCCGCGCAGCCCTCTGACTCTGACAGCTACACCGAGACAAACCCGCCCCCGCTTTTCCGGTAGAAAATGTCGACAATTAGGAGGGGGCGGAAGGTCAGTTTTCAAACGCCGAGATAAGAAAAGCCACCATTTACATTATGGTCCATGTTCAAGAAACTCATGCGGCACGGCTATGTTTTTGACATCTCGGTATGTATTAATAATATACTTTCATATGTCGACATTCAGAGCGCCGGAATTACTTTATTACTTATAGTAATGAACATGTATACTTATATACAGGGTCCCATCTTAATGAGACCGATGGAACGGATGGTGTTATGGGGCAGTAAGATTGTTTCAGGTGGAACAGATGGCATATTACGTCAAAGATGTGCCCGATGCCATCGAAGACAGTATTGGACAGCCTGTTGGCGCGCAGGACTGCCGAACATTTTCGACCGGTTTTCAAATCAGGACCGCCGTGTTTAATATACAAGCACCTGAGCGCGGCTTCATTTTAAACGCCCATAAGGAATTGAATATGTCCGGACAGAAACAGCAAGAGGCGAGGCGTTCGGTGTTGATTATCGATTGCCAAGACAAAGGGGAAGACCCTGGCTCTGAAGGAAAATTTATCCGTCATATGCTCAACCTTATGGGCGTTGCGAACCACTATCATTCTGTGCGCACAAAAACGCAGTTTCTGGAACTGCTATCGTCGGTGCCCACAGTCGCCGATGTAGTTCACATTGCGACACATGGGTACCTAAGAAAGCCCCCTACGGCGTGTCGTCAGTTAAGCCCTGAGTGTGGCACGTGAGGGTTGTACTTTGTGTCTGCGTGTGTTGACTGTTTTCCCGTTTTTTTGGGGGAGACAGACAGATGCGGCGCTATAGTTTACGCGATGACCAGTGGGAGCGGATAAAGGATCTTCTTCCCGGTCGAGAAGGCTATGTCGGCGGCACTGCGGCGGACAACCGTCTGTTCGTGGAGGCGGTGCTGTATCGCTATCGCGCGGGCATTCCATGGCGCGACCTTCCTGCCCGTTTCGGGGACTGGAAAAACGTGCACCGGCGTCTGCGCCGCTGGTGTGAAAGCGGCGTCATCGAACGGATATTTCATTATCTGGCCGCTGATCACGACAACGAATACATGATGATCGACAGCACAATTGTCCGGGCGCATCAGCATAGTGCCGGAGCTCTCAAAAAAGGGGCACGGATCAGGCCATCGGACGATCACGAGGCGGGTTGACTACAAAGATCCATGCCATCTGCGACGCTCTGGGTAATCCGGTGGAACTCGACATCACACCGGGACAGGATGCCGATATCACCCAGGCGGAACCGCTTCTGGAAAACATCGACCCAGATGCTTTCCTTGCTGACAGGGCGTATGACGCGGACAGGTTGATCGATCGGCTGATACAGCGCGGGATTACCCCGGTCATCCCGCCAAAACGCAACAGAACGACACGACGGGAAACCGATTTTTCTCTCTACCGCGAACGGAACCTTGTTGAGAGGTTCTTCAATAAACTCAAGCAGTTTCGCGCTATCGCAACCCGCTACGATAAACTGAAATCGACCTTCCTCGCAGCCGTGCAGTTCGCCTCAATCATCATCCTGCTTAACTGACGACACGCCCTAACAAGAAACGAAAAAAATTTATTGGGTTCTGGACGCCTGACGAGAAACACATAACGATGGAAGAAATTGCTTCGGCTGGTCTTAATCTCTCTGGAAAGACCGTTGTCTCAACGGCTTGCCTCTCAGGTCAAAAGACACCGCGCAAAGAATTTAAAGCTGCCACACGATGCGATTATTATATTTCTCCGATCAAAGACCCTTCATTTTACAATGCCGCACTTATGTGCCACATCTTTTACCATAAACACCTACGGCTAGGCAGGAGCGTCAAACAAGCCTTCTCCGAGTATGAAAATCGTTATAAAAATCCACATGTGTTTTTCCTCGAGTAAGTGGACGAGGAAATAGATAATTATCCGACACAAAAATGATTATAACCTCATGCCATCTAATCAAAGAGTGTCGAGCGTGCAGACTCAGTTAACTTAAGCCGACCATTATTTATAATAAAGTTAACAAATGTCTTAACATCTGCATCTCCAGCTATCCAATGCACTTGATTATTACTTAAGCACGCACGTAATGCCTGCTTAAAATGGCGACTCTCGAACGATTCCTGCAGATTCATTAATTTTTCAATAATAGTGTGCGTAGTGGCAAAGTTACCACTCTGGGAAAGTTGCTCGATAAGACTCTCAATATTCTTCGTCTGTTCTGATTTTCCGACGCAGAATTGTTCAAAACTGATAAAAGCTTTTCTTACATACCCATTATTAATTAGATTCCCCACTTCACATATTGCATGAATTTCATCTTCAACCCCGAGTCCCAGAAATCGAACCGCCGAGAGATATGCCACGGGTGATTGCTTGATGACCTCAATGTTGCTAAGTAGGAAATCCTCTAAGTCTTGACCGGATCCAAAAAACGGACAGTCAGGTTCTATAAAAAATCCAAAAATTTCCTCACCACCGACCGAGATGGTCAGTTCTTTTTCACATGGAAGCTTCTTCATGGTGTTAAGGTAGCCTGCAGGAATTGGAAACATATTCTTGATGTTTCCATTTTCATCTACACTCTGCGCGTGAGGCAACTCATCATCACCGGAAAAAAAGATAGGCGTGCTAAATGCAGTGAGATTATTGGTAACGCTTAAAGCGCCGATACACTTCCAAACCGTCATAGAACGTCCTTATGAGATAGGTATTGGCAAACCTTGTCGTAAATTAGTGCTGTATGATCTGCCGCGGCCAAACTGTAAGTGGAATACATGATGATTTCGGCTTGCAGAATATCAGTAATATAATTACGCACTTCTTCGATGCTGAAGTAACTATCAGAGATAACAACCGCCTCGACCGAACTAGCATTCAAAGTTAATTTTTGATCACTCTGAATCTCAACAGCGAAACGTCTATCGTCTATTGTCGCCAAAGATGTATCTCCAGCCAACTCACGTAGCGCCAAAACCTGAGCATCCAAAAGACTTAACGAGAACTCTGTTTTAAATTTATCCTCATCCTTCGGCTTTAGGCGAAAAAAATCATCAATACTATCAAAAAATGCTCCAATAATTCTACGCGGAGTATCAGGAGATGGAGCTGCCTCAAAGTCTGATATACCCATCTTTCGAATATAATCTGGGTGACGACCCGATAAAAAAGCACCACTATCAAAGGGGTAGATGCGTTTTATATTGGAGATCGCTGAAGGCGATAGGAGAAAGCAAATAGGCATTTCCCACTGCTTAGATTGTCCAAAGTCCCCCGCAGATTTATATGATGGCTTTCCATAAAAAAAATAATTTAAATCTTCGCCTTCGAAGATATTGCATGGTGTTGGAGCAAGTTCGGAAGAACCCATAATACTTTGAAGGTTAAATCCTTGAGTGGTGTGAACTATTGGAAGCTCCGAGCTAACAGCAATATTATTTTTTTTCAAAAAATCATTAAGACGTGACAACCCGTAAATCTCCTCTACCGTAAATCGGCATCCCCCATGAATGGCAAAGTAGAGCTACCTCTCTTTAATTATCCTGCATTTTTTTCAAATTATCAATTCTTTAAATTGAGTCCTTTGCCCCATTTAGCATATCTATATTTTCAATAAATTGTGTTATGTTGGATGCAGCATTCAGAATGTATATGAATATAATTATTAAATTATTCGAATATGAATTAATACTGGCGTCTAAATTTCAGCGCAAAGACTCTGTTTTGCATCTGTAGATGATTGACGCCATACTATCCCAGATTGAGTTCACTCAAAAATTTTAGAAATACGAACAATCTGCAAACTTAGGTAATTTTTTGGGTGATCCTAACTGGTATCCTTTGGAGGGTTACCAGTGATGTACGCTCTCCATTTGACGCATCTATGCATTAAATGACCGACATGAAGGCGACTGCAGCCTTGAGGATGGTTTGCACCTCCAAGATATTTTACAGTATTATATCAGGGCACATTAATCCGCTCTCCGCCGATGATCTCGATTAATTTCTCTGCCCAACTCCGTTCGATTGCGAGAAAAGATCGCTCTATAGAAACCCGTATCGGCCATCTTTTGGGTTTCCAGTAAATACCGTCATTGATAAACAAGGCTGAATTTCAGTTGGCGGGTGCAAATTCTCAATAACGATGACTTGGCTTTCAGCACTATGATGCTGAACTAGATATTCGTAAAATTTTTCCTTAAGATCGGTTCCTCTCAATACGAGATCATCGTCACCCTCAGGCTTGAAATAAGCGAGCAAGGGTGAGTCAATAACGACGAATCCCGGATGCGAGAGGCCGTTCTCTTGGCAGTATTCAAGAAGAGCAATTGTAACGGCTGCATGTGTTATGGCGCGCAGTCCTTTGCCGCGGCTGCCTCGAGGTTTGCCGTCAATAACAAAATCAGCGGTCTGTTTGTCAAAATAGACGAGACATTCTCCTGGAAAATTCCATGCTTCAAGAATGGACGAAATCTTCTTGGAGAATGAGTGAGAAACGGATTCTGGAATACCAGAAGTCAACTCTATTTCTTCAACACCTGTGTTACTTTCATCTATTAGTGTGTGTCGGCGCGCTTCCAGTTTTTCTCGTCTTGCGAAGAGATCGATTGCTCTCTGGACGCTCGCGCGTTCCTCCACGAGCTCAGCAAATGAAGTTCGTGTACCGCTTACTTCTGGGGCCACGCTCTCTTGGATCGTTTTGTTTAGTTCCTGGTAAGCGGTGTCCTTGCTCAGCAACAAGATTTTCAGATCCCCATCCTCGCGGCGCAAGTCCTCTACCGTGGCAGTAAGTTCGTTCTTCAGTCGTTCGATCTTCTCAATTTCAGCCGCAGCTGCTGCAACAATGGCCTCAACATCACCATCGCACGTTTCGTCCATATGCTGAGACTCAGGAGCAGCACCACAAAGCGGGCACGGTATGGCCTCCACATATGCGAACATCGATCCGCTTTCATGAATAGCGGTAAGTCGATCAATGTCCACGAAATAGTGTTTCTGCAGCAAATTGAATCTGGCAAGCAATTCAGAAATTTCGTCGCGGCGTCCACATATAGCATGCTGTTCTTCAAACGCCTTCCGCCGCTGGATTACCAGATTATCCAGCTGGCGCTGCGCAGCATTTAAAGATTCATTGAGAGCTCCAATCGAAACTTCAAGTCGGTCAAGTTGAGAAGATAGCGCCTCTTGATCCTCGTCAAGGTCGGCTATCTCGGTAGCGAGATCTGTCAGTAACTCCTCGATAAGAGCGATCTGTTTCGTATTGTCTGGGCCCGGATCCATGGAAGAAACGACCGCGGAATCATCTACGCCAGTGAGCAGCAGCTTGATCGTTGCTAGTTCGGCAGTCTTTGTCGTGTATTGGCCGCTCCAGAATGGAGAACCTCGCTGCTGGACTTCTCCCTCTTGGACAATAATAAGACGTGCCAGATTCCGAAAGCTGAGACTTTGGGTGGTCCCCTTAGTTTTACTCTTGAGGATACGCTTATCAAGCAAGCCGAGCTTCTCGAGCAAAAACCCGGAAAGGTTGTCGATTTTTCCGTGAGAATGGTTTTGATTTAAGTTTTTCTCACTTGATTCAGGATTGTTAAGATCAATTAGCTTAAAGTTTCCGCCAGATATTGATCGACGCCAACGCCAATTTTCGCCATCGGTCACATGGCAGTCGAGCTCGATTTCTCCGTACCTTGACCACTCTGGTATTTCACGTAGGTTTGAACCGCCGAGCATAAAATCGATTGACTCGGCCAAGAAGGATTTCCCTGTATCAGATGCACCGCAGACCACATTTACGCCGGAAGTGAAACCGAGGCTGACACCTGCCTTTGGTCCTTTGAACGTGATTTTACGAAGCTGAAGGTAGCAGTCAGCCATTAGCGAGGTCCCAGTTGTTGAATGGGTTGAAACTGGCTTGACCACCGCTCGAACAGGCGATGCGTGATACGCCGGATCTCTTCAGTCCCAACATCTTGGAATCGCTCCACTACCCACTCGGCCCTTTCTCTAAGCTGACGCGAATAATCTGCGGCAAGTGACGAGACAAACGGACCTGCAGTTTCCGTTGCGATATAGTTGAAGCCGTCATCAGCCGGAAAGCGGCTTACAAGTCCTCGGCTTATCATCAGAATCAGGCCTTTTTCTATTAGGCTCCTTCGAATAAGAAGTTCTCCAGTTCGGAGCGGTAGCGGCGCATGCAAGCTCTCAGGCCCGTCTGCATCTCCAGAATGGACAACCAAGTAGTCCATCTCGACAAGGCGTTGCAGATCAAATGCGACCGGAAACGCGGCAACAAGGATAGCGAGCGAACGGACACCGGTTTCAAGTGCGCTGTTAAACGGGTTCAGGGTTACCGGGCTGCTCATTTTTTTTGCACCCAAGTCAGGCGGTCGTCGTTGGCAAGCTGGTGACAGATGCCTTGGCGATCCTGCGTTTTGACTGCCGAAACCAACGGATTTGAAGTTGCAGCGACTGTTGACGCTTGCGCAACAGTCGCCTTCATGCGTTCGAAGCCATCGTCATAGCCGCTTTCACAGACATCGACGATCCCATGATAAATTTCGTTTTGCAAAGCGTCGTACGTACCTTCGGGGACGGTGTCCCGGGCAAAATTTCTTAGGGATTCTGCGTGATAGAATCTCTCACGCTGACGAAGGTAGTCTCGCTTAAGAATATCGTGCGCATCCAGATCGTCTGGGCTTTTAATTTTTGTAATACCACCATCTATATGGTCGCCATAAGCGTCGAGAAGCTGCCGGATATATCGGCTTTCATTGTATGTATGCTTCTCTGGTGGACGCACAGGATTGGGGCGTTGCGGAAGTCCTCCGCCAAACCGAATGGCATGAAAGCCGGTCTTTTTGTGGGCTTCGATCAACTCAACAAGTGAGCGAGAGGAGAAGATCGAAAAGTCGAAGGAATCAAAATATTCCTTTAGTATGCCGGTCAATGGAAGTGGAGAGGTAGCCGTAATCCCTTTTTTACAATACTTATCCCAATTTATTTCTGCCTGATCTTGCAGGTCGGTCGGTTTGTTTAAAAGCTTTTCGAGACTAGTTCCGATGTCTTGCGAAGAAACAAAATAATGGCGGCGTGGAGGTATATATTTTCCCTGGTGCGAATAATAAATTATTTTACCGATCTCAACCCAGATATCGCTTGGCCTCAACGGATGATCGTATCTCTTGCATTGGTAATTATCCCAAACGCCTTCGAAACCTTTTGCTGAGCCGAAACCGACAATGTCCACGCCTAAGTCGCCCGATCCACCCAACCGCCGCACCTTGACATATTCTTCCTTGAGAGAATTTGCCCACTCTTCGACAAACGCCTCCCAGTCGTCTGGGCTGAATAATTTGACTCGGGTAACCGGGGGAATAGGTACGCCGCTGTGAACATGAGCAGCAGATGAAGCACAAGTCGGCATCTTGGGATCGATATTCTTGAGGTCGGTGTCAGGAATCAAACTGCTCGCTTTCCTGCTGTAATCGCTTTTAAACTCTGCTTATCCGTTTCAGTGTTTAGGAGCGCCTTACGGGCCTTGGTCTTGTGGATGGTGAACTTCCCGAAGGACGGTAGGGTGAACCCGCCCTCCTGCTTCACGATGACCCCAACCAAGTCATCGGCGGCCTTTGTGGCGGCCACGCCCGTGCGGTCGAGGGAGTCCTGAAGAACGGCGGCAATGAAGGCTTTGCTCATGCGGGCGCAGATCCGTGTGGTGGTCGATTCCAGAAAACCTAGCAGCGCCCTTTCGTCCCGTCACCGCCCAAACGGCAACATACCCCTATGCAAGTTCTTCTATCCCAGCGCCCTACGATCCCCAGATACTTGTTGCGCTCCCGTGTTCATGTCTCTTTCCAATCAACCCCGCTGAGCCATCGCCTCCCTCGGGAGGCCAATCGCGGGGTTTAGATGACCCTCGTTCCTTTCCGTTCTGAAGCCGTAACCCGAGGCAAGTGCATGCTGCGCACCACGCTCGGTCCGAGCGATTGCCGGGCATCTCGACAATCCGTCGATTGTCGAAGTGATGCTCAATCCGGATGGCTGATTGTGGATCGACCGACTTGCGGGCGGGATGGCGGACACGGACAACCGTCGCTGCCCGAAGCGGGAGAAGGTTCTGGATTCAATTCCTTAGCGCACTTTCATCAACGATACTGATCCGACATCGGACACCAGCATGCCGGATACGGAGCGAATTTGCATTGACTTGCGTAGCATGAATGGAACAAAACGGGGACATATAATCAGGAAATTTGCCTGCACAAGGAACGTCGAGCCGTGACATGATCGCTGAAAGCCATAAAAAACCTGGGCTGGAGACGCTACGGGCCGCGATCAGCCGTCTCGAAGGTCATAGCGACCGGCGTCGCACGGTGCTGCCTTTCGGTGTGCGCGAGATCGACGCCCGTCTGCCGGGTGGCGGTCTCGCGCTCGGTGCCCTCCATGAAGTGGCAGGCGGAGGCAATGACGCCCTGCACAGTGCGGCGGCCGGCCACTTCTGCGCCGGGATTGCGGCCCGCACGCGCGGCAAGGTGCTCTGGATCGTCACCCGTCAGGATGTGTTCGCCCCCTCCCTGAAACAGGTCGGGCTGTCGGCACGGCGAACCATTTTTGTCGAGGCCAGTTCGGACGTCGATGTGCTGGCCAGTTTCGAGGAAGGACTGCGACATGGCGGCCTCGGAGCCGTTGTCGCCGAGGTCGCCCGCCTGTCCATGACCGCATCCCGCCGTCTGCAACTGGCCGCCGAGACGTCTGGTTCGCTTGGCATCGCCATCCGCCGCTGGCGACGGCAGACGGATGCGGCGGATTTCGGCCAGCCCACAGCTTCCGTCACCCGCTGGCGGGTGTCCGTCCTGCCTTCCGTACCGTTGCCGGTGCCCGGTGTGGGCCGTCCCCGCTGGCTGCTGGAACTGATCCGCGCCCGCGCAGGCGAATGTGCTGATTTTGAAGTGGAGGCCTGTGATGGCAAGGGTCGTCTCTCTTTACCTGCCACTCTGGCCGACCGACCGGATCAGGAAACGACTTGGGCCAGACGCGCCCGCGCCTGAGACGCCGCTGGCGCTTGTCGGACGGGAAGGACGACGCCGGGTTCTGCTGTCTGTTGATCTGGCCGCCCGCAAGATGGGGCTCCGCCCCGGCACGCCGGTCGCCAAGGCTCAGGCACTGTATCCCGATCTGGTGCTGATGGATGCCGATCCCGAGGGCGACCGGCGAGGGCTGGAAAAACTCGCCCTGTGGTTCCAGCACCGGATCGCGCCCATTGTAGCGGTCGATGCGCCGGACGGGCTGGTTCTGGACACAACCGGGACAGATCACCTGCATGGTGGCGAACTTCCCATGCTCAAGGATATGATCCACCGCATGGCGGGAGCCGGGTTCCGGGCAAAGGCCGTGGTGGCGGACACCTGGGGCGCTGCGCACGCAATCGCCCGCTATGGCCGGGCACCGATTGCCGTCGTGCCGCCGGGTAACACCGCTTCTGTATTGGCCGATCTTCCCCTTGAGGCGCTGCGCCTGCCACCCACCATTATCGAAGGTCTGGCCACACTGGGTGTGTCGCGCATCGGACCGCTGGCCGCCATGCCCCGTGCGCCGCTGGCCTTGCGGTTTGGCCCCGACATCGCCCGCAGGCTGGATCAGGCGTTCGGGCGCATCGGAGAAGCCATCGTGCCAGTCCGCCCGGTTGATCCAGTCGAGGTCAGCCGCAATTTTGCCGAACCCATTGGCGCTGCCGAGACCATCGCCCGTTATATTGGCAAACTGGTGCCGCTGCTCTGTCAGGGGCTGGACAAACGTGGGCAGGGTGTGCGCCGCCTCGATCTGCTGCTGCATCGGGTGGACAGCCGCACCGAGGCGATCCGCATAGCAACGGCCATGCCGGTACGCGACGTGCAGCGCCTGACGCGGCTGCTGTGCGAGAAAATCGAGACCATCGATCCGGGGTTCGGCATCGAGCGCATGGTGCTGATCGCGTCCCTAGCAGAACCCATGGACCGACGGCAGACGGTCTCCTCCCTCATCGCCGAGGAAGAAGCCGATGTGTCCGACCTGATCGACACGCTGGCTAACCGTGTCGGCATGCAGGCGCTGTATCGTTTTGCCCCGGTGGAAAGCGATCTGCCCGAACGCTCCTTCTGCCGCGTGCCTGCCCTGGCCCCTGAGGAGACAAAGGACTGGCCGGAGCACTGGCCTCGACCCACCCGGCTGCTGGCACGACCGGAACCGGTGCAGGCCATGGCGGAACTGCCGGACCAGCCGCCCTTGTTCTTCATCTGGCGGGGCGTACAGCGGAAAGTGAAATGCGCTGACGGGCCTGAGCGGGTCTTTGGCGAGTGGTGGAAAAATGACGCCGAGCTGACCATCGCCCGCGATTACTTCCGGGTGGAGGACACGAGCGGCGAGCGCTTCTGGCTTTACCGTGCCGGTGATGGTGAGCACGGCGAGACCGGCTCGCAGGGCTGGTTTCTGCACGGGATTTTCGGATGAGCACCTCGGCACCGCATTACGCCGAACTGCAGGTGACGACCTATTTCTCGTTTTTGCGCGGGGCGTCTTCCCCGATCGAACTGTTTGCGCAGGCAAAGGCCCTTGGCATCGAGGCACTGGGCATCTGTGACCGCAACTCTCTGGCCGGGATGGTGCAGGCCCATGTCGCGGCAAAAGAGATCGGGCTCCGCCTTGTTGTGGGATGCCGTCTCGATCTGGCGGATTTCCCGCCCGTGCTGGTCTACCCAATGGACCGGGCTGCCTATGGCCGTCTTTGCCGCCTGCTGACCCTCGGCAAGGCCCGTGCCGGGAAAGGGAAATGCCATCTGCTCCGGGAGGATCTGGTCGCCTGGGGTGAAGGCCTGATTGTCGTCATGATCCCGGACACGGCGGACGAGGCCTGCGCGCTGCATCTGCGCAAGCTGAAGGACGTCTTTGCCGACAGGGCCTACATGGCGCTCACCCTGCTACGCCGTCCCAATGACCAGATGCGATTGTATGAGCTTGCCAACCTGGCGCATCAGGCACGTGTGCCAACCGTCGTGACCAATGACGTGCTGTTCCACACCCATGACCGGCGTATCCTGCAGGATGTCGTCACCTGCATCCGGCACAACACGACCATCGACGAGGCCGGGTTCGTCCGCGAACGTCATGCCGACCGTTATCTCAAGCCACCGCAGGAGATGGCCCGGCTGTTCAGCCGTTACCCTGAAGCGGTCGCCCGCACCATGCAGATCGTGGAGCGCTGCCAGTTCTCACTCGACGATCTGGCCTACCAGTATCCCGATGAAGTGTCCGTGCCCGGTCAGACGCCCCAGCAGGCTCTGGAAACCCTGACATGGGAGGCCGCAGCCTGCACCTATCCCGAAGGGATTCCGGGCGAGGTTCGCAAAAGTCTGCACCATGAACTGGGTCTGATCGGGCGCATGGAATACGCGCCCTATTTCCTCACGGTGAACAGCATCGTCCGCTATGCCCGTAGTCAGAACATTCTCTGCCAAGGACGCGGCTCGGCTGCCAACAGTGCGGTCTGCTACGTGCTCGGCATCACCGCCATTGATCCGGCCCGTAACTCCCTGCTGTTCGAACGCTTCGTCTCCGAGGAACGGGGCGAACCGCCGGATATCGATGTGGATTTCGAACACGCACGCCGTGAGCAGGTCATCCAGTGGGTCTATGAGCATTATGGTCGTGACCGCGCGGCCCTGACGGCCGTGGTGATCCGCTATCGCGCCAAAGGGGCCTTGCGCGATGTCGGCAAGGTCATGGGTCTGCCGGAAGACCTGATCCGCACACTCTCAGGCCAGATTCATGGTTGGGGGCGCAAGCTGGACGATGACGCCCTGACTGACAGCGGCATTGATCTGTCCGACCGGCGCATCCGCCTGACGCTGGATCTGGCCCGCTGCCTGATCGGCGTGCCCCGCCATCTGTCGCAGCACCCCGGAGGATTTGTGCTGACGCATGACCGGCTGGATGAGCTTGTGCCCATTGAGCCTGCGTCGATGGAGGCCCGCCAGATTATCGAGTGGGACAAGGACGATATTGACGCGTTGCGCTTCATGAAGGTCGATATCCTGGCGCTCGGCATGCTGACCTGCATGAAAAAGGGGCTGGACCTGCTGGCCGAACACAAGGGCCAGCAGTTCACGCTCCAGAGCATTCCGGCCGAAGATCCGCGCACTTACGCCATGATCCGCAAGGCCGATACCATCGGCGTGTTCCAGATCGAGAGCCGGGCGCAGATGTCCATGCTGCCACGGCTCAAACCGCGCGTCTTTTATGATCTCGTCATTGAAGTCGCGATCGTAAGGCCCGGACCAATCCAGGGGGATATGGTGCATCCCTATCTGCGTCGCCGCGAGGGGATCGAGCCGGAAGAGTATCCCACCCCGGAACTGGAAAAGGTTCTGAAAAAAACGCTTGGCATCCCGCTGTTTCAGGAACAGGCGATGCAGGTAGCCATGATCTGTGCCGGATTTACCGCCGCCGAAGCCGATCAGTTGCGTCGGGCCATGGCGACGTTCAAAAATACCGGTACCGTCTCACAGTTCCAGACACGTCTGATCGAAGGAATGCGCGCCAACGGTTACCCGGAAGAATTTGCAGAACGGATCTATCAACAGCTCGAAGGCTTTGGCTCCTACGGATTCCCCGAGAGCCACGCGGCCAGTTTCGCCATTCTGGCCTATTCGTCGTCCTGGATGAAATGCACCCATCCGGACGTGTTTCTGGCGTCACTTCTGAACTCGCAGCCAATGGGATTCTATGCCCCGGCGCAACTGGTCCGCGATGCGCGGGAACATGGCGTGGAAATCCGGCCCGTTTGCGTCAATGCCTCGCGCTGGGACAGCACACTGGAAGGACCGGAAAGGCCCGATGGGATGCTCGCCGTGCGGCTGGGCATGAGTCTGGTGAAGGGGCTGGCCAATGACGATGCGGCCCGCATTGTTGCCGCACGAGCCTCCCGACCCTTTACATCGGTCGATGATCTATGGCGTCGGGCGGGTGTCAAAGCGGCAGCCCTCACCCATCTGGCCGAGGCCGACGCCTTCCGGCCCTCGCTCGGACTGGCACGCCGGGAGGCTCTGTGGGCGATCAAAGCTCTGCGCGATGAACCACTCCCTCTGTTTGCCGCAGCTCAGGTGACACGGGAGGCCGAAGAACCGGATGTGCTTCTGCAGCCCATGCGCGATGGGGCAGAGGTGGTGCGGGACTACAACCGGCTTGGCCTAAGTCTACGAGACCATCCCGTTACCTTCCTGCGTGAAGAGTTACGGGAACAGGGCATCGTAACCTGTCGGGATGCCCTGAATGCCAAGGATGGGAAACGCGTGAACGTGGCGGGACTGGTGCTGGTCCGGCAGCGGCCCGGCTCCGCCGAAGGCGTGGTGTTCATGACGCTGGAGGATGAGACGGCCAACATGAACGTCATCATCTGGCCGGACATGTTCGACGCCAACCGGCGCGTCGTGCTGGGCGGGCAGATGCTGGCCGTGAAAGGCATGCTGCAGAAAGAAGGAGACGTCGTGCATCTCGTGGCTAAGGAGATCAGCGATCTGTCAATATTGCTGGCGGACGTCGGGAACCGGTCTTCCACAGGCATACGATGTGGCAGAGTGTCTGGCGATGAGCACATATTTATCAAAGCTCGCAATTTCCACTGAACAGAGGCCCTCTGGAATGTCCACATCATCACCTGGCAATGATAAGGTCCTGATAGACGTCTTTGATTATTTCCTCCCCCGTTACAATTTTTCCGAACATCACGCGATAACCATTCACGGTCAGCCTTCTGATATTCTTAATACCATCGCAGACTATCGGGTTCAGGATGACCCGCTTATACGCCAGGTTATCTCCCTACGAGAACTTCCAGGACGATTGTTAAAGCACCTGTCAGCCCCACCACTGGATCTGGATGATTTTACCCTTCTGGCCCGTACGGAACACACACTTGCCTATGGTCTGGCGGGAGCATTCTGGCGTGCTGATTATGGACTTTCCTCCCTTCCCTCTGCCGATGCTTTCATAGCCACAAAACAGGGAGATATCTGTAAACTGGTTCTTGGCTTTACTGTCGCGCCCATCAGCAGGAGCAGGTGTCGCCTCATAACCAAAACACGTGTTCTCTGCCTCAGTGACAAGGCCAGACGATGCTTTACGCCTTACTGGTTTCTGATCCGTCCCGTCAGCGGATTGCTACGCCGTCGCATGCTCTGGAATATTCGCAGGGTTATAGAGCAGAACTAAAGACGTCGTATCCGGACTATCAGCCTGTCTTATCATTTTCAGAGCAGTTTCGTCATACCCGTCGGAAGTCTCTGTCCTTACTGATGTAAAAATAACAGCGTAATAAGGCGGCTCCGGTGTTTCACACGATACTCATAAAACACCTGCCCTTTCCGATATAAGCAGAGAGAACCTATCCAGAAACGCCTTAATTCTTTCACGATTTTGAGGATCAGACAGCACTTCAGATATTTGATCGGGCGTCAAGTTCATGAGACTGAACCGGAGAAAAAGATCATAAGAGAATTTGCTGCTGACCGTGCCCAATACAGTGGGCAGATCGACAGGTGGCCTGGAATCTCGATCAGGCCATCCTCATCAAACAGGCGATATTCCGTCAGAACCCCATCAACCGGACCACCAAGCGCCGAGGCCGCCATCCGTTCTGATAGCGCACCGCCGACCCAGCCCTGAAAAAACAGGCCCGCCACACGATCTTCCACCACATGTCGCGTCACGCCATCGCCAATAGCTACAACTTCTCCGGCACCATCGGAAAGCGGCATGAGATCGACTGTTTTGGCACGGGGCAACCGTCCTCTGGCGACGGTCAGATCCCGATAATTCAGCGATGCCGCGCGCATCCTGACCAGAACCTGCCCATAAGCAGGTGTAGGCATCTGCCTCTCTTGCTGGACCATATCGTCGATACTGCCCAGGATCGGAAACAGATAAGATTTCATGATGCCAGAGCCTCCCCGATTTGTCGGATGCCATATTCAGATCTGGACCGACGCGACACGCCACCATTTTTACTTCACTCGTCGTCCGTCATAGCGCCAGTTTCCTTCACCGCCTCATCAGATTTTCCTGACGACGGCATCCCGCACGATCAACGGGGCCAGAGATTTTTGCTCTTTCCGGTCGACCAGTTCCGAATGTGGCTCTCTGTGGTTTCTGCTCGCAGACGTTCTTGTCTCTGACTTACTGCGCTTAGCCGTGATCGGGATTATTGGTCCGGCTACTCGGCCTGAATGACCGCCATCAACTGCCTTATGATACGAGCCAACTGATCTGCCTCTATCGTCCCAGTGTGTCTCCGAGCCACGTCGATGAGCGCGCCTGCAATGACGCAGAGATCAATTGCAAGAGCTCGTGCCCTCCCGCCAAAGGCAACATTCTGGTGCTCAAGAAACGTCGTTATCGCTGTACAGAGTTCAGTCATGATACGGCGATGGTCTGTCTCGAGAGGCAGTTTCGCTTCAATTTCATCCAAGCGCGAGGCGAGAAGCGGACGCTCCCGGTCAGCCTGAACTGCGGCGAGAACCAGAGAGCGCACTCCCTCGCGCAATGACTGGTCGCACGCAGTCTCCAACGCTGAGGTGACAGTGTGCGCCAGCCTTGCCCGCACCTGACGGCTGAGCGCCGCGATGACCCCGTCCCTGCCATCGAAATACTGGTAGAGGGTAGCAATTCCAACACCCGCACGCTCCGCAATAGCGTTAGTGCTGCAGGATTTGCCTTCCTCCAGAAGCAGAGCAGTCGCTTCCAGAATGGCGTCCATCGTCGCTCGCGAACGTGCCTGACGCGGCCATTTCCGTGGAGCCAGAGCGAGGTCGGTATCTTTAGTGAAAATGCGAGTAACGCCAGCACAAAACGACGGATTATTTTTATCTGCATCCAGTCTTGTCTGTGGAGTTACCATGACCGATCACCTCTTTCGTCCACAATTCACACCAGCTATCCAGCGGGTTCTTGAACGTCTCTATTCCGAGACCATTGAACAGGATCCCTTTCGACGTGCAGAAGCGCAGTCCGCAGGACTGAACCATGATGGAGAACACGGATTTTATCAGGCCATGGCTGAGGCCAGAATGCCAGTCACACCTGAGTTTGGCGCCCTGCTTTATGTGCTGGCACGCAGCAGCGGTGTCCGACATATTGTTGAGTTTGGCACGTCGTTCGGGGTTTCAACACTCTTCCTGGCAGCCGCCCTAAGAGATAACGGCGGCGGGCGGCTGGTGACAACAGAGTTTGTCGCACAGAAAGCCGCAAGCGCAGCAGCCAATCTGCACGAGGCCGGGCTGGCTGATCTGGTCGATATCCGCATCGGAGATGCCATGATTACGCTTGCCCGCGATGTGCCGCAGCCAATCGACCTGATCCTGCTTGATGCCTCGAAAGGGCTCTATCTGGATATCCTTCGCCTGCTCGAACCGGGTCTAAGACAACGAGGCCTCGTCGTGAGCGATCGCGCCGATCTTGATGGGAGCGATGGCGGCTGTGCCGGTGCCTACCTTGCCTATCTGAGCAACCCGGCGAACGGATATCGTATGGCGTCGATCACAACTGAAGCTCTTGGCCAAAACTTTGCTCACGACATTGCGGTTCGAGTCTGACCGGACCGCCTAAAGAACCTCGCTCCCACGTTCACGCACACGTGAAATCAGCCCAACCTACGCTGCGCTTTCACTCCCATTTGCATCCTATGTGCATCCTGCGGAGTGATTCAGGCACAAAAAAAGCCACCCGTAAGGGTGGCTTTTCTTTAGTCTTTTCAGACGGATACGTATGGTTGCGGGGATAGGATTTGAACCTATGACCTTCAGGTTATGAGCCTGACGAGCTACCGGGCTGCTCCACCCCGCGGTTGTTTGGGGAGACTGGAAGACCTGGCGGCGACCGACTTTCCCGTGCCTTAAGGCACAGTATCATAGGCGCTGGGGCATTTCACGGCCGAGTTCGGGATGGGATCGGGTGGATCATTCCCCGCCATAGCCACCAGGTCATCCAGTCTCCCCGGTATGGGGAGAGGATGTGATGGGTTGGTGCGTTTTTGTTATTGTGTTGAAGAGTGGATGACTGCTGTGCATGTGTGTTGCCCTTTTGAGGGGGCGATGGAATGAGCCTATTGGGCGATTAGGACCAGTTAGCTGCACGCATTACTGCGCTTCCACACCTGGCCTATTGACGTGATGGTCTATCACGGCCCTTGGGGAGACCTTGTTTTGAGGTGGGTTTCCCGCTTAGATGCTTTCAGCGGTTATCCCGTCCACACTTAGCTACCCGGCTGTGCCGCTGGCGCGACAACCGGTGCACCAGAGGTATGTTCATCCCGGTCCTCTCGTACTAGGGACAAATCCTCTCAAGTCTCCAACACCCACGGCAGATAGGGACCGAACTGTCTCACGACGTTCTAAACCCAGCTCACGTACCACTTTAATCGGCGAACAGCCGAACCCTTGGGACCTGCTCCAGCCCCAGGATGTGATGAGCCGACATCGAGGTGCCAAACCTCCCCGTCGATGTGGACTCTTGGGGGAGATCAGCCTGTTATCCCTAGAGTACCTTTTATCCGTTGAGCGATGGCCCTTCCACGCGGGACCACCGGATCACTATGGCCGACTTTCGTCTCTGATCGAGCTGTCACTCTCACAGTCAGGCGGGCTTATGCCATTGCACTCGACAGCCGGTTTCCGACCGGCCTGAGCCCACCATCGCGCGCCTCCGTTACACTTTGGGAGGCGACCGCCCCAGTCAAACTGCCCACCATGCAGGGTCCCGGACCTGGCTAACAGGCCTCGGTTAGACATCAGAAACAGTCAGGGTGGTATTTCAAGGATGGCTCCACCGGAACTGGCGCCCCGGTTTCAAAGCCTCCCACCTATCCTACACAGAATGTCTCTGATGCCACTGCAAAGCTGCAGTAAAGGTTCATAGGGTCTTTCCGTCTGACCGCGGGTACCCCGCATCTTCACGGGGAATTCAATTTCGCTGAGCCGATGCTGGAGACAGCGGGGAAGTCGTTACGCCATTCGTGCAGGTCGGAACTTACCCGACAAGGAATTTCGCTACCTTAGGACCGTTATAGTTACGGCCGCCGTTTACCGGGGCTTCAATTCGGTGCTTGCACACCTCCTCTTAACCTTCCGGCACCGGGCAGGCGTCAGGCCGTATACGTCGTCTCTCGACTTCGCACAGCCCTGTGTTTTTACTAAACAGTCGCTACCCCCTGGTCTGTGCCACCCGCCGATGGTTGCCCACTGACGGGTCTTGCTTATCCCGAAGTTACGCAAGTAATTTGCCTAGTTCCTTCAGCATCGTTCTCTCAAGCGCCTTGGTATTCTCTACCAGTCCACCTGTGTCGGTTTCGGGTACGGTCTATATGCCAGAGCTATTTCCTGGAATACTCCAAAAGCCGGATCAATCCGATAAGACCCGACAACATATTGTATTCGTCACTTCTGGCAGGCCCGGGAATATTTGCCCGGTTTCCATCGACTACGGCTTTCGCCCTCGCCTTAGGGGCCGGCTCACCCTGCGCGGATTAACCTTGCGCAGGAACCCTTGGACTTTCGGCGACAGTGTTTCTCGCACTGTTTGTCGCTACTCATGTCAGCATTCGCACTTCCGATATCTCCAGAGAGGGTCACCCCGTCTCCTTCACAGACCTACGGAACGCTCCGCTACCGCGCATTCAAAGAATGCACCCACAGCTTCGGCACGTGGCTTGAGCCCCGTTACATTTTCGGCGCAGGGTTTCTATTAGACCAGTGAGCTATTACGCTTTCTTTAAAGGATGGCTGCTTCTAAGCCAACCTCCTGGTTGTTTTGGAATCCCCACATCCTTTCCCACTTAGCCACGATTTAGGGGCCTTAGCTGGTGGTCTGGGCTGTTTCCCTCTCGACAATGGACCTTAGCACCCACTGTCTGTCTGCCGAGCTCATACTTCCGGGTATTCGGAGTTTGGTTAGGTTTGGTAAGGCTTTGGGCCCCCCTAGCCCATCCAGTGCTCTACCCCCCGGGGTAATACTCGACGGTCTACCTCAATAGATTTCGCGGAGAACCAGCTATTTCCGAGTTTGATTGGCCTTTCACCC
>NZ_CP036404.1:2487500-2950000 GCF_004348195.1 Komagataeibacter saccharivorans | reverse complement strand
GCACGCCATTGGCCTGCGCAGCCGTAACCGCATCGTGCATGTCCTGTGCCGTGCAGTTGATCAGTCCCGCCGCGTTGATCCACATCGCCCCGGCATGCCCCCCAAAACCCGTGGCCCAGCCGGGAGCCGCACCAATGGCCGGGGCGGCCCCGGCTGCCAGCAGTACATTGGCACTCAGGGTCGCTGCGACGTAATTGGTCAGCCCATATACAAACGGGCGCTGCGTGCGAATCCGATGCAGCACGGACTGGCAGGCTGCATTATCGTAATTCATTGAAACCGTTGTGAAACACATGGGGCCCCCTCCCGCCCTGGCTGCACATTCCCGCCACCGGGCCGTCAAGTTTCAGACAGGGGTTGCCTTTTGCCGATAATCGACTGAAAAACAATGAGTGAACCCGGTAATCGTACCGGCGCCCTCTTGATTCCCATATATGCTCCCCAGCCAGCATATCGTAGCAGGAACATACCGTGCGACCAGCTCTGCTTTCAGCCCCTGTTATTCTTGCTGCGGGACTCCTGGCAGCCTCATCTGCGTGGGCAACGGACGCACTGGGACAGAAAACCGGCAAGCTGTGTTTCACCCTGCATGATGCAGCCCTTGGGGGCGGTTATTCATGGGGTAAAGGACGCCTTTATTTCGGTACCCACTCCTATCCCGTCAAATTGCACGGGGGGGGTGCCGTAGGCTTTGGCTACAGCACCCTCAAGGGTGAAGGTAAGGTCTACAATCTCGCCCGCCTGTCCGACTTCAATGGCACATACTGGTCCGTACGTGCGGAAGCCACGATTGGGAAAGGGCGGAATGTGGCAGTCCTTGATAACAATCAGGGCGTGGACATCAAGGCATCCATGCGTACCAGCGGCGGCCATCTGGCAGCGGCGGTCATGCGCCTGACCCTGCGTGTCGATCCCGGTGGGGAGCGGGCAGATACCGTCCCCGCAACCTGCTCTTTCCCCATCCGCTAAGGGGCGGCCAGACCGCCCCCTCCACCTTCAGACCGTGCTGATCATGATCTCCACCACGTTGGGGCGGCCGGAAGCCATCGCGGCCTCGATGGCGGGGGCAATATCACCTACACGCGTGATGAGGCGCGATTCCAGCCCGTAAGAACGCGCCATCGCCTGATAATCCACCGGTGGATCGTTAATATCCATTGCCAGGAAATTGCCTTCACGCGCCGAGACGTAGTGCGTCTGTCCCCGCATGAAACCTTTCAGCACGTTATATTCGCGGTTGTTCATGACCACGAAGGTTACCGGCAGCCGTTCATGTGCGGCGGTCCACAATGCCTGCGGCGAATAGAGTGCCGCGCCGTCCCCTACAAGACAGACGACCGGCTCACGTCCCAGCCCCAGCGACGCGCCGACTGCGGCAGGCATGCCCCAGCCCAGCGCGCCACCACGCAGGAAGGAATACTGCGCAACCCAGTCACTGTTCAGGAACATGCGCACATAGGATGACGTGGCAATGGCCTCGTCCACGATTGCGACATGGGGACCAATGGCCCGCACGGCTTCATGGGCTGCAACACACGGGGCGATGACCGGATCGGCCCGATGCCGGGCGACCAGTTGTTCAGCCTCGTTCCGTTTGCTGTTGCGGGCCGCGACGACAACCTCCCTTGCGGTACGGAACTGCGCCTGACGGGGCTGTGTTTCGCGTTCCAGCAAGGGAAGCAGGACATCAAGAGAGGCACGGATATTGCCCACAAGCGAAAGCGGGGTCTGGAACGTACGGCCAAGATCCCGCGCATCAGCCGAGACCTGATAGACCGCGCAGGACGGCGGCACGGGCGAGCCTTCGGAATACAGGATGGTAATCAGCGATTTGCCGCCCAGCGCGAAGATCGCATCATAATCCGCCAGACGGCGTGCGATATCGGTGGCGCGGGTGGGCATGTTTCCCGCCCATAGCGGACAGGACGTGGCAAACGGAATGCGCGACGGCCATGATGCGCCATAAACCGGCGCACCCAGCAGTTCCGCTACCGCCGCGACCTGCGTTGCGGCATTGGCCCCATGCACTTCATCCCCCGCGATGATGGCAAGCCGCCCCGGCGTGATGCCCGCCAGCGCACGGGCCAGTTCAGGCAGGCCGCCTGCTATGGATTCCCGATTGATGATGGACGGTGCGCCGATGCCGATATCACTGGGTTCCTCCATCACATCCATGGGCAGGGAGAGGAAAACCGGGCCGGACGGGGCGGCCATTGAATCGTTGAAAGCCCGGCGCACCAGCACCGGTAACTGGTCCGCATGCAGGACTTCCTGCGCCCATTTGACCGCAGGCGTTGCGATGCTGACCAGATCACCAAACAGCAGCGGATCGGAAATCGTATGACGCGAATCCTGCTGGCCCGCCGTCACGACCAGCGGCGTCTGCGACACACTGGCATTGAGCAGATTGCCCATGCCATGACCCAGCCCACCAGCCGTATGCAGGTTAAGGAAACCCGGCCGCCCCGCCGCCTGCGCATAGCCATCGGCCATGGCCACCACGCTCGCTTCCTGCAGGGCGAGGATGTAGCTCAGGTCCGGGCGACGCTGGAGCGCATCAATCAGCGGCAGTTCCGTCGTGCCGGGGTTGCCGAATATGTAGCGCACCCCCTCACTTTCCAGGATTTCCAGCAGAATATCGGCCCCGCGCCGTCCCCCTGTGCGCTGTGCTGCGACCTCAAGCGGTGTAATGGCCATTCTTTCCCTGCCTGCTGTGGACGATATCGGAGAGCATGGCACCACGTTTTCGTATCGGGGTCCACAGGGCACGATTCGGGCTGGCGCCCTTTTTTCTTGATAATGATAATTATTATCAGTATAGGGAATTCACCCCGTGGGTCCCGGCAGATTCCCAACCGTCGATTTCCCGACTTTTCCCACGGCACCTTGCGGCATCACCCCCTCCAACGGGGTGGTGCCGTTTTTTTTCAGGCCCGCTTTGCCTGACCAATCATACGGGACAGATTTCGGGTGAGGATTCGGCGCATCAGCCGGGATGAAAGCCGACACACAGGATCATGCCTGTCTGGCAACAGGGATTTCCCCAAAGCGCAAGCGGATAGTCGCCACATTCATACGGTTGATGGCAGGACGGCGGATGATAGATACGCAGCGGATACATACTGCCGATTGACCCGTCCGCCGGATCATGAAGATGATATGATGACACGCTGCCATGAAAGGGCACTTCTTGCCTGCTGACCGTCTGTTTTCCCTGCCTGCCCCGCCATCTGCATCCGGCGGGGATGACGGATGCGGTTTGCCCTTGCCCCCCGCGATCGAGGCCCTGCGCCGCAACGGCATCATCGCCCCCCACCATATCGCGGCGGCCCGGTTCTGGGCTGCGGATTACCGCATCGGGGTCATGGGGCAGGAAGATCCGCAACTGGACCGCACCTCATGCGGTCTGTCCCATCGTCCCCTGAACGGACGGCGGGGGTCGATCAACCGCTACCGCTATATCCATGGCATTATCGGCTATCGTTACGAACGCATCCTGATCGCGGCGCTGATCCATGGGCGACCGGCACGGGAGGAAACCTCTCGGGTTGTACCTGCCACGCCGCAGCATATGGATGGCGTGCTGGCGCTGCTGCTGGATATGCTGACACGGCATTATGACGCGATGCCCGGCCATCTGTGGGAAGGGTAGGCCCCCTCCCCTCAGGACCTGCCGGGGTTACGCAGCGCGTAAATCAGCGATAGGCCTCGGCAAAGGCTGCGGCAGCACCAAGCAGGCCGGGCTGGGGATAGGTAATCAGCTTGACGGGCATATCCGCCATCATGCCTTCAAACCGGCCCTTGGCCACGAACCGTTCGGCAAAGCCGGAACGGGGCAGATGTTCGGCCAGACGCAGGCCAAGCCCCCCGGCGATGACAACGGCATTGGCCCCCTGCGCCAGCGCCAGATCGCCCGCAACCGTGCCAAGGCTGAGGCAGAACCGCTCCAGTGCAGCGGCGGCCACCGGTTCGCTGCCTTCCAGCGCCATGGTCCATAGAGCCTTGTCGTCACGCGCCTTGACCGAGAGTTCACCCATTTCGGCAATCGCCTCATACAGGTTCAGAAGACCCGGTCCCGATACCACGCGTTCGACCGACACGCGCCGGTAACGCCTGCGCAGCACGCCAAGGATACGGTCCTCGAACTGGTCGACGGGGGAAAAGTCGATATGGCCACCTTCCGTTTCGCACACCACATAGCCGTTCTTCCGCCTTACGATATAGGCGGAACCCAGACCCGTGCCCGGCCCCACAATGGTCGTGACGCCATGGTCCGGCAGCGGGATGTCAGGACCGCAGATATGCTGAAGGCTGTCCGCGCCAACCTGCGCCACGGCATGCCCGACCGCACCGAAGTCATTGACCAGAACCAGTTGATCCACCCCGAGCTTGACCGGCAGCCATGCGGGCTGGATCACCCACGGGTTATTGGTCAGCTTCAGCATGTCCCCCTTGATGGGACAGGCCACGGCAATACCTGCCGCAGCAGGCAGGGGGCGGCCGATCTGGCGGCTGAACGCTTCCCATGCCAGTTGCAGGCTGGCGTGATCGGCGCATTTCAGCGTCGTGGCATCCCCCAGCGTGACGACCCGGCCCTGATCAACCTGGGCAATGGCGAAACGCGCATGGGTTCCGCCAATGTCGACTGCTACGATCTCTTTCATGTCCGGTCACGCTCCGTGGCCATTATCAACAAAAATCCCCTGCGGATCCGTCCCTTCCCCGGCATGGAATGCAACCGGACCGGGACACTTCAGGCACCGCGGGCGTATCCGTTACCACATCCATCACAAAAAAAAGACCGGTCCGGGCCGAATATCATCAGCCACATCGCACAAAAGCGCCTGCGGAAAGTTTGATGCCCCCCTGAAAGACGCCGCGTGAGCGCATCAGTTCATCTGATCGGCCTTGATGGCGGACAGTATCCGCCGCTTGAACGGCCATGGCACCAGCGTATCAATCAGGCGCAGCACGGAAAATATGAACGGAAAGACCAGATGCGGCCGGTTCCGGTCCACCGCATCCGCGATCCTGCGCGCTGCTGCTGACGCACTCTGCATGAACGGCTTGGCCCCGACGACACGGCGGCTCATGGGGGTGTCCACAAATCCGGGGGAAACCAGCGTTACCCCGATACCCAGCGGGGCAAGCGCCATCTGCTGGGCTTCGGCAAAGCGCTTGATCCCCGCCTTGGAACCGGAATAGGCGGCGGCGAAAGGCAGCGCGTGGAAGGCCGCGACCGAACCGATCAGCACGATATGTCCCCGTCCGCGTTTTACCATGCACTCCGCTGCGGCTGCGGCCATGGCTGATGGGGTGGCGTAATTGACCAGTCCCAGCCGCAGCACATCCTCTGCCCGTTCGACCACGTCATTCCCGCGCCGCATGTCACCAAGTCCGGCGGCGAGGATTGCGATATCCAGCGGATAGCTGCCATCATCCTCACGCAGGGCCGCAATGGCGGCGGCCCCATCCATAAGGTCAAGCACACGGGTATGCACCTTCACCCCACGGCTGCGCGCATGCCCGGCCACGTTTTCCAGCCGCACCGCGTCACGTCCCCACAGGACCAGCCCTCGCCCGCGCGTGGCATAGAGCGCCGCCAGTTCGGCCCCGATCCCGCTGGATGCCCCGGTAATCAGCACATATCCACCTTCATCCATGCGTGAAGCGACCTTTCCTGTCATGTCCATCTTCCTTTTCGGGGTCCTTCTGTGCCATCAGCACAGCAGCAGAACGGACAACCGAATCATTTCTTTCAACCCATACCTGCATAGCCTGCCCTGTTCCGCCCCGGAATGAAGGTCGATGCCGGTAACGTCAGGATGCAACGAACCGGTCATGAACGAAACCGATCGTCTTACTATCATTCCCGTTTCCGGCTTTCGTCAGATGACCACCTTCATCCAGTTGCCCCGCCGCCTGTATGCCGGCCTGCCCGGCTATGTGCCCCCGCTTGAACTGACGCAGCGCGACCTGCTGACCCCGCGCAAGAACTCTTTCTTCCGACAGGGCCGCGCGCAATATTTCCTGGCCATGCGCGGCGGAAAAGCCGTGGGGCGCATTTCCGCCCAGATCGACCCGGTGTCCATGGAACATTATGGCGAGCCGGTGGGTTTTTTCGGTGCGCTGGACGCCATTGACGACATGGCCGTCGTTTCCGCCCTGCTGGATGCGGCGGGCGCATGGCTGCGCCAGCATGGCATGAAGCTCATGCGCGGTCCCCAGACGCTGGACAGCAATGGGGAGTTCGGGATGATGCTGTCCGGCCATCATGCCCTGCCCATGGTGGCCATGCCGTGGCACCCGCACTGGCTGCCCGCCATGATGGAAGCCTGTGGCTGCACGAAGGCGCATGACCTGCTGGCCTATCAGATGAAGACCGGCCCGGATGCGGAAGAAGCCCATCTGGTCCCCTCCAGCCTGCGACTGGGCGAAGGGCGGCTGGGCAATGTGACCACGCGCGGCCTGCGCATGGACCGGATCGAGGAGGATGGCGAGATCCTGCGCCGCCTTTACAACGATGCCTGGCGCAACAACTGGGGTTCGATCCCGCTGGCGCGCGAGGACATCCAGTCCATGATCGTTGAGCTCAAGCCCCTGCTCAGGCCTGAACATTTCGTGCTGATCGAACAGAATGGCGATCCGGTCTGCGTCGCCCTCGTGGTGCCCAACGTGTTCGATATCTCATCGGACCTGAATGGCGATCCCTCTCCCTTAGGCTGGATCAAGCTGGGCAAGCGGCTGCTGCGGCATGAATTCCATTCCGCGCGCGTGATCCTGCTGGGTGTCAGTTCCCGGCTCGACGGCACGGCGCTGGGGGCGATCATGCCCGCGCTGGCCATTACCGAGCTTATGAAGCGTGGCCGCAGCCTGCCTTACCGCACCATCGAACTGGGCTGGGTTCTGGAAACGAACCAGCCCATGCGCCGCCTGATCGAACGCATCACGCCGCAGCCGTGCAAGCGCTACCGGGTTTATGACAGGTCACTGGTGGACTGAGGGAACGGCCCTTCAGATAGCGGAGGGCAGATGGCTCCAGCCCCGCCGGGCAAGGACCATCTCCGCCCCGGATTCATTGAGCACCCGCACACCACGCCCCGCCACAAACCGACCGATACGGGTCATGGGCACATCACGTCGCGCGGCATGATGCAGAAGCTGCGCTTCATGCTCCGGCGGCACGGCAAGCAGCAGTTCATAATCATCGCCCCCCGCCAGACAGTGTTCCAGCCATTGCGGACCCAGCGCACGTACAGTGGGGGAAAGCGGGACCAGGGCGGACCCGATTTCGGCACCCACGCCGCTTTCACGCGCCATGTGGCCCAGGTCCTGCACCAGCCCGTCCGATATATCCATGCCAGCGGAGGCTACGCCCGCCAGTTCCAGACCCAGCCGGGGACGGGGCAACTGGTAACGGCTGGCCAGAAAACCATCAGGGTCCGCCACCCTGCCCTGACGCGCCAGCAGGCCCATCGCGCCATCACCGATCGTGCCGGTCACCCATATGCCATCACCCACGCGCGCACCGCAGCGCCGTAGCGCCATGCCAGGTGCTACATGGCCCAGCACCGTCAGCGACAGCACAAGCGGCCCGGATGTGGATGTGGTGTCCCCGCCCAGCAGCGTAATGCCGAACTGCTTCTGGTCCTGCGCCAGACCGGCGGCAAAGGCGGCAAACCACACATCATCACGCGCCGGTGGCATGGAAACCGTCAACAGGTAGCCCAAGGGTACGGCATCCATGGCCGCAAGGTCGGACAGGTTACAGCGCAGCAGCTTGCGGCCCACCGTATCCGGCGGGTCATCGGGCAGGAAATGCACGCCTTCCACCATGGCGTCCGCCGCCACCACAATCTGTCGTCCGGCGGGTGGCGTGAACACGGCGGCATCGTCACGCAGGTCAAGCGCGCCGTCCCCGGCAAGGGGACGGAAATTACGGGCTATGAACCCGAATTCAGCGGGCAGACCATTATCCGGCAGACTGTCCTGCCCCATGACGGCCGTCTCCCCTACCTGTAATCAGGACGCGGCGCCGTCCGGCGTGGCAGCGTCTTCCACAACAGTCGTATCCGTTTCAGCCTGCGCCGGGGCAGCCGGTTCCTTCAGGCGACGGGACAGGGCATCCAGCACGCCGTTGAGCATGCGCGGTTCGTCACCGGCAAGGAAACCATGGGCAATATCCATGTATTCATTGATGATGACCCGCGCCGGGATCGGGTCGCCGCCGGTCATCTCGCCCCCAGCCGCGTGCATGATGGCGCGTAGCACCGGGTCCAGACGGGCCAGCGGCCACGACGCGGGCAGGATCTCATGCAGCAGCGCATCGATACGATCCTGCCGGGCCATCGCACCCCGCACGACAATCCCGAACAGACGGGCATCGGCATCGGGCACCTGCCCTTCGGCATAGGTGCACTGTTCGGACGCCGACGTGCCCAGGCGGTGGCGGTTGAACTGGTTGATGACACTGTCGGGGCTTTCGTTGCCCTGTTCAATCTGGAACAGGGCCTGCACGGCCGCCACGCGCGATGCGGTGCGGGAACGGACCTTGTTGGGCTGCCGGTCACCGTCTGTCTGTGTCATGGCGCGTTACTCCTGCTGTGGCATTGCTGCGAAATCAGGGCTTCATCGCCTCTTTGCGCGGCGGGGTCCAGTTCAATCTTTACCTTTCGGTTCAGCCGCGGGAAAGTCTTCGCCCGCATCTCCCGAAACGGAAGCCGATATCGTGCCCAGAATATCAGCAAAATCCTTGGTTTCCCGGAAATCCCAATGCACGCTGGCGAAACGGATATAGGCAACGGAATCAATTTCACGCAGCGTATCCATGACCAGCCGCCCGATATCGCGCGAAGGGATGTCAGTCTCACCCATCGCTTCCAGACGGCGGACCAGACCATTGACGATGCGTTCGATCCGCTCGGCATCCACCGGGCGCTTGCGCAGCGCAATCCGCACCGAGCGCGCCAGTTTGTCACGTTCAAACGGTACGCGGCGGCTATCCGCCTTGATAACCACAAGATCACGCAACTGCACACGTTCGATCGTGGTGAAACGCTGTCCGCATGACCCGCAGATTCGGCGGCGGCGGATGGCGGCCCCGTCCTCATGCGGACGGCTGTCCTTTACCTGCGTGTCATCATGTCCACAAAAGGGGCAGCGCATGAAAAACCGTTCCTGATTCCGCGATTAAGACAAAAACAAATGCAGCCCGGATGGGCCTACGCGCCGACATCCGCCAGCACATCCAGCACCGCCGCGCCGTAACGGCTCAGCTTGGACCCGCCAACACCCCGGATCATGCCCAGTTCATCCAGCGTCGTGGGACGTTCGCATGCAATATCATGCAGCACGGCATCATGGAAAATGACATAGGGCGGAATCTCCTGCTCCCGTGCCTCCCCCAACCGCCATGTGCGCAGGGCTTCGTACCGGGCGGCGGCTTCGGGCGTCAGGTCGGTCATCCGGGGGCGTGACGAACTGCCCGAACTCCGTGCCGCCGCGCGCAGGTCCTCGGTCGCATCCTCACGCAGCATGATCTGTTCCTCACCCCGCAAGATGGGACGCGCGCGTCCTTCCTCAAGGGCAAGGGCGTTATATTCCCCGCTGACCTTTATCGCGCCGCGTGCGATCAGTTGCCGGATCACGCCGCGCCAGAAGGGTTCAGGCCGGTCGCTGCCGATCCCGAACACGCTCAGCTTCTCATGCCCATGGCGGGCCGTCATATCCGATGCCTTGCCCCGCAGCACGCCCGCCACATGCACCGCACCGAAACGCTGCCCGGTGCGGTAGATGGCCGACAGCACTTTCTGCGCGGCGACGGTGCCATCGAATGTCGCAACCGGATTGCGACAGTTATCGCAATGCCCGCAGGGTTTTTCGAGTTCTTCGCCAAAGCAGGACAGCAGGGCCTGCGTACGGCAGCCCGTGGTCTCGGTCAGGGCGATCATGGCTTCCAGCCGGGCGCTCATGATCCGCTTCTGCGCATCCGGGGCGTTGGACTGTTCCAGCCAGTAGCGTGCGCGGGCCATATCGTCACCGCCATATAGCAGGACGGTCTCGGCCTGTTCCCCGTCACGACCGGCACGCCCGATCTGCTGGTAATACCCTTCGGGGGAAGATGGCATGTCCAGATGCACCACGGCGCGGACATCCGGTCGGTCGATACCCATGCCAAAGGCGATGGTCGCCACAATCACCACCGGTTCGCCTGAACGGAAGCGCATGAGTGCGGCACGCTTTTCCACCGGCGACAGTCCGGCATGGAAGGGCAGCGCCGCATATCCCTTGCCTGCCAGCGAACGGGCCACACGTTCGGTCTTGCTGCGACTGCCGCAATACACGATGGAGGCCGCCCCCCGGTGACGATCCAGTATCGCGGTCAACTGCCGCAGTTCCGATGTCTTGGGCCTTACGGCGATATCAAGGTTGGGGCGATGGAAACTGGCCTTGAGCACCGTTGCATCGGGCATGGCCAGTGCGTCTAGGATATCGGTGCGCGTGCGGGCATCCGCCGTCGCGGTCAGGGCAATACGCGGTACATTGGGGAAATGCTGCGGCAGGGCCGCGAGTTCTCGGTATTCAGGGCGGAATTCATGCCCCCAGGCTGAAATACAGTGCGCTTCGTCAATCGCGATGACGGAAAGCGTCAGTTTTCCAAGCCGTTCCAGCATGCCCGGAAACAGCAGCCGTTCGGGGGAGACATACAGGATATCAAGCCGCCCGGCCATAAGGTCCGAACGGACGCGCGCGGCATCATCGGCTTCAAGTTCGGAATGCAGGGCGCCGGCATTGACCCCAAGCTGCCGCAGGGCTGCGACCTGATCATCCATAAGGGCGATCAGCGGGGAAATGACCAGTCCCGTGCCCGGACGGGCAAGGGCGGGCACCTGATAGCACACGCTCTTGCCGCCGCCTGTCGGCATCAGCACAAGGCAGTCACGTCCTGCCATAACCTCATCCACGGCCTGCTGCTGCAGGCCGCGGAAATCAGGAAAACCGAATACCTCGGCCAGCACATCGCGCGGATTGCGCACCGTGCCGTCGTGCCCGGTCATTTCATCAAAGGCTGGGCCTGTACTCAGTGTCCACCCACCTCGATCTCGACACGGCGCGAGGCAAGGGCGCCATCTTCATTGTTGACCGGGCCACGCGGCTGCTGGCTGATGCGGCTGGCGTCCACGCCATCGACGGCAAGCTGACGGGCCACGATCTTGGCGCGGTCGATGGCCAGCAGTTCATCAGCCGACAGGTCGTGGCTGGCGGCGGCATACCCTTCCACGCGCACATTGGAATGATGGGCGAGCGCACGCTGCGCGGCCTGCGTGATGACGGTCTGCGCGGGCGTGTCAAGCTGCGTGGAGTTCTGGGTAAAGAACACGATATACTTGCCGGGATGGCCACCAGCACATCCTGTCAGCAGACCAAGAGCAAGAAAAAGGGACAGGCGACGCATGATGGATTAACTCCCATTTCAGCTATTCAGGACGGACCGCTATCGGCCTACTGGTATGCCCGATCCGATTTTCCGATACTTCGTGCCCTGCGGGGCAGGACACGTCAATCCTTGCAGCAGCGATGACTGCCTTATTCCGACCTCAATTCCACCGTTTTACCGCCTGATATGCGCCACACGCTGTCCAGCTTTTCAACACCGGTCAGGCGATGGGCGATCAGGATGACGGTGCGACCTTCGGTCACGTCATTCAGGGTCTGCAGGAATTCCTGTTCGGTACGCGCATCCAGACCCGTTGCCGGTTCATCCAGTATCAGGATCGGCGCGCGCGACAGCAGCACGCGCGCCAGCGCAAGCCGCCTGCCCTGTCCACCCGACAGGCTGGCGCCGCCTTCACCCAGCCAGCTATCCAGCCCTTCGGGCAGGTCCCGCACCACATCGGCCACCTGCGCCTGTTCCAGCGCGGTCCACAACTCGGCCTCATCCGCATCCGGACGGCCCAGCAGCAGGTTTGCACGAATCGTATCGGCGAAAAGATGCGTCGCCTGTGAAAGCCATGCAATCCGCCCGCGCAGGGCATCATCACGGATGGTGGCGATATCCGCCCCCCCCAGCGTGATCTGACCGCCCTGCGGGGCCACCACCTTCAGCAGCAGCGCCGCAAGGGTGGACTTGCCAGCCCCGGATGGCCCCAGCACGGCAATACGCTGGCCTGCGGGAATGCTCAGGTTAAGGTGGTCCATCACCGGCGCGCGTCCCTCCGCCCAGCGGAAAGAAACGTCATTGAAGCAGATGTCGGTGCCAGCGGGCGCAGGCTGCGTGCCTTCCGCCGGAGCGTGTTCGGGCAGGTCGGCCACCGCCACAACGCGCGCGGCGGCACGGGTAATGGTGCCGGCAAGGGCGCCCGCGCGGGTCAGGCCCCCGACGCTTTCAAAGGCTGCAACCGTCAGGAACAGCACGGCTGCGGCGGGCAGCGGCGCGATACGCGGCAGGCCCAGCCCCATGGCCGCGGCCAGAACCACAACCACTGCCGCCTGACCGCACAGGTAAGACGCGGCTCCCGCAAGGGCAAGCATACGGGCCTGCTTCATCTGCGCACGATACAGTGCGGCATCACGGTCATGGACATGGGCCAGCATGCGTCCTTCCGCCCCGAAGGTCGCGATTTCACGCAGGCCACCCACCATATCCAGCACGCCGATACGCAACTGTGCCGCAGCATGGTTGACCATACCGCCATCACGCCGCCCCAGCATGGCCGCGATCAGTGGCATGACGAACGCACCACAGGCGAACAGCCCCGCCACCACAACCGCCAGCACGGTGCTGACCATATTGATGGCGATGAACAGGAAAGGCAGGACCAGCAGCGCACCGGCCAGCGGCACGATAATGCGCAGGTACAGACCGTCCAGCGCCTCGACATCCGAAACCAGACGCGACAGCAGATCCCCCGCGCGACGGAAGCCCAGCCCGGCCGCTGCCCCGCGTGCGAGGTTACGGAAAAACCATACCCGCACATCAGCCAAGGCGCGGAACATCGCATCATGTGTGACCAGACGTTCGGCATAACGCAGGATGACGCGCGCACTGCCCAGAATGCGCAGCGCCCCGGTCGTGATCACGATCATGCCCATGGTCATCGCGGCAACGCGCAGACCGGCCTCACGCATCAGCAGCAGGCCGATCAGCAGCGCCAGCAGGGACAGGATCGCACCCGCCGTAAGCAGCGGCGCGCGCTGGCGCCAGATATGCAGGATCTGAAACAGGGGGGCCAGCACACCTTCACGTCGTGCCTGCCGCGCGACGGCCCGGCTGTCGGAAGACTTCACGATGCGCTCTCCCCGCTGGTGACAATTCGGCCCCGGTCGAGGTCGATACGCTGGCCGCCAAAACCTTCCACCGCCGTTGAATGACTGGCGAGGATAACGGTGCGGTTGGCCGCAAGCCTGCGCAGGCTGTCGAACACGTCGGCCTCGGTCGCCGGGTCAAGATGGGATGTGGGTTCATCAAGCAGCACGAGCGGCGCATCCTTGAGAAAGGCGCGCGCGATCGCCACGCGCTGCGCCTGCCCGCCGGACAGACCGAAGCCGCCTTCACCAATGAAGGTATCAAGTCCCTGCGGCAGGCTGGCGACGAAACTGTCCGCCGATGCCGCTTCAAGGGCCGCATGCAGTTGCGCATCCGTTGCGTCCGGGCGAGCGAACAGGATGTTTTCGCGCAGCGTACCCGCGAACAGGACCGGCTTCTGCCCGATCCATGATGTCATGGCCACCAGCGCCTCGGGCATGATGGTGGTCATGTCGATGCCGTTGAGGGTGATGCGTCCGCCGCCCGGCTGGATGAAGCCCAGCAGCAGTTCGATGATCGTGGACTTGCCCGATCCCGATGCCCCGCACAGCACAAGTGTATTTCCGGCGGGAACGCTAAAGGAAATATCGTCCAGCGTCGTGCCGCGCGCCGCATCCCATGTGAAATCAACATGCTCGAACGCCACGGCTACCCCATGACCCGTATCGCACACGGCCTGACCGGCGGCACGGACCATGCTGGCATCGGGCAGCATCCGCATGGCCGCCGCCGCACCGGATGCGTGGGCACGGTCCTGATAGGCCAGTGCAAGGCTACGGAAGGGAGCAAAGAATTCCGGCACCAGCAGCACGACAAACAGCCCGCGCAGCACATGCGCCGCCATGACGGTCGCGGCGGCACCCTGCTCATGCAGGGTCATAAGCTGTGATCCGTTACGCAGCGCCACCAGCACAAGGGCAACCACCATCGCACAGTCTATGGAGGCAGAGGACAGGAAGGCCACCCGCAGCACCTTCATGGTACGCACGCGCAGTTCTTCGGCTGCCGCGGCAAGACGGCGGGTTTCCGCTTCGGTCTGACCGGACAGGACGATGGTGGCGATACCCCGCACGCGATCCAGAAAGCGGGCCTGCAAACGGGTCATGGCAAGGAACTGGTTACGCGACGCCACGGCGGCCCCGATACCGAACAGGGCCTGCCCGAAAGGCACGGCAATGCCACACAGCGCCATGATGAGCGCGGAACCCGGCTGCACGATGGCCGCAAGCCCGCCAATGACCAGCGGGGCCGCCATCCACAGGACGGAAGCAGGCAGCCAGCGGGAAAAAAATCCGTCCAGCGCCTCGATCCGGTCAACTGCCAGCGCGGTCAGTTCCCCCGTATGGTGCTGTCGTAACAGCCCCGGCCCGCCGCGCAGGATGGCGTCCAGCACGCCGCCACGCAGGCGCCTGCGTGCCTTCATGCCCGCGCGGGCGGCCATGACATCCGCCGCCATCTGCACGACCGCGCGCAATAGTGACAGGATGACAAGACCGGCCAGCGCCGATGTTGCGACCGGCATGCCGCCGGGCACCAGCACGCAGGCCAGCACATTCGCTACACACCAGACCTGCCCCACTGCAATCGCGGCTATGGCCAGACCCAGCACCATGACCGGCATGGCCTGTCCGCGCCCAAGACGCGACTGCGCCTTGGTCCATGCCTTCATCACTGTCTTGTCATCGTTCATGACCGCTCCCTATACCGAAGGACACGGCACAGGGACAGCCATCATGCCGCCCTATAAGCTGCCCATACCATAACTCTGCCATGCATTTTTGCATGCGTTCAGGCCGTCATATCTTCCGGCTCGGGCAGCTTTAACGGAAAAACAAGGACGTAGCGCGTCCCGTTTTCCTCAAACAGTTCCAGTTCACCACCAAGCTGGCGTGCAAAACCCCGAATTAACTGCATGCCTATGCCGCTACGCGCCTCTTCCGCAGCCGTATGGTTGCGTGACGCGGCCATGCCCACGCCATTATCGGCGATCCATAAACACGCCCGGCTTCCATCCAGCGCCTTCAGCCCTACTTCCAATGTGCCGTGCTGACGGTCAGGGAAGGCATATTTCAGGGTATTGCTCACCGCCTCGGTCACGATCAGGGCGAGGGGTACGGCCTGATCGGGCACCATCAACAGGTCATCGACACGGATATCGAGCGTAATGCGGCTTTCATCGGATTCCCCGATGGCATGCATGATCTGGCCGCACAGTTCACGCACGAAGCTCTGCATGTTCAGGCTATACAGTTCACCATCGGCATACAGGTAACGGTGAAGGGTCGCGAGGGCACGCACGCGGTCGCGGGCCTGGGCAAATTCCTCCCGCGCGGCGGGCTGACGTATCCGCCCCGCCTGCAGGTTAAGGAGCGAGGCGACAATCTGCAGGTTGTTCTTGACGCGGTGATGCATCTCCTTGAGCAGGAGTTCCTGCCGCGCCTGTGCGCGCTCCAGCCGTTTTTCATGCCGCGCCAGCTTACGCGTGGCCTTGCTGAAGGCGTGGGCAAGCTGCCTGACCTCCAGCGGCATGGCCCAGTTGGAACGGACATCATACATTCCCCCCAACTGCCACTGGTTGACCGAAGCGGTAAGCTGCCGCAACGGGGTTACAACCAGCACATCAGCACTTTTGGATGCCCCCAGCAGTCCGACCAGCAGCAGGACACCGCTGCTGACCAGCGACACGGCGAACATGACAACCGCATGCCGCTCGACCGCGTTGCGCCGCGTCATGGCGATTACGTACACTCCACCCTGCACACGCCCGATGGAAAACGAGCCATCAGGCAGGGTGATGTGGGCATTTTCCTGATTCTGGGCCAGCATGCGGCGCGCCCACTGCATGATCCGGCCTGACGGGCGGCTGTCCCAATTACAGTCGGCACACAGGGGCACAGCCGCACGTGCCAGATTATCCAGAATCCAGATCTCGATGGGGCCGTTCTGCTGCAGGAGATCCCGCCGGGGATCACTTGCCTGCAATATGCCGCTACGCCACGACAGGGGCATCACCGCCGTCAGATAACCCGAACGCGCCGGACGACCGGTCTCGTCATCAATCATGGTGGCGACGGTAATACGAAAAAAACCGGGCACACCCGTCACGGGATCCCGGATCGCAACCATGGCGACATCGCCCTGAAAGCGGGGCATGGCCGCCACACTCAGGGGTGCTGAATCGGATCGTCGCCCCACGGATGTAAGGATGTTGCCCCTGTCATCAGCCAGCGAGATCTGGCTGTAGTGCCGACCGGTCAGGGACTGGACCAGTTCCAGCATGCGCTCCAGCCCGTTGTCATCAAGGCGCATGCGCGAGACCGCCTGCAACAGCGACCCCAGATGTTCGGCTTCATGCCGCAATTCCAGATCAAGACGTATTATCGTCATGTCCGTGCGGTAACCGGGAGCTTCCAGCGTGGTGTAATAACTGTGCCATGCCTGCACCGCCCCAATCAGCGCGATCGGCATGGCGGCCAGCAGGATGATGGCCATCATCCGGCCACGCACCGCATCGAACACGCGCCCGAGCCGGGTCGACAGGCTCCGGTGCCGGGACTGCCTGCCGCGCTGACCGGAAGATTGGGGAGCGGACATCTATTTTGTCCGCTTCCGGTCTTCCTCAATCAGACGCAGGAGTTCCTCGGGCACAGGCTCCCTGGTCACATCATCAAACAATTGATGCAGCCCCCGTTTCAACCATAGCTCAAACGCATCATCTGGTCTGTTTGTGGACTTCTTTCCTGGTTGCCTGGGAGGACACTTGTCCTTCAGCGCCATCGCATTTTCCCGAAGTAAATTCCCACTTCACATACCCCTGACCACGGCAGGGTCACCTTCTACCCTGTAAAAGTCCAGACCACTGACGCGGACACCACTGTCAGTGCCATATTTATACCATTATTCAAAGTGGGAATTCGACTGTCAGGCAGATACCGCAGGCCGTTCTTCCCGGCGCGAACGCAGCCGCCGCACCGCACCGCGCAGTTCCACGGTAGCGATATCGCGTTCTTCCCCATACAGCCATGTGGCAAGCTGGCGACGTGCCCGGAAAACCCGGCTCTTGGCCGTGCCGACGGCGCAGCCCGTGGCGGCGGCCAGTTCGTCGTAGCTCATGCCCTGCATGACCACCAGCACCAGCGCCTCGCGCTGATCGGCAGGCAGGCGGTTCATGGCTTCAGCCAGTTCCTTCACCACGAGGCGGTCTTCATGCGAACCGCTGGCCGCCACGGCGGAGGCGGGCACATCGTCGATATTGCTGGTCTCGCGCTTCTTGCGCAGGTCCGAAATGAACCGGTTGCGCAGGATACGGTGCATCCAGGCGGAAAAATTGGTGCCGGGCGTAAAGCTGTGCTGGGCGGCCAGCGCGTTGCAGACCGCGTCCTGCACCAGATCATCGGCGGCGGCGCGATTGCGCGTGAGCGACAGGGCCTGAACGCGTAGTCGGGGCAGGATCGCAAGCATTTCGTCATGAAAAGTGCTGGTCATTTTCTTCTCCCCAGTTTGGTCATCCATGCCAGTGCAATGAATGGGCGGGGGAAAAGGTTACATCGGCTCATATAACGAAAACGCGAGCAGTCGCTGCGGGTTTCCTTACGGCTCCATTTTCTGACCCGTCGCCATATAGGCTAGGATCTGGCTGCGCGCGCGCGACACCCGCGCCTTGATCGTGCCGACGCGAACGCCACAGACCTCCGCTGCCTCGACATATGTCATTTCCTGCACCCCCACCAGCACCAGCGCTTCACGCAGGCTGGGAGACAGTTGCCAGATCGCGCCGTCCAGATCCCGCAGGTCATCCGATTCGCCTTCCCCCACCCCGCTTTCGGGACGGTCGGGCCGCAGGGCGTAGTCGGACATGACATCGCGTTCACGCCGCCTGCGGCGCGACTGTTCATAAAACAGGTTGCGCGCGATGGTGTACAGCCACGCCTTCATGCTGGTGCCTGCGGCAAACTGGTCAAGGGAAGCCAGCGCACGCAGTACCGTTTCCTGCGCAAGGTCGTCCGCCAGCGCTGCCTGCCCGGTCAGAAAACGGGCAAACCCACGCAATTGTGGCAAAAGAGCCAGCATCTCCCCACGCAATTGCGTGACCGCCGACGGATCGGGTGTTATTCTCGATTCCAGTTTGTTTACTCTTCAAGTCTTGCAGCTCATTCTAACGCTGTCATGATCCGGAGTGTAACAATTTATCCGGGGAGATGAATGCCTCATGCCGCTATCACGGCGTCAAGACCTGCTTCGCGCCCTGCCCTATGCCCGGCGTTATGCCCGCGCGCTGTGTGGCAGCCAGTCGAATGGCGATCTTCTGGTCGCCGAAAGCCTGCGCGAACTCATGGCGGTGGATGATCCTTCCATGCCGCCAAGGCTGCGTCTTTACCAGTGGATTTCGCGCCACCACGCCCAGAACAGCGGGGAAACGGTTACACAGCAGGGCGGCATGCCCCCGGTCGCACGCAAGCTGCTGCTGCTGACATCGCTTGAGGAACTGCCCGTGGCCGACGCCGCCCGCGTGCTGTCACTTGCCCCCGATCAGGCGGCCACCATGCTGGAGGAAGCCCATACCCGCCTGCGGTCATGCGCGCAGACCAGCGTCCTTATCATCGAGGACGAACCCATCATCGCGATGGATATCGAAGAACTGGTCCGCCAGTGCGGCCACACCATTGCCGGTGTCGCCAGCAGCGAGGCCGAAGCCGTCAGGCTTGCGCGCGAAACGCATCCCGGCCTGATTCTGGCAGACATCAACCTGGGCGACGGGGGCGATGGCATGAGCGCCGTAGCCAGCATCCTGCAACAGCAGGACATTCCGGTCATTTTCGTTACCGCGTACCCCGAACGCCTGCTGACAGGCGATACGATCGAACCCGCCTTCGTCATCACCAAACCCTTTGAACCGCTTACGCTGGCGGTTTCCACCTATCAGGCCGTTTCGGGTGGCGTCTCCCTGAACTGACCCTACCGCATGCCAGCCGTCGGCGGTCGCGCCCTTCACACGCAGGCGTGTGTATGCTGCAAACGCCTGTCCCCTACATGACAGGGCACGAAAGAGGGCAGAATGAAACGGCTGGTCATTGTCTCCAATCGCGTTCCCGTTCCCAAGGAGGGCCTGCGCCCCGGCGGGCTTGCGGTTGTGCTGAAGGACCTGCTGGCGCGCAAGGGCGGCCTGTGGTTCGGCTGGAACGGCGCGTGTCACCCCGATGCGGCGCACCTGCCACCGGAAATCCAGAAGGCCGAGGGCGTCGAATACGCCACAATCGGCCTTACCCCCGCCGAATACCGCAATTATTACACCGGCTTTTCAAATTCCACGTTATGGCCGCTCATGCACTCGCTCCCCGAATGCATCCATTTCGAGCGGCGCGAACTGGCCAGCTACCGGTCGGTCAATGAACGGTTCTGTGAAAACCTGCTGCCGCTGCTGCGCGCGGAAGATGTGATCTGGATACACGATTACCATCTTCTGCCACTCGCGGCCCTGCTGCGCCGCCACAGTGTGCGCCAGCCCATCGGCTTTTTCCTCCATACCCCCTTTCCCGCGCCGGACATGCTGGCCACCGCCCCCGATGGCGGCACCTTCCTGCGTGACCTGCTCAAGGCGGACCTGCTTGGCTTCCAGACCGCGGACGACACGGCCAATTTCATATTCGCCGCAAGCCGCACCGCAGGCGCGGTAACAGTGGATGACACCACCCTGCTGTTCGAGGGGCACAAGGTACGTGTGGGCACCTTCCCCGTTGAAATCGATCCGCAGACATTTGCCGCAACCGCAGCGGCGGCCATGGAGCATGAAGACCTGCACCGCCTTGCGGGCTCGCTGGCCGGGCGCAGGCTTGTCTTTGGCGTGGACCGGATGGACCCGACCAAGGGGCTGGATCACCGGCTGGCCGGGTATGAACGGCTGCTGCACACCTATCCCGCACGGCAGCGGCAGGTCACTTTCCTGCAGATCGCAGCCGAAAGCCGGACCGACGTGCCCAGCTATCAGGCCTTGCGCAGCAGGCTGGAACACCAGATCGGCCAGCTCAACGCCCATTGCGGGCAGGCGGACTGGACGCCACTGCGGTTTCTTACGCGCGGCAGCCCCCGCTCCACCGTGGCGGGTTACATGCGCCTGGCCGATATCGGCTACATCACGCCCCTGCGCGATGGCATGAATCTGGTCGCCAAGGAGTTCATCGCGGCACAGGACCCGGAAAATCCGGGCGTGCTGGTACTTTCCCGTCTGGCCGGGGCGGCAAAACAGCTTGAGGCCGCCCTGCTGGTCAATCCGCTGGACCATGATGGCATGGCCGATGCGCTGGAACGCGCACTGGCCATGTCCCTTGCCGAACGGCGCGAACGCTGGCAGGCCTGCTGGGACAGCATCGCCAGTCATACGGCGCTGGGCTGGGGACTGTCCTTTCTCGATCTCCTTCACAAGACCACGGAAGCCTGACCCACCCACACTGACCTTGCACACGGGGCGGTAGTGGAGACATAAGCGGGAATGGCCTCTCCTCCCCTTCTTCTCCTTCAGGATATTACCCTGACCCTCGGCGGTGCGCCGCTGCTCAATGGCGCGGGCTTTGGCGTGGGGCCGGGCGAACGCATCTGCCTTGTCGGTCGCAATGGCTGCGGCAAGTCCACCCTGCTGCGCATCGCGGCGGGTGAGATACAGGCCGATGACGGCACCCGCTTCGTCCAGCCCGGCACCACCATGCGCTATCTGCCGCAGGAACCCGACCTGTCCGGCTTCGCCACCACGCTGGATTACGTGCGTGCGGGCATGGGGCCGGGGGACCCGGAATACCGGGCGGAACTGCTGCTGACCGAACTGGGCCTGAACGGCACGGAAGACCCGTCCACGCTGTCGGGCGGGGAAGCGCGGCGCTGCGCGCTGGCGCGCGCACTCGCACCCGAGCCTGACCTGCTGCTGCTGGACGAACCCACCAACCATCTGGACATGCCCACCATTGAATGGCTGGAACGCGAACTGCTTTCGCTGTCCTCCGCCATGGTGATCATCAGCCATGACCGGCGACTGCTCCAGACGCTTTCGCGCTCCGTCGTCTGGCTTGATCGTGGTGTCACCCGCAGGCTGGATCAGGGCTTCGCGCGTTTCGAGACATGGCGCGAGGAAGTGCTGGAACAGGAAGAGCGCGACAGCCACAAGCTCGACCGCCAGATCGCGCGTGAAGAAGACTGGATGCGCTACGGCGTGACCGCGCGCCGCAAGCGCAACGTCCGCCGCGTGGCCGAACTGGCCACCCTGCGCCAGAACCGGCGCACTGCCATCCGTCCGCAGGGCGGCCTGAAGATGGAAGCACGGGAAAGCGACCTGTCGGGCAAGCTTGTCGCCGTGGCGGAAGATGTCTGCCGTGCCTATGACCCGGCGCATCCGGTGGTGCGCGATCTGGATCTGCGCGTCCTGCGCGGGGACCGGCTGGGCATCGTTGGCGCCAATGGCGCGGGCAAGAGTACCCTGCTGCGTCTGCTGACGGGGCAGGACCAGCCTGATTCGGGCACGATCAATATCGGCAGCGCCCTGTCCGTGGTTACACTGGACCAGCAGCGCCGCACGCTCGACCCCAACGCCACCCTGTCCGATACGCTGACCGGCGGTGGCGGCGACATGGTGCAGGTCGGCACCGAAAAACGCCATGTCATCGGTTACATGAAGGACTTCCTGTTCCGTCCCGAACAGGCGCGCACGCCTGTCGGCGTGCTGTCTGGCGGGGAACGCGGGCGGCTCATGCTGGCCTGCGCGCTGGCCCAGCCATCCAACCTGCTGGTACTGGATGAGCCGACCAACGATCTTGATCTGGAAACGCTCGACCTGCTGCAGGACATGCTGGCCAGCTATTCCGGCACGGTGCTGCTGGTCAGCCATGACCGTGATTTTCTGGACCGGGTGGCCTCTTCCATCCTGATGGCGGAAGGTGGCGGCAGGTGGCTGGAATATGCTGGCGGCTACAGCGACATGCTGGCGCAGCGCCGCGATACCACGCTGGCCGCGCGACCCAGGCAGGACCGTGTGGACGCACCCTCCACCACTCCCGCTGCCACGACCGATGTCACGCCGTCCCCTTCACCACGCCAGCCCGCGCGTAAACTGTCGTACAAGGACAAGCTGGCGCTGGAACGGCTGCCGGGCCAGATGGAATCGCTGGAGGCGGAAATCGAACGGCTGCGCGCCATTCTGGCCGATCCGGGCCTGTATGCACGCGATGCCGCCGCCTTTGCCGCCGCAACAGGCGCGCTGGAAAAAGCGCAGGCGGACCTGACGGCGGCGGAAGAACGCTGGCTGGAACTGGAAATGCTGCGCGAGACGCTTCAGTCTTCCTGACCGGGGGGAATGATCAGGCCCGATGCCTCCATCCGCGCGCGGGTGGCGGCGATCCCCTGCGTTACGGCCAGCGCCGCCGCAAGCGCGCGGCGGCCTGCCGTGGCATCGACCAGAACGGGCGCGCCATCAAGGCACGATGCGGCGAAGGCGGCATGTTCGGCAGCAAGGGTGTCATGATCGCGCCATGTAACGGATTCGCGCCGGAACCCGCCAGTGCCCGGCAGCGGCAGGCCACGTTCGCGCCCGATCATGGTCAGTTCGCGTTTGACGAAATCCGCTGACAGATAGCCTTCCTGCGAAAAGACGCGCATCCGCCGCTCGGTCTTGAGGGAAATGCGGCTGGCGGCAATGGTGGCGACACATCCGTTTTCAAAACGCACGCGGGCATTGGCGATATCCTCGAACGGGGAACTGACAGCCGCCCCCAGCGCATCGACGCTTTCAATCGGGCTGTCCACAATCGCCAGGACCAGATCAAGATCATGGATCATGAGGTCAAGAATGACCGAAACATCCGTACCACGCGGCTTGTAGGGTGCGATGCGCGTGGCCTCGATATAAAGCGGGCGGGAAATGCGTTCCGTAATGGCGCGGTGTTCGGCGGAATAACGCAGCAGATGCCCGACCTGCAGCACGACTGCGTGCCGGCGGGCCAGTTGCGCCAGTTCGTCCGCCTGTTCCAGTGTCGCCGCCATGGGTTTTTCAACCAGCACATGCCGTCCCGCCGCCAGCGCCTGCCGTGCAAGGTCAAAGTGATGGTCCGCCGGGGCCGCCACGATAATCGCATCCGAACAGGCCAGCAGGTCGGGATAGGACAGGACGGGCGCGCCCCCGGCCTCCGCCGCCACCTGCGCCGCGCGCCGGTGATCGGGATCATGGATGCCCGACAGGATTTCACGCGGGGAGGAAGCAACCTTCAGCGCGTGGAAGCGGCCAAAATGCCCGGCCCCCACAATTCCGATGCGTAACTGGCGCGCTGTTCCCATTACCGTGCTTCCTGCCTGTCATGTTCCTGACTGACCGATAGCAGCCGCCATGTCCCCCGCCCACCCCCGGCAGGGGCAGACGTGCCGGGGGCGGCCATGCGAATGCGACAAAACGGCAACGGCCATGCGCCACACCAAGCATCAGCGGTTGCATCATCGGCCATGGACCGGCATGTTCCCGCACTGAAATTCGCATATGAGACACTGACCATGCCGGACAAGGAAACCGGCTCTGCCGGGCGTAGGGAGCTCTCCATCAAGTCATGATGTATTACAGTCGGCTCAGAATGGCTTCGGTCATTGGCATATGTCTGATCGGGCTGGCGCTGTGCCTGCCCAATGTCATCCGCCAGCCCGTCCCGTCCCTCCCTTGGCGCCAGATCCATCTGGGCCTTGACCTGCGGGGCGGTTCATACCTGCTGCTGCAGGTGGACATGAACAGCGTCGCCGCCGACAGGCTGCGCGGGCTGCAGGATGAAACACGCCAGACCCTGCTCAAGGCCGGTCTGGGGTATCGCAACCTCACCACCACCGCGCGCGGCGTCACCTTCACCCCCCGCGCACCGGAGGAGGCACCGCAGGACCTCAAGGCCCTGCGCGCGATGCCCATGAACGTACCGGGGGAGTTCAGCGTCGATCAGGGTGAAGGTGGCCAGATCATCATCGCCCTGTCGCCTGATGCCGCCCGCCAGCGCGCATATGACGCCGTTACCCAGTCCATCGAGATCGTGCGCCGCCGTATTGACGCGACGGGCGCCATCGACCCGGAAATCACCCGTCAGGGCGAAGACCGGATCATCGTGGAACTGCCCGGCATCAGCGATCCCGAGCGGGTCAAGAAACTGCTGGGCACCACAGCCAAGATGACATTCCATCTGGTGTCCGATTCCGCCATCGGTTCCGCCGTTCCCCCGCCAGGCGTGGAAATGGTGCCGATGAGCGACGGACAGGGCACGCTGCCGGTCTTCACCCATGTTGATGTGGACGGCGCGGACCTGACCAACGCCAGTGCGGCGATCGACCAGCAGAGTGGCGAATGGGCGGTGAACTTCACCTTCGATTCGACGGGCGCGCAGGAATTCGGCGCGGTCACGCGCGCCAATGTGGGCAAACGCTTCGCCATCGTGCTGGATAACAAGGTAATCGAGGCCCCGGTCATCCGCACCGCCATTACCGGCGGCAATGGCCAGATCACCGGCAGCTTCACCGCCCAGCAGGCCACCGACATCGCCCTGCTGCTGCGCGCGGGCGCACTGCCCGCCCCCCTGAACGTAATCGAGCAGCGTTCCATCGGACCGTCGCTCGGTGCTGATTCGATCCGCGCGGGCGGCTACAGCCTTGCTGCGGGCTTCGTGCTGGTGATCGCGTTCATGGCGCTGTTCTATGGGCGGTTTGGCTGGTACGCCAACATCGCCCTGCTGGCCAATCTGGTGCTGATGACGGCCATCCTGTCCCTGTTCGAAGCCACGCTGACCCTGCCGGGCATGGCGGGCATGCTGCTGACCCTGGGCATGGCGGTGGACGCCAACATCCTGATCAATGAACGCATCCGCGAGGAAGTCGCCCGCGGGCGCAGCGCATTGCAGGCCATGCAGGCCGGTTTCGAGCGCGCGACCTCCACCATCGTGGACAGTAACGCCACCGCGCTGCTGGCGCATGTGATGCTGTTCGTTTTCGGAACAGGCCCGGTGCGCGGTTTCGCGCTGACGATCACCATCGGTATCGTGACCACCCTGTTCACCACCCTTCTTCTATCCCGGATGCTGATGGTGCGCTGGTATGCCCGCACACGCCCCAGCACCCTGCCGGTCTGAGGCGCGCTGAATGATGTTTGATCGTCCCCTTCTGCGGTTTGTGCCTAACGGCACCAGAATCAACTTCATGCGCGGCCGCTTCATCGGCCTTGCAACATCGGCGGTGCTGTCCATCGCCTCGCTGATCCTGTTCTTCCATCCCGGCCTTACGCTGGGGCTGGATTTCCGGGGCGGCATCGTGGTGGAAGCCCGCACGCAGGGACCGGCGGATTTCAACGCCATCCGCGCAGCCCTTGCGGCCCAGCATGTGGCGGCGGCAGGCGTGCAGTCCTTTGGCGGCCCGGATGACGTGCTGATCCGCCTCGACACCCCGCCTGCAAGCGAACCCGACCATGAAGCCCGCACGCAGGCACTGGTCGATTCGGTCCGGCAGGCCATCACCACCCTGCCCGGTGCGCAGGTACTGCGGGCGGATGCGGTGGGGGCTTCGGTTTCGGCTGAACTGTTCCGCAACGGCATGCTGGCCCTGGGGCTCAGCCTGCTCATGATCCTGGCCTATATCTGGTTCCGCTTTGAATGGGAGTTCGCGGTCAGCGCAGTAGTTACGCTGGTGCTGGACCTGACCAAGGCCATCGGCTTCCTTGTCCTGACGCATTTCGAATTCGATCTGGTGATGGTCGCGGCAATCCTGACCATTCTGGGCTATTCCACCAACGACAAGGTGGTGGTCTATGACCGCGTGCGTGAAAACCTGCGCAAATACCGGACCATGCCGCTGGCGGAACTGATCGACCTGTCGATCAACGAAACCCTCAGCCGCACGCTGGGCACGTCATCGACCGTGTTCCTTGCCGCCCTGCCGCTGGCGCTGTTTGGCGGGGCCAGCCTGTCGGGCTTCGCATGGGTCATGCTGTTCGGGATTGTGGTGGGGACGTCCTCCTCCATCTTCATCGCAGCACCGATCCTGCTGCTGCTGGGAGAAAAGCGCCTGCGCCGGGATGCCCGTCCGCCTGCACGCACGTCCTGACGGACCCTTTTGCCCGCACCGAACAGGGTGCGGGTCCATCTCTTCTATCGGGGGGCGGGAGCTGTCGCTTGCGGCGGGACCTGCCCCTTCGTCATTGGGACCGGGGGCGCCATTGTATCGGGGATGCAGCGTGACAGCACCGCGCCGTTCAGCGTGCTCGGGTCCGGCTGATTGCTGCACGCCACCATCAGGGCCACCGCCATCTCCACATTATGCCGCGCCCGGCGCGACGGCTTGAGCAGCGCCGTCATGAGCATCCGCTTGCCGTATTTGAGCGAGACCGCCATGTCATACACCTGCTGTCCCGACAGGCCGCCATCCTGCAGGCGGCTGACCAGACCGCCTTCCGCCATGAAATAGGACGAAATCAGCAGGTAGTCCTGCGCCGGCGGGGGCAGGCTGGACAGTTCCTGCCGTGGCGCGGCCTGACAGCCGGCCAGAAGGCCAGCCGCCGCGCACGCCAGCAGACCGCGGCGAACATATCGAACAAAATCAGTCATAAGGCTGTCACCCTAACACACCGGGGGATATTGGGCAGTCACGTCATCCGGACAAGGGCAGGTCGGTAAGGCAAAAAAAAGACGGGGCCCGATCCCGGGCACCCGCCTTGCAGTCCGATGATAAGGATCAGACCGTGGTGGAACCGGTCGGCTTCTGCGCGGCGTCCGCCTTCAGCACCTCAAGAATCTCCTGAAGCAGCACTTCGTTGCGCGGGGGCGCAGCGGGGGCGGCGGGCTTCTCGGCCTCTTTCTTCACCGTCAGGCGGTTGATGGCCTTCACGACCCAGAAAATGACGAAGCCGATGATGACAAACTGGATCACCGCGTTAAGGAACAGCCCGATATTGATCGTAACCGCGCCAGCCTTCTGTGCATCGGCCAGGGTTGCGAGATGCGGACCGCGCAGGGTGATGAACAGGTTCGTAAAATCGATACCGCCGATCAGCAGTCCCAGAACCGGGGTGAACACATCCTTGACCAGGCTGTTCACGATGGCGGTAAACGCGGCACCTACAATCACACCAACGGCAAGGTCAACCACATTGCCGCGCATGAGAAACGAACGGAATTCGCCCAGCCAGCCCGGCATATGAATGTCCTTGACGTGCAGTTCAGGTACGTGATCCGGCAGCTTTGCCATTGTTACCAATCCTTTGTTTTAAAGAAGACCACTCAGGTCTAGCAATGTCATGACATCATGACGACTGAATATCGCCAGTCTTCCTTTCCATTTCCTCAACCTGATGCAACGCGGTAACACTGGACCCGATAAGCTAGGAATCGAGCTTTTTCGCCATCGGGTGTTGATCTTGCCATCCCTTGTCGTCTATACGCCTGCCCACATAACGCCCCCGGTCGGCATCGGTGGGCCCAGCGTGAAAGTTAGTTGAAATGAAATCCGGCATCCACCCCGACTACCACGAAATCAACATCATCATGACCGATGGCACCGAGTACACCACCCGTTCCTGCTACGGGAAGCCCGGTGATACGCTGCGTCTGGACATCGACCCGAAGTCCCATCCGGCCTGGACCGGCGTGCAGCGCATGATGGACACCGGGGGCCAGGTTGCGAAGTTCAACAAGAAGTTCGGTGCACTGGGCCAGCGCAAGAAGGGCTGATCGCCCGCGCCTCCACCAGACACAGTCTGCTGTTGCCGGAAATGCCCGGTCCCTTGAACGGGGGGCCGGGCATTCCCATGTCTGGATTACGCGGATGCCCATGCGGGTCCGCGTATCATTCCGACATCATGGTCCGCTCGACCGAGGGACCACAACGCAGCAGACCTTGCATCATGGAGGTTTCAGTCATGGCTTACGACTTCGCGCCGCTGTTCCGCAGCGCCATCGGATTTGACCGTCTGGCCCAGCTTGTCGATACGGCGACACAGAATCCGGTCAGTTCATCCTATCCCCCCTATAACATCGAAAAACTGTCCGACGCGCAGTACACGCTGACGATGGCCGTGGCCGGTTTTGGCCCCGATGACATCGAACTGACCGTGCAGGACAATACCCTTATCGTAGCAGGACGCGTGGGCGAACCGGCGCAGGAACGCGAAATGCTGTATCGCGGCATCGCCACGCGCGCATTTGAACGCCGCTTCGTGCTGGCGGATCATGTCGTGGTGGAAAAGGCGGACCTGACGAACGGGCTGCTGCGCATCGCCGTGCGCCAGATCGTGCCTGAAGCCCTCAAGCCGCGCCGCATCCCCATTTCATCGGGCCGGAGCGTGACGGGACAGGACGCAACAGCCGAAGCCCGGACCGAAGCGGTCGAGACGCAGCCCGAAGGGATCGCGCCCCATGTGGCGGCAGCGGCCTGCGCTTCACCGCCGGTGGCTGGCTGCGCACTGTAATCCATCACCATCTGCAACTGCGGGGGCGGGCCACTGGTCCGCCCCCGTTTTTATCGGGATGAAACATTCCCCGCGAACCGATTGAAGTCTTGACCTTTACCGCCCGCAACCTTCATATCACTTCCACGAGTGTTTTCTGTTTCTGGCGCGCCAGCAGGTACGCACGGTCCCAGCTTCGGGATGGGACCGGTTCAAACACCCTTTCAGGTGCCTGCGTGTGGCGCCACACGCTGTAGGACCTGACTGATAATGACTGCCCTGCCCCTGATGCCCAAGGCAACCGCCGTGTGGCTTATTGAAAAGACGGCGCTGACGTTTACCCAGATTGCCGAATTCTGCGGAATGCACCCCCTAGAAGTACAGGCGATCGCCGATGGGGAAGTGGCGCAGGGAATCGTGGGTTATGACCCGATTGCCAACCACCAGCTTACGCAGGCGGAAATCGACCGTTGCGAAAAAGATCCTGAGTCCCGTCTCAAGATCCTGCCGCCCGCCAACCCGATCAACCGTCGCTCCAAGGGCGCGCGTTATACGCCGGTCGCCAAGCGCAATGACCGCCCTGACGCGATCGCGTTCATCCTGCGCAACTTCCCGCAGTTGTCTGAACAGCAGACGAGCAAGCTGCTCGGCACGACCAAGGACACCATTGAAAAGGTGCGCACCAAGCAGCACTGGAACAGCCCCAACATCAAGCCGCGCGACCCGGTAACGCTGGGCCTGTGCAGCCAGACGGACCTGAACGCCATGGTGGCGGCCGCCAATGAACGCCTTGCGCGTGAAGGTCAGGCCGTCCCGCCGCCGCTGGAACTTGATGACGACGGCGAGAACGGCATCTGACCTGACAGGTCATGGCCGCCCGGCACCACCGGGCGGCCTGTTTCCTGTCAGCCCAGTCTGACGAGGCGTTCGATTTCTTCCTTGAGACGCAGCTTTTCAAGCTTGAGCCGCCGGATGGCGACTTCATCGGGTGAAGGTCTGCGATCTTCATCAAAAATGCGGGCATCAAGCCGCGCATGGCGTGATTTGAGGCTGTTGATACGCGCTTCGTACGACATGGAACCCTCCAGCGTCTTTGCTACGACCCGATCAGGCTAGACCAGACCGCCCGGCAAATTCCATGCTAAAATTGCAGGCCAAGTGGCCGCACGTCTGGCATTTCGCCTTTTGGCGCGGATATGCTTAGGATAGTGACCATGTCCACCTAACAGACGAGCCGCCATGCTGACAGACCGGGATACCCTCCTTCGCAAGCTGCACGAACTGCGCAGTGAACATCGCGACCTTGATACGGTCATCAATCGCATGGCGTTGGCGCTGACGGACCAACTGCAACTGCAACGGCTGAAAAAGCGCAAGCTTCTGCTGAAGGATGAGATCACATGGCTGGAAAGCCGTCTGATCCCCGACAGCATTGCCTGAATACCTGACGAGAGTTACCAAACGTGAGCCAGCCCCCCCTTCCGTCCCCCGGTACACAGGCCCCGCGCGTCGGGCTGATCATGGGTAGCCAGTCCGACTGGGAAACCATGCATCACGCCGCCAGCGTGCTGGAAAAGCTGGGCATTGCGCATGAAGTGCGCATCGTATCCGCCCATCGCACTCCCGACCGGCTGGCGGATTATGCCAAAACGGCGCAGGGGCGTGGCCTGTCGGTCATTATCGCGGGCGCGGGCGGGGCAGCTCACCTGCCAGGCATGTGCGCGGCATGGACCGCGCTGCCGGTTCTGGGCGTGCCGGTCGAATCCCACGCGCTCAAGGGCATGGACAGCCTGCTGTCGATCGTGCAGATGCCCGGTGGCATCCCCGTGGGCACGCTGGCGATCGGCAAGGCGGGAGCGACCAATGCCGCCCTGCTGGCCGCCTCCATCCTTGCCCTGTCCGACCCGGCGCTGGGCACGCGGCTGGCTACATGGCGGGCGGCACAGACTGCGGCGGTGGCGGAAGAACCCGTTCGATGAGCGCGCTTCCTCCCGGTTCCATCCTTGGCATTGTCGGTGGCGGCCAGCTTGGCCGCATGTCGGCCATCGCGGCGGCACGCCTTGGCTACCGCGCCCATATCCTGACACAGGAAGCCGATGGTCCGGCGGCACAGGTCGCCCATGCGGTGACACTGGGCCGGTATGACGATCATGACGCCCTGCGCCGCTTCGCCGATGCAGTGGATGTCATCACCTTCGAATTTGAAAATATCAGCGCTGACGGGCTGGACCTGCTGTCCAGCATCCGCCCCGTCCATCCCGCCGGTCGTATCCTGCGTATCAGTCAGGACCGCATCGCTGAAAAAACCTTCATGGCGGAAAACGACATTCCGGTGGCGCCATGGCGGGGGGTGCATGACCGTGCCGATCTGGGCACGGCAGCGGAAGAACTGGGCTATCCCTTCATCCTCAAGACCACGCGCCTTGGTTATGATGGGAAGGGACAGGCCCGCATTCACGACGCATCGGAACTGGACGCCGCATTCGACAGTCTGCGCCCCCATCCGCTGGTTGCGGAAGGAATGGTGCATTTCGCCTGTGAAGTCAGCGTTATGGTCGCACGGAACGAACGGGGCGAGATCACGACGTTCGACGTGACGGAAAACCGCCATCGGAACGGCATTCTGGACCTGAGCCTTGCCCCGGCCCGCATTTCCCCTGCCCTTGCGGCGCAGGCGGTTGACCTCGCACGGCGCATTGCAGGTGCGCTGGGCCTGATCGGATTGCTGGGCGTGGAGATGTTTGTCGACCGCGATGGCAGCCTGCGCGTGAACGAAATCGCGCCCCGCCCGCATAATTCCGGCCACTGGACCATGAATGCCTGCCCCGTGGATCAGTTCGAGATGCATGTCCGCGCCGTAACCAACCAGCCCCTGCCCCCTGCGATCCGCCATAGTGACGCAGTGATGAAAAACCTGATCGGGCCGGATGACATGGCGCTGTGGCCGCAGATCATGGCGGCTCCGCGCCTGCTGGCCCACCATTACGGCAAGGCCGAAGCACGTCCGGGCCGCAAGATGGGACATGTGAACGTGCTGTTTCCCCATGGCAGCCTGCCGGGCGAATTCGGTGTTGAAGCAGCCTTGGGCCCGCTGGCCACCGCAGCGGACAACGCCGCCTAGGTAATCAGCCCCATGGCCCGGAAGCTGTGGACGCGGCCATTTCCGACAATGATGTGATCGTGCACCGTAACCCGCATGAGCCGGCCAAGCTGCACGATCCGCATTGTCATCTCGATATCCGCCCCCGATGGCTCCGGCCTGCCCGCCGGGTGATTATGCGCCAGCACCAGTTTCGCGGCCCCCAGTTTCAGGGCGCGGCGCATGATTTCACGCGGGTAGACGGGGGAATGGTTGACCGTGCCGGTGCCCATCAGGTCATCTGCCAGCAGGCGGAAATGCTCATCCAGAAACATTACGCGGAACTGTTCGACCACTTCATGGCCCATGCAGGCCTGAAGATAGGCCACCAGCCCGTCCTGCCCCGACAGCATATCCATCCGCCGCACCCGGCTGCGATACAGCCGCAGCGCCAGTTCACGCACCACGGCCAGAAAAGGCGGTAACGCGGTTTCACGCCCCGCCATTTCATCCAGCGCCCCCACATGCGCCGACAGCGCCATGCCCGCCGACCCGAAACGCGCCAGCAGGCTGGCCGCAAGGCGGTCGGGCGCGGGATGGCCTGTATCGAGCGTGCGGATCAGATCACGCAGGAAGGCAAGGTCCGCCGCATGGCTGATTGCGCCATCCACCTGCGGCTGTCGGGCCTGCGCCGTGGCGTTATCGGGCAAAATGGTGGCTTCTCAACAATTTCAGGACAAATCCCGCATGGATGGTGCATGATGCCCACAGGACAAGGAGCTTTTGAACCTGCATGATTTTTCAGAAATCCCATACCGTACTCTTTGATCTGGATGGAACCATCGTGCGCTCACGCGATGGCATAGTGGACTCCATCCACGCCCTGCTGCGCGACCTGGGGCATGAACCCGACATGTCCATGGACCTGACATGGGTGGTCGGGCCGCCGCTGGAAGAACTGATCGGTCATGTTCTGGCCCATTATGGCGATGACCGGGTGCAGGAGGCCATGGCCCTGTATCGCAAGCATTACGAATCGGAAGGCATGCACAAAAGCCCCGTATTCGACCATATGCGCAACGTGATCGAGACCCTGTCCGCCGAAGGCGTGCGACTGTTCATCGCCACGTCCAAGCCGCGCCACCTTGCGCGCAAGATCCTGCACCTGCGCAATCTCGTGCAGTATTTCGATGGCCTGTCCGGCGCACGGGCGGATGACAGCGGGGCGGAAAAGCCGGAACTGATCGCCTCCCTCCTGCGCGAACATGATGTCAGGCGCGAGGATGCACTTATGATCGGCGACCGGCGGTTCGACATAAGCGGCGCCCATGCCAACCATGTCCGTGCGCTGGGGGTATTATGGGGTTATGGCTCGCGTGAGGAACTGACCGAAGCCGGTGCGGACGCACTGGTCAGCCAGCCCTCCGAACTGCTGGACGCCATCCGTCAGCAGTTTGCCGCAGCCGAAGCCCATCCGCACCGTTAGGCCGTGATGGAGGGATGCATGCTGACTGTCTTCCCTCCGCCCCGGACCAGACAGTCCTGAAACGTGATCCCCAGCAGGCGGGCGTGGGTGTGCAGCATGCGCAGGAAGCGCAGGTCGCCCGCACATCCCTCTGCCGGGGGTGGCTGCGGGCCAAGATCACGCACAGCGACAAGGGATACCGCGTGCAGTTCCAGCGCGCGGGCCAGCACGGCACGACACATATCCGCAGCCCCTCCATCCATGACCAGTTCATCGGCCAGCATGTGTCGCGCGGAATCGAGATGGAACATCCGCACCCCATTGCGGTTACGATCCGGATCGGGCAGCCGGTCGCAATAGTCCAGCACCGCCACCATATCGGTAAAAATCACCTGCCCGCGCGGGTCGCCATGGGCCAGCCGGGACGCAACCTGCGCCGGACAGGCCAGAACCGCGATCCCGCGCGGTCCCAGCCCCGCCGCGCGCAGGGCATCGGGGGCTGCATCCAGCACGGCTTCCAGACTACCGAAATGCGCCAGCAGCGCCTTGGCCTGCGGCTTGGTATCGCGCCGGGGTACGGCGGCGAACAGCAGCACTTCCAGCAGTTCGTAATCAGCCAGTGACGCCGCCCCCGCCGTGCGTATCCGCGCGCGCATGCGGGCACGATGTCCCCCCGGCCCCGTTCCACCCGCATGTTTCGTGGCAGGTGCCTGCTTCACCGCTTTTTTCCCGTCATGTCCCGTCCTGTTGCGGCGTAATTGATAGCATTGGTTCCCCCACGCGGGGATTGCTATAGAAGATAGCGTGATGGACAGCCTTATCCCAACCGGCCGCGAACCGGACTACCTCAGCCGTCTCAATCCCGAACAGCGGGACGCGATCGAGACTACGGATGGCCCGCTACTGGTCCTTGCCGGCGCAGGCACGGGCAAGACGCGGGTGCTGACCACGCGGTTCGCGCATATCCTGCTGTCGGGCCGCGCGCGACCGAACCAGATCCTTGCCGTGACCTTCACCAACAAGGCCGCGCGCGAGATGCGCGAACGTGTCAGCGCCCTGATGGGCGAACCGGCGGAAGGGCTGTGGCTGGGCACGTTCCATGCGCTGTGCGCGCGCATGCTGCGCCGCCACGCGGAATATGTTGGCCTGACCAGCAGTTTCACCATTCTGGATACGGACGACCAGCTACGGCTGCTCAAACAGGTGCTCGAACCCTACCGCATCGACACAAAACGCTGGCCGCCACAGGCGATAATGGGCGTGATCCAGCGGTGGAAGGACCGCGGGCTTGTGCCCGACGCCATTACGGCGGCGGAGGATACGGATTTCGCCAACGGGCGCTGTGCCGAAATCTATACCGATTACCAGTCCCGGCTGCGCCAGATTAATGCCTGCGATTTTGGCGACCTGATGCTGCACATGACGGAAATCCTGCGCAGACAGCCCGATGTGCTGGCGCAGTATCACCGTTTCTTCCGCTACATCCTGGTGGACGAATATCAGGACACCAACACCATCCAGTACCTGTGGCTGCGCCTGCTGGCCCACCGGGGGGACCAGCCATCGAACATCTGCTGCGTGGGTGATGATGACCAGTCCATCTATTCATGGCGCGGGGCGGAGGTGGAAAACATCCTGCGTTTCGAACGCGACTTTCCCGGCGCACGGGTTGTGCGGCTGGAGCGGAATTACCGTTCCACCCGGCAGATACTGGCTGCGGCATCGGGCCTGATCGCCCATAACGAGGAGCGGCTGGGCAAGACGCTGCATCCGGGGCGAGAGGATGCGGAAGGCGAGAAGGTCCGCGTCATTTCCGTACAGGACTCGGACGACGAGGCCCGCATGGTCGGCACCGAGATCGAACGCCTGCGCGCCGATGGCCACCCGATGGCGGAAATCGCCATCCTTGTCCGCGCCGGTTTCCAGACCCGCGCGTTCGAGGAACGGCTGATAACCCTCGGCCTGCCCTATCGCGTGGTCGGCGGCCTGCGTTTTTATGAACGCGCCGAAATCCGCGACGCCATCGCCTATATGCGCGTCATCAACCAGCCATCGGATGATCTGGCGTTTGAACGCATCATCAACGTGCCCCGCCGCGGCGTGGGCACGACGGGGCTGCAGAAAATGCACATGCATGCCCGCGCACGCGAAATCCCGCTGACCGCAGCCGTGCTGGACCTTCTGGCGCAGGGAGAAATCAAGGGCCGATCGAAAGAGCAGTTGACCGCCCTCATGCAGACCCTTGCCGCCACGCGCGAAATGCTGGGGCGCGAAGGGCATGTCGTCGCCATCGACCACCTGCTGGAGGAAAGCGGGTATGTGGACATGTGGAAGGCGGACAAATCCCCCGACGCGCCGGGCCGGCTGGAAAACCTGAAGGAACTGGTCCGTTCGCTGGCGGACTATGAAACCCTCAGCGGATTTCTCGAACACGTCGCCCTTGTCATGGATACGGAAGACCGGTCCGGTCAGGACAGCATGAGCATCATGACCCTGCACGGCGCGAAGGGGCTGGAATTCGACACCGTCTTCCTGCCGGGATGGGAGGAAGGGGTCTTTCCTTCCCAGCGCACGCTGGATGAAGGTGGCCTCAAGGGACTGGAGGAGGAACGCCGTCTTGCCTATGTCGGCATCACGCGCGCACGCCGCAGGGCCATCATAAGCCACGCCGCCAACCGCCGCATCTACGGCAACTGGCAGTCCGCCATTCCCAGCCGCTTTGTGGAGGAACTGCCCGCCGAACACATCGAAAGCACCGGCGATACGGCCAACAGCCGCCGCAGCTTCCTTGGCCGCCCCGCCGTGTTTGGCAGTTCGCCCTTCCCGCTGGTAGCGTCACGGCGCGTGCATGACATCACGCCCAAACCCGCCGCAACGTCGGGCATGAAGGTGGGGGTGCGTGTGTTTCACCAGAAATTCGGCTACGGCACCATTACCTCGGTCGAGGGAAACCGGCTGGAAGTCGCCTTTGAAAAAGCAGGCCCCAAGCGGGTGATCGATACATTTGTTGAGCAGGTATAAATGAGCCTTTCCCCCCGGCGTCACGCCACCGAACTGGAAACCATATCGGTCACGGTCCCGCCTGAAGCGGTCGAAGCCTATGAATCCGCCCTGTCCACCGTCTGCACCACCATCGGCATTTTCGAAGTGGACGACAACCAGACCCAGTGGCGTGTGGAAGGGGTCAAGGATATTGGCAACGGGGAGGAAGAACTCCGCGCCGCCCTGCTGGTGGCTGGCCTGACCACAGGCGTCGATGCCGAACTCGAACGCAGCCACACGGAATCCGAAGGCTGGCTTGCCCGCACTTACGAAGCCTTTCCCGAACAGCTTGCAGGCCGACGCTTCGCCATACGCGGCACGCATCTGGAACAGGCGGGACGGCCACAGCGCATCACCATAACCCTGGACGCGGGCGTCGCTTTCGGGTCGGGCGAACACGGTTCGACACGCGGCTGCCTGCGCGCGCTGGAACTGGTCGCCTATCGCCAGCCGCGCCGTATCCTCGATCTGGGATGTGGTTCGGGCATCCTGGCCATGGCGGCGGCGGCCCTGCTGCACCGGCCCGTTCTGGCGACCGACATCGATCCGTGGTCCGTGCGCGTAACCCGTCGCAATGCCGCGATGAACGGGCTGGGCAATCTGGTGGACTGCCATCTGGGCAATGGCTGGGCCACCCCCGCCATCCGACACCATGCGCCCTATGATCTGGTCTTCGCCAATATCCTTGCCCGCCCGCTGTGCAGCATGGCGGCCGATCTTGCGCGTAACCTGCTGCCCGGCGGCACGGCCATACTGGCCGGCCTGCTCAATACGCAGGTGCGCATGGTGCTGGCCGCCCATCGCCGCCATGGTCTGGTCCTTGAGCGCCATCTGCGCGAGGGAGACTGGGGCACACTGATCCTGCGCAAACCCCATGGCTGACAGACCCGCCCTGCTGATCCGCGACGCAACGGACGCGGACATTCCGGCGATTGTCGAAATCGTCAATCACGCCATCCGCAACAGCACCACCATGTGGGAAACCAACGAAACCACGGTAGCCGCGCGGCTGGAATGGCTGCATTCCAGTCAGGCCAGCGGCTATCCGGTTCTGGTGGCGGAAATGCCCAATGGCAGTGTTGCGGGATACAGTAGCTGGAAAATGTTCCGGCCATTTTCTGGCTACATCCATACGGTCGAACATTCGGTCTATATCGCGCCCGCCTACAAGCGGCAGGGCATTGGCAGCGCGCTGCTGCAGGCGCTGTGTGACCGGGCGATGGCGGAAAACGTGCATGTCATGGTGGGGGGCATTACCTCCACCAATGTCGCGTCACGCCTGCTGCATGAACGCTTTGGCTTCCAGCATGGGGGCCTGATACCCGAATGCGGCACCAAATTCGGCCGATGGATGGACCTGCTGTTCATGTATCGCATCATGTCGCATTCCTGATTTCACCACGCACGAGGATCATTCCATGTCACTGGCCAGTAACCGCCTTGACGCGCTGCGCGCCGTCCTGAAGCAGATGGGTGCGGACGGTTTTGTTCTGCCGCGCGGCGATGAACATCTGGGGGAATATGTCGCGCCCTGCGCGGAACGCCTGGCGTGGCTGACCGGATTTACCGGCAGCGCCGGGCTGGCTGCGGTGCTGCCCGACCGCGCGGCGGTATTTTCGGATGGGCGCTACATCACCCAGATGGACCAGCAGGTGGACGCAGCGGCGTGGGAGCGCCAGCATCTGCGCGATACACCACCCGCCACATGGCTGGCCCGCCACGGCAGCAGCAGGCGAATCGGCTACGATCCGCGCCTGATCAGCGAAAGCGCGCTGCGTCCGTTCCTTGATGCCGGACTGGATATGGTTGCCCTGCCCGCCAATCCGGTGGACGCGATCTGGACCGACCGTCCTGCGGCCCCCTGCACCCCCTGCGTACCGCAGCCCGAGGAATGGGCCGGACAGTCCAGCCGCGACAAGCGCGAACGCATTGCCAGTGACCTGCGCGACGGGGGCGAGAGCGCGCTGGTGCTGAGCGATCCGGCCTCCATCGCGTGGCTGCTCAATATCCGCGGGCGCGATGTGCCCTTTACGCCGCTCAGCCTGTGTTTCGCCATCGTGCATGATGATGCGCGCGTGACCCTGCTGATCGACCCGGCCAAGCTGTCAGACCAGACCCGGCAGTGGCTGGGCGATGATGTCACCATCCAGCCCCCCACCGCACTGGAAGACACGCTGCGCGCCCTTGCCCCCGCCCGCGTGCAGGTGGACCCGGCCAGCAACGCCATCTGGTTCATGCAGATACTCGAACACGCCGGCGCGACCATAATCCGCAAGGGCGATCCGTGCCTGCTGCCCAAGGCGATCAAGAACCCCGTGGAACAGGAAGGCAGCCGCCGCGCCCACCTGACGGATGGCGTGGCCATGTGCCGTTTCCTGCACTGGCTGGATGAAAACGCGACGCGCACGGCGGAGCTTGAAGCAACGATCCAGCTTGACCGTTTCCGCGCAGCCTCCCCCGACTACAGGGAGGAAAGCTTCCCCGCCATTTCCGGTTCCGGACCAAACGGGGCCATCATCCATTACCGCGTCACCCCGGAAAGCGACCGCAAGATCAGACCCAACGAGGTCTATCTGATCGACAGCGGCGCGCAGTATCCCTTTGGCACGACCGATATCACGCGCACCATCTGGACCGGCCCCGATGCACCGGACGACGATGTGCGCAATGCGTATACCCGCGTGCTGCGCGGTCACATCGCCCTTGCCCGCGCACGCTTCCCCAAAGGCGTGACCGGACATGCGCTGGATGCGCTGGCGCGTTACGCCCTGTGGGATGGCGGCCTTGATTACGACCATGGCACCGGCCACGGCATCGGCAGCTATCTGTCCGTGCATGAAGGACCGGCCAACATTTCCCCCGTTTTCCGGCCCGTGCAGCTTCAGCCGGGCATGATCCTGTCCAATGAACCGGGCTATTACCGCCCCGGCGCGTTCGGCATACGGCTGGAAAACCTGTTGCTGGTCCAGCCCAGCCCCATCGGGGAGGAAAAGCGCAGCTTCATGGAATTCGAAACCCTGACCCTGGCCCCGTTTGACCGGCGGCTGATTGATACCGCCAGCCTGCAACCCGGCGAGATCGCATGGCTGGACCAGTATCATGCACGGGTTTTTGAACAGGTCGCGCCACATCTGGATACACCGGCGCGTACATGGCTCACGGCGGCCTGCGCGCCGCTGCACGCCGGATAATGTGACTGCAAAACCACCGCCGCGCGGCGGTGGCCCGATTGTCACATCTGGCCGGGGGGCCTAGGACTTTTAACCAGTTCCGACGGGGCACCCGGCAACGAACCGGGCAAGCCAAGCCGGTGGGCATGCTGAAATAAATTTCAGTAGCAAGTAAAATGGGAGACGTTCGAGAATGTCAGCAGAAAAAACAATTCCCGCCACCCTGATCCCCGGCGATGGGATCGGACCTGAAATTGTCACCTCCGTTACCGAAATTCTGGACACCGTTGGCGCCCCCTTCAAATGGGAAAAGGCCCTTGCCGGCATGGCGGCCCTTGACGCCACCGGCAGCCCGCTGCCTAAGGAAACGATCGAAAGCATCCACCGCACCGGCCTTGCGCTCAAGGGCCCGCTGACGACCCCCGTCGGCGGTGGCTTCAAGTCCATCAACGTCACACTGCGTCAGGAGTTCGGCCTGTTCGCAAATGTCCGCCCCACAAAGACCATCGTGCCCGGCGGCCGGTTCGAGAACATCAACCTCGTCATTTTCCGCGAAAACCTTGAAGGGTATTACGCGGCGATGGAAAACTACATTCCCTGTGGCGGCGACCCGCACGCCATCGCCACCAGCGCGGGCTACACCACGCGCGCGGAATGCAACCGCATTGTCCGTTACGCCTTCGAATACGCGGTCAAGAACAACCGCAAGCGCGTGACCCTGGTGCACAAGGCCAACATCCTGAAGCTGCTGACCGGCCTGTTCCTGGAAGAAGGCCGCAAGGTCGCCAAGGAATATGAAGGCCGCGTGGAAGTGAACGAGCGCATCGTCGATGCCTGCGCCATGCAGCTTGTGACCGATCCGTGGCAGTATGACTGCATCGTCACCACCAACCTGTTCGGCGATATCCTGTCCGACCTGACGGCGGGTCTTGTGGGCGGCCTTGGTCTCGCACCCGGCGCCAACATTGGCGAAAAGGCTGCCGTGTTCGAAGCCGTGCATGGTTCCGCACCCGACATCGCGGGCCAGAACAAGGCCAATCCGACCTCCCTGCTGCTGGCCGCGAACATGATGCTGGCGCATGTGGGCCGTCAGGATCTGGCCACCCGCATCGACAAGGCCATCGAGAAGGTCATCACATCCGGCGCGGTGCGCACGGGCGACCTTGGCGGCAAGGCCAGCACGACCGACCTTACGGCGGCGCTGAAGCAGGCACTGGTCTGATCCAGCCTGTCCCTGCGGCGGCTGGTCCGCCGCAGGATATGAAAAAGGGCCGTGGCATGATCTGCCACGGCCCTTTTTTCATGGATCGCAACGCGGGCTGTCAGCTACCGCGATAGGTCGAGAACCCGTAGGGCGAAACCAGCAGCGGCACATGATAATGGCCGCCCTTCTCCCCCGCCGGAACCTGCGCCATGCCAAAGGCAATGGGCACGACATCAAGGAATGGCGGATCGGACAGCGCCACATCGCGCGCGCGGAAGTAATCAGCCACGGCGAATTCCAGCCGGTAGGACCCTGCCGCCATCTCGCCCGTATGCTGGCTGAGTTCGGGGCAGCGCCCATCCGCATTGGTTACGCCACGGAACAGGCAGTCCTGCCCCGCCCACAGGCTGACCGCCATCCCGGCAGCAGGTTTACCGGATACGAGATCAAGGACGTGGGTGGACAGTGTGCTCATGCCTCATGCTCCATCCGCTCAAGCACATCCGCAAGACGGAGTGCGGCGATCTTGTTGATTTCCGCCAGCGCCGTCTGCTGTTCCACTTCCGGCGTGTTTTCCAGCCGTGTCTGTATCCCGTTCAGGATGCCCGCCTTGTCCGACCGGCGCACGCATATGATGAACGGAATACCGAATCTGGCGGCATAAGCATCGTTCAGGGCGCGGAACCGGGTAAATTCTTCCGGTGTCAGCCGGTCCAGCCCGGCGGAAGCCTGTTCGGCGGCGGAAGCGGATGTCAGCGTCGGGTCCACGCCCATGCGCTGCGCCAGTTCGGGATGGGCGCGGATCAGCGCCATCTTTTCCGCGTCATCCGCGCGGTCCAGTTCCGCGCGCATCGCGGCCTGCATGGCCTGCACATCGGCAAAAGGCGCATGGGCGTAGGCACGCTGGGCGATCCAGGGGGAATGTTCATATAGCGAGCCGAACATTTCCACGAACCGCACTGCGGAAAACGCATTCACCCGATCCATCACGCCGCTCATGCCGGGTGTACTTCCTGCCAGTGCCGCGCGATGTCCAGCCGCGTTGCAACCCAGACCTTCTCGCGGGCTGCAATGTAGTCAAGGAAACGCGCCACGGCCCGCGCACGACCGGGACGGCCCGCAACACGGCAATGCAGGCCCACGGACATCATGCGGGGTCTGTCGGCCCCTTCCTCATACAGTTCATCGAAGGTATCGCGCAGGTAGTTGAAGAACTGCTCGCCTTCGGTAAAGCCGTTGAGCGCCACGAACCGCATGTCGTTCACGTCCAGCGTATAGGGCACGATCAGTTGCGCGCGCCCGTTGCTGCGGTCGTAATAAGGCAGGTCATCGGCGTAGGAATCCGCGTCATAGACAAATCCCCCCTCCTCCGCGATCAGGCGGGCGGTATTGGGGCTGGTACGCCCCTGATACCACCCCAGCGGGCGCGAACCGGTCAGCTTCGTATGCAGGGCGATACATTCCGCGATATGCGCGCGTTCCACCGCTTCGGGCACGTTCTGGTAATCGATCCAGCGCAGCCCATGCGATGCGATTTCCCAGCCTGCATCCTTCATTGCCGCAACGGCTGCGGGATTGCGCGCCATGGCGGCAGCCACCCCGAACACCGTCAGCGGCTGGCGACGCTGGGTAAAGATGCGGTGCAGGCGCCAGAACCCGGCGCGCGATCCGTATTCATACAGGCTTTCCATCGCGATCGCGCGCGCACCGATGATGGACTGCGCGCCAACCATTTCCGACAGGAACGCTTCCGAGCCACGATCCCCGTGCAGGACCGAATTCTCGGCCCCCTCTTCATAATTGATGACGAACTGGACCGCGATCCGTGCGCCGCCGGGCCATTTTGCATCCGGCGGGTTGCCCGCGTAACCCACAAGGTCACGCGGATAGGCATCTTGCGACATACTGGCGTGATCTCCCTTCATCATGCGCTGTAGGCGGCAAGCGCCGCATCCACGCCTGCGCCCGCGGTAAAGGCATGGCCCTCCTGACGCAGCACGGCTTCGAGCGCGCCGAGGGTGAGCAGCACCTTCGACTTCTCGGCATTGTAGCCCATGGCCCCGATGCGCCACACCTTACCCTGCAGCGGGCCGAAGGCGGTGCCGATCTCGATTTCAAAATCCTCGCGCATGCGGCCGCGCACCCGTTCGCCATCGACGCTGGCGGGAATGTACACGCCCGTCACGTTGGTCATGCGGTGCGCGTCGCTGCCAAACAGTTCCAGACCCATCGCACGCAGCCCCGCGCACATCGCGCGCGATGCGCTGGCATGGCGGGCAAAGCGGTTTTCCAGCCCTTCCTCCACCATGATGCGCGCAGCTTCACGCGCGGCGTAGAGCATGCTGGTGGCCTCGGTATGGTGATTGAGGCGCTTTTCGGACCAGTAATCCATGATCATCGCCAGATCGAGATAGTTCGACGGAATGCGCGCCCGCGCGCCATCGGTGGTGTCGCTGCCCCGGATACCGGCTTCGACATGGCGGCGCGAGAAGATATGCGCCGCCGCCCGGTCTGATACGGTAATCGGCGCGGAACCCGGCGGTCCGCCCATGCACTTCTGCAGGCCGCCGCTGACCACGTCCACGCCCCAGCGGTCGGTCGCAACCGCCATGCCGCCCAGCGTCGCCGTGGCATCGACATAGGACAGCACGTCATATTTACGGCACAGCGCGCCCACGCCATCGAGCGGCTGGGCCATGGTGGTGGAGGTATCGCCATGGATGCAGGCCAGCACATGCGGGCGGTGGGTGATGATCGCGTCCTCGATCTGTTCAGGGGTTGCGACCTCGCCCCACGGGATGTCCAGCGTTACGATTTCCGCCCCGATGCGCGCAGCGATTTCGGACAGGAGCAGCCCGAAGCGGCCCGCCCGCACCACAAGCAGCTTCATCCCCGGTTCGACCAGCGAGACCAGCGCCGCCTCGATCCCGGCGCGGGCCGTGCCGTCCACAAGGAAGGTCCAGCGGTTTGCGGTCATGAAAACCTGACGGTAGAGGTCCATCGTCTGGTTCATGTAACCCGTCATTTCGGGGTCGAACTGGCCCAGCATGTCGGCCGCCATGGCGCGCAGCACGCGCGGATGCGCGTTGACCGGTCCCGGCCCCATCAGCAGCCGGGCGGGAGGGTTGATCTGGCCGTAAAATGTCTGGGTCATCCGAAACGTCTCTCAAAAAGTCCGATAAAAGTGGTCATCGCGCGCAGGGCTTCGTCCGTGTCCGCATCTGTTACGGATTCGGCCGGGTTGTGGCTGATCCCGCCTGCACAGCGGATGAACAGCATGGATACCGGGGCCAGATGCGCCATGATCATCGCATCATGCCCCGCACCGCTGACCAGCAGGCGCGCGGGCGCACCGCTGACATCGCCCACCGCCTGTTCCATAAGTTCCGTCAGCACGGGATCGCAGGGCGTGGCGTCCAGATCCTGCTGCAGGGCAATGTCGAGTTCCAGATCGCGCCGTGCCGCAACCTGCCGGATCACGGCGAGGATTTCTTCCGCCGCCCGGTCGCGCACCGCGTTGGTGCCGGCACGGACATCGACGGTGAACACCACTTCCCCCGGCACCACATTTGCGGCCCCCGGCATGACATGCAGCGAACCGACCGTGGCCACCAACCCGTCGGTGCCCGCGCGCGCAATGCGTTCGGCGGCAAGGATGACTTCCGCCGTACCCGCCAGCGCGTCACGGCGCAGGGGCATGGCCACCGTTCCGGCATGGCCCGCCATGCCACGATACGTGACGCGATAGCGGTGCTGGGCCGCGATGGCGCTGACCACGCCCAGGGCGCGGCCTTCCGATTCCAGAACCGGCCCCTGTTCTATGTGCGCCTCGACATAGGCCAGGACAGGATCGCCCCGGCGCGATGCTTCGTGCATGCGCCCGGCATCCAGCCCGAATTCCTGCAAGGCGGTGGCCAGTGTCGCGGTTTCCGCCCAGTCGGGCATATCCGGGTCGGGCGCTTCCAGCACGCCCGCTACGGCATGGGAGGTGAGCATGCCGGAGGGAAAGCGTGAACCTTCCTCGTCACCAAAACCGATGACTTCCAGCGCGAAGGGAAAGCGCTTTCCCGCCCGTGCGAAATGGGCCACCGCCTCGATCCCGAGGATGACGCCCAGCATGCCATCGAAAAAACCGCCATCACGCACGCTGTCGATATGCGAACCGATCAGCAGCGACGGGGCATCGGGGGTCAACCCTGCGTAACGGCCGATCAGGTTACCCGCCGCATCCATGCGGGTGGTCATGCCCGCCTGCGTCATCCATTCCGCCAGCCGGTCGCAGGTCGCGCGGTAGGACGGGCCGAGATAGGGACGGAACAGGCCGTCCTCCATCTGGGAATACGGCGCGCGGCCCAGTTCGGTGCAACGCGCGACCGCGCGTGCGCCGGATGGTCGGTCCATACAGACTGTCTCCTCTACCATGCCGCCACGCATCCATCGCTGCGGGGATCGGTTGCCCCTTCCAGCAGGCCGGACGCATGACGCACAAGCGCGCCCGCATGTCCCATCCTGGATGAAAACGGCTCGACGCGTTCCATCTGGTGGCCCGCCGCCTGCATGCGCGCGATGACCGCCGGATCGAAGCGGTCTTCATATTTCAGGCTGACGCTCGTCTCGCCCCACGTACGGCCCAGCAGCCAGCGCGGGGCGGTAACAGCCGCCTGCAACGGCACGCCATACCGCGCGTAACGGCTGAAGATGGCGGCCTGCGTCTGTGGCTGTCCTTCCCCGCCCATGGTGCCGTACACCATGGTGCGTCCGTCATCGAAACGCGCGCCTGCGGGGTTGAGGGTATGAAACGGCTTGCGACCGGGGCGCAGGCCATTCCACCCTTCGGGATCAAGGCCAAAGCTGGTGCCACGGTTCTGCCAGACAACGCCGGTGCGCGGCAGCACGATGCCCGAACCATATTCGAAATACAGGCTCTGGATCATGCTGACGGCCAGACCGTCGGAATCGATCACGCCCAGCCACACCGTATCGCCTGCATGCGATGGCCACGGCCACGGGGCCGCATGCGCCGGATCAATGGCATGCGCCATGCGGTCAAGCGCCTTGCGGTCATCAAGAATGTCCTGCGCCTGCACCGTCATATAGGCGGGATCGCCCACATGCGTATCACGGTAGCGGAACGCCTGCTTGGTGGCTTCGACCAGACCATGCAGGTAATCGAAATCATCCGCCTTCGCGGCCTTGAGCCGGTCAAACAGCGCAAGGATCAGCAGCGATGCGACGCCCTGCGTGGGCGGGGCCATGTTGAACAGGTCAGCCCCGTGGATACGGGCATGGAGTGCTGGCTGGTGGCTGGCCTTGTGCGCCTGCAGGTCGGCCAGCGCAAGCGGGCTGCCCAGATCGCGCAGGTCGGCGGCCAGTTCACGCGCAACCGTACCATGGTAGAAGCTGGACAGTCCTTCATCAGCCAGTTGCCGCAATGTCCCGGCCAGACGGGGATTGTGCAGGATGTCACCTACCTGCGGCAGGCGGCCACCGGGCATGAACAGGTCCCGGAAACCGGGCACATCCTTCAGTTCACCGGCCTTTTCACGCGTGATGTCTGCAGCGCTGGCGGTAACGGGCACGCCCTGTTCAGCATAGTATATCGCATCGCGTAGCACGCGGCCCAGCGGCAGGCCGGGGGCCACTTCATGGCTCCACGCCAGCGCCATATCCCATCCCGATACCGTGCCCGCGACCGTATTGGCCGCAAGCGGCCCACGCCAGGGAATCGCATCAAGCCCGGCGGCATGGTAAAAACCGGCATCGGCCCGCTGCGCCGCAGCGCCGCAGGCATCGATGGTTTCCACCCGCCCATCGGGCCACATGGTCAGCCAGAACGCATCGCCACCGATCCCGGTCATATGCGGATAGACGACAGCCAGCGCCGCCGCCGTCGCAACGGCGGCTTCCAGCGCGGTACCACCGGCCTTGAGCACATCCAGCCCGGCCTGACTGGCCAGATGGTGCGGGGATGTCACCATCCCCCGGCATGAACGCGGCGTATTCAGCATCCGCTATCCTTTCGGGCGTAACCCGCATCCAGTGGCTGGCAGCGCGCCAGACCGGCACGTTGCAGTTCACCTGCCACCGCGAACAGCCTGTCCTCGCCACCCGGCCTGCCGATAAGCTGGATGCCCAGCGGCAGGCCATCACCCGCCAGCGGCGCCGCCAGCACCGGCAGCCCCGTAAGGCTGATCGGCTGGGTGAAAATGCCCAGATTGGCGCGGGCGGACACAGTCTTACCATCCAGCGTGATGGTAGGCTGGTCGATACGCGGCGCAACCCCGACCGTCGCGGGCGCTATGAACACATCCGCCTGCGCAAGGGCGGCGTGGACCTGTTCACGGAACCACCGACGGAAACGCTGGGCCTGCACGAAAGTGGCAGCGGGCAGCATGGCCCCGGCCATAAGGCGGCCCCGTGTTGCCGGGTCATACTGCATGGCGCGGCGGCGCAGGCGCGGCAGGTGCAGGTTGCCCCCCTCCGCCGCACTGATAAGGAAAGCGGAGGCCCGCGCACGCGCGACCTCGGGCAGTTCGATCACCCGATCACGCCCCAGATGGGCCATGACCGCATCAATGCCCGCCGTCAGTTCAGGACTGATATTACTGGCGAACCAGCCACCCAACCGCGCCACGCGCACGTCACCCACATCCGGCAGCGCAAGCGGCGGCGCACCGGCCATGATGCTGTAGACGGCCTGCAGGTCCTCGACCGTGCTGGCCATCGGACCCACGACATCAAGGCTTGCGACAAACGGGTAAACACCCTTCAGGGGCATCTGGCCATAGGTCGGCTTCAGGCCCCACACCCCGCACAGCGAAGACGGGACACGGATGGAGCCGTTGGTGTCCGACCCCAGCGTAAAGGGCAGCATCCCCGCCGCGACGGACGCCGCCGACCCGCCTGATGAACCACCGGCCAGACGGGCCGGATCATGCGGGTTACGGGTTGTGCCGCTATGGGCATTTTCGGTGGAAAAGCCGTAGGCGAACTCATCCATGTTCAGCGTGGCGACCGGCACCGCGCCTGCCGCACGCAGGCGTGCGACGACCGTGGCGTCCGCCGTGGCGGGCAGGTTGTCACGCAGCACGATGGAACCTGCCGTGGTGACTTCGCCACGCACGTCGAACAGGTCTTTCACGCCAAAGGGCACGCCAGCCAGCGGGCCGGGGTCCTTACCCGCCGCTACCGCCCGGTCCACTTCCTCGGCCTGCGCCACGGCGGCAGCACCGAGGATACGCGTGACACTGTTAAAGCGCGTATCGCGGATTTCCATATCCGCGATCACGCCCGTCACGACCGATACCGCGGTGCGACGACCCGCGCGCACATCCGCCGCGATGGCCAGCGCGGCCCCGCGGGAGCATGTCACGACGCTCATGGTGTGTACTCGTAGGCGGGTTCGCAGTCATCAGGCAGCGCAAACCCGCCCAACAGGTCGGCATAACCCTGCAGCAGGGCCGTATTCGCCACGACATCGGGCAGGCAGGCCGCCGGTATCGACAGGCCGATAATACGCGCCATATCGGCCACGGGGGGAACCTTGCGGTCATCATGCCCCGCCGCGCCGGGTGTTCCCGGCGCGGAAGGTGAAACGCTTGCTGCGCTGCTCATCTGTTCACTTTCTCCCGAATGGATAGATCTACCCGGGACGTATCATGCAACAGGCGGGTCAAGGCTGACCAGTTCCGGCACGTCATAGGCCAGCAGACTTTCCAGATGCTGCCTGCCATCCGCTACGTACAGGTCACGCCCAAGCCCGCGCACCAGACGTTCCACACCAAAGCGCATGCCGCTGATGGACGCGCCGGAAAGCCCCATGCTGGGTGTGGCCGAGAACGTGAAGTTGTGGATGTTGGCCAGCATCGGCGCCAGCGGGTCATCCGCGCGGCGCGGCTGGAACTGGTAGGAATCACCCAGATACGGGTAGCTTTCCAGCACAGCACTTTCCGAACCGGCCGGCGCGGTATACCGCTCACCCCATAGTGCTACGGACGGCGCGAAGGATTTCGTTTCGGGCCGCAGCGACAGATCGGTCGCAAAACCGGTGCCGATGATTACGAAATCGAATCGCATTTCGCCGGTGGGTGATTCGACCACGATCTCGTCACCATCCATGCGCACGCCCGTCCACGGACAGCCAGTGCGGAAGGAAAAGGATTTGTGACGACGGCAACGCCAGAACGTATCCTGCGGCGGCGGCTGGTTCAGATCGAAAATCCGGCGCATGAAGCCCCAGCGCAGTTCATCCGACAGGGCGGGATAGTATGCGAGGAAGCCGGTGTTCTCCATCCAGCGATACGGGTTGATGGACGGGATTTCCTTACGCCGCAGGCACAGCGTGACACTGCCCGCACCCTGTTCCAGCGCCGTCGCCGCGTTATCGAACGCCGATGCACCAGCACCCAGCACGCCAATGCGCTTGCCCTTCAGGGCTGCGAAATCAATGGCTTCGGATGTATGGGCATAACGGTCACGCGGCAGGGTATCGCGGATGAAGTCGGGCACATGCCACGCACCACAGCCCTCGATGCCGGTGGCCAGCACCAGCTTGCGCGCATAATGCACATGGGTCGATCCATCGGGGCGGCGGAAGGACAGGCGCAGCAGGCCATCGTCCCATGTAACGCCAGTGAATTCGTGATCGTTTGCAACCGGCAGGTCGAGGATATCGCGATACCAGTCCAGATAGGCCTGCCAGTCATCACGGGGAATCTTGTCCAGTTCTTCCCATGCCTTGGCGCCATAACGGGCTTCGTACCATGAACGCGGCGTAAGCGACGGCACGCCAAGGTCCGGGCCGGTCACGTATTTGGGCGTACGCAGCGTGATCATGCGCGCGAACGTCACCCACGGGCCTTCCCCACCCCGGCCGGCACGGTCGAAAATACGGACATTGGTGATATTGCTGCGCTTGAGCGCGAATGCAGTGGCAAGACCACCCTGTCCTGCGCCGATAATGGCCACATCCAGCACGCGTTGGCCGTCGCGCTCCATGGGAGGTATCCATTCCTTGCGGGGATACCGGATGATTTCCAGATCCCGTCGCACTGCCGCATCCAGTGCTGCAAGCCCCCCGGCTATTGCCTGCGTGTTGGTGTCCATATGCGGATCCCCGTCTGTATTTTTCGTTTATTGATGCAGTCCCGTCTGACGTCCCCCGACGCCATGACGGATATCCCCCAACCGCACCGTGATGGGGAAATCTAATCAGGGCGGGGGGTGTTTCGTCTAGTATAATGATTTCATCGTTCCGTTGCCAAAAACGCAACGAGGGTCAGACAACGCGCTCGTCGCTGACACCCTGCACACGGCGCAGTTCCTGGCGCAGTTCCTCGATTACCGTCTCCAGCAGCGGAGGCAGCCAGCGGGATTCGCGCACATAGGCCCCCAGATCGGTCACCGCGCGCGTGTCACGCAGCGGGACGTGCCGCAGGGTATCGTGTCCCGGTCCCACGCCCACGGCCAGCGGCGACTGGAACGCCAGCCCCACCCCCGCCTGCACCATGCGGTTGGTCAGCTCGATCGACCCGGTATGCAGCACCACGTTCAGCCGGTCCTGCCACGACCGCAGCATGGGTTCCATGACGCGGTAAAGCGACAGGGTGCGCGTGGGCAGGATCAGGCGGTAGGCCACGCATTCCTCGATGGTGACGGTGCGCAGATGCGCCAGCGGATGATCGGCGCGCACCACCGCACCCACGGGAAAATGCGCCACCGCCACGCGCCGCAGTTCGGGATACAGGGCCAGCGAAAAGGCGATGCCAAGATCCACCCGTCCGTCCTGCAGGGCCGATACGATGGTTTTGGGTGCCCCCACCTCCACATGCAGTTCAACGGCGGGATAGGCGGAAATGATGCGTTCGAGCAGGGCAGGCAGGAGCTGGCCCGCGATCCCTTCCACCGCCATGATGCGCAGCCGTCCGTCATGACGGCCCGACAGGGCGTTGATCTGTTCTTCCGTCCGCGCGGCGTCCTGCATGACCGTTACGATATGGCGGGCCATGATCGTGCCCACTTCCGTCAGCACCATGCCATCGGGCAGGCGGTCGAACAGGGGCGCGCCGATTTCCGCTTCCATCTGGGCAAGCTGGCGTGTCAGGGCGGATGGCGTGACGTTAAGCCGCCGCGCCGCCTCGCGTATGGAACGGCATTCCCGCACGGCGTTGAAATACGAAATGCCACGCGCATGCAGGCGCATCATGCGCGGCGTACGGGCTAGCGGATCATTCATCTGGTCTGGTCATCCCGTCTCCCTCACCATCCCGGCACGCAGGGTGCAGGAAATGCGTGATAATTTCTGCCGCCACCAGTGCCGCGATGACCGGGGGGCGCTTGTCACGGACGCCCCTGTCCCCGATCGGGCAGATCATGGTGGCGATCCGCTCCTCCGGCAGGCCGATCTGACGAAAGCCCGCTTCAAACCGGCGGCGCTTGGTGTGTGAGCCGATCAGCCCGACATACCGGAAATCCCCGCGTTCGAGGATGGACGCAACAATCAGGCTGTCAAGGGCGTGGCTCTGTGTCAGGACCAGCGCACCCGATCCCGGCGGGGCGGTGGCAACCAGCCGTTCCCAGTTTCCGTCATCATGCACCTTCACACCGGGGGGGATGACGGCACCGAATTCCTCGGGCCGCGAATCGCACCATGCCAGCCGCAGCGGCAGCGGGGCCAGCACATGCGCCAGCGCACGCCCGACATGGCCCGCCCCGAACAGCAGCAGCAGCGGCTGGCGGTGACGTTCGCATTCCAGCGCCGTCATGATCCCGTCCAGCGCACCGGCATCGGGCACATCAAGGGTAAGCACCACCTCCCCCCCGCAGCACTGACCCGAATGGCCGCCCAGACTGACCGGCAGGTCAACAGGGCTGCCGCCACGGGCCAGCAGGTCGCGGGCGGCCTGAATACCGTTCCATTCCAGATCGCCGCCCCCGATCGTGCCGGTCTGGGCTGTAGGCGTGACCAGCATGAAAGTGCCGGCCTCCCGCGGGGTTGACCCCCGCGCGGCCGACACGCGTATCCGGGCGATGGGCTGGCCTTCATGCCGCCACCGCTCCAGATCCGCACGCATTGTCATGTTCATGACGGGTCAGGCAGGCGCGCTGCCGTGGCGCATGCGCTCCGCCGTGCGCAGGATCATTTCCGGTGTGGCGGGGGCGTCCAGTCCGGGACAGGTGCGATAGTTATCCAGACTGGCCAGCGCATCGGAAATGGCCATGAACACCGAAACCCCATGCACGAAGGGCGGTTCGCCCACCGCCTTGGACCGGAAAATGGTGTGTTCGCGGTTCGGCGTGTTTTCCAGCAGTTCCACATTGAATATGCGCGGACGATCCGAACAGGCCGGGATCTTGTAGGTGCTGGGCGCATGCGTGCGCAGGCGGCCATTGCGGTCCCATACCAGTTCCTCGCATGTCAGCCAGCCCGCACCCTGCACGAAGCCCCCCTCGATCTGGCCAATGTCCAGCGCCGGGTTAAGCGACTGTCCGGCATCGTGCAGGATATCGACACGCTCGATCCTGGTCTCGCCCGTCAGCAGGTCGATCACGACCTCCGAACAGGCAGCGCCATATGCGAAATAGTAGAAGGGACGCCCCTGCCCCGTATCACCGTTCCATGAGATCTTGGGCGTCTTGTAAAACCCGTTGGCCGACATCGACACACGCGCAAAATAGGCCTGCCGTGTCAGATGCGAAAATGCGATGACCTTGCTGCCCACATGCACGCCATCAGGCGCGAAGCGCACCTCGTCCTCGCCCACGTTCCAGTGGGCAGCGGCGAATTCAACCAGCCTGCGCTTGATGCGCCGCACGGCGTCCAGCACCGCCATGCCGTTAAGGTCCGCCCCGCTGGACGCTGCGGTGGCGGATGTATTGGGCACCTTGCCCGTGGTGGTGGCAGTGATGCGGACCTGATCCGTGCCAAGGCCGAATTCCCGCATGGCGACCTGCACCATCTTGGTATGCAGTCCCTGCCCCATTTCGGTGCCGCCATGGTTCACCTGAACCGAGCCATCGGTATAGACGTGAACCAGCGCGCCAGCCTGATTGTAATGGGTGGCGGTAAAGGAGATGCCGAACTTCACCGGCGTCAGCGCGATGCCCCGCCGCAGATAGGGGCTGGCCGCATTGAAAGCCCGCGTGGCCGCGCGCCGCGCCGCGTAATGGCAGCGCCGGGCCAGTTCGGGCACCAGTTCGGCGCTGATCGAGTCCTCGACCACCATGTTATAGGGCGTCACGTTGCGGTCATGCGTGCCGTATACGTTGCGCAGCCGCACTTCCAGCGGATCAAGGCCGGTGGCGAAGGCCACTTCCTCGATCACCCGTTCCGCCGCGACCACGCCCTGCGGGCCGCCAAAACCGCGATAGGCGGTGTTGGACTGCGTATTGGTGCGCAGCGGTTCGGAACGCAGCCGCACATCGGGATAGAAATAGGCGTTATCGGCATGGAACAGGGCACGGTCGATGACCGGGCCGGACAGGTCGGCGGACCAGCCGCAACGCGCGGCCAGCAGCATGTCCACCGCAAGGATGCGCCCTTCATCGGTAAAGCCGACATCGTAATCAATGACGAAATCATGCCGCTTGCCGGTCATCGTCATGTCGTCGTCGCGGTCCAGACGCATCTTGGCCGCGCGTCCGGTCCGGTCCGCCACCAGCGCCGCAAGGCAGGCGCAGGCATTGGCCTGCGTTTCCTTGCCGCCGAAGCCGCCGCCCATGCGCCGCACCTCGGTCGTGATGAGGTTGGCGGGACGATCCAGAACATGGGCGATCATGTGCTGGGTTTCGGTCGGATGCTGGGTGGAGGAAATGACGGTCATCTCCCCCTCCTCCCCCGGCGTGGCAAGGGCGATCTGCCCTTCCAGATAGAAATGTTCCTGCCCGCCCACGGTAATGCGGCCCGAAAGCCTGCGCGGTGCATGGGCCAGACCGGCCAGCGCGTCGCCACGCTTCATTTCCATTGGCCGCCACACCATCGGGCTACCGGCCGCGCGAGCCTGTGCCACGTCCAGTATGGCAGGCAGGTCTTCATATTCCACCTGCGCCAGACGGGCGGCGCGACGGGCAGCACCCCGTGTCGTCGCGGCAACGACAAACAGGGGCTGGCCGTAGAACGACACCAGATCGGACGCCAGCAGCGGTTCATCGCCCTTGCCCACCGGGCTGATCTGGTTATCGCCCGGAATATCGGCGGCGGTATAGACCCCCACCACGCCTTCGGCCTGCCTGACCGCATTCAGGTCCATGGATAGGATGCGGGCATGGGCGCGCGTGCTCAGCCCCGGCACCAGATGCAGCGTGCCGCGGGGTTCGGGCAGGTCGTCGATATAGTTCGCGCTGCCCTGCACATGCATGGCCGCACTTTCATGGCGCAGGCTGCGGGTGGCCCCGCCCGGCACGATACCATCGCCCGCGACGGGCGTGACGAAGCTGTTTCCATCAGCCATGGGCGTGTTCTCCGGCAGCTTTGCAGGCCGTGCGCACACTGATCGGCGCGCGTGCCGCATCCGGCCCGCAATCGGCGTAAAGCCGTGTCAGCAGGTTGGCAGCGACCGTACGGCGGTACCAGTCACTGGCACGCATATCGGTAATGGGGGCAAAATCCTGTGCAATCGCCTGACGGGCGGCTTCCAGCGTGGTTTCATCCCATTTGTGACCCGCCAGCGCTGCTTCCGTGCGACTGGCGCGGCGCGGTGTCGCCGCCATGCCGCCAAATGCCACGCGGGCGTTTTCAATGGTGCCATCGGGGGTGATCGTCAGGGAAAACGCGCCAAGGATGGCGGAAATGTCCTGATCGAACCGCTTGGAGATTTTCCATGCCCGGATAACGGTCTGCGGTCCGGGCACGGGAATGCTCACCCCTTCCACAAACTCGCCTGCCGCACGGTCCTGCCTGCCATAATCAATGAAGAAGTCTTCCAGCGCGATGGTGCGCCGCACATCGCCACGACGCAGGTGCAGACGCGCACCCGCCGCGATCAGGACCGGCGGTCCATCACCGATGGGCGATCCGTTGGCGATATTGCCACATACCGTCCCGGCATTACGCACCTGCACCGAGCCGATGCGGCGGATGACCTCATCATCCGGCTGGGGCAGTATTTCAGTCAGGGCAGCACGGGCTTCCTGCCACGTTACGGCGGCCCCGATATACAGGGCGTCCGGCCCGCGCTCGATCCGGCGCAGATCGGCAATGCCGCCAATGGGGACGATATGCGGCAGCACGCGCAGCCCCTTTGTCACCCACAGCCCGACATCGGTTGCCCCGGCCACAATGCGCGCATCGGGACTGGCGAGCAGCGTGCTGGCCAGCGCATCGGCGGTGGCCGGAATGGTCAGGCGGCCTGTCGGACCGCTGATATCGACCGTGGCCCCGTCGCGCAGGCGGCGCAGACGGTCGGCCATGTCCTGCGCCATGGCGTCGAAATGATCGGGACCAGCCTGCATGGCCTGCCGCATGGCGCGCACGATGGGCGCATACCCCGTGCAGCGGCACAGGTTGCCCGCCAGCATGTCGTCAATGCCATGTTCGTCCTGCGCCAGCCCGTCCGCCTTGCGCCCGGCCACCATCGACATGACGAAACCCGGCGTGCAGAAGCCGCATTGCGACCCATGCTGGTCCACCATGGCCTGCTGGACCGGGTGCAGGCTGCCATCCGGGGCGCGCATGTCCTCGATCGTCAGTACCTGCGCGCCATCCAGCATGGCGACAAACTGGATGCAGGCATTGACCGCCCGCCAGACCAGCCGGTCCCCTTCCAGCCTGACCACGAGTACCGTGCAGGCCCCGCAATCGCCTTCGTTACAGCCTTCCTTGGTGCCGGTCAGGCCACGGTCTTCACGCAGCCAGTCCAGCAGCGTGCGTGTCGGCGCGATATCCGCCAAGGTATGATATTCGTTTCCAACATAGAAACGAACGTCGTGTCTGGTCCCCGTCAATTCTGTTCCCTCTAAGCGTGGCCACAGGACTGCCTCACCCCCCTCAAGGCAGACAGCCGGAACAGCCATTTCATGGTGTTATTTATAATATATGGGACCCAGTCTTACATTGTCACCCCGGTTAAAGGGAAGCCAAAAGCCATTACTGTATTGGACCCTATATATTCCCGTCACGTAGCGACAGCCGGCTCGCCTGTCGCATATGCGTGGACAGCGTGGAACGGAAGGCGGGACGCGGCACATAGGCCCCATATCCGCCACCGGGCTGCACATCACCGTTTTTCCACACCGTCATACCGCCGCGCACCACCTGCACGGCACGACCGCCCAGCATGATCCCGGCATAAAGACTGTCCGCGTCCGGCGGGCATCGTTCCTCCGCCTCCGGGTCCCATAATACCAGATCGGCATCCGCACCGGGCATGATCGCCCCCTTGCGCGGATAGATATTGAAGGCGCGGGCCGGGGCTTCGGCTGTAACGGCCACGAATTCTTCCACCGTCAGCACGCCCGAACGCACGCCATACTGCCAGACCACGCGCATCCGTTCGGCCAGCCCCGCATCCAGCCCGTCACGTCCGCCGGGGGAAAAGCCGCTGGCCACCATGCCCACATTCCCCGATACCAGCGCCCCCCACAGCGCACGGCGATGGGCCATGTCCCTGAATGGCGGAATGGTTATGTAGCACTCATGCCCCGCATCGCCTTCAGGATCATAGACGGCTTCATCAATGACCAGATGGGCGGCCAGCACGTGACCTTCCACGCGCTGGCCGCACAACCGGGCACCGGCAAGGGCCGCGACGGACTGGGTTGTGGAAACCGGGCCAACCTGCACCGGCGCGCCGCGCAGTCCGGCCAGCATGATGGCACGCGCGGTCGCTTCGGCCTCGACCGGTGGCGGAGCGTATAAGGGACAGGCCTCGCTGCCACTGATACCGGCCTGTTCCAGTTCATCACGCAGGCAGGCGATCGCCTGCGCATTCTGCGCCTCGATCAGACTGAGCGCACCCAGCCCTGCCGCATGACCGGCCAGTTGCAGGATATCGCGATCCTCCCGACCGCGCATCATGGACAGCACGAAGGAATTGACGCCGTGACACGTCACCAGTTCTTCCATGGCGCGGGACACGGACGCTTCATAACCGGGCAGATCCATATGCAGCCCGACATCGGTATGCGCGCCACGGGCCGCATGCCGCCAGTCGCGCCATGCCGCAACCAGATCGCCGCCGTCGGGTCGCATCACGTCAAGGATTGTGGTCGTGCCACCCGCCAGCGCCTCAACGGTACGGGCAAAGCCGGCTTCATCCGCACCAATGCCCGTGCGGGGATCGACACCGCCCGGCAGGACCAGCAGGCCACCCGCATCCACCACGGCGCAGCCCGATGGCACCTCCAGATCCGGACCTACGGCAAGGATTTCCCCCACACCGCCGCACAGCACGTCCACGCACAGCGATGCCTGCCCGGTGACCACCGTGCCGCCACGAACCAGCAGCAGGTCGCGCGTGTGTCCGTGTCGTATGCCCATGTTCCGCCTGTCCCGCTGCTACCCGCAATCACGCCCCGCCCAAGGGGCGCATCGCTTCAGTGGTCGCGTATCCTGACCGCCATGCCCATCGCATTGCCCAGCCGTTCCAGCCTGCGGCGCACGCTTTCACCCTGCACCACGTCACGCCCCGGCGCGAAATGAAGGGACAGGATGTCCCCTTCACATTCCAGCCGCGTGCCATCCAGCAGTCCCTCGGTCCCGCCGCTTACGGTATAGGCCAGCCGCAACGCCTGCCCCAGCACCACGGCGCGGGCAAAATCATCCTGGTCGAGCAGTTGGCGCGATGGCTGCAGATAGGCCACCGACAGGTCGGCCCCGTACCGTACCGCAAGCGTCAGCGACAGGAAGGCCCGCGCCTGATGGGTGTACCCCACGCCCTGCATGCGCAGGATACGCAGATAGGTCTGTTCCGCCCGGTATTCGGGGTGATCATGCGCACCCACATCCGACAGCCAGCATGCAACGCCACGCAGGCGGGCGAAATCTTCGCGTTCGTCCGGGAAAAGCGGGACGGTCCAGTCCGCCAGCCGTTCCGGCAGGGTCATGCTGCGGCCAAGCATGCCGCACATTTCGCGCGCGACCGCGTCCTGCGGGTCATTTCCCGCCACGCTGGCCGCCACATTGCGCATGTACCACCCTTCGCGCAGCCCATCGACGCAGAAGACCAGCCCCGTGGACTGCGTGCGCCGCATGAGCCGACGCAGAACGGTCGCGGCGAAAGGCGCATCTTCCAGCCGTTTACGCGGCACGCCCGGCAGGCGTTCAAGCGAACGCTTGCCCGCGCTGATGATCCAGTCCGCCATCTCCCGCGCCGTATCCGGCCCAAGATGGTAGAGATGCACGATATTGAGCGGATAGGCCGTGCGCACGATCTGCATGCGCGCCAGCGCGCGGAAAGCACCGCCCACCAGATACAGGTTCTGCCCCTTCACCTCATCCAGCCAGTCCACGCCCGACAGGTCTTCATCCGTCAGCGCGCGGGCACGGGCCAGATCGCCATCGGCCCGTTCATTCAGCCGGATCACCCCCAGCGGCAGGGTGCAGGCATCAAGCTTGCGCCCATTTTCCAGCCGGATCAGTTCCAGCGACCCCCCGCCGATATCCGCGACCAGCCCATTGGCGTCCGGTATGCCGCACAGCACGCCGGTAGCTGAATAATCGGCTTCCTCCTCCCCGCTCAGTATGCGGATCGGCACGCCAGGCAGGCGCGATTTCAGGCCCGCCACGAATTCCGGCCCGTTGCTGGCATCGCGCACGGCAGCTGTGGCCAGCACCTCAAACGGGCTTGCTTCCATCCCGCGCGCGATGGCGTTGAAGCGGGCCATGACTTCCATCGCCAGTGGCAGAGCCTCTTCATTCAGCCTCCCCGTAGCATTCAGGCCGCGCCCGAGCCGCAACACCACCTTTTCATTGAAGATGGGCATCGGATTGCGTGAGATACCATCAAACACCACAAGCCGGACGGAGTTAGATCCAAGATCTATGACCGCCGAACGGCGGAAACCCCCACCGCCCGTCACATCCAGCCCCATACATTGCCCGCCCGTGCCGCCATGACCGCGCCCATACCGTAATCCTCAGTCCTCAATAGTCTGTTCCGCATGCCAGGGCTGGGAGGCACTGACCCGGATCGGGGCCTCGCCCCCTGCCTTGCCGCGCCCCGGATAGGACGGGTGCTCCATGAAATACTCATGCGATGAAAACGGCCTGCGTCCCGGCTCCAGCCGACGCCACACCCCGTTGCGCTGCAGTATCCATGACTGAAGGTTGTCCTTAAGGTCGATCATCATGATCTGGTCAAGCACGCGGGCATGAATCTGCGGGTCAAGCATGGGCACCATGCTTTCAACCCGCCAGTCCATGTTGCGCTGCATCCAGTCCGCCGAGGATATGTACAGCTTCGCATGTTTGGACGGAAGCCGGTGGCCGTCGCCAAAGGCATAGATGCGGGCATGTTCCAGAAAACGCCCCACGATCGACTTGACCTTGATATTTTCCGACAGCCCCGGAACGCCGGGCCGCAGGCAGCAGATGCCGCGCACCACCGCCGTAATCCGCACGCCCGCGCATGACGCGGCATAGAGCCGGTCGATCAGGTCGGGATCGACCAGCGAATTCATCTTGAGCCAGATCTGGCCCGGCCTGCCCGCCTGCACATGGGCGATCTCGCCCGCGATCAGGTCTTCCAGCGTGCGGCGGATGGTTACGGGCGAAAACGCGATCGCCTCCATCTTCGCGGGCATGGCGTAGCCGGTCATGTAGTTGAACAGCCGCGCCGAATCGCGCGCCAGTTCCGGGTTGCACGTGAAGAACGACAGGTCGGTATAGATACGCGCGGTGATCGGGTGATAATTGCCCGTGCCGAAATGGGCGTACGACCGCAGCGCCGCCCCTTCACGCCGCACCACAAGGCTGAGCTTGGCATGGGTCTTGAGGTCGGAGAAGCCGAACACGACCTGCACCCCCGCGGCTTCCAGCGCGCGGGCAAGGCGGATATTGGCTTCCTCATCAAACCGGGCGCGCAGTTCGACCATGGCGGTCACGGCCTTGCCCGCTTCCGCCGCCTCGATCAGCGCCTTCACGATGGGACTGTCGCGCGACGTGCGGTACAGCGTCTGCTTGATTGCCACCACGGCGGGGTCAAGCGCTGCCTGCCGCAGGAACTGCACCACCACATCGAAGCTTTCGAATGGATGGTGGACGATCATGTCCCGCGCGCGGATGGCGGCAAAGCAGTCGCCCCCGCAATCGACGATCCGTTCGGGAAAACGCGGGGTATAGGGCGGGAACAGCAGGTCGGGCCGGTCATCGACAATAAGCTGCTTGAGGTCCACCACCCCGATCAGCCCTGACTGGACGAACACCTCATCCGGCGGCGGGCCAAGCCCCTCGGCCATGGAGCGGGCGAGATCCTCGGGCATGCGGGATTCGATGTCGAGATGGATCACCACGCCACGCCTGCGCCGCTTGAGGGCGGATTCGTAGGAGCGCACAAGATCCTCGGCCTCGTCCTCGAACTCGACATCCGTATCGCGCACCACGCGCATCACACCCCATTCCCCCGCCACAAGACCGGGGAACAGATGGCCGATGCACATGACGATCAGGCGTTCAAGCAGGATGAAGCGCGTCTTGCCCGGCGGGGACAGACCTGCGGGCAGACGGATGAAACGCTCGATCCGCGCGGGCAGCAGGATCAGCGCCTCCATCACGAACTGGCCGGTCTCGGCGTTCATGAGCCGCAGGGCCTGCGCGATGCCCATATTCGGCAGGAAGGGCAGCGGATGGGCGGGATCTATCGCAAGGGGCGTGATGACTGGGAAAACACGCTCCATGAAGCAGTTTTCCAGCCACGCCTGTTCTTCCGCCGTGAACGAGACCTCATCACACAGGACAATACCCGCCGCTTCCAGTTCACGCTGGAGGTCGCGCCAGATACGCTGCTGTTCCTGCAACAGCCGCCCAGTGCGCTCCCGCACGGCGGAAAGCTGCTGCTGGGGCGTCATCCCGTCGGGCGAGGTCTTGAGCAGTCCTTCGCGCACCTGTCCCACCAGACCGGCCACGCGCACGGAATAGAATTCATCCAGATTGCTGGCGCTGATCGACAGGAAGCGCACCCGTTCCAGCAGCGGGTTGCGGGGGTTGTCGGCCTCGTCCACCACGCGCTGGTTGAAATCCAGCCAAGACAGTTCGCGGTTTATGAACCGCGCGGGCGACGTGGCGTCCGGCAGGGGTTCCGCCGGTTCGCGCAACGCGACCTGTCGCCCTGTTGCGACACGCCGCCGGACACGCGGCGCCTTTGCTGCGGGGGTGGAAGGGTTACGTGGCGATCTGGCCAATTGTCTCGCTCTCCCGCTTGGGTGGCACTCTTATGATTATGTCCGACTCTAGGCCAGCAGCACACGCCTTGACCAGAGCCAGTGCGGCAGGCCGTCCGGATCAGGGACCATTCAGGCTTCGGGTTCGGATTCCTTCCCCTCCGCCATCATTGTCCCCACCAGCATGTCCGCCAGCGCGCGGGTGGCAAGGGCGCGCGTGACCCGCCCCCCATCGGCAAGGGCGGCATGATCCAGCCTGCGCACGGCTTCCTGCATGGCAAGGGCGGTACGCGGCAGGCGGCGCAGAAGCCATTCGACCACCGGCTGCGATACGACAATCTGGCGTTCCGCCAGCAGCCGCAGCAGCAGCACCCGCAGCAGCCCGTCACCGGGCTGGCGTATGGCCACGGCCATGGTCGCGCGCAGGCGGCTGGCAAGATCCGGCAGCACGACCGGCCAGCGCGCAGGCGGTTCACGCCCGCCCATCAACAGGGCGATACCGTGTTCACGGGCGGTATTGAGCAGGTGCAGCAGCGCCCGTTCATCCGTGCAGCAGTCGGCCTCGTCCAGCACGATGGCCATAACCGGCGCGTGGCCGCCCGCGCCAAACAGCGCGGCGACATGCCCGTGAGACAGGCTGGGCCCCTGCAACAGCAGCGCATCGTGCATCTGCGCCCATATTTCCAGCATGTGGGTCTTGCCCGTGCCTGCCGCCCCCCACAGGGCCAGCCTGCGGTCCGGCCACGGGGTGGGACCAAGCAGCCAGCTTCGCGCAGCGGCGTTGGAGGCGGAAAAGACGAAATCATCCGCAGCGAATCGGGGCGTGTGGGCAAACGGCAACACCAGTTGCCCGATCGCGCCGCCAAGCGCGTTTTCATCCGTTTTCAGCTTCGTGCGCTCAACCACCGCTTTGTGCGTTGCCCCGCCTTGACGTAAAGAAAGCCGGAAGTCCGTTCGATCCCCGGTTCCGTGCTGCGGTTTCCATAGCCTGCCTGCGGGAGTCCGGAAGTGATAGTTTGATTACGAAAAGGCCCGCCGCATGACGTCCGCCCCGCCCGCCTGCCTCCCCCGCCGATACAGCACCAGGCGCCACCTACCGCGATGCCGGTGTGGACATTGCCGCGGGTGACGCGCTTGTCGAAGTCATCAAGCCTGCCGCCCGCGCGACGGACCGCCCCGGCACGATGGGTGGCCTTGGCGGGTTCGGCGCGCTGTTTGACCTGAAGGCCGCCGGTTTTTCCGATCCCATCCTTGTGTCATGCACCGATGGCGTGGGCACCAAGCTCATGATCGCCATCGAAAGCGGACTGCATGAAACGGTGGGTATCGATCTGGTCGCCATGTGCGTGAACGATCTGGTGGTGCAGGGCGCGACCCCCCTGTTCTTTCTGGACTATTTCGCAACGGGCAGGCTGTCGATTGACGATGCGGCGAAGGTGGTGCGTGGCATCGCAAAGGGCTGCGCCGATTCCGGCTGCGCGCTGGTCGGTGGCGAAACGGCGGAAATGCCGGGCATGTACGCCCCCGGCCACTATGACCTGGCCGGTTTTTCAGTTGGCGCGGCGGAGCGCACGGCGCTTCTGCCGGGCAGCATCCAGCCCGGTGACACGCTGATCGGCCTGCCCTCGGCTGGCGTGCATTCCAACGGCTTCTCGCTGGTGCGCAACATTGTCACCCGCAGCGGGCTGGCATGGGATGCGCCCTGCCCCTTCGCCGATGGCCAGACACTGGGCGAGGCCCTGATGACGCCCACGACCCTGTATGTGCATCAGGTTCTGGACCTGCACCATGCCGGGCTGCTGGTGGGGGCGGCGCACATCACCGGCGGTGGTCTGCCGGGCAACCTGCCCCGCGTGCTGCCCAAGGGCATGCGCGCCGTCATTGATGGGTCCGCATGGCCGATCCCGCCCGTGTTCCAGTGGCTGGCCAGCACCGGCAATGTCACGACCGAGGAAATGCTGCGCGTATTCAACTGCGGCATCGGCATGGTGCTGGTCGTGCGCGACAGCGCGGCGGCCCTTGCCCGTCTGGCCGAACGCGGGCAGCAGGCCTTCGTCATCGGGTCCATCGCGCAGGGCGAAACCCCGGACGCCCCGGCCACGCTGGCCTTCGACAGCCTGCCCGGACTGCGTGACTGAACCCGTGGTGACGCACAAGAAACCGATCGCGATCCTGATCAGCGGACGCGGCAGCAATATGCGCGCGCTGATCGAATCGTGCGCGCAACCGGACTATCCCGCCCGGATCGCCCTTGTCCTGTCCAACAATCCCGACGCGCCGGGACTGGACGTGGCGCGCGAAGCCGGACTTGCAGCCCACGCCATCGACCACCGCCCCTATGGCCGGGACCGGGAGGCGCATGAGCGCGCGCTGGACGCGGCGCTGCGCGCGGCAGGCGTGGAATATATCTGCCTTGCGGGCTACATGCGGCTGCTTACCCCGTTCCTGACCAGTGCATGGGCGGACCGGATGCTCAACATCCATCCCAGCCTGCTGCCAGCCTTCCCCGGCCTGCATACGCATGAACGCGCGCTGGAAAACGGCACGCGCATTCATGGCTGCACGGTCCACTGGGTAACGCAGGGCATGGATGAAGGCCCCGTCATCGGGCAGGCAGCCGTGCCCGTTCTGGACGATGATACGCCCGACACGCTGGCCGCGCGCGTATTACGGCAGGAACACAGGCTGTATCCGGCCGCCCTGCTGCGCGTGCTGGACCCCGCGGGCGCGCCCGTGCCGGATGCGGCGGCCAGCCTGCTGTCCGTATAAGGCCGGAACCATCCGGGCATGAAAAAAGCCGGCCCATAGGCCGGCTTTTACATGGGCGGGGCAGAACCCCGCATCCTTCCGGTCCGTAAGGATCAGGGCAGGATTTCGGTGCCGGCGAAGAAGAACGCGATTTCGTTCTTCGCGTTTTCAAGGCTGTCCGAACCATGGACGGAGTTCGCTTCGATGCTTTCGGCGAACTGCGCGCGGATGGTGTTGGCTTCGGCCTTCTTGGGGTCGGTCGCACCCATCACTTCGCGGTTCTTCAGGACAGCGTTCTCACCTTCGAGAACCTGCACCACGACCGGGCCGGATACCATGAAGGACACCAGGTCGTTGTAGAACGGGCGTTCCTTGTGCACTTCATAGAACGCGCCAGCGGTTGCGGGCGTGAGCTGGATGCGCTTCTGGGCGACGATGCGCAGGCCGTTGTCTTCAAACACGGCATTGATCTTGCCGGTCAGATTGCGACGGGTCGCATCGGGCTTGATGATGGAGAGGGTACGTTCAACTGCCATGGGACAGCTCCTTTCAAACAGGTGATGGAATATAACGAGACGGCATCGGTCATAAACCGCCATCGCCTTACAAGCGCCATCTAGAGCATATCGCCGCGGACTGGTAGGTACAACCCGCACGAAACCAGCCATGTCCCCCATATTGCCGGAGTTTTCCGCCCGTGAGCCTGCTCGTCATATCCGACCTGACCCTGCGCATTGCAGGGCGCACCCTGCTTGATGGCGCAAGCCTGAGCATCGATCCGGGGCGCAAGATCGGCCTTGTGGGCCGTAACGGGGCGGGCAAATCAACATTGCTGGCCGCGATCGCGGGCGACATTGCGCCCGATGGGGGCAGCATCCACATGTCGGCGCGCGCACGCATGGCGCGCATCCGGCAGGAAGCGCCCACGGGCTACGGCTCCCTGCTGGAAACCGTGCTGGCGGGCGATACCGAACGCACGGAACTGCTGGCCGAATCCGAAACCTGCGCCGATCCTGCCCGCGTGGCCGATATTCATGAACGCCTGCTGGCGATCGACGCGCACAGCGCACCCGCACGGGCGGCGGCCATCCTGTCGGGTCTGGGATTTGACGCGGCGGCACAGGCGCGGCCCGTATCGGATTTTTCGGGCGGGTGGCGCATGCGCGTGGCGCTGGCAACCGCGCTGTTCCTCAATCCCGACCTGCTTTTGCTGGATGAGCCGACCAACCACCTCGACCTTGAAGCCACGATCTGGCTGGAAAACTGGCTGGCGCGGTTTTCGGGGGCAGCGCTGATTGTCAGTCATGACCGGGGGCTGCTGGACCGCGCGGTGGACGCCATCGCCCATCTGGATCACGGCAAGCTGACGCTGACACCCGGCGGGTATGAGGAATTCGTGCGCATCCGCACCGAACAGGCCCTGCAGCAGGCCCGCATGGCTGAACGCATCAATGCAAAACGGGCGCATATGCAGTCCTTTGTGGACCGTTTCCGCGCCAAGGCCACCAAGGCCCGTCAGGCACAGGCACGGCTGAAGGCGTTGCAGAAGCTGCCGCAGATCGACAGCGTGATCGAGGACGCGCCCAGCCAGTTTTCCTTTCCCGAACCCTCCGCCCTGCCGCCGCCCATGCTGACCATGGACCGGGTTTCCGCCGGGTATGGGGACCATACCATCCTGTCGCACCTGTCCCTGCGCATCGACATGGAAGACCGGATCGCCCTGCTGGGCGCGAACGGCAACGGCAAATCCACCTTCGCCAAGCTGGTGGCGGGGCGGCTGGAGCCGCAATCGGGCACGATCCAGCACAGCCCGAAGCTGAAAGTCGGCTATTTCGCCCAGCACCAGGCCGAGGAACTGCGCCCCGACGAAACCCCGGTGGACCACATGGCCCGCGCCCTGCCCGGCGCAGCCCCTTCCGCCGTGCGTGCGCAGCTTGCCCGCTTCGGGCTGGATGCGGAACGGGCCGATACCGTAACGCGCGACCTGTCGGGCGGCGAAAAGGCGCGCCTGCTGCTGGCGCTGGCGACACGCGACGCGCCGCATCTGCTCATACTGGATGAACCGACCAACCATCTGGATCTTGACGCACGCGATGCGCTGATCCGCGCTCTGGCGGAATTCGAAGGCGCCGTCCTGCTGATCAGCCATGATCCGCATCTGGTGGAACTGGTGGCCGACCGGCTGTGGCTGGTGGGAGATGGCACGGTGCGCCCATTTGATGGCGACATGGCGGAATACCGCACATGGCTTACGGAACGCGCGCGCGCCGCCTCCCAGAGCGATCCGTCACGCCCGGCGGCGGCCCCCAAACGCGATGACCGCCGTGAGCGTGCCGAAGCCCGCAAGGCGCTGGCCCCGCTACGCAAGCGAATCCGCGATGCGGAACAGCTTATGGCCCGACTGGTGGCCGAGCGTACCAAGCTGGAAACCCGTCTGGCGGACCCGGCCCTGTATGAAGGCGGCAAGGCCGATGAGGTCACGGCCCTGAACACCCGCCTTGCCGCCATCGCACGCGAACACGACAAGGCGGAAGAAGACTGGCTGGAAGCCGAAACCGAGATGGAAGAAGCCGCAAGCGCGGACTGAGCGCGGACGTCAGGCGGGCATGTGGCGGCGTTCCAGCCGCTGCGCCACCAGCGCCAGCGTAAAGACGGCCAGACCGGCTGCCGAAAGACACGCCCCGGCCCAGCCCACCGACTGCGCGCCGTAACCGGCGGCGATCACCGCCCCGCCCAGCCACGCGCCAAACGCATTGGCGATATTGACCGCGGAATGGTTAAGGGCCGCGGCCAGAACCTGTGCATTGCCCGTCACATCCATAAGGCGCGTCTGAAGCGCGGGCAGCAGCGCGATGATGCCGCCCATGAGGCTGATGACCAGCAGGATCAGCCCAGGATTGCCCGCGCAGATGGGAAACAGGCACGACATGAGCGTGCTGCCCGCCAGCGTCACGACAACCGCGCGCGCGGGACTGACATCCACCAGCCGCGCGCCCGCCATGTTGCCCGCCACCATACCCACGCCCCATAGCGACTGCGCCAGCGGCACGACCCAGACAGGGGCGTGCGTGACCGTCAGCAGCACTTCGGACATGTAGGTGCCCACGCAGAACATTCCCCCGAACCCGATCGCGCCGGTCGCCAGCGTAAACCACACCTGCCGGCGACCCAGTGCGCCCAGTTCCCGCAGGGGCGCGCTGGACGGTTCCGCCGCCACTTCGGGCACATTGCGCGCGATCAGGCCAAGGGCCAGCACACTCATAATCGTGATGACCCCGTACATCATGCGCCAGCCCAGCAACTGCCCGCCCCATGTGGTCAGCGGTACGCCCACGACATGCGCCACGGTCAGGCCGACAAACACGCCCGCCACCGCCCGCCCGCGGCGGCCCGGTTCCACCATGGCGGCCATGACCAGTGCGGCCACACCATAGAAGGCCCCGTGCGGCAGGCCCGTCAGGAACCGCGCATAGAACAGCGACCGGTATCCCGGCGACAGGACCGACGCGGCATTGCCCACCACGAACAGGGCCTGCAGCACCAGCAGCAGCCTGCGCCGCGACAGGCCCGCGCCGATAATGGTGATAAGGGGCGCCCCCACCACCACGCCCAGCGCATAGGCGCTGATGACGTGCCCGGCCACCGGCACCGATACGCCAAGCGAACGCGCAACGCCGGGCAGGACGGCCATAAGCGCGAATTCCCCCGTGCCAATGGTGAACGTCGCCACCGCCAGCGCAAGTTCGGCCGCCCCCTCGCGCCCGCGACCGGCCGGGAGGGAGGGAAGAATGTTCAGGCTACGCACATCTCGACCCTTTCCCGGCGGGATGGAATGGCTTACGGCTAAGCGTATCAGTGCCGCAGCGGTCCTGTACACACAATGCCGCAAATCCGGCATCACCTTATGGAAATCCGGTTCGACCTTCCTGCCTTCCAATACGTTATGCCGGTCAGACCCCGCCGGATTTTACATCCTGCGGGACCTGTGCCGCCCACCCTACGGACATATTGATGACAGCCTCTCCCCCACCGGCTTCTTCCCAGCACACCACACATCATGAACACGAACAGGCGAAAGACAGCGTGACCGATCCCCGCGCCGTCCAGCTTGCCCGCATTTTCAGCCTGCTACGTCTGGCCATCGTCGTTACCGTCGTGGTCGTGCTGATCTGGCTGGTGGGCGACGTGCTGATGGTCATCTTCGCCGCCACGCTGGTGGCCGTCATCCTGCATAACCTTGCCGGTATCGTGGAACGGCATACGCGCCTGCCCTACTGGCTGGCGCTGACAGCGGTGGTGGTCGTGCTGATCGCTGCCCTGACCGCACTGATATGGAGCAGTGGCCCCGAAATATCGGAACAGGCGGTCAAGCTGCGCACCGCCCTGAGTGAACAGGCCCACAGCCTGCGCGACCGGATGGGCAATTCCTCCATCGGGCGGATGATCCTTGATAACCTGCCCTCCTCCCTTGGCGGGAACGAACCGTCCTCGGGCGGCAGCGGCTTCGGTTCGCTGGCGGGATCCATGACGGGATTCGTGTCCTCCGCCTTCGGTGCGGCGGGCACGCTGGCGGTCATCCTGATCGCGGGGCTGTATTTCGCCATATCGCCCGAACTCTATGTCAACGGCATGCTGCGGCTGGTCCCGCATGAATACCGCAAGACATCACGCGACCTGCTGCTGACGGCGGGGCGCACCCTGTGGGCATGGACGGCGGGACAGGCGCTGGACATGACGGTGGTGGGGCTGCTGTCCTTTATCGGGCTGTGGTGCATCGGCGTGCCACTGGCCCTTGCGCTGGGGGTGGTGGCGGGGCTGGCCAACTTCATCCCCTATATCGGCGCGTTCGTAGGCGCCGTGCCTGCCGTGCTGATCGCCCTGTCGCAGGGCACGCGCGAAGGGTTCATGGTCATGGGCCTGTATGCCGCGATCCAGTTTTTCGAAGGCAACGTGATGGCCCCCCTGATCCAGCGCCACGCGGTGCAGATGCCACCGGGGCTGACCATCCTGTCCCAGACGATCTTCGGCACCATTCTGGGCGTGCCGGGCCTTATCCTGGCGTCTCCGCTGACTGCCGCCCTTCTGGCCACGGCGGACCGCGCCACGCCCAGGCTTGAAGATGACGAACGCGTCTGAACGCAAAAGGGGCGGGAGAATATCCTCCCGCCCCCGTCCGGCCTGAATGGATCATCTCCTGCTCAGGGCAGGAGCGTATTTACATCGACATGGGGCATGCCGGCCCGGCCTGCCGCCTGCATGCCTTCGCGACTGTCCTCGAACACAAGACAGGCGGCCGGATCAACTTCCAGCCTGCCCGCGGCCAGAAGGAACATGTCCGGTGCGGGTTTGGGGTTCGCCACATCGTCAATGGTGACGATGACGTCAAACAGTCGCTCAAGCCCCAGATGGCGCAGGCAGGCCGACACCATCTGCCGTGACCCGTTCGACGCCACCGCCATGGGCAGGCGGCCATGATACTGCCGCGCAATATCCGTCACGACCGTGATTTCACGTAATACATGCAGCTTTTTCAGCATGCCTTCCCGCGCGCGGGTGATGATGGTGTCACGGTTCACGCTGCGGCCCAGACGATGTTCGACAATATCGAGCACCATCTGTTCCGATATGCCGCCGTGGCCGTGGAACCATTCCAAGGGCACGCTCTGGCGGATTTCGTCCTCCAGCGCCGCAATCCACCCTTCACGATACAGGGGCAGGCTGTCGACGAGGGTACCGTCACAGTCGAAGATCAGCCCCGCCGTACCCTCGCGCACCAGTCTCATGGAAAAGCGGACCGGGGATAGTCGTACTGGTTCACAAGGTCACGCAGCACCCCGAAATCCCTGTCACTGAAATGATGGACACGGATGACCGCACCGGGCCGTGACTCCACGAATACGGTGTTGTTCCAGTCAGCCGCGCTGATACCGGTCCACAGCGTGATACGGTATGGCTCCGCCGGCTGGTGGGCGCCTGCCCCGGCCTGCTGGTCGTGCGCGTCGGGCGCCACCTGCATCATCAGCACGGCATCCCCCGTTGAAGGCGGGGTCTGGCCCAGCGGCCCCCAGCCTGCGGTATGACCCTGCAACCAGTCATTGAACGTGTGGACCTGGGCTGCCGTCAGCGTGCGTTCCGCGCGCATGGGACCGACGGCAATGGTGCCCGATTCCATGGTGGGGAAGCTCAGTGGCCGGAAATTGGGCATGGCCATGTACCACAACCCTGCTGACGTACCGATCGTGATAAACAGGAACCCGATCAGCAGGACTGTCTCGCGTTTCATTTGCGTATGTTCTCCTTAAGCGCACACGGCCGCGACAACCCGGCCCACGTCATGATCCGTCAGTTCGGGGTGCATCGGCAATGCAAGGATGCGCTGTGACAGATCTTCCGCCACCGGCAGGGGGCTGCCATCATGGCTGGCCCTGTAGGCTGGCTGCAGGTGCAGCGGGCGGGGATAATAGATGGCCGATGCGATTCCGCGCGCCTTCAGCCTGTCCTGGATGGTGGCGCGGTCTTCCGCCCCACCGGTCAGGACCGAATAGATCGCCCATGACGATTCACTGTCCGCCACGCGGGCGGGCGGAATGACACACCCGGCCAGGCCCGCGTCATAACAGTCAGCGATTACGCGCCTGCGGCCCAGTTCCATGTCGAATACGTCCAGCTTGGCCAGCAGGATCGCCGCCTGAATCGTGTCCAGCCGGGCATTCATGCCGGTACGCAGCACCTCGTAACGGGTCTTGCCTTCCCCATGCGTGCGCAGCGAACGGTAGAGTTCGGCGCGCGCCGGGTCATCGGTCAGGATACCGCCCGCATCGCCGTAGGCCCCCAGCGGCTTGGACGGGAAGAAGGACAGCGTAGTAGCCACGGCTTCGCGCCCCAGCCTGCGCCCGGACAGCGTGGCCCCGAAAGCCTGCGCGCAGTCGGCCATGAGGAACAGGTCTTCTTCGTCCGCGATGGCACGCAGTTCGGGCCATGGCGCGGGCTGGCCGAACAGATCGACCCCGATCACCGCACGCGGGCGCAGGCGGCCTGCCTTGCGCACATCCGCAATGCGGCGGCGCAGGCTGGCGGGATCGATCTGGAAGGTTGCGGGGTCCACATCGACAAAAACCGGCGTCGCCCCCAGCACCAGCGGCACCTCCGCCGTGGCGGTATAGGTGAAGGCGGGCAGAAATACCGCATCGCCCGCGCCGATCCCTTCGGCCATCAGCACGATCTGGATCGCATCCGTCCCCGAGGAGACGCCCACGCATTCCGCCGCACCCGCATAGCTGGCCAGACGGGATTCGAGTTCCATCACCTCCGGCCCCATGACGAAGCGGCAGTGCCGCATGACCGCGTCCACGCGCTGCTTGATCTCTTCGGCGATCAGGCTCTGCTGCTTGGGCAGGTTCAGGAAACCTATGGGCGTTTCCACCGGAGCATTCATGATGCATTCCTTTCCACATCAACCCGCCCCGCCGGGACCGGCGCGACCACGCCATGCGGGTTATGTACGAACTCGGGTACCAGCCTGCGGACCAGATCGAGCGCCTGCACGCTATCACCATTCCGGCATGCCGCAGTAAGTGCATCCATGATATTGGCAGCCTGCGCAAGGTCCACCGTACGCGGTATTGCCATCCGCAGGCCGGGACAGCCGGTGGGCTGCAGGGTTTCCTGCTGGTAAAACAGGTCTTCCGCCAGCTTTTCCCCCGGTCTCAGTCCGGTAAAGCGGATCTGCACGTCCCGGTCGGGCCGCAGGCCCGCCAGCACGATCATCTGCCGCGCCAGATCGACAATACGTACAGGTGTCCCCATATCCAGCACGAATACGCCACCCCGGCATAATAGCGGCGCAAGCCGTCCCGCCTGCGCGCCCGTGCCACAGGCGCTGGCCTGCAATACCAGCCCCACCGCTTCGGATACGGTCATGAAATAGCGCTGCATGCGCGAATCGGTCACGGTCAGCGGTCCCCCGCGCTCAAGCTGGCGCTGGAACAGCGGAATGACCGATCCGGTTGATCCCATGACATTGCCGAACCTTACGGTCACACAGCGCATGGCCCGGTCTTCCCCACCCCTGCGGGCCTGCGCGTCCAGAGCCTGACAGTACATTTCCGCCACCCGCTTGGACGCCCCCATGACACTGGCGGGATTGACCGCCTTGTCGGTCGAGACCAGCACCATCGCCTTTACGCCATGGCGGCGCGCGGTATCCGCCACGATGCGGGTGCCGGTGACGTTGGTCAGCAGTCCCTCGCACGGGTTTTCCTCCACCATGGGCACATGCTTCAGCGCGGCTGCATGAAAGACCAGTTCGGGACGGAAGCGGGCAAAAACCGCATCCATGCGCGCAGCGTCACGTATGTCCGCCAGTACGAGATGCCGGGGAACCTCCGCCGCCTTTTCCGTCAGGTCGACATCCACCTGCCATAACGGATATTCCCCGATATCCAGCAAAACCAGTTCGGCGGGGCCATGACGGGCGATCTGCCGGGCCAGTTCGCTGCCGATCGATCCCCCCGCCCCGGTAATCATGACCCGCCTGCCGCGCAGCATGTCCGCAATACCACCCCCATCCTGCGGCAGGGGGGGACGGTTGAGCAGATCCACCAGCCGGACAGGGTGCAGCGGCGCGGATTGCCCCCCGGCAATACCCGACAGGTCGGGCATGCACCGCACCTGTGTGCCGGTTTCCTGCGCCACATGCAGCACGGCGGACAGGCGCTCCCCCCGGAAGCGGGGATCGGTTACGACCAGCAGCAGATCGCCCCCCCCATCCATGTCCGAAAGGATACGGGCCAGATCAGCCACCTGTCCCAGCACCGGCACGCCACGCAGCCGTCGTCCCGGTCGGCGCTGGGGGCCTTCCACCACCATGCCCACGACCTGACGCCCCCTGTCGGGCATGAGCCGGAGAAAGCGGCTGGCCATTTCCCCGCCCCCCAGCAGGATGATGCGCCCGTCCGACAGCCTGCCCCGACCGCGCCGACACTCCCGCCAGTGCTGGTATCCAGCCCGCGCGCCCGCCATGAACACGAAAACCGTCAGGGCATAAACCACGCTGAAGGACAGATCGCGCGCGCCGTCCAGCGCCAGCGTGCCCATGGAAAGCATGCCCGCAAGCACGCAGGCGCAGCCAAGCCGCCAGAAGTCGGATCGCCCGGCAAAACGCCAGTGCTGCTGGAAAATACGGAACGGCCAGCCCGCGACGGCAATCCACCCCATACCGGCGACGGCCGGCCCCCATACCGGTCGTGCCCCCGACATGCCCCCCGCACAATGCCCCGCCATGGACGCAGCCCTCCCCATGATGATATCAAGGGTAAAGTTCAGCGCTATGGTCCGTGTCATGCGCAGCCGCTCGGTCAGGGCGGGATTGCTGGAGGATTGCGTAACCATTATCCCCCTCCTATAGCCGAGGGGACGGAGGGCAAGAAGGAGAGATCATGCCCCGATCCCCGCTTTCATGACCATTACGCATTCCGCTTATGCCACAGCAGCCGTTTTTGGCCTTCTGCTGGTGGCATGCGCCCTGTTGGCGGCCATCGTGTCGCACCGCGTCATCAGCCTGCGTGTCATGGACTGCCCCACCAGCCGCAGCGCGCACGCCCAACCGGTGCCGAAGGGCGGCGGACTGGCCATTCTGGCCGTATTCCTGCCCGGCGTGCCACTGGCGGAGCTGCTTTTCCACCATATGCCTGACCGCGCGGATATGACGCTGCTGTTCGCCACGGCAGGGCTGGGACTTTTTTCATGGCGCGATGACATTCATCCCATGCCCGCCGCATGGAAACTGCTGGCGCAACTGGCCGCCGCCGTACTGGTGGCGTGGGGATGCAACGCCTCCCCGTCCAACGCCGCTGCATGGATGCCCTTTGTCGTGGCGGTGCTGTGGCTGGTCTGCCTGTGTAACGCCATGAACTTTGTTGATGGGCTGAACGGGCTGGCCAGTGGCTGCACCCTGCTGGCGTGCCTTGTCACGGCGGGGTTGTGTCTTATGGCACAGGCCGGGGTGGAAATATGGGGCACCGCGCTGGTGCTGGCTGCTGCCATTGCCGGTTTCCTGCCCTTCAACTTCCCCCATGCGCGGCTGTTCATGGGGGATGTAGGCAGCCAGTGCTGCGGGCTTGTGCTGGGCGCGCTGGGACTACGCATGGGGGGCGCGCACCTGCCCCATGCGGAAATGCTCATGCCACTTATCGTGTCGGGGGTGCTGGCGGATGTATTCGCAACCCTGCTGCGTCGTGCATGGCGCCGTCGACCGCTTATGCAGGCCCACCGGGAACATTTCTACCAGATGGCCCATCGCAGCGGCATGAACGCCACCCGGCTTACCCTGCTGGCATGGGGCGGAACGCTGTATGGGGGCATCATTGCGAGTGCCGTGGCCGGGGGGACAGCCACGCCGTTTGCAGGGGCCACTCTGGCTGGCATTGCGCAACTGCTATGGGCTGCTGTGGTCATGCGACGGGTGCGCCACAGGCCGGGGCTGACATGGTAACGAAAACAGGGGGAACAGCCTTCCGGCCATCCCCCCTGTCAGAAGATATCAAGGCTGAAACCCTGACTTATTTATGCAGCGTAATTTTCATACCCTGAAGGGCTGCCGCCAGACGGCCACCGGAACTGGTGGTGTCGATCTGGATGCGTACGCCCGCGGGGTTGTTTAGTACCATGCCGCCGACGCCGGTGCCTGCGGTGACCTCACCATTGACGGCGGCGTAACTGCCTTCAAAATCCTGCAGGCGGTGGAGGTTATAGACCGTGCCCCGACCTTCTATCGTGGAGTAGCCCACAGCCGCCAGCGACCCGCCTTCGATCTTGAAGCGGTAGGTATGGTGCTGATACGTCAGCCGCCCCGTGCCCCAGGTGTGGCCCACCCCGATATCCAGTGACTTGAACTTCATCGTGACCTGACCTGACGGCGTGCCAAGCGAGGAATCCGCCGCCATCGCCATGGTGGACAGGCCAGCAAACGGCGCCATTGCTATGGCAATGACAGCCAGACGTCGTGATATACGCATGGGATCGACCCCTTCAGTCCATCAGTAATGCATGAAGAGAACTACGGCCTGCACCTTTAGCCCACGCGGCGCAGGGTCTCGGCGGCGCGACGCGCACGGGGGGCCTTGCGGACGGGGGTTGCCGCCTTTTCCTGCGTCGTTTCGGTCACGATCGTGCACAGGTCACGCAGATAGGCGTTGCCCTTGAGCGTGCGCTTGATCAGCACGGAACGACGATCCATCGGATCGGGCGTGCGGCGGGCAAGGTCCAGATCCTTCAGCCGGTCCAGCGCGCGGGTGATCGCGGGCTTGGACACGTTCAGTTCGGCTGCAAGGCCACGCACGGTATGCGCATCTTCGCTGAGATAGCAGGTCAGGAATACGGCCAGCTGGCGGGCAGACAGGTCGGGACCGTCGCGGCGAACCATTGCGACAATGGTTTCACGCAGGGAGTTGATCATCTGATCCGTCTGAGCCTGGGATGTCTTGGCCATCGATTGGAATCCTTTGTCGAATATCAGCCCCGCCGATCGGCACACATGTGGCGGAATCGGACCGGGGCTGGAATGATGTCTTATCGTTCTGCCTATATAATTAGCATTTACGGCATATATAAGTCGCACAAAGGGATTTAGTTCGCTTGTGGGATTGTTTCTTTATCGATGCATTCTGTCCTCGATATTAAAAATAGTTAATATAGCGGCATAAGTTGCTCTTAACCCTAGGCTTTCCCCACCTTCCGGGCGGCCGGGTCGTGACGAATCATTCCATCCATACGTATCGATATGAACCCAACGCACATCTGCGCTGACAAAATTCTCTAGAAAAAGCGCCGCCGTAATGGCCCCGGCCATAGGTTTGGATGAAATATTGTTCAGGTCTGCCACCGGACTGTTCAACCATTTGCGGTAACCCGGCCATAACGGCAGCCGCCATAGCGGGTCGCCACAGGCATGGCCCGCCGTGACAAAAGCGGTGCCTGCTTCGTCGCTATTGGTGAACAGGGCGGGTACGTCCGGTCCCAGCGCCACGCGGGCAGCCCCCGTCAGGGTCGCGGCATCCACCAGCAGGTCGGGCTGGTGTTCGCAGGCGGCATGCAGCAGGTCACACAGCACCAGTCGTCCCTCGGCATCGGTATTGCCGATTTCGACCGTCAGCCCCGCACGGGTCCGCACCACATCGGACGGGCGCATCGCATGGCCCGACACACTGTTTTCCACGCAGCCAAGCCGCAGTTCCAGCCGCACCGGCAGATCGCGCAACACGATCAGACGGGCCAGAGCCAGCATGATGGCGGCCCCGCCCATATCCTTTTTCATCCGCAGCATGGAGGATGCGGGCTTGATGTCGTACCCGCCGGTATCGAAACACACACCCTTACCCGCCAGCGAGACCAACGGCGCGTCCTCCGTCGCCGTGCTGCCCTGCCAGCGGGCTTCCACCACGCAGGGCGCACGGTCGGAGCCCGCGCCAACGTGAAAGATGGTGGGAAAATCCCGTTCCAGCCACTCTGCGCGAATGACCGAAACCTGCACGCCCAGCGGTTCGAGCGCCTGCGTTGCGGCGGCAGCCAGATCGTCAGGCCCCATGAGGTTGGGCGGCGTATTGATAAGAGAACGCGCAAGGTTAACGCACTGGGCCATCTGGGCCGCATCGTGTTCCGTCGCGTCCACCACCAGTCGGCTCCGGGCCGGAGCGGGCGGCGTATCGCGCCCGAAACCGGGCATACGGTACGCGCCCAGACAGAAACCAAGGGCAACATCCGCCCCGTCGATGTCCGCAGGCGTACTGACCCGCCACAACCCCGCAGGCAGCGAATCGGGCAGCGCACCGAAGACGAACGGATCGGCTCCTTCCCCTTCCTCGCCCAGCCCAAGCAGGGCCGTGGTGATGCCCCCCCCGGCGTCGGGCAGAAGCTGCACCTGCCCGTAACGGGCGACAAAGCCGGACCGGGTGGCAAAGCGGGCAGCCGTTTCGCCCACAAGGGCGGCCAGCCCTGCACAGCCGTCAGGGCGGATGGCATGCACCACGCCCACATCCTGTCCGGCCACGTCCTGCGCCATGACCAGACAGTCCTGAGTTTCCACCACGTTCACTGCACATCCTCCGTACCGCATTTTCCTGTTGGCAGGGTGCGTCCGGCTACCATGCAACGCAAGCCGCATGTGGTTTTGCTTGCATTTGCCGCCACTTGGCCGGAGCATATCCCCATGACGGGTGTACCCACGGGTCCTGGCGGCCCCTATCGCACTGCGGCCGGACAGGGTTCCGGTCCCCATTCCGACATGCGGGTCCGGGCAGTGCTCGGCCCGACCAATACCGGAAAGACCCATCTGGCCATAGAACGGCTGCTTTCCCATTCCAGTGGCATCATCGGCTTCCCGCTCCGCCTGCTTGCACGGGAGAATTATGACCGTATGGTCGCGCGCAAGGGCGCGCATGCCGTCGCCCTGATAACCGGCGAAGAAAAGATCGTGCCCCCGAAGGCCCGCTGGTTTTCGTGTACGGTCGAGGCCATGCCGCTGGACCGACGGGTGGAATTCGTTGCGGTGGACGAAATCCAGCTCTGCGCGGACCCGGATCGCGGACATATCTTTACCGACCGCCTGCTGCATGCACGCGGCACGGCGGAGACCATGTTTCTGGGCGCCGATACCATCCGCAACCTGATCCGCCGCCTTGTGCCGGGCATAGAAATCGAACATCGGCCCCGCCTGTCACAGCTTACCCATGCCGGGGCGTGCAAGCTGACCCGCCTGCCGCCGCGTTCGGCCATTGTCGCCTTTTCCGCGGGTGAGGTGTACGCCATTGCCGAACTGCTGCGTCGCAGGCGTGGCGGCTGCGCCATTGTCATGGGCCAGCTTTCCCCCCGGACGCGTAACGCGCAGGTGGCGCTGTATCAGGAAAAGGAAGTGGATTATCTGGTCGCGACCGACGCGATCGGGATGGGGCTGAACATGGATGTCAACCATGTAGCCTTTGCCAGCCTGTCCAAATTCGATGGCACGCGCATCCGCCCCCTGGCCGCAGGCGAAATCGCGCAGGTGGCCGGACGCGCCGGGCGCGGGCTTCGTGATGGCACCTTCGGCACGACAGGCACCTGCCCGCCGCTGCATGAAGAACTGGCCGAAGCGGTGGAACAGCATCGTTTCGATCCGCTTACCCGCCTGTCATGGCGTAACAGCGACCTCGATTTCTCATCCCCCGATACCCTGCTGGCCAGTCTCAACCGCCCGTCCCCCCGTGGGGAACTGGTCGCGGGCCACGAAGCCAGCGACATGCTGGCCCTTGCAGCACTGAGCGCCAATACCGAAATCCGCCCACTGGTCCGCTCCCGCGCAGCAACCCGGCTATTATGGGAAAGCTGCCAGATCCCCGATTTCCGCAAACTGGGCGATGACAGCCATATTCGGCTGTGCGGGCGTATTTTCACCCATATCATTCAGGACGGGCGCATTCCCGCTGACTGGCTGGACAGACAGATCACCCATTTCTTCCAGACGGAAGGCACCATTGATTCGCTTATGCAGCGGCTGGCGGGCATCCGCGTATGCAGCTACATCGCATCCCGCACGGGCTGGATCGCCAATGCGGAACACTGGCAGGCCCGCACCCGTGAAGTGGAAGACCGCCTGTCCGACATCCTGCATGAACAACTGACCGCCCGCTTCGTCGATCGCCGCGCCACAACCCTGATCCGGCGGCTGGATGAAGGCGTGCATGACAGCCTGCTTTCTGCCGTAACGGCACAGGGCAATGTGGTGGTGGAAGGCCACGAGGTCGGGCGCATCGCGGGGCTGGACCTGATCGCCGGTGAACATGACGATGCGGAGGACGGGCGGCTGCTGATGCGCGCGGCCCGTCGCGCCGTGCGGAGCGAGATCCCGCGCCGTGTCGCCCTGCTGGTGCAGGATGATGACGCGCAGTTCGCCTTTTCCCCCGACGGGCTGCACGTCATGTGGCAGGATATGCCTATCGCGCGCCTGCAACCCGGCCCCCACGTGCTTTCGCCCCGCCCGCAGGTGCTTGATAACCCGCTACTGGACAATGCCCAGCGCGAACGCATCCGCAACCGGCTCCAGACATGGCTGGGACAGGTGGTACGCGAACATCTGGCGCCCCTTTTTGCCGTGCAGGCCGCAGTGGCCAGCACGCCGGACCTACGCGGGCCTGTCCATCGCCTATGTGAAGGGGCCGGGATCGCCCCGCTTCATCGCGGCGAACGCTACGATCAGGACACGATCCGTCGGCTACGGCGACTGGGCATAAAGGTGGGGCATTATAGTCTGTTCATGCCCGCAATCCTGAAGGAGCAGCCCATGCGGCTGCGCGGCTGGCTGATCGCCATCAGCCTGAACATGCCCTGCCCGCCCCTGCCCGCCATGAGCCGCATTTCCCTTGCACCCGATGCCCCCCTGCCCGCAGCGTTCATGGATCGCATGGGCTGGCTGGAAACCGGCCCAGTAAGGATCAGGCTGGACATTGCGGAAAAGATCATTCTGGAACTGGCCCGCATGACCCGGCGCGCGCCCGTGCCACTGCCGCCCCTGCTGGCATCGCGTCTGGGCATACGCCGCGAAATGCTGCCAGCGGTCATGAAGGGAATGAACATGCGGGTGTATCATCCGCGACCCATGGCCGCCGATCATTATGGGCCGCCCGCACCCGTCATGATCCGTTTCCTGTCCGATACAACCGGAAACAAAAGGGATCGCGTCCCGTCCGCTGAGAAAGACCGGGCGAAGAAACGTAATGCCGCCCCAGGTTCCCGTCGCCGCGCCATTCGCCCCGACAGTCCCTTCGCGGCGCTTGCCACACTGTTTGACCGACCGTAACGCCCATGAACCAGACTGCTACCCCCGAAACTTCCCCCACGGCCCAGCGTCTGGACCTGTGGCTGCTGCATGCCCGTTTCGGGCGCAGTCGCAGCGCATGCGCCCAGATCGCGGCCGGCGGTCAGGTCCGCATCAACCGGCAGCGCGTAACCAAGGCCCACGCACAGGTTCATACAGGGGACATCCTGACACTGCCCGCCCCCGACAGGAAAAGCGTGATTGTCATTCGCGTTACAGGCTTCGCGGCCAGACGACAATGCGCCTCACTTGCACAACTTCTGTATGAAATTCTTCCCGAATCCATCTGAATATTGTGTCCGCAACGCCAATGCTGCGCGTGATTATGCATTACCCGCTGTCTTGGGCTTGCCACGGCAGGAAAACGCTCTCATATCTTCCGCCATTCCCGATGAGATCAGGCCCGGTGTGGCACCTCATCCCTTTCAATGGCCGGGCCTATTGCCGCAGGCCGAACAAATAATGATCGGAGATAGGCGATGACCTATGTGGTCACCGAAAACTGCATTCGCTGCAAATTCACAGATTGTGTCGAAGTCTGTCCGGTTGACTGCTTCTACGCGGGCGAGAACTTTCTCGTAATCAATCCGGACGAATGCATCGATTGCGGCGTGTGCGAACCGGAATGCCCCGCTGAGGCCATCTTCCCCGATAGTGACGACCGTGCGACCCCGTGGGCGGAACTGAACGCCAAATACGCAGCCGTATGGCCGAACATCACACGCAAGCTCGACGCCCCGGCCGATGCCGAGGAATGGAAAGACAAGCCCAACAAGAAGGACCTTCTTTCCCCCGAACCCCACAAAGGCTGATCCCCGCCTTTCCCGTAGGGTTGTTCATAAAAAAAGACCGGCACGATTTCTCGTGCCGGTCTTTTTTTATGCCGTCTGCCCCGGAGGCAGTTGCCTGCCCCCGAAGCCCGCATGACATCGCTTAGCGCGACATCATGTTGATGGACGTGTCATGCATGATGAACATCGTGCCGGCCACAAGGACCAGAACCGACAGCACCGTGAATGTAAACGCCATGACGTTCCAGCGCTGCTCGGACGAACCGTTCATGTGCAGGAAGTAGATCAGGTGAACCACGATCTGGACCACCGCCAGCAGGGCAATCGCCCCACCGGTGGCGGAGGGTGACATCGCATGCGACATCACCAGACCGAAGGCGGCCACCGTCAGGATGACGGCAAGTACGAACCCGGTAAGGTAAGATCCTACGCTACCGTGGCCCTCTCCCGAGGATGAAATATGTTCAGCCATCAGAGCACACCCATCAGATAGACAAAGGTGAAGACACAGATCCAGACAATGTCCAGGAAGTGCCAGAACAGGCTGAGGCAGGTCAGCTTGCCGATCATGCGCTCGTTCAGCTCGGTCTTGCCAGCCGTCTGGAACAGCAGGACAGCCATCCACAGCAGGCCGCAGGTAACGTGCAGACCGTGCGTACCCACAAGCGTGAAGAACGCGGACAGGAACGCACTGCGATCCGGGCCGTTGCCTTCAGCAACCATGTGGGAGAACTCACGGATTTCCATGAACAGGAAGCCCAGCCCCAGCAGGAAGGTCACCCCGAGCCAGGTCCGCATGGTGCTGACCTTGTTCTCGTGGGCGGCAATCATGCCGAAACCGTAGGTGATGGAGCTGAACAGCAGGATTGCCGTTTCAATGCCAACACCCGAAAGTTCGAACACTTCGTGGCCGGTCGGACCGCCGGCAAACTGGTCACGCAACACCGCGAACACTGCGAACAGCGTACCGAAGATGATGCAGTCCGTCATCAGATACAGCCAGAACCCGAACACCACGGGAGATTCGTGGTGTTCATCATGGGCATGGGCTGCATCAGCAGTCATATTTTGCGCCATTATTCCGCTGCCTGTGCTGCCATAAGGTTATGGGAGTGCTCCTGCTCGATACGGACCACTTCGGACACCGGCACATAATAGTCGACGTCATTGTTAGCCGAACGTGCGATCACCGTAGCGATGACGCCAATCAGACCAACAGCCGCCAGCCACCAGATGTACCAGATCGCACCGAAGCCAAGCACGAAGCTGAAGGCACCGATCAGGAAACCGCATGCCGTGTTCTTGGGCATGTGGATCGGCTGATAGTTGCCACCGGCCTGACGCGTGTCGATACCGGCTTCCTTGTCATGGGCAAAGGCGTCCAGTTCATGCACTTCCGGCAGGATGGCGAAGTTGTAGAACGGCGGGGGCGAAGACGTGGACCATTCCAGCGTACGTGCGTTCCAGGGATCGCCCGTCAGGTCGCGGTTTTCGGCCAGGTTGCGGTCGCGGATCGAAACATAAAGCTGGGTCAGCTGGCAGACGATACCGCCTGCGATCAGAACTGCGCCAACTTCAGCGATCAGCAGCCACATGTGCCATTCGGGGTTGTCGTAGTGGTTCATACGACGGGTCATGCCCTCGAAACCAAGGACATACAGCGGCATGAAGGCGAAGTAGAAGCCAACGAACCACAGCCAGAACGCGCGCTTGCCCCAGGCTTCGTTCAGCTTGAAGCCGAAAGCCTTCGGGAACCAGAAGTTCATGGCGGCAACGTAACCGAAATACACGCCACCGATGATCACGTTATGGAAGTGGGCGATAACGAACAGCGAGTTATGCAGCACGAAATCGGAAGCCGGGATAGCCAGCATGACGCCGGTCATACCACCGATGGAGAAGGTGATCATGAAGCCGATCACCCAGTACATGGTTGCGTGGAATTCGACGCGACCCTTGTACATCGTGAACAGCCAGTTGAAGATTTTCACCCCGGTCGGAACCGCGATGATCATCGTCATGATACCGAAGAACGCATTCACGTTCGGGCCGGCACCCATGGTGAAGAAGTGGTGAACCCACACAACCAGCGACAGAACCATGATGGAAGCGGTCGCGTAGACCATGGTCTTGTAGCCAAACAGCGGCTTGCGGGAGAAGGTCTGCGTGATTTCGGAAAAGGCGCCGAAGGCAGGCAGAACCAGGATGTACACTTCCGGATGGCCCCAGCCCCAGATCACGCTCAGATAGAGCATCTGGTTGCCGCCGCCGTCATTGGTGAAGAAGTGCATGCCCAGGTAACGGTCCAGACCAAGCAGGCCCATGGCCACGGTCAGGATCGGGAAGGCAACCATGATCAGCACGGTCGTGCAGAAGATGGTCCAGGTGAACACCGGCATACGCATGTAGGTCATGCCAGGCGCACGCATCTTCACGATGGTCGCGAAGAAGTTCACACCCGTCAGCAGCGTGCCGACACCGGACAGCTGCACCGCCCAGATGTAGTAGTCAACACCGACACCGGGGCTGAACTGCTGTTCGGACAGGGGCGGATATGCAAGCCAGCCGCACTGCGAGAACTCACCGATGAACAGGGAGACGTTAACCAGCAGGAAGCTGATGGTCGTCATCCAGAAGCTCAGCGTGTTCACGAACGGAAAGGCCACGTCACGCGCACCGATCTGCAGCGGCACCACGATGTTCATCAGACCCTGCATGAACGCCATGGCCATGAAGAAGATCATGATCGTGCCGTGTGCGGAGAATATCTGGTCATAGTGGTGCGGCGGCAGGTAGCCGGGGTTGCCGGCATAGGCCAGCGCAAGCTGGGAGCGCATCATGATCGCGTCCGCGAAACCACGGAACAGCGCCACGAGGGCTACAACGATATACATGACACCAATGCGCTTGTGGTCGACCGAGGTCAGCCATTCACGCCACAGGTAGCCCCATTTACCGTAATAGGTGATGAGACCGACAACGGCGAGGCCAGCAATGGCAGCACCGATGAACGTCCCAACAAGAATCGGCACATCATACGGGATGGCCGACAATGTTAATTTGCCAAACATCTGTCCTATTCCTTCATGTTCATGTCGGACATCGCGGACTGCTGCACGTGCAGCATCTTGCCGGTGCTCTTATCCATGACCATGCCGTTGTTGTACTTGGCAACGATGTCATCGAAGAGACCTGTGTCGACATGCGAGAAGTATTCAACCGGGTTGGCCTCGCTCGGCGCGGCCAGCTTGGGATAGCTTGCGCTGTCCAGCTGCTCGGAAGAAGCCTTCACCTTCTCGACCCACGCGCTGTACTGGTCCGCCGGCATTGCCAGCGCACGGAAGCGCATGTCGGAGAAGCCACGACCGCTGAAGTTGGAGGACTCACCCAGGAAGTCACCCGCTTCGTTGGCAATCAGGTGCAGTTGTGTCTGCATGCCGGCCATGGCGTAGATCATCGTACCGAGACGCGGGATGAAGAAAGAATTCATCACGGAATCAGAGGTGATCCGGAAGTCAACCGGCGTATTCACCGGCATGGCCATCTGGTTTACGGTCGCGATCCCTTCATCCGGATAGATAAAGAGCCATTTCCAGTCCAGTGCCACAACATCGACATGAATTGGCTTGACGTTAGCCTCTGCTTCAAGGGGCTTGTACGGGTCAAGCGAATGACAGGTCTGATAGGTCAGTACCGCCAAGAACAGGATGATCAGGCTGGGAACGGCCCAGATGATCACCTCGATCTTGTTGGAATGCGACCATTTCGGCAGATATTCCGCAGCCGTATTGGACTGACGGTAGTGCCAGGCGAACACCAGTGTCAGGATACAGACCGGCACAACGACCAGCAGCATCGCGAACACCGAAGTCAGGATCAGGCTTTTTTCCTGAAGACCGATCACGCCCTTGGGGTCAAGTGTATCCCACGTGCAGCCTGCTAACAGCACTGCCGAAGATAAACTCACTAGCTTAGTTAATCTTGGCAAGATTTTTTTCTTCATCTCACGCCTCGTTGGTTTCGACATCACCCTGTTTTGCTCACATCCTCGCTTCATCCACGGGCTTAGACAACAACGGTCACGTTATACGCTCGGCAGGGAAAATGCATCGCCTTTCCCCCGGCACCCAGCGACATCGCGCCCACGTCGACTTCCGAAAGGGGACAATCGACCCTTTTCCGGTTTGCATCCGTCATGAGTTAGTTGCCGACCGGCTGACCATGATCTTGATCAATACGGCCCGCCAGACCTTACGTAATTATTACTGTCAGGGCAGATCGGACCATAAATCGCGATGCCGTCCTGTGTGCTGAAGCGCATGTCCTGTGCCGCTCACCCTTTCATATAGTTTTTCTATTCAAGGGTTATCCGACCGGAATGCCCTTAGAGGCAAGCCTTCACATAATATTTCAGAAAATTACAGAAGGAAGAATTTATCTAAAAAAAACATTGTTTTACAGGTAATTACGGGCGTGTCATTAACCTCACACTCTCGTCATCTTATAATTTCCATATCTGAATAAGTCTTATCTTTTTTACCCAAACCGATACCCGGACCCTCTTTCCATGCAAAAAGGGCCGCCGCTTTCGCGACGACCCTTTCCATTTCATAAACCGCACCTTATCGGTCTGAAAAGGCAGGACTCCTGCCATCAGTCGTTGCTGCTGTTGCGCACACCCATGAACTGAAGCAGGAACTGGAACAGGTTGATGAAGTTCAGATACAGGTTCAGCGCATCATATACCGACCGCTTCGCAGCCTGATCCGCACCTTCATAATAGGCAAGCTGCTGGTAAGTCGCCTTGATCCGCTGGGTATCGAACATGGTCAGGCCGACAAACAGCAGCACACCAACGGCGCTATAGACGAAATACAGGCCAGGGCTGTGAAGGAACATGTTCACCACCCCCGCGATGATGAGGCCGAACAGACCCATCATAAAGAACGAACCGAACCGGCTCAGGTCAGTACGAGTCGTGTAGCCCCAGATCGACATGGTGCAGAATGTCGCTGCGGTGATGAAGAAAACCCGCGTGACCGAAACGCCGGTGAAAACCAGGAAGATGTTGGACAGGCTTGCCCCCATCACCCCGCAGAACAGCCAGAACAGCGTCTGCACGGCCTGAGTGGACAGCCGGTTCACGCCGAACGACATAACCATGACGAAACCAAGCGGCGCAATCATGGCCAGCATGGCCAGACCGGTCGGCTTGATCGCCATACCCATCGGGGTTGGCACATGCTGGAAGAACAGGGCCTGCAGGCTGGTATTGGCGATCAGGTACGCAACCAGTCCCGTCAGGACCAGACCTGATGCCATCCAGTTATAGACTCGCAGCATATAGGCCCGAAGGCCCATATCCACGGAACCTGCGGCGCTATCAGCGGCGGGGCGGATGAAACTCCGCGAATCAGGGCCAAAAGCCATTGTGTTTCCTTCCTCCACGTCGTTGACCGACGTGCCTCTACCCCAATGTGGGAACATGGTAGAACACGTTCAAGAACCTGGGCGTGTCCAATACATTACAATACGGCAACACATACGCCGCCGCTCCGGGCCTATATATACTGTACATGTCAAAATGCGGCATATGCCGTTTTCATTCTGCCCAACAGGTTCTTCATGCGTCTTTTCATTGGTCTGGAACTTCCCTCTGCCCTGGCGCACACCCTTGGCGAATTGCGGGGCAGCCTGCCGGATGTGGCGTGGTACCCGCCGGAATCCTATCACCTGACACTGCATTTCGTAGGCGAGGTTACGCACGGGCACTTTCTGGAGGAAATGCATCATGCCCTTTCCGCCATCCGTGCTGCCCCACCTTCCTTGATCCTGACAGTGCCCGGTCTGTTCGAACCAGCAACACGACAGGGGCCGGATACCCTGTGGATGGGCTGCGCGCCTGACTCCGCCCTTGTCCACCTGCAAAACAGGATACGCGCAACGATGACGCGCCTCCCCTCCCCTTTCGGCAAGGCAGGTTCGGAGCAGTCAGGGGCGGCAAGGCCCATCCGGCGCTTTGTTCCCCATATCTCGCTGGGACAGATGCGCCATCCAGACCCGGTACGTCGGCAACGATGGCTCGTTACACCCCCGCCCGCCTGCGATGCACAGAGCATCGGTCATTTCACGCTGTTTCGCTCCCTGAGGCATGGAGACATGCCCTTCTACGAGCCGCTGGAGCATTATCCCCTGCATCCCTGATTCTTGCACGGGAACGTCACGCAGCGGGAAAAATCAGGAGTCTCGGGAACTATCCAGTTATTCGTATTGTGGATAATAAAAATATATTCCGTACCATTCTTTGTGGACGCCCTATCGAAACGAGAACAACCCGTTTTTCATTTTTCCCCGGAATATCAAGAAAGTTTACGAATATCCCTGAAAAATCCAGTTATCTGTTTCATTGCTTATCTGACAGCATATTCACGTTTTAGTGATCTCGAACACTAAAATGTCAGGAGACGGGCGGCACAGCCTCAGTATGTTCGGGTGAAACGGACTACCTGCTTTTCTCCTGCCCGAAGCCGGTTCCTGTCTGTCGGTCAAGGAAGCCTGTTCTGCCTGCTTTCCAGACCGATACAGTCAGAAAACCTGCCCCGGCAGAAAGTTGCAGCGGCGGCGTCCTGAATTCGAAACCGTTAGTTTTTCTGAGGACATCACATATGATTTCTGCCGTTTTCGGAAAAAGACGTTCTCTGAGCAGAACGCTTACAGCCGGAACGATATGTGCGGCTCTCATCTCCGGCTATGCCACCATGGCATCGGCGGATGAGGGACAGGGCGCCACAGGGGAAGCGATCATCCATGCTGATGATCACCCCGGCAACTGGATGACCTATGGCCGCACCTATTCTGAACAGCGTTACAGCCCGCTGGATCAGATCAACCGTTCCAATGTCGGTAACCTGAAGCTGGCTTGGTATCTGGATCTCGATACCAACCGTGGCCAGGAAGGCACGCCCCTGGTTGTTGATGGCGTCATGTATGCCACCACCAACTGGAGCATGATGAAAGCCGTCGACGCCGCAACCGGCAAGCTGCTGTGGTCCTATGACCCGCGCGTGCCCGGCAACATCGCTGACAAGGGCTGCTGTGACACGGTCAACCGTGGCGCGGCCTACTGGAATGGCAAGGTCTATTTCGGCACGTTCGACGGCCGTCTGATCGCCCTTGATGCCAAGACCGGCAAGCTGGTCTGGAGCGTCAACACCATTCCGCCCGAAGCCGAACTGGGCAAGCAGCGTTCCTACACCGTTGACGGCGCGCCGCGCGTCGCCAAGGGCCGCGTGATCATCGGTAACGGTGGTTCCGAATTTGGTGCCCGTGGCTTTGTCACCGCGTTCGACGCGGAAACAGGCAAGGTTGACTGGCGCTTCTTCACGGTTCCAAACCCCAAGAACGAACCGGACCATGCTGCATCCGACAGCGTGCTGATGAACAAGGCCTACCAGACCTGGAGCCCGACCGGCGCTTGGACCCGTCAGGGCGGCGGCGGCACGGTGTGGGATTCCATCGTGTATGACCCCGTGACCGACCTGGTCTATCTGGGTGTCGGCAACGGTTCGCCGTGGAACTACAAGTACCGTTCCGAAGGTAAGGGCGACAACCTGTTCCTGGGCAGCATCGTCGCACTGAAGCCGGAAACCGGCGAATACGTCTGGCATTTCCAGGAAACGCCGATGGATCAGTGGGACTTCACCTCGGTCCAGCAGATCATGACGCTTGATCTGCCGATCAACGGTGAGACCCGCCACGTCATCGTTCATGCGCCGAAGAACGGCTTCTTCTACATCATCGATGCGAAGACCGGCGAGTTCATCTCGGGCAAGAACTATGTTTACGTGAACTGGGCCAGCGGCCTCGATCCGAAGACGGGTCGTCCGATCTACAACCCCGACGCGCTCTACACGCTTACGGGCAAGGACTGGTACGGCATTCCGGGTGACCTTGGCGGCCATAACTTCGCGGCCATGGCGTTCAGCCCCAAGACCGGGCTGGTCTACATCCCCGCGCAGCAGGTTCCGTTCCTGTACACCAACCAGGTCGGCGGGTTCACCCCGCATCCGGATAGCTGGAACCTTGGTCTGGACATGAACAAGGTCGGTATCCCCGACTCCCCGGAAGCCAAGCAGGCCTTTGTTAAGGACCTGAAGGGTTACATTCTGGCATGGGATCCGCAGAAGCAGCAGGAAGCCTGGCGCGTGGACCACAAGGGTCCGTGGAACGGCGGTATCCTGGCGACTGGCGGCGACCTGCTGTTCCAGGGCCTGGCGAACGGTGAATTCCACGCCTATGACGCGACGAACGGTTCCGACCTGTTCCACTTCGCGGCTGACAGCGGCATCATCGCACCGCCCGTGACCTACCTTGCCAAGGGCAAGCAGTATGTTGCGGTTGAAGTGGGCTGGGGCGGCATCTATCCGTTCTTCCTTGGTGGCCTGGCCCGTACCAGTGGCTGGACCGTCAACCACTCGCGCATCATTGCCTTCTCGCTCGACGGCAAGTCCGGTCCTCTGCCCAAGCAGAACGACGAAGGCTTCCTGCCCGTCAAGCCGCCGGCACAGTTTGATGCGGCCCGCACGGATAACGGCTACTTCCAGTTCCAGACCTATTGCGCCGCCTGCCATGGCGACAATGCGGAAGGTGCTGGCGTGCTGCCTGACCTGCGCTGGTCCGGCTCCATCCGCCACCAAGATGCGTTCTACAATGTTGTCGGTCGTGGCGCGCTTACCGCCTATGGCATGGATCGCTTCGACAGCAGCATGAATCCGAACGAGATTGAAGATATCCGTCAGTTCCTGATCAAGCGTGCGAACGAGACCTATCAGAGGGAAGTTGATGCCCGGAAGAATGCTGCCGGTATTCCCGAGCAGCTGCCATAATCCCGGTTTTGACAATTTTTCGCATCAACGCGACGCATGATGGTGAACATAATGATCAACAGGCTTAAGGTGACATTCAGCGCGGCAGCGTTTAGTCTGCTGGCAGGGACGGCATTGGCTCAGACGCCCAATGCCGACTCCGCGCTAGTCGAGAAAGGGGCGTATGTCGCGCGACTGGGTGACTGCGTAGCATGTCATACCGCTCTCCACGGTCAGGCCTATGCAGGTGGGCTTGAAATCAAGAGCCCGATCGGCACGATTTACTCCACAAACATTACCCCGGACCCGACCTACGGTATCGGCCGCTACACCTTCGAAGAATTCGACGAAGCTGTGCGCCACGGTATCCGCAAGGACGGCTCCACCCTGTATCCGGCCATGCCGTATCCCGCCTTCTCGCGTATGACGAAGGAAGACATGCAGGCGCTGTATGCGTACTTCATGCACGGGGTGAAGCCGGCGGCGCAGCCTAACAAGCAGCCGGACATTTCCTGGCCGATGTCGATGCGCTGGCCGCTGGGCATCTGGCGCATGATGTTCTCGCCCTCGCCCAAGGACTACACCCCTGCACCCGGCACGGATGCCGATATTGCCCGTGGTGATTACCTTGTGACGGGTCCGGGACATTGCGGCGCGTGCCATACACCGCGCGGCTTCGCCATGCAGGAAAAGGCTCTGGATGCGTCCGGTGGGCCTGACTTCTTGGCCGGTGGCGCACCGATCGACAACTGGGTCGCACCCAGCCTGCGTAACGACCCGGTCGTGGGTCTGGGCCGCTGGTCCGAGGATGATATCTACACCTTCCTCAAGTCCGGCCGTATCGACCACTCCGCCGTGTTCGGTGGCATGGGCGATGTGGTGGCATGGAGCACCCAGTACTTCACCGATGACGATCTGCACGCCATCGCGAAGTACCTGAAGAGCCTGCCGCCGGTTCCGCCGTCGCAGGGCAACTACACATACGACCCGTCCACCGCGAACATGCTGGCTTCGGGTAACACCGCCAGCGTTCCGGGTGCCGATACGTATGTGAAGGAATGCGCCATCTGTCACCGTAACGACGGTGGTGGTGTAGCCCGCATGTTCCCGCCGCTGGCTGGCAACCCGGTCGTCGTGACCGAGAACCCGACCTCGCTGGTGAACGTGATCGCACATGGTGGCGTGCTGCCGCCGAGCAACTGGGCGCCGTCCGCGGTGGCCATGCCGGGTTACAGCAAGTCGCTGTCCGCACAGCAGATTGCTGACGTGGTCAACTTCATCCGCACAAGCTGGGGCAACAAGGCGCCGGGCACCGTTACCGCCGCCGACGTGACCAAGCTGCGTGACACGGGTGCGCCGGTTTCCAGCTCGGGCTGGAACAGCATGAGCAGTGGCTGGTCGGTCTTCCTGCCGCAGCCTTATGGCGCAGGCTGGACCTTCGCACCGCAGACGCATACCGGTCAGGACGCCGCGCAGTAATGCCGGTCGGGTGGCCCCAACGGGGTCGCCCACTCCTGATACGTTACGGAAAACCGCCATGGACCCTGTCCATGGCGGTTTTCTTATGTCTGCCGATCCCGCACACTCCCCCTTTCGCAACCATAAGGGAAGATACCGGCATGCAGCGCATTGTGGTCCTGACCGGGGCAGGCATCAGCCAGGAATCCGGCTTGCAGACTTTCCGTGGCCCGGACGGGTTGTGGAACAACGAACGGATCGAGGATATCTGCACCCCTCAGGGCTTCCAGCGCGATCCCCTGCGCGTGGACCGTTTCTATAACGGCCTGCGCAGCAAGCTCTCCACCGTGCAGCCCAACGCTGCCCATTACGCGCTGGCCGATCTGGAACGTGCCGGACGGGAAGGACGCTGGGCGGGTCAGATTACGATCGTGACGCAGAACATAGACGACCTGCATGAACGCGCAGGCAGTCATAATGTGATCCATATGCATGGCGAACTGCTGCGCCTGCGCTGCACCCATTGCCACGCGAAACCTGTATGGCGGGAAGACTGTTATCCCCAGACACCCTGCCCTGTGTGCCATACGCCATCACTGCGGCCCGACATCGTCTGGTTTGGGGAAATGCCCTATCATATGGAAGCCATCAGCACCCGCCTGGCGGAATGTGACCTGTTCGTCGCCATCGGCACCTCCGGCACCGTTTATCCGGCCGCAGGCTTTGTGGACAGTGTCGCGGGGCATGCGGATACGATGCTGTTCAATCTTGATATCCCACACGGGCCTTCCCCTTTCGATCAGGTCGTGCCCGGTCCCGCGACCCGCACCGTAAGCGCATGGGTGCGCGAACTGCTGGAAAAATAGGGCTCAGGATATGGCCGACGAGACACTGGAAACGCTGCTGGAATCCATCCGCGCCTGTCAGCTCTGCCGCGCGGATCTGCCGCTGGGACCACGGCCGGTGCTCCATATTTCCCGCACGGCGCGATTGCTGATTGCCAGTCAGGCCCCCGGAACACGCGTGCATGAAACCGGCCAGTCCTTCAATGATGCCTCCGGCGACAGGCTGCGTGCATGGATGGGCATAGATCGCGCCACGTTTTATGACGTCAGCCGCATTGCGATCGTGCCCATGGGCCTGTGTTATCCCGGTCGGCTGCCCAAGGGGGGCGATTGCCCGCCGCGGCCGGAATGTGCACCCCAATGGCGTGCGCGCATCATGGCGCAGATGCCAGGCCTTGAACTGACGCTCGTAGTGGGCAGTTATGCGCAGAACCACATTCTCGGACCGGGCCGGGTCAGTGATCGCTCTCTGGATTTCCGGCGCTACCTGCCCCGTTATTTCCCGCTGCCACATCCCTCATGGCGCACGGGGGCGTGGGAACGCCGCACCCCGCAATTCGGACATGATGTGTTGCCCGCCCTGCGTGCGTGTGTGCAGGCTGTTCTGGCGGGGCGCCCCGTGCCCGCCATTCCGCCAGTCGTGCCGGTGTAGTCAGTCTGATCCGTTTTGCGCGGCTCTATTCCCCTGCTGCCGCCAGAATGGCGTGGGCGGTGGACAGCGCCACGCCCTGCACGCCCGTAATCAGGATCTGCACGCCAATGGACAGCAGGATCAGCGCCGCGAGGCGTGAGACAATACGGGTGCCGGTCTTGCCCAGCAGGCAGAGCAGTTGTTCGGCATAGGCGTAAGCCGCCCACACGATGGCTGCCACCAGAAGGGCTGCGATTGACAGCACGCCATAAAAGACGATGTGGCTGCCCCCGGTTGGCCCTTCCGATCCCAGCGCGATGGCAACGGCAATGGTTCCTGGCCCTACGGTAAAGGGCATGGTCAGCGGGAAAAATGCCTGCCCCATCATGTTGCTGCTGATCTGGGCGTGATTGTTCTGTGTCGCCTGGGCCTGTTTTCGGGCTTCCTCGGTTTCCGGGGCCTGAAGCAGGGACCAGGCCCGCACGGCCACCACCAGTCCCCCGGCGATGCGCAACGCATTGATGCTGATACCGAAAAAGGACAGAACGGACCCGCCGATCCAGATCGAGGCCAGCATCAGCATGGCGGAATAGAATGCGACCTGACGCGCAAGGGCAATGCACAGGTGCCGGTCATGCCCGCTGGTGACCTGCGCGAAGATAAGTGCGGCCCCCAACGGATTGACAATGGAAAACAGCGCGGGAAACGCCATAAGGAACGCGCCCGACAGGCTGGGCAACCCGACAACTGTGGAAAAATGGGTAAGCAGCCCGTCATGCGCCGTCATGAGCGTATCCTTCAGCCGGGTGAAACGTCCATCAGTCTTCCACCTGTCCCGATGGCGCGAAGGTCCGTGCCAGAAGGGGGCGTATCGCAGGCAGGTCCCGGGCGGCCGCACACAGGAACGAAGGGGAAGCGTCCTCCCCCTCAGTCACCAGCGGCCATGATGTCAGCCCCAGCTCATTATAGACAGGCAGCAATGTCATGCCTACACGCCAGAAGACCGGTCTGCGCCCTTCCTGCACCGCAAGGTCACGCAGCCACCATATGGCGGATGTGCAGTCATCCGCATCCCCCGCCGGGTCCCCCAGTCCGATCAGATAGACACCCACGCGCACGAAAGGCAGCAGCGCCTCCCGCCGTGCGCCCGGTATCGCCCCCGATGGGACAGGCGTAACCTCCCCCAACACGTCAAGGGCATGGTCAAGGCCACCATACTGCGCCTGCGTTTCGGCATCCCATGGCAGCACATGGATGCCGCCGGGCCGCACCAGCCGCACAATCATGACCAGCCCGAGCATGACCGCCAGCCCCAGCGTCCACTGGGCAATGCCGGGACGCGATGCGAACAGCATGATTTCCCACCAGCTACCGCCAACGGAATCATGCGGCCCCGCCAGCACGAGGATCAGGATCGAGCCGATCAGCAGCACAAGCGACAGGATGGTCTGGAACGACAGCGGCTCGCTCATGATCCGGGCATGCCGGTAATAGGACCCGCGGAATGGCGCGATCAGGATACAGACCAGCATAAGCAGTCCCGGCACCGCCATGGGCGACCCCCGCAGCAGGGTCAGGCCACAGGCGATGGACAGCAGCACCATCGTCGCCTTCCATGCCAGCGTCACACGCTGTGACAGGCCGATGCCAAGACCGATCAGCGCAACCCCGATGAGGGAAAGCAGATAGTCCCCCATCAGGACAAAGGCAGGCTGCATGCGGCCTGCGTTCATCCAGCCTTCAGGATCAAGCAGCGTCAGGGCCAGCAGCATCCCGCCACAGAGCGAGACGGCCCCCGTCGCAACCGCCACGGAAAAATCCGCCTCGCTTTCGCGTATGACCTGACTGGGGCGGTCCGTGCGCGGCCCCCGCAGCGGCCTGCGCGCACCGACCTTGCGCGACAGGGCTGCATCCCCGCGCAGGAATATTTCATGCGCGGCGAACATGATGCCCGCCACGAACAGGGGGACGATATAATAGAACAGGCGGAAGATCAGGATGGCGGTCACGATGCGCGTGGCGGGCAGGTAAGCCCCCAGCGCCAGCATCATTGTCCCGTCAAAGACGCCAAGCCCACCCGGCACGCTGGCCACCAGACCCGCCGTATAGGATGCGATGTAGATGGCCAGGAACGTCCCGTAATCCAGTCCCGGCGCGGATGGCAGAAAGGTGTAGGCGATGGCCGCCGTCGCCGCGACTTCCAGCGCCGCCACCACCGTCTGCATCACCGCCATGGCGGAGGACGGGAAGGTGATCTGCCACCGCCAGACCCGAATTTCGTCCACGTAGCGGCCCATGATGACATAAGCGATCACGCCACCCCACATAGCACCCCCCACAAGACGCATGAGGATGGAAGGCAGGGTCTGGCCGATGAAGGGCACCGTCCCCGGCTCCAGCAGCAATACGCTGCCGATCAGCACGGCGGCCCCCAGCAGGTAGGTCGCGGAACAGAAGGCAATGATCTGGGCAACCTGAAATGGTCTCAGTCCCCAGTTACCATACAGCCTGAACCGCACCGCCGCGCCCGAAATGGCCGAAAAACCAAGATTATGCGACAGGACGTAGGAACAGAAAGCCGCAAACGCCGTGCGCCGGAACGACAGCGGGCAACCCACCTGCCTTACGGCCAGCCAGTCATAAAACGACAGGATAAGGTAGGACAGCAGCGTAAAGCCCGCCCCGGCCCATAATGTCCCGACGGGAATGGCCGCAAGCGCCTGACTTATGTCGTGCCAGTGCAGGTGGCGGACCTCGCGCTGGACCACGACAATGGCGGCAACCAGCAGCAGCAGGCCCAGCACGTGCGGCAGATGCCGTATCAGTCCCCGCCTGGCGGGCGCGGGGATTACGCCCTTTCCCCCATCATCCACATCGGGATGGGCCATGGCGTCATGTTCAGGACGTTCGGCCATGGGCAGGCTCCTAGCCCGCGGCCCTCTCGTCACGGAGGAGGGCTGCCTCAATCAGGGCGACGGTTTCCGCAATCCCGTACAGCGCGACAAAAATCCCGAAACGCGGCCCCTCCTTCTGCCCAAGCAGCACTTCATACAGACAGCCGAACCACGCACGCAGCGGCTCGAAGCCATGGGTCTTGCCAATCTCGAACACAAGGTTCTGGCAGGTATCGGGGGAAACCTCCTCCCCCTCCAGCCCGCGCAGGGCTTCGGCCAGATCGGACAGCGCCTTGCGCTCATGCGGTTCGGGCGCGCGGTAGTGCTTCGTCGGGCGCACGAAATCGGCGTAGTAGACGATGGCATGGTCCACCAGACGCGCCAGCATGGGGCAGCTCTGCGGCGTGGCGGCGGCATCGTAACGCTGGATGAACTTCCACAGCACATCCGGCGTCTCGGCATTCGCGACGGATGCGAGGTTGAGCAGCATGCCAAATGTGACCGGGCTGCCCGCATCCGCGGGAATATTGCCCGCATGGATGAACCACGCCGGGTTGGTCATGAGGGCCGCATCATCGGCAGGCAGCGTCTTCGCCTTGCCGACATGGGCCAGATATTCATCCGTCGCCTTGGGAATGACATCGAAGAACAGGCGCTTGGCGCGCTGCGGGGCATTGAACATATACTGCCCGAGACTTTCCGCGGGCGCGTAACGCAGCCATTCCTCAACCGAAATCCCGTTGCCCCTGGACTTCGATATCTTCTGCCCGTTCTGGTCCAGAAACAGCTCGTAAGTCAGGCCCGCAGGCGGCTGGCCGCCAAGGATGCGGCAGATCTTCCCTGACAGGCGCACGCTGTCGATCAGATCCTTGCCCGACATTTCATAGTCAACGCCCAGCGCATACCAGCGCATGGCCCAGTCGGCCTTCCACTGCATCTTGGCATGGCCGCCCGTTACGGGGGTCTCGAAGGTCTCGCCTTCCTCATCCGTCCAGCGCACGGTACCCGCCACCGGGTCGATCGCATCCATCTTCACCTGCATGACCTGGCCGGTACGGGGATGGATGGGCAGGACGGGGGAGTAGGTGGCACGCCGTTCCTCGCCCAGTGTCGGCGCGATCACGGCCACGATCTGGTCGTGTACTTCCAGCACGCGCTTCAGGGCGGCGTCGAAACGCCCCCCTTCATAATACAGGGTGGAGGACGCGAATTCATATTCGAATCCGAACCCGTCAAGGAAGGCGCGCAGACGGGCGTTGTTATGCGCGGCGAAGGATTCGTGCGTGCCGAACGGATCGGGCACGCGTGAAAGCGGCTTGCCGATGAACTGGTGCAGCATCTCCTGATTCGGCACGTTTTCTGGCACCTTGCGCAGGGCGTCCATATCATCGGAAAACGCAAGCAGCCGCGTGGGCAGGCCGGTCAGCTTCGTGAAGGCCTGACGCACCCATGATGTGCGCGCGACCTCGCCAAACGTGCCGATATGCGGCAGGCCGGAGGGACCATAACCCGTTTCCAGCAGCACGGGCCGATCCGCCGTGACAGCGCGCGCGCCAACATGCGCGGACAGTTTGGCGGCCTCCTCAAACGGCCAGGACTTGGGGAGGGGCGAGATAAGGGGACGATGCTGTTCTGACATGGACCGGCAAGCTATGGGCAGGAATGACGCGGGTCAATCCATCCTATTCAACACCGCAGGACGCAGCAATGATAATGATCTGACACGCGGCGGGCGACAGACGCCCACAGGTACCCTATATCATTGACCGAGATGCCAGACACCCCGCCCCTGCCGGACAGCGCACCGGCGATCCTTCCCCGGCACGGCGCATGGTCGGTCCTGACCCCGGATGGGGAAATCCTGTCCATGACGGCGGCCGAAATCCGGCGTGACCTGCCGCACTGGCCGGCCATTCTGGTCATTCACGCCCCGGCCACGGCGCGCAGGCTGGACCTGCCGCCCCCGCCGCGCCCCTGTCCATGGCTGGACCTGCTGGAACTGTTCGCCTTCGCCATGCCCGCGCATGGCGTGCCCCCCACGGCGCGTGGACTTGGGGGGGCGCTGGGTATTGCAGCACACCGGCTGGATGCGCCAGAGGCCGACCTGCTGCCTGATCTGGCATTTGCACTGCTGCGTCACATCGCCCGCAGCCGCAACACGCCACAGGGCGGTATCATGACCGCGCTGGCATGGCGCATGCGGCAGGCGGGATGGGCATGGGGGCCATCCGTCTGTGCCGCGCTGGGACTGGATGCGACCGGGCCGTTGCCCGCAGGCGTGATCCAGCCCGCCGAAGCCCTGAAGGTCTGGACGCGCCTGCCCAAATGGGAGGACACTGCCCCCCGCCCACCACCAGCCGCCCAGCCGGTAACGGGGGATGAAGCCCGCGACCACCTGCGCGCCATTCTGGGCGAAGGGGCCGAACACCGCCCCGCGCAGGAAGCGTTCAGCCACCTTGCCGCCCGGGCCTTTGCCCCGCGCACCACGCAGGGCGATCCGCACATGGTACTGGCGGAAGCGGGAACCGGCACGGGCAAGACCCTTGGCTATGTCGCACCGGCCAGCATCTGGTCGCGCCGCAACGGGGGCGCTGTGTGGATCAGCACCTATACCCGGCACCTGCAACGCCAGATCGAGACGGAACTGGCCCGCCTGTTCCCCGATCCCGCCATCCGCCGCAGCCATGTGGTCGTACGCAAGGGGCGCGAAAACTATCTATGCCTGCTGAATATGGAGGAGAGCGTGAACATCGCCCTCTCCCGCGGGCAGGCGGCGAATGCCACCATTATCGGGCTGGCGCTGGTTGCCCTGTGGGTCGCCCATACCGATGATGGCGACCTGTTTGGCGGCGATCTGCCGGGCTGGTTTGCCGACCTGTTCGGTCGCGGGCTGCTGACCGGCATTGCCGACAGGCGTGGCGAATGCATTCACGGTGCCTGCCCGCATTACCAGCAATGCATGGTGGAACATTCCATCCGCCGTGCCCGCACGGCCGATCTGGTCATCGCCAACCATGCGCTGGTGATGTCACAGGCGGCATGGCACGCGCTGGACGGGTCGGACACCAATAACGAGGACAATACCCCTACCCGCTACATCATGGACGAAGGGCATCACATCGCTGATGCGGCCGACAGCGCCTTCGCCCTTGAACTGTCCGGGCTGGAGGCGGCTGAACTGCGGCGCTGGCTGCTGGGGGCCGAAGGGGCACGGTCACGCGCGCGGGGCCTGCGGCGGCGGCTGGAAGACCTGCTGGTTCACATCCCGCGCATCGAAACCCCGCTTGATACGGCCCTGATGGCGGCACGCGCCCTGCCCGCCCCCGGCTGGTCGGCACGCCTTGCCGCGCAGGACCCGGCAAGCAAGACCGCCACCGTCCCCACAACCGACCTGCCCGACGGTACGGGTGAACCCGTGCTGTCCAATCCATCGGAAATGCTGCTGCATGAACTGCGCCAGCAGGTTCTCGCCCGCACGCAGGGCAGTCCCGAAGGCGGACAGCGTCGCAGCGACAGTGAATGCGACCTGCACCCGATGCCCGATTCCCTGCGCATGGCGGCACAGGGACTGGAACGCGCCCTGCGACGACTGGCCGAGCCGCTGCGCACGCTCGTCGCGCGGCTGGAGGAAGTGCTGGATACCGAAGCGGACTGGCTGGACACCCCCATGCGCGAACGGATTGCGGCGGCGATCCGCTCCATCCGCCGCCGTGCCCTGTCCCGCGTCGATGGCTGGTGCGCCATGCTGGGCACCCTGCAGGCCGGAGAACGCCCGCCCGAAGGCGAGACCCCGCATTATATCGACTATATCCGCATGGACAGGCGCGACGGGCAGAACCCCGGCGAGCGCGATGTGGGGCTGTATCGCCACTGGCTGGACCCGACCATACCGTTTGCCAGTGTCCTGGCCGCCCCCGCCCACGGGGTGCTGATTACATCCGCCACCCTGCGCGACGAAACGGGCGGGAACAGAACGGAAGAAGAAAGCGAACGCGCATGGGATGCGGCGGAAGCCCGATCAGGCGCGGTCCACCTGCCATCGCCCGCCATAAGGGCGTCCTTTGCCAGTCCGTTCGATTATGCGCAGCAGAGCCGTGCCTACATCATCACCGATGTCGCCCATGACGATCCGGCGGCGCTGGCCGGGGCCTACCGCACCCTGTTCATGGCGTCCGGTGGCGGGGCGCTGGGGCTGTTTACCGCCATATCGCGGCTGCGCGAGGTCTACAGGCGCATCATCACCCCGCTGGAAGCAGCGGGACTACCCCTGTTTGCCCAGCATGTGGACCCGATGGACAACGCGACACTGGTGGACATCCTGCGCAGTGAACGCAATGCCTGCCTGCTGGGAACCGATGCGATGCGGGATGGAGTGGATGTGCCGGGCGATGCGCTGCGGCTGGTCGCCTTCGAGCGCGTGCCGTGGCCACGCCCGGATATCCTGCACCGGGAGCGCCGCATCCACCTGTCCGGTGGGGCGCCGGGGCGTTATGACGACATGATCGCCCGCCTGCGCCTGCGTCAGGCGTTTGGTCGCCTGATCCGCAGTCGGCAGGACAGGGGCGTATTCGTCCTTCTGGACAGGCGCACCCCGTCACGCCTGCTGTCGGCTTTTCCCGAGGGGGTAATGGTCCGCCGCCTTGGCCTGAGCGCCGCGGCACGGGAAATTACGGAGTTCCTGCAGGCGCACGATACCTCCGCAGACCAGCTTTCCTGATCTGGTTCCCGCAGACCTTCCCCCCTGACCGGGAGAGACGTCAGAGCGCCTTGAGGTTGGTCGCAGCAGCCTTGCCGCGCTCCATGGCGATGTCATAGCTGACGGCCTGATCTTCGTTCAGACCACGCAGGCCAGCGGCCTGAACGGCGGTGATGTGGACGAACACGTCCTTGCCGCCATCATCAGGCATGATGAAGCCAAAACCCTTGGTCGCGTTGAACCATTTTACTTTTCCGGTAGCCATAGCCAGTCTCTTCTCCAGCGCCATCCTTGCCGGTCCTAATACCGGGAATCCGGGCGCGTGCCTTTACGGCCATGAAAAAAACGGGGCATCCGGAAAACACCCAGCCACTTTCACGTCGTTCGTGCTCCATAGGGGCAGCATGAAATGGGCGTCCATGTCAAATACTCCTGACATCACATACGCCGATGCCCCATGCACGGGGCATAAAAAAAGGGGGAAAGGCCACTGGCCCTTCCCCCTTTTTTTCGTCGGTCCGGGTGGCCCCCAGCGGGAGCCACGCAGGAACAGCGTGGATCAGAAATCCATGCCGCCCATGCCACCCATTCCGCCCATGCCACCTTCCGGCATCGCAGGGGCCTTCTTTTCCGGGCGCTCGGCCACCATCGCTTCGGTGGTGATGAGCAGGCCGGCAACCGAAGCCGCATCCTGCAGCGCCGTGCGGACAACCTTCATCGGGTCGATGATACCGGCTTCCACCAGATCCTTATAATCGCCGATCTGGGCATCGAAACCGAAGGTGTAGGTGTCGTTTTCCAGAACCTTGCCGGCGATGACCGCACCGTCTTCACCCGCGTTGTGGGCGATCTGGCGCAGCGGAGCCTGCAGGGCCTTGCGGATGATGTCCGCACCGACGCGCTGGTCGTCGTTATGGAAGTGCAGGCCACCCAGCTTGGTGGATGCGCGGGCAAGTGCGGTGCCGCCGCCGGGGACAATGCCTTCCTCAACCGCCGCACGGGTCGCGTGCAGGGCATCGTCAACGCGGTCCTTGCGTTCCTTCACCTCGATCTCGGTGGAACCACCGACGCGGATCACGGCAACGCCGCCTGCCAGCTTCGCAAGGCGTTCCTGCAGCTTTTCACGGTCGTAGTCGGAGGTGGTTTCCTCGATCTGCGCACGGATCTGGCTGCAACGGCCCTTGATGCCCTCGCTGTTGCCAGCGCCTTCGACAATGGTGGTGTTTTCCTTGTCGATGTGCACCTTCTTCGCGGTGCCCAGCATGTCCAGCGTGACGCTTTCCAGCTTGATGCCGAGGTCTTCGCTGATGACCTGGCCACCGGTCAGGATCGCGATGTCTTCCAGCATGGCCTTGCGACGGTCACCGAAGCCCGGCGCCTTGACGGCGGCGATCTTCAGCCCACCACGCAGCTTGTTGACCACCAGGGTCGCCAGCGCTTCGCCATCAACGTCTTCCGCAATGATCAGCAGCGGACGGCCGGACTGCACAACCGCTTCGAGCAGCGGCAGGATCGGCTGCAGCGAGGACAGCTTCTTTTCGTGGATCAGGATGTAGGGGCTGTCCAGATCGACGGTCATCTTTTCCGCATTCGTCACGAAATACGGGGAGATGTAGCCACGATCGAACTGCATGCCCTCGACCACGTCCAGCTCGGTGTGCAGGCCCTTGGCCTCTTCCACCGTGATGACGCCTTCGGAGCCGACCTTCTGCATGGCCTTGGAGATCATCTCGCCGATTTCATGCTCGCCATTGGCGGAAATCGTGCCAACCTGTGCCGTTTCAGCCGGGGTCGTGATCTTCTTCGCGTTCTTCTTCAGCTCTTCAACGACAACACCGACAGCCTTGTCGATGCCGCGCTTGAGGTCCATCGGGTTCATGCCGGCGGCAACAGCCTTGGCACCTTCACGCACGATGGCCTGCGCCAGAACGGTTGCCGTGGTGGTGCCGTCGCCCGCGATGTCGTTGGTCTTGGATGCGACCTCACGGACCATCTGCGCGCCCATGTTCTCGAACTTGTCGGCCAGTTCGATTTCCTTGGCGACGGAGACACCGTCCTTCGTGATGCGCGGCGCGCCGAAGCTCTTGTCCAGAACGACGTTACGACCCTTCGGGCCAAGCGTCACTTTTACCGCATCCGCAAGGATATCAACGCCGCGCAGCATGCGCTGGCGGGCTTCACCGCCGAACTTTACGTCCTTGGCTGCCATTTTCTTTTCTCCGGTATGGAAGGTTTTTTAAAAGGTTACTCGGTGCGAAAAGCGCGGGGTGGTCAGCCGACCACGCCCATGATGTCGCTTTCCTTCATGATCAGCAGTTCTTCACCGTCGATCGTCACTTCCGTGCCCGACCACTTGCCGAACAGGACGCGGTCACCCGCCTTCACGTCCAGCGCCACGATCTGGCCCTGTTCGTTACGGGCACCTGCGCCCACCGAGATCACCTCGCCTTCCATCGGCTTTTCCTTGGCGGTCTCAGGGATGATGATACCACCTGCTGTTTTTTCCTCGCTCTTGAGGCGACGGACGACCACACGGTCATGCAGGGGACGAAATTTCGTCATGGATGGATCGCTCCACATCTATAAAAAAGGTAACGCCCTTGAATTAAGCAACGCCACCGGTTTGGCGCGCGCGCCAGGCCGCATCGCGTTAGCACTCCCCTCGTGAGAGTGCTAATACCCAGATAGGAAGCACCCCGACGGGTGTCAAGAACACCGCATGGCTGGAACAGGCCTAAATCGCACAATCCCGGCAGCAGACAGGACAGCCACCAATTTAACCGTTAATTATCAATATATTATCGCATATTAAGCTTTCATGACCGAAAGCTGTGGGCTGCTGCCATACAACCGCATGGCACGGCCCCTCCCCCGATTCCGGTTCCCCGCATTGCAGGGTCGGAGTCCTTGAAAAACCCGCCTTCACGCTGTTTCATATTGACGCGGCGGGAACGGGCATCATTCTTTTCCCGCAATGCAGATAAGAAATGAGGGACCACCATGGGCGCAGTCGTAACCGTTACCGCGGCAGACGGGCATACGTTTTCCGCTTACCGGGCAGGCCGCCCATACGCCGCGCGCAGCGTGGTGGTCGTACAGGAAATTTTCGGAATCACGCCCTATATCCGCGCCGTATGCGATTCCCTGGCAGAGGCGGGCTATCAGGCCATCGCACCCGCGCTGTTCGACCGTGTCCGCCGCGATACCATCCTGCCCTATGACAGCAATGGCGTGCAGGAAGGACTGAAACTGCGTGCCGAGGTGGGCGAGGAAAACGCGCTGAGGGACCTCACCGCCGCCGCCGGGTGCCTGACCACGGAAAAGAAGGGCATCATCGGTTTCTGCTGGGGCGGCAAGCTGGCATGGGAAGCGGCATGTCATACAACCACCTTTTCCGCTGCGGTCGCCTGGTACGGCGGCGGCATTGCCGCGACCCGCAACCAGACGCCCAACTGCCCCGTGCAGCTCCATTTCGGGGCGGAAGATGCCCATATCCCCGCAAACGATGTGGACGCCATCCGCGCCGCGCATGAGGATATTGAAATCTTCACCTATGAAGGGGCCGATCACGGCTTTGGCTGCACGGATCGCCCGTCATATGACGAAGCGGCGGCCACGCTGGCCATGCAGCGCAGCCTGAGCTTTTTTGAACACTGGCTGTAAGCGAGTGTTTGAAAAGAAATCTTTAATAAAAACAGGAAGGTTTCTGGGTGCCGCTTTTTTCAAAAAGGCGGCGTCTTCCGAAGGCTTTTTGAAAAAAGCCTCACCAGGAATGTCCGTATGATTTCTGGATATTTCCCGACAGGCTTTGCAAACGGCCTCAAGGGGCGCCCCGGTAAGGCGACGGGCCGGATACACGCTGTTTCCGGCCCTTTATCCCGCTGCCTGTCTTGCGGCAGCGGGAAAGTCACACCAGTCAAGCGCGGTTCAGCACACGGCCCGCAACCGCATCCAGCTTGGCCAGCAGGGCGGGATCACGCTTTTCGGGTGCGGTAATCAGCGCGTGTTCCAGCGCACGGTCACAACCGGCGTAACACGGCCCACGCTTCGCCCCCAGCCGGGGGATGACCGAACGGACCAGCGCCCGCGCGCGGCTTGCGTTTTCCTGCATCACCTTGACCACGGCATCCACTGTCACGCTATCGTGATCGTCGTGCCAGCAATCATAATCGGTGACCATGGCGACGGTCGCGTAGCAGATCTCCGCCTCACGGGCGAGCTTGGCTTCCGGCATGTTGGTCATGCCCACAACCGAACAGCCCCATGAGCGGTAGAGGTTGCTTTCGGCACGGGTGGAGAACTGCGGTCCTTCCATGACCAGATAGGTACCGCCACGGGTCACATCCAGCCCCAGTTCCCGACACTGGCCTTCCAGCACGTCGCCAATACGCGGACATAGCGGATCGGCCATGCCGACATGGGCCACGCATCCGGTATCGAAAAAGCTCTTTTCGCGCGCGAAGGAACGGTCGATGAACTGGTCGATCACCACGAAATGGCCCGGCGGCAGTTCTTCCTTAAGCGAGCCTACAGCCGAAAGCGACACGATGTCGGTCACGCCCGAACGCTTCAGCGCATCGATATTGGCGCGGTAATTCAGCCGTGACGGCGGCAGCGGATGCCCGCGCCCGTGCCGGGGCAGGAACACGCAGCGCACACCGTCCAGACGACCGAACAGCAGCTGGTCGGACGGCTTGCCCCATGGGGTTTCGACCGTGCGCCACTCCTTGTCCTCAAGACCTTCGATATCATACAGGCCGGAACCGCCGATCAGGCCGATAACCGGCTCGATCTGCTCGTCAGTGGCAGGATTAGGGGACATTGGACCATGTTCTCCGTTTCAGACAGATGGAAAGAATAAGCACGAACACAAGGAACACGACCGCGCCCACCCCCAGCCGGTGGCGTTCGGTCAGGTGCGGCGTCGCCACCCATGCAAGGAAAGTGGTGACATCGCGCGCCTGCTGCGCAACCGTGGCCGGTGTGCCATCGGGGTAGGTCACGCCGCCTTCATGCAGCGGCGGCGGCATGGCGGTCAGTCCCTGCGCGGCATAGGGATTGTGGAACATGCCCTGCGGCACGACCATGCCGGGGGGCGCAGGCTGGCCGTAACCGGTCAGGAACGCATAGATCCGGTCCACCCCACCGGGATGGACCACCGCCAGCCGGGACTGGTCCGGCGGCATCACGCCATGATTGGCCGCAGCCGCCGTTCGGGCATCGGGATAGGGGGAAAGCAGGTGGTCATCCGCGCTGGCCGGGCGCGAAAGCGCGTGCCCCCCGGCATCCACGCCCGCTGGCACATGATGGGCATGGGCTATGGCGTCGACATCGCTTTCCTTCAGGCCAAGGCCCGCAAGGTCGCCATAGGTAACCGATTTCATGCCATGGCAGGCGGAGCAGACCTGCGCGTAAACGGTATAGCCGCGCTGGACCGCGCCCATGTCGAAATGCCCAAGCGGCCCCTGAAAACTCCATGTCTGGCGGGGCGGTTCACGGTAATCGCGCGCCATGGCGGAACCACCTGACACAAGGCCAAGGGCTACAAGACCCGACAGCAGCGCGCCATGGCGCCGTGCGGCGTGCCTGCCGGGCGTATCGCACCGCTGTTGGCCCTGCTCATCCATGTCCGCTCCCGCCACAATTCCGTACCCCTTTTCGCGCCAGTATCCCACGCTGGCAACCTTCCTAGCGGCAGGATGACGGGTCTTGCAATTGCCCGTCTTGCAATAGGCGGGACAAACGGGCACCCGTAATATCCTTTGCGAATGACCTGAACGGGCAGAACGATACGACCATGACAATTTCCCGCACACCAGTCGCCCATGACGCGCTGAAGGACACGGCCCGGACGTGGTTTGAAACCCTGCGCGACCGCATATGCGCAGCCTTCGAACAGATCGAGACCGAAGCCGCTGCCGCCGGCACCCCCACCCTGCCGGGCAAGGAAACACCGGGCCGTTTCGAGCGCACGCCCTGGAACCGCACCAATGAGGACGGCACGCCCGGCGGCGGCGGTGTCATAAGCCTCATGCGCGGGCGTGTATTTGAAAAGGTCGGGGTCAATGTCTCGACGGTAAGTGGCGAATTCAGCCCCGGCTTTCGCGATTCGATCCCCGGCGCATCGGAAGATCCGCGCTTTTTCGCAACAGGCATAAGCCTTGTTGCCCATATGTGCAGCCCGCTGGTGCCCGCGGCCCATTTCAACACCCGCATGATCGTCACCACACAGGGCTGGTTTGGCGGCGGCGGCGACATTACGCCGATGTTTCCCGAAAGCGCCGAAGCCATCAGCGACGGCGAACGGTTCCATGACGGGTTCAGACAGGCATGCGAAAAGCATGACCCCGAATATTATCCCCGCTTCCGCGACTGGTGTGACAGGTATTTTTACCTGCCCCACCGTAATGAACCGCGCGGGCTGGGCGGCATTTTCTATGACCGGCTCAATACCGGCGACCTCGACGCGGATTTCGCCTTTACGCGCGATGTGGGGCTGGGCTTTCTGGAAACCTACCCCGATATCGTGCGGAGCCGGATGATGGAACCGTGGACGGAAGAACAGCGCAAGGCGCAGCTTGTCCGGCGCGGACGGTATGTGGAGTTCAATCTCCTGCATGACCGGGGCACGATTTTCGGCCTGAAAACGGGCGGAAACACCGAAGCCATCCTCATGAGCCTTCCCCCCGAGGTCCACTGGCCATAAGAATAGCCCATGCCCGCCCGACACACCTGGCTCCGATCCGCCCCGACCACCGCCATGCCGCCCGCGCCATGGGGCTGCGGCATGCGGGCGCACGGGACCATGAACAGGCGGGCACAGCCATGATCGGGCGGCGCAACCTTCTGGCCATGCTTCTGGCCAGTTCGGCCGCGGGCATGCGCAGGGCGATGGCATCGGAACTGCCGCCCGAACGCCTGCCCGTGCCCGCTGGCGCGTCCGGCACGCCCGGCCTGCTGGTTGCAGGCAACCAGAGCGCCATGGCCGATCGCTGGAAGCCGGTCCTGCCCCGCACGCTGGCGCAGGGTTTTGGCCTGTCCAGCCCGCTGCCCGTGCGCGACACGGTGGGACAGGATGGCGTGACAGGGGCCAACCTGTTTGATTCCCAGTTCGCATCCGATGGCATGATGGCGCTGGCCGCACCGGGATCGGCCCTTGTCTCCTCACTATGCGGGGATACGCGCATCCATTTCGATTACAGCCGCTGGCTGCCACTGCTGCTGTGCATGACCGTGCCGGTGGTGATCGGGCGGGCGCAACTGCATCGCAGCCTTGGCAATTTCATGCGCGACCGACCCGTGCGCATTGCGGTGTCCACCCTGACCGGCATTGAACTGCCAACCGTGCTGGCCATGACCCTGTTCGGCCTGCGCCCCATCCCGGTCACGGGTCTTGCAACACCTGAGGCCGCCGCCGCGGCCCTGCGCGACAATCAGGTGGACGTGATCCAGATAACAGACCCGCTGGGCACGCCCGACACCACCGCCCTGATCGACGGGCTGGCACAGGCGGATTTTCCCGCCCTGTTTACCCTGAGCACACAGGCCCAGCCCTTCACGGTGCAGGACCAGACGATCATGAGCATGGAGACACGGCTGGGTCAGGATGCCCATTCCGCACTCGGCTCGCTGCTTTATGCGGCATGGAAACCGCTGGCGGGGGCGGCCGCGGTGGATCTGGCGCTGGTGCTGCCCATGCTGACCCAGCCCACGACACTGGCCCGCTGGCGGGCCGCGACGGCGCTGGCCATACGGGACAGCGCGGTGCTCTCCCTTACGCGCGACGCGGGTCGCACGCTCCTGACCGGTACGGACGCTACCGCCGCCCTGCAACAGATTTCAGGCGATACGTCCACCATCATGACCCTGCGCCGCTGGCTGGCGGCAAAGCTGCCGACCTGGCGGCTGGGCTAACGCCCCGTGCCGCGTCCGGCACGGCGCAGCAGCACCCGCACCGCCCCCTGATTGGCGGCATGTGGATGGACAACCGCCAGAATAAGCCGCCCCAGATCACCGCGCCCCAGCCAGAACGGCAGCTCGCGCCGCAGAATGCCGCCATTAAGGCCGCTGCCCAGCCCCGTAATGATTTCGACACAGCGTACGTTGTCGGCGTGTGCCTGTATCAGGAAGGTATGCAGGCGATGGAAGGCCGTCTGCGCCACCTGTCCATGCAGGTCGAGCCTGCGCGCGGGCCGTAGCTTGCCGCTGACGAGGCCACGCCAGCTTGTATCGTCCATTCCCGGCCTGCGCACGCCGATTTCAAACGGGCCGCCCCTGCCCTTCTGCACGGTCACGCTATGGCCGGGGGTTCCGTGCACGCCGTGCATGTTTCCCGCCGCAAGACGCTGCAACTGTTCCGGGGTGGTAAGGGGCGCGTGTTTATCCGTTCCCGCCGCCGGAGTGGCCGCAACAGTGGGAGAAATGTCGGGCGTCGCCTGCCGGGCCGCGCGCAGGGGGGCGATACCCTGCGCGAAGGCCGTCCACAGGGCCGCCTCCTCCTCATTCAGTCTGCGCTGCCTCACCGTCTGATTCCTTTCCCTGGCCAGCGGCCCGTGCACATAGAATCACACCCCGCCGGTCGGGTCCATGTTTTCAGCCATGGGCCACAATGCAAAAACCCTGCCGCATGAACGGCAGGGCCTGCATTTCCCATAGGGGAAAAGGATTACGGGACCGAGTTACGCAGGGTCTCGCCCTGATAACGCCCGGTCAGCGTATTGAGGAAGGCCACGATATCCGCCACGTCCTGATCCGAAATATCGTGATCGGGCGTCTGATAACGCGCCATGTCCCGCACGGCCTGATCCAGCGTCTTGACGCTGCCATCGTGGAAATAGGGGCCGGTCAGCGCGATATTGCGCAGGTTGGGCACCTTGAAGCGTTCCATGTCCGCCGGGTTGTGGGTGACTTCGATACGTCCCTTGTCCGCATCGGTCAGCGGACCGCCACGGGCCGCGAAGTAATTGCCTTCCAGCCCCATCGGCTCGAACGCCTGCCCACCCATGGACGGACCGGTATGGCAGCCAGAGCAGCCAACATCCTTGAACAGCGCGTAACCATGTTTTTCCTGCGTGTTCAGGGCGGCGTCATCGCCCTTCAGGTACTGGTCGAAGCGGCTGTCCGGCGTGATCAGCGTCTTTTCATATTCGGCGATCGCGTCCGTGATCGTGGCCTGATTGATCGCATCGGACCCGAAGGCTGCCTGGAAATCCGCAACATAGGACGGATCAGCCGCCAGATGGGCCGCGACAACCGACCAGTCATGCGATCCCATCTCGACCGGGTTCATGACCGGACCGGCCGCCTGTTCGGCCAGCGTGCGGGCACGACCATTCCAGAACTGGCTTTTGTTGAAGGCGGCGTCAAACACGGTGGGGACATTAATCGGGCCTTTCTGCCCGTTGATGCCCGTCGCGGTCACCAGACCGTCAACCCCGCCATGCTGCAGGCTGTGGCAGCTTGCGCAGCTTAACCCGCCATTGCCCGAAAGCTGCCGGTCAAAGAACAGGCGCTGGCCCAGCGCGACCTTGTGGCTGTCCACCGGAATGGATTCGGGCACCGGCTGCACGGGTTCGCCTGCAAACCGGTCGGCAACGCCCTGTGTGGCGTAATGCTGGCGCCGTTCCTGCGCGATCCACGACAGCATGCTGTCACGCTGCGCCGCCGACAGATGGGCATGCCAGTGCATGAGCAGGTACAGCGTGGGCGGCATGCGGTTCTGGTGGATGACTTCCTCGATGCGGGCCAGAGGTTCCTCATCGGGAACGCCACCGTTCTGCAGGGCCTCGATCACCGGTTCAACGCGGAAATGGCGCAGGCCCTGATCGCGGTCGCGGCTCATGAGGGTATTGGCCACCGGCAGGCTGAAATAGAACGGCAGATCAACCTTCGCCGCGTGGCAGTAGTCGCACCGTGCCTCGCGGATGACGTTCAGCGCCGCCGTGGATGCCGCATCCACCCCGGCCCCCCCCGGTGCGGGCGCCGTCGCATGATCGAAATGGTCAAGATAGGCGACCGTTGCGCCATAAACCACGCCGCCGGCGGCGATCGCCCCCAGCACTGCCTTCCTTACCGACATGCCAACCCCTTCATTCGTTATCTGTGGGGCGTTCTGGCCGATTCAGGGATTATTTGTCAAAATAATCGTTTCAATAGAAACCATCAAATATTTCGATCAGACGCTGCGGTCGTGCCTTCCGCCTCCACCTGCATAGCCTGCCGTACCCGCTGGCGGGCGACATTGACATAAATGGTATCCAGATCGATTCCGATGCCCTGCCCCCCTTCGCGCACGGCGGCAACCAGCGTCGTGCCCGTGCCCATGAACGGGTCCAGCACCACTGGCGCGCTCTTGCCATGCAGGCGGATGCACATCTGCGGCAGCAGCACCGGAAACGTGCCGGGATGGTGGAATTTCTGTGCCTTGCCCTGCACCGTTTCATACGGGATGAACCACGTATCGCCCCGGCAGCGCCGGTCCTGCCGGTGGCCGCGCCGCGCGATATTGGATTTGTCCATGTAGGGCACGCCAATATCCAGTCGGCTGAGCCCCACATTTCCCGTACGGGTCAGGTGGAAAAGATGTTCATGGTTGCGGTTCAGGTAGCGGGGGCTGTTTACCGGCTTGAAATGCCCGTGGGTATCCGTCCCCACCGAAATGGATTTGACCCATGAGATATGGTTCTGCAGCACGAACAGTTCACGCAGCCGGACCATAAGCTCGAACGGCAGCCACGGCTGCGCGGATGAACCGGCCACGTTAAGAAAGAACGACCCGTCGGGCCGCATGACCCGGCGGACTTCCCGCGCCACCTCGACCATCCAGTCCAGATAACCTTCTTCCGCCAGCCGGTCGCGGTAGGTACGGTATTTCAGTCCGATATTATAGGGCGGCGAGGTCACGACAACGTCCACGCTGTCGGCCTCCATCCGGCGCAGGGCACGTACGCAGTCGCCACGCACCAGCAGGTGCGGCCCTTCGGTATAGCGGGTGGTCCGCGGCATGCGCGGAGGAGATGCGCAAGCCTGCCCCGCGCGGGGTCGCCCTGTCATGGTGGTACGCTCTTCACTCCGCGGGACGGGCGGATCTGTGGTGTTTATCTTTCCGCCTGTTCGGGCTGCCACGGGGGACCAGCACGATCATCTGCCCGCCTGAACGCAGGTTTCCTGCCGTCTGGGCCGCTTCGGGTCCCCAACCCATATACAGGTCGGCCCGGTCGGGACCCTTGATGTCGGTGCCCAGATCCTGTGCGAAATCAAGCCGGTTCCACTGCGTCTCATGCCCGTCAACCGGAATCTGCGCCTGCACCCATACCGGGCTTCCAAGCGGAATGAAATCCCGGTCAATCGCCATGGAACGGCCCGGCGTCAGGTCCACACCCAGCGCGCCCGGCGCACCGGCCAGCGCATTGCCCTGATCCAGTTGCCGGAAAAAGACGTAATTCGGGTTCTGTTCCATCATCTGCGTCGCCTGGGCCGGATTCGCTTCCAGCCAGCCACGGATGGATGCCATGTTCACATCCTCGGCCTTCAGCAGTCCCTGTGCGACCATGACGCGACCCAGCGGCACATAGGGCTGGCCATTCAGGCCATCGAAACCCAGCCGGACCACCCTGTCATCAGGCAGGCGCACACGTCCCGCCCCCTGTATCTGCAGGAAGAACAGGTCAACCGGATCGGCCAGCCACAGCATTTCAAGCTTTTTATGCGCCAGCGCGCCCTGATCGATCTGCGCACGGGTCCAGTACGGCACGATCTGCCTACCCTGCCGGCGTCCGGTCACGACATGGCCCTGACTGTCATGCTCGCGCACCAGATCGGGGGGACGACGGTAGACAGGAGTCTGGTAAATGCCGCCACGCCGGAGCGAACCCCGGATTTCGGGTTCATAATAGCCGGTGAACAGCATGCCATCGGCCCTTGTGCCCGCAGCAAGGCGGTAGGGGACGAACCATGTCTCGAAAAACGTGCGGGCCGCCACGCGATCACCTGCGGGAACAGTGCGCGCGGCTTCACACGCTGCCTGCCAGTCCCCTACCCGCCGGCCGGGACGCCTGGCAGTGTCATCTCCGCCAAGTGTGCTGTCGGGGGGCAGGCTCTGGACCTTGTGACAGTCCTGAAGGAAAACCGGCAGGGCCTGTTCAAGCGCATCATCCTGCCAGCCCGCCAGTGCCGCGAAGGTGGTGGGGCCGGACCGGCTCTTCCTGCCGCCCATATCCGGATTGATGATCTGGCAGCCGCACAGCGCAATGACAGCGCATAGCGGCGCAATATGTCTGAATGCTTTCATGGACATGAATGAATCACGGACTTATCGGTAAATTATGGCAGGATGACCTTACGCGCTGCGGCTTGCACCCAGCCGCCAGTCCGCGCCATTGCTGCTTACGCCCAGAATGCGCTCGAATGTCCACAGGTCCGAGAATTCGGTCACGGCATCGACACCCGCCACCGGCTGGCCATTGCTGTCCAGCGTCAGGCTGATCTGGTCGGACACGATCCGGACCTCGATCCGGGCGACCGGATTCGGGGCGGCCGTTTCATCCACTTCCGCATCGACGATGGCAATATCGGTAATATCGCGGATCTCGCTGCGCAGGGTCTCGCCAACCTGCTTGCGGGCCTGTATCGCGGCATCGAAAGTGGCGTAGGTCGCGGCCGTCAGCTTTTCGCGCAGCACGGCAAGATCACCGGTGGCATAGGCCCCCACGATCTGGCGGAAGGCGGGTTCCACCCCTTTGGCGAAGGCGTCCGCCGTGAAACCTGGCTGTAGCGCCCCGATGCGGGCCAGAACGCCACCCACGCGGGTATCGGGTGAAGGAATGTCATAGGTTACGGCAGGCGGCGGCGGTTCGGCGGCTTTTTCAGCTACGGGCTGGACCGGGGGCGGCGTCATGACGGGACGCATCGCCGGTTCGGCCCCGACCCGGCGCCCAAGGATACCACGCAGGCGAAGAACAAGGAAAACAGCCACCAGCCCCAGAATAACCAGATCCAGAGGAAAATGACCAAAAGAGAAATTCATGCCGCGCGTCCATAACCGCAGGCGGGCAAGCCTGCCAGAAATAAGCCTGCCCACAACATAGGCAACGCCCGGAGCCAGCACAATGCGCAAGAGCCGTTAAAATTCCCACGGCTGCTATGGCATCGCCTGCTGGCGCATGCTACGGCCAGAGGATACGAGATTCACTTCTGTTTTCCGCGTATCTCTTGGAGAATGTAGACAAGCATGTCCGACACGACTCAGCCGACCACCCCCGAAAACGGCCAGAGCGCGCCCCCGGCCCTGCCGCTGGCGATCAACCTTCAATATATCAAGGACCTCTCGTTCGAAGTGCCCGCGGGTGCGGAAATCTTCGCGACCCTGCGCACCAACCCGCAGATTTCGGTCAATATTGACGTTCAGGCCAACCGCCTGGAACAGGAACAGCCGGTGTTCGAGGTGATCCTGACCGTCAAGGCCGAAGCCAGCGAACCCCCGCAGAAGGAAGGCGGCCCCGCCGGGCGTCCGGTGTTCATCGCCGAACTGTCCTATGCCGCGATCGCGACGCTGAACAACCCGCCCGCGGAACTGATCGAACCGATCCTGCTGGTGGAAGTACCGCGCCTGATCTTCCCCTACGTGCGCAATATCCTGAGCGAAGTCACCCGTGATGGCGGCTTCCCGCCGGTGGTGCTGCAGCCGATCGACTTCGTCGCGCTGTGGCAGGCCAAGCGCAACTCCTTCGACCAGACGCCGGGCCACGCCTGAACCCATGCGGCGGTAACGCTGCATGACGGGCCGGGAGCGCAGGCTTCCGGCCTTTTTTAATGGATAAAACCGGGTTCAATCCGCGCCGAGGGCGACCAGCATGGCGTCCTGATCCGGGCGTGCCGCGACCATGACCGCCCGCCAGCGCGGGCCGGTTTCAAGGGCGGCAGCTACGTTGGTGGACATGGCGATGGCCTGTACCTCCGCCAGCATGGGGCGCAGCGCCGCATCAAGCGCGGTGACAAAAGCCTGCGCCGTGCGGGTGGAATAGAACATGACCGACCTGACCTGCCCCGCCAGCAGCGCGGCACGCACGGATGCAGGCAGCCGCCGTTCGGGATGGACCGCATAGACGCAGCGCCGCACCACCCGGAAACCCGCGCCACGCAGATCAGTGGCCATTTCACGCCCGTAACCCCGCCCGACGGCCAGCAGCAGCCGCGCGCCCTGCGGCGCAGCGGTGTGGATAAGGCTGGACAGGGCATCCGCCGTGCCCGCCGCCGTCATGACATGATTGAAACCCGCGCTGCGCATACGCGCACCAGTCGCCTGACCCACCACATAGCATGGCACATCGTGCCATTGCGGGTGATTGACGGCTGCAATCGCCTGCCCGCTTGTCAGCACCAGCCCGTCGGGACGCGGGCCATCGGCTGTCAGGGCATGCTGTTCGATACGCAGCATGGGGGCTGCAACGGGGCGCAGACCCAGCCGTGTCACCGCCGCCATGGTGGGCGCAAGGCCCGGCGGCGGTCGGGTAATGATGACGCCGTTACGCGACGCGGCACGGAAAGGCGGGACGCCCCTATTCGGCAAAGATGTCAGCCGGGCTGTCCGCGCGCAGGCTGCGACCGAGATCCCGGCCCAGACGCGCCGCATCCCCCGGTGCGCCACTGATGGAGCGTTTGAGCAGGAACGACCCGTCTTCGCGCGCGACAAGGCCGGTCAGGTGCAGTTCCGGCGCCCCCCCGGCCACGACCGGGATCAGCCGTGCATACCCGCCGATGGGGGTACGGCACGAACCATCCAGTTCCGCCAGCAGCGCGCGTTCCGCCGTGGCGACGGCACGGGCCTCATAATCCTCGATTGCGGAAAGCAGTTCGCGCAGTTCCACATCGCTTTCACGCACGGTCACGCCCACAATGCCCTGCCCCGCCGCCGGTACCATGATGGTGGGATCAAGGATGACATCGGCACGGTCTTCCATGCCAAGGCGGCGCAGCCCGGCATAGGCCAGCAGCGTCGCATCGCACTGACGCGCCGCCAGCTTGTCCAGACGGGTCTGCACATTGCCGCGCAGCAGCCCGAAGCGCAGGTCGGGCCGGACATGCAGCATCTGCGCCTGACGGCGGACGGAGGCACAACCCACCAGCGCGCCCTGCGGAAGGGCGGCATACGGGTCGGCGGGGTCCGGTTCATCACAGTCGGGGCCAAGGATCAGCACATCGCGCGCGTCCTCGCGCTTGAGGGTGCAGGCCAGCACCAGCCCCGGCGGCAGCGTGGTTTCCAGATCCTTGAGGCTGTGGACGGCGAAATCAATCCGGCCATCGGCAAGGGCTTCATGGATTTCCTTGGCGAAAAGACCCTTCCCGCCAATTTCCGCCAGCTTGCGGTTGAGCACCTGATCGCCGGTCGTGCTGATCTGGTGTTCCTGAAACGCGCCCATGTCGCGCAGCACCGGACAGAACCGGGTCAGCACCGTCAGGAAGGCCCGCGTCTGCACCAGCGCAAGCGGAGAGGCGCGCGTCCCGACCTTCAGCGGCAACTGCCGCCGGTGGGGTTCGGCGCGTGTGGTTTCCTTTCGCTGGCGGGCAGCGGCCTCGGCCGCGACTTTCTGTAGCGCGGACGACGGAAACGGGGCTGATGGCTTTGCGGACTCCATCTCGCGTGTCTATTACCACATAACGATAAAGGAAAGATGACATTCCGCACCGCCGGATTGTAAATTGCGCCATGCCCGACGCCACACAGACACCCCCCGAAATGCCAACTCCCGTTATGGCCATTGAATCTTCGTGCGATGACACGGCCTGCGCCATCGTTACGACAGACGGTCGGATACTGGCAGAAACGACATTATCGCAATCCGGCCATGTGCCATTCGGCGGGGTCGTGCCCGAAATCGCGGCCCGCGCCCATCTTTCCGCGCTGCCCGCGCTGGTGCGCGACACGCTGGCGGCCGCGAACCTTCAGCCTCATGATCTGGGGGCGATTGCCGCAAGCTGCGGGCCGGGCCTGATCGGTGGGCTGATCGTGGGGGCCGATATGGGCAAGGGCATGGCCATCGCGCTGGACCGCCCCTTCATTGCCGTCAACCATATCGAGGCCCACGCCCTGACCGCGCGCCTGCCCGGCATCGCCCCCAATGGCGCGCCCTTCCCCTACCTGCTGCTGCTGGTGTCGGGCGGACACTGCCAGTGCATCGCGGTGGAAGGGGTGGGCCATTACCGCAGGCTGGGTGGCACGATCGACGATGCCGCGGGGGAAGCGTTCGACAAGGTCGCCAAGATGCTGGGGCTTGGCTGGCCCGGCGGCCCGGCGGTGGAACAGCTTGCGCGCGAAGGCGATCCGCATGCGGTAGCCCTGCCCCGTCCCCTCATGGGCCGGGCGGGATGCGACTTTTCATTTTCGGGCCTCAAGACCGCCGTGGCGCAGAAACTCCCGACCGAGGTGCGCACGGCCCTTTCACGCCAGCAGGCGGCGGACCTTGCCGCCAGTTTCCAGCAGGCGGTGAGTGACATCGTCATCGACCGCCTTGGCCATGCGCTGGAAATGATGGAGCGTCCGACCACGCTGGTGGTCGCGGGCGGGGTTGCGGCCAATGGCGTACTGCGCGCCCGGCTGCGGGAATTCGCCAGCGCGCATGACCTGCCCTTCGCCGCGCCACCGCTGCGCCTGTGCACGGACAATGCGGTCATGGTGGCATGGGCCGCGATCGAAACCATGCACGCGCGGCGCGACCTCGGCCTGCCCATCCCTGATGACATCGCCATGCGCCCCCGCCCCCGCTGGCCGCTATCGGAAATGGCTGCGCGCATGACGGTGGACGATACGGCCCGGATCCCTGCAGGAGCATGACGTTACCGTTGCTGACCTTCCGTTACACGACATGCCCACACTGCCGCGCGCCCCGACCCTTGCATGGCAACCCCAACTGGCGCATTGCGATTAAACTGAAAAAACAGAATGCCGGGTACGGCACACACCTCCGGGGAATGAACGGATGACGCACACCGCACGGATTGCCGTTATCGGCGCAGGCGCATGGGGCACGGCACTGGCCATGCAGGCCGCGCGCGCCGGTGCCGATGTCAGCCTGTGGGCACGCAATCCCGCCACCATGTCCGCAGGCCGCGTCATGCCCCGCCTGCCCGGTTTTGCCCTGCCGCCGACCATTACCGTCACCAGTGAGCTGCCCCGTCAGGCGGACCTGATCCTGCTGGCCTGTCCCATGCAGCATCTGCGCGCCACGGCGGCGATGGTCCCGGCCTGCGCGCCGCTGATCGCGTGCTGCAAGGGGATCGAACGCGAAACCGGCCTCATGCCGCTACAGGTGCTGACAGGACTGTTTCCCCACAGCGTGCTGGGCGTTCTGTCCGGTCCCAATTTCGCGCATGAAATCGCAGCCGGACTGCCCGCCGCCGCCGTACTGGCCAGCCCCGACCGCGCACAGGCGCGCAGGCTGGCCGACCTGCTGACCACGCCCGCCTTCCGCCTGTATGCCAGCGATGACCCGACCGGCGTGCAACTGGGCGGGGCGGCCAAAAATGTCGTCGCCATCGCCGCCGGGGCCGCCATGGGCGCGAAACTGGGCGAAAACGCGCGCGCAGCATTAATGACACGCGGCATAGCCGAACTGGCCCGCCTGTCGCACGCGCTTGGCGGGCGGCCCGAAACGCTGTCCGGTCTGGCGGGGGTGGGCGACCTGCTGCTGACCTGCACGGGTCAGGCTTCACGCAATTACCGGCTGGGACTGGCGATCGGGCAGGGCACGCCCGCACCGCAGGCGGCACAGGCGCTGGAAGGCGTGGCCGAAGGCATGGCCACCGCCCCGGCGCTGTACCAACTCGCGCAGCGCCACGATGTCAGCACCCCCGTCATCGCCACCGTAACGGGACTGCTTGCGGGAACGATCGACATGGCCGAAGCCAGCCGCCGCCTGCTGGCGCGGCCCGTCGGGCACGAATTCGCATGAAGGTTCCACGCCGCCACATTTCACACACGCGAACTGACCGCTTGACCACCGCCATCACAGCCTGCAATCGGGTCACTCCGGCGCGCATACAGAACCGAGCTTTTCAATGACCACAATCCATGACTTCGTCCTGCCCAGCCTGAACGGAGGGGAGATCGATCTTTCCACCCTGCGGGGAAAGCCGATCCTTATCGCCAACACGGCTTCCCGATGCGGTTTCACGCCGCAATATGAAGGATTGCAGAACCTGTGGACGACGTGGCGCAGCCACGACCTGATGGTCATTGGCGTGCCGTCGAATGATTTTGGCGCACAGGAACCCGGCACCCCCGACGAAATCACCACCTTCTGCCAGCGCAACTACAGCGTCACCTTCCCCCTGACCGCCAAGAGCCATGTCAAGGGACCGCAGGCGATTCCCCTGTTCCGCTGGCTGGCGCGGGAGGGTGGGTTCCTGTCGCTGCCGCGGTGGAATTTCTACAAATACCTGATCGGGCGCGACGGCAATCTGGTGAACTGGTTCACATCCATCACATCCCCCGAATCGCGGCGCGTGCGCATGGCGGTCGAACGCGCCGTGATGGACCACTGATGACGGATCGAAGCGGCGGGCATTTCCTGCTGGCGCGATGCTGAAGGGCTTTCTGACCGTAAGCGGCTGGACCATGATCAGCCGCGTGCTGGGGCTGGTGCGCGACCAGCTTCTTGCGGCCTTTCTGGGTACTGGCGTTGCGCAGGACGCCTACCAGATCGCCTTCCGCCTGCCCAACATGTTCCGCCGCCTGTTTGGCGAAGGGGCGCTGAACGCCGCCTTCGTGCCGCTGTTCTCCTCCCTGCTGGAACGCGAAGGCAAGGACACCGCCCGGCGCTTTGCGTGCGAGACGATGAGCGTGCTGCTGTCATGGCTGCTGCTGCTGACCGTGCTGGGGGAAGTTTTCATGCCCGGCGTGCTGAGCGTGATCGCACCGGGCTTCACCCATGGCGGCGCACGCGATTCGCTGGCCATATCGCTCAGCCGCATCACCTTTCCCTACCTGCTGCTGATCTGCGGGGCGGCGCTGGTGTCGGGCGTGCTGAACGGCATGCATCAGTTTGGCGTGGCGGCGGCGGCCTATGTCAGCTTCAATGTGATCGGCATTGCCGCCATCCTGATCCTGCCACCCTTCACGGGTGATGTCGCGCATGCCGCCGCATGGGGGGTGAGCGCATCGGGCGTGGTCCAGTTTGGCATCCTGCTTTACGCCGCCCGCCGCGCGGGCATGCGGCTGCGGCTGGTCATGCCCTGCCTTACGCCCCGCATCCGCACCCTGCTGGCGCGGATGGGCGTGGGACTGGTGGGCAGCGGCATCACGCAGATCAATTTCATGGTGGACACCATCATCGCCACCCTGCTGCCGGCGGGTAGCGTTTCGCTCATGTATTTCGCCGACCGGGTGAACCAGCTTCCCCTTGGCGTGCTGGGGGCGGCGGCGGGCACCACATTGCTGCCGGTACTGACCCGTTCGCTTGCGGCGGGAGATATCGCGGGTGCGCACCGCACGCAGGGCCGGGCCATTTCCTATGCGCTGATCCTGACGCTGCCAGCGGCGGCAGGGCTGCTGGTCGTTGCGGCCCCGGTGATGATGGCGCTGTTCGGTCATGGCCATTTCTCGGCGCGGGATGCGGTTCTGGCGGCACAGTCGCTGCGTGCCTACGCTGTGGGCCTGCCTGCCTTCGTGCTAGTCAAGATACTCTCACCGGGGTTTTTCGCCCGTGGCGATACCCGCACGCCGGTTCTGGTGGGACTTGGCACGCTGGTGCTGAACTTCATTCTCAACATAAGCTTCATGCACTGGCTGGCGCATATCGGACCGCCACTGGCCAGCAGTCTGGCCGCCATGGTCAACGCGGGCGTTCTGGCGTTCATCCTGATGCGGCGCGGGGCGCTGATGCCTGATCCCCTGCTTGTCCGCCAGCTTGGTGGCATGGTCGTGTGCGCGGCCCTGATGGCGGCAGGGCTTGCGGCGGCGGGATACACGCCGCTGGGCGGGGCGATGCAGGCCGGTCCCGTGCTGCGCATTATGGATGTGGGCGTGCTGATCGCCATTGGCATAAGCATCTACCTTGCAGCGCTGCACCTGCTGGGGATCACCGATATGCGACAGGTCGCCAGTGCCATCAACCGCCGGTTGCACCGCAACAGGCAGGCATAGGAAAGCCATAAAATCCGGACTGGCGAATCCGCCATCCCGCCGCTAGACACCGGGCATGACATTCCCATCCCCCGAAGGTGCTTCGCCCGCCATGGCGCAGTGGTTCGCGCTTAAAGCCGAACATCCCGATGCGCTCCTGTTCTTCCGGATGGGAGATTTCTACGAACTGTTTTTCAACGATGCGGAAGCGGCGGCCTCCGCGCTGGATATCTCACTGACCGCACGCGGCACGCATGGGGGGGAACCCATTCCCATGTGCGGCGTGCCGGTGCATGCGGCGCAGGCCTATCTGGCCCGGCTGATCCGCCGGGGTTTTCGCGTATCGGTGGCTGAACAGACGGAACAGCCACGCAAGGGACGCCCCGCATCCAAGGGACCGCTGCGGCGCGCGGTCGTGCGGCTGATCACGCCGGGCACCCTGACGGAAGATGAACTGCTGGAAGCGGGACGGCAGAACCTGCTGGCCTGCATCGTCTGCCCCACCGGCCGCGACAGCGCCGATCCGGGTCTGGCATGGATCGATATTTCCACCGGCCTGTTTGAAACCGCGTGCGTCCCGGCGCGCGACATGCACGACCTGCTGGGCCGTCTGGACCCGGCGGAAATCCTGTGCGCGGACAATGTCGAACTGGGTGATTTCGCCGACCGCCGCACCCCTGTCCTGCTGCCCGCAGGACCGGAGGCCGCCCGCCAGCGCATGGCGGAAGCCTTCGGCGTGGCCAGTCTGGACGCCTTCGGCACCTTCAGCGATGCGGAAGCGCTGGCTGCCGGGGCCGCCATCGATTACATCCGCCGCAGTCAGGCCGGGCAGTTGCCGCGCCTGTCGCATCCCCGGCCCAGCTACAGCGGGGATGTCCTGGGCCTCGACCCCGCCACGCGGGCAAGCCTTGACCTGCTGCGCACGCGCGATGGCACGACCGAGCATACCCTGTTCGCAGCCGTGGCCCGCACGGTTACCGCAGCGGGCAGCCGCCTGCTGGCGGACTGGATCGCAGCCCCCCTGACCGATCCCGAGCGCATCGCCCGCCGTCAGGCAGGCTGGACGTGGCTGCTGGACAAGCACGGCATACGCGATGACCTGCGCGCCTGCCTGCGCACCGCGCCCGACATGGCGCGCGCGCTTGGCCGTCTTTCACTGGGGCGGGGGCAGCCACGCGATGCGGTCGCAATCCGCATCGCCCTTGGGGTCGCGCGCGAGGTCGGACAGATCCTGAACCGGCAGGAAGAACTGCCCCCCATACTGGCGCAGGCCGTGGGCCATCTGGACCGCGCGCATGAACTGCAGGACCTGCTGGCGCGCGCACTGGCCGAAAACCCGCCCGCCCGCCTTGATGACGGCGGCATCATCGCCACGGGTTATGATGAGGAACTGGATGCGCAGCGCGAACTGCGCGACGGCAGCCGCCGCGTTATCGCCGCCCTGCAGAAGGAATATGCCGAACAGTTCGACATCGCCAACCTCAAGATCCGTCACCATGCGCAGCTTGGCTATGTGATCGAGGTTCCGGCAGCCGCCAGTGCGCGCCTGCGCGGACATGAGGACCTCATCATGCGGCAGGGCACGGCCAGCGCCAGCCGCTTTTCAACCGAACGGCTGGTCAGCCTTGACCAGCAGATCGCACAGGCGGCTGAAAACGCCGGCCTGCGCGAACGCCACCTGTTCACGCAGGTCGTGCGCCACATTCTCGATGAAGCCGCCCTGCCGGACATGGCCGCCGCCCTGTCCTGCATCGACATCGCGCAGTCCTGCGCCATGCTGGCGGGCGGGGGTACATGGTGCTGCCCCGTGGTGGGAGATGACACGGGTTTCGTCATCGAAGGCTGCCGCCACCCGGTGGTGGAAGCAGCCCTGCCCAGAAACGCACGCTTCACCCCCAATGACTGCGACCTTGAACCCGACCGCCGCATCATGCTGCTGACCGGCCCCAACATGGCGGGCAAATCGACCTTCCTGCGGCAGACGGCGCTGGCGGTCATTCTGGCGCAGGCCGGGCTGCCGGTGGCGGCGCAGGCCATGCGTATCGGGGTGGTGGACCGCCTGTTCTCCCGCGTGGGTGCTGCCGATGACCTTGCGCGCGGTCGCTCCACCTTCATGGTGGAAATGACCGAGACCGCAGCCATCCTCAATCAGGCGGGACCGAAATCGCTAGTGGTGGTGGACGAGATCGGGCGCGGCACCTCCACGCTCGATGGTCTGGCCATTGCATGGGCCGTGCTGGAAACGCTGCATTCCACCCTGCGCTCGCGTGCCATCTTCGCCACCCATTTCCATGAACTGGCCGAACTGGCCAACAGCATGCCGCGCCTTTCCCCCCACACCATGAGCGTGCGGGAATGGAAGGGGCAGGTCATTTTCCAGCACGAGGTCGTTCCCGGCTGCGCGCGGCGGAGCTGGGGCGTGCATGTCGCCCGCCTGGCTGGCGTGCCCGAACCGGTGGTGCGCCGCGCGGGCAGGCTGCTGGGCATGCTGGAAAAAGAACGCGGCAGGCAGGCGCCGCCACTGCCCCTGTTTGAACAGCACATGGCGGAAAAGCCCGAAGAGGACATCGCACCCCCATCCCCCGCCGTTCCGCCCGCCGTGGTGGACATGCTGGAAGAACTGGACCCGGATGCGCTCAGCCCTCGCACGGCGCTGGAAATGCTTTATAAACTCAAAAAACTGTTGAAAGCCTGATACAGCACTGGACCTGCCGCCATTAAGGGCGGCACACTCCAACCCTTATCCCTATCGTCATTCACAGGACGCCATCTGGCCACGATGTCGAACGCCGCCCCCCTTAACGCCTCCTCCGTCGAGGCGATGACAGACGCCCTCCATGCCGCCCTTTTCCCGCCGGGGGACACCGACGATACGCGCGCCCTGCCGCGTGAGGAGGCGATCGGGCTGTTCCGCCGCCACCTGTCGCGCTATCAGGCCCATGTGCGCGAGGCGTTCGAGCACCATCACCTGGGCGGGGCGGAAGCGGGCAAGCTGCTTGCCGCCTATACCGATGGCATGATCCGGGTACTAGGCGAGTTCGCCATGCGGGAAGCCGGGATCGACTCGCAGCCCGAAGCCCCGTTCGCCGTTGCCGCGACCGGCGGATACGGGCGCGGCCTTCTGGCCCCGTTCAGTGATATCGACCTTCTGTTCCTGACAGCGGACACGCAGGCGGAGGATGTGCGGGCCTGCGTGGAATACATCCTGTATTTCCTGTGGGATCTGGGGCTGAAGGTCGGGCATGCCACCCGCACCATCAACGAATGCATTGCGGAGGCGGAAGCCGACACCACGGTCCGCACCACCCTGCTCGACGCGCGCGTGCTGACGGGTAGCGAGACCCTGTTTTCCATGTTCCAGGCCCGCTATATCGTGGCCTGCGTGCGGGCCGGGGCCGACCGTTTCATTACCGACAAGCGCAAGGAACGCGCGGCGCGCCACCAGCGCTTTGGCGACAGCCCCTACCTTGTCGAACCCAACATCAAGGAAGGCCGGGGTGGCCTGCGCGACCTGCAGACGCTGTACTGGATGTGCCGCTATACCTTCGGCACCCGGCATGTATCCGACCTGCTTGCGCCCGGATTCAGTGAACTCGGCCTGCTGACCGAACAGGAAGCCAAGCGCGCGCGGCGGGCATGGGACTTCCTGTGGCGCGTGCGCTTTCACCTGCATTACGTATCGGGCCGGGCGGAAGAGCGCCTGACATTCGATGTACAGCCGGTTGTGGGCGGGCGCATGGGTTACACCCGCCATGGTCGGCAGGTGGGCGTGGAGCGGTTCATGCGCCACTACTTCCTGACCGTGCGCGAGGTCATGCGCCTGACGCTGGTGCTGGAACCTGCCGTGCTGCGACAGGCCCTTGGCCCGGTGGCCAATGCGCCGGAAGCCGACAGCCAGATGCGCGATGCGGGCTTTACGGTGCTGGATGGCCGCATCCTGCCACAGCGCGGCACGTCGTTTGAAAACGAACCCATCCAGATGATGCGCCTGCTGAACTGGGCCAAGAAGCGCAAGCTGCCCATCCATCCCATGGCCATGCACCAGTTGATCCGCTGGGAACGCAAGGCCGCCAGCCTGCGCGGCGATCCGGAAACCGCGCGTATCTTCCTTGACCTCATGTGTGGCGATCCGCCCGAACGTCAGGCCCGCACGCCACGCGCGGGCGAGACACCGGATGCGCCGGATGCCTCCCCCAGTTTCCACCTGATGGATGAGGGACGGCGCAAGGGCAACGCCTACTGGCTGCATATCCTTAACGAGACCGGCCTCATGGGTCGCCTGCTGCCCGACTGGTCGCGTGTCGTGGGGCAGATGCAGTTCGACACCTACCATGTGTTCACGGTTGATGAGCACATCATCGACGCGCTGCGCATTATGGGCCGGGTGGAACATGGCCAGATGGCCGATGAAATCCCCATCGCCTACGATCTGGCGCATAACCTGCATTCGCGCCGCGCGCTGTATGTTGCGGTGATGCTGCATGACATCGCCAAGGGCCGGGGCGGCGACCATTCGGAAATCGGTTCGCAGATCGCGCTGTATGTCTGCCCCGAACTGGGCATGGACAGCGAGGAGACGGAAACCGTTTCATGGCTGGTGCTGCATCACCTGCTGCTCAGCCACACCGCGTTCCAGCGTGATATCGACGACCCCAAGACCATCCTTGACCTTGCCGACATCATCCAGTCGCCCGAGCGCCTGCGCCTGCTGCTTTTGCTGACCATCGTGGACATGCGCGCCGTGGGTCCGCGCGTATGGAACGCATGGAAGGCGACGCTGCTGAACGAACTGTACATGCGCGTGGCCGAAGTGCTGGAAGGCAGCCTTGCCACCACCGAACGCGACGTGCGCGTGGAACGCGCCAAGGCCGCCACCGCACAGTGGCTGGTGGAAGAAGGCATGAACGCCACCGATGTCGGCCACTTCATGGATCTGGGCTATGGCAGTTACTGGCTGTCGTTCGATCACGATACCCATGCCCGCCATGCCCGGCTGATTGGCGATTCCGAACGCCTGCATTCCCCCCTTACGGTAGAAACCCAGCCGCTTCCCGCCCGGGGCGTGACCGAGGTTACGATCTATGCGGCCGACCATCCCGGCCTGTTTTCCAAGATCGCGGGGGCGGTGGCCATTTCCGGGGCCTCGATCGTGGATGCGCGTATCCATACCATGACCAATGGCATGGCGCTGGATACGCTATGGATTCAGGATGCGGGCGGCGCCGCGTTCGAGGAGCCGCAGCAGCTTGGCCGCCTGTCGTTGCTGATCGAACAGGCATTGACGGGCCGCATCAATATCGACCGCGAGATTGCCCAGTGTGGCCGCCGTCTGAGCGGGCGGCGCATGCGGGCCATCCATGTGCCGCCGCGCGTGGTGATCGACAACCGGGCGTCGAACACCTGCACCGTGGTCGAAATCAATGGTCGGGACCGCCCTGGCCTGCTGCATGATGTCACCGCCGCACTGAGCGAACAGAAACTGCAGATCGCGTCGGCCCATATCACCACCTACGGCGTGCGGGCAGTGGACGTGTTCTACGTCAAGGACCTGTTCGGCCTGAAGATCACGGACAAGGAACGCCTGAACCGCATCCGCACGGCCCTGCTGTCCGGCCTGCAGGAAGCGGAGGCAGCGGCGCAGCGCCGTTCCTCCGAACTGGAAAGTATCACAATCTGACAGTTTCCCGCCCTGCAATCCATGCCTGCAGGGCGCTGCTGACAGCCGTCATGACCACCCCCCACGCCTGATCGGGGGGCTGAAGGCCGCCCTGCCGGAACTGCCACAGGGACGGATACCACCGGCTGCGCGGGCAGCCGTCCGGCACAGATGGATAACCCGGAGGCACACCCTCCGGCCCGTCCAGATCAAAGGCGGGATACCAGCGCCAGTCCCCCCCGAAACGATTGAGCAGCCAGACCGGGCACCCCATGGCCCCGGCCAGATGGGCCGCGAGCGTATCCACGCTGATGACCAGATCCAGCGTCGCGATCAGGCGCGCCGTATCAAGCAGATCGGCATCAGGCGCAAGGCTGTGCCGCACGAAGCCTGCCTGCGCACCTTCAGCGACCCGTGGCTGCACGGATATGAACTCCACTCCCGTCACCTGGGTCAGCGGCGCCAGCGCCGCAACAGGCACGGAACGCCGTGCGTCAAAGCGATAGGCCGGATTGCCGGCATGGCACAGGCCGATGCGTAGCGGCCCCTTTGTCCTTTTGTGCGTCCGCCACGGCTTTTCCCCCAGATAAGGTTTGAACGCAGGCACCTGCGCGCCACCCAACACATGCGGCAGGCTGAACAGGTCGCACTGGCTGGTGATGCCCATATTTACATATTCATCAGGAGCGATAATTTCTATTGGATAATTCACCCCATTCGCCGTTGCGCAGCCCAATGTATGCACAAGCCTGCGCAGTGTCTGCGGCACCGCCAGCACGATGGGCGCACGCTGCGCCGCAAGCGGCACGTAACGCAGGAAATGAATGGCATCGCCCAGTCCCTGCGCCAGATGCACCAGTACCTTCCCGCCCCCGGCGAACACCCGACCGTTCCATCGTGGCAGATGGCTGGCCGATGGATGGGGCGGCAGAAAGGCAAGCCGGGATTCCCACAACATCCATCCCTGCTCCATCTCGCCACAGGCCAGCAGGGCGACACCCATATTGAAGCGGGCGCGTGCCTCTGTGTCCTCATCAACTGGCGGGGTCGTGCCCAGTATGGCGTCATAAGCCACACGGGCAGCGACGGGCTGACCGCCTTCGAACAGTCCGGTGGCATGGTTCAGGGCGATGCGGGCATCGGATGGCTGCATGTGCATCGCCTGTCGCAGGGCGGCATCCGCGCCCGCCATATCCCCCAACGCCATGCGGGCGAGACCAAGGTTGTTACAGGCTTCCACCGAAGGTGCATGATCCATGGCCCGCTGAAGCCTGTCCACGGCATCCCGCATGTGCCCACCCGCGAACAGCAGTGCCCCAAGCTGCGACAGCGCCACCCCATCGTGCGGATCATGCTCCAGATGCGCGCGTAAAAGCGTCTCCACCTCCTTCCGCGCGCCGAGGGCCAGCAGCATTTCCACCAGTTCATGCAGATATTCCGCCCGGCCGGGGGCAAGGCGCACGGCCTGCCGCATCTGCGCGCACGCCGCTGTCCGCCTTCCGCGTCGCCACAGGAAACGGGCATGCAGGGCGCGACTGTCACCATCATGCGGACCGGCCAGACTGACCACGCGCGCATAGGCACGGGCGGCGGCCAGCGTATCACCCGTGCTTTCCATCATGTCGGCTGCGCACAGCATGATGCCGACGTCATCGGGATGCGACAGGCAGGCAATGTTCATAGCTGCCCGCGCAGCATCATGATGCCCCTGCACCAGCAGCGCACGCGCCAGCACGACATGATACTGCCCCCGTGGCGCGATACGCAGCGCGCGACCGGCCAGACCGATGGCAACATCCGCCCGGCCAATGGCCAGCGCCACGCAGGCCAGACCGTGAAGCGCATCGGGATCGTCCCCCCGCATGCCCTGCAATTGGGCGAAACAGGCCCGCGCGGTTACGATGTCATCCGCCAGCAGGGCGGCATGCCCCTGCGCCAGCCTGCCTTCACGGTCATGGCTACCCTGCATCATCCGGCCCTCCCCTTGCATGGCGCGGCGCGCTCCCGCACAGTTCACGCACCAGTCCATACGGGACAGACCATTAAGATTCAGTCAGGACCCCACATGAATATCCAGTCCAGCCATGCCGGTCAGCAGGCCTATGACACATTGCGACAGCGCTTCGCCCGTATGGGACAGATCCGCAATGCGCTGGGCATTCTGGGCTGGGACAAGGATACGATGATGCCGGTGGGCGCGAGCGACAGCCGCGCCGAAAGCATCGCAACCCTTGCCGTCCTGTCGCACGAACTCATGACCGCGCCGGACATGGCCGAACTGCTGGATCGCGCGCAGCCCCCGGCCGACGCCATGGCGCGGGCCAACCTGCATGAAATGCGCCGCCAGCACGCCCATGCGGCCGCCGTGCCCGGTGAACTGGTGGAAGCCGCGTCCCGCGCCGCGTCACGCTGCGAGATGGCATGGCGCACCGCCCGCCAGAACAGCGATTTCGCCTCCCTGCTGCCGCAACTGCAGGCGGTGCTGTCCTGCACGCGCGAAATCGCGGCGGCAAAGGCCGAAGCCCTTGGCCTCAGCCCCTATGATGCGCTGCTGGACCAGTATGACGCGGGCACGCGGCAGGCCGATATCGACCCGGTCTTTGCCGAACTGGCGCGCGAGCTGCCGGACCTGATTGCATCCGCGCTCGCACATCAGGACAGCCTGCCACCGCCGCACGCGCCCTCCGGTCCGTTCGGGGTGGGGGCACAGGAAAAGCTGGGAACGGAAACCATGACGGCCATGGGATTCGACATGCAGCGCGGGCGGCTTGATGTCAGCCTGCACCCCTTCTGTGGCGGGGCGGAGGACGATGTGCGCATCACCACCCGTTACGTGGAAGACGACTGCCTGAACGCCCTGATGGGTATCGTGCATGAAACCGGCCACGCCCTGTATGAACAGGGACTGCCCCGGGCATGGCGCGCACAGCCGGTCGGCGAGGCGCGGGGCATGAGCCTGCATGAAAGCCAGTCCCTGCTGATGGAAATGCAGATATGCCGCTCGCGCCCCTTCATGGACTGGATGGCCCCGCGCCTGCGCGCGGCGTTTGATGGCACGGCGGATGACGGGGCGTGGGACGCCGCCAACCTGCACCGCCTCATGACCCGCGTGCGCCCCGGGTTCATCCGGGTGGATGCCGATGAAATCACATATCCGGCCCATATCCTCGTCCGGTACGAGATGGAAACCGCGCTGATCGCTGGCACGATGAAGCTGTCCGACCTGCCGGACGCCTTCAATGCCCGCATCCATGACCTGCTTGGCCTGACCGTGACCGAAGACCGGCTGGGCTGCCTGCAGGACATTCACTGGCCATCGGGTTCATGGGGGTATTTCCCCACCTACACGCTGGGCGCGATCATCGCGGCCCAGTTGCGTGAAGCCGCCGAGCGGGACACGCCTGACATGATGGCCGCCATCGGCAGGGGCGATTTCTCCCCCCTGCTTGGCTGGCTGCGGCCACGCATCCATGCCCGTGGCAGCGGGGCCTCGACCATTGATATCGTACGCGACGCGACGGGGGCCGCCCCCAATACCGGGCCTTACCTGCGTCACCTGCGCCAGCGTTACTGCGCGTAAGCCTGAAAAAGCCGCCGCCCTTTGCCACCGCATCGGTGAAGGGCGGACATGCTGCATCATGCCCTTGCCATTCACGGCGGTTCGTGACGAGATACCGCGCGATGTACGCGAACTCCTCCCCCATCATCCGCCGCCTGCGCCATGCGGGCTTCCTTCTGGCCTGCGGCACCGCCATGCTGGGCACCATGCAGGCCGCCCATGCCGCCAAGCCCGCGCCGCCGCTCAACCCGCCCGCGGCGCTGGAAGAGGTGGCGTCCTCCACCACCAGCGCATGGGACCGCGTGGCCGTGCTGCCCGATGGCCGGTTGCTGGTGGAACTGCCCCGCTGGGCAGGAAATACCGGACCGGGCCTCGCGGTGCTGGACGCCAGCGGCACGCCCCATCCCTACCCTGACGACGCATGGAACGACTCCGCCACACCGGCGGTCAGACGTCTGGTGGCACCTACGGACATCCAGATGGAGGCAGACGGCACGTTATGGGTGCTGGATAGTGGACAGCCCGACCCCACCCGGCCGCCTGTGGCGGATGGCCCCAAGATCGTAAAAATCGACGCCCATACCGGCCAGGTCGCGCAGACATGGGCCATCGACCCGTCCATGCTGCATGATGGCAGCCATCCCGCCACCATGCGTGTGGGGCGCGGGCATGCCTTCATCGGGGATTCGGGCGTTCCGGCCATGATCGTGATCCGGCTGGACACCAACCGGCAGCGGCGGCTTATGCAGCACACCTCATCCCTCACGGCGGGCCAGCCCATTACCGTCAATGGTCGCGTACTGACCAATGCGACGGGCCATACCGCCATTGTCAACATAAGCCAGATGGCCATAAGCCCCGACGGGCAGTGGCTGTATTTCGAACCGCTATGCGGTCCGGTCTACAAGCTGGATACCGACCTGCTGATCGATCCGACCGTAACCCCCATCGAACTGGAAGAAGGGCCTACGCTGTGGTACAAGACCCCGGCGCTGGGCGGCATCACGCTGGCGCCCGACGGTACGCTGTATTTCAATGATGTATCGACCAACAGCATCTTCCGGCTGATGCCCGACCGGGTTTACCAGAAAATCGTAACAGACAGCCGCCTGCACTGGCCCGGTGGCTCCTTCGCCACGCGCGACGGGCAGCTTTACATCCCCACGGGCCAGATCGACCTTACCGCGCCGTTCAATGGCGGGCATAACGCCATCCAGTGGCCCGTTCATATCTACCGCATCAATATCGGCGCGCTGCCACCGCCCAAATTCTGACACACCACGCGCGGAATTGCGCCGGGGGCCGCATGCGCCCCCTTCGCGCGGGGGACGGTTGGGATTATGATAGGAGGATGCGCTATATTTCTACCCGGGGGACTGCCCCCGTCCGCGATTTTTCGTCTGTTCTGCTGGCGGGGCTGGCAGAGGACGGTGGCCTGTACCTGCCGGAAAGCTGGCCCGAGCTTTCGGTAGCCCAGTGGCGCGAACTGCGCGCCCTGCCCTATCCCGAACTGGCGGCCCGCATCATCGCCCCCTTTGCCGAAGGGTCGATCACGCATGATGTGCTGCTGAAGCTGTGCCGCGAGGCCTACGCCCGATTCGACCATCCGGCGATCGTGCCGCTGACGCAGGTGGAAGACGGGCTGTTCGTGCAGGAACTGTTCCACGGCCCGACGCTCGCGTTCAAGGACATGGCCATGCAGTTGCTTGGCCGCCTGTTCGACCATGTACTGACCGAGCGGAATGAAACCGTCACCATCGTCGGCGCGACATCGGGCGATACCGGGTCGGCGGCGATCGAAGCCTGTCGTGGGCGTGAACGGCTGCGCGTGGTGATCCTGCACCCCGAAGGCCGCACGTCGGAAGTGCAGCGCCGGCAGATGACCACCGTGCGGGAACCCAACGTGACCAACCTTGCGGTACAGGGTACGTTCGATGACTGTCAGGACATGGTCAAGGCCATGTTCGCCGATTTGCCCTTCCGCACCGACATGCGCCTGTCGGCGGTCAATTCCATCAACTGGGCGCGCATTGCGGCACAGGTGCCCTATTACGTCTATGCGGCCCTGGCGATGGGCGCGCCGGACCGGGAAGTTTCGTTCGCGGTGCCCACCGGCAATTTCGGCAACGTGCTGGCCGCATGGGTCGCGCGCCGCATGGGGCTGCCCATCCGCGCGCTGTGCGTGGGATCGAACCGCAACGACATCCTGTCGCGCTTCCTGAATGAAAACGACATGAGCATCCACGGCGTGGTGCCCAGCCTGTCGCCTTCCATGGATATTCAGGTATCTTCCAATTTCGAACGCCTGCTGTTCGAACTGCTCGACCGGGATGCGACGGCCTGCGCAAGGATCATGACCGAGTTCCGCAAGACCGGCGTGATGAAGGTGGCAGACCCCGTATGGGACCGCGCCCATGCGCTGTTCCACGGGGTATCGCTGGATGACGCCGCGACGCTGGCGGAAATCCGCACGCTGAACAATCGCAGCCATTATCTGGCCGACCCGCATACCGCCATCGGCATCGCCGCGGGCCGCGCCTTCCGCGAACCGGGCATTCCCATGGTGGCCATGGCGACCGCGCATCCCGCCAAGTTCCCCGATGCGATGGCGCAGGCAACCGGCATCCGCCCCGCCCTGCCCGCCGCATTGGCCGATCTGTATGACCGCCCCGAGCGCTACAGCGTGGTTCCGGCGGATCTGAACATGATCGAGGACAGGGTGCGCGCCGCCGTGATGACCAACGCGGGCTGACGCTTCCTTCCTCCATTCCCTTACGCCAACAAGGGGCGGCACGGGCGCGAACATGCGCCATGCGGCCCGCAGGACCAGCATGACCGACCTGATCAATGTGACCCGACTGGACTCCGGCCTGACCATCGTGACCGAACGGATGGAACGGGTGGAGACCGTGTCCCTCGGGGCGTATGTCGCCGCGGGCACCTGCAATGAAACCGCGCAGGAAAACGGCGTTTCCCACTTTCTCGAACATATGGCCTTCAAGGGAACCGGCACCCGCACCGCCGCCGGAATCGCGGAGGAAATCGAGAATGTGGGCGGCCACATCAACGCCTACACCGCGCGCGAGCACACCGCCTATTACGTCAAGCTCCTGAAGGAAAACCTTGATCTGGGCGCGGATATCATCGGCGATATCCTGACCCACAGCAGCCTCGCCCCCGAGGAGCTGGAGCGCGAACGCGGGGTGATCCTGCAGGAAATCGGACAGGCGAACGACACGCCCGACGATATCGTGTTTGACCATTTTCAGGAAACCGCCTTCCCCGACCAGCCGATGGGCCGCCCCACGCTGGGCACGGAAGCGGGTATCCAGACCATGTCGCGCGCAACGCTGGTCAACTACATGAACACCCATTACACGGCGGGCAACACCATCATCGCGGCGGCGGGCAACCTTGAACATGCCCGCGTGGTCGATCTGGTGCAGCAGCATTTCCGTGACCTGCCGACCGGCATCGTGCCGCCCCAGCCGCCCGTGCGTTACGTGGGCGGAGAGTTCACGCAGGAACGCGAACTGGATCAGGCCCATATCGTGCTGGGCTTTCCGTCCATGCCCTATGGCGACCCGGACTATTACCCGGCCCTGCTGCTGTCCACGCTGCTGGGTGGGGGCATGTCGTCGCGCCTGTTTCAGGAAATCCGCGAAAAGCGCGGACTGGTCTATTCCGTCTATTCCTTCAACGCGCCGTTCCGTCAGGGCGGGCTGTTCGGCATTTATGCCGGAACGGGGGAAACGCAGGTCGCCGACCTCATCCCCGTCACGCTGGATGAACTGACCAAGGTGCGCCACACCGTTACCATGGCGGAACTGGCGCGCGCGCGGGCGCAGCTCAAGTCATCGCTGCTGATGTCGCTGGAAAGCACGGGCAGCCGGTGTGAACAGCTTGCCCGCCAGCTCCAGATCTTCGACCGGCTGATCCCGACCGCCGAAACCGTGCGCCGGGTGGACGCCGTCACCATCGAGGACGTGCAGCGCGTCGCCACCCGCATCTTCAGCGGCCGGCCCACGCTTACATCGCTGGGGCCGGTCAGACACCTGCCCTCGCTCGACAGCATTACGGGGGCACTGGCGGCATGAGTTCCAATCCCATCGACCAGATCGCAACCCTCATCACCCGTGCAAAGGGCGCGGGCGCCGATGCGGCGGATGCGATTTACGTCAGCCGCACCGCCCATGGCGCACAGGTGCGCAATGGCCGCACCGAAGACCTTGAACGTTCCGAAACGTGTGATCTGGGCCTGCGGGTTTTCGTGGGCCAGCGCGCGGCCATCGTCTCGGCCACAGCACTTGATCCCGCGCGGTTCGACGCACTGGCCGAACGCGCGGTGGCCATGGCCCGCGTCGTGCCGGAAGACCGTTTTGCCGGTCTGTGCGCCGAAGCCGAGCATCGCTTTGTCGATGCGGCGGGGCTGGATCTGTTCGACCCCACCGAACCCGCGACCGGCGATCTGATCACCCGCGCCCGCGTGGCGGAGGAATCGGCCCTGGCGGTGGAAGGCGTTTCCAACAGCAACGGTGCATCCGCAAGTTTCGGACTGTCGGACATCATCCTCATGACATCGGCCGGTTTTTCGGGTCGCTATGCCCGCACCAGCCATTCCGTCTCCGTCAGCACCGTGGCGGGCAGCGGCACGAAGATGGAGCGCGATTACGATTATCACGCTGCCGTCCATCTGTCCGACCTTGAAGATGCCGCCCTTGTCGGTCGCCGCGCGGGTGAGCGGACGGTCGCACGCCTGAACCCGGTCCGGCCACGTACGGGCCGCATGCCCATCGTGCTGGACCCGCGCGTTTCCACCAGCATGCTGGGGCACCTGTCGGGCGCGATCAACGGCATTTCCATTGCGCGTGGCACTTCCTTCCTGAAGGAAAAGATGGACAGCCGGATCATGCCCGCTGGCATCACCATCATCGACGATCCCCGTCGCGTACGTGGCCCCGGCGCCCGTCCCTTCGATGGGGAAGGCATGCTGACCGCAACGCGGACACTGGTGGAAGATGGCGTGCTGAAGACATGGGCGCTGGATTCACGATCCGCCCGCCAGCTCGGGCTGAAGCCCAATGGCTGCGCCAGCCGGGGCACATCGGGGCCGCCTGCACCCAGCCTTGGCAACATGTACATGCAGCCGGGCAGCATGACACCCACCGAACTGATGGCCGACATCACCGAAGGCATTTACATAACCGAGATGATGGGGTCCGCCATCAACGGCATTACCGGCGATTACAGCCGTGGCGCCGCAGGGTTCATGATCCGTAACGGCGTGCTGGCCGAACCGGTGGCCGAACTGACGGTCGCGGGGAACCTCAATGACATGTTCATGCGGCTGGTTCCGGCCAATGACCTGACATTCCGCCAGTCCACCAATGCCCCCACCATCCGTATCGACGACATGATGATTGCCGGGGCGTAATCGTTTCCTTTCCATGATTTCATGTTGCTGCGAGCCCGCGCCCCCTGTTACCGGGGCGCGGGCTTACTTATATCTGTAACACGTGGTCCGTTTCACGAGACCGCACGGATAAAGATGGTTCCGACACAGGATTGCAGATACCCTGACCCAGATGAAGACAATTTCCCCGCGCATGATGCCGCGTAAAAGCATCGCTCTCGCCGCCGTGACGGCCCTGACCGTGCTGCCGCTGCTGGCTCATCCCCACGCGGCGGAAGCCCGTGCGGGTGGTGGTTTCTCTATGGGTAGCCGTGGATCGCGCACCTACAGCGCGCCCGCGCCGTCGCAGACCGCGCCCTATGGCGCAACACCCTTCCAGCAGACGATGACCCCGCGCCAGCAGATGCCCGGCTTTGGTGCGCGCGCTCCCTTCGGCGCGGGTGCTGGCATGGCCATGGCACGTCCCCGCCATCCGTTCATGAACGGGTTTATGGGCGGTCTGGTCGGTGCTGGCCTGTTTGGCATGCTGTTCGGCCATGGCATGTTCGGTTCGGGCATGGGGGGCAGCGGCTTCCTTGGCCTGCTGATCCAACTGGCGCTGGTCTTCTTCATCGTGCGCTGGGCCATCCGGCGCTTTAGTGGCGGCATGGGTGCCAGCACCGGTGCGGGAGCGATGGGCACGCCCTCCCCCGCCGGTATGGCGCCGCAGGGGGCACGACAGCCGGTTGGCGTGGCCATTACGGCGGCTGACTATCAGGCGTTCCAGCAGGCCCTTATCAACATCCAGACGGCGTGGAGCCAGCAGGATGTGCGGGCCATGCAGCACATGGCGACACCGGAAATGGTGTCCTACTTCAACAACCAGTTGAGCAATCTGGCCAGCCGTGGCGCGCGCAACGTGGTGTCCGACATACGTTTCGACCGGGGTGATCTGGTGGAAAGCTGGCGTGAAAACGGCTTCGATTACGCCACGGTCGCCATGCAGTATTCGATGATCGACATCACCACCGACATGACCGGCCGTGTGATCGAAGGCGACCCGACCAACCGGGTCAGCGTTACCGAACTGTGGACGTTCGTGCGCTCGGCCGGAACGGGAAGCTGGCTTCTGTCCGCCATCCAGCAGACACCGGGCCGCTGATCCCCGCATTTCATGTTTGACGGAAAACGGCCTGCATCCCCCCGATGCAGGCCTTTTTTATTATCCGCGCCCCAGACCGTCCATGGCGGCATAACCGGCGTATCACGTCAGTTCGCCCTGGTGCCCAGCCTGGCGTCACACTCCCAGCTTGATGTTCCTATGGCGGCTGCCTGCATGATGGATGGCGTGCGCCATTGCCGGGGCAGCAGGCAGGTTTTATGGATGGCAGGCGGCGGTGGCTCTACCGCATCGTCATTGAACGGCGTTCCATCCTCACGCACGGTGCCCGTCAGGGCATTTACGCTTACATGCAACCCGTCATTACCGCTGCCAGCATGCCAGTACTCCTCGTCCCACCCGGCAATGATCCATTGGCCCTGCCGTATGGTCAGGCGCCAAGTTTCATTCCAGCGCCACGCACTGCCACCATAATTCTTCACCACGACAGAACCATGACTGAGGGTAACCCCCTGAAACGGGTCGCCCATAATGCCACCATCGGATGGCCCTCTGGCAATATCATCGCTGGAGATAACCTGCCTGCCCGCAACGAAAATGCGCAGGCGACGTGGCCCGTCATCCCGCCCGCGCAGGACGTCAATGCAGGCCATCACAGGCGCAGTGGCCCCAACCGGACCTTTTACGCTGGTCTCCGTTCTATACCCGGCCTCAACCCTGCCACACGCAGTATTTGCGCCGTCCGTAGCCGCTGCCTGATGGAACGGAAAAGACAGCACCGCGCATCCGCAAAAAAGAACGGGGACGCATCGGCTCAGATGACGGTAAAACTGAAACCGTGATCGAGGAGTACTTATGGCCATAAACTATCGGGCCGGGATCATGCCCCTCTGGTTCAGCCCCGCCTAGATGTGCGCAAGGCTGAGCGCATACAGGATCGCAGCCAGCGCCGAAAGCGTAACCGCTACGGCCCGGATGCGCCCCTTGTGCCGACGCGCCGCCTCCTGCGCTTCCATCTGCGGTGTAACCTGAACCGTTGTTGCCTGATCCATCTGCCCGAACTCCCGCATGGATAAAACTGCCCGATCAGTGGGCGATGAAGGCATGGTCGGCCAGCAGGCCCAGAAACAGAAAAAACAGGTAAGCCAGCGAATAACGGAAGGAACGGCGCGCCGGGCCATCACCCGTCAGGCTCACGCCATTGGCGTCCTGCCGGTCACGCAGCACCCCGATGGCGCACAGGATAAATCCCAACCCCAGCACACTGGCGACAACCGTGTACAGCCAGCCCGCCTGATGCGTGAATGAAGGCACCAGCGATACCGCCATGAGGATGAAGGTGTACCACAGGATCTGCCACCGCGTATGCCGCGCACCACGCACCACCGGCAGCATGGGAATACCTGCCCGTCCGTAATCCTTGCAGGCATAAAGCGAAAGCGACCAGAAATGCGGCGGCGTCCACAGGAAGATGATGCCGAACATCACCACCGGCATGACCGCCATGGACCCCGTGGCCGCAGCCCAGCCGATCATGGGCGGGAATGCTCCTGCCGCCCCGCCGATCACGATATTCTGCGGCGTCGAACGCTTGAGCCACATCGTATAGATCACGGCGTAGAAAAAGATGGAAAACGCAAGGATACCCGCGGCCAGCGCGTTGGTTGCAAACCACATCAGGATGACGGACGCAACCGACAGCCCGACACCATAACCCAGCGCGGCTTCCGCCCCCACGCGGCCATCGGGTATGGGACGGGTAACGGTACGCTTCATGACCGCATCGATATCGCGGTCGTACCACATGTTGATGGCCCCGGCGGCACCGGAAGCCATGCAGATGCACAGGATGCTGACAGCCGCCACCAGCGGGTTGAGCGGTCCCGGCGCCATGGCCAGACCGGCCGCCCCGGTAAAGACCACCAGCGAGATGACACGGGGCTTGAGCAGCACGAACCAGTCCCGTGCTTCCGTGCCCACACGTGAGGCATCAAATGTAACGGCGGCGCTATCCGCCGCGCCGGGCGTCGTGATGGTGCCGCTCATGTTCAGGCATCCCCATGTGCGGGGGACGGTGCCTGCCATTCCGGCGTGCGGGCACCCGGCCCCCAGTAATTGGCAGGCAGCGACCGGGCGGGGCTAAGGGCCACCTGCACCACGATCCCGGCGAAAACCAGAACGGACAGCCCCATCAGCACGGCACCGACCATACCGGCCACCCCATGAAACGCCATCAGCGACAGAACGGTGCCAGCCGTCGTCAGGCCGAAGTGCAGCCTGCTGGCCCCGCGGGGGGCGACATGGCCCACCATCTTGCCAATCCAGTAATAGAAACCCGCGAACACCGCGAACATGGCGGCATACAGCGTAGCCGCATGCACATCGGCCATGCCGCCGGGCAGCAGGGACATGACGGAACCGACCAGCAGCAGGGCAACGAAGCCTGCAGCCCATTCCATCGGCACGGCGGCGCACATGTGGCCCAGACGTGCCGTCTGCACCCATGCGGCCAGAACGGCCAGCACCGGCAGCACGATCAGCCCCAGTTGCACCACGGGTGCGGAAGTCGCCATATGATCCAGCCCACCATGCAGCAGGTCATGAACCCAGACCGAACTGCCGCCCACGGACAGCACGACCAGCGCCCCCAGCACGACACGGGGCATCTGCAGTGGCTTCGCACAGAATGTCTCGATCACCTGCGACACGATCCCCAGCGAGGGCAGCAGCAGCAATGCGATTTCCGGCCCGGCGAAGACATGCAGCAGCCCGTCGATCCGCGCGGACATATCGCCGCCATCAAGCCATACCCGCGTCAGGCCGCCAGCAAGAACCGGCATGACCATGACCGTCATCAGCGCCGTAAGGCCCTGTGCCCATACGAAAATGGGCATATCCCGCAGGCGCTGTCCCATCGGCCCCATGTTCAGAACCGTCGCCACCATGTTGATGGCCTGAAACAGCATGGCCAGACACCAGACCATAAGGGCGATGACCGAAACCTGCGCGGGCACGGCAGGGGAAAGACCGGCCAGAACAGCCACGAAGCTGCCTGCCGTCAGCCCCCACCCGGCCAGCGCCAGACGGGGAAAGGCAAGAGCGCGTGCGCGCAGCAGCAGGGGCACCAGCCAGTTGCCGAACCCGCCGAACAGGGCAGGCAGGGCACAGAAGAACACCATCATCATGCCATGGCGGCGACCGATGCGCTCAACGGCGGCAGTTGCATCCCCACCGGCCCATGCGGCCAGCACGGAATGCGGCAGCAGGCCCGCCTGCAGGCCGACAGCCATCAGCCCACCGGCCACGCCCGCCACAATCGCCATGACGAGATAAAGCATGCCGACGGTCCGGTAGTCCCCGGCCCGGCTGGAATCATGCCTGCCATCCGCCCCGAACTGTGTGCCTGTGGGCATCAGATCACTCCCTGCTGCCATGCGCCGGTGTCTGGGCATGGCCAATCGTTACCATGATTTCATCATATAGCCCGACTTATACACGAAAACGATACTGTGGATCGTTCCCGTGGTCGCGCAGATGTCATTTCAGCCCTGCTACAGGAACAGGGCTGTGGATGAGCTCAGCGGGAAATCAGGCCACCAGCGGACTGGCGCATGACCCGGCTTCGCGCTCCAGCGTGACCAGCGTGAACAGGCCCGCGGGCGGTACCGGCTGCAGGACCGCACGGCGCAGGTCGGCGGGCGGCAGCAGCGATTCAATGGCGAAATCCGGATGCCAGCCCAGCGAGTGCGAAGCACGTGCCATGCCGCGTTCCACCGCAAGGCGGACCCCGCCCTGCGCAAGGAAGTGATTGACGAACAGGATATGCCCGCCCGGCTTGACCACGCGCTTGAGTTCAGCCAGCAGCGCGCGCGGATGCGGCACGACGGAGGCCACGAACATCGCAACCGCGACATCGAACGTGCCATCGGCGAACTGGGTCGCCTCGGCATCCATTTCCAACAGGTTTTCCACGTTGGAAAGCTTCATGCGGCGCACGCGCTGACGCGCACGCTCAAGCATGTCACCCGACAGGTCGATACCCGTGATCCGCTTGTTCGCGCGATAATATGGCAGGGCAAGGCCGGTGCCCACGCCCACTTCCAGCACCTGCGTACCGGGCAGCGCGTTGACCGCCTCCACCGCGCGCTTGCGCCCGAAGGCGGAAACGCTGCCGAACAGCGCATCGTACACACTGGCCCAGCGGCGGTACGCAGCCTTGACCGCCGCAGCATCCAGCGCGGATTTGGGAGAGGGGATTTCCACAACCTTCTCGGCTGCTTCGTCGTGCAGAACGTCACTCATCAGGCTGTTCCCATGCCCTTGCCATGAAAGAAGGCATCGCCCGCCCCCTTCCGCACCGCATCCGCCATGATCAAATCCGTTCCGTTCTGCTGCATTACACTTCCACCTGACCTGCCCGCGCGCCCATCCGGCCCGCGTAGCCGCCTGTAATCCATACACGATGCCATGCCACATGGCACGGCAGTCACGATCACCGCGCCTGCCATGGACACCGTTTCCAATCCTTACGCGCCCACGTCAACCGTAGCCAGACGCGATACGATCGCATCCCAGATCAGGCCCGCCGTATTGATGCCGTCAAAGCGGTCGATTTCCTGCAGTCCGGTCGGGGATGTGACATTGATCTCGGTCAACCATTCCCCAATCACGTCGATCCCCACGAAAATCAGGCCCTGATCGCGCAGGAACGGCCCGATGGTGTCGCATATCTCACGGTCGCGCGCGGTCAGTTCCGCGCGCACCGGGCGACCGCCCACATGCATGTTGGACCGCGTCTCCCCTTCCGCCGGGATGCGGTCGATCGCGCCGACCGGCCTGCCATCGACCAGAATGATGCGCTTGTCCCCCTTGCGCACCGCCGGTTCGTAACGCTGGATCATCAGCGGCTCGCGTGAGCGGGCGAAATGCATTTCCAGCAGGGCGTTCAGGTTCGGATCATCCTGACGGATGCGGAACACGCCCGCGCCACCATTGCCGAAAAGCGGCTTGACGATGATGTCGCCCCACTTCGCACGGAAATCCCTTATCGCCGCCACATCCCACGTCACCAGCGTAGGGGGCATGAGATCGGGATAATGCGTGACCAGCAGCTTTTCGGGCGCGTTGCGAACCGCCGCGGGGTTGTTGACCACCAGCGCGCGGCCCGGACCGACACCATGGATATGCTCAAGGATATGGGTGGCGGTGATATAGGCCATGTCGAAAGGCGGGTCCTGACGCATCAGCACCACATCCATGGCGGACAGGTCGATCACCTGTTCATCGCCAAAGGTCGCATGTGCGCCTGCCTTGCGCTGCACCGTTACCGGGCGGGCACGGGCGGTCACCCGTGCCGCGCGCGGGGCGTCAGGCGTGCGGCGTCCCTCGCTCAGGCTCAGGGCCTCGACCTGATAGACGAACAGTTCATATCCCCGCGCCTGTGCTTCCAGCATCAGGGCAAAGGTTGAATCGCCATTGATGTCGATGCCGCCAAGCGGGTCCATCTGGACGGCGACCTTCAGGGGGCGTGGCATCTAATCAGTATCTCCGCACAGGACCGGTTCGCGCCGGACGTCACAAACTGAAACGGCCCGCGCCCAAATGTCATAATATGCCTTCAGCCACACGGCCAGCCCCCCATTACGGCAAAGGGGGATAGGAAATGCCCAGTACCTCGATCATTTCATCCCCCCGTGGCGTTGTCAGCCTGACTTCATCGCCCACCGCCGCACGCATGAGTGCGCGCGCCACCGGCGAGACGAGGCTGATCTGCCCCGCCGTCATGTCCGCCTCATCCACACCAAGGATTGTAACGGTGCGTTCCGCATCGCGTTCATCAACATATGTGACCGTAGCGCCAAAAAACACCCGATCGCGCTGCTGCTGGGCGGCCGGATCGACAATAATGGCGTTATCGATCCGCTTGGTCAGGAAGCGGATGCGGCGGTCGATCTCACGCAGCCGGCGCTTGCCATACTGGTAATCGCCGTTTTCAGAACGGTCGCCATTGCCTGCGGCCCACGATACAATTTCCACGATCCGGGGGCGTTCATCGCGCAGCAGGGCATTAAGCTCGGTGCGCATGGCCGCGATTCCGGCGGGTGTGATATAACATGACAGCCCGCCCGTGGCCGGTTTTCCCCCCTTGGCCGTGGATGACCTGCCCGCTGTCAGCACCGTGTCACCGTCATGCGGATATGCCCTTCCATCTTCTGGCCCGGCGCCAGTACGCGCACGCCGCTATCGGCAATGATCGGGCGATTGAAGCCATCGGTCATGTTGCTGACCGGTTCAAGCCCGATATAGGGCTGGCCGGGTGGGGTAAAAATTACCAGATGCCGCAGTTCGGGGCTGCCTTCCACCGTCAGCGCATAACCTTCGCGCGGCCAGCGCAGGAAGGCACTGCCGGACCACCCCGCATAACAGTTGTCGATCGGCTCCTGCCCTGCATCGCGCATATGGGCGAAGGACCATTCCCCTTCCACCGGCACACGCAGGGCAGGCAGGTGGTCCGGTCCGTTTGTCCATACGCTGCTGGCGGCAAAACCCAGCTTCAGCCCGGCATGACGGGGAAAATAAGGATGAAAGCCCATGCCCACCGGCTGGTCGCGGGTATCGGTATTTTCAAGCAATATGCCGATGGAAAGCCCGTTTTCACGCAGGTCGTAACGCAACTGCGCGCGGTAGCTGAACGGCCACTGCCCCATCAGGTCGCGCGTGGGCGCGTGATCGAGGGTAAGCGTGGCGCTGCTGTTGGCCAGCCTGTCCAGCCCCCAGCGCCGCTGCCACCCGTTGCCGTGAATGGCGCAGTTCTCCCCGCCGAAGCTGGGAGCGAGGTGATAGTCCACCCCTTCAAAACGGAAATGGTCACCCGCCACCCGGTTGGAAAACGGCACCAGCGGATAACCTGCCACGGCACGACCGTGCTGGGCGATCAGATGGGGATCACTGACCGGGCACAGCAGGTCCATCTCCCCACACCGCCAGAACGCGATGCTGCCGCCCACATCGGGCATGAGCCCCAGCTTCGCGCCGCCGGCCTCAAGTTCGACAACCGCCGTCATTTCGCGTTCGCGCTGGCCCGTGCAGGGCATGTTGAAGGAGGTGGTCCTATCGTCCACGTCGCTTTCCCCTTCCCTTCGCCTGTTCCGGGTCATAGCCCCCGCCCCCCGGCCCCAGCGGCACGGGGCCACGGTTGCGCCGGGCGATGGCCTTGGGGCTGGTGCCCGGACGCCCCGCACTGGACTGGGGCAGCGGGGGCGGAACCATGCCCAGTTCCAAGGCTTCCAGCCTGCGGATTTCATCACGCAGGCGGGCGGCTGTCTCGAATTCCAGTTCCGCCGAGGCCGCGCGCATCTGTTTTTCCAGTTCGGCAATGGCGGCCTTGTAATCCTTGCCGACCATTTCCTGCACGCTGCCATCCGCCGTGGGGGTGACGGTCACGTAATCCTGCTCGAACACGGACGAAATGACATCGCCGATATGCTTGCGCACGGATTGGGGGGTGATGCCGTGTTCCTCGTTCCACAGGCTCTGCTTTTCGCGCCTGCGGGCGGTTTCCTCGATGGCGTAGGCAAGGCTGTCGGTCATCCTGTCCGCATAAAGCAGCACGCGCCCTTCCACATTGCGCGCGGCGCGGCCAATGGTCTGGATCAGGGACGTGCGCGAACGCAGGAAGCCTTCCTTGTCAGCATCCAGAATGGCGACAAGGGAACATTCGGGAATATCCAGCCCTTCGCGCAGCAGGTTGATGCCGATCAGCACGTCGAACGCGCCAAGCCGCAGGTCGCGGATGATCTCGATACGCTCCAGCGTATCCACATCCGAATGCAGGTACCGCACACGGATACCGGCTTCGTTCATGTATTCGGTCAGGTCTTCAGCCATGCGCTTGGTCAGCGTCGTGACAAGCACGCGGCCACCATCGGCAATGGTCAGACGACATTCGGCCAGCAGGTCATCGACCTGATGTTCAACCGGCCGGACGATGGTGACCGGGTCGATCAGGCCGGTGGGGCGGATGACCTGTTCGGCAAACACGCCCTCCGTGCGGCGCATTTCCCACGGGCCGGGAGTCGCGCTGACGAAGACCGTCTGCGGCCGGTAGGAATCCCATTCGGCAAAGGTAAGCGGGCGGTTGTCGAGGCAGGAAGGCAGGCGGAAGCCGAATTCGGCCAGCACGGATTTGCGTGCATGATCCCCGCGTTCCATCCCGCCGATCTGCGGCACGGTCACATGGCTTTCATCCACGATCAGCAGCGCATCCTCGGGCAGGTACTCAAACAGGGTTGGCGGCGGTTCACCCGGCGCGCGACCGGACAGGTAGCGGGAATAATTCTCGATTCCCTTACAGACGCCCGTGGTCTCGATCATTTCCAGATCGAAGGTGGTGCGCTGCTGCAGGCGTTCGGCCTCCAGCAGTTTGCCATCCGCATTGAAGCGGGCCAGCGTTTCACGCAGTTCCTGCTTGATGCCCGTCATCGCCTGCGTAAGCGTGGGGCGCGGCGTCACGTAATGGCTGTTGGCGTAGATGCTGATGGCTTCCAGATCACCGGTCTTTTCACCGGTCAGCGGATCGAATTCGATAATTTCGTCAATCTCATCGCCAAACAGGCTGACGCGCCATGCCCGATCCTCGTTCTGGACGGGAAAGACATCGATCGTCTCGCCACGCACGCGAAAGGTGCCGCGCTGGAAGGCGGCATCGTTACGGCGGTACTGAAGTTCGACCAGCCCCTTTATCAGGCGGTCGCGGTCGATCTCGCCACCGACCTCCAGCTTGACCACCATGCGCGAATAGGTCTCGACCGAGCCGATACCGTAAATGCACGAAACCGAGGCCACGATGATCACATCGTTACGCTCCAGCAGCGCCTGCGTGGCGGCATGGCGCATACGGTCGATCTGTTCGTTTATCTGGCTGTCTTTTTCGATATACGTGTCCGACCGGGGCACATAGGCTTCCGGCTGGTAGTAATCGTAATAGCTGACGAAATATTCCACCGCGTTGTCGGGGAAGAACTGTTTCATCTCGGCATAGAGCTGGGCGGCCAGCGTCTTGTTGGGCGCGAGGATCAGGGCGGGCTTCTGCGTGGCCTCGATGATCTTGGCCATCGTGAAGGTCTTGCCCGAACCGGTCACGCCCAGCAGAACCTGATCGCGTTCGCCCTTTTCCACGCCGCTGACCAGTTCGGCAATGGCGGTGGGCTGGTCGCCTGCCGGTTCATAGGGGGAACTGACGCGAAAGGTATGGGTGCGTGGTTTCGCGGGCTGACGTTCCGGCTGGAACAGGACGGGCCTGTCAGCCGGATCGATATCGGTAGTCTTCTTTTTCCTGCGGGATGCTGTCGCCATGGTTAAGGAAAGTGGGGATAAAACCGCCGCAGCACAAGGGCTGTATGCGGCTCCATCCCTACTCCCGCCGTTCAGCCATGCGTGCCAAGCGGCGGCGGCACGCGGGCTTCGCGCATAGCTTCGGCCTGACGGCGCGCCAGCGCGGCCTCATCGAAGTCGGCGGCCATTTCCTGAAACAGTTGATACCAGTTGACCTTTGCCCTGAGGCGCAGGAACACGCTGCCCAGCCCCACGGCGGAACGGTCAACCAGCACGAATTCACGCGGCGGCTGCACGCCCCCCGTGCGCTTGAGACCGGCATAGACCCGTTCAGCCACCGCGCGGCCATATTGCGGGTCGTTATCTTCCTGAATGAAGCGTTCACGGTCCTCCATCAACGGACCGTAGATGAAGCGCGCCCATTCATTGAGCACCCGCATCGTATCGCGCGACATGTTGGTAAAGCCCCATGCCTGATAGGCATGATAGGCCAGATCCTCGTCATCCGTCTCGATCGCCCTGTGCAGGTCGATGATTCCCTGCACGAAGCGCGCGGGGAAGATGCGGATGGCCCCGAAATCGAGCAGGTTGATGCCGTAATCATCGCGCACGGTAAAATTGCCCATATGCGGGTCGCCATGGATCACGCCATAGCGGTACAGCGGCGCATACCATGCCCGGAACAGGGCACGGGCCATGCTGTTACGCTCTTCCTGCGTGGGATTGGTATCCAGCACCTTCTGGATGCCACGGCCATTGACCCAGTCCATGGTCAGCAGGCGCTGGGTACACAGGCTGTCGATGGGGGCCGGGATGGTCACGTCCGACCACTGCGCCAGCATGAGGCGATACAGCCGCATGTTCGCCGCTTCACGCTGGTAATCCAGTTCCTCGTACAGCCGGTCCTGCAGTTCTTCCAGCACGTCATCCTGACAGATCGTGCTGTCCAGACGGTAAAACAGCCCCACCGCCATGCGAAACTGCTTGAGGTCGGATTCCACGGTCGAGCGCATGTCGGGATATTGCAGCTTGCACGCGACAGGCCGCCCGTCGGGCAGCACCGCGCGATGGACCTGCCCCAGACTGGCCGCGGCAGACGCTTCCCGGTTGAAGGAGCGGAAATTACGCTCCCAGTTCGGCCCCAGTTCGGTAGCCATGCGACGACGGACGAAATTCCAGCCCATGGCGGGCGCATTGGCCTGAAGCTGGGCCAGTTCCTTGGCATATTCCTCCGGCAGGGCGCCGGGGATCGTGGACAGAAGCTGCGCGCCCTTCATAAGCGGCCCCTTCAGGCCGCCCAGCACGCTTTTCAGGTCCTCGGCATGGATGGTCTGGTTGGACCTGAACCCCATCTTGTGCCCGGCGATACGCGCCGCGATGCCGCCCACCGTGCCCGACGTACGCACCATGCGGCGGAATTCGCCAAACAGGCCGGTATTATCGAGATTCCGTTCATCCGCCACGTCAGACACGCTCCAGTTCATCAATAAATCCGGCGATCACATCCAGCCCCTTCTGCCAGAATCCGGGGTCTGCCGCATCCAGTCCGAACGGGGCCAGCAGTTCCTTATGCCGCCTGGTGCCGCCTGCGCGCAGCATGTCGATATACTTGTCCTGGAAACCCGGATGACCGGACCGGAAAACCCCGTATAGCGCGTTTACCAGACAATCACCAAAGGCGTAGGCATACACATAGAACGGCGAATGGATGAAATGCGGGATGTAGGTCCAGTACGCATCGTAATCCGGGGTGAAGCTGAAGGCCGGGCCCAGGCTTTCAACCTGCGTCTGCCGCCAGATCTCCCCAATGCGCGCAGGCAGCAGTTCGCCCTTGCGGCGTTCGTCATGCACCAGTGTCTCGAACCGGTAAAAGGCGATCTGGCGCACCACGGTATTGAGCATGTCCTCCACCTTGGCGGCCAGCATCAGCCTGCGCCGGGCGGGGTCGGTCTGCGCATCCAGCAGGGCGCGGAAGGTCAGCATCTCGCCAAACACGCTGGCGGTTTCGGCCAGTGTCAGCGGCGTGTTGGACATGAGATAGCCCTGCTCGCCCGCCAGAACCTGATGGACGCCATGCCCCAGTTCATGCGCCAGCGTCATCACATCGCGCGTGCGCCCACGGTAATTGAGCAGAAGATAGGGATGGGCGGACGGCACGGTCGGATGGGCGAAGGCACCGGACGCCTTGCCCGGAACAGGCGGGGCGTCGATCCATGCGTTATCGAAAAACTGCCGGGCGACCTTACCCATGCGCGGGTCAAAGCCCTCATACGCCGCCATGACCTGCCGGGTGGCGTCGGGCCATGTGATCAGCGGTTCGTCCTGCGTGGTAAGCGGGGCGTTACGGTCCCAGTATTCCAGCTTTTCCAGCCCCAGCCATTTGGCCTTGAGCGCGTAATAGCGATGCGACAGGCGGGGATAGGCTTCGGTCACGGCCTGAACCAGCGCGTCCACCACTTCGTCCTCGACCATGTTGGCGCAGTTGCGCGCGGAAGTCGGACGCGGGTAATGGCGCAGCCCGTCCATGATGGCCTTGTCCTTCGCCAGCGTGTTCGTCACCAGCGAGAACAGTTTCACATTCCCCCCCAGCACATCGCCAATGGCGCGGGCCGCACGTTCACGCGTGGCGCGGTCGGGGCTGGACATGGTGTCGAGCGCGCTGCCCAGCGTGACTTCCTCCCCGCCCAGACGCACGCGCAGGCCGGCCATCGTCTCATCGAACAGGCGGTTCCAGGCGGCGGCACCCGTGACCGATTTTTCATGCAGGACAGCTTCGACTTCGTCCGAAAGCTGGTAGGGCCGGAAAACCCGCAGGTCGCGCAGGAACGGACCCCAGTGCGCCAGCGCCGGGTCCGCAAGCTGCGTGGCCAGCACATCATCGGGGATACGGTTGATTTCCAGCGTGAAGAACAGGAGATGCGTTGAAATGCCGGTCAGCCGTTCATTGATCGACTGCGCGAAACGGCCCACGCCCGAATCCGATGTATTGGCCGCGAACAGAAGCTGGGCATAGGAACCGGCACGGCCCAGCACCTCATCAATGCGCTGGTATTCGGCTAGAGCCTGCGCCAGTTCGCTGCCGGGCAGGCTGTCCAGACGGCCCTGCCACACACGGGCGAAAGCCTGCGCGTCCTCATCGGCCTGATCGAGGTCGGTGACGAGCTTCGGGCTTTCCGGCCCGTCATACAGATCCGACAGATCCCATCGCGGCAGCCCCGCAAGCGCCGGTGCGCCACCGGATTCCCCGGCAACGTCGCGCCGCACGCGGGATGTGGTGGTGGCACCGGCCACGGGGGCGGAAAAATACGCTTTGGACATAGATCAGGCACACCCATCAGATCGGGCGAAGCCAGCGCATGCGCACCGGCCTCGCGATTCCCTTTATCCTGAATCTAGTGCGTCATGGTCGCATGTGCGACCCCGCAGGCCGATATTCCGCCTTAAAAACAGACAGGGCCGGACATTGCTGCCCGGCCCCGCCGCCTTATCCCGTCATCAGGTCAGCCCTGATTTCACGCACCACGTGCCAGTGCGGGTGCTTCGAAACCGATCACGCGCGCATATTCCGTGGGCACGACCTGCCAGAAGCGCGGCAGCGTCTTGTCCCAGTTATGCAGCAGCAGTTCGGCATACCGGCTGCCGGTTTCGCGTGCATGGATCTCGACCTGCTCACGCAGCACGGCTTCCCATTTCGGGTCCTGCACGCGGCACCACATGACGGTATCGGCGTTTACACGCTCGGCAAACGTGCCGCTTGCGTCATACACAAACGCCATGCCGCCGGTGAAGCCCGCGCCAAAATTGTCGCCAATCTCGCCAAGGATGACCACGGTGCCGCCGGTCATGTATTCGCAACCGTTCGATCCACACCCTTCGATCACCGCCGTAGCGCCCGAGTTACGCACAGCAAAGCGTTCACCCGCCTGCCCCGCCGCATACAGCGCACCCGCTGTCGCGCCATACAGGACGGTATTGCCGACAATCGCGTTCTCGTTCGACACAAGGCTGGAGGACGGGGAGGCACGGACCACGATGGTCGCACCCGAAAGCCCCTTGCCCACATAGTCGTTCGCATCGCCCAGCACCTCAAGCTTGAGGCCCTGCACCGCAAACGCACCCAGCGACTGCCCCGCCGACCCACGCAGACGCACCGTAAGGTGCCCCGGCGCCAGCTTGGTCATGCCGAACTGCCGCACGATCAGCGAGGAAATGCGCGTGCCGATCGCGCGATGCGTGTTCTGCACGTTGTACTGCAACTGCATCTTCTCGCCATGGTCGAACAGCGGCCGCGCATCCGCAATCATCTGTGCATCCAGCGTCTCCGGCACCTCGTTACGGCCTTCGCGGGTGCAGTAGCGGCCATAAGGGCCGGGGTCCGCCTGCGCCAGAAGCGAGTTGAGGTCCAGATCGTCCAGATAATCAGCCCCACGCAGCACCTGATGCAGCAGGTCGGTGCGGCCGATGATCTCGTTGAGCGAGGTGAAGCCCAGCGAGGCAAGGATGTTGCGCACGTCCTCGGCAATGAAGGAGAACAGGTTGATCACCTTCTCCGGCGTGCCCTCGAACTTGCGGCGCAGTTCATCATCCTGCGTACACACACCCACCGGGCAGGTGTTGGAGTGGCACTGACGCACCATGATGCAGCCCATGGCGACGAGGCTGGCGGTGCCGATGCCGAATTCTTCCGCGCCCAGCATGGCGGCGATCACCACGTCGCGCCCGGTTTTCAGCCCGCCATCGGTACGCAGCTTCACCCGGTGGCGCAGGCGGTTGAGCATCAGTACCTGATGCGCTTCCGCCAGCCCCAGTTCCCACGGCATGCCCGCATATTTGACCGAGGACTGCGGGCTTGCACCCGTGCCGCCGGAATGGCCCGAGATCAGGATCGCATCCGCCTTCGCCTTCGCGACACCGGCTGCAATCGTGCCGATGCCCGAACGCGCGACCAGCTTCACCGTAACCGTGGCTTCAGGATTGATCTGCTTGAGGTCGTAGATGAGCTGGGCCAGATCCTCGATCGAATAGATGTCGTGGTGCGGCGGGGGCGAGATCAGGGTCACGCCTTCGGTCGCATGACGCAGCCGGGCGATCAGGCCCGTCACCTTGAAGCCGGGAAGCTGTCCGCCCTCGCCCGGCTTCGCACCCTGCGCCATCTTGATCTCGATCTCGCGGCAGTCATTGAGGTACTGCGCGGTCACGCCAAAACGGCCCGATGCGATCTGCTTGATGGCCGACGATGCGTTATCACCATTGGCGCGCGGCTTCGCGCGGGCCGGGTCTTCGCCGCCCTCACCCGAATCGGACTTCGCACCGATGCGGTTCATGGCGATCGACAGCGTCTCATGCGCTTCGGGGCTGAGCGCACCCAGCGAGATGCCCGGCGCGATCAGGCGCTTGCGCAGTTCCGTGATGCTTTCGACCGATTCCACGGGGATGGGCGTGCGCCCGCCACGGAAGTCCAGCAGGTCGCGCAGCGCCACCGGCGGCTGGCGGCGCACTGCATCCGCGTAACGCTGGTAGACCGAGAAGCTGCCCGTCGCCACGGCGGTCTGGAGCATATGGATCAGGTTGCCGTCAAAGGCATGGACTTCACCGCTGCGGCGCAGCTTGTAACGCCCACCGACGGACAGCGTCTCAACCTGCCTGTTCCATGCCTTGTGATGGAAGCTCAGCACATTGCGCGCGATGCCGGTCAGGCCGATGCCGGAAATGCGCGAGGGCATGCCGGGGAAGAATTCCGCCGTCAGCGCGCGCGACAGGCCGATGGCCTCGAAATTATAGCCGCCGCGATAGGATGCCACGATGGAAATGCCCATCTTGGACATGATCTTGAGCAGGCCCTTGTTGACCGCCTTGCGATACCGCTCGACCGAATCCGACAGTGACAGGTTGCCGAACAGCCCGCGCCGGTGCCGGTCCGCGATGCTTTCCTGCGCCAGATACGGATTGACCGTGGTGGCACCCACGCCGATCGTCACCGCAATGGCATGCACATCGAGCGCACCGGCGGAACGCACGTTCAGCGAGGTGAAGGTCCGCAGCGACTGCCGCACCAGATGCGTATGCACCGCAGCCGTGGCGAGGATCATCGGAATATAGGCCCGGTCCCCGGACTGGTGTTCATCGGTCAGGAAGACATGGGTGCAGCCCTGACGCACGCGGTCCTCGGCTTCCGCGCGGATGCGTGCAATGGCGCTGCGCAGTCCGGCTTCACCCTCCGCCGCGGGGAAGGTGCAGTCGATGATGCAGGCATCCTTGCCACAGAATTCGACCAGCGCCTGGAATTCACCCGTGGTCAGCACCGGGGAAGGAAGCTGGAGCAGGTCGCACTGCGTCTCGCTTTCCTCAAGGATGTTGCCAAGGTTGCCCAGTCGCGTCACCAGGCTCATCACCCGCGTTTCACGCAGGCTGTCGATGGGCGGATTGGTGACCTGGCTGAAAGCCTGACGGAAGTAATGCGCAAGCCCGCGATAACGGGTGGACAGCACCGCAAGCGGCGTGTCGTCGCCCATAGACCCGATGGCTTCGGAAGCACTTTCCACCATCGGCTGGAGAATGGTTTCGAGGTCTTCCAGCGTCATGCCTACGGCAAGCTGGCGGCGGCGCAGGGTTTCGGCGTCATACAGCACCGGCTCGCTGCCATCGGGGCGCACGATGCTGGAGATTTCATGCGTGCGCTGGACCCAGCTACCGAAATCCTGACGGCCGGCCAGTTCGTCCAGCAGTTCGTCATTGCTGTACAGTTTCGCCGTTTTCAGGTCGAGGGCCAGCGACTGCCCCGGCCCGAGCCGCCCGCGGCTTACGATCTTGGCTTCGGGCACCTTGACCATGCCGGTTTCGGAACCGACGATCAGCAGCCCGTCACTGGTCACGGTATAACGCAGCGGACGCAGGCCGCTACGGTCCAGACCCGCCACCAGCCAGCGGCCATCCGTGGCGCACAGCGCGGCAGGGCCGTCCCACGGCTCCATCACGGCATTGCAGTAGGAATACATGTCCTTGTGCCGCTTCGGCATGGCGGAATTGCCGCCGATGCTGGCCGGGATCATGAGGCAACGCGCCATGGGGGCGTCGCGCCCGGCGAAGGTCAGCAGTTCGAACACATTGTCGAAACACGCCGTATCGGACCCCTGCGCCTGCACGACGGGCTTGAGGTCTTCCATATACGGGTCCAGCACGGGATCGGCCAGCCGCGTCTCGTGGCTTTTCATCCAGTTCACATTGCCCGAAATGGTGTTGATTTCACCATTATGGGCAAGGCGACGGAAAGGCTGGGCCAGCTTCCATGTGGGGAAGGTGTTGGTCGAATAACGCTGGTGATAGATCGCGAAACGGCTGACGAAACGCGGGTCGAGCAGGTCGGGATAGAACACCGTCAGATGTTCGGCCAGGAACATGCCCTTGTAGATCAGCGACCGGCACGACAGCGAACACACATACAGGTCCACCTGATTGGCGATCGCGCTTTTTTCAATCCGGCGGCGGATGATGTACAGGTCGCGCTCGAACTCGTCTTCCGCGCTGCCGGGCAGGTTGCGGATCAGGATCTGCTCGATTTCCGGGCGGGTGGCGTTGGCCTTTTCACCGATACAGTCGGTGTTGATCGGCACCTGCCGCCAGCCATAGATGCTGTAGCCGAAAGCAAGGATCTCGCTTTCGATGATCTGGCGGCAGCGTTCCTGCGCCGCGATATCGGTCTTGGGCAGAAAGACCATGCCAACGGCGATCTGGCTGTCCACGCCGCCTTCGGCGCCACCTGCGTGGATCGCATCGGCAAAGAAGTCCTGCGGGATCTCGACATGAATGCCTGCGCCATCGCCGGTCTTGCCGTCTGCATCGACCGCGCCACGGTGCCACACGGCCTTCAGCGCCGCGATACCGGCTTCCACCACGTCGCGGCGCGGCTTGCCATCCAGTGCCGCAACCATGCCCACGCCACAGGCGTCATGCTCATCCGCCGGACTGTACAGGCCGGAGATGGCTTTGGCGTTCGCTTCCCATTCCTGCACGAAATCGGTCGGCTGCTGTTCAAACTGGTCCATCATGCTTACTCCGCCACCTCGGCCTGCGCCGCCGTCATTTCCTCAAGCCATTCGTGCATCCGGGCTGCCGCGTCACGACCGTCGCGGATGGCCCACACAACCAGACTGGCCCCGCGCACGATATCGCCTGCCGCAAACACGCCGGGCAGGCTGGTCATGAATGTCTTGCGATCGACCATGAGCGTGCCCCAGCGTGAAACCTCCAGTTCCGGCTGCCCCCACAGGGTGGGCAGCGGTTCGGGATCGAAGCCCAGCGCCTTGACCACAAGGTCCGCTTCCAGCGTAAACGCACTGTTTTCAACCGGTTCGACCGACTGGCGACCGCTCGCGTCGGGCAGACCCAGCTTCATGCGGCTGGCGCGCACGCCCGTTACGCTGCTGTCGCCTTCAAACGCCTGCGGGGCTGCGAGCCATACGAACTCGACACCTTCTTCCTCGGCGTTTTTCACTTCACGCACCGAACCGGGCATGTTGGCGCGGTCGCGGCGGTACAGGCATTTGACCGATTTCGCGCCCTGCCGGATGGCCGTGCGCACGCAGTCCATGGCCGTATCGCCACCGCCGATCACCACAACCGACTTGCCTGCCGCATTCAGTTCGCCACTGTCATATTCCGCGACCGTATCCCCAAGCGAGACACGGTTGGACGCGGTCAGATAATCCAGCGCGCGCACGATGCCGCCCAGCCCCGCGCCGGGACCGCCGATATCGCGCGACTTGTACACGCCTGTCGCGATCAGCACGCTGTCATGGCGCGCACGCAGGGTGGAGAACGCGATGCTGTCCGCCCCGTCGGTATCGCCGACCCCTTTGCCGAGATGGAAGGTAATGCCCGATTCCACCAGCAGCCTGTGGCGGCGCGTGACAATGTCCTTCTCCAGCTTGAAGCCGGGGATGCCATACATCAGCAGGCCGCCAATGCGGTCGTAACGGTCGTAGACGTGGACCTGATAGCCCTGTTCGCGCAACTGCACGGCAGCCGCCAGACCACCGGGACCAGCCCCGATGATGGCCACGCTTTCATTGCGTTCAGCCACCGGCACGACCGGCCTGACCCAGCCGTTATCGAAGGCGGTGTCCGTGATGTAGCGTTCCACCGCGCCGATGGTGACGCTTTCGAACCCTTCCTCGATCACGCAGTTCCCTTCGCACAGGCGGTCCTGCGGGCAGATGCGGCCACAGATCTCGGGGAAGGTGTTGGTTGCGGAGGAGAGTTCATACGCCTCCTGCATCCGGCCTGCCGCCGTCATCATCAGCCAGTCGGGAATGTTGTTGCCCAGCGGACAATGCACCGAGCAGAAGGGCACGCCGCACTGCGAACAGCGCGAGGCCTGCGTTTCGGCCTTCGCAGGCACGAATTCGGCGTAAATCTCGTTAAAATCCTTGCGGCGCGCCTCGGCAGGCCGTTTGTCCGGCTGCTCCTGCGCCACAGAGACGAATTTCAGCATGCGCTCGGCCATCGGTCTGCCCCCGGTGTGCGTGAAGGTAAGGAACGCGGCAGGCACGACAGGCGTGCCCGCGACGTGGCACAGGTCTTACGCAACACCCCGCGCCAATAAAAGACAGCAGTACTGACCTTAATACCGAAATATGCTGAAAAATACCGAAAAACCGAAGTTTTCCGTCTTACGGCACTCCGGTCAGGATCAGATCCATCGGGGATGGGGCAATGCCCAGCATGGCAATCGTGCGCGCGCCGGGGGCCACGACATTATCGACATATAGCAGCCTTACCTGATCGCGCGTCAGCACCCGGCCCGGCAGGTGTTCGAGTATGCCGCCCTGCAGCAGCGCCAGCCAGCGCGGCACGGCCACAAGCGGGCGTGGATGTCCGGCCCATCGCGCCGCCCATGCCACGATCTGGCGCATGGTCAGGATACGGGGGCCACCGAATTCGAAAATCGCGCCCGCCATGTCCTCCCCTCCGGCTGCGATACGGACAATCCCCTCCGCCACGTCCCCGACCCATACCGGCTGGAAACGCGTCGCCCCCGCATAGACCGGCATGACAGGCAGCATCCGGGCCATGCGGGCGAACATGTTGGGAAACGACCCTTCCTGACCGAATATGAGCGACGGCCGCACGATCACCGCTTCGGGCATGTACTGGCTGACCGCCGCTTCCCCCGCCGCCTTGCTGCGCGCGTACGCCGATGGGCTGTCCATCGTCGTCCCCAGCGCGGAAACATGGACAAGCCGCCCCACCCCCGCTGCGGCGCACAGCCGGGCCACGCGTCCCGCACCCTGCACATGGATGGCATCGAACGTCGCAGCCCCGTGGGGCGAGAGAATGCCCACCAGGTTTATGACCAGTTCACTCCCCTCGATGGCGGCGACACAGGCTGCCTCCTCGGTAATGGAGGCGACAATCGGCACGATCTGCCCCACGTCACCCAGCATGCGCAGGCCCGCTGCGCTGGTGGCGGCGCGCGCGGCCACGCGCACCACATATCCAGCCTGCGCCAGCCGCTGCACAACGTGGCGGCCCACAAAGCCGCTACCACCAAAAACCGTCGCCACCCTGCGTGTCATTCCCTGCTCCCGTTCCGGGGTTGGTAATCGTGGGCGTATCCTGCGCCCTTGAGGACGGATGAAGGCATTCGCTTTTTCCACCCCTCCTTCCACCGCACGGACAGACCCGAAAGAAAAAAATGCGCCTGTTTTCAAAAAAATGCATTTACCCTGTTGACCGCCCCGGCGTGCCGGACTAAACAGCGCTCACACCACCCCGGCGGCCTCCGCTGGGGAGCCTCTGAGCCCAGATGGCGGAATTGGTAGACGCGCAGGTTTCAGGTACCTGTGGCCGCAAGGTCGTGGAAGTTCGAGTCTTCTTCTGGGCACCATCTCTCCTAAAAAGATAATAAACCCCTCCGGGGGCGGTCAGGACAGCCCCTCGGGGACTGTCCCGTTATCTTTTTGCCTGTTCGCCCGTTCAAATTGGTGTAAACCGCCCACGAACACACAATTTACGTACAGGCCCACCGTCCGCGCCCCGCATCCGGGACCCGGCAAACAGAGAACGGATTGCCTTCCTTGCGGTTGCGTTCCAGACCTGCCACCGTGAACTGACCATCGTGACGGAGCAATTTCCACATGGCTGTAAGCCCAGCACCCGAGAGCATCCATTTCCATCGCGGCGACCTGCCGGCGGACGTTACGTTTCCCGCCGCCGTTGCCGTCGATACGGAAACGATGGGGCTGAACCCGCATCGTGACCGGCTCTGTCTCGTGCAGCTTTCAGGTGGTGACGGGCATGCCCATCTGGTGCAGATGCCCGCTGGCGTCACGGCGGCGGACTGCCCCAACCTCGTACGCGTGCTGACCGACCCGGACCGGCCCAAGATCATGCATTTCGCCCGCTTTGACGTGGCGATCCTCCAGCACACGCTCGACATCACGGTAGCGCCGTGCATCTGCACCAAGATCGCATCCAAGCTGGTGCGCACCTATACCGACCGCCACGGGCTGGCCAATCTGTGCCGGGACATGCTCGGGGTGGATCTGAGCAAGCAGCAGCAGTCCTCGGACTGGGGCGCGCCGCAGCTTACGCCCGAACAGCTTGCCTATGCCGCCTCCGACGTGCTGTACCTGCATGCATTGTGGGAAAAACTCGAAGCCCTGCTGCTCCGCGAGGGGCGGCGCGAACTGGCGCAGGCATGCTACGATTTCATGCCCACCCGCGCCCGGCTGGATATTCTGGGCTATGGGGAACCGGATATTTTCGCACACCGGGCCGCCTGATAGAGCGCCCCCGGTCTGACCGGAGCCATTCCATGATGATAGCAGGTCGGGCATGAACAGCAGCCTTTCACCTTCCCTTACCGCCAATATCGGCGAAAGCGCCACGCCGCAGCATCTCCATATGCTGGCGGAGGCATGCAACGTGCTGCGCACGGAATCCGCTGGCCTGCACGCCATGATCAGCGCACTGGAAGCCCCGTCCACGCCCGATCAGGAGGGACTTGGCGCCGCCTTCATCGAGGTGGTCGAGCGCATCCTGTCGGGCAATATGCGTGTGGTCGTGACCGGCATTGGCAAGTCGGGGCATATCGGGCGCAAGATACAGGCGACGCTGGCTTCCACCGGCACGCCCGCGATTTTCGTGCATCCGGCGGAAGCCTCGCACGGGGATCTGGGCATGCTGCAGAAGGGTGATGCGGTCCTTGCCATTTCCAATTCGGGTGAAACGGCGGAAATGGCGGACATTATTTCCCACACCCGCCGGTTCGGCCTGCTGCTGATCGCCATGACATCGCGCGCGCATTCCACGCTGGCCCGCACGGCGGATATCGGGCTGCTGCTTCCCTACGCGCCCGAAGCCTGCCCCATCGGCCTGGCCCCCACCACCAGTTCCACCATGCAGCTTGCGCTGGGCGATGCACTGGCCATCGTGCTGCTGCAGCGCCGGGGGTTCAGCGCCAATGATTTCGGCATTTTCCATCCCGGTGGCCGGCTGGGAACGCAGTTGCGCCGCGTGCAGGAACTGATGCACGGCGGCGACCGCATGCCGCTGGGCCATCCCACCATGCCGCTGCGGCAGGTCATTATGGAAATGACCCGCAAGACCTTCGGCTGCATGGGCGTTGTGGATGAGGGCAATCGGCTGATCGGCCTGATTACCGACCGCGACCTGCGCCTTGCGCTGGAACAGGATCTGGACCACACCTGCGCCGCCGACATCATGAACGCCCATCCCCAGACCATCGGCCCCGATGTGCTGGCGGCGGAGGCCCTGCGCATCATGAACGACCGCCCGCGCCCGATCTCCAGCATCTTCGCGCTGGATGAAGGCGGGCACCCGGTTGGCATCGTGCATCTTCATGACCTGCTGCGTGCCGGCGTTGCATGACCGAGCCGACCGACGACAGGGATACCGGCACCGATCCCGGCGGCATCCAGCGCGAGGATTACGCCCGCAGCGCCGCCGACATCGAACGCCAGCGCAGCATATTCGACCAGTCCACCCGCACGCGCCTGCTTCCCAATGCGGAATCCCTTGCGCGCCGCCAGACGATCCTGCGTTCGGCCAAATGGGTTCTGCCGCTGCTTGCCCTTGTCCTGCTTGGCTCCATCGCTGCGTGGCCTGCGGTTGAACGCGCGGTGATCATGCATACCGGCACCATGGCGCAGATGAGCCGGGTGCGCGTGAAAAGCGGCAGCATGCTCAACCCGACCTATCGCGGTCTGGACGATCACGACCACCCCTACATGGTCACCGCCGATGAAGCCCGCCAGATATCGAACGAGCGGATCGACCTTACGAATGCAGCCGCCGACATATTGCTGGATGACCGGAACTGGCTGTATGTCACCGCGCGCGATGGCGTGTATATCCAGCACAGCCAGTTGCTGAACCTTACGCACGACGTCACCCTCTATCGCAATGACGGGACCATCATGCTTACCCCCAGCGCGGATATCGACATGCGCCACAACATCATCGTATCCGATAGCTGGATTCATGGTGAAGGCCCGATCGGGACCATCGACGCAGGCGGCAGCATGCTGGACACGCGGGGCGGCATCATGCTGTTTCGTGGCCCCGGTCGCATGATCCTCAACGCAGCGGAAAGATCGAACTGATGGCGCGCGTATCCTCCCACCTGTCGTTTGGCGGGGTTCTGCTCGGGCTGGTCGTGGCAGGCCCCGCCATGGCGCAGGGGCTGGACATGTCCCATGGGCAGCAGGTCAACGTCACCGCGCTGGGTGGCTTCGACTGGGACCAGAACGCGCAGACCGTCACCGCCTATGATCAGGCGCAGGCCATCCGTGGGGATGTGACCGTGCGGGCGGACCGGCTGATCGCCTATTACCGCAAGAAAACGCCCACGACCGCCACTGTGGCGACAGGACAGGCCGCCACGCCCCGGCCCGGCCCACCGGGAGCGGACGCCCCCCTATCCGCCCATCTGGGCATTGCCCCACCGGTCGAAACCCGTCGCCCGCATATTGTCGATGACCCGACCCAGCCCGCGAATACGCAGGCTTCCCCAGCCCCCACGGCAGCAGGAACGCAACCGGCCGCCCCGGCAGCCGCAACAGCCGGGGGCGCAGGGGATGTGGATACCAGCCTTGCGACCGCGACCGACGTGCTGCCGCAGGATCTGCCCACACCCGATGGACCTGCGCCCGCCGGTGCGCCCGGTGGCGACAAAGGTGCTGCAAGCGCAGGCGGCCCACCGTCCGATGGCGGCGATGGCGGCGGCGCAAGCGAGGTCTATCGTCTGGAAGCCATCGGTCATGTCCATGCCTTCAACACCAATGACCAGGCATGGGGCGACCATGCGGTCTATGACATGGACCAGGCCGTTCTGGTCATGACGGGCGCGCACCTGAAAATGACATCCCCGCAGGATATCCTGACGGCGCGGGACGTGCTGGAATACCATTCGCGCGAACATATGTCCGTCGCCCGCGGCAACGCGACCATGACCACGAATGATGGCCGCCAGATGCGCGCCGACGTACTGGTGGGCTATGACAAGCCAAAGGACCAGCGCACCCATCCGGGCCGTGATCACACCGGTAGCCAGCCGGGGAATGCAAATGGCGCGTCCGATGCGTCCCAGCCCGCCGGAACAGCCGCCACCGCCAATGACAGACCGGCCCCCGGCGCGGGCACGATGGACCATATGAACGCTTTCGGTCACATCGTGATCCGGACCCGCACGGAAACCGTGACAGGCGACCGGGGCGTATACGTGCCCGATACGGGCATTGCCCGGCTGGTGGGTGACGTGCATATCACCCGTGGGGAAAATCAGGTCAGTGGTACGGCGGCCATCGTGAACATGCACACCGATATCGCCACCCTGACCGACAGCCCCGGCTCACGCGTCAGTGGCCTGATCATACCCAATCAGGCCGGAAAAGGTGACAAGGGATCAGCAAGATGAACATGACACAGCCATCCGATGGTCCCCAGACCGCCGAACCGCCTGCCCCCTCCGCCGGGCTGATCGCCAGCGGCATCGGCAAAAGCTACAAGAAACGGCAGGTCGTGCGTGATGTGTCGCTACAGGTCCAGCGTGGGGAGGCCGTGGCCCTGCTTGGCCCGAACGGCGCGGGCAAGACCACCAGCTTCTACATGATCGTGGGGCTTGTGCGTCCCGACATGGGCACCATCACGCTGGATGGCGCGGACATCACGCAGTTGCCCATGTATCGCCGCGCGCGGATGGGCATTGGCTACCTGCCGCAGGAATCAAGCATTTTCCGTGGCCTTAATGTCGAACAGAACATCATGGCCGCCCTTGAGATCGTCGAACCCGACCCCGACCGGCGCCAGACGATGCTTGATGGCCTGCTGGGGGAGTTCGGCATCACACGGCTGCGTCATTCCCCCTCCCTCGCCCTGTCGGGGGGGGAGCGGCGACGGCTGGAAATCGCCCGCGCGCTGGCCAGCCAGCCGCATTATATCCTGCTTGACGAACCGCTGGCCGGTATCGACCCCATCGCGGTGGGGGAAATCCGTGATCTGGTGGCCCACCTGAAGGACCGTGGCATCGGCGTGCTGATTACCGATCATAACGTGCGTGAGACGCTGGAAGTGATCGACCGGGCCTATATCATGCATAGCGGGCAGGTCCTGACCGAAGGGCGGCCAGAGGAGATCGTGGCGAACGAAGATGTGCGCCGTGTCTATCTGGGTGAAAAATTCACGCTGTAAGCCTGCGGTCCCCACCCTGTATTTCTGCGCCCCCGTGCAAGGGGGCGGGCTGTAAAAAAACTGTAGTCTTTCATGCAGGGAAAGCATGGACAGCAGGCGGGGAACCGTGCCCAAATGTACCCGTTCGGGATCATGTGCCCGACAGGTACAACGCAACCACCCCTATCATGCACGCCTACGGGAGCAGGATCGTCACCCTGACTGAAACAATAGCTGACTGAACGTATTCCGTCTCCCGCATGCGACTGCGCTGTGATTTTATAAGGAGTTGCCCCTTATGCACATCAGTGTTGCCGGAAAACAGATCGACCTGTCCGATGCCCTGAAATACCGGGTAAGCGCCCATCTGGACCGTATTTCGGAAAAGTATTTCGGACAGGCCATGGAAGCACGCGTGACCTTCAGCCGTGCGCGTTCGTTTTTTACCTGTGACATCAATCTTCATGCCACGCGCGGCCTGACCCTGCGCGGTGAAGGCGAAGCCGCCGATGCCAATTCCGCCTTCGATGACGCGGCGGAACACATTGCGCGCCGCCTGCGCCGCTACCACCGCAAGGCCACCAACCACAGTCACCTCAAGACCCGCCAGCAGATGCCGGAAATCGGTCGTGACTATGTCCTGCGCCCCGGCATGACCGAAGCAGCCGCCACGGATGAGGAAACCCCCGTCGAGGAGGACGCGTCCCTGCCCGCGACCGGCCCCTACGCCACCATCATTGCCGAACACCCGGCCGAGATCGTGACGCTGAGCGTCAGCGAAGCCGTCATGCGCTTCGATCTTGCCGACAGCCAGATCCAGCTTTTCCGCAACAGCGCGACCGATACGGTCAATGTGCTCTACCGCCGGCCGGACGGGAACATCGGCTGGCTTGATCCTTCGGCCAGCCCGCAGGACGGCTGACCCGCCCTGCCCGCGCCGCGCGCCAGTGCGGGCGGGCGGCATCGTGACCCTTCCATACAAACCGGCCCTGTCCCGACATGCGGGACAGGGCCATAAAAATGTAAGGCTGCTGACGGTTACCGTCAGTCCATCAGTGCAGCGGGACCGGCATCATCTCGTGCTGGAGGATGGCGTTGACCGCCGTTTCCCGGTCATCCGTCACCGCCATCGGCGTACCATCAGCGGCATGGATGGCAAAGGCATCTTCCCCATCCACCTGAATTGCCCGGATATAGGCAACCGATTCCACGCCCAGTCCACGCAGCTCACCCGTGCTGATCGTGTGGGGATCGCATACCGGCGTCTCCGCCTCGTTATGCAGCAGGACCCGGCCATTCTGTGTTGTGACTCTCATCACGTTCTCTCCTGCATCATGAAGGGATGTCACCCTTCTTCCGCGCATCGCAACATGGGCCGTTCCATTACGGCGCAGGCTGTCATTCCTCGTCAATCACCCTCACGACACGTTGTTTGCGCGCAGGCGGCACATCCACCACGGGCGGAACACGTTCATGCGACGGCGCCACCGGCGCACGCGAGATCTCGATCTTGCGTATCCGGGCTTCGGGCTGGGGACGGGTCAGTTCGATATGCAGCAGGCCATTATCCATCCACGCGCCGCCGACCTCGATTCCTTCGGCCAATACGAAAGCCTTCTGGAACTGGCGCGCCGCGATGCCACGGTGCAGGAAGATGCGGCCCTGACCGTCATCACTCTGCCGCCCGCGAATGACAAGCTGGTTATCTTCCTGTGTTATGTGCAGGTCTTCCATCACAAACCCGGCGACAGCCAGTGTGATGCGCAGGGTCGTTGGGCTGACCTGCTCTATATTATAGGGCGGATACCCGTCCGACGCATTCTTGGATGCGCGTTCGAGCATCTGCTCCAGATGGTCAAACCCCAGAAACATGGGCGACCCGAAAACTCTTCCCGACAAATCGGCCTCCTCTGCTTGAGCGAGACAGGAAACGGAAAAAAACGGACCCGGAACGGCGCCCGCCTTCCATCCCTTCACGATATGGTAGAATAATAGCCATACGCAAGGGTACGCCCCCATAACCGTACATATGCCCCGTTTACGGGCATTTTGGCTGCATCACCCACTGGCATCCCGTGTGTGGAAACGCTAAATGGCGAACTATGATTGATCATGATGTCATCGCTCAGGCGACCCCCATGCCGATCCTGGTCGCACCCCAGGCGGTCCTGCGCCAGAAAACCCGCCTTGTCCGGCCCGAGGACATGAGCGAACTGCGCACCACCATTCCCCGCATGTTCTCCGCCATGTACCAGGCCCCCGGTATCGGGCTAGCGGCCCCACAGGTGGGGCTGGGCATGCGCTTCGCCATCGTGGACGTGGCGGACAAGGACGAGAAGCGCAACCCGATCGTGCTGATAAACCCCGAAGTCATTGCCGAAACGGACGGCATGGCCGCACGGGAAGAAGGATGCCTGTCGCTGCCCAACCAGTATGCCGAGGTTGTCCGCCCCGAAGCCGTGCGCGTGCGTTATCAGGACATGGACGGCAGGCAACAGGAACTGGAGGCCGACGGCCTGCTGGCGACCTGCCTGCAGCATGAAATCGACCATCTCGAAGGCATCCTGTTCGTTGATCATCTGTCCACGCTCAAGCGCAACATGATCATGCGTCGGCTGGCCAAGGAACAGCGCCAGAAGAACTGATCAGCCCCGCTGAACGCCCCTGCGGACCACCGCCGGAACCACGGCATGCCGCCCATGGTTCCGGCCAGCCTGAACGGACCCAAACGACATGCGACTGGCCTTCATGGGCACGCCCGACTTCGCGGTGCCGGCGCTCCGCGCCCTGCATCAGGCCGGACATGAAATCGTAGCCGTATACAGCCAGCCCCCGCGCCCGGCGGGACGGGGGAAGAAACTGCGCCCCTCACCCGTGCAGTGCGCGGCGGAAGAACTGGGCATTGCGGTACGCACGCCGCTGCGCCTGCGCAATAATACGGACGAACTGGCCCATTTCCGTAACCTGCATCTGGATGCCGCGATTGTCGCCGCATACGGGCTGATCCTGCCTCAGGACATGCTTGATGCACCCAAGTATGGCTGCCTGAACATCCATGCCAGCCTGCTGCCACGCTGGCGGGGGGCTGCCCCCATTCAGGCCGCGATCCTGGCGGGTGACAGCGAAAGTGGCGTGACCATCATGCAGATGGATGCCGGACTGGATACCGGGGCCATGCTGCTGCGCGATCGCGTGGCCCTGACCCCGCACACCACCGCAACCAGCCTGCATGACGATCTGGCCGCAATGGGGGGGCGCCTGATTGTCGAAACCCTGCGCCAGATGCCCCGGGCAGGTACGCCGCAGCCCGATACGGGCGTTACCTATGTGCAGCGCCTGAGCCGGGAAGACGGACGCATAGACTGGACCGCCCCCGCGTCCCATATCGACCGTCAGGTCCGCGCCCTGACCCCATGGCCCGGCACCTTCACCACGCTGGACGGTCAGGTATTCAAGATCGGGGCCACGGCGATCACAACCGATATGACGCAGGCCGTCCCCGGCACGGTTATTGACGATAGCCTGCTTGTCGCCTGCGGTTCGGGCACGACGCTGCGCATCTCCCGCCTGCAGCGCCCCGGACGCGGCATGATGGAAGCCGCGGACTTCCTGCGTGGGCAGGCCATCAGCCGCGGAACGCACTTTGGCATGGAACCGTCCAATGCCTGATACGCCTGTTTCCCGCCCGGATGATGCAGCCCCCCCTTCGGTCTGCCGATGGGCGGTATTGATCGAATATGACGGGCGGGGCTTCGTGGGATGGCAGCGACAGCCATCGGAAACCCTGCTGTCCATACAGGGATTGCTGGAAGGGGCGGCCAACAGGCTGACCGCAGGCCGTACCGTGCCCAGCATTACCGCAGGCCGCACCGATGCAGGCGTGCATGCCAGCGGTCAGGTCGCGCATCTGGATTTCCCCGCCGATGTGACATTATCCAGCGCCACGGTGCGCGACGGGCTGAATTTTTACATGAAGCCCCATCCGGTGGTGGTCCTGATGGCCCGCCCCGTGCTGCCACAGTGGAACGCCCGTTTTTCGGCGCGGATGCGCTCCTACCGCTACCGTATCCTCAACCGCGCGGCCCGACCGGCACTGGATGAGGGACGGGTCTGGCACGTCAAGTCACCGCTGGATGTTGAAGCCATGCAGCAGGCAGCCCGGGTACTGGTGGGCCGCCATGATTTCACATCCTTCCGCGCCACCGCCTGTCAGGCCAGAAGCCCCGTCCGCACGCTGGACCACCTTGAGGTCCGGCGCGAGGGAGAGGCCGTCATAATCGAAACCCATGCGCGCTCCTTCCTGCATCATCAGGTACGGAACATGGCCGGGACACTGAAGCTGGTGGGTGAAGGCCGGTGGGACGTGGAACGTGTCGAACAGGCCCTCGCCGCCCGTGACCGCCGTGCCGCCGGCCCCACGGCCCCACCCGATGGCCTGTGCCTGACCGGGGTAGGCTATGAAGACAATCCCTTCATCCGCTAGCCCGGCAGACCTTTCCCGCCATTGCCGTTACACAGCAGGCAGAAGCATGCCTTGACTGATCGCCTTCTGAGCGGGTGCCTGTGCGGAGTTTCGTGTTTCATCCAACGCCCGAAAGCATCCGACACGCATCGTCCTGATCTGTTTCTGACGGGATAAGGTCTGTCATCATTCGACCAAAGGACGGCGGATTACCGGCAACTGCGTGCGCCAGATCCGGCTGAAGCAGAACTGTAAAAGGCTGCTCGTTTCCGCCCTGCACCCAGGACATGTTGCGCGTGGAAATATTCAGCACGCTTTCCGACGCATCATAGAAGCTGTTTGAAGCGGCCTGTCCAGAGATCATAAGAAAGCTTCAGGTGAAGCTTTTTGACAAAAAAGCGACACCAGAAAACTGTTCCTGTTTTTTATCAGGAATTTCTTTTCAAACAATCTCTCTGGTCTATCTGCCCGACCGAACGTGCCTCAACGGGCATGATTTACGCAGCGACACGAAACCTCGGACTTCGCGCGGGACCACCCCATCGCGGCACATGTTCAGTGCGCGCCGCCCTGTTGCATGAGCAGGGGATAGAGGAATTCATGCCACGCCCGCTGGTCGGGTGAAAACAGCGCCGTCACGCCACCCAGCGCGACAAGGCTGCCCAGAATGGCCAGAACCATCAGGACCGCCTGCCCGCGCCGCAGCAGCAGGCCCACGCGGGCAACATACCATGTCAGCCACAGGCTGTAGACGAACTCCGTCCCGTTCAGGATCAATTCACCGGTCTGGGTTTCCAGCAGTCTGGGCGAGGCCAGCGCCATGATCAGGGCGACAACAAGCCCCACAAACAGCGTGACCCAGTCCGTCCACCATGCAGCCGTTATGTAGCGCAGCCACAGCCCTTCGCGTTTCCAGTGCCGCGCCAGCGCATGTGTCACCACGGCGGGCATCAGGATCAGGCACAGGGCGAACAGCACCTTGACCCCACTAAGCGGCTGCGGGGCGTAGGCAACGGTCAGGCCACCACCCACCAGCCACAGCGCCAGACGGGGGGCAAGGGCCGACAGAACGGAATCGCGCGTATTGCCAAAATAGGCAATGCCTTCCGCACGGCCACGCCCCAGCAGCAGCATACCCTTAAGGATACCGCCTAACCCGGATGCGGTCGGGTCGGGAGAGGAACCGCGATCGGCCATTAGTGCATCACCTTTTCAAGAAACCCGGCATAGATCGCCGTCAACTGCTTCAGGTCAGCCAGACTGACATGCTCGTCCACCTTGTGCATGCTCGCCCCCACCAGCCCGAATTCCGCAACGGGGCAGTAACGGCTGATAAAGCGCGCATCGGATGTGCCGCCACCTGTATCAAGGCGGGGTACCTGACCGGTCTCGGCGCGGATTGCGGCACGCAGGGCCTCGACCGGCGCATCGGGCTGCGTCAGGAACGATTCCCCACTGATAGAAATACTGACCCCGGCGCCGGGAGCATGCCGGGCCGTAACCGTACGCAGCCAGCCGGACAGGTCCGCACCCGTATGCAGGTCGTTAAAGCGGATGTTCAGCCGGGCATGCGCCTGCGCCGGAATGACATTTGTGGCCGTATTGCCCACATCCACGCTGGTCACCTGCAGGCTGGAGGGTTCAAACCACTCGCTACCCGTATCCAGCGGTGCCGCAGTCAGTTCCCCCAGCAGCGCCAGAAGGCGGTGCACGGGATTATCCGCGCGGTGCGGGTAGGCCACATGGCCCTGCGTGCCGTTGACGGTAATGCGGGCGTTCAGGCTGCCACGGCGACCGATCTTGATGACCTCTCCCATCCCGGCGGGATTGGTCGGTTCGCCCACAAGACAGAAATCCGGTATCTGCCCCTGCTTTTCCATCCATTCCAGCACGCGCACGGTGCCGTTGGTGGCGGGGCCTTCCTCGTCTCCGGTAATCAGCAGGCTGATGGAACCACGCTGATCCGGGGTCTGGTCCAGATACAGCCGTACGGCTGCGACAAAGGCGGCGATGCCCCCCTTCATGTCGCATGCACCCCGACCGAACAGGATGCCGTCATGAATTTCCCCGCCGAAGGGATCATGCTGCCACCGGGCGCTGCCTACCGGCACCACATCGGTATGCCCGGCAAAACACAGATGGGGATGGCCCGTGCCCAGACGGGCAAACAGGTTGGGCGTGCGGGCCTCTCCCTCCCCGAACGGGAGGAGGGTCACGCTGAAACCGATCTGCTCCAGCACACCGGCCAGCGTGTTGATGCAACACCCATCATCAGGGGTGACGGAAGGACAGCGGATCAGATCCCGCGCAAGGGTGACAACACCACCGGGGTCGTGTTCCATACCGGCCATTCCGTCATCCGCCATCGCGATCAGCCGCGCAGCAGGTCGTTGATCGAGGTCTTGGAGCGTGTGCGTTCGTCCACGCGCTTGACGATCACGGCGCAGTCCAGCGACGGCAGCGGCTTGCCATCAGCCGATGTGGCCTGACGCGGCGGCAGCGTGCCGGGCACGACGACCGAGTAAGCCGGAACGCGGCCCATGAACACTTCGCCCGTGGTGCGGTCGACGATCTTGGTGGATGCGCCAAGGAACACGCCCATGGACAGCACGCTGCCGCGTTCGACCACCACGCCTTCGGCCACTTCCGAACGCGCACCGATGAAGCAGCCGTCCTCGATGATGACCGGGGCGGCCTGCAGCGGCTCAAGCACGCCACCAATACCGACGCCGCCGCTGATGTGGCAGTTCTTGCCAATCTGCGCGCAGCTTCCGATCGTAACCCAGGTATCGACCATCGTCCCGCTATCGACATACGCACCGGCGTTGACGAAGCTGGGCATAAGCACGACGCCGGGGGCAATGAAGGCGGAACGACGCACGACCGAACCCGGCACGGCACGGAAACCGGCCGCGGCGAAAGCCGCCTGATCCCAGCCTGCGAATTTCAGCGGCACCTTGTCATAGCTGGGTGCACCCGCGCCGCCACCTTCGACCAGACGGTTGTCATTCAGGCGGAAGGACAGGAGCACGGCCTTCTTCAGCCATTCATTGACAGTCCAGCCATCCGCGCCCGGCGTGGCGACGCGCAGCTTGCCGGAATCCAGCGCCAGCAGGGCGGCCTCCACCGCGTCGCGGTCGGCCCCGGTTGTGGCGGTGGACAGCGTCTCACGACGCTCCCACAGGGCCTCGATCTGGCTCTGAAGGGATGTATCGGTCATATTTGCAAAATCCTGTCTGGGGCTGGTTTCCCCGGCGGGACATGCCGGGGGCCTGTGTTAATTTGCCTGCGGACCATGCGGAGGATCGGGGGCAATGTCAACGCACCGCCCCGGATTACCCCGCACGCCCGGTCATGCGCCGCGGATCAGGGTTCCGGGGCCAGCTTCGGTGAACAGTTCGAGCAGGCAGGAATGCTGCACGCGGCCATCGAGAATGACCGCCGCCTTCGCACCCGCGCGCACGGCTTCAAGGCAGGTCTCCACCTTGGGGATCATGCCACCCGAAATCATGCCGCTGGCAATGCCCTTACGCGCGTCTTCCGCCGTCAGTTCCGGGATAAGCCTGCCTTCGCCATCAAGCACGCCGGGCACGTCCGTTAGCATGATCAGGCGGCTGGCATTGATCGCGCCTGCAATCGCACCGGCAGCCGTGTCGGCATTGATGTTATACGTCTCGCCATTCTCGCCGCCACCGATGGGGGCGATAACGGGGATCAGCCCCGAACCGGACAGTGCATAGATCACGCGCGGGTCGATGCGGGTAGGTTCCCCCACGAAACCCAGATCAAGCAGGCGGTCGGTTTCCACCCCGCCCACGCGCGCGCGGCGCTGGAGCCTGCGGGCCGAAATCAGACCACCATCCAGCCCGGAAATACCCACGGCCAGCGCGCCCGCGCGGTTGATGAGACCGGCGACCTGCTTGTTCACCTTGCCGCCCAGCACCATTTCGATCACGTCGATCATGGCCGCATCGGTTACGCGCAGTCCATCGATGAAGGTCGATTCAATCTGCAGCCGCTTGAGCATGGCGCTGATCTGCGGACCACCGCCATGCACCACGACGGGATTGATGCCGACCTGCTTGAGCAGCGCGATGTCATGGCCAAACGCGCTGGACAGCGAGGTATCGACCATCGCGCTGCCACCATATTTCACCGCGATCGTGTCACCGGCATAGCGGCGCAGATAGGGCAGCGCCCTGGCCAGAACCTCGGCCCGTACCTGTGCTTCCCGGTCGCCCGGTTCTGTTCCTGTCATCCGAACGGTCCCTTCGCTCCTGACTGCTGAATATCCCTGCCCCCGCCCGTTAACATGGGCGGATGGACCCTATCTGGCGGCCTGCACCGGATTGGCCAGTCGGGCCAGTTCCGCGCGCAGCATCTCGATCCCTTCCCCGCTTTCGCTGCTGGTGGCCAGCACATCGGGGAAAGCTGCGGCATGCGCCCTTACGATTTCACCCACTTCGCGCAGCTTGGCCGCCAGCGCATTGGGTTTGGGCACATCGCATTTGGTCAGCACCACCTGAAAGGTTACGGCGGCGCGATCCAGCATCTTCATGATTTCCTGATCACTGGCCTTGACCTCCACCCGGCTGTCCAGCAGCAGCACGACACGGCGCAGCGTCGGCCTGCCGCGGAGGTAGGAAAACATCATGCCCTGCCAGTCTTCCTTCACCGCTTTCGCCGCCTTGGCAAAACCGTAACCGGGCATATCGACCAGCGTAAGCCGGTCGGCCAGTTCAAAGAAATTGAGCTGCTTGGTCCGTCCCGGCTCGGACGAGGCGCGCGCCAGCGCCCGACGCCCGGTCAGGGCGTTGATCAGACTGGACTTGCCCACGTTGGAGCGGCCCGCAAACGCGATTTCCGGCAGTAGCGGATCAGGCAGTTGGCCGAGCTTCTGTGCGCCAAATACAAAATTGAACTCACCGGCGAACAGAACGCGCCCGATTTCACGGTCGCGTTCCAGTTCTTCAGGTGTCAGCGGGGGGGAGGAAAAATCCACCATCTCGATCCCTGTGGTTATTTCTTCCCGGCGGGGAGTTTGGGCTTGCTGTCAGAACGGTTCTTCACGCGGCGCTGGATCAGCGTCTGCTGCGCCATCGTCAGCAGGTTGTTCCAGCAGTAGTAGATCACCAGCCCCGAAGGCTGACGCGCCATGAAGAAGGTGAAAATGACCGGCATGAGCTGGAACATCTTCTGCTGCGCGGGGTCCGCCGCCGGGGCGGGATTGATCCGCTGCTGGATGAACATCGTCAGCCCGAACGCAATCGGCCACAGGCCAAGCTGGAGCATGGGCGAAATGACGGTGGGGTCCCACGGGATCAGGCCGAACAGGGTGAACAGGTTTGTCGGGTCAAATGCCGACAGGTCATGAATCCAGCCAAAGAACGGCGCATGACGCATTTCGATGGTGACGTACAGATCTTTATACAGGCACCAGAAAACCGGGATCTGCAGCAGCATGGGCAGGCAGCCGCTGGCCGGGTTCACGCCTTCCTGCTTGTACAGGGCGATCATCTGCTGGTTGAGCGCCATCTGGTCGTCCTTGTAGCGCTCACGCAGGGCTTTGATCTTGGGCTGAAGCTGACGCATCTTGCCCATGGACTGGAACTGCTTGGTCGCCAGCGGGAAGAACAGCGCCTTGACCAGCAGGGTGAACGCCATAAGGGCAAGGCCGAAATTGCCCAGCATGGTGTTCAGCCAGTCCAGCACCGTAAAGATCGGACGCGTCAGGAACGCAAACCAGCCAAAATCGACCGCTTTCCAGAAATCGGGGATATGCAGGCTGGATTCATATTTTTCCAGCAGCGGCACTTCCTTGGCACCGGCAAAGACATGGCTGGCGGAAACCGCCTCCCCGCCACCCGCCACAACCAGTGGCGTGCGCGCGGTAAAGCCTACGTCATAGACACCCTTGTCCCCGCCGGTGGGCTGATAGGAATAGGTGCCCGCCACGTCGCTATCCTGCTGCGGAATAACGGCGGACAGCCAGTATTTGTCGGTAATGCCGGCCCAGCCGCCCTGCCCCGCCTTGGTCCATGCGATGTTACCCGGCGGCACGGCTCCCTTGCGCAGGGACTTGTACGAACTTTCGTCCAGCTTGTGATCAATGACCGAAATCGGCCCTTCATGCACAAGGTAACCACCCGTCTCGACCGGGGTGTAGCCACGTTCCACGCGCGAGAAGGGATAGAGGGAAACGGCTTCCCCCCCATGGTTGATCACCTTCTGCGTGACCGCGAACATGTAATTCTGGTCAATGGCGATATTGATCTGGAATACCTGTCCCTGACCGTTATCCCATGACAGGGTCACTGGCTGGGCCTGTGTCAGCGTATCGTGGTCGGCAGTCCAGACGGTGTTGGCATCAGGCACGCTGACATGGCCACCGCTGACATTGGCCCAGCCGACCTCGACCAGATTGGGTTCCGCCTGATCGCGCGGCTCCAGCACACGGACCAGCGGGCTGCCTGCTTTCACGGTCTCATGATAATTCTTGAGCACGAGGTCATCGAGGCGTGCGCCACGCAGGTCGAGCGAACCATGCACGCGGTCCGCGTCGATCGCCACGCGCGGATCGGGCTGGCCGGCGTCAGCCACCGGCGGTACGGCGGACGTATTGCCGCCAGCCGCGACGGGCGGCAGACCCGGTGTGGCATTGGGGGCCTGCTGCTCGACCGTCTTATGGTTCTGCTGTGGCAGGAAATACTCGAAACCGACCAGCACCACGGCAGACAGTGCTGTTGCCACCATAAAACGCTTGATATCCATCAGCGACCCGCCAGACTTTTACTGTTTTTCATGGAGTCATGCATGCCACATCCGCAGGCCCCATGGGGAACCGGATCATGACCGCCCGCGTTCCACGGGTTGCAGCGCAGGATGCGCCACACGGCCAGCACCGTACCGCGCGCAGCCCCATGCCGGGCAATCGCGTCACGTGCGTAATGACTGCATGAAGGGGTAAACCGGCAATGCGCGCCCCATATGGGCCGGATCACCAGTTGGTATGCGCGAATGATCGCGCGCAGGATGTGGGCAGGCGGGCTTAGGGAAGACGTAGTCACGATTCTTCCTTCACCCCCGCCTTGCGCAGGGCCTTGCGGTAATCGCCCACAAGGGCATCAAACCGCCGATCCCGCGTGCCAGACCGGCCGATAACCACGATATCGACACCTTGCAGCGTACGTTCGCGATCCAGCAGCCGGACGACTTCCCGCAGGCGTCGCCGGACCCGGTTGCGCACAACGGAATTACCCACTTTCTTGGTAACGGTAAAACCGTACCGGGCAGCTTCCGTGTCGCCGCGTTCAAGCGCCTGCAGCACCAGCCCCGGAACGGGTGCCTTGCGGCCTTTGGCCGCCACCCGCAGGAACTCGGCGCGTTTTTTAAGACGCGTGGACTTATCGGCCACTTTCAGCCGCCCCTTTGTAGAGACATTTCGCGTTCCGGGCGCACAGGCGCCCGGAACGTGCAGACGTCACCTGCCTCAGGCAGAAAGACGCTTGCGGCCCTTGCTGCGACGGTTTGCAACAACCTTGCGGCCACCAACGGTTTCCATACGCGAACGGAAGCCGTGGCGACGCTTGCGGACCAGCTTCGAGGGTTGATACGTGCGCTTCACAACGGCACTCCCAGATTGACAATGACAGACAGGTTACGGAATAAATTCCAGCAGGCCCCATATCATACGGAAGGCCCGAGCGGCGCCTTATACTGCCGCTTTCAGGCAACGTCAATGCTGACCGCCCCTTCCCCCCGTAACCGGATGTTTTCCATGACCAGCCCAGCCTGCGACTCTGCACCCGCCCTGAATGAAATGCTGCGCAAGCACCTGCATGATATCCGGGGCCATCTTTCCCCGGCCATGCTGCAGGCGGATTCGCTGGCGCTGAGTACTGATGAACGGACACGAAAGGCGGCACAGGCCATTCTGGACGCGCTCGACGCCACGACGGCGGAACTCGCCGCCATGCGCCGCCTGCTGGGATCGCGCCAGCCGTAACGGGAAATGCGGGATGGAGACGACTATTTCTTTTCGATCAGTTCGATCTTGTAGCCGTCCGGGTCTTCCACAAACGCGATGACGGTCGTGCCAAACTTGACCGGCCCGGCTTCACGCGTGACCTTGCCACCCCCGGCACGCACCTTTTCCACAAGGGCCGCGACATCAGGCACGCCCACGGCGAAATGACCGAATCCGGTGCCCACATCGTAACCGTCATCCTGCCCCCAGTTATAGGTCAGTTCGATTTCAGCCTGTCCGGCAGCGTTATCGCCATAACCAATGAAAACGAGGGTATACTTCCCTTCCGGCACGTCCTTGCGCCGCAGTTCGTGCATGCCCAGCAGCCGGTAAAAGGCAAGGCTTGCATCAAGGTTGCGGACGCGCACCATCGTATGCAGGTAGCTTCCCATTTTACGTTCTCCCTTCAGGTTATTTTTTCATCCCCGCCACCGATACCGGTCAGGAAAAGCCCCGCTTCATTCGCCATGGTGATGCAGGCGGCGGGATCGGTAATCAGCGTGGCCCCGGCCTCGATGGCGATACCGCGCAATCCGGCCGCGATGACACCGGCAAGGGTACGCGGACCTATTGTGGGCAGGTCCGCGCGGCGTTCCTGTCCCGGCTTGGCCATTTTGACCAGAACGCCACCGGGACGGTCCGGTTGCCGCAGACCTGCCACGCGTTCGAGCATGCCATCCGTGCCTTCCAGTGCCTCCACCGCCAGCACGAGACCGCCCTGCACCACGCAGCCCTGACCGATATCCAGTTCACCCAGCCGCCGGATCACTTTCCGGGCCAGCATGATATCGGCGCGGGCAGCTTCATCGGGTGTCACTGCGCCCATCGCCCCACGGCGCGCGACGGAGCCGGACAGATATTCATGCGCGCCCCGGATGGTGAAGCCTTCCTCACCCAGCACGCGCACGATGGCACCCAGCAGTCCGTCATCGCCCGCAAACAGGGCCTTGCCGATACGCGCCAGAATACGCGCGCCCGTCGCATCCGGCCGCAGGTTGATAAGGGAAGGCCGACGCACCGGCCCGATCAGCACAAGGTTACGGCAGCCATGTTCATGCAGCGCAGACAGGATTTCCCCCGCGGCCGCAAGCCGGATCATGCGGTGTGGCCACCGGCCGATCACATCCGGGTCGGCAAAGCCCTGAAAGCCGACGATAAAGACGCGGCCGCCTGCCTGCTCAACCGCCTGGGCGACCTGCCCCGGCAGGGGACCACCACCGGCCAGAATGCCGACGCAGGCCGTCTCCCGCCGATACGCGGCGATATCAGGCGCCATCGCTCTCGATCATGTCCCCGCTCTGAACACGTACCAGGCCGCGATGGCTGGGGGCTGCGATGAAATCAAGGATCTCGACCACGCGCGCATCATCGGCATAGCTCTGCCTGACATGCTCCAGCCGGTCCTGAAAAACCGCGCCGGTGGCATGGGCGGCCTTGGGATACAGGGCACGGAAGGCCTGACGCATGCGCCGCACTTCCTCGGGCTGGACGCCGTTACGGCGCAGCCAGATCCAGTGCAGACCCACCAGTCGGGCGCGATTGCCCAGCACGCTGCCATACGGGATCACATCGGCCTCGACACCACATACGCCCCCGACAAGGGCGGCATGGCCGATACGCACGAACTGATGCAGGGCGGCGGCCCCCATGATCCGGGCATCGTCGCCAATGGTCACATGGCCACCCATGACCACGTTATTCACGATGATCACGCCACGCCCCAGCGTACAGTCATGGGCCACATGGGAATTGGCCATGATGAGACAGTCGGCCCCCACGCGGGTAATGCCCGTGCCGGTCGCCGTGCCACGATGGATCGTTACATTTTCACGAATGGTGGTACGCGCGCCGATGATGCACGACGTTGGCTCACCCCGATATTTCAGGTCCTGCGGGGCCATGCCCACGGTCGTGAACGGGTAGCAGACAACCCCCTCGCCCAGCGTGGTATGGCCATCGATCACCACATGGGAGACAAGTTCGACGTTATCCCCGATTACGACATCGGGACCGACCGAACACCACGGGCCGATACGTACGCCAGTGCCAATCCGGGCATGGCTGGAAACAATAGAGGACGGATGAATCTCAGGCGCCTTGCCACGTCGGTCATCCATTTGGGCACCGTTAGGTGAACTTTCAGCCAGAATAGCCTCCCTTCCCGCAAGTCCCTGTGGGCACAACCCACAGGGCGACGTCCGGCCCGCCCGCGCGGGGGGAAGCCAGTACGTCCGTTTCCTGCGGAATTACCCCATGATCATGGCGCTGAACGTCGCCTCGGCAACGGATACGCCATCGACGCGCGCCACACCCTTGAACTTCCACACATTGGCGCGGCTGCGTTCTTTCTCGACGTGAATACGAAGCTGGTCGCCCGGGCCGACGGGGCGGCGGAATTTCGCGCCATCGATCGTCATGAAGTAAACCAGCTTGCCTTCAAACGCGGCACCCAGCGTCAGCACCACGAGGGTCGCGGCGGTCTGGGCCATCGCCTCGATGATCAGGACACCGGGCATCACGGGACGCGCCGGGAAATGCCCCTGGAAATGCGGCTCGTTAACCGTGACATTCTTGATGCCGACAGCCGACTGCCCCATCACGATATCAACCATGCGGTCGATCAGCAGGAACGGATAGCGATGGGGGATCGCCTCCATTATCCGCATGATGTCGATCGATTCCAGCGTCGCAGGTGTTGCGTCCGCGGGCTGTGCCTCTACTTCTTTATCCACGTCGTCCAACCACTTGTTCGGTCAGGAAGGAACCCTGCCACCAGAGGGAAAACAGTGGCTTCCTGCCGGTTGAATATCTGACAGCGGCAGACAATCAGGCCTTTGTGGCCTTTTCGCCGCCTCCATCCTGCGTCGTTTTTCTGGCCATCCTGCGCAGAAAGGCCACGTTCCGGAAAAACTCCCGAAAAGGCATGGCCGGACTGCCGATCACGTCGGCTCCGGCCTCCACATCGGACATGACGCCACACTGGGCGCCGATCCGGGCCTTGGTACCGATCTTGATATGTCCGATCAGCCCGGCCTGCGCCGCAACCGTCACGAAATCACCCAGTTCGGTCGAACCGGAAATACCGGCCTGGGACACCACGATACAGCACCGTCCCAGCCGCGCATTATGGCCAATCTGCACCAGATTGTCGAGGCGTGAGCCAGCGCCGATCACGGTATCGCGGATGGAGCCGCGATCGACCGTGGAATTGGCGCCGATCTCCACCCCGTCCTCCAGTATGACGCGACCAAGCTGGGGCACGGTTTCGAAGCCTTCCGCCGTTACGGCGAAGCCGAACCCGTCCTGCCCAATCCGTGCGCCGGGCAGCAGCGTCACGCGTTCACCCAGCAGCGCATGCGAAATGGCGACATGCGCGCCAATACGGCAGCGCGCACCGATTTCCACACCCGCCCCGATGCTGACATGCGACCCGATATCCGCGCCCGCGCCAATACGAACCCGGTCACCCAGCACCGTAAACGGCCCGATGGCCGCTGTCGGATCAATTTCGCACCCTGCACCGATTACGGCTGTCGGATGGACACCGGGCTTTACCGGGGGAAGCGGGTAGAACCGGGACGCGACACGGGCCCATGCCTGGTACGGTGCCTTTGATACCAGAACGGCGGCATGGGCCGGCACCTTGTCGGCAAAAGCGGGGGCAACGATCACCGCCCCGGCCTGTGTGCCTTCCAGCAGGGGCAGATAGCGCCTGTTATCGAGAAAGCTGACCTGATCGCGCGTGGCGGACTGAAGGGGGGCGATACCAGTGAAACGACTGGCGCCAGCCCCATCCGCCGCCATGCGCAGTTCAGCCCCACTGCACTGCGCCAGTTCATCCAGCCCGAAGGGACCCTGCGTTATGAAAAAACGCGGATCGCCCGGCACGTTATCCGGCATTACGGTCATGCAACAGACCTTAATGCTTTGCCGGGGCAGCGGGAGTCGGGACCGAAGCCGGCTTGTCGGCATCCGCCGTGGTGGGCATGGTGCCGGACTTCGCCAGCACTTCGGGATCGACATCGGCAGCCGGGATGAACACGGTGGGCAGTACGCCATTGAGCTGGCTTGCAACCTGCTGCGTGATATCAAGGCTTTCCTGACTCAGGGCCACCTGTTCACGGTGCAGCACAAGGTTCATGCCATGGCTGGCCGCGACCTGCCGGATGATCTGGATCAGTTCACGCTCGATCTGACCCAGCGAAACCTGTGCCGCTTCCTGAATCACGCGGTTGCGGTTGCGGAAGTCCTTCTGCGCCGCCAGCACGCGTTCCTGCAACTGGCGCTCGCTTGCCTGGATCTGGGTGGACGACATGGTCCGCGCCTGACCCTGCAGCTTCTGCTGCTCGTCACGCCAGCCAGCCTGTTCCTTCTGCGCATCGCGGGCGAGGTCATCACGCCGTGCGCCCAGAACGCGCTCCGCCTGCTGCGCGGCAGAGGACAGACGCATGACTTCGGGCACGCTGATCACGCCGATAATGGGTGCTGGCGGCGGGGCGCTCTTGGCGACATCCGGTGCCTTGGGCACGGGCGGCTGCGGCAGGATGGGCGGATTCTGCGACTGCGCTTCCTCGCTATCGGCGGCGGAGGCTGGCAACTGAACCGGGGACGGCGCCGCTTCATGCTGGGGAGCATGGGCCGCGGGCTGGGCCGTCTTGGGCACGAACCAGCCCGCGTTCCCGTTGGCGGCCTGGGCATGCGCGCCCGAAATGGCCTGATATCCCCACCCGAGCAGAGCGGTTGCGGCAAGCAGACGGATGCCGGATTTACGCAACATTATCACCTCAGAATTGTTGGCCGAAACCAAAGCGGAGCAACTGGGTCCTGTCGTTCGTGCCCTTATGCAGCGGCACACCCAGATCGATGTTCACAAGACCGAACGGACTTTTCCACGCCACGCCTACACCGGTGGATACCACGGGCGTAAGCGTATCGTCATAGACCGGCGTATATTTGGGCCAGTCCTTCATGGATGTATAGCGGCGGCGGACGCGCAGCCCGTCCAGTCCACCCATATCCACGAAATAACGTCCTTTTATCCCCATGGCCGATGCAAAGGGAATGGGAAAGTCCACCTGGGCGGATGCGGTATACATGAACCGGCCACCAAGGAAGTCCTGCTGCGAATGCATGGGGTTACCGTCACGCGCCGGGATGGCGTAGCTTCGCGGCCCGACACCACCGTCCATGAACCCACGCAGTGAGTTACCGCCCAGATAGAAGTTATCGATGATATCGCTGCGACCGCCGCCCCAGTTCATGATGTCGCCCGCGCCACCACGGAAACTGACCGTCCATTCATGGTTGCCCATGATGCTGTCCAGCGGAATATAGTAGGCGGCATCCACCTTGCCACGCAGGTAGCGTTCATTGCCGCCGATACCGGCGAAGTCACCGCCCACGCGGATCACGAAGCCCTTATGCGGCTGCTGCCTGCGGTCACGTGTATCGTAGGTCAGCGTGGTGCTGAGCTGCGACAGCAGCGACCAGCCGTTCTGGTCCTGCACGTAATATGACGAATCCGACCACGTATCGCCGATATCACGATCGGTAAGCGTATAGCTCCACGACTGCGACAGGTGGTTGTTATAGGAATAACCCATACGCAGGGTCATGCCGATACGCGCTTCGGAATAGCTCTGGTAGGTCATGTAGCGGTTCTGGATACCGAACAGGTCGATGCCCGCCACAAGGTTGCGGTTCAGGAAATACGGGTCCGTCAACGAGATGTCGGCCTGTTCCTCGTAATACGCCGCCGTGCCGGTGAAGCCCGCATCGATACCCGTGCCCAGCAGGTTGTGCTGCTTGAGGCCAAGGTTACCCAGCACGCCCGCATCGGTCGAATACCCGCCACCGAGCGAGAACTCACCCGTTGGCTTCTCCACCACATCGGCCGAGATGTTGACCTTGTCTGGCGCAGAACCGGGGGTCTGGTCGATCGAGACGGTCTTGAAGAAGCCGAGATCCTCAAGGATCATCTTGGAGTATTTGCGGTCAAGCGGGGTGTACGGGTCGCCTTCGGCCATCGGCAACTGGCGGCGGATCACCTTGTCCTCGGTGATCGTGTTACCGTTGATGTCGATGCGCTCGACATACATCCGGGGGCCTTCGCTGATGTCAAACAGCAGGTTGACCGTATGCTTTTCCGGGTTACGGGCGATTTCCGGGTGGACCATGGCGAAGGGATAGCCCTTGCCCTGCAGCATTTCCTGCATGTCGGTCGCGTTATGCTGGATCGCGCTGCCATCGTACCACTGATTATGGAACAGCGAGATGTATTTGCGCATGGACTCCGCAGTTACGTGCCGCAGGGATGAACGGACATCCATCTTGTTCAGGCGGTAACGCGGACCTTCTTCCATCGTATAGGTGATGTAGAAGGACTTGCGGTCCGGCGACAGTTCGCCCGTGGCGTTCTTGATCTGGAAATCAACGAAGCCGTTCTTCAGGTAGAAGCGGTGCAGCAGTTCCGCATCGTATTTGATACGCTCGGGGCTGTACTGGTCGCTTGAGGCAAAGAAGCGGTACCACGCCGTCTCCTTGGAGGAGACAACACCGGCCAGCGCCGCGCTGCTAAAAGCGTGGTTGCCGACGAAGGTGACCTTCTTGATCAGCGTCTTCTGCGCTTCATTGATATGGAAGATCACGTCCACGCGGTTATGCGCAAGGCGGATGATCTGCGGCGTAACCGTCGCGGCGTAACGCGCCTTTTCCGCATAGACGCCCAGGATCTTCTTCCGGTCGGCCGAAATGCCCTGGGGCGAATAGACCGCGCGCGGACGCAGCGAGATGACCTTGGTCAGGTCATCGTCCTTGGCCGCGTGGTTTCCCTCGAACACGATACGGTTGACGATCGGGTTCTCGACCACATGCACCTCAAGCACGTTACCCACGCGCTTGAGGGTTACATCATGGAACAGGCCGGTGGCGTACAGGGTCTTGAGCGAACGGTCGAGCAGATCCTGATTGAAACGGTCGCCGGGCTGGACAACCATGTAGGACAGGATGGTGCTGGTCTCGATCCGGCTGTTGCCCTTGATGTCCACCGCCTCGATCGGGTCTTCCAGCGGCGGCGGCTTGATCGCTTCGACCTGTGGCCCCTGCTGCTCCGCATCGCCCGGCGCCATTTCTCCACCGAATGGTGTGTTCTGTGCCGCTTCTTCCTGTGCGTATGCACTGGCCGTCCCGAACAGCGGCACAACGCAGACAGACGCAAGCAGCGCTGAACGTTTACTCGACAAAATCGCTATTCCTCACCACTCGGCATGCGGATCAGCCATGCATTAAGACCGGATGGAGGGCCGGCTCCCTTCCTGTCATGTATCAGCTTTCGTGGCGGACCTATCCGATATCCGTCACAATGTGCAAGCACTTGTATCACTCAGCGTACCTTAGCCCTGTCCGGCACGTGAGGCGAGCCACTGAAACAGCCCGAAATGTGACAGATCGTTAAATGTTGAGAACAGGAACAGCCCGGCAATAAGTGCGAAACCGGCCTGAAAACTGATTTCCTGCACACGGCGTGAAACCGGCCGCCCCAGTATGGCCTCGCAGATATAAAATACCAGCCGTCCCCCATCGAGAATCGGCACGGGAAACAGGTTGATCAGCCCGAGATTGATCGACAGCAGCGCCATGAACGAGACAAGGCTGGAAAATCCGTACTGCGCGACCTGCCCCGACATCTGGGCGATACGCAGCGGACCACCCAGATCCTTGGTGCTGTGCTGGCCCGTAATCATCTGCCACAGGCCGTCCAGCGTCTGGACGGAGACATGCCATGTCTCCTTCACGGCGGAGACGAAGGCCATGGGCAGGGACTGCGGTTTGCCGATCTCGGCTGCGAAGGACACGCCGATCTGCCCGTGACGGGCTTCCCCCTTATCCCCCACACTGCCGATATGAACCGGCAGCGTCTGGTCTGCATCCCCCCGATGGACCGTAAGCGTCGTATCGACATCGGGCTGGCCACCGACGAAGGACTGCAGGTCGGTCACGTCACGCACGGCATGGGTGCCGACACGCACGATGACATCGCCCTTTTCCACCCCTGCGGTCGCGGCCGGACTGCCCGGCAGCACCTGCGCGACCTGATTGAGGATATGCGGTTGACCGGACATGACGAACAGCCCGGTAAACAGGACGATGGCGAGAATGAAATTGAAGACGGGCCCCGCCACGATCACGATGGCACGCGACAGGACCGGCTTGTCATGAAACGTGCGACCCGGCTGCCATGCGGCTTTCTGCTCCTCGGTCGCGTCTTCAGGTCCCTCGAATCCATGGGGGCGGACGTAGCCGCCCAGAGGCACGGGACACAGCCGCCATTCCGTGCCCACGCTGTCATGCCAGCGCAGGAGCGGACGACCAAACCCGATCGAGAAGACCTCGACATGCACACCCCGCCAGCGAGCGGCGAGGTAGTGACCAAGTTCGTGAATGAAAACCAGAACCCCCAGGACGAGGGAGAAGGCCAGAACAGTCCGGATCAGATCATGCATGATCGCTACGCTATCTCCCGACGGCCCGAAAGACCATCCAGAATCACATCAGGCGGCGCGGGCAACCGTGCGAAGGCGCGCTACACGACGGGCTTCGCTATCCCAGTGCAGTACTTCTTCCAGCGTATCGGCCCGCTGTGCGCCAATTGATTGCATCACATCCTCGACAATGCGTGCAATATCCAGAAAACCGATTTCGCGCTTCAGGAAGGCTTCAACCGCAATTTCATTGGCCCCGGACAGGATGGCGGGCATTGCCCCCCCGGTCCGCAGGGATTCGCGCGCAAGGCGCAATGCGGGGAAGCGGACTTCATCCGGGGCTTCGAAATCAAGGCGGGCCAGCGTCGCCAGATCCAGACGCGGCGAATTGGTGGGCATGCGTTGCGGCCATGCCAGCGTGTGGGCGATGGGGATACGCATGTCCGCCGAGCCAAGCTGCGCCACGATGGAACCATCGGTATACTGCACCATGCCATGCACCACGGACTGCGGATGCACGACCACGCCCAGCCTGTCTTCCGTCACGTTGAACAGACGCGCGGCCTCGATCAGTTCCAGTCCCTTGTTGAACATGGTGGCGGAATCAATGGTGATCTTGGCGCCCATCGACCATGTGGGATGCTTGAGTGCGGCTTCAAGCGGGGCCTTTTCCATTTCTTCCAGACTGGCACGGCGGAAGGGACCGCCCGATGCGGTCAGGATGATCTGTTCGACTTCATCCGCCTGCTTGTCAGCCATGGACTGGAATACGGCGTTATGTTCGGAATCGACGGGCAGCAGGGTCGCACCCGCATCCGCTACGGCGCGAAGCATGACATCACCCGCGCAGACCAACGCTTCCTTGTTCGCCAGCGCCACGGACCGGCCGTTGCGCACCGCTGCGAGGGTCGGTTCCAGCCCGGTCGCCCCGGTAATGGCCGCCATGGTCCAGTCCACCGGCAGGGCTGCCGCTTCGATTACCGCTTCACGGCCACCGGCTGTTTCCACGCCACTGCCCGCAAGCAGGGTTTCCAGTTCAGGCAGCAGCTTCTCGTCCGCGATGACCGCGCGCTGCGCGCCCAATGCCCGCGCCTGCTCGGCCAGACGGGCGACATTCCGCCCCCCCACCAGCGCGCCGGTACGGAACTGCCCCGGCGCCTGAAGCAGCAGGTCAACGGTGGAACAGCCGATGCTGCCCGTACTGCCCAGAACGGAAACTGTCTTCATTATCGCGTCATTCCCTAAAACTTTTCATGGCCCGCCCCGCAGGCATGGCCGCGCCTTCAGCGCTGCCCCACATACCAGAAAGCCGCCCGACCGACTGCCCCCAAAGACAGCAGGGCCGCCATGGGGGCTGCAACCAGCAGGCCGTCAAAACGATCCAGCAGCCCGCCATGACCCGGCAGGATCGTGCCCGAATCCTTCACGCCACGCGCACGCTTGAGCGCGCTTTCCGCAAGGTCACCGGTCTGGGCCGCAATGGCGACAAGCGCGCCGAATACCGCACCGCGCCATACCGCACCCGGCAGCGCACCGGGCATGAGCCCCGCGATCAGCATGCCCCCCAGCACGGCGCTGAGCAGGCCACCAGCCGACCCCGACCATGTCTTGGCGGGCGAGATGCGCGGGGCCAGCTTGGGGCCACCAAAAATACGCCCGGCCATGTACGCGCCCGTGTCGCTCAGCGCCACGCAGGCGACAAGGAACAGGACAACACCCGCCCCCGGTTCGCTCATGTAACGCAGCCACAGAAGGGACAGCCCCGCACAGCCAATGGCAACCTGCCCCGCCCCCAGCGCCGGACCCAGCACAAGGGCCGCCAGCATGACCAGCAGCGCACCGCCCCAGTGCCCCGCGATCGCGGCAATTCCGATACACACCGCCCATGCCAGACTGAGCTGGCCGCGCCGCGTGTCCAGACCATAGCCGAACATCCGCGCCCATTCGACCGCCATGCCCGCCATGGCCAGCACGATCAGGCCACCATAGACCAGTCCGCCCGCCCACACGCACAGCCCCGCGAACGGCACCAGCACGGCAGCCGAGATCACGCGGGCGCGGAGGTCTTTCCAGTTGGTGGATTTCTTCGGCGCAGTCCCGGTCGGGGACGCACCATTATTTGCAGACTGGCCGGGCACCGAATCGCCTTTCACGCCGTGAGTAGATATCCAGCACGGTATCGAAATGCGTTTCGTCAAAATCCGGCCAGGGCGTTTCGAGAAAAACCAGTTCGGCATAGGCCGACTGCCACAGCAGGAAGTTGGACAGGCGACATTCCCCGCTGGTCCGTACAACCATATCCGGGTCCGGCATGCCTGCCGTCTGCAGGGCGGTTGCGAAAACCGTCTCGTCTATCGCACTGGCTTCAAGCTCCCCGCGCGCGACCGCCTGCGCCATCCGGGCGGCAGCCTGCACGATGTCAGCCCGCCCGCCATAGGACAGGGCCAGCACCAGCACCAGCGTGTCGTTGCCCGCCGTGACCTTTTCAGCCAGCCGGGCTTCGTTCTGGACATCGTCGGGAAAGCGCGACAGATCGCCGATGACCCGCAGCCGCACGCCTTCGCGCGACAGCTCGGCCACCTTGTGCCGCAGGTAATAGCGCAGCAGCCCCGTCAGGTCCGCGACCTCACCGGGCGTGCGCCGCCAGTTTTCCGATGAAAAAGCGTAAAGCGTGACCCATTTCACACCCCGCCTGATGGCGGCGCGCACCGTGCGCTGTACGGCTTCCCCGCCCGCGCGGTGGCCCGCAAGCAGCGGCAGGCCCCGCATGTTCGCCCAGCGCCCGTTGCCATCCATGATGATGGCAACATGCTCCGGCAGGCACACAGGGGCTGCCGTACGATGATCTGACCCGGACAAGAGCTGGTCGTCCTCCTCAGTCACGCACGGGGAAAAACGGGGCGGATGCTGCGCGCACGAATCGATCAGACCTGCTTGATCTCGCGTTCTTTTTCACTCAGCAGTTCGTCAACACGCTTGACGTACTGATCGGTCAGCTTCTGGATCGCATCCGACCAGACCTTCACATCGTCTTCGCTGATGTCGCCGCTTTTTTCCAGCTTCTTGCTCTGGTCCATGCCGTCACGACGGACGCCACGTACGGCGATCTTGCCATTTTCAGCATATTTGCCGGCGGCGCGGGCCAGTTCGTTACGGCGTTCTTCCGTAAGCTGGGGAATGGGCACGCGCACCGTCTGGCCATCAGCCGCCGGGTTCAGACCCAGACCGGCATCGCGGATGGCGCGTTCAACCGCGCCAACCAGCGTGCGATCCCATACCTGCACCGTCAGCATGCGCGCTTCCGGCACGGCGATGGAGCCGACCTGCGTCAGCGGCACTTCGCCGCCATAGGCTTCAACGCGCACCGGTTCCAGCAGCGCCGGGCTGGCACGGCCAGAACGCAGGCCCGCGAAATCACGACGCAGGCTTTCAATCGCGCCGTCCATACGGCGGGTCAGATCCGCCAGCAAAGTTTTCTGATCGACAGACACTGTGGCCCTCCTTCTAATTCTCTATCCACCGGGCATGACAGCCCATGCGCAAACAGGGATGGCCCTGCTTCAGTCCGCCGTCACGATGGTGGTGAAACGTCCCTCGCCCCGCATGACGCGGGAAAAGGCATCAGGTTCGTGAATGTTGAATACCACGATAGGCAGCCGGTTTTCACGCGCAAGGCTAATGGCCGCCGCATCCATGACATTGAGGTCATTGGCCAGCACGTCACGGTAGGTCAGGGTATCATAACGCTGCGCGTCAGGGTTCTTGCGCGGATCGTCTGAATAGACGCCGTCAACCTGCGTACCCTTGAACAGGGCGTCACATTCCATTTCCGCCGCACGCAGCGCAGCCCCCGTATCGGTCGTGAAGAACGGGTTGCCGGTGCCGGCGGCGAAAATGACCACGCGGCCCTTTTCCATGTGCCTGACCGCGCGGCGGCGGATATAGGGTTCGGCAATGGAGGACATGTGGATGGCGGTCATGACACGCGTGGGCACGCCGTGGCGTTCGAGCGAATTCTGCATGAGCAGCGCATTGATGACGGTGGCCAGCATCCCGGCGTAATCGCCCTGGGCGCGGTCCATGCCACGGGCTGCTGCGGCCATGCCACGGAAGATGTTCCCGCCGCCAATGACCAGACAGACCTCGATACCCGTGCCGGCGACCGCTGCGACATCTGCCGCGATGCCATCGACCGTCGCCGGATCGACCCCGTACGACCCGCTGCCCATCAGGGCCTCCCCCGATACCTTCAGAAGGACGCGCTTGTAGGGGGGAACGTGGGGTTTGACGGGCTGGGTCATTGGTCCTCGGAACAGATCAGGCAAACAGGGCAAGGAACGGGCAGGCCACCCGGCCATGCCCTGTCATATAGAGGGAAGCCCCCCCCCACAAGCCGATGATGCCCCTCTTTTAAGGATTCAGGATGCGTCATCCAGACCGATGGCGCGCAGGCGGGCGCGCTCCTCATCCCATCCGGCGCGTTCCTTCACATTCAGGAAAAGATGGCATGTGCGCCCCAGCAGGCGGCCCAGTTCGCGCCGCGCCTTTTCGCCTATGGCGCGAATCCGGCTGCCGCGCTCGCCAATCAGGATCGCCTTGTGCGACGCCCGCGCCACGTAGATGGTGACATCGATGCGGACCGAGCCATCGGGCCGTTCTTCAAATCCTTCGGTCTCGGCAGTGGCGGAATACGGCACTTCCTCATGCGTCTGCAGGAATATCTGCTCACGCACCAGTTCGGCCGCGAGCAGGCGGTCGGGCAGGTCGGTCAGGTCATCTTCGGGGTAGAGATAGGGGCCGAGTGGCAGCTCGGTCGCCAGACGATCCATAAGGTCGTCCACCCCTTCGCCTGAGCGGGCGCTGACCATGAACACATGCTCCACCGGCAGGATGGCGGACAGTTCCGCCGTCAGCGGCAGCAGCGCGTCGCGCCGCACCAGATCGGTCTTGTTCAGCACCAGCCACAGCCTGCGCTTCTGTTCCGCAAGGCGGGTGGCGATGGCGCGCAGCGCATCGGTCATGCCCGCGCGCGCATCGACGATCAGCATGGTGATGTCCGCATCTTCCGAACCCGTCCACGCGGCAGCGACCATGGCACGGTCGAGCTTGCGCTTCGGCTGGAAGATGCCCGGCGTGTCAACCAGCAGCATCTGCGTCTGCTGGCGCATGAGGATGCCCAGCACCCGAAAGCGCGTCGTCTGCGCCTTGGGGCTGACGATGGACAGCTTGGTCCCCGCCATGCGGTTGAGCAATGTGGACTTGCCCGCGTTGGGCGCCCCCACAATGGCCACGAACCCGCAGCGTGTCGTGTTGTCCTGATCCAGCCCAGTCATTATTCGTGCCCTTTACGGTGCGTGGAGGCGTTGGCCTGCCTGTCCGCGCCAAGCTGGCGCAGCAGGTCGGATGCGGCGTCGCTTTCGGCCGCGCGCTTGCTTCCGGCTACGCCCTGCCCGGTTTTTCCCTGTGCGTCCACCGCAATGACGAAACGCGGCGCATGCGATGGGCCATCCGATGATACAACGCGGTACTGCGGCAAAGGCAGCGCGCGCGCCAGCACCCATTCCTGCAATGCGGTCTTGGGGTCCTTGGGCGGCCTGGCCTGCGCCACGATGGATTCATTCCATACCCGCCGCACGAAGCCACGCGCGGGGTCCAGCCCGCCATCCAGATAAATGGCGCCAAGGATGGCTTCCACCGCATCCGCCAGCACATTGGCGGTCTGGCGCACCCCGGCACGCGCCTCGTGCTCGGCTACGTCCAGCGCGGAATGTAGTCCCATATCCTGCGCAATCCGCGCCAGCACCGTGCGCGAAACCAGATGCGCGTGCCGGGGGCCAAGCGCGCCTTCCTGCTCATCGGGAAAGCGTTCGAGCAGCCATTCCGCCATAAGCAGGCCCAGTACGCGGTCGCCTATGAATTCCAGCCGCTCGTTGGACCCGGCCCCACGCTGCGCCGTGCCCTGACGCGCGCGCCTACCCCCATTGCGCTCATGCGCGGCGGAGCGGTGCGTCAGGGCGCGCAGCAACAGTTCGGGCCGGGTGAAATGGTAGCCAAGACACCCTTCCAGCCGTTTGATTTCGGCTGCGGGCACACCTGCCGCCTGCATATCAGCGAACCCCCATGAACAGCCTGTTCCACCGGATTTCAGCAGGCCAGTACCAGAACTGCCAGAACGGATGCGCGCCATCGACGGACATGAAGATCCATTTCGCCTGCCCGACCAGATTTTCCATGGGCACGAAGCCCAGATCCTGCGGCTCGTCCCCCATGAAGCGGCTGTCGGCGCTATCATCGCGGTTGTCGCCCATGGCGAAGAAATAGCCCGGCGGCACGACATATTCCGGCGTATCGTTCTTGCCGCCCTCATCCGTCAGTTTCAGGATATCATGCGCAACCGGCCCATGGCCGCCACTACCGGGCAGGATCTCGCGGTAGCGATCCCCTTCCATGTGGGTGCGGTGTTCATCGATCGCCACATATTCGCCTTCCGGCTCACGCGGGACTTCCTGACCGTTGAGGTAAAGCCTGCCCATACGCATCTGGATCACATCGCCGGGCAGGCCGACAATGCGCTTGATGTAATCAATGGACGTATCCTTGGTGAACCGGAACACGGCCACGTCACCACGATGGGGCAGGCTGTTGAATATCCGGCCTTCGAACAGGTTTGGCGAACCGGGCAGAGAAAAGCGGGAATAGCCGTAGCTGTATTTTGCCACCCACACATAATCGCCCACCTGTAGCGTCGGGATCATGGAGGCGGAGGGGATATTGAACGGCTCGAACAGTACGGTACGCACACTGATGGCCAGCACCCCGGCAATGACGATGGTGCGCAGCAGTTCAAGCAGACCGCCCTCGCGGCGCGATGTCCCGGCCTTGGGAGAGGAAGAAAATGTCTTGTTATCGTCCATTGGCATAAGCGCTCTTTAATCCGGATCTGGTATCGACCGGGCACGGACCGCCGGACGAATAACGTGCGGATCAAGCCCACGCACCCCCGCCGTGTCAAGCATTGCCCTTGCGGAAGGGAATGGGATCAGTCCGCGGCGGCCTTTTCCGCCATGATCATGACCTGCGCGAAGGCGTAGGGATGCTCGTCCGTCATCGTCAGGAAAATCCGCGCGGCATGTCCGGCAGGCAGCAGCGTTTCCAGCCGCGCCAGCGCACCGCCGGTCAGCCGCATGACAGGCTGGCCACCGGGCAGGTTTTCAACCCCCATGTCGTGATGGAACACGCCCTGCGCGAACCCCGTACCCAGCGCCTTCGCACAGGCTTCCTTCGCCGCCCAGCGCTTGGCGTAGGTACCCAGTCGGGCGGTTCCCTGCCTGCGCTCCGCTGCTGCCTGTTCCCGGTCCGTGAAGACCCGTTTCAGAAACCTGCCATCATGACGCGCCAGTACCGTCTCGATCCGCCTGACATCGCACAGGTCGGAGCCTATGCCGATCAGCATGACCTAACCCCTTGCCCGTTCAACCTGAACCACGCCCTTGGCGGAACGTAGCCCCACCATGATGGCGGTCAGGTGCCGCAGGTCGCGCACTTCGATATCAGCAAGGATTTCCATGAATTCAAGCTGACGGTTGACGATACGCAGGTTGGCCATGATGCCTTCATGCTTGGTGGCGATATTGGTCAGCGTCGCCAGCATGGCCGGTTCATTGGCCGTCACCACGCTCAGCCGCCCGGTATGGTGCCCGGTCGCATTGCGGGCGATCAGGTCGTAATCCCAGTCGAGGTCCATGAAGCGTTCAGGCGTTGCGGCAAAGGTTTCCAGCGTCTGGCACCCCAGCGTATGCACCGTGATCCCCTTGCCGGTCGAGACGATCCCCACGATCCGGTCGCCGGGCAGCGGATGGCAGCATCCGGCGAAATGCACCGCCATGCCCGCACCCACGCCCGCCAGCGCCATGCCCGCTGCCGGTCTACGCCGCCCTGCGGCACCACCGGACGCCCCGGCGGAGGAACGCATGGACAGGCCCGGCACCATACGCGGCGCACGCGGCGCGCGGCGCAGTTCGGGATAGGCAAGCTGCACCACTTCCCGCGCGGACTGGTTGCCATTGCCCACGGCCACATACAGGTCGGCCACAGTCTGCAGGCGCAGGTCCTTGAGCAGGCTGTCCAGCACCTTTTCCGATCCGTCCACCCCTTCCTGCCGGAACGCCTTGGCCAGCGCTACGCGGCCGCTTTCCAGATGGGCTTCACGCTGCTGCAGGGCGACATGACGGCGGATACGCGCCCGCGCCTTGCCGGTGACGACAAAGCGTTCCCACGACGGCGAAGGCGTGCCGCCGCGCGCGGTCATGATCTCGACCTGATCGCCGTTCTGCAGTTCATGGCGCAGCGGCATGAGCCGCCCGTTTATGCGCGCGCCCACACACGCATCGCCAACCTGGCTATGCACGGCATAGGCGAAATCGACCGGCGTCGCCCCACGCGGCAGGGGAATGAGCTGCCCCTTGGGGGTAAAGCAGAAAACCTGGTCCTGATAGAGTTCGAGCTTCGTGTTCTCGAGGAACTCGTCAGGGGCTGCCGAATCTTCCAGAATATCCAGCAGGTCCTGCACCCAGCGCAGCCCGGACACGACCCCCCTGGCCGCGCCATTGGCGCCCGCATCGGGCAACTGTTTGTACAGCCAGTGCGAGGCCACACCGTTTTCGGCCACGTCGTGCATTTCCGCCGTGCGGATCTGCACCTCGATCTTCTGGTTGCGCGGATGGCGCAGCGTCACCCCGGTATGCAGGCTCTGGTAACCATTGGCCTTGGGGGTGGAAATATAGTCCTTGAAGCGCCCGGCAATGACCGGATAGGCGCCATGCACCGCCCCAAGCGCGATATAGCAGGCTTCCCGCGATGGAACGATGATGCGGAACGCCATGATGTCGGAAAGCTGCTCGAACGCGACATTGCGCCGCTGCATCTTTTCCCAGATGGAATAGGGCGTCTTTTCGCGCCCGGTCACATCCACGCCTTCCACCCCGGCATCGGCGCACAGGGCCAGAAGTTCGCGGCGGATTTCCTCGATAACGTCAGCACCCTGCCCGCGCAGGTAATTGAGGCGGGCGCGGATGGTCGCCATCGCTTCCGGCTCAAGTGCCGCGAAAGACAGGTTCTGGAGTTCGCCCTTCACCTTGTCCATGCCGATACGACCGGCAAGGGGGGCGTAGATTTCCATGGTTTCGCGCGCGATGCGCTGCCTGCGGTCCAGACGCTGCACGTAATGCAGCGTGCGCATGTTGTGCAGGCGGTCCGCCAGCTTGACCAGCAGCACGCGGATATCGCGCGACATCGCAAGCACGAGCTTGCGGAAATTCTCGGCCTGCTTGGTCCGGTCGGACTGAAGCTCCAGCCGCGTCAGCTTGGTGACGCCATCAACCAGTTCGGCAACCGTATTACCGAATTTGTCGCGCAGTTCCTGCTGGGTGACACCCGTATCCTCAATGGTGTCATGCAGCAGGGCTGTAATGATGGATGCGGTATCGAGGTGGAAGCCCGCCAGTATGTTGGCGACGGCCAGCGGGTGGGTGATGTAGGGATCACCATTGTCGCGCGCCTGCCCGGCATGGGCGGCCTGCGCCACCGCGAAGGCCCGCCGGATCAGGTCCGCATCGGCCGACGGGTCATAAGCGTGGATGCGACGGATCAGCCCCTCGCACGAGATGACCCGCTCCCCTTCGCCCTGCACGGCAGGCAGGGCCACCGCACCCTCGGTCACTCCACCTGTGGCAGGCACAGGCATGGAAGAAGATGTCGTTTCCGATCTGACCGGGTCAGTCACCTTCCACCCTTTCGCCAGATGTTACCGGCCCCGTCCGCTCAGGGCCGCCTCGACAGAGGCTTCAAGTTCTTCAGCCGTCATGCCGCCGGAATTGCGGGCCTCTTCCTCGGCCGAGACATCCTGCAGGCCGAAGATGTTCTGTTCGGTCGGGATCAGGTCGACCACTTCCTCATCAGCGGGCTCCGGCTCGGGCGCGCGGGCCAGAGAGCGGACGAGGTCGCTGCGGATCTGGTCCAGACCGACGGTCTGGTCAGCAATTTCGCGCAGGGCGACGACGGGGTTCTTGTCGTTGTCGCGGTCAACCGTCATTTCCTCGCCCCGGGACAGGGCGCGCGCACGCTGGGCAGCCAGCAGCACCAGTTCAAAACGATTGGGAACCCGCTCAACGCAGTCCTCGACAGTGACGCGTGCCATCAGGCCTGAACTCCGGTTATTAATTGGTTACGTGGATCAGAATTTACCTTACTAGCCCCACCCCTGTCCTGATGCAAGCATTCAGTCGGCGGGCGTGGCCTTCATCACGGCGATGTCCTGATCCGCCACGCCGGGCAGGAAGGCGTCAAGCCCCTGCCCCGTAACCGGGTCGCGCCAGTCGGGCATGACATCGCGCAGCGGCAGCACGACAAAGGCCCGCTGCGTCGCGCGCGGGTGTGGTATAATGGGGTCAAGACTGGCGCGCACCAGATCGCCCATGGAAATGATATCAAGATCAAGCGGCCGGGCGGCGTTGACCACCGTGCGCCTGCGCCCGGCGCGGGCCTCGATTTCATGCAGCCGGGCCAGCAGGCCAGCGGGATCGATCCGGCCCGACAGCCGCACGATGCCATTAACATAAGGTGGCTGGCCCGATGGTGGCACGGGCGCGCTTTCATACCAGCGCGACACCGCCACGACCGACAGGCCGGGAATGCGCCCCAGTTCGTCCACCGCCCACAGGCAGGTGGCAGCCGCAGTTTCACCACTTTCGCGCGGCAGGTTCGCGCCCACCGCAATCACGATATCCGTAAGGGAAGCAGGAGGTTGCAGCATTGTCATATGAAAACTGTATTCCGGGCGTTCACGGTCGGTTAGTAATTCCCCCCACAGGAAACTTCTGGAAGGCAACCGGCTTCATACACCATGAATCATTATGTCCGACAACTTTCACTTCGATGCCCGAATACATACCCATAACGAAATTTAACGTGACCGCGACATCTCCACTTTCTTGTTTCAGGGACTGACCGTAAATGTTTTTTCAACCACAGGATCGGCTCTGCCTCTTCATAGATGGCACCAGCCTGTATTCCGCATCCCGCAACCTTGGATTTGAAGTCGACTATCGCAAGCTGCTGCAGTTTTTCCGCTCGAAATCAAACGTCCTGCGCGCCTATTACTATTCCGCCGTACTGGACACCGAAGAATATTCTCCGCTGAAACCCCTGACGGACTGGCTGGTCTATAACGGCTATACGCTGGTGACCAAGAACGCGCGGGAATTCATCGACCATAACGGCCGCCGCCGGGTGCGCGGCAACATGGATGTCGAACTGACGGTGGACATGATGGAAATGGCCCCGCATATCGACCATGCGGTGCTGTTCAGCGGGGATTCCGATTTCCGCCGCGTGCTGGAAGCCGTGCAGCGTCAGGGCGTGCGGGCCACCGTGGTCGGATCGATCAAGACCACGCCACCGCTGATTGGCGACGAACTGCGCCGTCAGGCCGACCAGTTCATCGAACTGGCGGATATCGCCACCCATTTCATGCGTCGCCAGATCGAAAACCGGCCCCAGCGCGCGCCTGCGCCGCCCGTTCGCCACCCGGCGGACCAGATGAGCGAAAACGACGACGAATAACGGCCATCCCCGCCCGGACAGCCGGGCGGGGAACCTGCCTTCAGCCCTGTAACTGCAATACCTTACGGGTGCGCTCACGCACCTGCGCGCACATCTGCGCATCCTGCCCCAGTCGCGTGCCGAAGGACGGCACGATCTCACGCAGGCGGGCATCCCACTGCGGCATGCGGCTGGCGAAGCAGCGCTGCAGCACCGTCAGCATGATGGGGGCCGCCGTGGATGCGCCGGGGGATGCCCCCAGCAGGGCCGCCACGGACCCGCCGGCACCGGTCACGACCTCCGTCCCGAACTGAAGCACGCCGCCGCGTGTCGCATCTTTCTTGATGACCTGCACGCGCTGGCCCGCGGTAATCAGTTCCCAATCTTCCTTGCGGGCGGTGGGGACGAAATCACGCAACGCCTTCATCCGGTCCTCATTGGACTGGAGCACCTGCTGGATCAGGTATTTTGTCAGCGCCATGTTGTCGCGGGCGACCGCCATCATAGCCCCGATATTGTCCATGCGAATCGAGCGCGGCAGATCCAGCCACGATCCCGACTTCAGGAACTTGGTCGAGAACCCGGCATACGGCCCGAACAGCAGCCCGCGCTGTCCATCGATCACGCGGGTATCGAGATGCGGCACCGACATCGGGGGCGCACCAACCGACGCCTTGCCATACACCTTGGCATGATGGCGGGCGACGACATCGGGATTGGTGCAGCGCAGGAACTGCCCGCTGACCGGGAAACCGCCAATGCCGTGCGCTTCGGGTATGCCACTTTTCTGCAGAAGCGGCAGCGCGCCACCGCCCGCACCAATGAACACGAACTTCGCGCGCACCTTGCGCTCCGCCCCGCCATGCATGGCGCGGACCGATACATCCCATTCATTGTTGCCTGCGGGCTTCAGGTCCTCGACTTCATGGGCGAGGTTGAGTTCAAAGCCCGGCTTGCCCTGCAGAAGCTGGATCAGGCGGCGTGTCAGCGCACCGAAATTCACGTCCGTTCCCGCCGGGTGCCACGTGGCGGCAAGCGGCTGGCCCGGCGCGCGGTCCTGCATGACCAGCGGCATCCACTGGGCAAGCTGCGCCTCATCGGTCGAGAAGGACATGCCTTCGAATAACGGATGATCCTGCAACGCCGCATGCCGCCTGCGCAGGAAATCCACGTTTTCCGGTCCCCAGACGAAGCTCATATGCGCGATGGGGTTGAGGAAATCGCGCGGGGAAGCGATCTGTCCCGTTTCCACAAGATAGGACCAGAACTGACGCGATATCTGGAAGGCTTCGTTGACCGCGACCGCCTTGGAAATATCCACATTCCCGTCCGGGCGGAGCGGCGTGTAGTTCAGTTCGCACAGGGCGGAATGACCCGTGCCCGCGTTGTTCCACGCATTGGAACTTTCCAGCGCCACATCATCGAGCCGTCCGAACAGGGCAATGGACAGGTTGGGCTCAAGCTGCCGCAGCAGCGCGCCCAGTGTTGCACTCATGATCCCGCCGCCAATCAGGACCACATCATAGGTGGAAGCGGAGGATGAGGGATTCGAGGTCATGGCTTTCTCCGGATCGGCATCGGAAACCCGCTGCGTGGCTGTTCATCGGCTGGACCGGGCAGCCACCCGGCGGCGCGGGGAACCCGGCCTGTTTCATACGTTCATGTCTGACGGCGGCGGTGGCGCGCATGGGGTGCCCATACCCGCCGGAGTGTCGCCGTCGTCATTTCTGTCAGCCCTTTCCTTGCCACCATGTGGGACGAGGCGGGGCATCATCTCTGCGCGAGGAACCCGGTCCATCGCATCGCCCCACGGCGGACGCAGGGATGCGCAACCGCGCCTGCCGCCCTGAAGGCAGGCCCCGGCCCCATGGACACTATCGCGCGAGCGGGCCGCCCCTCCTTACACACATCACATCGCAGCGTCATCCGCATTGATCCATGCTGGCCACCGGATTCCCGCCATAGCCGTGGCGGATCATGACGGCGGCCACCAGACACGACAGCATGCGCACGGGTACCGGGTCGGCCCGGCTGGTCAGGATGACGGGCACACGCATGCCCATCACGATGCCTGCGGCCTGTGCCTGCCCGATGAATGTCATCTGCTTGGCCAGGATATTGCCTGCCTCCAGATCCGGGGCGACCAGAATATCCGCAAGCCCCGCCACGGGGGACACCACGCCCTTGCATGCGGCGGCTTCGGGACTGATGGCGTTATCGAAGGCCAGCGGCCCGTCAAGGATGCCGCCGGTGATCTGCCCGCGTTCGGCCATCTTGCACAGGATCGCCGCGTCCAGCGTGGAAGGCAGCGCAGGGTTGACCATTTCCACTGCCGAGAGCAGCGCGACCTTCGGCTGGTCCAGCCCCAGCATGCGGGCAAGGTCGATGCTGTTCTGGACGATATCGCGCCGCATATCGATTTCGGGGGCGATGTTCACCGCCCCATCCGTAACCAGCAGCACGCGCGGGGCCTGCGGGGCGTCGATTACATACACATGGCTCATGCGGCGGGTGGTGCGCAGCCCCCCTTCGTGATGGCCGAGTTCATGCAGGAAGATGCGGGAGTGGAGCGAGCCTTTCATCAGGGCCGCCACCTTGCCCCCATGGGCCATCTGCACGCCATGGCGGGCTGCGTCCTCAGGCGTTGCGACATCGGCAATATGGCACGCGGTCAGGTCGATCCCGGAGGTTGCGGCCATCTGGCGGATCAACGCCGCCGGACCGATCAGCGTCGGCACGGCCAGACCACGCGCCGCGATGCCAGCCGCGGCCTGCAACGCCGGCACGCTGCATGGATAGACCACGCCCAGTTGCATGGGGGGGTGGCTGGCTATGGTCTGGGCAAGATCGTCAAAAAAACGCAGGGACCGCATCATCTCTATTCTTTTTCCGGTTACGGACTGGCCGTTGGTCCTGATGCCACAGCCCCCCGGCCTTCCCTGCCATCATCTTTATGCGAGGCCCCTGCCCCGCGTGACATCCCTGCGTGACCTCATGCATGCTGGGCGTCACTTTGGCGCAGGTCCCTCACAACCGGACCGTGTGCATTCAAACCAAGGAGAACACGCATGTCCACCGCTCCCCTGATCGGTTTTGTCGGATTCGGCGCCATGGCCTCCCGCATGGGCGCAAATCTGGTGAAGGCAGGATACCGGATTGCCGCCTATACCCCGTCGGGCAAGGGCGGAGACGGCAGCACGCGCTTTGTGCCCACGCCGCGCGCACTGGCGCAGGAAGCCGATATCCTGATCGCCTGCGTGCCTGATGATGAAGCACTTGCCAGCGCCCTGCACGGGTCCGATGGCGCACTGGCCGGGCTGAAGGCCGGTGGCCTGCTGATCAATACCAGCACGGTCGCACCAGAAACCTCCGTCGCGCTGGCGCAGGAATGTGCGACGCGCAACATCGCCGTCATCGACGCCCCGGTGGCGGGCAGCACGCCAGAAGCGGAATCGGGCAATCTCGTCATCCTCGCAGGTGGCACGGCGGACGAAATCGCGCGCGCACAGCCGGTTTTCGATGCCATAGGCCGTCTGACCATCCATGCCGGCCCGGCGGGCAGCGGGTCGAAGCTGAAACTGGTCATCAACGGCATCATGGGCGCGACACTCGCCGTCGTGGCGGAGGGGGTGACCTATGGTCTGGCCGCAGGACTTGACCGGAGCATGCTGTTCGATGCGCTGGATGCGGTGCCGGTCATCTCTCCCCACCACAAGCGCAAGCTGAAAGCTGCGAAGGAAGGGGATTTCAGCCCGCAGTTCCCCACGCGCCTCATGCAGAAGGACATGCGCCTGCTCATGACCGATGCGGCCCGGCAGACCGCCCCGCTGCCAGCGATGGCCGCCGCGACGCAGAGTCTGTCACTCACCCGCCGTCGTCACCCGAACGAGGATTATTCCGCCCTGTTCGCTGTCATGGAAAGCCTGGTGACCAACACGCCCTGACCGTCCGCCCCATGCCTGCCGGGAAAATGCTCAGGCGTAGGTTCCTATATTCGGCGGCGCAGCAGGGCGCGCATGACGGCCAGCCTGTCACCCAGACCGCGCGGCTGCGTGCCCTCGCCCCGAATGGCGTGGGGACGCATGTCGCGCAGGCCCAGTATGGCAGGCAGTCCAGCCGACATGGCGGCACGCGGCAGGCGCGCGCCCTCGCCGCCGCGCACCATCGCCAGCCAGTCCCGCCCCTGCTGGCGCAGTCCATCGCGCAGGGTGGCGATCTGGGTGGCAGTCGCCTGCCCGGTGCGCAGGCCATCACGGGTCAGGCCGGTTTCGGCCAGCATATCATCCGGCAGGGGGCAGCGCCCGCCGTGCAGCACGACAGGCAGGTAGCGCACCAGCGCGCCCACGCCATAAATCCCGCCCATCAGCCGGATGCGCGCCAGTTGTTCCGCATCGGTCACGCCAGTAGCTTCGGCCATGGCGACCTGCACGCCCCCCGCGCCGTCCAGCATGCTGGCCTGCCATGTCGGCCTGTCCGGCAGGCCATCGAGTTCACATTCCCGTGCCATAATGATGCCATCCAGCGTTTCACGCCGCACGGCCCCACGCGCCAGCAGGTCAAGGACGGCGCGTGCCGTGTCATGGCGCTGCGCGTTGCCGCTTTCCAGCACGTCGCGCCACCATTGCAGGCGGATCAGCCCCGCCATGGGACCGGCGACCGACCATGAAGCCGATGTACCCACCGCCCGGATACATTCATGGTTGAAGGTAATCAGCGTCAGGGCTGCGATACGGGCGGCAGGGGGCAGGAACAGCGAACAGAAGAAACGGTCCGGGTCAACCTGACGCGCGGCCTGCATGGTGGAAAAGGCCACTTCCCCGGATTGGGGTGCATCCATCTGGCCGGTCATGGCGTTTGCCCCACGAGGGAACGGAGGGGCATGGTCATAGGACCGTCACTTGACGCACCCGCTCCGCCCCCATAGCAATCTTGGTATGGCGGTCGCAGGCCGCCCCTTGCACTTCCCAGGAGAATGTTCATGGCTTTTGAATTGCCGTCCCTTCCCTTCGCCTACAATGCGCTGGCCAACCGTGGCATGTGCCAGGAAACGCTGGAACTGCATCATGACAAGCATCATCAGGCCTATGTGACGGCCCTGAACGGCTTTGTCGAATCCAAGCCGGAACTTCAGGGCAAGTCGCTCGAGGAAATCATCCTGACGGTCAAGGGCAAGCCTGACCTGGCGCCGGTGTTCAACAATGCGGGACAGCATTGGAACCACATCCTGTTCTGGCACAACCTGTCACCGGCTGGTGGGGCGATTCCCGATTCCCTGTCCAGGAAGCTGGTCGAGGATTTCGGCAGCATCGAAAAGTTCAAGGCTGACTTCAAGGCAGCCGCCGCATCGCAGTTCGGCTCGGGCTGGGCATGGCTGGTGCTGGCTTCCGACGGCAAGCTGAAGGTGACGAAGACCGCCAATGGCTCCAACCCGCTGGCCGAAGGCCAGGGCAAGGTGCTGCTGGGTCTGGATGTGTGGGAACACTCCTACTACCTCGACTTCCGCAACCGTCGCCCCGACTACATCGTCAACTACCTGGACAAGCTGGCCAACTACGAGTTCGCCGAAGCGCAGCTCCAGTCCGCCTGATCCCCATCCATCAGGCACGATGTGGAAAACCCGGCCTTGCGCCGGGTTTTCTGTATCCGCGTCCTGAAATCTTCATTCCTTGCCGTCTTATCGCGTATCCCGCCCCAGCGTGCGCAGCGGCGTGCCGCGCATGAGTTCGGTCTCGATCTGTTCCAGCGTCATGCCCCGTGTTTCGGGCACATGACGGATGACCATCACCATGAACAGCGCGTTAAGCGTTGCATAACCCCACAGCACCCGGTTCGTGCCGAAGATTTCCAGACCACTGAGGAACGTGGCGCTGACCAGCAGGTTGGCGATCCAGTTGGCGCAGGTGGAACACGCCATGCCGAACTCCCGCCCCCGCAGCGGCAGGATTTCGGCACAGAGCAGCCATGCCAGCGGACCGGCGGAAAAAGCGAACGCCGCCACGAACAGAAGCATGAACGCCCCCATCAGCAGCCGCATGCCCTCCGTCGGGGGTTCGCCGCCCGCGAACATGATCGCCTGTCCCGCCATGGCCACCGCCATGAGCGCGAAGCCACAGATCAGCATGGGCCTGCGTCCCACCCGGTCCACACATGTCATGGCGATGGAGGTGGACAGGAAATTGATGATCCCAACCCCGACCGGCCCCCACACCTGCACATCATGCCCATACCCCGCCAGCCCGATGATATGGGGGGCGTAATACAGGACCGCGTTGATGCCGGAGAACTGCTGCGCCACCTGTAACGCCACGGCGAGCCACAGCCCGCGCCGGCAGTTGGGGTTGTTGATGAAACTGGTAATGCCGTCCCCGCGCGTTCCCAGCCGCGCCATGATCGCATTGCGTTCCGCCGTGACCAGCCGGGGCAGGCCCCGCAGTTCGATCAGCACACGGCGCGCATCCCGTTCGCGTCCCTGCGCCAAAAGCCAGCGCGGGCTGGGCGGCAGGAACAGCACGCCCATCATGAACACAAGGCCCGGAAAGCCCACGATGCCCAGCATCCACCGCCATCCCCCGAAATAGGAAAACAGCCCATCGGACACGAAAGCGGACAGCAGCCCAAGCGAGATCATGAGCTGGTAGCCCAGTATCATCGCACCCCGGCGGCCTGAATCTGCGATTTCAGCAATATAAAGGGGGGTGACGAAGGTGGTCGCCCCGGTAGCCATGCCCAGCAGCAGCCGGGCGATCAACAATGCGCGGAAGGTCTCGGCTTCAGCGCATAACAGCGGGCCGAATATGAACAGCCCGGCGGTCAGGACCAGCGTGCGCTTGCGACCCCATACGTAGGACAGCCACGCAGCGCCGATCACGCCAAACGCAGCGCCCAGCAGCATGATGGCGACGACCGATTCGCGCTGGAAATCCGACAGGATGAATTCCTGCGCCACCAGATCCAGTGCGCCGGACATGACCCCCGTATCCAGCCCGAACAGGATGCCGGACAGGGCTGCAAGCCCGGCGGCCAGTCCCGCCCGCCCACGTATCGCTGACCCGGTCCGGACGGCGGGGCCAGTCTGCGCGATGCCGGACTGCCTGTGCATTATGCCTCCATCTGCTTTCAGTAAAGAACGGCACAACGCAGTGGAAGTTCGCCCCCAACCGGCCAGGAAGGGGCGAAAAGGTGGGATCAGGCGTCTTTTGCGGTCTTTTCCGGCGCGCTGTCATTGGCCGGGGTGGCGGAGCTTGTGATGACCGAGCTTATGGTGTCACGCAGCACCATCACACGCACACCCGCCGCGATTTCGATCTCGACCTCGTTCGACTCCGCCTGCACCTTCTGCACCACGCCAATGATGCCGCCCCCGGTCAGCACGCGGTCGCCACGACGCATGGCGGCAAGGCTGTTGCGCAACTGCTTCTGCTTGAGCTGCTGCGGGCGGATCAGCAGAAAATAGAAAATGGCGAACATGGCCACGTAAGGCAGCATCGCCATGAGGCCATCAGCACTCAGGAAACCGCCACCGGCGGACTGGGCATGGGCAGGCGTGGTCAGGAAATCGTTGAAAATGGAAGGCATTGCTATCTTTCCGGCACAAGGGGAAACTGAACGGGTTGCAGGTTTGTCATGCGGACCATAGTTTTCGCCTGTTTCCCGTCAAGGCGTTCGCCTGCCGCAACTGGCCAACGCGCTCCGGATCACCCGGTGGCATGCCCACCGTATTCGCCATGCTGAATCAGGATCGACGATGGACAGCAACACCCTGCCCCTGCTTGAACGTATTGCCGCGGCCCTTGAACGGCTTTCGCCGCCTGCCCCCTCCCTTGCCGGGCTGGACGGGGCGGATGCCTTCATCTGGCATCCCTCGCTGGGACGGCTGACCCCCGTGCCCCATGTCGCGCATGTCGAGATGGAACTGCTGCAGGGCATCGCACGGCAGCGCCAGATGATACTGGACAACACGCTGCACTTCGCACGCGGGCTTCCGGCCAATAACGCCATGCTGTGGGGGGCGCGGGGGATGGGTAAATCCTCGCTGGTCAAGGCAGCGCACGCGCAGGCCAACATGGTGGACGGCAGACCCGCAAGCCCCGGCAGGGGGCGGCTGGTGCTGGTGGAAATCCAGCGCGAGGATCTGGCCACCCTGCCCGAACTGCTGGCCCTGCTGCGGTCTAGTCCGCGCCGGTTCATCGTATTCTGCGATGACCTGTCGTTCGAACGCGAAGACGCGGACTACAAGGCCCTGAAATCCGTTCTGGATGGCGGCATCGCGGGGCGGCCGGAAAATGTGCTGTTCTACGCCACATCCAACCGCCGTCACCTCATGCCGCGCGAGATGATCGAGAACGAAAGCTCGACGGCGATCAACACCTCCGAAGCGACGGAGGAAAAAGTATCGCTGTCAGACCGCTTTGGCCTGTGGATCGGTTTCCATAACTGTGCGCAGGATACGTTCATGGACATGGTCCGGGGCTACGCCAGGGAACGGAAGCTGCCGATCGGCGATGAAGAACTGACCCGGCGGGCCAATGCGTGGTCGCTGGCGCGGGGCGGGCGGTCGGGCCGCGTCGCGTTCCAGTTCATCGAGGATCTGAGCGCTGAACTCGCCCCCGGCCCGTAATTACACCATCCACCCCGTCCCCGTTGCGACAGCATCGGGCAGGCGGGGAAAACCACGGCGATAGATTACAAAATAATTAAAAGACTGAACCATTTGCCCTGCCCGTAAAAAACATCCTTAATATCGCCGTGGTGGCAGGATACGGTTGGGAACAAGTGCCCCCTTGCAATCGGCATCCCGCCCCATGGCACATCCGGCTGCCATGCCCCGTTAACAGTCAAGAGAGACAATGGATCAGTCGTCACCGCCTGACAGCATGCAGTCCACCGCCCCGGTCAACGGGCGGGACCTGCGCCGAATCCGTGCCAACCCCGATTTCTGGTATCCCGTTGCCTGGTCACGGGAACTGAAGCCGGGCAAGACCATCGGCACCCGCTATGCGGGGCAGCCCATAGCCCTCGTACGTCCCCGCGAAGGGGGCAGTGTTTTCGCGCTGGAAGACCGGTGCGCCCACCGGCAGGTCCCGCTTAGCAAGGGACAGGTCAAGGGTGACTCCGTACAGTGCTGCTACCACGGATGGGCCTATGGCCGTTCGGGCCGCTGCATCGACGTGCCCTACCTTGGCAAGGGCAAGCTGCCCAACGGGGTGCGTACCTATCCCGTGCGGGAAATGGACGGGCTGATCTTCGTCTTTCCGGGCGATGCGGCCAAGGCGGATACAACACCCCTGCCCCGGCTGGCGGAAGTTGCGAACCCGGCCTACAAGACCCGCCGTTTCGGCCAGCTTGTGAACTGCCACTACAGCTTCATGCATGAAAACCTGATGGATATGAACCATCAGTTCATGCACATGAAGCAGATGGGCCAGATGAAGCCGCGCTTCCTGGGGCAGGAACGCGGACCGGGACTGGTAGAAGCCCGCTACAGCTTCGCGCGCACCGGCGGCAAGCAGCCGCTGGGGGAAGCGCTGATCTTTGGCCAGAAGCGCGACAACAGCGAGAAATTCGCCTTCCGCGATGTCATGACCATCCGCACGGTCTATCCCTACCAGACCCTTCATATCCAGACGGGCGACAATGCCCCGGTCATGGATCTGTGGATCGCCTATGTGCCGCAGGATGAAGCCGAACTGACCAACCGGGTGTTCGGGCTACTGTCCATCAAGCGGCCGGGCATTCCGGGCGTTCTGGATCTGGCATGGCCGTTCCTGACCGCGTTCACCGAACGGATCTTCCGCGAGGACCGGGAAATCGTGGAACTGGAACAGGCCGCGTGGAACGAACAAGGCGGCGACCGGAATCAGGAAATCTTCCCCGTCATCTGCAACCTGCGTTCGCTTCTGGCGGAATGCGGGCTGCCCGCGGATCAGGATACGCCTGCGCCGATCGCCACAGGTGCGCCCCAGCCGCATGCCTGAACGCAATGGACAGGGAACCGGCCCCGTGCTGGAGGCCGGTGAATACAGGCTGCGTGAAGTCCGCATGTCCGATGCCGGGACCATGCACAGGCTGATCAATGACTGGAGCGTGGTGCGGATGCTCAGCCGCGTTCCGTTCCCCTACGCCCTTTCCATGACCGAGGAATGGATCGCCGCCACCATCGAGCAGGCCCGGCGTGGCGAAGCCTATCACTTTGCCATCACCTGCCCGCAGTCGGACCAGCCTGATGCGCTGATCGGCTGCATCGGGCTGCGCATCAATCCAGCCGACCGGTCCTGCACGCTGGGCTACTGGGTCGGGCGCGCGCACTGGAACCGCAAGGTTGCCAGCACGGCGGCGGGACGGCTTGCCCGCTGGGCGCTGGCCAATCTGCCGGTGGACCGCCTTACGGCATCGGTCGCCCATGACAACCATGCCTCGGTCGCGGTCCTGCGCCGCATCGGCTTTCGTGAAAACGGGACGGGATCACAGGAATTCGTCTCACGCGGGGGGGAATATCCCGTCCGCCTGTTTGAAGCGCGTCATGCCGACTTTGCCGGTGAAGGCGAAAACGGGGCGGCGGAAACCGCACCGGATGGCGGCCGCAAGATCGTGCTGGTGGCGGCTGTCGCACTGGTCGATTCGGATGCGCGTGTCCTGCTGGCCCGCAGGCCGGAAGGCAAATCCATGGCCGGCCTGTGGGAATTCCCCGGTGGAAAGGTCGAGGCGGGCGAAACACCGGAAGAGGCGCTGATACGGGAACTGGATGAGGAACTGGGGCTGGATGTCGCCCGCTCCTGCCTTGCCCCGTTCACGTTCATTTCCCACGATTACGGGCATTTCCATCTTCTCATGCCCGTCTATGTCTGCCACCGCTGGAAAAATACACCCACCCCCCGCGAAGGGCAGAAACTGGAATGGGTGCCCGCCACCGGGCTGCGTGATTACCCTATGCCCGATGCCGACCGCCCGCTGGTCCCGCTGCTGCAGGACCTGCTGTAGCTTCTAGCCCTTCGTAATATCTGGCAGCGCTGCCATCTCGGCCATTTCGGTGGCCGGGAACATGGTGGGCGCCTGACCCGCCACCTCCACCGCCATGCTGAACAGGCCACCCGCCTGCGGCAGGGTTGCCAGACGCCCGTCTGGCGTGTTCTTGCGCGCGGTGGTGATGTACACGGTCCGCAGGTCAGGCCCGCCAAAAGCCACTTTCGTCACGTTCTGCGCCGGAACGGTGATGGGTTCGAGCCGCGTGCCGTCCGGCTGGAAACGTTCGATCCGCCCCCCGTTCCATACCCCGACCCACAGGACACCCGCGCTGTCGACCACCACGCCATCGGGATAGCCATCCGCCAGACGGGCAAAAACGCGCCGGTTGGTCAGTTCCCCGTCTGCCGCCAGATCAAAGACATAGATGATCCCGGCAGGGGAATGGTTGTGATACAGCTTCATGCCATCGGGGGAGATGGCAGGCCCGTTGGTGACGATATACCCCTCGTCATGTCGCTGGACACACAGCCCATCGGGCTTGCGGGTTACGGAATACAGCGCACCCGTGGGCGTGCTTTCGCCATCATCCATGGTGCCGAACCACAGCCGCCCCATGGAATCCACACAGCCATCATTGATCCGGTTGCCCGGCAGGCCCGGTTCCACCGCGACCTCGCACCGGAAATCGCCGGACGTCGGGTCGAAACGGTACAGGCCATCTTTCAGCCCGCACATCAGCGTCCCGTCACTGACCGGCACCACGAAACCGGGCCGTTTCGGCGTGGGCCATGATGACCGCGCCCCTGTGGCGGGATGAAAACGATGGATGGCGTGGTCCACGATATCGACGAAATACAGCGCCTGTTCACGCGCGGACCATACCGGCCCTTCCCCCAGTTGCGCCTGAATGTCCCATACGCAACGTGGTTGTGGCATTGCTGCCGTGTCCATGGCTTCTCCTTCCGGTTGGCGGCCTGTCGTTATAGGATGGGGAGAAAATGCTCCTGCCCGCAATATAGTGGAATGTGCTTCATGAACCCCACCGCCTGCCTGCTGGTCATAGGCAACGAGATCCTGTCCGGCCGGACACAGGACGTGAACGTGCAGTATATTGCACGCCGCCTGTCCGAAACCGGGATTACCCTGAGCGAAGTCCGCATCATACCGGACATCCGCGCGGTCATCGTGCGCACCGTGACCGAAGCCCGTGCCGCTTACGATAATGTGTTCACCACCGGCGGCATCGGGCCAACGCATGACGATATCACCTCCGCCTGCGTTGCGGAATCGTTCGGCGTGCCATGGGTTCACCACGCAGAGACCTTCCGCCTGCTGGAAGCCCATTTCGCACCCGGTGAATTCAACGCCGCCCGTCAGCGTATGGCCACGATGCCGCAGGGGGCGGTACCAATCCGCAATTCCGTATCGGTCGCTCCGGGCTTCAGCATGGGAAACGTGCATGTCATGGCGGGTGTGCCCCGCATCATGCGCGCCATGTTTGAAGAAGTGCTGCCCACCCTGCCCCACGGCACGCCGGTCACGTCACGGGCATGGCATGCGACGGGACTGTATGAAGGCGCGCTGGCCGCCCCGCTTGAAGCGATCCAGAATCACTACCCCACCATTGATATCGGGTCTTATCCCTACCGTCTGGATGAAACCCAGCGCGGGGTGTGCCTGCTGTGCAAGGGAACGGATGCGCAGGCCGTATCGGCCGCCGCCACCGCCGTGCGCGACATGATCGCACGGCTTGGCTTCGAGCCGTATGAAGGCGAACCGGCCAAAAGCTGAAATCAGGACCGTGCCAGTAACCTGCCCCAAGGCAGGCTGCTGGCACGGAGCCGGCAATCAGGCTACGGCCTCACGCCCCATGGCGAGGAATTTTTCCCGTCGCTGCGCCTTGAGCAGCGCGGGATCTTTCGCCAGCAGCGCAGGCAGTTCGGCTGCGATGGCGTCACCCACGGCGCGAATCGCAACCTGCGGTTCACGCTGCGCGCCCCCCAGGGGTTCGGGAATGATCCGGTCGATCAGACGGAGCTGAAGCAGGTCCTGCGCCGTAAGCCGGAGCGCATCGGCGGCAGTGGCGGCCTGCTTGGGATCACGCCACAGAATGGATGCACAAGCTTCGGGGGAGATGACGGAATAGATCGCGTGTTCCAGCATCATCACGCGGTCGCCCGCACCCAGCGCCACGGCGCCGCCAGATCCGCCCTCACCAATGACGGTGGCGATGACCGGCACGGGCACGGTCAGGCAGGTTTCGATGGAGCGGGCGATGGCTTCCGCCTGACCGCGTGCTTCGGCATCGATACCCGGCCATGCGCCGGACGTGTCGATAAAGGTCAGGACCGGCAGGCCGAATCGTCCCGCCAGTTTCATCAGGCGCTGCGCCTTGCGGTAGCCTTCCGGTCGGGCCATGCCGAAATTATGCTTCAGCCGCGTTTCGATTTCCGCGCCGCGCTCGGTCCCGATCACCACGACCGGCTGGTTACGGAAACGCCCGATACCGCCGATGATGGCCTTGTCCTCACCAAACAGGCGATCACCGGCCAGCGGCGAAAATTCGGTAATCAGCGTGCTGATGTAATCGACCGTATGCGGCCGCTGGGCATGCCGTGCGACCTGCACCTTCTGGCCCGGGGTCAGCTTGGCATAGGCGGCACGCAACTGCCGGTCGGCTTTCTCGCTCAACCGGGTGATCTCTTCCGCAATGTTGATCCCGTCCGGACCGGACATCCTGCGAAGCTCGTCGATCTTGTTCTCAAGCTCGGCGACCGACTTTTCGAAATCTAGAAACTGGCGCATGCGCTGCCGATAGCACAGCCTGCACGCCAGCCAAACATTTTCACGCAGGGAATTTTCCCTGCCGTGCATTTTTACCTATTCCGCATCCGCCGCCATGGTTTCCGACAGCGGGTGATGCGCCGCCACCGCATCGCGCAGCCGGTCAAGCATGACATGGGTATAGATCTGGGTCGTCGCGATATCCGCATGCCCCAGCAGCACCTGCAACGCACGCAGGTCCGCGCCATGGGCCAGCAGATGGGTGGCGAAGGAATGGCGCAGCACATGGGGCGAAAGCCGCTGCGGGTCCAGTCCCGCGCGCAGGGCCACGTCATGCAGGATGCGGTCGAATCCCTGCCGGGTCATGGGCTGGCTTTTTCCCCTGCCGGGAAACAGGAAGGGACTTCCCCGCGCGGAATCGATGTCCATGAGCGCATGCGCCGCCGCACGCGCACGCGCGGACAGGGGCACCATCCGTTCCCGCCCCCCCTTGCCGCGCACCAGTATCATACCCGGCGCGGCCTGTAGCGCACGGCGCGGCAGGGACAGCAGTTCGGATATGCGCAGGCCCGACGCATACAGCATTTCCAGCGCCGCACGCGCCATAAGCAGCCGCCGCCTGCGCGCAGGCGTTGCATCCGCATCCGGTTCGCACGCCGCAAGCAGGACCGTGACTTCCCCTTCCGACAGGAAGCGCGGCAGCGGCGCATCCAGCCTGGGTGCTTCCAGCAGGGCGGCGGGATTGTCCGGTCGCAGTCCCTCACGTGCAAGGAACAGGAAATACTGCTTCAGGCATGACAGCCTGCGCGCCTGCGTGCGCGGGGCCAGCCCCTGCCCGGCCAGACCGGACAGATATTCCCGCAGGTCGCCTTCCCCCGCATCCAGCGGCGTAAGCCCGCGCGCAGCCAGTTCACGCCCCATATCCGCCAGATCGCGGGCATAGGCGCGGATGGTATTCAGCGCGGCGCCACGTTCAGCCGCCAGCATTTCCAGAAAGGCATCGACGGCGTCCATGCCCATATCGCCCGCAGCCTAGTGCGCGGGGGCCAGCGGGGCGACCGGCAGGGCGCTTGCCACGCCCATCGGGGCGGCGATCGGAGCCGGGGCGGGGGCCACCGCCATCGGGATATCCTTGTGCACGTCATGCGCCACCAGCGCGGGCGGAAACGCACCCAGCGAGACAAATGCCCCCACGCCGCACACCGCAACGACGCCTATTACGGCAATAAAAATACGGACCATCCAACCGCTTCCCATATCCTGCAGATGCCGGTGTTCCGCTGCCGGGGCTGGCGGAGCGCCCACCCGCCCCATGCGGGGCCGCCCCTGACCGCGGACTCTACCGGTTCCGTCCTGCTGTATGTTAGGTTGCCGTTCATGTCACGCCCGATTCCCCCCGACCGGCCCAGTCCGGAGGACCCATCCCTCACCATCCCCCTCGACCTCAATGCCGTTGGTCCCACCACCCCGTGGCGCGAAGGCAGCGGACGCACCATCGTGCTGGTGGGGCTGATGGGGGCGGGCAAGACGACCATCGGGCGCATCCTGTCCGCGCGGCTGGGCATGCCTTTTGTCGATTCGGATGAGGAAATCGAACGCGCCGCCGGCTGCACCATTGCCGACCTGTTCCACAGATATGGCGAACCGGAATTCCGCCGGGGAGAAAGGCTTGTCCTGCGCCGCCTGCTGTCGGGACCGCCGGTGGTGCTGGCGACAGGAGGCGGGGCATTCATGGACGCACGGACGCGTGCAGGTATACGCGAGCATGCCGTTTCCGTCTGGCTGCGCTGCCCGCTACCGGTTCTGGTGCAGCGCGTGGCGGAACGTACGCACCGGCCGCTGCTCAACGCCGCACCGCCCCATGCGGTGCTGGCGGATCTCATGCGCATACGCCACCCCGTCTATGCGGAGGCTGACATCATCGTGGATTGTGGAGACGACAACGTGGAACACAGCGCCGAGCGCGTCATACAGGCCCTGAAACACAACCAGCAGCCCCTGCGCGTGCCCGTGCGGCTGGAACGGGCCAGCTACGATGTCATGATCGGCCCGGACGTGATCCGCCGCGCAGGCGCGCTGCTGGCCCCGGTTCTGCCGCAGAAGCGCGTCATGATCCTGACGGACGAAACCGTTTCCCCCCTGCACTTGCCCCGTCTGCTGGAAGGGCTGGAGGAAACCGGCATCCGCGCCGAGGTCATCACCATCCCGCCCGGTGAGGGATCAAAAACCATCAGCATGTATGAGCGCGTGACCAACGCCCTGCTGGAAGCGCATGTGGAGCGTGGCACCACGGTCGTCGCACTGGGCGGCGGCGTTGTGGGCGATCTGGCGGGTTTCTGTGCCGCGACCACGCTGCGCGGCCTGCCTTTCGTGCAGATCCCGACCACGCTGCTTTCGCAGGTGGATTCGTCAGTTGGCGGCAAGACCGGCATCAACACGCCGTTTGGCAAGAACCTGCTGGGGGCCTTCCACCAGCCCATCGCGGTGCTGGCCGATACATCCACCCTTGCCACCCTGCCGGTGCGCGAACTGCGCGCGGGCTATGCTGAAATCGTCAAGTCCGGGCTGCTGGGCGATGCGGGACTGTTCGACTGGTGCGAACGCCATGGCGCGGGCGTACTGTCGGGCGATCCTGCAGCCCAGGCCGAAGCCATCGGCATGGCCTGCGCGTTCAAGGCACGGGTGGTAAGCGATGATGAACGCGAGGAGCGCAAGGCCGATGGCCGCGCGCTGCTCAATCTTGGCCATACCTTCGGCCACGCGCTGGAAGCGGAAATGGGCTACGACGGCAGCCTGCTGCATGGGGAAGCCGTATCCATCGGGCTGCGGCTGGCCTTCATGCTGTCGGTCCGGCTGGGCTACTGCGCGGCGGCGGATCTGGACCGCGTGACATCCCACCTTGAACGCCTGTCCATGCCTGCGCGGATCAGCGATACGGGGCGCAATTTCTCCGCCACGCAACTTGTGCGCAACATGCAGCGCGACAAGAAAATGCGCGACGGGCGCCTGTCCTTTGTTCTGGTGCGCGGCATTGGCCGGGCCTTCACCTGCCGTGACGTGCCCGATGACGCCGTGATCGAGGTCCTGCGCGCTGATGGCTGCACGCCCTGACCCGCCCATCACCGCCATGTGACTTTTTTACAACGCGTTACCCCTTCCCCTGACAGCGGGAAGGGGCATTTACCTTATTTCAATCCTTGCACCGCACAACGATCGGGCCATGGCCCCTGTGCGGACAGGACCAGTTCCCCTTTCCCGCACAGACCCATCGGCACAGCGATAACGGCCCGAAGGCCGATTGTGTCAACCTGTATCAGGCCGATGTGGAACATGCCCCCATTTTCCACCAACACGAAGCCGCCTGATCAAGCTTCAAGGATGGGAACATGAGTCTTCGCGCGGCTTTACTGGCGACTCCCATAATCGCGGCCCCGGCGGCTGCCGCCATGGCCACGACCATTACGGGTCCCTATGTCGATATCGGTGGCGGCTACAGCCTGACCCAGACCCAGCATGTCCATAATTACGATGTGGAACGGCGTGACGCCATAAACAACACCTACCTTAACGGGGCGTCGCCCGCCATCGTCCGCGATTTTGACAAAGGGATCGACCCCGGCCTGCATGAACGCGAACAGGTGCGCCATGGTGCCGGATGGACCGGTTTCGCCGCCTTCGGCTGGGGCTTCGGCAATGGCCTGCGGGCCGAGGTGGAAGGGGTCTATAACTGGTCGGACCTGAGCAGCATCAGCGCCACCACGGGCGACCCGAAAGGGCACCCCATGCATGGCAGGACCAATGGCAGCGACCGGTCCTATGGCGGCTTCGTCAACGTGCTGTATGACATCGACCTGAAGCGTCTGTTCAACATTGACGTGCCCGTTACCCCCTTCGTCGGTGTCGGTGCCGGTTATCTGTGGGAAAACGTGAACAGCACCACCGCATTGCAGACCGCCATCAGCCAGCATGGCACCAATGGCAGCTTCGCCTATCAGGGTATCGTGGGCGCCGCCTATGACATCCCCGGAGTTGCCGGGCTGCAGATGACCACCGAATACCGCATGATCGGGCAGGTCGAATCCTTCGATAACGGCTTCATACAGCAGTCCTATTCCGGCCCGCTGGGTCATGACAGCACCCGACTCCGTTATGACCAGCGCTTCAACCACCAGTTCATCGTGGGCGTCCGCTACGCCTTCAACACTGCGCCGCCACCACCCCCGCCGCCCCCCCGCCGTCGTGCCGCCCGCGCCGACAGCAGCCCGCACCTATCTGGTATTCTTCGACTGGGACGGCTCCGCCCTGACCGGTCGCGCGCGTGAGATCGTGGCAGAGGCCGCCCAGGCTTCCACCCACATCCAGACCACCCGCATCGAAGTCAACGGCTACACCGACAACTCCGCAGCCCATCCCGGCCCGCGTGGTGAGAAGTACAACATGGGTCTGTCCCTGCGTCGCGCTGACAGCGTGAAGGCGGAACTGATCCGTGACGGCGTGCCCGCCAATGCCATCGACATCCATGGCTACGGCGAAGCACACCCGCTGGTGCCCACAGGTCCAGATACCCGTGAGCCCCAGAACCGTCGTGTCGAGATCATCCTGCACTGATCGGAACCGAAACGGCCTGCAAACGATATTCCTGATCAGGCAGAGGGGGAATGCACCGGCATTCCCCCTTTCCTGTCGAATCGTCCGGGCCTGAAACGGAAGAAAGCAGAGGTCTTCCGTTTATAATAATGACCTATGCAAAATAAGGAGATCTATCGGCAATATCGGAAAAACCCTTATAAACTCACGTCTTTTGATCGGCATTACCAAAGATACCCGTGACATATGTGTTTTTTTGGTCACACCCGTCCGGCTTGCACCATTTAGCCCATTCTCAAGCCGCTTCAGACACGCTAAGCCCCGCATTATAGCTTGCGGGTAATCTCAGGCTGCCCTGTATCGGGGCAAAACCATTGCCCGGACCACAAGAACAGGGCCCGCCCTGCAACAATAGACTTTAAGGACTTAAACATGCGTCTTCGCGCAGCGTTACTGGCAACCAGCCTGCTGGCAGCGACACCGTTCGCAGCCAAGGCCACGACCATCACCGGCCCGTATGTCGATATCGGCGGTGGTTACAACCTGACCCAGACCCAGCACGGGCACTTTGCCGACACCAATTCCGGTGCAGGCACCCCCGGCGAGCCGGGCCGTGAAAAGCTTGGCCACCGTCATGGCTGGACCGGTTTCGGTGCAGTTGGCTGGGGCTTCGGCAACGGCCTGCGTGCGGAAGTCGAGGGTGACTACAACTGGTCCGAAATCTACAGCCAGTCCCGTGGCGACAAGGGCAGCGACCGCTCCTATGGCGGCTTCGTCAACGTGCTGTATGACATCGACCTGAAGCGTCTGTTCAACATCGACGTGCCTGTCACGCCGTTCGTCGGTGTCGGTGCCGGTTACCTGTGGCAGAACGCCCACAACGTTACCGTCGGCGCGAACAACCCGTCGGGCGCCCGCAGCCTGAGCGGCACCAAGGGCGGCTTCGCCTACCAGGGTATCGTCGGTGCGGCCTATGACATCCCGGGCGTGCCGGGCCTGCAGATGACCACCGAATACCGCATGATCGGTCAGCCGCAGAGCTTCACCATGGGCAACTTCACCGCTGGTGACGGCCATGCAAGCTTCGACCACCGCTTCAACCACCAGTTCATCGTAGGCGTCCGCTACGCGTTCAACAACGCGCCGCCGCCGCCGCCGCCGGCTCCCGCCGTCGTGCCGCCCGCGCCGACAGCAGCCCGCACCTATCTGGTGTTCTTCGACTGGGACGGCTCCGCCCTGACCGGCCGTGCGCGTGAGATCGTGGCAGAGGCCGCTCAGGCTTCCACCCACATCCAGACCACCCGCATCGAAGTCAACGGCTACACCGACAACTCCGCGGCCCATCCCGGCCCGCGTGGTGAGAAGTACAACATGGGTCTGTCCCTGCGTCGCGCTGACAGCGTGAAGGCGGAACTGATCCGTGACGGCGTGCCCGCCAATGCCATCGACATCCATGGCTACGGCGAAGCACACCCGCTGGTGCCCACAGGTCCCGACACCCGTGAGCCCCAGAACCGTCGCGTGGAAATCATCCTGCACTGATCTGGCGCAGGGCGACTACCGGAAAGGGGGCACTTCGGTGCCCCTTTTTTTTATTTCTAAACGTTTCTTTATCTTCAGTAGGCTATCGTAACTTTGTGTCCATTTTGCCACAAAATACTCTAAATCTTTTATTACAAGATTGTGCCTGCTTTGATACAGCCCATATAATTAGTTGTTATTAAACAGAAAAAACACTTGCATATGCATGCGTCGCTATGGTGTCACCTTTCTGCCGCGTCTGGATAACAGACAGAATGAAACCACCTGAAGCACACTGTGTTTGATCTGGTGAAATCGATTAATCTTCGCATCACGCGAAAGATGTGGTTTACAAAGAAGTAATAACATGAGGAAGGATGATCATATGCGTCTCCGCTCTGCTCTGCTGGCGACCAGCCTGCTGGCAGCGACACCGTTCGCAGCCAAGGCCACGACCATCACCGGCCCGTATGTCGATATCGGCGGTGGCTACAACCTGACCCAGACCCAGCACGGGCACTTTGCCGACACCAATTCCGGTGCAGGCACCCCCGGCGAGCCGGGCCGTGAAAAGCTTGGCCACCGTCATGGCTGGACCGGTTTCGGTGCAGTTGGCTGGGGCTTCGGCAACGGCCTGCGTGCGGAAGTCGAGGGCGACTACAACTGGTCCGAAATCTACAGCCAGTCCCGTGGCGACAAGGGCAGCGACCGCTCCTATGGCGGCTTCGTCAATGTGCTGTATGACATCGACCTGAAGCGTCTGTTCAACATCGACGTGCCTGTCACGCCGTTCGTCGGTGTCGGTGCCGGTTACCTGTGGCAGAACGCCCACAACGTTACCGTCGGCGCGAACAACCCGTCGGGCGCCCGCAGCCTGAGCGGCACCAAGGGTGGCTTCGCCTACCAGGGTATCGTCGGTGCGGCCTATGACATCCCGGGCGTGCCGGGCCTGCAGATGACCACCGAATACCGCATGATCGGTCAGCCGCAGAGCTTCACCATGGGCAACTTCACCGCTGGTGACGGCCATGCAAGCTTCGACCACCGCTTCAACCACCAGTTCATCGTAGGCGTCCGCTACGCGTTCAACAACGCGCCGCCGCCGCCGCCGCCGGCTCCCGCCGTCGTGCCGCCCGCGCCGACAGCAGCCCGCACCTATCTGGTGTTCTTCGACTGGGACGGCTCCGCCCTGACCGGCCGTGCGCGTGAGATCGTGGCAGAGGCCGCCCAGGCTTCCACCCACATCCAGACCACCCGCATCGAAGTCAACGGCTACACCGACAACTCCGCGGCCCACCCTGGCCCGCGTGGTGAGAAGTACAACATGGGTCTGTCCCTGCGTCGCGCTGACAGCGTGAAGGCGGAACTGATCCGTGACGGCGTGCCCGCCAATGCCATCGACATCCATGGCTACGGCGAAGCACACCCGCTGGTGCCCACAGGCCCCGACACCCGTGAGCCCCAGAACCGTCGCGTGGAAATCATCCTGCACTGATCTGGCAGTCAATAAAGGGAGCAGTCATCTGCTCCCTTTATTACTTTTCATTTCTTTTATTTCCGGCCTCATTCCCCTATGAGGTGCCTGCCGGTAACAAGCCTGTCTGTCGCGCATCTGTCCGATAGCAAGGCCCTTCCACTCGATGCAGGCAGAAGGATACCATCTTGCCCCAGCTTTCCCGTGAGAAAGTCACACAATTTCTGAAATTCGGAATTGTCGGCCTGTTTGGGCTATTCTGGGACACAACAGCCGTTTACAGCCTGCGTCCGCTCATCGGACTGACGACCGCCACGATTGCGGCCTATTTTATTGCGGCGTCGATCAACTGGCTCGTCAACCGGCTGTGGACTTTCCGCAAGGCGGGCAACCAGCATCATTTCGTTATCCAGTGGCTGCGCTTTCTTGCAGGCAATTCACTGGGCTTCTTCCTGAACCGCGGCTGCGTGTTCATGATGTTCCACCTCTCCCCGGTCTTCAAGGCCAACCCCGTGCTGGCGCTGGCCGCAGGCGCGGTAGCGGGCATGCTGGCGAACTTCCATATCAGCCGGAAGCTTGTCTTCCATTCATGCCGCCCGGCCTGTCAGCAGAAAAGTGCCGAGATCACGCCCTTTCAGCCGCAGCGCGCCGTGGCCCAGAATGCCGTTTCCAGACGGACCGAGGTTTCGAATTCCCGCCGCAAGGCCGGATAACGCATCTGCGCGCCATAGGCCGCGCCAACCTGCTCAAGGCGGCTGATACCGTCTTCCACCAGCGCGGTGTATTCATCCCCGCCATAAAGCGCGATCCATGACCAGTAGGGATTCCCCTCCCGCCGGGTCGCGGGATCAACATGCAGTCGCGCACCCACCTCCGCATAGCCGATCAGGCAGGGCGCCATGGTCACCAGCAGATCGAGCAGGTCGCCCGTCTGTGCGCGATCGAGGATGAAACGGCTGTAGGCCAGCAGTTCGAGCGATTCTTCCGCCCCCTCAAGATCGGCTTCCTCGATCCCCCATCCCCGGCAATACGCCACATGCATCGACAGTTCGGTATCCAGTATGCCCGACAGAAGCTGGGCGGCATGCCGCATGCCCGCAACACTATCCGCTTTATGGACGGCCAGCGCGCAGGCACGGACGTACTGGATCAGGTACAGGTAATCCTGAATCAGGAAATTCCTGAACGCATCAGGGCTGACCGTCCCCGCGCCCATACCCTGCACAAAGGGATGACGTACGAAATCCAGCCATCGGGGCATGCAGTCCTGCCGCAGTCGTCCCGCCAGTCCCCGTGTCAGCAGTGGCCAGTCCCGTTCCGCCTGCCAGTCGTGCATCATGTTTCCTTTTCGCCTGGGTATGCACGCACATCACGCATCGGCCATATGGGCAAAACACGCATGTTCTCACTTCCGGTCCGCTGCTACGTGCGCTAGGTGAATGAATCCGGTTTTACATCTATCTTCAATACAGGATCGTCTGTTTCCCGCCATGCCCACAACAAACGACATTCGTGCCACCTTCCTCGACTATTTTGCCGGGAATGGGCATCAGATCGTGCCGTCCTCGTCACTGGTGCCGCATAACGATCCCACGCTGCTGTTTACCAATGCTGGTATGGTGCAGTTCAAGAACGTTTTCACCGGGCAGGAAACACGTCCCTATTCCCGCGCGACAACGGCGCAGAAGGTCGTGCGCGCGGGCGGCAAGCACAACGATCTGGACAATGTGGGCTATACCGCCCGCCATCACACTTTTTTCGAGATGATGGGCAATTTCTCGTTCGGGGATTATTTCAAGGCCGAAGCCATCGAACTGGCATGGAAGCTGGTGACCGGCACGTTCGGGCTGCCCAAGGAAAGGCTGCTGACCACCGTCTATGCCGATGACGAGGAAGCAGCCGCCCTGTGGCGCAAGATTGCCGGCCTGTCCGATGACCGGATCATCCGTATTCCCACATCCGACAATTTCTGGCGCATGGGTGATACCGGTCCCTGTGGCCCGTGTTCGGAAATCTTCTATGATCATGGCCCGGAAGTGGCAGGCGGCCCGCCCGGCTCCCCCGAGGAAGACGGCGACCGGTTTACCGAAATCTGGAACCTCGTGTTCATGCAGTATTTCGAAAACCCGCCCGGCACCCGTTCTCCCCTGCCCCGTCCGTCGATCGACACCGGGCTTGGGCTGGAACGCTTTGCCGCAATCCTGCAGGGCAAGCGCGACAACTACGATATAGACACGTTCCGCGCGCTGATCCTCGCCTCCGCCGAGATCACGGGTCAGGACCCCGATGGCCCGTTCAACGCCAGCCATCGCGTTGTAGCCGACCATCTGCGCTCCTCGTCCTTCCTGATCGCCGATGGCGTGCTGCCCTCCAAGGACGGGCGTGGATACGTGCTGCGCCGCATCATGCGCCGCGCCATGCGCCACCTGCACATGATGGGCACCACGGAACCGACCTTCTACCGTCTGGTTCCCGCCCTGATCCGGCAGATGGGCGAAGCCTATCCCGAACTGGTGCATGCCCGCGCCCTGATCGAAGAAACGATGAAGGGCGAGGAAGAGCGCTTCAAGGCCATGCTCGACCGCGGCCTGTCGCTGCTGGCGGACGAGACGGAACGCCTTGGCGATGGCGCGCCGCTGCCCGGCGATGTGGCGTTCAAGCTGTATGACACATTCGGCTTCCCGCTTGACCTGACGCAGGATGCCCTGCGCGGCAGCAGCCATGGCGTGGATGTGGCGGGCTTCAATGAAGCCATGGACGTGCAGCGCAGGCGCGCCCGCGCGGCATGGAGCGGTTCGGGCGACAGCGCCACCGAAACCGTATGGTTCGAAGCCCGCGACACCTTCGGGGCGACCGAATTCCTCGGCTACACCACCGAAACGTCGGATGCCGAGGTGCAGACCATAATCGTGGACAATGCGCAGGTGGAAAGTGCCGGCCCAGGCGCGCAGATCGCACTGCTGCTGAACCAGACACCCTTTTACGGGGAAAGTGGCGGTCAGGTTGGCGACACCGGCACGGTCACGGCACCGGGCCTGCGCATCGCCATCACGGATACCCAGAAGAAGCTGGGCGACCTGCTGGTGCATTACGGCACGGTTGTCGAAGGCACGGTCAAACCCGGCATGGCCGTTACCGCACAGGTTGACCATACCCGTCGCAGCGCCATCCGTGCGCATCATTCCGCAACCCATCTGCTGCATGAAGCCCTGCGCCGCCGCCTTGGCGCGCATGTCACGCAGAAGGGCAGCCTGAACGCACCCGACCGCCTGCGCTTTGACGTAAGCCAGCCCCGCCCGATCACACCGGAAGAACTGGCCGAGATCGAAGCGGAGGTGAATGCCCGCATCCGTGAAAACACGGAAGTCACCACCCGCCACATGACGCCGGAAGAAGCCATCGAACAGGGTGCGATGGCCCTGTTTGGCGAAAAATACGGCGATGAAGTGCGCGTGGTGTCCATGGGTGGCCCGGAAGAAGGGCGCGCAGGCTGGTCCATCGAACTGTGCGGTGGCACGCATGTGCGCCGCACGGGTGATATCGGTCTGTTCCGCATCACGTCCGAAAGCGGCGTCTCCTCCGGCGTGCGCCGGATCGAGGCGGTGACAGGACGTGCCGCAGAAAACGCCACCGTCGCGACCGAGGAACGCCTGAACCAGATTGCCGCCATGCTGCGCGTGCCGCCCGCGGAAGCGCCCGAGCGCCTTGCCGTGATGCTGGAAGAACGCAAGGTCATGGAACGCCAGATTTCCGATCTGCAGCGCAAGCTGGCATCGGGCAGTCAGGCCGCCAGCAGCATCGAGGACATCAACGGCATCAAACTCGATGCCCGCAACGTGGGCGAACTGCCGCCCAAGGAACTCAAGCCGCTGGCGGACTCCCTGCGCACTGAAATCGGCTCCGGCGTGGTGGTGCTGATCTCCACCGCCGATGGCAAGGGCAGCATCGTGGTGGCGGCTACGCCCGATCTGGCGGAACGGGTCGATGCCGTGACCCTGGTGCGCGTGGCCAGTGCCGCCATGGATGGCAAGGGCGGCGGTGGCCGACGCGACATGGCGCAGGCCGGTGGCCCGGACATCACCAAGGTTGATGCCGCACTTGATGCGGTGCGTGCGGCACTGAAGCAGGCAGCGGGCTAGTCCCCGCTTCTTGCTGCGGTCCAATACCATGCAACGGCGCGCCCAGTCGCGCCGTTGTGCTGTACTGTGCAATCACAGGATGAAATATATTCAGTACAGAAAGTGAATATTTATTAATTATATTGTGGTTACATAGTATTTCCACTGCACTGCATTGAGAAACATTTATGCCCGCCGGGTGTTTCCCATGGTATAGGGGATAGGAGAGACAGGCCGGACCATCGGATGCCACGGCGGCTGTACCGCACGGCATGCTTCCCCCAATGTCCGGACATTCAGGTGACAGGATTTTACAATGGCCGATACCAATACTGCCCGGGATACCCTCATCGAGCTGCTGCAGGGCGTGGAACGTTTCAATACGGAAGTTTTCCCCCAGAACCGCGAGCTGTTCGCCAGTCTGGCTGAAAGCCAGTCCCCTGATACGCTGTTCATCGCCTGCGCCGACAGCCGGGTTAACCCCAGCATGATTACCCAGACCCAGCCGGGTGACCTGTTCGTGCTGCGCAATATCGGCAATATCGTGCCTGCCTATGGGGAAATGCTTGGCGGCGTCTCGTCTGCCATCGAATATGCGGTCAGCGCGCTGAAGGTGTCCCATATCATCGTATGCGGTCATTCAAACTGCGGCGCGATGAAGGCCCTGCTCGATCCCGACCCCACCAACCTGAACAAGATGCCGACCGTCGCAAGCTGGCTGCGCAACGCCGAAGCCGCGCGCGCCGTGCTGGAGGCATCCGATGCTGGCCCCGCGACCGTACGCAGTCTGGCAGAACAGAATGTCCAGCTTCAGATCGCCCATCTGCGCACCCATCCCGCCGTGGCCGCAGGGCTTGCCCGTGGCACCCTGACGTTGCAGGGATGGTTCTATGACATCGCAAGCGGGGAAGTTGTCGTTCTGGATGAAACGTCGCGGCAGTTCGTCCATGTGGACGAAGCCATCGCCCGGCTGCGCGCCCAGTCGGGTACGCCCGCCACCGCCTGAATGCTCCCACCGGCATGGGGTGTGGCTGGCGCTGTTCGCGTGCCTCACCACCATGCCGCCTGGCCCCGCGCAGGCGGCGGCCAGTCTTAAACTGTCCACATGGAATCTTGACTGGCTGACCACCCGCACGCAGGGCGATGCCGCCCTGCCGCCGGATGTAACGCCCCGCACGCCCGCCGAACTGGATGCACTGGCCCGGTATGCCCGCCATCTTGCACCCGACATTGCGGCGCTGGAGGAAGTGGATACGCCGGAACTGGCCGCCCGGCTGTTCCCTGCCCCTTTCTATCACATCATCATATCTGGCGATCAGGTGGTGCAGAAGGTCGCACTCGCCATCCGGGCCGACCTACAGGTGGAGCGCCATGCGGATGTTACCGCGCTGGATGTCTATCCAGCCACCGCCCCACGTCACCTGCGTTCCGGTCTGGATCTGAGCATTGGCAGCGGGCCGGACACGCTGCGGCTGCTTGTCGTTCACCTCAAGGCGGGATGCAGGGATTCGTCGCCCACCAGCCGCAAGCCTGCCTGCCGTACGCTTTTACGGCAGATTGCCGTCATTCAGGACTGGATCATGGAACGGCAGGATGAAGGCGAGGCTTTTGCCGTGCTGGGCGATTTCAACCGCCTGCTCGCCCCCGATGACCCGGCGCTGCGCAACCTTGCCGAAAACGGGCCGCTGACCCTTGCCACGGCGGGCCATGCCAGCCCCTGCGGGCAGGGCAGCTATTTTATCGACCACATCATATTGGGGGGTGCCGCACGCGGCTGGCTGCAACCTGACAGCCTGCGCGTCATGCTCTATCGCGACAGCGGACGGGAGCAGGCCATGCGCCTGTCCGATCACTGCCCCGTCTCGGTTCGGCTATCGCCACCCTGAACCTGAAGGACCGGACGGCGTGGCAGACAACCTTATTCCGGCCAGATGCCCGAAGCATGCAGCGCATTCCACCCCACACCCAGCACGACCAGCACGAACACGATTGCCCCCATCAACTGGAACAGTTCCTTGTAGGGCATGAACGGAGCGGACGCGCCAGCCATGGCGGCGGCATGGCTGCTGGATGTCGCAACAGCGTCATCGGCCTGCGGCACCACCTGCGTCTGGGCCACGGGTACCGGGCCGGGATCGGGCACGTCGGTCGCCGCAGCCGATGCCTCGTCTTCCTGCGTGGCGTCGTGCAGTGCCTCGACCGGATGGTCCACGCCCACGGGAACAGCGGATTCCGCTACAACAGTCCTGTCCTGATCGGGTGTGTCGGTCATTGACGCTGTACTCCTGCTTTCCCCAACTCTGTGCCATATACCTGTCAGTTCGGCAAAGAACCAAACGGCAGATCAGACATCCCGACATACTACCACCCGCTGCCCGCGCAGGAGAAAGCCATGCCCCTGAAACTGACCCGCAGGCAGAGCCTGACCACCCTGCTGGCCGGACTGCTGCCCGTCCTTACGCCCCATGGGGCCATGGCCCGCACGCCCCTGCGCATTGGCATGATCGGGTCCGGCCATGTCGGCAGCACGCTGGGGCAGTTATGGAGCCGGGCGGGGCACGAGGTCATGCTGTCCGCCCTGACATTGAGGGAGGCGCAGGAACGGGTTGAGGAACTGCATTTCGGCAGCGCGGGCACATCGCACGATGCCGCTGCCTTTGGCGATGTGGTGGTGCTGGCGGTACCCTATGGGGCATTGCAGCAACTCGGGCATACGATTGGCCCGGTCCTGAATGCAAGGCCGCTGATCGACGCGACGAATCCCTATACATGGCGCGATGGCAAGATTGGCCGTCAGGCGCTGCTTGAGGGCGCGGGCATGGTCACGCAGTCGCTCTTTCCCACCGCCGCCGTAGTGCGGGCCTTCAATTCAGAGGATATGACAACCCTGCTGGCCCAGAGCAACCGGCCACCGCCACGCATGGCGCTGCCCATGGCGGGCGATGTGGCACGGGCGCTCACTATGGCGGGCTGGCTGATCCATGATGCGGGATTTGACCCGGTCATGGCGGGTGGCCTGTCAGCGGCAGGCCTGTTTCAGCCCGGCGGCCCGGCATTCGAGGCCCGGATGGACGCCGATGACCTGCGCCAGCTGCTGGGGGTTACGGGCGACAGTGCCGTTGAACGCAGCCTTGCCGCCCGGTTTGCCGCAGCTCAGGCTTCCGGCGGCAGGTAGGCGGCCCGGCGCAGGGCAAGGCCGAACTGGACCCAGCCGATCCCGGCTGCGATCAGTTCAATGGCGATGAATGTCCCGATCAGCCACAGGCCCGACCATGGCAGCGTGATGTACAGGCACAGCCCGACCAGAAGGCTGATCAGCCCGCCGAACAGGATGATCCACCAGCCCTGCAGCCCACGCTGCCGGAACGCCATGATGATGCGCCCGATTCCCGACACCACCAGACAGGCGGCGATGAAAATGGTGATGATCAGGGAGCCGGTGGCCGGTTCCTCCATCATCATCGTGCCCGCCAGTATATAAAGACCACCGCCAAGGATGGACATCAGCCTGCCATCCCAGTCCCGTACGGCAAAGGCATGGACAAGCTGGACCGCGCCCGCGACGAACAGTACCAGCCCGAACAGGATGGTACTGGCCAGCGACAGCGCCAGCGCGTCCGCCCAGGCCACGAATCCCAGCCCGAGCGATACCACCCCAAGCCCGACAAACAGTCCCCAGCGCTGCGTAAGCGGCGTTTCCATGCGAAGCCCTTCCCTATGTTCCGGCATGCCGTTTCATAACAGGCCGCCAGCCCCCTGCGATACAGGTTTTGTCATGTCCGACGCAGGGTCCAGCCCCACGCCATGATTGACACGAACGGGCTGTACCCCTATACGCGCCCGACTGCCGGGAATGTGGACGATACGGCTGGTGCCCATGGGTGATTGCTCCCCGGTGCCGGTAATACGTGGCGCGCCCGTCCTGTTCATGGGGAACAGGACCTACCGGTGCAACGACATGAAACACGGCCCGCCGTGGTGCATGCAGATGAATGAAGTGAGAGCGCGACATGAGCAAGCGCCTTGAGAGCAAGTATAAAATCAACCGCCGCCTTGGCGTGAACCTGTGGGGCCGTGCGAAGTCCCCGGTCAACAAGCGCGAATACGGCCCCGGCCAGCATGGCCAGCGCCGCAAGCAGAAGCCGTCCGACTTCTCCGTGCAGCTTATGGCCAAGCAGAAGCTGAAGGGCTACTACGGCAACATCGGCGAAAAGCAGTTCCGCAAGTATTACGATGAGGCGGTGCGTCGCAAGGGCGATACTTCCGAAAACCTGATCGACCTGCTGGAACGCCGGCTGGACGCGGTTGTCTACCGCATGAAGTTCGCGATCACCCCGTTCGCGGCACGCCAGTTCATCAGCCACGGCCACATCACGGTCAACGGTCGCAAGGTCAACATCCCCTCCTTCCTGGTGCGTGATGGCGACGTGATCGAAGTGCGTGAAAAGTCCAAGCAGCTCGCCATCGTGCTGGATGCGGCACAGAGCGGCGAACGCGACGTGCCGGAATACATGGAAGTCGACCATCGCCAGATGAAGGGCACGTTCCTGCGCAGCGCCAAGCTGTCGGATGTCCCCTATCCGGTCCAGATGGAACCGAACCTGGTCATCGAATTCTACTCTCGCTGATCAATACCCGGAACCGGGCAGGCGTGACGCCGGGCGTGGGGCTTTGTCCCCGCGTCCGGCGTCCGCGTTTCTGGCCCCTGCCCCGTTCCCTATCCTTTCCGCCGGGCCAGCCGCAGGAATGGACAAGCACGTGACCGCCAACGCTGCCGATACCTCCCTTACCGCCGAAATCGTCCGGCGGCGCACCTTCGCCATCATCTCCCATCCCGATGCGGGTAAGACCACCCTGACCGAACGCATCCTGCGCGCGGGTGGCGCGATCCAGATGGCGGGCAACGTGCGGGCCAAAGGTGAGCGGCGGCGCACCCGTTCGGACTGGATGGGCATCGAGCGCGACCGTGGCATTTCCGTCGTGACATCGGTCATGACGTTTGAATATGGCGGCTGCATCTTCAACCTGCTCGACACGCCGGGTCATGAAGACTTCTCGGAAGATACCTACCGCACACTTACGGCGGTAGACGCGGCGGTGATGGTGATCGACGCCGCCAAGGGGATCGAGGCCCGGACCCGCAAGCTGTTTGAAATCTGCCGCCTGCGCGATATCCCCATCGTCACCTTCATCAACAAGATGGACCGCGAATCGCAGGACCCGTTCGCCCTGCTTGATGAAATCTCATCTTCGCTGGCACTCGATACCGCTCCGGCCACATGGCCGGTGGGACGTGCCGCGAAATTCGTGGGCACATACGACCTGCGCAGCCGCGAACTGCATGTAAGCGAGGAACTGGACCAGTCCGACCCGCGCATGGTGCAGTTGAGCGAGGATCTGGAACTGGTTGAAGCGGCACTGCCCGAATTCGACCGGGAAAGTTTCAATGCGGGCCATCTGACGCCGGTATTTTTCGGTAGCGCGATGAAGGAAATCGGCGTGACCGACCTGCTGGACGCGCTGGCCGCCTTCGGGCCGCCGCCGCGCGATCAGGCGACCGAGACCCGCAACGTCCGCGCCGACGAACCCGCCCTGACCGCGCTGGTGTTCAAGATCCAGGCCAACATGGACCCCAACCACCGAGACCGCATGGCATTTGCGCGAATCTGTTCGGGCAGGCTGCAGCGCGGCATGCGGCTCAAGCACGTACGCATCGGCAAGCAGTTCGCCCTGCATACACCGCAGTTCTTCTTCGCGCGTGACCGCCAGTTGGCGGAAGAAGCATTCGCGGGCGACGTGGTGGGCATTCCCAATCATGGCACCCTGCGCATTGGCGATACGCTGACGGAAGGCGAGGACCTGCGCTTTACCGGCGTGCCCTACTTCGCGCCTGAAATCCTGCGCCGCGTGCGGCTGGATGATGCGATGAAGGCGAAGAAGCTGCGTCAGGCGCTGACCGAACTGGCGGAAGAAGGCGTGGTCCAGCTTTTCCGCCCGCAGGATGGCGCGCCCCCCATCGTGGGCGTGGTGGGCACGCTGCAGCTTGACGTGCTGCAGGCCCGGCTGAAGGGCGAATATGGCGTGGCGATCGGTTTTGAATCCACGCCCTACAACCTTGCGCGCTGGGTCACGGGACCACGGGAAAAGCTGGAAACCTTTTCCATGGCCAACCGCACGGCCATGGCGGATGACATTGATGGCGACCCGGTCTTCCTTGCATCTTCCGCGTTCATGATGCGTCGCACGGCGGAGGGAAACCCCGATCTGGCCTTTCATGACATCAAGCAGATCGGACAGGAAATCGGCTGACCGGATGGCCCGGCGGGACGGGTTGGCCGGGCATTCATCCGCCGCGTGGATGCTCGCGCAGATGAGGTCTTGCGTCCCACCGGCTGTCTGTCGCATCTAGACGCATCATGCCCGATACACAGCCCCGCCTGCACCTGCACGACAGCAGGACCCGCAGCACCGTTCCCTTCGTCCCGCTCGACCCGCAGAACGTGCGGGTCTATTATTGCGGCCCCACGGTCTATGATCTGGCGCATATCGGCAACCTGCGCGCCATGGTTACGGCGGATGTGCTGGTGCGCCTGCTGCGCCACCTGTATCCACGCGTGACCTATGTGCGCAACATCACGGACGTGGATGACAAGATCAACGCCCGCGCCCATGCCAACGGCGAATCCATCGCGGACCTGACGGCACGCACCATCCGCGATTTTCATGAGGACCTGCAGGCCGTCTCCATCCTGTCCCCGGATGCGGAACCGCGCGCGACCCACCATATCGGTGAGATGCAGGATATGATCCGCCGCCTGATCGAAAGCGGCCATGCCTATGAAGCGCAGGGCCATGTCCTGTTCGCGGTAAGTACCTATCCGTCCTATGGCGCGCTGTCGGGACGCAGCCCGGATGACCTGATCGCCGGCGCACGGGTGGAAGTCGCCCCCTACAAGCGTGATCCGGGCGACTTCGTGCTGTGGAAGCCATCGGATGACCAGACGCCGGGCTGGGACAGCCCATGGGGCCGGGGGCGGCCGGGCTGGCATATTGAATGCTCGGCCATGTCGCATCATTATCTGGGCGAAAGCTTCGACATCCATGGCGGCGGGTCGGACCTTCTGTTCCCCCACCACGAAAACGAACGCGCGCAGAGCATGTGCTGCCATCCGCACGGACGCTTCGCCAATCACTGGGTGCATAATGCGATGCTACTGGTGAACGGGGAGAAGATGTCGAAATCGCTCGGCAACTTCCTGACCGTGCGCGACGTGCTGCGGGACACCCCGCCCGAAGCCCTGCGCCTGCTGCTGCTGCGCGCGCAGTACCGTTCGGTGCTGAACTTTACGCAGGCCGGTCTGGATGAAGCGCGCCAGATGCTCGACCGCTTCTACCGCGCGCTGGAAAAGCTTGATCCCGGCATCACCGCCCCGCCGCCCCAGCGGTTCGTGCAGATGCTGTGCGATGACCTGAACACCCCCCGCGCGCTGGCGGAAATGCACGCGCTGGCCGATGACGCGCTGGCCCATGACGCGGCGGCTGGCGGCAACATTGCCGCTGCCCGCCTGAAGGCGGCGGGCAACCTGATCGGGCTGCTGCACGATACGCCCGAACAGTGGTTCCGTGGCGGGGTGGATGTGGATGCCAGCGCCATCGAAGCCCTGATTGCCGAACGGCTGGCCGCGCGCAAGGCGCGTAATTTCGCCCGCGCGGACGCAATCCGCAATGAACTGGCAGCACAGGGTATTGTGCTGGAAGATGGCCCGCAGGGCACGACATGGAGACAGGCATGACCGGACGTGACGGCGGGGCGGATATCGGCCCCATAGGCAACAGTCCGGTCGTTATCCTTGTCCGCCCGCAGATGGCGGAAAACATCGGCACCACCGCGCGCGCCATGGCCAATGGCGGCCTGTTCCACATGCGGCTTGTCGCCCCGCGCGACGGCTGGCCGCTGGAACGCGCATGGCGCAGCGCATCGGGCGCGGACCGCATTCTGGAAGCCGCCACGGTGCATGAAACGGTCGATGACGCAGTAGCCGACCTGCATCATGTCTTCGCCACCTGCCCACGCCCGCGCCACATCGTCAAACCCGTGCTGACCGCCCGGGGCGGTGCCGCAGAACTGCGTGAGATGACCGGGCGTGGCCTGAAGGTCGGGCTTATGTTCGGCCCGGAACGCGCCGGGCTGGATAACGAGGACATGGCCCGCGCCGATGCGCTGATCCGGTATCCGCTCAACCCCGCCTTCATGTCGCTCAATCTGGCGCAGGCGGTGATGATCATGGCCTATGAATGGTGGATGGCCGAAGACGCCACGCCCCAGCGCACCCTCATGACCAACGAGACGCATGTCGCGACACGGGGCGAACTCGACAACTTCATGCGCCACCTGATCGGTGATCTGGATGAATGTGGCTTCCTGCGCAACGAACAGAAGCGCGCGGGGATGGTGCGCAACCTGCGCCACTTCTTCCTGCGCGGGGAAGTGACGGAACAGGAACTGCGCACCCTGCACGGCGTGGTGACGGAACTGTCCCGCGGACGCAAGGCACGGCAGAAAGACGCCAAATAAGGGATGGCCACAACCACCCTTTAATAAAAAAGCCCGGTGCGAACCGGGCTTTTTTCATGTCAGCGCGCTGCAATCCGCAGGCGCCCCGCAACACGCTCCCGCCCCATGAGCGGCAGCAGGTCACGCATTTCAGGTCCGCTATCCTCCCCCGTCAGGGCAAGGCGCAGCGGATGGAACAGGGCGCGGCCCGTGCGGCCCGTGGCCTCCCGGATGGCGGTGGTCCATGTCTTCCACACCGTGTCGTCCCATGGCGCATCGGGCAGGACTTCGAGGGCCTGCAACAGGAAAGGCGTATCTTCCGCTTCCATTACCGGGGGCACGATCTCGCCCGCAACCACATCCCACCAGTGGCGCAGTTCGCCCGCCATATCCACATTGCCACGCACGGCAAGCCAGAAGGCTTCCGTCGCCCCTTCGGGCAGGCGGCTGCGGATTTCATCGAAAGGCATGGCGTGCATGATGCGGCGGTTCAGGCCCAGCAACTGCCGCATGTCAAACCGCGCGGCGGAACGCGAAACGCGGTTGAGGTCATAGCTGGCAGCCAGTTCATCAAATGACAGCGGGGCCGGGTCATCCGCGCTACCCAGCCGGGCGAGATAGGACACAATGGCCGATGGCTCGATCCCGTCCTGACGCAGCGCCCGAATCGAAAGCCCGTCAAACCGCTTGGACAGCTTGCCGCCGCCTTCATCCAGCAGGAGCGGCAGATGCGCGAAGGTGAAGCGGTTGCGCTTCGCACCCAGCGCCTCGGCAATGTCGATCTGCACGCCGGTATTGGTGACGTGGTCTTCCCCACGGATGACGTGGGTAATACCCGTTTCCATATCATCGACGACCGAGGCCAGCGTATACAGCACCGTGCCATCGGCACGGACCAGAACGGGATCGGAAATCGCGGGCAGCTTGACACGCGACGGCCCCATGACAAGATCGTTCCATTCCACCGTGCGATGGTCGGACAGCCGGAAGCGCCAGTAAGGCACCTTGCCATTGGCTTCAGCCTGCGCGCGCTGCTGGGGCGTCATGCGCAGCATCGCGCGATCATAAACCGGGGGCTTGCGCATGCGGATGCGCGCCTCGCGCTTGGAGGCCAGTTCCTGTTCGCTTTCAAAACAGGGATAGAGCCGCCCGCTGGCCTTCAGTTGCTCGATGGCCAGTGCGTAGCGGTCCAGACGATCCGACTGGCGGACGAATTCATCCCACCCGATACCCAGCCAGCGCAGGTCATCCTGCAGGGCCTGCACATACTCCTCTTTCGATCGACCGCGATCGGTATCGTCAATACGCAGCAGGAAGCGTGCATTGTGGCGGCGGGCAAACAGGGCATTGGCAATGGCCTGACGCGCATTGCCGACATGGATCAGCCCGGTCGGGCTGGGCGCAAAACGGAGTTTCATGCCCCCTATATGCGGCGATTACGCCCCAAATGCCAGAGAACACATGCGCAATCCGGTGTGGAATACACCGACCTGCAGCAACGGCCCGACATGCCGGCTCCGTCAGATTCGCAGCAGGGTATCTGAACAGCTTAGCCATCCAATATCCGACACATGGGGCGATTGTTTTAATGGGTTACGGGGAACGCCGCCTTGTTGAAAAAAGGCAGCACCCAAAACTTTTATGACTTCTGATAATTGCGAAGTGAACTGCGGGTATCCTTATGCCCCGTCATCCTCATCATCGCCACGGCGGGGATCAAACGCACGCCAGTCGCGTTCCATCGGGGTGGCGGCATGCGCTGCGAAATCATCCAGTTCATTGGCTGAACGCCAGCCCTGATCGCCTGCTTCCAGCACTTCCGCGTCCTCCCCAAAGGAGAACCAGGCCTTGAGAATGTCTGCCGCCGAAAGGCCGGGCATACGGCAGCGTTCGATGCTGTCGCGCACATAGGCGCGCGCAAAGGCGTTGGCCTGGATCAGGTCGGGGAAACCACCCACTTCCTCGACAATATTGTCCTCCGCGCCGCCTGACAGATCCAGAATCCGTACGCGCCACCCCCCTTCGGGGGCAAAAATGGTCTCTGACAAGATGAAGCCTTTCGTTATCCGTCCCCACGGGCGGGGCCGCGCGCTGTCAGCCGCCGTTACGGCGCAGCAGGAACTCGCGCCCGACCTTGACCCGTGGCGTGCCGTCATAGGCCACGATGTCCGCCGTGGCGTATGTTTCCGACCAGCGGTCGGGAATGAAGGAACCGGTCCCGATCACATCGACCGGGGCGTGGGCATCCGCCATGCTGAGGCATTTTTCCACACTGAAACCCGACGACGCAATGATGCGCACATGGGGAAATCCCGCCTCGTCCAGCACTTCGCGCATGCGCCAGATGGCGGCGGCGGAAACGCCGGTGCCGACAAGATAGCTCAGTTCCTTGTCGGAGCGGTAGCGCCGTATGCTGCCCGGCGAGTGGCGTTCCAGCACCGCGTATGAAGACTGCGGGTCCAGCCCCTCCAGAAAGCGGCCGCCATGGGTATCGAGCCGCACGCCGATGCGTCCGGTTGCGGCCAGTTCGGGGAAATGGCGGCAGACTTCCAGCGCATCTGTCACCTCGCGCCCGAAATAATCGACGAGGACGGCAAGGTCCATCTGGGGATAGACTTCATGAAACATCTCGGCCGCGCGCAGCGTGGACCCGGCATACCCCACCAAGGCGTGGGGCATGGTGCCCAGTCCCTTGCCGGTCCCGAAATAATGGGCCGTGGCGTCGTTGGCGCCCCCGACAAAACCCAGCGCGCCTTCCTTCTGCGCGGCGCGACTGCCGACGGAGGCGGCATAGGCCATCTGGTCCTGCATGTCGAAGCCCGCGCAGTGGCGGGCTTCCATCGCCATGAAACGCACATGCGGCAGCGCCATGGCCATCTGGTAGGCGTTATGGGCGGCAACGCAGGCCGGGCCAAGCTGCTGGAGCGCAAGTGTCTCCAGCGTGGCGAGCCATGCAAACGACCCGGTCACATAGGCCAGCGGTTCGCCCGCCCCCACCCACGTCCCTTCGGGAAACATGATGGTGCAGTCGATATCCACGCCCTGTTTCGCCGCCACGGCATGGAACCAGTCCACCATGAGGCGGGGGGCGGAAATGACCGGGCGGCGCAGGAAGATGGCGTAAGTCACCTTCCTGTCGCCAAAATGCTCCACAATGGCGCGCGTGCGGTTGAAGTAGGCATCCGTACGGTCGGCAATCACATCATATGCCGCCGGATCGGCCAACGCGCCCTGACCGGCATGGTCACCTTGGGTCATGCACCCTCCTGATCCCCCCTGATGGCGGGACTAGTCTGCCCCGCCAGCGATACGACCGACCCGCGTTTTCAGTTCCTCAGCCAGACGGAACGCCATCTCAAGCGACTGTTCGGCATTCAGGCGCGGGTCGCAGAAGGTTTCATAGCGTTCACCAAGGTCGTCTTCCGTCAAGCGGTGGGCACCGCCGATGCACTCGGTCACGTTCTGCCCGGTCATCTCGAAATGCACGCCGCCGGGGCTGGCGCCAGCGGCCTCGAACACGTCAAAAAACCCGTGAATCTCGGACAGGATGGCATCGAAGGACCGCGTCTTGACGCCCGATGCGGTCGAGCTGGTGTTGCCATGCATGGGGTCACACAACCACGTGACCGTGCGTCCGGTGGCCATCACTTTATCGAGCAGCGGCGGCAGATGATCACGCACCTTGCCCGCCCCCATGCGCGAGATGAGCGAAATGCGCCCCGCTTCATCGGTCGGGTTGAGGATATCGAGAAGCTGCTCCAGATCCTCGATGGTCGTGGTGGGACCGACCTTGATGCCGATGGGGTTGCGCACGCCACGCAGGAATTCGACATGCGCGCCATCGGGCTGGCGGGTACGGTCACCGATCCACACGAAATGGGCCGAGCAGTCATACCATTCGCCCGATGTCGAATCGATGCGGGTCAGCGCCTGCTCATAGGGCAGCAGCAGGGCTTCGTGCGAGGTATAGAACTCGGTCTCGTCAATCTGGGGCGTGGTGGCCGCCGTCAGGCCGCATGCGGCCATGAAGTCCAGCGTTTCGCCAATGCGTTCGGCAAGCTGGCCATAACGCTGCGCCAGCGGCGAACGTTCGACGAAGCCGAGGTTCCAGCGATGGACCTCATGCAGGTTGGCATAACCACCGCCCGCGAACGCGCGCAGCAGGTTCATCGTGCCGACGGACTGGAAATACCCCGTCTCCATCCGCCTGGGATCGGGAATGCGCGCAGCTTCCGTAAAGTCGGAACCGTTGATGATATCGCCACGGTAGGACGGCAGGCTCACGCCATCCTTCGTTTCCATATCGGAAGAGCGCGGCTTGGCGTACTGCCCCGCCATGCGGCCGATCTTGATGACCGGCACTTTTGCACCGAACGTCAGCACCACCGCCATCTGCAACAGTACGCGGAAGGTGTCGCGAACGATGTCAGCGGTGAATTCGCTGAAGCTTTCGGCACATGCACCGCCCTGCAGCACGAAAGCCTGTCCCGTAGCGGCCTTGGCCAGATGGGCGCGCAGGCGGCGGGCTTCCCCGGCGAAGACCAGCGGCGGATAACGGCGCAGGCGTGCCTCCACGTCCTCCACCGCTGCTTCATCAGGATATCGCGGCATCTGCCGCGCCGGAAACGACCGCCAGCTCTCCGGCGTCCAGGCCTGCCGGGAAGAACTGTTATGCTTGTGCGTCGCACTCATGGGTCGGATCCTAATTCCTCTTGATACAAGACAATCCCCGCCGCCTGTGGCGGAAGGGCAGCCTTTATGTCGAAAAAACCCCGGCAACGCAAAGCCTGTTCTGGGCTTTGCGGGGGATCGGTGGGGGCCTGCTGGCGGGAAATGTTGCATTGTCGCCACAAAGCCTGCGTATCATTACGCCAGAAGGTCGCATTGCCATGGGCCGGAACCCATATGTAAAAGCGACATGGTTGGGCTGTCAGACCGGCGCTTCCCCAAAAGGGGGCGGGTTGGCATGCTTGCCACTCAGGTAAAAGGATTACGGATCATGGCCACGTCACGTGGGAAATTCATAACCGCCCTATCGGCCGGGCTGTGCCTGTTCAGCGTGACAGCCATGGCCGCGCCCGCAGCGGACAGCAGCGATGAAAGCAGCCAGAACGAGGACCGGATGACCGTTCACGGCCAGCGCGGCCATCTGCCGCCGGGCTATGAGGAAGCGCCGTCCATGGAACTGAACCACGGTCCTGACCCCGACCATCTGGAACACGTCCATCGTGATTCGGTCACGGGCACGGATCTGTCGCGCTTCGGTTCCGCATACCAGAGCAGCGGGATCAATGGTGATGGGCAGCTTGGCGATTCCACCGGCAATGGCTGGGTCGCGCCGCGCTAAAGCCAGCGTGCAATATTAAATAAAAAAAACCGTTGGCGGATCGGTCCCCCAACGGTTTTTTCATGCCTGGCCGGTCCCGTACCCATGCACAGGACCGGCGCTGGAGCGTCCGCGCCTACTCCGCGCTACGCGGCGTGACGCGCGTGCGGGTCCGCATGGTCACGAATTCCTCCGCCGCCGAAGGATGGATACCGATGGTACGGTCCCAGTCGCCCTTCTTCAGCCCGGCGGTGACGGCAATGGCCAGCCCCTGCATGATCTCGGGCGCGTCATCACCCAGCATATGCGCGCCCACTACCGTCTGGCTGGCCTGATCGACCACCAGTTTCATGAACGTGCGCTGTGCCCGCCCGCTGAGTGTATTGCGCATGGGGCGGAAGCGGCTGATGTAAATATCCACATCGCCGTTATGGGCGGCTTCCGTTTCCGTCAGGCCGACACTGGCCAGCGCGGGGGTGAAGAACACGGCCTTGGGCGTGGTGGCGAACGACCACTGCCGCGGCGGTTCATTGCCGAACAGGCGGTCAGCCAGCATATGCCCTTCCGCAATGGCGACGGGGGTCAGGTTTAGGCGGTTGGTCACGTCACCAATGGCGTAGATGCCGGGGATCGAGGTCTCACCATTTTCATCAACGATGATGCGCCCGTTCTCCTGTGTCGCGACACCGGCCTGAATCAGGCCCAGACTGGCGACTTTCGGATGGCGTCCCGTAGCGAAGAATACGCAGTCCGTCTCGATACGGGCGCCATTGTCCAGCGTTACGACAAAACTGTCATCCGCCAGCCGGTCGATGCTGGTGGGTGACGCACCGACATGCTGGCGGATACCGCGCAGGTCGATGGCGTCATGCAAAGCGTGGCGCAGATCGGAATCAAAGCCGCGCAGCGGTAGCTGCTGGCGGTAGACCAGATCCACTTCCGAACCGAGACCACGGAAGATACCGGCGAACTCCACCCCGATATATCCGCCGCCCACCATGCACACCCGCGCGGGCCGTTCCTTCAGGTGGAACGCCTGATCGGAGGAAATGGCATGCCCGATCCCATCGATCGCGGGCATGGTGGGGGTGGAACCCACGGCAATGACAATCCGTGCGGCGGTGACCCGGCGCGGGGCGGCATGGGGGGCAAGCGGGGACGGGTCGATGCGCAGGGTATGCGCGTCCTCGATCGTGGCATGCCCGGTAAACAGGGACACCCCGGCCTTTTCCAGCATGGAGACGTAAATGCCGTTGAGGCGCGTGATCTCGCGGTCCTTGGCGGCGATCAGTTCGGCCCAGTCATTATGGCCCCGCCGCGTGTTCCAGCCAAAACCGTGGCTGTCTTCCACCCAGTCGCCATAATCGCTGGCCTGAACCATGAGCTTCTTGGGCACGCAGCCCAGATTGACGCAGGTGCCGCCCCAGTGCCGGCTTTCCGCCACCGCCACACGCGCACCATGGCCCGCCGCAATGCGCGCACACCGCACCCCGCCGGAACCCGCGCCAATTACGAACAGATCAAAATCATAACTCATGCCAGTTCCGCATCCTGTTCCGGCCGGAAGGACGAAACGGCACGCGTCGCTCCGGCAACAGGCCGCCACGCGACGGGGCGGCCCATAAAAAAAGCCCCGGCCAGCGCGCCCGGCCGGGGCATGGGATCAACGTTCGGCGAACGCCTTTTCCACTACATAGGCGCCAGGATGGGAGTTGTTGCCCTCATCAAAGCCACGTGCCTGCAGCATCTTTTCCGTATCGGCCAGCATCTCCGGCGAACCGCAGATCATGACGCGGTCATGCTCGGGGTCGAGTTCGGGAATGTTCAGGTCGGTAAAGATCCTGCCCGTCTCGATCAGCTTGGTGATGCGGTCGGTGACGGCAAATTCCTCACGCGTGACGGCGGGGTAGTACAGCAGCTTGCCCGACACGTCCTCGCCCAGGAATTCATGCTCGGGCAGTTCATGGCGGATATGGTTGGAATAGGCCAGTTCACCCGAGATGCGTACCGTGTGGCTCAGGATCACGTGCTCGTAACGGTCATAGCATTCCGGGTCCTTGATCAGGCTCATGAACGGCGCAAGCCCCGTGCCCGTGGACAGGAAATACAGGTTACGGCCCGGACGCAGGTTGTCCAGCAGCAGTGTTCCGACCGGCTTGCGCCCGATCAGCACCTTGTCGCCCACCTTCACATGGCGCAGGCGCGATGTCAGCGGGCCATCGGGCACGGCGATCGACAGGAATTCGAGGTGATCCTCGTAATTCGCGCTGGCGATGCTGTAGGCGCGCAGCAGCGGCTTGCCCTCGACCTCGATGCCGATCATCGTGAACTGGCCGTTCTCGAAGCGCAGCGCCGGGTCGCGCGTGGTGGTGAAGCTGAACAGCCGGTCGGTCCAGTGATGAACCGACAGAACGGTTTCAGCGTTCAGGTGTCCGTATTCCTTGCTCGGCTCGGCGAGGTGGAACACGCCTTCCTGCCCCTCGACCGGTGCAAGCCCGGTGAGCATGGTCTCGGAAGTTGGCATAATCAACGTATCGGACATCAGGTTGTCATTCTCCCGGCTGGAGGGACCGCGGACACAGGATCTCCTGAAACATGCCCCCCACCGCACTGCGTGGCTGAGGCGGGAATGTTTAGGCCATCCACAGCGTGGAATTCCAGCACAAACAAATATATCACGCGCCACGGGAAGCTGAATTCACCGCACAATGCCCATGCCGGGGCGCTCATGTCACGTCACACGCGTACGATGCGGGCCTGTATTCAATGAATTCGCGTATGGATGCAAGTACTGAGTCCATTGTCCCCGCCGCGTGGATGACGCACATAGATAGACATGACTTCAGAATTCCCCGACCGGGCCGCCCCGGCCCTGCTGGCGCTGGACGCCGCGATTGCCTCCAGCGGGCTGCATGTTGAAAACCGCGAACGCCCGAAGCTGGAGCGCGTGATCGCCCGCATGCTGCAACCCGGCGCCGACCGGATAGATGACGCCGCCTTCCGCGCGGCCATATGCACCGTCCGGCGCAAGCCGTGGGGTTCGCGCCTGATGGACCTTACGCGCCGCGCAGGGCAGGTATGGGTTACACGCGCGGATACGGAGGCCGCCGCCATAACGGTGGATGATCCCGAACCCGACGATGCGCGCCTGCTTGCCGCCCTCGCCCCCGTGATGCAGGCCAGACTGCGCGCGCAGGGCGATACGCCACGCGCGGCGGTGGACAATATCCGTGCCGACCTGTTCGATGGCACCGGCCGGGTCCTCTCCCCCGGTGAACTCGGCACGCTTGCCCGTGCGGTGGCGGATGCCTTCGCCCTGGCCGATACGGACACCTTCGCTACCGATCTGGAGCGTGAGGAAAGCAGCCGCAAGGACCGGGACGCAAAAATCGAGGATACGGCCCGCGCCCGCAGACGCGAGGAAGTCCAGCGCCTGCGCGCATGGGAAAAAAGCCTTGTCCCGTTCAGCGATGTGCCGGGCCTGCTGCGCTGTTCCCAGCGCGAGGCCCTGCGCTGGATTGCGGAAAACCGCCTGCCCGTCGCCCGTCGCGTGCCCCAGTCCAACGGGCAGGAACGCTGGGAGTTCGATCCCGCCGAACTCATGGCCCTGCGCCAGCAGATTCCCGAATGGCGCAGGGATGGAACAGACAGCACCAGCCGCGCCCCCATCGCGCCCGATCTTGGCAACCGGCGCGTGGGCAATGCGGTCATCGCGCAGGTGGCGGCCCTTGACCGCTACGCCGCCCATTTCCGCACCGCACGCGCGCTCAACCGCCGCATCACACTGGTGACGGGACCGACCAACAGCGGCAAGTCGCATACGGCCCTTGATGCGCTGGCACAGGCGGAAAGCGGGCTGGCGCTGGCCCCGCTACGCCTGCTGGCGCATGAGTTCCGCGAGTCGCTCATGGCACGCGGGGTGCCCACATCCCTTGCCACGGGGGAAGAACGCATCGACATGCCCGGCAGCCGCCATCTGGCCGCAACCGTGGAAATGTGCCCGCTGAACAATCCCGTCGATGTCGCGATCATCGATGAAGCCCAGATGCTGACCGACCCCGACCGGGGGGCGGCATGGACGGCAGCCATCATGGGAGCACCCGCACGGCACCTGTTCGTGCTGGGCGCGCCAGACTGCATTCCCATGGTGAAGCGCATTGCGGAACTGTGCGGGGACCCGGTGGACGAAATCCGGCTGGAACGCAAAAGCCCGCTGGTTGCCGCCGAACGGGCCGTAAGCCTGCATGAACTGCAGAAGCATGATGCGCTGATCGCCTTTTCCCGGCGCGAGGTGCTGGACCTGCGCGCGATGCTGCTGGCGCATGGCAAGCGGGTGGCGGTGGTGTACGGCGCACTCAGCCCCGAAGTCCGCCGCGCGGAAGCCCAGCGTTTCAATAATGGCGACGCCGATATCCTGATCGCGACCGACGCCATCGGCATGGGACTGAACCTGACCATCCGCCGGGTCGTGTTCGCGGCCCTGCGCAAATATGACGGCAACCAGACGCGCGACCTCAACCCGCAGGAAGTCAAGCAGATCGGCGGTCGCGCCGGACGTTTCGGCAAGCATGAACAGGGCGTCGTCGCCGTACTGGAAGGGGTGGGCAGCCCATCGTTCATCCATGCCATGCTGGCAGCCCCGCCCCAGCCGATCGAGGACATGCGCCCGCAGGTCCAGCCGGACGCCGACATCGTGCAGGCCGTCGCGGCCGAAATCGGGTCGGACAGCCTGTTTGGCGTGCTGGTGCGCATCCGCCGCGCGGTGCTGCGCCGTGACGATCCGAATTACCGGCTGGCCAACATGGAACAGGCCTTCGCCATCGCAACCGCACTGGAAGGTGTGGCTGACCTGACACTGGCGCAGCGCTGGGTCTACGCCATGTGCCCGGTTGATGACCGTGACAATGGCATCCAGCGTCTTGTCCACTGGGCGGCGGACCATGCCGCGGGCAACAGCGTGGCCCCGCCGGGCACCGGTCCCCTGCCCGCGCCGGAACGGGCGGAACGTACCGAACTGGAACGCGCGGAAAAGCGGCACAAGCGGCTGGTGGCATGGCGCTGGCTGGCGCTGCGCTTCCCCGAAGCCTACGTCAACCGCGAGGAAGCGGAAGCCACGACCGCGCGCCTCAATGACTGGATCGAAGACGTGCTGCGCCAGCAGAGCATCCGCGCCCGCACGCCCCGGACATCCCCCTTCAGCCCGGACAGACGGAGCAGCCCGCCGGGACGGCGCAACCGCGACGCGGCCCCCGGCGGCAAGCGCCCGCCCCGCAAACGGCGGTGACGCGGGCGGGGCGCACCCTGCCCCGTACCACTTCCTTCATGGCGCCCGTGAAGGCGGATCTGGGAACAGAAAGCAGAACGGGCAGGCACGGGACACTGCCCGCTCCATCCAACACGGTGCCCGGCGGTAGTACCCGCCAGCCCTGCTACGGATTTCAGCCCGCGCGGATAACTTCCACCCCGGCCATGTAGGGACGCAGCACGTCGGGCACGGTGACGCTGCCATCTTCGTTCTGGTAATTTTCTATCACGGCGATCAGCGTGCGGCCCACGGCCAGCCCCGAACCGTTCAGGGTATGGACGAAGGCAGGCTTGCCATCCCCCGCGCGGAAACGGGCGTTCATGCGGCGGGCCTGAAAATCGCGCGTGGTGGAACACGACGAAATCTCGCGCCACGCCTGCTGGCCCGGCAACCATGCCTCAAGATCGAAGGTCTTTGCGGCGCCAAAGCCGGTATCCCCTGCGCAGAGCAGCATGCGCCGGTAGGGAATGCCCAGCCCTTCCAGCACCATTTCCGCGCAGCGCGTCATGCGCTCATGCTCGGCATCGCTTTCTTCCGGCGCGGTGATGCTGACCATCTCCACTTTCTGGAACTGATGCTGGCGCAGCATGCCACGGGTATCACGTCCCGCGGCACCTGCCTCACTACGGAAGCATGAAGACAGGGCGACAAGGCGCAGCGGCAGCACGTCCGCAGGCAGGATCTGGCCCGATACGGTGGCGGTCAGCGGCACCTCCGCCGTGGGGATCAGCCAGCGGCCATCTTCCGTGCGGAAGGACTGATCGGCGAATTTGGGCAGCTTGTCGGTGCCATACATGGCTTCGCTGTTGACCAGAACGGGAACGGCCGTTTCCTCATACCCGTTGCTGCCGGTATGCAGGTCCAGCATGTACTGGCCCAGCGCGCGCTCCAGACGGGCAAGCTGGCCACGCAGCACCACGAACCGCGTGCCCGACAGGCGGGATGCGGTTTCGAAATCCATCATGCCCAGCGCTTCGCCCAGCTCGTAATGCTCACGCGGGGTAAAGGCGAACTCCTTGGGCGTTCCCTTCTGGTGGACCTGCACGTTGCCGCTTTCGTCCGCACCGTCGGGCACGGTCGCGTCAAGCTGGTTGGGCAGGCGTTCCAGCGTGTTGCGCAACTGGCCGTCCAGCGTATCCACCTGCGTCTGGAGTTCTTCCATCCGCGCCTTGCCTGATGCCACCTCGGCCTCAAGGTCGGAGGTATCGCAGCCCTTGCGGCGCAGCGCCCCGATTTCCTTGGAGATCGTGCGCCTGCGGGACTGGAGTTCCTGCAGTTCGGTTTCCGCCGCGCGGCGTTCCCTGTCCAGCACAAGCACGGTGGAAGCCACGGCAGGCTCCCCGCGCCGCTTCAGGGCGGCGTCAAAACCATCGGGGTCAGCGCGGAGGGCGCGCAGGTCGTGCATCAGGGTGTCTCCTCGGTCTCTTCAGGCGGATTGCGCGGCTCGACAAGGCGGGCGCAAAGAATGGAAATCTCGTAAAGCACGATCAGCGGCACGGCCAGTCCGGTCTGGGTAATCACGTCGGGCGGCGTCAGGATGGCCGCGACCACGAACGCGCCCACATAGGCGTAACGCCGTACCTTCGCCAGTCCCTTCGATGTCACCAGCCCCACCCGCGCCATGAGCGTCAGCACCACCGGCAGTTCAAACGCCATGCCGAACGCCATGATGAGCTTCATGACAAGCGACAGGTATTCCGACACCTTGGCCTGCAGTTCGATCTGCAGCCCGTCCTGTCCATCCGCCGTCTGGAAGGAGAGGAAGAACTTCCACGCGGCAGGGAAAATGAAATAATAGGCCAGCGCGGCACCCAGGGCGAACATGATCGGCGTCGCGACAAGGAAAGGTGCGAAAGCACGTTTTTCGCTACGGTACAGTCCGGGCGCGATGAATATCCACGCCTGCACCGCCACCATGGGAAAGGACAGGCAGGCCGCGCCAAAGAAGGCGACCTTCATGTAAGTGAAGAATGCCTCATACAGCGCGGTATAGATCAGGTGCGGCTGTTCCCCCTTCTGCCGCATGATCGTGCCAAGCGGACGGGCAAGGAAGAAGTAGATCTGTTCCGAATAATAGTAACAGACGGCGAAACACACCACGAACGTCGCCATGGACCACAGCAGCCTGCGCCGCAATTCCACCAGATGCTCCAGCAGCGGCATGGGCTGGTCGTTGATCGAATCCTCGTTCAGGGTCCTGTCTCCTGCGTCCATCGCGTTAGGTATTCCTGCCTGCCGTCATGACGGATACGCGCTGGCCCCGATGGATGACGCGCACCGGCGGCAGGAAGGCCGGCGGCGCCAGATGGGGCAGCTCGGCGGCAATGCGGCGTGCGGTGCGGGGCGGCAGGAAATCCGGCGCATCAGGCACCGGTCCCGTATCGCGGTCCATCTCATCCACAAGGGGCGGAATGTAATGACGGGCGGGCAGCGGACGTTCCGGCAGGGGGGGCGCTGTCCCGGCGACGGGGATGGCGGGGCGGGTTTTCCACCAGCGGCGGCATGGTCAGCGAACGGCGCAGCGCGCCATCACCATCAATGGCCTTCATCAGCTTGTCGCGCACGTTCAGCCGCCCCAACTGGCCAAGCTGGTCGCGCGCTTCGGTCAGGTCGGCTTCGCGCACCATCTCGTCAACATGGGACTGGAACTCGGTCGCAAGCCCGCGTGCCTTCTTGATCAGGCCCGTGACCGTGCGGATGGCGACGGGCATGTCCTTCGGGCCGATCAGCAACAGGCCGACCACCCCGACAAGGGCAAATTCAGACCACGCGAAATCGAACATGAACCCTGTATCCTTCCCCAGCGCGCCACGCGCACGCGCATACGACCATACGCCCCCGCACACCTATCATGACATGGGCGGGTCAGGAACCTCGTCATCCGTGCCGGGCTGCATGCCCGTATCGGGCACGTCCACCAGAAGCTCCTCGCGCCGGGGCAGGTCGCCAAGGTCCTTGAGGCCGAAATGCCGCAGGAAACCTGAGGACGTGCCCCACAGGATCGGCCGCCCCGGCACTTCCTTGCGCCCCAGCGGCATGATCAGTTCGGCTTCCAGCAATGTATCGAGCACCTGCTGGCTCAAACTCACGCCACGGATTTCCTCGATCTCGGCGCGGGTGCAGGGCTGGTGATAGGCGATGATGGCCAGCGTTTCCATGGTGGAACGCGCCAGCCTGCGCGGGCGCGGCATCACGCGGGTCAGCCGGGATGCAAGGTCGGGCGCGGTGCGGAACTGCCATCCCCCCGCCACTTCCACCAGCACCACACCCCGCCCCGCATACTGCGCGCCCAGTGCCGCCAGTGTCGCGGCGACATAGGCGTCGCGGTCGGCTACATCATGCGGGACGCCACCCTGCGCGCTCAGCACCTCCGCCACGGCACGGGTGCTCAGGGGATCGGCGCGGGCGAATATCAGGGCTTCCGCCAGCCTGATGGAAAACTCGCGCACCGGGATGTCGACAGCCGGAGCCTCATCACCGATCAGTTCGCCCTGCGCATGCTGCGTATCGTTCATCAGGCCATGTCCCCTTCCGGTTCTGTTGCCACGGCGCTGTCATCCGCCATGCGTTCACGTAGCAGGATACGACCGAACTGCCGGGCCTGCTGGAGTTCAATCGCGCCGTTGCGCGCCATTTCAAGGCTGGCCAGCAGCGTGCCCGCAACCGCGGCGCGACGACCGGTTTCGGCCATGTCATCCGCCATGTCGGGCTGCGGCAGGGGATCAGGCAGGAAATGCTCCAGCCCGCACCAGCCTTCCTCCCCCACGCCACCGCCCAGCATGCGCCGCAACCGCGCCAGCGCGTCCTGCACGGTCCAGAAACGCAATACCCGTGGCTGATAGACGGACCGGCGCACGCGCCGCCGCATGGCCGCCATATAGCCCCGCATGAGCTGGGGCACATCCACCGCCAGCCCGGAGCGGTCGATTTCCACCAGATCCTCGCGCTGTCCGCGCTCGAACACCACATGCCCCAACTGGGGACGGGCCGCCAGCCACCGGCCAAGCTGGACCATGCGCTCAAGTTCCAGCAGCCGTTCATGCAGAAGCGCCGCCGCTTCTTCCGCATCGGTGGCTTCCTCATCGTCTTCAGGCAGAAGCAGGCGGGATTTGAGCCATGCCAGCCACGCCGCCATAACCAGCCAGTCCGCCGCCAGTTCCAGCCGCACCGTCTGGGCGGAGCGGACAACGGACAGGAACTGCTCGACCAGTTGCAGGATGGATATGCGCCACAGATCCACCTTCTGCGCCCGCGCCAGTTCCAAAAGCAGATCCATCGGCCCCTGGAAACCTTCCAGATGGACGATGGGAGCGGTGGAGGCGACGGACTGCGCAGCGGGGACGGATGTACTGTCCCCGTTCACCCATCCCTCCGCTGTGTGGTCCGTATCACGACTGTCTCAGGAATGGACCAGATCACACGGCAGACTTTTTGCCCTGGCCTTCTCGCACAGCCCCGTGGCCTGCGCTTTGGTCAGCCCCTTTACCCGCAGGCGGTAGAAGGTGCGGTCATTGCGTTCGGCCTTCACCACCGCTGGCTGGTACGCCCCGAAAATGGCGGGGTAACGGCTGCTCAGGCTGTTCCAGCTTTTCAGGGCCGCCGCCTGGGAATCGAGGGCGGCAAGCTGGACGCCATATGCGCCACTTCCCTCACCCGCCTCGCCCGATACAGGCGGCGGCAGGGTTGCGGCGAGGGATGGCGCTTCGGCTACGGATCGGGACGGCGGCGGGGCCGCGGCCTCCGGTTCCGGGGCTTCCTGTGCAGCCGGGGGCGGTGCGGCCGGGGTCGCGCCAGCAGGCGGGGCTGGTGGCGTGGGCGTGGCTTCGGGTGCCGTGGCGGCATCAGCCGGGTGTGCTGCGTCCGGGCCAGCGTTCTGGCCATACTGCCGGGCCATGGCATCGGGTTGCGGCTGTTCCGGCGGCGGGGAAAGACGCATTACCCCGCCATCAGCGGGCATGCCATCGGCGGCGCCAAGTATCTGCATGCCGCCCGGATCGGCCGGCTTGACCCGCACCGGCCCCGGTGGCGGCCCCAGAACGGGAATCCCGCCCTGATGATGGCCGAACAGCGACCAGCCACCGATCGCCACCACCAGCACGCCGCCCAGTCCGGCGGCACCGTAAACCAGTTTGCGCGTTGTCGGGTCGTGACCGATCAGACTGATCCCGCCAAGCCGCGCCAGCATGCCACGGAAGTCCATGCCCGCCCCGCTGCGTCCCGGTCGGGAGCGGCCACCCTCGGGTGGTTCCATGGGGTTGCGCGGGTCGATATCGGGGTTGGAATCCGCCCCCATGCGTTCGCGCATCCGGCTTTTGGATGCGGCATAGGGATCTGGCGCCGCCGGGTTGTGGCGGTCATCGTCAGGGGGCGTATCAGGGGATGATGTATCGTCAGGACTCATCGCATCTCCTCGACCGGCTGCACGCCGAGTACTTTCATTCCTGAACGCAGCACGGTTGCCGTTGCTTCGACAAGGGCCAGTTTCATCCGGGTCGCCTCAACATCGTCTTCCTGAAGGAAACGCAGGGTGGTGTCGTCACGTCCCCGGTTCCACAGGGCATGGAAATCCGACGCCAGTTCATTGAGGTAGAAAGCGATCCGGTGCGGTTCATGCGCGGCGGCGGCCGATTCCACCATGCGCGGCCACTGCGCCATGCGCTGCAGCACGGCCAGTTCCGCATCCGATGTCAGGCCCGACAGGTCGCCCTGCGCCAGTTCGGCAGGCGTGATGCCACCGGGCAGCCTGCCTTCATTGACCAGACCGGCTGCGGCCCGCAGCACCGAACAGCAGCGCGCATGGGCGTACTGGACATAAAAGACCGGGTTGTCGCGGCTCTGGGCCACGACCTGATCCAGATCGAATTCCATCTGCGCGTCAGCCTTGCGCGTCAGCATGGTGAAGCGCACGGCGTCACGCCCGACTTCGTCAATCAGGTCGCGCAGGGTAACGAAGGTGCCCGCGCGCTTGGACATGCGCACCGGCTGGCCATCGCGCACGATGCGCACGATCTGGCACAGCAGCACGTCCAGCACGGGGCGGCCATCCGTCGCCAGCGCCGCCACGGCTGCCTTCATGCGGGTGACGTAACCGCCATGATCCGCCCCCCACACATCGATCAGCACATCCGCGCCCCGGCGTATCTTGTCCGCATGGTAGCCGATATCATTGGCGAAATAGGTGTTGGACCCGTCGGACTTGCGCAGGGGCCGGTCCACGTCATCCCCGAATTCGGTGGAGCGGAACAGCGTCTGCGGGCGGGCTTCCCAGTCATCGGGCAGCTTGCCCTTGGGCGGTTCCAGCACGCCTTCGTAAATCAGGCCCTTTTCTTCAAGACGGGCAATGGCGCGGTCGGTTTCGCCATCCGCCAGAATCCGGGCTTCGCTGGTAAAGACATCATGATGCACGCCAAGGGCGGCCAGATCCTGCCGGATCATGCCCATCATGGCATCGACCGTCTCGGTCCGGACGGTATCGAGCCATACGGACGGGTCGGCGGGTTTCGCGTCCGCCGCCGCAAGTGTCGCGCCGTGTCGCGCCACCAGCGCCTCGCCCACGGGGACAAGGTAGTCACCACCGTACTGGATCGCGCCACCGGGCACGATGGCGGCGAATTCCGCCTCGTCCATGGTCGTGCCCAGCGCCTGCAGGTAACGCCAGTACGCCGCCCATGCCAGGGCGATGACCTGCGCCCCGGCATCGTTGATGTAATATTCCTTCGTCACCGCGTAACCCGCCTTGGCCAGCAGGTTGGCCAGCACGTCCCCCACTACGGCGCCGCGGCAGTGACCGACATGCATGGGGCCGGTGGGGTTGGCGGAAACATATTCCACATTCACCCGCACGCCCTCGCCCGCGGTGCCCTGACCGTAATCCTCGCCCGCTTCAAGCACCTCGCGCGCGATGCCCTGCCACACCGATGCGGACAGCGTCATGTTGACGAAACCCGGCCCCGCCACTTCGGCGCGCGTGATGCCGGGCGCGCCCGCCAGCACCGTAACCAGTTCCGCCGCGATTTCAGCCGGGCGACGCCGCGCGACCTTGGAAATGACCAGCGCCGCATTGGTGGCCAGATCGCCATGGGCAGGATCGCGGGTGGAGGTGACTTCCACCCGGTCCAGCGTGGCGGGCGGCAGGTCAGGCAGGATTTGACGCAGCGCGTCGCGCACATGCGAGAGATAACGGGCGAACAGACTTTCTGACATGCGGCTCGGTTTCCCAAAAAACGGCGCCGGACCCCGCGGCCCGGCATAAATGGCCTGCCGTGATGCCAGATGGCATGACAGGCGGATGATCTTGCTGCGCGTGTTTCACCCCGGCGAGGACAGGTCCGTCAACCGTCGATATTCTTCCATCGCGCAGCGATCGGTCATACCGGCAATATAATCGGCCACCACGCGGCACGCACGCGCCATGTCCCCGCCATCCCGCGCGGCCAGAGCGGACTCGCGCCAGCCATCGGGCAGCAGCGTCACGTTTTCCGACAGGATGCTGAAAATCGATTCGACCGTCAGCCGCGCCTTGCGGGTCATCCGGTTGACGCGCCAGTGGCGGTAAAGGCGGGCATACAGGAATTTGCGGATTTCCAGATTGGCCGCCGCGATGGCCGGACTGTACGCCACGACCGGGGCGGCAGCATTGCGTATGTCGTCCGATGACCGGGGGGACAGCCGTTCAAGATTGCGCTGCGTCTGCCCGATCAGGTCCATCGCCAGCGCGTTGATGACGCGGCGCAGCGTTTCATGCCGCAGGCGGGGATCGTTATTGCCGATGCTGTGGCCCGCCTGATGCTGGGCGGCGCGGGCTTCGGCCAGTGCTTCACGCACCACCGGCAGGGCTTCCAGTTCCTCGATATGCAGGAGACCCGCCCGCAGGCCATCGTCAAGATCATGGGCGTGATAGGCGATGTCATCCGACACGGCGGCCACCTGTGCCTCGGCCGAGGCATAGCTTTGCAGTTCCAGCCCGTGCCGGGCCGCGTAATCGGCGACATAGGTGGTCGGATGATCCACCGGGCCATTATGCTTGGCCAGCCCTTCGAGCATTTCCCATGTCAGGTTCAGCCCGTCGAAGGCGAAATACCGCCGTTCCAGCAACGTCACCAGCCGCAGGGACTGGGTATTGTGATCGAACCCGCCCCACGGCTTCATCGCTGCCGCAAGCGCTTCCTCCCCCGCATGGCCAAAGGGCGTGTGGCCAAGGTCATGGGCAAGGGCAAGCCCTTCGGTCAGGTCTTCCTCCAGCCCCAGCCTGCGCGCAATCGAGCGCGCGACCTGCGCTACTTCCAGCGAATGGGTCAGGCGCGTGCGGAAGAAGTCCCCCTCATGGTTCAGGAACACCTGCGTCTTGTATTGCAGGGTACGGAACCCGGCGGAGTGGATGACCCGGTCGCGGTCACGCTGCCAGGGGCTGCGTGTCGGGGCTTCCGCTTCGCGATGAAGGCGGCCACGCGCGGTGGCGGTCTGGACAGCGTAGGGTGCAGTACTCATATATGATCAAGACCCAGCCATGGATAAGACGGCACATGATGATACCGCCGCCTGCATCCATAACCCGCGCGCGGCCCGTGGCCAACATGATCCCGTGCCTGCGCGTTCCACACACCATGGTGAAGCCCGATGTCGATGCCCCCTTCCCCCACCGCCGAAAGCTTCCGCGTATCGGATTCGGCTGCCCGGCGCCTGCGTGAGATCCTGGACGAACAGCCCACGGGCACGGACGACGAACCGGCGCTGCGCGTGTCGGTTCTGGCGGGGGGGTGTAACGGATTTCAGTACAAATTCGCGCTCGATCCCGCCACCATGCCCGATGATATCGTCATTACGGCAGGCGATGCCCGCGTGCTGGTCGACCCGGCCAGCATGGACCTGCTGGCCGGGGCCGAACTGGACTTCAATGACAGCCTGATGGGCGCGCATTTTACCGTGCGTAACCCCAATGCCGCGTCATCGTGCGGATGTGGCACGAGCTTTTCAGTCGAATGATGAAACTCACGACCTGGAACGTCAATTCCATCCGCCAGCGTCAGGACCATGTGCTGGACTATCTTGCCCGCGAGCAGCCCGACGTGCTGGCGTTGCAGGAAATCAAATGCGCCACCGAAATCTTCCCCGTCGATGTATTCAGGGCTGCGGGCTATGACAGCATCGTGGTGGGACAGAAAAGCTATAACGGCGTCGCCATCCTGACCCGCCACCCGCATACGGTCACCCATACCAGCCTGCCCGGCTGGGAAACGGAACCGCCACAGGCACGGTATGTGGAAATCCGCACCTGTGGTCTGGTGGTTGGCAATCTTTACCTGCCCAACGGCAATTCCGGTGGAACACCGGGATACGAATCAAAGCTGACTTTCATGGAAGCCCTCGCCCTGCATGCGCAGGCGATGCTCAAGGCGGGGCAGGATTTCATCCTGATGGGGGATTACAATGTCTGCCCCACGGAAGAAGACTGTGCCCCGGGCGCGCTGTCACCCGATGACGCACTGGTCCGCCCGCAGACCCGCACGGCCTTCCGCCGTCTGCTGTGGCTGGGGCTGACGGATGCGCTGCGCGCCCTGCACCCCACCGGGGCGTTCTATACGTTCTGGGATTATCAGGCGGCTGCATGGCAGCGTAACAGCGGCCTGCGCATCGACCATGCCCTTCTGTCGCCCCGCGTGGCCGAACGGCTGCTGACCGCCCTGCCCGCCCGTGACGAGCGCGGCAGGGAACAGCCATCCGATCATGTACCGCTGACGATTACCCTTACGCCGGCTGACGCTGCCGCGGCGGACTGACCACACCGCCCGCCGGTGGACTGGCCCCGCCCATGCAGCGGTCATGGGCGGGTAACAGGCGGAATTCACGCAAGGTGCCCGCCACGCGGAACTGCCCGAAATCCAGCTCCGCATTGTCGGCCACGCCATTGATGAAATAACGCATTCCGGTCTGGAACATCGGCGTCATGTCGTGCGTGGCGCTGTTGTAATACGCAACATGCACCCGCACCGCCGGAAGGGTGGCCAGCGCGGGAAAGGGCACGGCAACCGGGGCCGCCTGCTGGCCCAGCAGCAGCACATACGTGCCCAGCGCCCCGGTTTCGACGGTTCCATCAAACAGATCGGGGGAAATCTGCCCCCTGCCAGCAAGGGCGGCTGCAATGACGGCACGGGTATACGCTACGGGAAACAGCGTGCCCACAGGCAGGGCGACATCATGGGTGGCGGGGGCAGTATAATGCACGCTGCCGCCCCTGGTCCCCATCCGCGCTTCACCCGCGATGCGGGGCGCGGGCGTGCCATTTTCCGTCTGGTCGGCACGGAAGACGAGGGATGAGCCGTCCTTTTCCTCCAGCACGGCATAATCCGAATCGCTTATGGCTTCCGCCCCGCTACGCCCCGTGGTGCGCAGGTGCAGTTGCTGCTGCGTGGACCATGCCGAACACATGTCGGACAGAACGAAAGTCAGTTGCCCTTCCGCCGTGACGACATCGCCATCCCCCACGGCGGAGAGGGAAAGATCATAGACCGCGCGATGCGGGGCCATGACGGGGGCGGAAGCGGGGGCCGCGACCGAATGGCCCCGCCACAGGGCGATTACGCCCGCAACGATGACCATGCAGCCATGGGCAAGCGCCCCGGCACGCCCCACCCGCGCCATGAGGGTCAGTTCTTGGCCTGACCGGGCTTGGGGCGGGGCAGGTCGAGCGCGAGGGAGAGTTCCTTCAGCCGCTGCGGCTCGACCGGGGCCGGCGCCCCCATCATCAGGTCTTCGCCCTGCTGGTTGAGCGGGAACAGGATCACTTCGCGGATGTTCGGCTCATCAGCCAGCAGCATCACGATACGGTCCACGCCGGGGGCCGAACCACCATGCGGCGGCGCGCCGTAACGGAACGCATTCAGCATGCCGCCAAAGCGGGCTTCGACCTCGCTGGCGGGATAGCCCGCAATCTCGAACGCACGGATCATCACATCGGGCTGGTGGTTACGGATCGCGCCCGATGACAGTTCCACGCCATTGCACACGATATCGTACTGGTAGGCCTTGATGGTCAGCGGGTCCTGATTCTGCAGCGCGTCCATGCCGCCCTGCGGCATGGAGAACGGGTTGTGGGAGAAGTCAATCTCGCCCGTTTCCTCGTTGCGCTCATACATCGGGAAATCCGTGATCCAGCAGAAGCGGAAGGCGTTCTGTTCGATCAGGTCCAGTTCGGTCGCAACGCGCGTACGCACCGCCCCCGAGAACTTGACCATCTCATCGCCCTTGCCCGCCACGAAGAACACGGCGTCGCCCGCCTTCAGCCCTGTTGCCGCACGAATGGCCTCGATACGCTCGGCTTCAAGGTTCTTGGCGATCGGCCCCTTGCCGCCATCTTCGGCGAAGATGATGTAGCCCAGCCCACCGGCACCGGATTCGCGCGCCCAGTTATTGAGCTTGTCAAAGAAGGCACGCGGGCGGTCACCCGCACCCGGCGCGGGAATGGCGCGGACCTGACCACCATCGGCGGCGATGCGGGCAAACAGGCCGAAACCGGAACCGGCGAAGGCTTCGGTCACGTCGGACAGTTTCAGCGGGTTGCGCAGGTCAGGCTTGTCGCTGCCATACACATCCATGGCCGTGGCGTAGGGAATGCGCTCGAACGGGGCCTTGCTGACGGTCCGGCCACCGCCGAATTCGCGAAACACGCCTTCCATCACGGGTTCCAGCGTCGCGAACACATCTTCCTGTGTTGCAAACGCCATTTCGAAATCGAGCTGGTAGAACTCACCGGGCGAGCGGTCGGCACGCGCCGCTTCATCGCGGAAGCAGGGTGCGATCTGGAAATAGCGGTCGAAGCCCGCGACCATGGCAAGCTGCTTGAACTGCTGCGGGGCCTGCGGCAGGGCATAGAACTTGCCCGGATGCATGCGCGCGGGCACGAGGAAGTCGCGCGCACCTTCGGGGGAGGATGCGGTCAGGATCGGCGTCTGGAATTCCATGAACCCCAGATCCGTCATGCGCTTGCGCAGGCTGGCGATCACCTGCGCGCGCAGCATGATGTTGCGGTGCACCTTGTCGCGCCGCAGGTCGATGTAGCGGTAGGTCAGGCGCAGGTCTTCGGGGTAATGCTCGTTCCCCGCCACCTGCAGCGGCAGCACGTCGGCGCTGGACTGGACCGCGATTTCACGCGCGCGCAGTTCGATCTCACCCGTGGGCAGGTTCGGGTTTTTGGTCGCGCCATCGCGCAGCACCACTTCGCCCGTTACCGTCAGCACGCTTTCCACGCGCACGCGCTCGGCCGTTTCCAGAACGGGGGAACCGGCGGGGATCACGATCTGCGTCATGCCAAAATGGTCGCGCAGGTCAATGAACAGCAGGCCGCCGTGGTCGCGCTTGCTGTGTACCCACCCGGAAAGGCGGGCCGTCTGCCCGGCGTCAGCAGCCCGCAGGGCCGCGCAGCTATGGGTACGATAGGGATGCATGCTCTTGTCCTGATTCTACCAGAGTCCGGGGGGCGCGCCTGCCATGGACGCGCCCGGTTTCAGGCGCGACAAAGCCAATCCCGCCCCCGCCTGTCAAGGTTATAGGTGATGTGTCACACGTATTCGGGAAACAGGTCGCACAACCCGTCGGCCGATGCGGGGCAGCGGCCCCGTTCGGTAATCAGTCCCGTCACCAGCCGCGCGGGCGTGACATCAAAGGCCGGATTGGCCCCCTTGCTGCCATCGGGCACAAGCTGCACGGTGGTCACGGCGCCGGTTTCGTCGCGTCCCTGTATATGGGTGACTTCGCGGCCGTTGCGTTCCTCAATGGGGATTTCCGTCACACCGTCACTGATGGTCCAGTCGATGGTGGTGGAAGGCAACGCCACCCAGAAAGGCACGCCATTGTCATGCGCGGCCAGCGCCTTGAGATACGTGCCGATCTTGTTCGCCACATCGCCCGTACGCGTCACGCGGTCGGTACCGACGATGACCATGTCCACCATGCCATGCTGCATCAGGTGGCCACCGGCATTATCCGCAATGACGGTATGCTTCACGCCATGACGCCCCAGTTCCCACGCGGTCAGCGACGCGCCCTGATTGCGCGGGCGGGTTTCATCCACCCATACATGCACGTCAATGCCACGGTCATGCGCCATGTAGATCGGCGCAAGGGCCGTGCCCCAGTCCACCGTGGCGATCCAGCCCGCATTGCAGTGGGTCATGACATTGACCGGTCCGGGGCGACGGCTGGCAATCTCTTCGATCAGTTCCAGTCCCTGTCGGCCAATGGCCTCGTTCTGGATGACGTCCTCATCACAGATGCGTCCGGCCTCGTCATAGGCGGCTGCCACGCGGTCGGCCGGGGCCGTGGTGCGCAGGCGTGTCAGCATGCGCCGGATGGCCCATGCAAGGTTGACCGCCGTGGGGCGGGTAGCCGCCAGCAGGGCGGCATCACGCTCCATCGCCGCATCGCTGCTGTCCTGACGCAATGCAAGGGCCAGCCCGTAGGCCGCCACCGCACCGATCAGCGGTGCGCCGCGCACCTGCATCGTGCGGATGGCATGCGCCACCTGATCGCGTTCGGTCAGGCGCAGGATGTCCAGCGACCACGGTAGCCGGGTCTGGTCAAAGATATGGACTGACCAGCCATCATCCGCATCCACCCAGACGCTACGATAGGAGACGTTGTCGATTTTCATATAATATTTGCCGCCATAGAAAAACCAGAACACCAGAAGGGCGCGTAGGGAAGCATCCGGCAGGCTGGTATTCAAGCCCCCTTCCCCCGAATCCCGCATGACCGGGCAGTCGGGGCAGCTTCATCCCGTCAGACCACGCGAAACCATCGCTGCGAAACCGGTCGTATCATACAGCCAGTTCATGGATGGTTCCATATATGCGGGCGCAGTGCCGGTGGCGGAAGGGGCGCCACCTGCATCGGGCAAAAAATATCCCGCCATGCAGGCTGCATGGCGGGATGAAACAACGCGAAAAGAATGAAGCCGGAAGGCTCAGCCCTGCGGGCCGTCGGTCAGCGGCAGACGCGTCAGGATGGTGGTCAGCCGCTGGGCAAAGCCGGTCGGGTCCTTCGGGCTCTCGCCATCCTGGATGCGGGCCATGTCCATCAGCACAAGGGCGATATCCTGCACCGGGTCGCCGTTCTTCACCCGTGCCGCCAGATCAAGGACAAGCGGATGCGCGGGATTGACCTGCAGCACGGGGGCCGTGTCTGGCACCTGCTGGCCACTGCGCTTCATCAGCCGGATCATCTGCAGGTCGGGACCGGATTCGGGAGCTGCCAGCACCACGGCGCTGTTGACCAGACGGTTGGTGCCCTTCACATCAGATACCGCATCGCCCAGCGCTTCCTTCAGCGCGGGAATGACGACTTCCAGCGCATCCTTTTCAGCCTGCGTTTCTTCCGGTGCGCCAAACTTTTCCAGATCGGTATGGAACTGGCTGATATTGCGCAGCGGGGTGTCCTTGTACACGCCCAGACGATCGGGCCAGAAGGAATCCACCGGATCGGACAGCAGCAGCACCTCGATCCCACGTGCGCGGAAACCTTCAAGCTGCGGCGAGGAGGACAGCATTTCCGTGCGGTCGCCCGTCAGGTAGTAAATGGCTTCCTGCTCGGGCTTCCTGCGCTCAAGGTAGGCATCGAGCGTAGTCCAGCCTTCCTGCGTGCTGGAACGGAAGCGCGCGATGGTGGCCAGGTCGGTACGGTGCTCCGCATCGTCCCAGATACCTTCCTTGAAGGTGGGGCCGAAATTGTCCCAGAACTTCTCAAAATCCGCTTCGTCCTTCGCACGGGTCCTGAGTTCGGAAATCACGCGGTTGGTGACGGCCTTGCGGATACGGGCCAGCACCGGCGTCGCCTGCAGCATCTCACGCGAGACGTTCAGCGGCAGGTCTTCGGTATCGACCACACCGGTCACGAAACGCAGCCATGGCGGCAGCAGCCCCGCATCGTCCGTAATGAACATGCGGCGGACGTGCAGGCGGATCTGGCTTTCACGCACCGGCTCGGCAAACTCGAACGGCTTGCTGCCGGGAATGAACAGAAGGGCCGAGAATTCCAGCGTGCCTTCGGCGTGCCAGTGCAGGGTCGCCCACGGCGTATCGAAATTGTGGCTGACGTGACGGTAGAATTCGTTGAGCTGTTCCTCGTCGATCTCACCGCGCGGCTTGCGCCACAGGGCCGTCCCCTTGTTGGCGGATGTTTCCTCGCCTTCCTTGACGATGGTGATCGGCCACGAGATGTGATCGGCCCATTTGCGCACGATCGTCTCAAGCTGCCACGAATCGAGGAAGTCGTTCGCATCGTCCTTGATATGCAGGATGATGTCCGTGCCCGCCCTGTCGCGCGTGGCGGGGCTTATGGTGTAATTGCCCTTGCCGGTGGAGGACCAGCGCCATGCTTCGTCACTTCCGGCGCGGCGCGAGATCACATCCACCCGGTCCGCCACCATGAAGGCCGCGTAGAAGCCGACACCGAACTGCCCGATCAGGTTGGGCTTGTCCTCAGGCTTCGCGTTGGCCAGTTCCTCGCCAAAGGCGCGGGTGCCGGAGCGGGCGATGGTGCCAAGGTTGCGGGCAAGCTCATCCTTGCCCATGCCCGCGCCATCATCGCTGATGGTCAGCAGGCGGGCATCCTTGTCCGGGTTGATGCGGATCTTTGCATCATCGGGCAGCGCGCGCGCGCCATCGGTCAGGGCTTCGAAACGGCGCTTGTCCGTCGCATCCGCCGCGTTGGCAACCAGTTCACGCAGGAAGATTTCACGTTCGGAATAAAGGGCATGCACCACAAGGTCGAGAAGGCGTCCGACCTCGGCGCTGAATTCATGCTGTTCGCCCGTGGTTTCGGACGGGCTGGCTGTGGTCTGATCGGTCATTGGCTGTCCTGTTGTTTATAAATGAGCTGTTAAATTACAATTTGTATTGGATATGGAAATGTTTGCAGCGTTTTCAATGGGTGATCCTGCCGTGCCCTAGTCAAAATCCACGGGCAGGTCCGCATTGCGGGCATGCGCGAACAGACGCGCGATCTGCCGGGGCAATACCCGCCCCAGTGACAGGTCAGCGGGGATTTCATCCGCGCCGAACCACCCGATTTCAGATGTTTCGATACTGGTGCGGGCCGCACCGCCCGTCAGTTCACAGATGAAGCACAGCGTGTAGCACGAAAACGGTGCCGGCGGGTGCCCCTGCCGGTCGCGGTCCCATACGGCGGCAAGCCGGGTTACGCGCACGTCGTAACCGCTTTCCTCGCGCACTTCCTTTACGGCGTTTTCAACCGGCGTCAGGTTCACATCGGCCCAGCCACCGGGCAGGGTCCACCGGTCGTGATCCAGAACTTCACGCACCAGCAGCACACGCTGGCGGTCATCGAATACGGCGGCGCGCACCACCACCTTCGGCGTGGCGTAACCGTGCTGGCTGCTGAACAGGTCCAGCACACGCTTCATGTCGGCAGCACCGCCTGCGGCCATCATGTCCGCCGCGATCTGCATTATGCTTTCATAGCGTTCCCGGTCGAAGGGGCTTTCGGCATAGGTCAGGCCACTCTGGGCCAGTGCCTGAAGGTCACGCGCCCAGACAAGCCATTGCGGGGTCAGTTGCATGTTCATGCGCCCTCTCCTTCCGGCGACCATCCGGGCGGGGCCAGTTCGAAACTGCTGAACAGGAACGCAGGCGCGACCTGACAGGCCACAAGGCTCCACGCCCCCTGCGATGATGCCGCCTGCCACATGCCTGCGGGCACCACGGCCTGAAGCGCCTGCTGGCTGCCCGGAAGCGGGCCAAGGATGGTGCGCGTAACCGGCATTCCCTCCGCCGCCATTTCCAGAACCAGCGGACTGCCCCCCTGCCAGCACCAGATTTCCGCCGCATCGACACGGTGCCAGTGCGACCGCTCTCCTGCTGCAAGCAGGAACTGGATGGTCGAGACAGCGCCCCGGCCACCATGGGCTGGCGTATCGCGCCATATCTCGCGGTAGCTGCCACCTTCGGGGTGCGGTTGCAGGTCCAGCATCCGCCTTACCTCGTGCGCGGGTACGGCTGGATCTCGCAGGTCGATCATGATTGCGTCCTTGCTCCGGTCTTCATCCACGCACCGGCGTAGCCCCGTTGACAGGACACGGCAATGCCCGCCCGGTATCCGCTCAGCGTGTGGGCGGGGTCTGTGGGTCCGGCGTAAAATCGAGCGTCTGGCTGGTATAGGTTTCCACAACCTCGCTGAACGGCAGGCCGTGGGCGTCGCGCAGCACGGCGCGCTGGCGCAGGATGATGGCGGGGGGCACGATCATCGCACCCACTGCTACCGGGGGCTTTTCATCTGACGGCGACCACAGCCGGACGAATTCCAGCCGCTCCCGGGAAAAATGCAGCGGGGCGACCACATGGCCGAAAGGCATGTCGGTCTGGTCAAGCGCGTCATTCATCTGCGCCGTCAGCCGGTCGGGCACGTACCAGTTATCGGCAACCGACAGGACATGCGCGCCACATACCAGTTGCACCTGCCGGTGCCGGATGGCCTGCGTGGCTGTGACGGCCAGATCGGTCCGCACCCGCTCGGGCACGGTTTCGGGACTGTTTCCGGCTACCTTGTATGCGACCACCACGGGCCTGTCGGCCATGCGATGGGTGGCGCACCACTCCTCAAGCGCACGCGTCGCGCTGGGATGGGTGAGAAGGGTGATTTCCAGTTCCTGAATGGCCGCCAGCATACGGGCACGCCCAGACGGCGTATCGGACCAGCCCGAAGCTGCTGCCGGTGCGGTACCAGCCCATACCATTCCCGTCGCTGCTGCGGCCATGGCCAGAAATCCGCCTTTGCGCATCGTGCAACCCCATGATGGCTCCTGCATGGGCGGTGGCGACCATGCCCGCATATCCCGCCTGTTCCAGACGGAACGTTACCGGCATGCGCCACAAGGGCCACCCGCAACATCATACCCTGATGAACGCAGCCATGACCGGACGGCAGCAGCCCCTGCCCTTCCGGCCTGCGCATGCCAGCACCCTTCCCCCTGCCGGAGGAGTGGCAGGAGGGAACGCATGTGTCAGTTCGCCGGTAGCTTACAGCGCGTTGCTGCGCACGCGCATGTAAAGGATGATGGTCTGGCGGGGCACGGAATCCAGATCTTCCGCTTCCAGATCACGCACCACCACGTAATCGCCGAACGCACCCGGCTGCGACGTGATCCAGCGGCCATACAGCCCTTCCAGCACCGGTGCCAGCCAGGTTCCCGGCGGTTCGCCCGCGCTGCCAACCTGCGGCAGATCTTCATGCACGATACGCAGGGTCTTTTCCTCGCTCAGCAGTTCGAGCGAGACATAGCCCCAGCCCAGCATGGACAGCAGGGCGTTCAGTTCGATCTGAAGCGTATCAAGCGTATTGCACAGCGGCGGCGCCAGACGGCCCGCCATGCCACGACCGACCTCGCGCAGCAGTTCGTTCCTGACCTCGATCCCCGCCTGATCGTCGATTTCCCAGGACAGCGCCTGAAGGAACAGGGAAAAATCCGGTTGTTTCTTGAAAGTTGTCATTACTGGTCCATAACAAGATAGTGGTTCGAAATCATGGCACTCCCCCGCGGTCGTGCTGTCGTCGCGCTGATTACGCTGCCACCATGCCGCACCGGGGCTGCGGATAAAACAGCAATAATCTACTCTGCCACCGAATAGGCCCCGCGGCTAGGCCGTCCATGCGCCCCGCGCGCCGCTGGCGCACGGGACACGGAGCGGCCCGGTCAGTCGCGATAGGTCCGGCGCTGGTCCTGCAGTTCCTTGTATCGACGGGTGGCGTGGCGGACGAGCGCACGTGTCATGACCGCCGTCAGCAGCACGCAGGCAAACAGGCCCAGCACCAGCACGCGCGAGGGATGGTTGTGCATATACCAGTCCGGCCACATCCACAGTGGCAGCGACCCCACCGTATAGAGCGGCGAACTGCGATAGGTGGACAGCGTATCACCATGCACCAGCAGCAGGTCGCCCTGTATCTGCGGCTGGTCCTTACGCGATTCCAGCACCTGGATCAGGTTGTTCAGTCCCTGTCCGTCGGCTGAAAGCAGGGCCAGGACCGTGCGCCCGGCCATGAGCGGCGACTGGGACTCCATCATCGCGCCGACCCCGCCGGTCAGGTCGCTTTCCATTTCCGTGGTCCCATGCCCCTGCAGCGCGGCCAGCGGACTGCGGAACGCATTCCATATACCACCCAGCGGCGTGCGGATGGACATGTGCAGGCGGCCATCGGAAATCTGGTAAGCCGAATTGGCCAGCAGCGGCGAGATGTCCCCGCTTTCACCCAGCGTGCTCAGGACGATCAGGTTCCGGTCCGCAACATCGCTGACATGGTCGGCGGTCACGATCTCAACACCCGCAACCGGATACCATGACGATGCGCCCATGAACCCCATCAGGTCCATGAACACGCTGATCGTGCTGGCGGAAGGATGATCGGGCAGCACGACGGCAGTACGGGACAGGTCGGCATAGGTCGTGAACGGGTACCCCGCACTGGCCAGATAGGCCAGGTTGGGCATGGTGGTGATATGGAAGGCGTTTGAAAAATTGATCGTGGAATCAGGATCAACCGACAGGTGAAGCACGTTCAGCCCGGCCCGGCATACCGCGCTCGACATGGGCATGGCGTCGAAATAGAAATGAAGCTGGTTCTTGCCATAGATCAGCCATGGCGGCAGCGAGACGATATGGCTCTCCACCCCTGATGCCGCGTGCAGGCCCAGATGTTCCAGCACGTTCTTGATGGCATTGCTGTCATCACGCAGGGAATAGGAGCGGACATAGACATCGTTCACCCCCACATCCAGATGCGACCGGGACACGTCCACAATCGGCCCGTCGGGCGAGCGGAAACGCACATCCATCTTGTACGGACGGTCATGCCAGGTGTACAGATCCGGCGGCACGCGGAACGGCACGCTCATGATACCGGGTGTATAGCCCACCCCCTGCAGCACGCCGGGCGGCACCAGTTCACCCAGCTTGACCGGCCGGTTGGTCGGAATGAAGGCGGGCGCGTCGTTAGGCCTGCTCGGCGCCAGATCGATGGGGGCGATGTCCGCGCGCGGCGCGTTGGGCAGCGTGGCGGAACCGAAGCCAAGTCCCTTGCTGGCCGTAATCACCTCATCACGGTCGCGGCCCGTCACCACCAGAACCGTGCCATTGGCGTCGGACGGATTGGCAAGCTCCAGCACGGTCGGCCCGTTGACCTGCAGATGCCCCAGCGCCGCGGGCAGTTCCGCAACCACGCCCACCGCAACCGCATTGCCCCGCTGCGGTATGGTGGAGGAGACGGGAAAGGTCACGCCACGGAAATCGGTCTGTTTGCCGAACCATGAGGCGACGATGCTGCTCGCGGTCAGGATTTCAGAATCATAGCTGGCCGCCAGCACCATGGGAATGGTCGCCTGCTGGTCCACAGCCTTGTCGAAAAACGGCTGCGGCAGGCGGGAAAGCTGCCTGCGCGGCGGCAGGGGAATGGTCGTGACCTGCAACTGCGAATTTTGGGAAATGGTTGCCCACATCAGCTTGTCGGTCGGGTCGGCACAGCCCTGCGTGCCTGCGGCGAAATTGAAATTCAGCCGGTTCCCGTTCACGAAGAAGATCGGGTTCACATCGAACGCAATCGGCCCGAATGCCGGCTGCGAAGGGGTGGGACGCAGCGTGCCGACATACTGTTCGTTCAGCGTGATGGTGACGGCGCTGGTCTCGGGCCGCAGGCTGGGTGACATCGCCCCGGAAACGATCAGCCGCGCGGAGGTGACAAGCCGGTCGGCGGGCACACCGAATTCCAGACCCTGCAACGGCGAGTTGCTGCGCATGGTCAGGGCGCGCGGTGCGCCAAGCTGTTCCAGCGTATAGGTGTGGGTGGTGGCCATCTGCTCCCCCGCCCCACTGGCGTTCTCGCCACTATCCACTGCGGCTTCCGCAGCGGCGGCGTCGGTATCGGCATCGCTCGCCGGGACCGGCGCTGGCGTGGATACGGGTGCGGACGCGGATGAGGGTGAGGAAGCCGCCTGCGCCGATGCCGCCCATGACAGGCATGCCAGCAGCGGCAGTATTTTCAGGCTGCGCGTGCCGGACAGCAGACCGGTCTTGCGCCTGCGCTGGGCGCCATCCGTCCCGGCCGTTCCTTCATCCGTTAACACATTTTCCTCACTGAGACTGGGATAGCTGGCCTCTGCCCCCGCATTGCGCCGCCGCCTGGGGAAATAGAACAGACCTTTGATGTTGATAAGGATTTCCATCACGCTGCGCAGGGGTTGATCATATCTGTAATCGTTCCAGTCCATCCACGCATCTGCACGACCGAACACGATGCGGACGATACTGGCTTCTTCCGGAATGGAGCCTATATCCCATTGCAGGACGCATTTGCCATTGCTGCTACGGATCACACGCGCCCTGAGATGCGCCTGCTCCCCTTCGATGCCGACGCGGACATCGACCTGCTGCGGTGCCGTGACCGGGTGGGGCCAGTTCATGCTGACCGACGCCCCACCCATGGACAGGTCCTCGGTCATGCCATTCATCGTGACGCCATCCTCGGTCGTGATGCTGACCGGCAGTTCCGCGCGGATACGATGGCTATACCGCTTCTGCTGCGTTTCCCGGCCCACGGCGATGGCGGCAAGGATAATCAGCAGGCTGATCGCGGCCCACAGGGAATTGAGCAGATAACCACGCCGGGCGATGAAATCGACATGCTCGAAAAACAGCCCGTAGATCCCCCGCGACAGGCCGATCAGCATCACGATGCCCAGAATGATATTGGGATAGACCGCGCGCAGGTCGAAATACCCGCTTTCCAGCACGCCGCCCTTGTTCGTGACATTGAAACGGGCGCGTCTGGGACGCAGCAGGGTCGCGATCGTCACGCGCACCAGAAACAGCGCCATGGTGGTTTCGTACACCTCGCTCCAGAACGAATACCGCCAGCCCTTGTTGATGCGCGACGCCGTGGCAATCGCGTGCAGCATATGCGGAACAGCATAGGCCAGCACCGCCAGCGGCGAAGCGGTAATGATATTCTGGCCAAAAAACAGGAAGGCCAGTGGCGAGGTCAGGAACACCACCCGCGGCACCGCGAACAGGAAGGAGATCATGGCCGACAGGTAACAGAGCCGCTGCCCCCAGTTCAGCCCCGGCCCCAGCAGGGGATTGTCGATACGGAAAATCTGCAGCATGCCGCGTGCCCAGCGGACGCGCTGGCCGATATGCGTGATCAGCCGTTCCGTCGCCAGCCCGCCTGCCAGCGGTATGCGCAGATAGGCGGTGGACCATCCCTGACGCTGCATGCGCAGGGCGGTATGTGCATCCTCGGTCACGGTCTGGGTGGCGAAGCCGCCTATGCCCTCGATCGCCTCACGACGCAGGATGGCGCATGAGCCGCAGAAAAAGGTCGCATCCCAGAAGTCATTGCCATCCTGCACCACGCCATAGAACAGGTTGCTTTCCGGCGGGGTACGGAAACCGGTCGCCAGATTGCGCTGGAAGGGATCGGGAGAATAGAAATGATGCGGGGTCTGCATCAGCGCGATCTTGGGGTCCCCGATCATCCAGCCCATGGTTAACTGAAGGAAGGCGCGGGTGGGAATATGGTCGCTGTCCAGCGTCAGGATGAACTCGCCCGATGTCCGTTTGAGCGCGTAGTTGAAATTACCGGCCTTGGCATGTTCATTTACGGGGCGCGCGATGTAGGCCACCCCGCACTCTTCGGCAAACCGGGCGAATTCTTCCCGCTTTCCGTCATCCAGGACATAGACGTTCAGCTTGTCACGCGGCCAGTCGATGCCCAGCGCGCCCAATATGGTCAGGCGGACAATGCTCAGATCCTCGTTATAGGTGGGGATGTAGACATCGACCGTGGGCCAGTCCCTGGCATTGTCGGGCAGGGGAATGGGCGCGCGGCCCAGCGGGTAGATGGTCTGGAAATAGGTCAGGAAGAGCATCACCAACGCATACAGTTCCGCCGTAAGCAGGAACGTGCCCAGTCCGATCTCGATCCAGGTGTCGAAATAAAGCGTGTCGGTCAGACGCCATGTAAGATAGCGCAGGGATACGGCAGCCGACAGGACTTCCAGAAAGACCTGGACATGCCGGGTCTTTTTTCTGCCAACCACGAAAAAGACGGCCATGTAGACAAAGGCCACGACCAGTTGCTGGTTGGGCGTCAGCGTGACCGTACTGGCCGCGAACAGGGCGCACAGGGCGATAGCAACCGTAATTCCAATTCCCGGACGGGATGCGAGGAACAGTTCTAACCGGCGCGACCATGCCGATTCGGCCCGTGTTGGCGACTCAACCTCTGACATAAATCCACTCGTCCGAAATAAACTGCAAAAACAGAAAACTGCATTCAAAAACTGTCAGACAGTCATTACGCCTGCCGCCAGCATGCACAACGGCACTCCAGCCGCCTGAAAACCGGCGGGCGGTCTGGACGGAAAAGGCCCAGATCGTGCGAAACGGCGGGGATAATGCCCCGCCTGTCCCGGTCGTCATATCGTCACACGGTTTCAGGGGAGCCATAGCGGACTGGCCCTGAAACCACGCGCGATACGTTCCTTTTCAGGATTCTTCTTCTTCCCGGCGGCGCAGCAGGGCGTCGCGCAGGGTGGATTTGGGGGTCAGGCGTTCGGTCGCGCGGCCACCAAGGATCATGAACATTTCGCTCATGGTCGGCGAACCATCAGCCGACGGGGTGGAGACGGTTTCGCTGTTGGGGTTCGAATTCGACTTGGTCATGCTCTTCACCTTGGAATGTTGGGGACGGGAAACGCGCACGGGAACGGAGCTGAACAGCCTGCGTTCATCCGGTGGGCGGTTGAGGGAGAAAACAAGGCTACGGCTTGCAGGGCGCGGGCGTTCCCCGCGCTGGTGCCGCGCCTTGGGAACGGGCATCCAGTCCTCCTCCCCGGTTTCCTCCGGGAAGGATAGCGGAAGCTCCAGCGCATGTTTTTGTGGCGACGACATCGGTTCCTTATAGGGTGGTAGGGCACGGGGCCAGCGATCCACTTTGGCGTTCCGGCGCGCGGGCTGCAATGCCGGTGTGGGGGCAGGCTCCTCCACCGGTGGGGCGGGAGCGGGCTCATGCGCTTCCACCGGCGGCGATTCGATTGCGGGAAGCGGCGGAGCCTGCGTTTCGTGTGGTTCCGGTTCTGACAACGCAGGCGGCTCAGGCGGCTCAAGCGCCACGGCAGCTTCCGGCGGGGGGAGCGCGGGTTCTTCCACCGCGGGTGGCGGCGGCGGCGCTTCATGCGCTACGGCAGGCGCGGGCGGGTGGCCGTCGTGCGCGGGCTCGGACGGCACATCGGTGCCGATGGCAGGCAGGGCATGATCCCGGTGTTCGGGCGTCTCTTCCGCCGTTACGTCTTCCGGCCCGTCTTCGCCTTCATCGTGTTCTTCTGGCTCTTCTGGCCCGTCGCGCATTTCCGGTTCTTCAGCCGGTTCGTTTTCACCCGGTTCGCTGTCACCCTGCCAGTCGTAAGAGTCCTCGGTCTCGGCGGGGCCTTCTTCTTCGTGGCTGGAAGGCGGTGCGATCGCAGGGGGACCATCCGGGGGCTGAAAGGCGGGGTCGCTAAAGGGACGGTAAACGAATCCCTGCTCGACACCGAAGCTCTGCAGGACACGTTCTATATCCTGCGGACGCTCCCCTGCCGGGGCCTGGCCATTGCCTTCAACCCTGTCTTCCGACCCTGAACCGCTCACTTCGCTTGCTCCTCTGCTCGCGCGATATAAACCAGAAGCGTCAATGCCGCGGAATAATAATCCGGCGAATGGTCCAGTGTCGGCAATTCCGCGACGGAAGCAAGCCCCGTGCACTGCGCCACCGCCAGATATCCCGGTGGAGCATTATAAGGCGAGCGCGCGCCCGTCGTCAGGTCCACCCATGCAGGCAGTCCGTCCGCGCCAAAATGATTCCAGAACCGGGCATAATCCGCCTGCAGGCGTGGCGTCAGCATGTGAGCCCAGTACAGATACAGGGGCACACGGATCGCATCATAGGAAAAACGCGGCGGCCATCCCTTCGCGATGGAGAAAACCTGCGTATGCCGGTCCATGGCGACCCAGTCCGCAGGCAGCCGCCACTGACCGAACCGGGCCTGCAGGATGATGCGCATGCCATCATGCATGATCGTGCGCCACGCCCGGTCGGCCGTCAGTTCCAGGGCCTGCAGCAGCGCGGGCATAATGTAATAGGACAGGTTGAGTGTCACCACATCCGGCGTGACAAAACCCGTCGCCCCCGGCAGCAGGACCCGATACCCCCCGACCTGCAGGGTCATGTGTTTCAGGACATCGCGATAGATCGCAATCGCATCGTGCACCAGATCGGTGCGTCCCCATCGCACCCCCGCGCGCCCAAGGGCCAGTGCGATCAGCAGGTCGCCGTCGGTGGCGTTGTTGGTGTCGGGCATGGCGGGATCATGGTCGGGCAGGAACCGCCATGAAAACAGTTTGTCCTTCGTATGCTGCAAGGTGGTGCGCGCCCAGTTCCACATGACCTCGAACGACTGGAGATCACCGGCGGCAACGGCAAAAAGCATGCCGTAGCCCTGCCCCTCGCTATGGGACTGGCCATTATTGCCGGTATCGACAATGCGGCCGTCAGGGCGGAAATATTGCGCACGGAAGATGGCCCATTGCGCCGCGATGGCATCCGGTCCCGGCGGGGCGACAGGGGAAGCCGCACGGGCGCACGACATCCCGCCCCCGATTGCCGCAAGGGCCGCCAGCATGGTGCGGCGGCCCATCGCCGGGCGCGGGGGAAGCGGTGCGCCGCTGTCAGATGTCATGGAATTCGCGCGCATCAGATAATCATGCATCCTGTGGAGTTATCAGGTTTTCCTATCCGAAATCCATCAAACTGCAACCGCAGCCAGTCCCTGCGTACCTTCGCCCGCGCGGCAGCACGTCGGTTCAAGGCGCTTCCAGCAGCAGGCGTCCGATCCGGTCCCAGACCATGCTGGCCAGAATGGCGTGCCCCGTCTGGGAAGGATGCGTATCATCAGCCAGCCAGTTGGTATGGTTTTCGACGTTGTAGAGCGGCTGGTCAGGCGCGAAGGGATCGATCTCGATATCGGGGGCAAGCGTTCCGTCGTGGATCGCGGCTTTCAGTGCCGCACGCGGCGCGCCGCCGGTACTGGTCTCATCAATCAGGGCTACGGTGAAACCGGCCTTTTTAAGCCGCCTGATGATTTCCGCGATGTTCCGCACGGTTTCATCTGCCGGGAAATGGCTGGAAGGCAGGTGGTCATTATAACCACCGAACACGACGGCCACCTTCGGGCCGGCACCACGGCCTACCGCTTCCGCCGCGGGAACCATGCCCAGCATCTGCCGCGTGTTCGCACCCGATACCGCCAGATCATAGCTCTGGTAACGTCCGTACTGCTGCATGATGTATGGCCAGTTCCGGCCATCGGACAGGCCGTACCCCTCCGAACGGCTGTCACCGATCGTGACAAGGACAGGGCGAAGCTGGGGCATGTAGTTTCCGGCTGCCGCTGCCGCTGCATGGAACAACCGCCGCTGCGCGGGATCAGGTGCATGATCGGCAATAACCAGACCGCTCCACTGTCCCGTATTGCGCCCCTGCGAAAACCACGGACCGCCATCCATGTTGAACCCGACATACCCCCCGGCCAGTCCGCCCGCCGCCACGCTGCCGGACAGGCTGGCGGCTGCATTGCCGGAATGGAGGCCATAGCCCGCAGGTGTCGCATACACGTCGAACGCGGCGGGCGCGTTGGTAATGACCAGATCCGTCCGGCGGTCCGGGCTGGCCGCATCACCTATATGGGCGAACCCATCCAGACTGTAGCTGCCGAAAAAGACCCTGAACGTCCGCCCCCGCCCGGCACTGCCCAGCAGGACTGGCACGGGATAGGCCGCATATCCGGAATTGGAGGAAGCATAGGTGCCCACACTTCCAAAAAAGAAGTCATTCGCCGGAACCTTCACCCCCGCCGGGATGACAAATCCCCCCGGCCCGTTCTCTTCCCCCCATGAAAGGGTCTCGTTCCCCGCGATACGGACCTCACCGATATGGACCACATGCCGTCCTTCGGTCGCCAGCAGGTGATGGCCATGCCCGCTCTGGTCATATACCCGCAGGACCGTGGCGAACGTGCCCGCGTCACGCCCGGCAAGACGTGTTCGCAACGTGTCCTGATCCAGCATGCCGCCGGGCAGGATCGCAAGCGTGGTCACGACCCGCCTGCCCCCCTGCACCGTTTCCACATCGACCGCAGGCCCGACATAGCCGGAAACCATCTGCACCGCGCCCCCCGCAAACACCACATGACCGGCCAGCGCATCCGCCGGACGCGCGACCACCATCGGTTCCCACCGCGCGCTTCCCGCCGTTACCGATGCCGCCTGCCAGACCTGTCCGCCCGCCTGCCAGATATCGCCCGTGGCATAACCCTTCGTGGTGTCATCATGTGGTCCCGGCGCGCGGTCCATACCGCCGGATCGGCTATCAGGCGCAGGAATGCACACGCCGCTTCCCCCCGGCGCATCCGCGCATGACGCCGCATGGCCGGGCAGCGTATGGCCCGTGATCCCAAGGGTCAGTACGGCAAGGCAGAGAGATTTCTTTTTCATGGCCTGCGATCCCGGTTGCGCCGCATCTCTCCGCTCAGTCCTCTTCCGCCGACAGGCGGGAAGATGACGCAGCCTGCGTTTTGTCAGGCGCATCAAATACGTAATGAAACATCAGCATCCCGCTGGTTTCCGACCAGCTTCCCGCGCGCGTGAAACCGCCATTCAGCCCCAGCCGGAACTGCGGCGTAAGCTGGTAGACCAGTTGCCCCGATACGTTGCCCGCAACCCCGCTTGCGCCACCCCCTGCCAGTCGGCCACTGCCCTGCGACAGCGTGGCCTGAAGCTGCGGGTCGCGCGGATAGACCGGGGAACTGCCGCTATGGTAATTCTGGTATCCTGCCTCCCCACGCAGGAACCAGTTCCAGCGACCCTGACGCCCGGACCATGTAACCGGCACCATCGCGCCGTAATAGGAGCTGGGGGAAAAGTATCCCCCCTGCCCCATCGTGAAGAAATAGGTGTTACGCCTGTACCCGAAATAGATCAGGTCCAGCCCCACGCGCAGGGCCTGCCGGTCGTTGTGATTCCACACGATCACATTGCCACCGGCGCCGGCCTCGCCTTCCGTATTGCCAACGACATTGGTGCCTTCCACATAGGCGCCGCCGCCGCCGGCATACAGGGTCCAAAACGGACGGGCGTATTCTATCGCCCCATGACCGAATACACGCGTCACCCCGCCCCATGTCCTGCCGGTGCCGGGATCGGTCATGCCGGCATAGGACAGGATACTATCGGTCACCATGCGGCGGCCGCCACTGATGTGCAGCCGCAGGTTACGCGTAAGCGAGGGCGCGAATTCGACACCACCCAGAACGTTGGTAATGGGGAAGCCCAGCGGTGATGTGCCCACATCGCCCGTAAACCAGCGGTTGGTGTAACTGACACCCAGACTGACACCCTGCGCGTCGTAATGGTTCTTCAGCGTGCCGCCATTGACCCCGACCGTCCCGAACATGTTCATGCCATAGGATGTCGGCTGGGGCCTGCCGGTGAACAGGAATGTCGGCGTAAGGGAAAATGTCAGCCGGTGCGCCCATGACGAGAGCGGGAAGGTGGCCGTCACCGGCACGGCCAGTTCCGTCATCTGCCCTTCCCCGCTGGCCCCGGTGCGGCCCCGGACATAGATGTTCGAATCAATCTGCGGGGCAAGCGTTTCGCGCAGGTAGGCGATCTGCCGGTCGGTCGCCTGTATGGCCGTGTCATCGAACATGATCTGATAGCCCGCAGGCAGCGGGACGACACCTGGCCCGTTACGCTCGATGTGCATTTGTGGCCAGACATAGTCCGGCACAAAGGTATCGCGCGGTGGGCATTTTTTGGTCAGGCGGCCAGAGCACAGCAGTTCACGCACATGTTCCAGATCCGCAAGCTGGATGCGGGCATGGCCTTCGGCGCGGGCAATGTCCGACCGCGCTTCCCATGTCGGCGCGGTTTCAGGTGCGACATCCATCAGCCGCTTCATGTAGGCATGGGCGGATGCCATGACATCCGCCCCCACCGAATCATCCACCGCCGCCGTCAGGGCCGACGGATTGTCCGGATGCGCATTCAGCACCGTCACGTCTTCATCCAGCGCGCGGCGCGGTTTGTCTTCCCTTGCATATACGCGCCCCAGCGCCAGATGCGCGGCGGCAGAGGAAGGATTGCCCATCACCAGTGGCAGCATCAGCTTTTCCGCCAGAGCCGTCCGGCCTTTCTGGTCCAGCCGGTCCGACTGCATGATGGTCAGGCCAATCTCGATCTGGTGGCGGACATCGCGCTGCTCTGCGGTAATGATATCGGGACTGTCCGTGGCGATGCGATCGAATTCCGTAAGATACGCCCGCGCATCCCGCAACGAACCGATACGCAATGATGTCCCGGCATAGGACAGTTTCTGGTTCGGCTCGGGATTGAACGTGATTGCGTTCTCGTGCTGCAGCACCTTGCGGGCCGAACGGGGATCGTCACGGTCCATAAAGGCGATGGCGACGATCATGCCCCGCATGCCGTCCGGGTCGGGCGTGTTCGCCAGCGCCATAAGCTGGTCCGTATAATCCGCCGCACCGGGGTCAATGGCCCGCACTTCATGCGTCAGGCGCAGTTCACGCCCGGCCCGCACCATGTTGGGGGTCTGCCGCGCAGACGGCGGCAGACGGGCATAAAGTGCTGTTGCCGTGTCAATTTCGCCATGCGCGATCATATACAGGATCGCCACCTCGATATTCACCGCGGGCACCTGCGCCCCGCTGGTAAGCTGCTGGATAAGGGCGGCGGCCTGTTCCGTATCCTCATGGACATACAGCGCGTTTGCCAGTTCCAGATGCACCCATGGATCGTCAGGCGTGTACTCCAGAACTTTCTTCAGCAGGGCGATGCGCTGATCCCCGTCAGTCGCGTGGTCTGCTTCGTAATGCAACTGCATGGCGCGCAGGGTGGGGATACGCGCGGGCTGCGTGCTTTCCACCATGCGCATCAGTTCATTCACCTGTTCGCCCTGCTCCTTCCCCTGCTGGAGCAGGACATAGGCAAGGTTATAGGCGGCATCGGCATTATGGGGCGCAAGACGCAGGATTTCCTGATACGCCTGCGCCGCGTCATCCAGCCGCCCCAGCTTGCGGTCCAGTGCCGCCTGCAGGAACAGCGCCATGTCGGCGGCATTCGCATGCCTGCGCAAGCGGTTGATGTCATCCTGCGCTGCGGCATACCGTCCGGCGTCGATGGCCGAGCGGGCATTGGCGATCAGCGGATCGGGCGCCGCGCCGACATAAACTTTCTGCAACGCCGTGCGCCAGTGGCTGTCCGGCGTGGAATCCGCCGCGATCGCCTGCATGAAATAGGCCTTGGCCTCGTCCGGGTGCTGCTGCGCCTGTGCCGCGATCCCCAGCCCGCCAAGGGAATCCGGATCGTTGGGGCTGAGCGTCAGGGCCTGCTGGAACTGGCTGGCAGCTTCGGCGTATTTCTTTTCCGACAGCAGCTTATACCCTGCCATCCGGGCGGTGGCGGCATCGATGCTGGCCTGTGTCAGTTGCGCCTTCTGCATGAGCTTGCGGATTTCCACATCATCGGGATGGCTGGCCAGCCATTCCTGATAGAGCGGGATGCTTGAACCCGTTACCGGCTCCCATGGCAGGGCTTCCCGCCAGGAAGCCAGTGCCCGGTGGCGGATATGGGTGGAATCGGCATCGCGCGCCATCTGCTTCAGATCCGCCAGCCCCTCTGCACGGCTTGCGATGCGGTAGGTCAGTATGCGGTCATATTCCAGACGTGCATCCATATCCTCCGGATTACGGGCGACATAGTCACCCAGTTTCGTCCGCGCTTCCTGATAGCCCAGAATGGTGGCCCCGAGTACGCGGTAGTATTCCAGCGCCAGATCGGGCGGTGGATCACCATCCCTGAACAGGGCTTTGTACTTGAACATCGCCGGCATCATCTTGCCGGTTTCAGCCAGATGCCGTGCCTCCGCCAGTGCCCTGGGGTCGATCGCACTGTATTTGATCTGCGCGTTCAGCATATCGGCATAGGACGCGCCATCACGGCGCGCCACCAGTTGCTTCGCCGTTGCGTGGGCAGCAGCCATCTCGCCCGTGCCGATCTGGATGCGCCCCTGAAAATACAGGATACGACTGTCATCAGGGGCGATGCTCTGCGCTTCGCGCACGACCTCAATCGCCTTGTCGTACTGCTGCTGCCCGATCCAGTACTGGGCCTTGCGCAGGAGCAGACCCAATTCGGGATTATCAGGCGATGGAACCGTATTTCCGGCCACAACACCCTGCACCGCGACCGATTGGGAACTGAGCGCAGGACCATCATCCGCACGCGCCATGCCAAAAGGGATGCACAACGTGACACCACATAGCAGCGTCATATTGTACATGCCCTTTGGCATGGACGCGCGGATGCGTCGGGGCACCCCCGCGCCGCGTGGGTCAGGTGCCTTAATGCACACGTGACACGGACGATATGTAGAACAGAATCATCGCCAGCCCCCCACAGGCACCGACCAGCGCCAGCGCGCCGTAATTACGTGCAGTAGGTGTCAGGCGGCCTTCGTAATCAAGGAAAACACGCTCCACAAACACATAACTCAGCAGGCTTGCAACCAGGGCCGCCAGCAGCACGCCCCCCATCACCATGCCATGGACCTGGAACTGCAGCAGGTAATTGGCAACCACGATGGCGGGCCAGTGCCACAGGTACACCGAATAGGAAACAACCCCCAGCGGCGACAGAGGAACCAGCGCCATGCGGGCCACATCGTGCTGCGGGCACATGATGATGGCCATGACCGCCAGACAGGGCACGATAATCATATAGGACGGACAGGCGTACTGCAGCGTGTAGAAAAACATCACGCCCACAAGAAGGGCGATCGCCACGCCACACACGATATTGGACACGGCCCGCCCCGGTTGTGGACGCGGCAGTATCCAGATCATCGCACCAAGGGAGAACTCCCACAGGCGGTCGAGAATATTATAATAACCCTGCGTATCGCCGGTAAAATGGCTGTACAGGTCATATCCCAGCGACAGGACAAAAATACCGATCACCACCATATGCCGCAGCGGCGCCAGCCTGACCGCGAGCGCCACGGCAAGGATGACCAGATAGAACTGCATCTCCAGCGAGAGCGACCAGGTATGCAGGAAGGGGTAGGCAATACTCTGCCCCTCGAAATACCCGACATGGCCCGATGCCCATATATTGGACAGATAGACCAGCGCATACGCCCCGTTGATGGCGATATCCGCACGGTCGCTTTGCAGTACCCACCACAGCATTCCGGCGGATATGGTGGCAATCATGCACAAAAGTGCGGGCAACAGGCGGTACAGCCGGCGGCAGATGAACCGCATGGGCTGGAACGGCTGCGTCACCAGTGCGGAATGTCCGATGAAATAACCGGAAATGACAATAAAGATGTCGACGCCAATAAAGCCGCCCTGCAGCCACCCGGCATGGAAAAGCATGACGGACAGCACGGCCAGCCCCCGCAGGCCGTCGATATCGCGCCGACGGCTTGTGGGAAAGAACTCGTTCTGAAGTATGCGTCGCCAGGTATTGTGGGCAGCATTGACCGCCTGACTCTGGATCATGATCCGCAATCCATGAAATACACCACCCTTCGGCCCGCGCCCCCTGTCGGGGCAGACACGGGGTTACTGCGCCGAAGCGGGTGATTCCGCCCTGATCTTCTCCAGCATGGGCAGTGTTGTCTGGATGATCGCGTTACCCCAGACCTGATAACTTGCGCCCGTGGCGTGAATACCATCGATGGTGTTGACCGAACCGGGTTTCATGAGCTGCGTGCCGTCAACATAGGCGCAGGGCGCAACCTCGCTTTTCAGCAGTTCCGCCATTTCAGCCGCGCGCTTGTCGGTCTTGCCGTAACGCGGGCTGTACTGCCCCCATGTGGGACCAATCCAGATGCACGCGGTCTTGCCGATGGTATAGGTCAGGGTCTTGACCTGTTCATCCACCCAGTCCTTCGACACCGTGTTCTGGCCATAGGCCGCCATGGTGTCGCCCAGCACGACCATGATGACATCCGGATGCCATTTTTCCATCAGCGCGGAAATGGGCGGTGGGGAAGCGGGTTTCATGTTGGGGGCGCCGATCGGCGCATCGCCAATGCGCTCGGCCGCGCCACAGCCGTTATTGGGATTGGGCACGACCCAGTCCGCCGCCGTGGATGAGCACACCCCGTATGTCACGACTTTCGCGCCCTGCTTCGTATATTCATCAGGGAGAATGGAGAGCAGGGAATCCTTGAATGTTACATGGCTGTCGCCAATGATCAGAAGCGTGAGACCAGCCAGCAACGCATTCACAATCCATTACTCCACAAGTTTTTTACGAATGTTAAGCGCATAGCAGAAAAAAAAATATCGAACCAGAGCCACAGCCACCGTGCGCGCGATGGCGGCTGCATCAGCCTTTATCAGCCATCTGCGCTTCTATTATTATGATTTTAATCGTTTTTATTTCCATTTTCACGCTGGCGGACCGATACGAAAACCGGACAGAAAGTTAGACTGGCACATCTACGTGCCTGACAAATTCATGAAAAAACAGGCCCGGCCCCAAAAATAGAGGCCGACAGTCCGGTATTCTTTCTGCCTGTCGCCCCGCGAATATCACAAAAATATATTTTTTAAAAAATTGTCATGAAAAATTATGGAAGAAAGTCAGAAAATATCCATCAAACCCCCGGCGAAAACCAGATCGTTTCGATCTGTTGATCACCACATGCCATGATATGTTTTTACAAACCGTAAAGTGCCGCAACAGCAGTCCTGCTTTCCAGAACAGCATTCCCCCGGCACCTGCACGAACTGCATTATATTTACAAAAGCAGGCAGAAATCCCGCACAGGACTTCAGATGCGCACAAGTGGGCGCATCCATATGCCACGCCGCTATTGCCCGCATAAGCAGGAAGGGCAATATCATTTGCGATATGAAGAATTGGCGTCCCGTACGGGATTCGAACCCGTGTTGTCGCCGTGAGAGGGCGATGTCCTAGGCCTCTAGACGAACGGGACCAGGGCCGAGGCCGCTTCTATGTGATCCCGCATTCCAATGCAAGAGGCAAGAATGCTGCCGCCCCGCTTTTCCGGCTTTCAGCGCCCGATCAGCAGCCGCGCCACAATCCGCCTGGCCGCCGGGTCCCATATGATGATGCGTTCAGCACTTCCTCCACCCGACAGGGCGGCGGCGATCATGCCATCGGGGCGCGTGGTCAGCAATTCAACATGCGTGCCTGCCGGTTCATCCAGCATCAGCGCCTCATATCCCCCTTGCGCTGGCAGCGTCGGCACGGACGCCGAAACCGCCGGACGGGTAGCGGCAATGGACGGATGCATCATCCGGTGCACCAACACGCCCACCAGCACGAGGGAGCCGACAAACAGCAGAACCCCCATACCGATCACCGCCGCCAGCAGCGCGCGCGATCCCTGTTTTTCCATTATGTGCTTTCCGTTCCCGTATGCCGTTTTTTCCGATAGACACATGCCATGACCGACACCGCCCCCCCTGCCCCCGTCATCGCCACCGCCGATGACGCAGGCCAGCGTACCGACCGCTTCATTGCCAGTGCGGTCACCACGCTGTCACGCTCACGCATCAAGTCCCTTATGGAAAGTGGCCACCTGTTACGCAATGGCAGCCCGCTTCGTGACCCGGCGGAACCCGTGCGCGCGGGCATGTGTTATGAAATTCATCTGCCCCCCGCAATCCCCGCAACACCGCAGGGGCAGGATATCGGTCTGGACGTACTCTATGAAGACCGCGACCTGATCGTACTCGACAAACCGGCGGGCATGGTCGTCCATCCCGCGCCGGGCAACGAGGACGGCACATTGGTCAACGCCCTGCTGGCCCATTGTGGCGAGGGGCTGACCGGAATCGGTGGAGAAAAAAGACCCGGCATCGTCCACCGTCTGGACAAGGATACATCGGGCGTCATGGTCGCAGCCAAAACGGAAATGGCCCATCAGGCGCTTTCCCTCGCCTTTGCCGAACGCAGGATCGACCGTGCCTATCAGGCCATATGCTGGGGCATTCCCACGCCCGCCAGCGGATCGTTTGACGGTGCGATCGGGCGCGACCGCCGCGACCGCAAACGCATGGCGGTGATCGCCAATGGCGGCGGCAAGGCGGCCCTGACGCATTACCGGATCCTGGACACCTTCCATGGCGGGCTGTCCCATGTGGAATGCAGGCTCGCCACCGGGCGCACGCATCAGATCCGGGTCCATTTCGCCCATGCAGGTCACGCGCTGGTGGGCGATCCTGTCTACCTGCGCCGCATTCCCGCAGCCGCCCGCGGCCTGCCCCCCGATGCAAAGCATGCCGCGCTGGATTTTGCCCGTCAGGCGCTGCATGCCCGCAGGCTGGGATTCATCCATCCGCGCAGCGGCGAACAGATGCTGTTCGAGACCGCGCCCCCCGAAGACTTCCGCCAGCTTCTGGACAGCATCGCCTGACCTGCTGGCATATTTATTGACATAACGGGGAAAAATCCCTACATTCCATGATTGTTTGCCGGGGCCGACGCCCCCAGGCTAACTGGACGTCCTGTATGAAACTGCCCATGACGGGGGTTTGATATGGGGACGTGAGAAGTCCAGTCGTGCGTCTAGCAGAGTGATGATGCAACCCTTCCGGTCACAATTACGTTGAACCGGATTACCGCTGCCCATCCCTGCAACAGGAGTCCGTTACAATGGCCTCTTCTGCTCTCATTTCCGGTCCCGAAAACAACCTGTCCAAATACCTTCGGGACATCCGCAAATTCCCCATGCTCTCCCCCGAGGAGGAGCTTCGCCTGTCGCACCGGTGGAAAGACAAGGGCGACACCGAAGCCGCGCATAAACTCGTAACATCCCACCTGCGGCTGGTGGCCAAGATCGCCATGGGCTATCGCGGCTACGGCCTGCCGGTGGGCGAACTGATCAGCGAAGGCAATATCGGGATGATGCAGGCCGTGCGCCGCTTCGACCCCGATCGTGGCTTCCGTCTGGCCACCTACGCCATGTGGTGGATCAGGGCCGCAATACAGGAGTACATCCTGCATAGCTGGTCACTGGTCAAGATCGGCACAACCGCCGCCCAGAAAAAACTTTTCTTCAACCTGCGCCGCCTCAAGGGGCAGATGCAGGCGATTGACGATGGCGACCTGCCGCCCGAACAGGTCAACAAGATTGCCCAGTCCCTCGGCGTGCCCGAGCAGGACGTGGTGAACATGAACCGCAGGCTTGCCGCCCCGGATCACAGCCTGAACGCCCCGTTGCGGCTGGATGGCGAGGGCGAATGGCAGGACTGGCTGGTTGATGACAATGACAACCAGGAAGAAACCCTTGCCCAGAGCGAGGAATTTTCCGGCAGGCAGGCCCTTCTTGCCAACGCCATGAAGTCGCTTAACGAGCGTGAACGCCACATCCTGACCGAGCGCAGGCTGAAGGAAGAACCCGCCACGCTGGAAGAACTGTCGCACGTCTACAACATCTCCCGCGAACGGGTGCGCCAGATCGAGGTCCGGGCCTTTGAAAAGGTACAGAACGCCATGAAGGCGGAAGTCGCCACCCGCCGCGCGAAACACGAGGCACAGGCCGAGGCCTGACCCCGCGTTACTTCCCGATAAAAAAGCCCCGCACGCTTCTGGCGCTGCGGGGCTTTTTTTGTCTGTGCTGACCACAGGAGGGAAGAAGCTTCAGGGAATACCGCCTTTTTGAAAAAAGGCGGTACCCAGGAACTTCCATGACTTTCAGATCAGTCCTCGAACGGGTCACGCATCAGGATGGTGTCGTCACGTTCCGGGCTGGTGGACAGCAGCGTTACCGGCGCTTCGACCAGTTCCTCGATCCGGCGGACATATTTGATGGCCTGCGCGGGCAGTTCAGCCCATGAGCGCGCGCCCTTCGTGCTGTCCTTCCACCCTTCCAGCGTTTCAAACACGGGACGGATACGCTGCTGCGCACCGGGGGCGGAGGGGAAATGCTTCGTCGTCACGCCATCAAGCTCGTAACCGACGCAGATCCTGATTTCGTCCAGCCCGTCCAGCACGTCCAGCTTGGTCAGGGCAAGGCCGTTCACGCCACCAACGCGCACCGCACGACGCACCAGCACGGCATCAAACCAGCCGCAGCGACGCGGGCGGCCCGTCACGGTACCGAATTCATGCCCGCGCTCACCCAGCGTGCGGCCCATTTCATCATGCAGTTCGCTGGGGAACGGACCTTCACCCACGCGGGTCGTATAGGCCTTGGCGATACCCAGAACGAAACCGATGCTGTTGGGGCCGACACCCGCGCCGGTACCGGCATTGGCGGCAACCGTGTTGGAACTGGTCACGAACGGATAGGTACCGTGATCCACATCCAGCATGACCGCCTGCGCACCTTCGAACAGGATGCGTGCGCCACCGCGGCGGCTGTCATCCAGCAGGTCCCATACCGGGGCCATGAACGGCAGCACGCGCGGCGCCACGCCGTTCAGGAAGTCCAGCAGTTCCTGTTTGGTGAAGGTGTCCGCACCCAGCCCCTTGAGGAGCGTATTGTGGTGCAGCAGCAGTTCATCCAGCTTCCAGTCCAGCGTTTCCGGCTCGGCCAGGTCACACAGGCGGATGGCGCGGCGGGCAACCTTGTCTTCATAGGCGGGGCCGATGCCACGGCCGGTCGTGCCGATCTTGCGATCCCCACGCGCGGCTTCACGCGCACGGTCCAGCGCGCCATGCACGGGCAGGATCAGCGGCGCGTTTTCAGCAATCTTCAGCGTCTCGGGCGTGACTTTCAGGCCCTGCGCGGTGACACGGTCGATTTCCTTCAGCAGGGCTTCAGGGTCGACAACCACGCCATTGCCGATCACACCCGTCTTGCCACGTACCAGGCCGGAAGGCAGAAGCGACAGCTTGTAGGTCTGATCGCCCACAACCAGCGTATGGCCCGCATTATGGCCGCCCTGGAAGCGCACGACCACGTCGGCCCGGCTGGCCAGCCAGTCAACGATCTTCCCCTTGCCCTCGTCACCCCACTGGGTGCCGATCACGGTGACGTTGGACATTTCATGCTCCTTGATATGCTGCCCGGCGGCGACTGCTGTGCCTGCCGGAAAAAACTCTGCTGTTCAGAAAATCAGGCGAAAAATCAGGCCCCGTCCACCGGCACGGCCTGCCCGTCCACCACCATCAGCGGACAGGACAGCATCACCGCTTCCGCCCGCGCATCCCCATCGGGCGCCAGCGCGCCAACCGTGGCATAGCCCCCGGCGCGCAGTGCCGCCCCGGTTTCCGCCGGGGTGCCCCACGGCAGGAACACCCGCACGCGGCTGGGCAGCGCCGGGGCGGCACGCAGGATGATGTCCGGGCGCAGGGTCAGACCGCAGGCCGGTTCGTCATCATTGGACAGATAACGGCCACCACGACCCAGCTCCTCGCGCTGTCCGGCTGCGTACACGCTTACGCAGACGCCGGTATGATACTGCCAGCCCCGGAATTCCACCGGGTCAACCGTCAGGCGGATACCCGGCACGCGGGCTTCGATCGCGGCGACAGTCGCGGCCAGCCTTTCGCTCAGCGCACGTACGGCAGGCGGCAGGTCGACCGCAGCCAGTTCCGCCAGCGCGCCATGCGCCGGACCCGCCGCATGCAGCAGGCGGATCAGCACCGGAGCCAGTTCACCGCCATGGCGGGCAACGGCGGCTGCGTCCTTGCGGTCCAGCGCGCGCATGAGCGTGCCGCGCACCTGTCCGTCAAACCCGCCCGTATCCAGCAGCGCCGTGGTCAGGGAAGGCATGGTCAGGTCGAATGACACACCACGCACCTGCAACGTGGCCAGACATTCCGCGGCGATGGCGACGATTTCCGCATCCGCTTCAGGCCGGTCGGGACCGATCAGTTCGATACCGGCCTGCGAAATCTGGCGATCCCCCTCACCCCGGTTGCTGGCCATGAGGATACACGGCCCCGCATAGGCAAGACGCAGCGGGCGCGGCACGTCCGGCAGCCGTGTTGCGGCAATACGGGCGATCTGCGGTGTCATGTCGGGACGCAGCGCCATCATGCGGCGTGTATCAGGGTCCATCAGCCGGAACGTCTGCTCCGCCACGGCAGAGCCCGCACCGGACAGCAGCGTTTCCTCGAATTCCAGCAGGGGCGGCGTCACGCGGTCATAACCGTGGGCCGCGAACACGCGCATCAGCGTCTCGACACCGGCGGCCTCGGCTTCGGCCTCGGGGGGGAGCCTGTCCACGAAACCGGCGGGCAGCAGCGCGGGATTGAACGGCGGATCATCAGTCATATCGGGGGCCTATCGTGCTGCACCCTGCCCGGCCAGCGGCGGACAGGGTGGAGAGGACATGGAAGCGGATGGCTTCAGGCGTGCTGGGGGCAGACCTGTGCGTAGGCCCAGTCAAGCCACGGCAGCACGGCACGCAGGTCGGATGCCTCCACCGTCGCACCACCCCACAGCCGCAGGCCCGGCGGCGCATCACGGTAGCTGCCCACATCAAGCGCCACACCTTCCTGCCCCAGCAGGGAGACGATCTTCTTCGCCGCCGCCGTCTGGCCCGCATGGTCCAGCGCGGTAAACCACGGCGCCACGATACGCAGACAGATGGCGGTGCTGGAACGGTGCGCGGGATTGGTCGCAAGGAACTGCGCCCAGTCGGACTGTTCTTCCCATTCGGCTATGGCGGCAAGGTTGGCTTCGCTGCGCGCGATCAGCCCCTTCAGCCCGCCGACGCTTTCGGCCCATTTCAGGCCGTCAAGCGCGTCTTCCACACACAGCATGGACGGGGTGTTGATGGTGTCGCCACGGAAGATGCCGTCAATCAGCCCCTTGCTGTTGGTCAGGCGGAAGATCTTGGGCAGGGCACGCGGCGCAGGGGTTGAAACCAGTCGTTCAACCGCGCGTGGCGACAGGGCCAGCATGCCGTGCGCGGCCTCACCACCAAGCACTTTCTGCCACGACCACGTCACCACATCCAGCCTGTCCCATGGCAGGTCCATGGCGAAGGCGGCGGATGTGGCATCACAGATCACCAGCCCGTCGCGCTGCGCGGGAATGGCGGCGTCATAGGGCAGGCGCGCGCCCGATGTCGTGCCGTTCCAGGTCAGCACCACGTCGCGCGCCCAGTCGACCTGCGCCAGATCGGGGATTTCGCCGTAATCCGCTTTCAGCACGCGGGCATCGGCCAGTCTGAGCTGGGCAATGATGTCATTGGCCCATGTAGCGGAAAAGCTTTCGAACGCCAGCACATCCACCGGACGCATGCCGAGGATGGACCACAGCACCATTTCCACCGCACCCGTATCCGATGCGGGCACGATGCCCAGAACCCAGTCATCCGGCATGCCCAGCAGCGCCTTCGAGCGCGTGATGACATCATTCAGGCGCGCGCGGCCTTCCGTCGAACGGTGCGAGCGTCCCACCAGCGCATCGGACAGGGCGGAAAGCGACCAGCCCGGGCGCTTGGCGCACGGCCCGGAAGAAAAGCACGGATTGGCAGGCCGTGCGGACGGCTTGGCAGTAAGGGGTTCAGGCAAGGGAGACACGTCCTGTTCGCGACACGGGCAAAAGGGGGCGACACCGCGCGCCGGTGCGCCAGACTGGTACGAGAGAGGGGATTCGAACCCCTATGCCTTTCGGCGGTCGATTTTGAGTCGACTACGTCTACCGTTCCGTCACTCTCGCATACAGGCAACCCGCCCGGAGAGGACGGAATGCCACGGCAATCGGTCCAGGGACGTCTTGCGGACCCGCTATATCACACGGGCGGCGGCGGTTCCAGCCCAAGCATAAGCGCCACATTCTGCAACGCGGCACCCGAAGCCCCCTTGCCCAGATTGTCCAGACGCGCGGTCAGCACGGCCTGTCGCATCGTGTCGTCACCATGCACGCGCAGTTCCATCCGGTCGGTCCCGGCCAGCGTATCGGCCACCAGTTTGGCGCAGGGATCGTTCACGGTAATCCGGTCCGATCCCCTGTAATGGGCCGCAAGGGCTTCATGCAGGTCGGCAATGCGGACCTGACCGGGCAACCGGTCCAGATGCAGCGGCACCGACACGATCATGCCCTGCGGGAAATGCCCGACGGAGGGTACGAAAACCGGCGCATGCGCAAGCCCGGTATAGGCCATCATTTCAGGCACGTGCTTGTGCCCAAGCCCCAGCCCGTACAGTTCGAAGGCCGGTCCCCCGTCACGCTCATGCGCCTCGATCATGCTGCGGCCACCACCGCTGTATCCGCTGACGGCATTGACGCTTACCGGGTAGTCCGCAGGCACCAGCCCCGCTGCAATCAGCGGGCGCAGCAGGGCGATCATGCCGGTGGGGTAACAGCCGGGGTTCGATACCCGCGCCGCGGCACGGATGGCGGCAGGCTGGCCCGCATCCATTTCCGGAAAACCGTAAACCCATGCCGGATCGGTCCGGAACGCCGTGCTGGCGTCCAGCACGCGGGGGGCATTAGCCCCCATTTCATCGGCCATCGCCACGGCTTCGCGTGCCGCCGCATCGGGCAGACACAGGATGACGACATCGACCGACGCCATCATGTCCCGCCGCGCCTGCGGGTCCTTGCGCCGTTCGGGATCAATGGAACGCAGCGTGACCGGCAGGTGCTTCAGGCGGTTACGGATACCCAGCCCGGTTGTCCCTGCCTCACCATCGATAAAGACCGCTGCCTGTGCGTCGCTGCTCATGTTCCATGCGTCCCGATAAAAACTTTCCGCCCACGCGGTGGCCGATCTATACAAAACCTGCGCAAGACCGCAACCAAAACAGGCAGGAAACCACCCCATGCACGATGCCCCGACCGCCCTGCAACGCCTGCTGGACATCATGGCCCGCCTGCGTGACCCGCAGACCGGCTGCCCGTGGGACAAGGCCCAGAACTTCGCCACCATAGCGCCCTACAGCATCGAAGAAGCCTATGAAGTGGCGGACACCATCGCGCGTGAGGACTGGGACAGCCTGCCCGATGAACTGGGCGACCTGCTGCTGCAGGTGGTCTATCACGCGCAGATGGCCGATGAGCAGGGCCTGTTCGATTTCGCCACCGTCGCCCGGATGATCGGCGACAAGATGGTGCGCCGCCATCCCCATGTATTTGGCGACACCCCGGCCAGTGCAGGCCAGTGGGAAAATGGCAAGGCGCAGGAACGTCTGGCCCGCAACCGCGGCGGCACGCTGGATGATGTGCCCGTGGGGCTGCCCGCCCTGCTGCGCGCGCGCAAACTGTCGGCCCGCGCGGCGCGCACCGGTTTCGACTGGGACACGGTGGGCGAAGTCGCGGCCAAGGTGGACGAGGAACTGGACGAACTGAAGGTCGAACTGGAATCGGGCGACCGGGAAAAGATATTCGACGAACTGGGCGATGTGCTGTTTACGCTGGCCACGCTGGCCCGCAAGCTGGACATGGACCCCGAAGCCTGCCTGCGTCAGGCAAACGCCAAGTTCACCCGCCGCTTCACCGCCATGGAACACGACATCATGGCGCGTGGCCTCAGCCTTGGGGATGTGGACGTAAAGACCATGGAAGAAGGCTGGCAGGCGGTCAAACGCCGCGAACGCGCGGATATGATGCCCGAAAGCTGACCTGCCGCCCTCAGGCATCGCGCTGGTAAAACCGTTTACGCTGAAATCCCGCGTGTGACAGCCGGACCGTCCCGGCAATCCAGCGGCGATGCGCCTGCAATCCGTGGAGGAGAAAGCCGAGACTCACCCGGCGTATGTATCAGGTAGGGCCGAACAGCAGGGCGTGCAGGGCGTGCCAGCTTTCCCTGTCCGGCGCATAAAGCAGGCCGCCGCCATGATTGGTCACACGGTAAGGCGTGCCATCGAACCGGGCGGCATAGCCGCCTGCTTCCGCATGGATCAGCCAGCCCGCCAGATGGTCCCATGGCAGGGTGCGGTTGAACAGCAGGAAATGGCAGCGCCCGTCCACCAGCATCAGATATTCATGCGCCGCACAGCGGAAATCCCATGATCCCGCCACCTTTGGCAGGTTCCGCGTCACGGCCTCCCGCACGGGCGCGGGCAGGTAGCGCCAGGAGGCATTGCCCGACATCTGCTGTGGCGGCACGGGGGGCGCAACGTGCAGGCGGCGTTCGCGGCCCCGCTGGTCATGCAGCCATGCGCCATGTCCCCGCGCGGCCAGTACCGCGATGTCACAGACCGGATCGACAATCGCCCCGCCGATCACCTCGCCACCGGACAGGGCGGAGACCATGATCCCGAACAGCGGCACGCCCGCCGCGTAATTCGCCGTGCCATCAATCGGGTCAATCACAAAGGCAAGATCCGCCGACGCCAATCCGTCCAGCAGGGCGGGATCGGCTGCCACCGCTTCCTCCCCCACCACCAGCGCACCGGGCCACGCGGCCTGCAGGGCGGCGGTCAGGTCCTGCTCGGTGGCCTCATCCGCGATGGTCACGATATCCAGCGCACTGGTCTTGGTGCGGATGTCGGCACGGTCAAGACAGCGGAAATGGGGCATGACATGACGGTTCGCCGCCGCCCGCATCATGCCCACCACAATGTGCATGTCCGCCAGTGTGATCCTTACCGTCATTGCCACCTCCGTTATGCGTGTCAGTTCGCGGCCACACATCCATGCACCCGCAGCAGCGGATTTTCCACCCTGCCCCGGTCACACATCGGTCACACCCCGGTCATCGCACTCCGCTCATCGCACGCCGGAACCGGCTACGAAGGCTGCATGCACGTCACGACATCACCGAACTGCATTTCGAACCGCGCGCGATTGGCAGGGGATACACGGACGGTCATGTCAGTGCCGTCCTCCCCGTCCGTCCGGGCGATGACTTCCCCATGTTCGTGCAGCCATGCCATGGCGGCGCCCTGGGTCAGCGGCACACGGTAGGCGACGACTTCCATCGCCCGCGTCATGCGCTCGTCAATCGCGGCCAGCAGGTCAGGCAGGCCATCGCCAGTGATGGCGGAAATGACCACATTGCCCGGTCGGGCGCCCACCGCATCACGCCCGCCCACCAGATCGGCCTTGTTCAGCACCTCGATCACACGGGACTGCCAGTCCTGTTCGATCGTGCCGGTGCGGGCCATGCCTTCAAGCACCTCGATCACATCATTGCGCTGGGATACGCTGTCCGGATGGGCGACATCGCGCACGTGCAGGATGATGTCCGCTTCCGCCACCTCTTCCAGCGTGGCGCGGAAGGCTGCGATCAGTTCGGTCGGCAGGTCGCTTATGAAGCCAACCGTATCGGACAGGATCACCCGCCGCCCCGATGGAAGCTGGATGCTGCGCATGGTGGGATCGAGCGTGGCGAAAAGCTGGTCCTGCGCATATACGCTGGCCCCGGTCAGCGCGTTGAACAGGGTGGACTTGCCCGCATTGGTGTAACCGACAAGGGCCACGATGGGGAACGGCACGCGCCTGCGGGCCTGCCGGTGCAGGCCGCGGGTGCGGCGGACCTGCTCAAGCTCGCGCTTGAGGCGCACGATCCGGTCCCCGATCATGCGGCGGTCGGCCTCGATCTGGGTTTCACCGGGACCGCCAAGGAAGCCGAAGCCACCGCGCTGGCGCTCAAGATGGGTCCATGTCCGCACAAGGCGGCTGCGCTGGTATTCCAGATGCGCCAGTTCGACCTGCAGCGTGCCTTCACGCGTGGCGGCGCGTTCGCCAAAGATATCAAGGATCAGCGCGGTCCGGTCGATCACCTTGCACCCAAGCGCGCGCTCAAGGTTGCGCTGCTGCACGGGCGTCAGGCGGGAATCGATGATGACAACCTTGATGTTGTCCGCCTGGACCGTTTCCTTGAGTGATTCCACCTGTCCACCCCCCAGCAGGGTGGCGGGCCTGCGCGCACGCAGCAGCAGCACGGCCTGACAGACGATCACCAGCCCGATGGAGGCGGCCAGACCGACCGCTTCCTCCAGCCGCGCTTCGGCGGCGCGGGCATCATCATGCCGGTCGGGACGTTCCCACGGCAGGATGACGGCCGCGCGCGTGGCAGATGACGGCACCACCGCCGTCACGACAGGCTGCCATCCGTTACTGCGTGATCTTCCGCCCCGCTGCTTTCGGCGGGCGGTTCGAACAGGCTGACCGGTGTCGCGGGCATGACCGTGCTGATCGCATGCTTGTAGACAAGCTGCGTATGCCCGTCGCGCCGCAGCAGGACGGAGAAATTGTCAAACCAGGTGATGATGCCCTGAAGCTTGACACCGTTTACGAGAAAAATGGTGACCGGCGTTTTCGACCGGCGGACGTGGTTGAGAAACACGTCCTGTACATTCTGGGAAGGTTCTTTTGCCACGGGCAGGGCCTTACTTGATTACTTGTTGGGCGGGTTTACACGGCACAGTCTCGTGTCATGCTACGGCGTTGCCACCGTCCGTATCACAGTTCGTTGTGTAGCAGTCATGGGTGCACGGGGCAAAAATTCATCCGGCGTTACGATCCTCGGATGTGACGCCAAGCTGCTTGAGCTTGCGGTGCAGCGCACTGCGTTCCATCCCGACAAATCCGGCGGTACGGCTGATATTTCCCCCAAAGCGCAGAAGCTGCGCCTGCAGGTACTGGGTCTCGAACAGGTCGCGCGCCTCCCTCAGGGGCAGGCTCATCACATCCTCGTCAGAATCGAACTTGAGCAGCGCGGGCGCCCCTTCCCCCACCGTGGACGGCAGCATGTCCGCCCGGATGGGATCGCCGCTGTTGCCCGGCATCATAATGAGCAGCCGCTCCATAAGGTTGCGCAGTTCGCGCACGTTCCCCGGCCATTCATAACTCTGCAACGCGGCAATCGCATCGCCCGACAGTTCACGCATGGGCAGACCGGCATTTTCCGCCGCACGGTCAAGGAACATGCGCGCAAGTTCGGGTATGTCCTCGCGCCGTTCCCGCAGGCTGGGAATCCGCAGCGGCACGACGGCCAGACGGTAGTACAGATCCTCCCGGAAACGCCCCAGCGCGATTTCGGACTGCAGGTCCCGGTTCGTGGTGGCCAGTACGCGCACATCCACCTTGACCCGCCGCGCGCCGCCGAGGCGCTCGAACGTCTGGTCCTGAAGGGCGCGGACGATCTTGCCCTGCGTTTCCAGCGGCATGTCCGACACTTCATCCAGCAGCAGTGTGCCCCCATGGGCGCGTTCCAGCACGCCCGTACGGCGGCCCGTGCCGTTTTCCCCGCCTTCGATGCCGAACAGTTCCTCCTCGAACCGGCCGGGGGCGAGGGTGGCGCAGTTGAGCGCGATAAACGGCCCTTCCGCCCGGCGGGAACTGGCATGGATCATCCGCGCCGCGATTTCCTTGCCCGTGCCCGCCGCGCCGGAGATCAGGACGCGCGAACCCGTGGGGGCCACGCGGTCGATCTGGTTGCGTACGGCGACTATGGCCGCACTACGCCCCTCCAGCACGGTGCCGGAGCCCGCGCGCAGGCGCAGTTCAGCATTTTCGCGCGCAAGACGGGAGGCCTCCAGCGCGCGGCGCACGACCACAAGCAGCCGGTCGGCCTGAAAGGGTTTTTCGATAAAGTCGTACGCCCCGTGCTGAAGGGCGGCAACCGCCGTCTCGATCGTGCCGTGGCCCGATATCATGATGACGGGAACGGACGGTTCTTCCTTGTGCAGGACATTGAGGATGCCAAGCCCGTCCAGCCGCGACCCCTGAAGCCAGACATCGAGCACCACAAGCGAGGGACGACGTTCCCGGAAGGCGGCAATGGCGGAATCGGAATCCCCGGCCAGCCGGGTCTCGTATCCTTCATCGGCCAGAATACCCTCGATAAGGAGCCGAATATCCGGCTCGTCATCAACGATCAGGATTTCATGCCCCATGGTCGTCCTTTATCGGCAAAATCAACGTCGACACAGCTCCCCTGCCCCCGGCGCGGTCCTCAAGCCCGATGCTACCGCCATGATCTTCAAGAATTTTCTTGACGATCGCAAGACCAAGCCCCGTGCCCTTGGGCTTGTGCGTCACATATGGCTCGGTCAGTCGGGCGCGATCCTCAACCGGCAGCCCGATTCCGTCATCCGCGATTGCGAGCACGACATTCGGGCCTTCATGTTCCAATGTAATACGGATCGTGCCGATCACGCCATCCCCGCCCGATGCGGCGGCACCGGCGCGCATGGCGATGGCGTCCGCCGCGTTCTGCAGCAGGTTCGTCAGCGCCTGCCCCACCAGCCTGCGGTCGCAGTTCACCAGCGGCCCGCGATCGGGCAGCGTCGCCTCGTAGATGATTTCGGGATGGGCGTTGCGTTGCAGGATCAGGGCTTCGCGCACGATGCGTGACAGGTCTTCCACCCGCATGACGGGCTGCGGCATCCGCGCGAACGCGGAAAATTCATCCACCATCCGCCCGATATCGCCCACATGGCGGATGATCGTATCCACGCACTGGGCAAAGGTATCGGGATCGGAGGCGATTTCACGCAGGAAGCGCCGCTTGAGCCGTTCGGCGGCAAGCTGGATGGGGGTGAGCGGGTTCTTGATCTCATGCGCGATGCGGCGCGCGACATCCGCCCATGCCGCCTTGCGCTGCGCAACCTGCAGGGCTGTTATGTCATCAAAGGTGACCACATAACCGTCAGCAAAATCGCCGGTCACGGTGCTCTGCATTTCCGCGCCGATTCGCACCAGCAGCGTGCTGGCACGCCCACCGGCCAGCACGTTGACTTCCCCCGTCAGTTCCCGCGCGCCGTCATGGGCAATGCGGGCCAGCATGTCGGCCAGTTCGGGCACCACGTCGATCAGGGGGCGACCGACGCATGCCGCCATGTCACGGTGCAGCAGCACGCTTGCGGCCCGGTTGGGCAGTTCGATCACACGATGCGAATCCAGCCCGATCACCCCGGCGGAAACGCCGGACAGCACTGCTTCGGTAAAGCGGCGGCGTTCATTGATCTGGTTGGTGGCGTTGACCAGTTCGGCCCGCTGGGTCGCAAGCTGGGTGGTCATGCGGTTGAAGGCGCGCGACAGGCTGGATACCTCGTCATCGCGGTCGCCTTCGGGCACATTGCTGTCCAGATTGCCCTTGCTGACCCGTTCGGACGCCAGAATGAGCAGACGCAGGGGGCGCACGATCTGGTTGGCGAGCATGAGCCCGATCAGGATGGCCGTGGCCAGAACCAGAACCGCCACCAGCGCGAAGATCAGCACGAAGGTGAACTGTATCTTCCCCCGGTTGCCGTTGAGGCGCTGGTAATCGGCCACCACCTGCTCGGTACGGTGCATGTGTTCGAGAATGGCGGGATCGACCGGGCGGGCGATCATCAGCATGAGCGGCGGCGTATCGCCCAGCGTAACCACCGCGCGGACGGTTTTTTCATCCGCCGAATCAAGGATCGCGATTTCGTTGGTGCGCGCCATCAGCGTGGCGGCAGGCGGCGGCAGGTCCTTCAGGTTGGCCGCACGCCCCATCAGCCCGCCGGAAGCGACGACCGTGTTGGTAAACGGGTCATAGACCACGGCCACATCCAGTCCGCGCAGCGTGGCCTGCGAGTCCAGAACCTGCGACAGGGCATCGGAATCATGCAGCAGGTCGCCACCCGAACCCGCCAGCCCGTTCTGCGCACTGACAAGGTAATTCGCCAGCGAGAAGGCTTCCGTGCGGATATTGGCGTTATGTTCCTGCAGATAGCCACGTGATGTCTCCAGCGCTTCGTTCAGCGCGGTATTCACCCGGTCGCTGAACCAGATCTGGATGCCGTAATGAAAGAATACGGCCGCGAACGTGCCCACGACGATCGTGGGGGCCACCGCCACGATACCGAACAGCGTCACCAGCCGCACATGCAGCCGCGCGCCCGCCAGTCCGCTGCGGCGTTCAGCCAGCACACGCCCCACCTTTTCGGTCAGCGATGTCGCCAGCAACAGCAGGACAAGGAAGTTCAGGACAAAGACCAGAGCCTGTATCTGCGGATGATGGGCCAGCGACCGGCCACCCGACAGCACTACGAACGTCGCCACCCCCAGCACCAGCGCCAGCAGGACCAGAACCAGCGCCACATTGCGGCGCACTAGCATGTCCAGCATGCGACGCGCCAGACGGTAGGCGGCACCGGGACGGGGCGTGGCGTCCATGGTCAGCTACCGCCACGCACGACGGGGATATCGAGATCGCGTATCTTCTTGCGCAGCGTGTTGCGGTTCAGCCCCAGCATGGCGGCGGCACGGATCTGGTTGCCGCGTGTGGCCGCCAGCGTCATGGTGATCAGCGGGCGTTCGACCTCGGCTATCACCTTGTCGTAGATATCGCTCATCGGGATGCCGTCCTGCCCCGATGACAGGAAGCGACGCAGGTGACGCTCCACCGCTTCCGCCAGCGTTTCGGTCAGGCCGGTAGCCTCGCCTTCGCCCTGTGCCGCCATGTTGCCGGCTTCGACCAGTTCGGCATCGATGATGTCCGCGCCGATATTTTCCTGCGGGTGCAGGGCAATGATGCGGCGCATGAGATTTTCAAGCTCGCGCACGTTGCCGGGCCAGCGATAGGCCTGCAGCCGGGCCACCGCATCATCATCCAGCAGGCGCACGACCCCGCCCTCATCCGCGTTTTCATTAAGGAAATGACGGGCCAGAAGGGGAATGTCCTCCACCCGCTCCCGCAGGGGGGGCAGACGCATGGGCACCACGTTCAGGCGGTAATACAGGTCCTCGCGGAAGGTTCCGGCACGGATCGCCTGCCGCAGGTCGCGGTGCGTCGCGGCAATGATGCGCACATTGGCGCGGATGGGCGCGGTGCCGCCTACGGTCGCGAACTCTCCGTCCTGCAGCACGCGCAGCAGGCGGGTCTGGGCTTCGGGCGGCATGTCCCCGATTTCGTCAAGGAACAGCGTGCCACCCGCCGCCTGTTCAAAACGTCCGGCCACGCGGGTCGCGGCCCCGGTAAAGGCCCCGCGTTCATGCCCGAACAGTTCGCTTTCGATCAGGTTGCGCGGAATGGCCGCCATGTTGATGGCGACGAACGGCCCCGTGCGCCTGCGCCCGTATTCATGCAGTGCGCGCGCCACCAGTTCCTTGCCCGTGCCGCTCTCGCCACCGATCATTACGGTCAGGTCCGAAGTCGTGAGCCGGGCGATGATGCGGTAGATGTCCTGCATCACGACCGAACGGCCGATAAGCGACATCTGCTCGTCCGGCGCGGGGGCGGCCAGCGGCTGGACCGGAGTTGCCGGTGTCGCCAGCGCACGCGCCACCACCGCCAGCACTTCCTTGAGGTCGAACGGCTTGGGCAGGTATTCGAACGCGCCGCGCTGCGTCGCCTTGACCGCCGTCATCAGGGTGGACTGCGCACTCATGACCACCACGCGCAGGTCGGGCCGGATACGGCGGATACGCGGGATCAGGTCCAGCCCGTTTTCATCGGGCATGACCACATCGGTAATCACGAGGTCGCCCTCGCCTTCCTCGATCCACTGCCACAGGGTCGATGCCTGCGCAGTGGCGCGGACCTGATACCCCCCGCGTCCCAGCGCCTGGCTTAATACCGTACGGATGGAGCGGTCATCATCGGCAACAAGAATGGTCGGCAGCGACATTCGCTATAAATCTCTCAGGAACTGGAATGGGGGCATTACGGGGTCTCGCGGTCTTCCGTCACGACAGGCAGATGCAGCAGTACGTCCGTGCAGCCGGGCTGGCTTTCCACCTCGATCACGCCGCCGTGGTCTCCCACGATCTTGCCTGCAAGCGCCAGCCCCAGCCCGCTGCCCGTTGTTTTTGTTGTCAGGAACGGCTCGAACAGGTGCGGGCGGATATTGTCGGGAATGCCCGGCCCGTTGTCGCGCACCGAAACCAGCAGCGGTAGCTGCACGCGCTGCCCCCCGCCGGTGGAGACCCATATGCCGGGCCGGTAGCCGGTCGTAAGCGTAATCACGGGGGCGGGCGCGTCGGCGGGATGATCGTGCAGGGCTTCGGCTGCGTTCTTCACAAGGTTGAGCAGCACCTGCACCAACTGGTCGCGGTTGCCCCATACGGGGGGAAGGGAAGGATCGTATTCTTCCTGAAACCGGATATCGGCGGCAAAGCCCTGCTGGGCCAGCCTGCGCACATGTTCGAGTACGCGATGGATGTTGACCGGCCTGCGTTCGATCGGACGGTCGCTGAACATGTCCATCCGGTCCACAAGGTCACGGATACGGTTGACCTCGTCCTGGATCAGGACCGCAAGCTCCCGGTCGGACTCGCCCACCGATGTTTCAAGCAGTTGCGCGGCCCCCCTTATGCCCGAAAGGGGATTCTTGACCTCATGCGCCAGAATGGCGGCCATGCCCGCCACGCTGCGCGCGGCGGAACGGAAGGTAAGCTGCCGATCCAGCACGCGCACGGCTGAAAAATCATGGAAGGTCAGGACGACCGAACCCGGTTCCTCCGGCATGGGCGCGCCCTGCACGGTGACACCGTCATGATGCAGGCGGGGGCTTTCCAGCGTGACCTCGTGCTCGACCACGGTATGGTCCTGCGCGCGCACCTGCTCCATGAGCATGAATACGGGATTGTCGGCAGGCAGCAGGTCGGTCAGGCGCGACTGCGCCAGATAGGAGCGCGACATGCCAAAAAACGGCTCCGCCGCGCTGTTGACGTAACCGATGCTGTTATCGGCCCGCACGACCATGACCGGCAAAGCCAGCGAATCAAGCACGATCCGGCCATTGCCCGTTACATTGGCGGGCGTACAGCCACCGGGGCCATCAGAAGGGGACGGGCTTTCCCTCATGCCGCCTGTGCGGCGGCCCTTTCCGCCTCCATGGTGGAGGGGCGTGGCCCGCGCACATTGCCCGCTTCGATCTGGCGGTCATAGAATTCATGGATCATGCCGATGGCGGCATCAACCGCATCCACACGGTTGATCGCGGCGCGGAAACCCGCCGAATCGGGCAGCCCCGCCGAATACCAGGACACATGCTTGCGCGCCAGACGCAGGCCGGGATGGGCGCCGAAATGGTCGATCATCATGCCGTAATGTTCCAGCACGATGGCCTTCTCCGCCGCAAGGTCAGGCTCGGGCACATCCTCGCCGTTCATGAGCGCGCGGGCGACCTGCGCCAGAAACCACGGGCGGCCATAACAGCCCCGGCCGATCATCACACCCTGCGCGCCGGAACGTTCAAGGGCCACGCGGGCGTCTTCCACCGTCAGGATATCGCCATTGACGATAACCGGCAGGTCCACCGCATCAACCACCTTGCGCACGAAGCGCCAGTCAGCCGTGCCGTTATAAAACTGCTGACGGGTGCGGCCGTGTACCGTCACCATGCGGATGCCCGATTCCTGTGCAATCCGGGCCAGCGTGGGGGCGTTCAGGCTGTTATGGTCCCATCCCATGCGCATCTTGAGCGTGACGGGAACATTCACCGCGCGCACCACGCCTTCAAGCAGGCGACCGGCCTGCGCCTCGTCCCGCATGAGGGCTGAACCCGCAAGCTGCCCCACCGCCACCTTTTTCACCGGGCAGCCGAAATTGATGTCGATGATGTCCGCCCCGCGATCAACCGCGATCCGGGCCGCCTGACCCATCGCATCGGGGTCGCAACCGGCAAGCTGCACGGAATTTGGACCGTCATCCGCCACTTCCGCCATGCGCAGGGTATTCTGGTTTTCGCGGACCATGGCCCACGACGCGATCATTTCCGACACGACCAGCCCGGCCCCGAGCCTGCGCGCCAGCCTGCGGAACGGCAGGTCGGTCACCCCGGCCATGGGCGCCAGAATGACGGGCGCCTGCAGGATGACCCCACCCCCCAGATCAATAGGCGACAGCAGTTGAGACGACATGAACCCCGCTTCCCTGCCTCTGCACCCGGCCGTGTTCATGACGGCGCAATGGGTGTGGCAGCCACAATCCATCAATAATGCTTATGATTTAGGCAGAATACCCCCTCACGCCGCCCCACGCAATCGGCTTCGGTGCATTGAAGCAACATTTCCCCGCGATGGCGCAGGCCGCGCATCTGGCGGGAAACCGGCGGCAGGAAGCCAATCGGAATGCACCTTCCCTGCGGGTCATAGATCAGCCGCAACGGACAGTCAGCCAGCCGCCGCGCAATGATGCCCATACCCGAGCGGACGCAGGCCAGCAGCATGACCATCCACAACCGCAGTCATTTATTCCCCCGCGATGCTTGACGCGCGGGCGACATGGCCGCATTGCTCCGCATCATGCGTGTTGCAGCCATTCTTCTTGCCGCAGGCCAGGGTAGCCGGTACAGCGCCCAGACCGCGGCCCCCGTCGCCAAGCAGTATGTCACGCTGGGCGGACGGCCCGTCATCCGCCATGCGGCGGATGCCCTTGCCCCTCATGTCGGGATGATCCAGCCCGTGGGCGATCCCGCCCTGCTGGGCGCAGCGCTTGAGGGATTCGCACCCGAAGGCTGCACGGTCCTGCCGGTCGTATCCGGCGGCGATACACGTCAGGCCAGCGTCAGCGCGGGACTTGAGGCGCTTGACCGCCTTCCCGAAGGCGAGCGCCCCGATCTGGTGCTGATCCATGACGGTGCGCGCCCCTACGTGCCCGACAGCGTGACGCAGGGCGTGATCGCGGCCCTGTCGCAGCATGCCGGGGCCATTCCCGCCGTGCCGGTAGCCGATACCATCAAACGCGCCAGGGACGGCATCATTACCGATACCGTGCCCCGCACCGACCTGTTCCGCGCCCAGACGCCGCAGGGCTTCCGCTTCGGGCTGCTGCGCGACCTGCATCGCTCCGCCGAGGCTGCGGACGCGACCGACGATGCCGCCCTGCTGGAAAAGGCCGGGCACTCCGTCGCCATCGTTCCCGGTTCGGAAGACAATATCAAACTGACCTACAAGGAGGATCTGGTGCGCTTGGAACGCCTGATCGGCCCGACCCTGCTGCCGCGCACCGGGATCGGCTATGACGTACACGCCTTTGCCGAAAACCGTCCCCTGATCATGTGTGGCATCACCGTGCCCCACACGCGCGGCCTTGCCGGGCATTCCGATGCGGATGTGGGCATCCATGCCCTGTGCGATGCGATTTACGGTGCGCTGGCCGAAGGGGATATCGGCCGCCACTTCCCCCCCAGCCAGAACGAGTGGAAGGATGCGGACAGCGCGCGCTTCCTGATCCATGCGGGCGAACGCATCCGCCAGCGCGGCGGCATGCTGGTCAATGCCGATGTGACCCTGATCTGTGAACGCCCCAAGATCGGCCCGCATTCGGAAGCGATGCGCGCGCGTCTGGCCGAACTGCTGAAGGTTGATATCGACCGGATTTCGGTCAAGGCCACCACGTCCGAACGCCTTGGCTTTACCGGGCGAGAGGAAGGCATAGCCTGTCAGGCCAGCGCCACCGTTCTGGTGCCCTGATTTCCATATAAAAACGGCCCGGTTCAGACCGGGCCGTTTTTACTTCCGCGGGGTTCTTACCCCGTATGGCACAGGCGCAGGAAGCGGGCCGCGTCCTCCACCTCCGCCGTCAGCAGGCGCAGGGTCTCGACCTGTTTTTCATCGCGCCCCCATATCGCCATCTGGGTCAGTTCATCCACGCTGGCAATATCAGCGGCGCGCGCGGCTGACAGCGCGCCCGTCGCCACCGCATAGCCCAGCACAATGCTTTTCATGGCGGGCACCATGACGCCAAGGGCGGCCAGCGTCGCATTATCCAGCCTGTCCAGCAGTTCCTGCCACGCCGCCTGCACGCCCTGCGGCTGCACCAGCGGCATGATGCCCTGCGTGACCGCCATATCGATGCCATGCCGTGCGCGCAGCCATGCAAGCTGCGGGTCCCATTCCGCCTTCTGGCGGGTGCAGAGCTGGGCGGGATAATCCGCGCGGTAACACAGCAGCTCGCCATCCACATACTGCAATAACGCCGCCACCTGCGCCGCCGGATCGGGAGCCACGCGTTCGATCATGCTGCCGGTTATGCGGGTCATGGGCAGGTCATCGGGGGCGAACATGCCCCCTTTCTCCCCGCCCGCCTGCGCCCATTCCGCCGCAATGGCTTCAGCCAGCGCGACGGAGGCAACACAGAGCACCGCCCCGCCGGGCAGACGGATGGGCCGGCCGTCAAGTTCAACCCCGAACAGGCCATCCGCAGTTGGGCGCACGGCCGCATCCGTCCAGAACCGTTTGCGACTGCCCGCTTTCTGCGCGCTGGGTACGCGTACGCCGTCTTTCATCATTTCAGGATACCCAGACCTTTCAGCAGGCCAGCGGCTTTCTTGAGATTGGGCGCACCCTTGGAATTGCCCAGAATCGCCGCCGCCCCGCCTGACGTGGACGCATCCGCAGCCCTGGGGGCCGCCGTGGTGGGCTGGGGACCGGGCTGTCCTTCGCGTGCGGCCTTCAGCGTCGCGGGGCAGGGATCGGCAATGGCGGTATTCTTGCCCGATCCACCCAGCAGCAGACCGATGGCGTAGCGTCCGTCCGAACCCGCATCCATCTTCGGACGCGGCGCGGACAGGGTGCCGCCAACACGCAGCGGCAGGCTGGCACCCGTCCCGCCAATAAGCACCTGCGGCACGAGATGCAGGTCCAGATCCTGCGTGACCATCCCCACCGTGCCGTGGCCGGTGACAGTCAGCGCGTTGGTCTGCACGCCGATTGTATCGATATTGGCGCGTCCATCCGCCATATCCATATGCACGCCAAAACAGCGCAGCGCGATCGGGCCAGACCCCAGCGCCCCCCGCGCGGTGTCACCCAGCATCGCGCCCAGCGCGCTGCCGCTGACCGTGCCATTGACCATCGACACGCCCATATGGCCCGTCATGCTGTTGCGCAGTTCGGTGCGGGTATTGCCCTGCGCACGCCCCGTTCCGACCACCTGCAACGCGCCCTGCACCATGTTGGACAGGCCCGCCCTGCTTTCCACCCATGTGGCAGGCAGCACCAGCGTGCCGATCGTGCCGGATATGGTGGGCACGCTGCCTGATGCATCAACCGTAAGCTGGCCCGATATGCTGCGTCCCGTGCCCTGCGCCTGTATCGGGTCAATGGTCAGCCGCCCGTTACGCAGGACCACATGCGTCAGGGCGTTGTGGTAGTCGTCGCCCTCAAATTCCATCTGGCCGACACTCAGCCGCAGGTCCACATCCTGCTTGCGCAGTTCGGCAAAGGGCAGCGTATCGCCAGCAGCCGTTTCCTGCGCCGGGGCGGTTACGCCGGTCGCATCGGCCTTCGCGCCCTGCGCCATCAGGGCATCCGCATTCAGCCAGCTTGCATCCAGCGTGCCCGCCAGCAGCGGCACGCCATCATGGCCGCCATGGACCGACAGGTCCAGCGCCCCCTGAAGGGAGACCTGCGTGCTCTTGACCGCGATATCGGATAGCTGGAAATGCGCGCCGTTGTCCTCGCTCACCAGATGGGTGGAGGCTTCAAGGTGGTCGATCCCCGCCCCATGCGGCAATGCAAGATGCCCGGCGGAAGCCGTAACATTCACCACCGCGCGCGATCCGCCCAGCGTGCCCGCAATCCGCATCGAACCCGGATCGCCCGATACATCAAGCGAAAGCGGCAGCGGGTCCGACAGGTGGGACAGGACAGCGGCCTCGACCTGCTGGAGCGAACCCAGCGTGCCGGACAGTTTCAGCCCCTGCCCTTCCCACTGTCCCTGCGTGCGGATGGTGACGGTATCCTTTGGACCCGGCGCATCGATGGACAGGCCCTGCAGCGTCAGCCCTGTCACATACGGCCCTGCATCCACAGCCCCGGTATCCAGATGCAGGCTGTCGAGCAGCGGCGTGCTGCCTTCCTTGTCCGCCGCACTGCCGTCCACCACCTTCGCCCTGAGCGAGAGACGCCGCACATCAGGCAGGTTCAGGCCGGGCACCACGGCCTCGATCGCCTTCAGGCTGGCGATGCTGCCATCAAGTGCCAGGTTGTAGTCCTTCATGTGATCCGGGTCGGCCACACTGCCCGACAGGGCCACCTGCCCCACCGGCTGCCCGCCCGAAGTGAAGGCGGCGTTCAACGCGACCGGCCAGCCGGAACGCGCGGTGGATGTCAGGTTGATCGGGCCGGTATAGCCCGTCAGCGTGAAGCCGCCGCCATCATTATGGCCCGCGATGTCGATCTGCGGTTTTTCACCACTGACACCGGACAGGTTGGCATGGTCCAGCACGACCTTGCCCTTGCTGCCCGTCATCTGGTCATCCCAGTCCAGATCGGCGTTGGCGACCCGGATACTGCCGATCTGCACCTTCCAGTCAGATGCGGCCTGCGTCGTTGCGGGCTGGGCGGTGGCAGTGACCTGCGGACCAGCGGGGGACAGGCGCCAGTTGGCCTGCCCCTGTGCCGTGCGTTCCAGATGGACCACCGGATGGTCCAGCTTCACGTCATCAAGCCGGATTTCATGATGCAGCAGCGCCATAAGCCCCACCGTGGCTTCCAGCCTGTCCGCCGTGACCATGTCCGCATAAGCACCACCGGCCATGTCGGACAGGCCGACATCACGCACGGACAGCGACAGGCTGGGCAAAAGATGCAGGTCCGGCACGCCCATGCGCACCTGCCGACCTGTCTGTTTCTCTATCGCGGCGATGGCTTTCGTCCGCAGAGCCTCGGGGTCCAGCATGGAGTGGACCATGAACCCGGCCCCACCGGCCACCACCACTACCGCTGCGGCGGAACCCAGCAATATCCGCCGTGCCTTTGCGTTCTGTGCCATATCGCTTCCTGTCCTGTACGTTCCCCGGCGCGTCAGATGCGCCGGCAGGGCGCCGCGGCAGGTGCGACAAACCCGATCTGCCTGAATGTTTCGCGCATGTGGGGGGAAAGCTCCGCCTCCACCACCAGCCTGCCGCCTGCCGGATGCGGCAGTTCCAGCCGACGTGCATGCAGGTGTAGCCGATCGGCGAAGCCCGCGACATGCGCTATGTCACCGCCGTATTTCGGGTCGCCCAGTATGGGGTTGCCCAGCGCTTCGCAATGCACGCGCAACTGATGGGTGCGACCGGTCAGGGGCGAGAGCGCCAGCCACGACATCTTGCGCGCGGCCGCATCCAGCACTTCATATTCGCTCAGGGCATGGACGGCATCCGCGTCGCCGCGTTCGGCCACCACGCTGATCGCGCCCGCACCCGCGCCCAGCTTGGTCAGCGGCTGGTCGATGATGCCCGTCGCCGGGCTGGGCCGCCCGACAACCACGGCCCAGTAGACCTTATGCACGTCGCGCCCACGGAAGGCAGCCGCCAGCTTGGCGGCAACGCCGGGCGTGCGGGCGACCAGAAGCAGGCCGGACGTGTCACGGTCGATACGGTGAACCAGCCGCGGGCGCGGATCGTCGGGGCTGTCACGCAGGCCGTCAAGCAGCGCGTCGATATGATGGGTGATGCCCGGCCCGCCCTGCACGGCAATGCCCGCAGGCTTGTTGAGCACGATCACATGCTCGTCGCGGTAGATCACCATCTTGTTGATCTCACGCACCTGCCGCTCATCCAGTGGCTTTACCGCCAGTGGCGGCGGACGGTTTGCGTTGGGTATGGGCGGCACGCGTACCGCCTGCCCCGGCACCAGACGGGTGGCGGCGGTGGCGCGCTTGCCATCCACGCGCACCTGCCCCGTGCGGCATAGCTTCTGCAACGCGCCCTGCGTCAGGTGTGGGTAATGCCGGCGGAACCAGCGGTCCAGACGGATATCGGCTTCGTCATCGCTGACGGTAAGGGAAACGACACTCATGATCGACGGCTTTCGCGCACTCTGTTCCAACTGTCCAGTCGTCGCGCCACTTCACGTTCATATCCACGGTCCGTCGGCTGGTACAATTTCGGGCGGCGCATGCCATCGGGGAAGTAATTCTGCCCCGATATGCCCCCTTCCGCATCATGGTCGTATTCATAGCCCTTGCCGTAGCCGATATCCTTCATGAGCGTGGTCGGCGCGTTCAGGATATGCGCCGGTGGCATCAGGCTGCCCGTGGCGCGGGCGGCGCGGCGGGCCATGTTGTAGCCCTTGTAGACCGCGTTGGATTTCGGCGCGGTGGCCAGATGCACCACAAGCTGCGCAAGCGCCAGTTCCCCTTCGGGCGAGCCAAGGCGTTCGAACGTTTCCCACGCCGCCACCGCCAGCGGCAGGGCATGGGGGTCGGCCATGCCCACATCTTCCGCGGCGAAGCGGGTCAGACGACGGGCGATATAGCGCGGGTCCTCGCCACCTTCCAGCATGCGGGCGAACCAGTACAGCGCCGCGTCGGGGTCCGATCCCCGCATGGATTTATGCAGCGCGGAAATCAGGTTGTAATGTTCTTCACGGTCCTTGTCATACAGCGCGGCACGCCGCGCCAGCAGGTCTGACAGCGCCGCCGGGTCCAGCGGGACAGCCTGTGGCGGCAGGGCGAAAAGCTGTTCGACCATGTTCAGAAGGTAGCGCCCATCCCCATCAGCCATGGCGCGCAGGGTGGCGCGCGCTTCAGGTGTCAGGGGCAGCGGCGTGCCGGTCGCGGCTTCGGCGCGGTGCAGGAGCTGTTCCATCGCCGCATCGTCCAGCCGGTGCAGCACCAGCACCTGACAGCGTGAAAGCAGCGCGCTGTTGAGCGCGAAGGACGGGTTTTCCGTCGTCGCCCCCACCAGCACCACGGTGCCATCTTCCACCACCGGCAGGAACCCGTCCTGCTGCGCGCGGTTGAAGCGATGGATTTCATCCACGAACAGAAGGGTGCCGCCGCCCTGCGCACTGATGCGCCGGGCTTCCTCGAACGCGCGCTTGAGATCGGCCACACCGGAAAAGACGGCTGAAAGCTGGACAAAGCGCAGCCCCGCCGCATTGGCCAGCAGGCGGGCGATGGTGGTCTTGCCCACACCCGGCCCACCCCACAGGATCAGGCTGGCCAGCGATCCGCGCGCCAGCATCTGCCGCAGGCTGCCCTTTGGCCCCAGCAGGTGATCCTGCCCCACCACGTCATCCAGCGTGGCCGGGCGCAGCCTGTCGGCCAGTGGCTGGGTGCGCGCGGGCTGTGCCGTGGCAGCGGGCGGAAAGGCGACCGGATCGCGGTCCCCCTGGCCAGACGGCAGTCCGCCGAACAGATCCGCCGGGCCTTCATCCATACTGTCACGCCTGCCTGCCATATGCTCCTGCCTGTACCGTCCTGTCGCGGCCCCTGCGGGACCATCCGTTCAAATTGGGAAGTGCGGCATCATAATACCAGCCCCAACAGTACCGCGCACCGTATCAGAACTGGAAATAGATGAAGGGTTCGGGTGGTCTGCCCCCCATCAGGAACAGCAGCAGCACGAAGGCCACGCCCCCCGCCACCGCCAGCCAGGGTGCCGGGTGCATGCGCTCAAGCACGGCTTCCTGCGATGATGGCCCCACCAGCGCCACCAGCAGCGCCAGCCCCAGAACCACGGGATGCCGGACACTGGCCGCACCGATCCCCTGCGCCCCGCCGATCCCCGCCAGCATCCGGCCCGCCGTGGGCAGGTCGGCGGCACGGAACACCACCCATGTCAGCAGCACGAAAGCCAGCGTCAGCACCCGCCCACCCCATCGGGGCATGGCCCGCCGTCCGCGTCCATACATGCGCCACCGCCAGCGCAGCACCATGCAGCAGCCCCCATAGCACAAAGGTCCAGCCCGCCCCGTGCCACAGACCGGCAAGGCCCATCGTGACCATCACATTGGCCACCTGACGCAGCGGCGCGCAGCGGTTGCCGCCCAGCGGGATGTAGATGTAATCGCGCAGGAAACGCGACAGCGTCATATGCCATCGCCGCCAGAAATCGCGCACCGACACCGCCCGGTATGGCGCGTTAAAGTTGAAGGGCAGACGTATCCCCATCATCAGCGCCATGCCGATGGCCATGTCGGAATAACCGGAAAAATCGAAATAGATCTGAAGCATGTAGGCAACGGCCGCGAGCCATGCCGCCGCCATATCCGGCGCATGTCCCATATGGGCTGCATCAAATACCGGCGTACACATGCTGCCCAGCGTATCGGCCAGCCCGACCTTCTTGCCCAGACCGACCAGCAGCAGCAGGCTGCCCCGGCCGATATTCTCCCACATCATGGCGCCACGCGGGCTGGCGTCGAACTGCCAGATCAGTTCGTTATGCCGCACGATCGGCCCCGCCACGAGCTGCGGGAAGAAGGTCACGAATTCCATGAAATCCGCCAGCCGGTAAACCCGCGCCTGCCCGCGCCCCAGATCCACCAGATAGGAGATTTTCTGGAACACAAAAAAAGAAAGTCCAAGCGGCAGCACCACCGGCCACGGCGTATGAATCCCCCCCGTAAGGGAGACCAGACAGCCCGCCAGCCAGTCAGCATATTTGAAACCGCCCAGCACCAGCAGGTTGCCCGCAATGCCCAGCCACAGCCATTCCCGCCTGCGCCAGCACCCCCACGCCATGGCCACCATCTGGTTGAACCCGACCATGCCCAGCAGGAAGGGTACGAACCGCCAGTCCCATAACCCGTAGAATACAAGCGACGCCGCAATCACCACGCCCTGCCGCGCGGCCCGGCTGCCCGATACGGCGTAATACAGTCCAAGCACCAGCGGCAGGAACACCACAAGGAAGGACTGCGAGGCAAACAGCATCAGCCGCTACGTTCCGCCACGGCCTGCCCCGCCGCATGGCCGCTGGACCATGCCCACTGGAAATTATAGCCGCCCAGCCACCCGGTCACGTCCACGGCTTCCCCCACCATGAACAGCCCCGGCACGTCCCGCGCTTCCATATCGCGCGAAGACAGGCCGTCGGTATCCACGCCGCCGCGCGTAACCTCCGCCTTGACGTAGCCTTCCGTGCCATGGGGGTTGAGCCGCCATGCGCCAAGCTGGTGCGCCACGGCGGTCAGGACGGCATCGGGCATGCCTGCAAGCTGTCCTTCAGGCAGGTGAGCCTGCGCGAAAACCTGCGCCAGCCGCTGCGGCAGCAGCATGGACAGCATGGCCAGCCCGCCAGCGCGCGGGCGGTCGCGCTTGATGTCCAGCACGCGGCGGCCCGCATCCACGCCCGGCAGCAGGTCGATGTCCAGCGCCTGTCCCGGCTGCCAGTAGGATGACGCCTGCAATATGGCGGGACCGGACAGGCCACGATGGGTAAAGACCATGCCGTCGCGGAAAATGACCTCCCGCGCATGCCGCCCCGTCCCGCTGCGGCATGCGATGCCCACGTTGACGGACAGTCCGGCCAGCGGCTCCATCCATTCCCGGTCCTGCGCGCCAAAGGTCAGCGGCACCAGCGCGGGGGCCGGAGCCACGACACGCAGGCCGAAACGGCGCGCGAGGTCATGCGCCAGCCCCGTGGCCCCCAGCTTGGGAATGGACAGTCCCCCTGTCGCCACGATCAGGTTACGGGCGCGGAAAACCCCCTGATCCGTTTCAACCCGGTATTCCCCGCCACCATCGCGCGCCACGTCGATGATCCGGTGCGACAGGCGCATGTCCACCTGTGCCGCGGCACATTCACGCAGCAGCATGTCCACGATGTCACGCGCAGAACGGTCGCAGAATAGCTGGCCCGCCGCCTTTTCATGCCACGGGATGCGATGGCGCTGCACCAGGGCCAGGAAATCGGCGGCGGTGTACCGCGCCAGCGCCGACTTCGCAAAATGCGGATTGCCGGACAGGAACTGGCTGGCACCCATATCCATATTGGTGAAATTGCACCGCCCGCCGCCCGAAATCAGGATCTTGCGGCCCGCATGCGGCGCATGGTCCACCACCATGACCCGCCTGCCCGCCTGCCCCGCCGTGGCCGCCGCCATAAGGCCCGCGGCCCCTGCGCCCAGCACGATGGCGTCGCAGCCCGCGGTCTGTGCCTTCACGGCGCTAGAAGTCCAGATCCGCGTAATGGGCGGGCGGATTGATGCCGGTGATGCGGTCCTGCAGCAGGGAGCGGAAGCATGGGCGGCTCTTGATCCGGGCGTACCAGTCCTTTGCCGCCGGTGCCCGCGCCCAGTCCACGTCATCAAGGAAGTCGAGACAGGACAGATGCGCCGCCGCCGCGAAATCCGCCATCGACAGCATGTTCCCTGCCAGCCACTGCCGCGTTTCGGCCAGCCAGTCGATATAGGACAGGTGGGTGCGGATATTGGCGTATCCCGCCCGCAGCGCCGCGCCATCGGGATTGCCGCGTCCCGAAATGCGCTTCATCACCTTTTCATTAAGCAGGTTGCGCGATACCTCGCGACCGAATTTCTCGTCAAACCACACCACCAGCCTGCGCACTTCCACCCGTTCGGCCAGCGTGCGGCCCAGAAGGGGGGTGTCGGGATAGGCTTCTTCCAGATATTCGCAGATCACCCACGAATCCGGAATGCACAGGCCGTTTTCTTCCTGTAGCATGGGGACCGTGCCGGCAGGGTTGCGGTCAAGGTATTCGGGACGCTGTTCCCAGATGCGCTCGATCTTGAGTTCGAACGGCAGCCGCTTTTCCCCCAGCACGAGGCGAACCTTGCGGGAATACGGCGAAAGGGGAAGGTGGTACAGGATGCGCATGCTTCCGCTTTATTGCATCGGGCCGCCCTTCGCCAAGCCCCGAGTACGCATGAAAGAAAAAGCACGCGCGCAGGGGCGGTGAAACAGCATCCACCCCTCGACAGTTGGCCCATGGCACGATAGCTGAAAACAGACACGCCCATTTACCATACAGGACAGGATCACGTTGCCAGACGAACTGCGTCCCCCACCGAAAATCCGCGCACGCGGGCGGTCGTTCCTTGCCTTGGTGCTTTCGCCCGAACCCGCGCTGGCGGACTGGCTGCTCGGGCTGGATGCGCAGATCGCGCGGTCCAGCACGTTCTTCGCGGGCAAGCCGGTCATACTGGACCTGTCCCTGCTGGATGCCGGGACCGAAGGGCTGGCCGGTCTCTATCCCGCGCTGCGTGAACGTGGCATCCGCATCATCGGCATAGAAGGCGGCGATCCGTCATGGCCCGCCTGCGCGCAGTGGGACTGGCCCGCGGGCTTCATGGGGGGACGGGCTTCCGGCGCCGTGGAAATCCCCGAGGATACGGCCACGGCCACCGCCCCCGAGGCGCCGCGCGGTTCATCCATGATCCTTGAACAGCCGATCCGCTCGGGACAGACGATCATGAACCCCGACGGGGACATCATCATCGTGGGGTCCGTCGCTTCCGGCGCGGAAGTGACGGCAGGGGGATCGATCCATGTTTACGGCCCGCTGCGCGGCCGGGCCATTGCGGGCATGAACGGGCAGCCGGACGCGCGCATCTTCGCCCATTCGATGCAGGCCGAACTGGCGGCTATTGACGGTTATTACATTACCGCCGAAGAAATAGATCCGCGCTACGTCCAGCAACCCGCGCAGATCATTCTCAGTAATGACACACTTGTTGTGCAGCCACTGGTCCCGCCGACATTCGCAGGCCGCAAAACCTGACGACATCGCACTGATTTCCCATTGCGCCATGCGCGCGCCAACCCATACAACCGTATCCATCAGGTCATGAACAAGAAAACACCCCCCAAGAGCGGACAAGGAACTACCCCAATGGCAAAAGTGCTGGTTGTCACATCCGGCAAGGGCGGCGTCGGAAAGACAACGTCAACCGCGGCACTGGGCGCAGCACTGGCACAGACCGGGCAGAATGTCGTTGTTGTCGATTTTGACGTCGGCCTGCGCAATCTCGACCTTGTCATGGGGGCCGAGCGCCGGGTCGTGTTCGACCTGATCAACGTGATCCAGGGTGACGCCAAGCTTTCGCAGGCGCTGATCCGCGACAAGCGGATCGAGACCCTGTCCATCCTGCCCGCGTCCCAGACACGCGACAAGGACGCCCTGACCGCCGAAGGCGTGGCCAAGGTGATGCAGGAACTGCGCGAAAAGTTCGACTGGGTGATCTGTGACAGCCCGGCGGGCATTGAACGTGGCGCCCAGCTTGCCATGTACCATGCCGATTACGCCGTTGTGGTGACCAATCCCGAAGTCTCCTCCGTGCGTGACAGTGACCGGATCATCGGCATGCTGGACAGCACGACAGAACGGGCGAAAGCTGGTGGCAAGATCGAGAAATACCTGCTGCTGACCCGTTACGACCCGGCGCGCGCCGCACGCGGCGAAATGCTGCGGATCGAGGACGTGCTGGAAATCCTGTCCATACCGCTGCTGGGCATCATTCCCGAAAGCGAGGAAGTGCTGCGGGCCTCCAACCTTGGTGCGCCTGTAACCATCAGCAGCCCCGACAGCCCGCCGGCGCGTGCCTATGCGGAAGCCGCGCGCAGGCTGGAAGGTGAAAAACTGGAAGTGACCGTGCCGACCGAACGCAAGGGGCTGTTCGCACGCCTGTTCAAAGGGAGAGGCTGATGAGCCTGTTCAGTTCCTTCTTCGGTCGCGGTAACAAGACTTCCGCCCCCGTAGCGCGTGACAGACTCCAGATCCTGCTGGCCCATGAACGCACGGGCGACGGCACGGAATCCGACCTGCTTTCCAAGCTGCATGCGGAAATCCTGCAGGTGATCAAGAAGCATATCCCCGTCGATCAGGACAAGGTGCAGGTCAAGCTGGACCGTGGCAACTCCGTCTCGATGCTGGAAATTGACATCGAAGTGCCGCAGCTCAAGTCATCGGACCGTCCGTAAAGGCAACGGCATATGGACAGGGCCGCATGCGGCCCTGTCCATGACAGAGACTGTTCAGGAAAGGCGGGGTTCGATCCAGCGGCGGGCATGTTCGAAATCCCGCGCGACCGCCGCCTGTGCCGCCGCCACGTCACGCTGGCGCAGGGCTGCGATCAGGTCTTCATGCGGATGGGGACGGCCTTCATGTTCCAGATGGATCATGGGGCGTGACAGCGCATAGATCGGACCGATACGCATCCACAGGTTCCGCAGGATCGTGGCCGTAAGCGGCAGTTCGGCCAGAGTGGCCACCGTTGTATGGAAATCCGCATTGAAGGCGGCCATACCCCCGTCGTCGCGCGCACGCGACGCATCCATGAACTGGCGCTGCAGGATGACCAGCGCCTCGATCCCGTGATCGGTCGCGCGCTGGGCTGCGGCGGCAGCCAGACGCATTTCCAGATCGGAACGCAGGTCATGGATTTCGGCAAAGCTGCGCTGGGTCATGGCGGGCACCACCGCCGTATTGCGGTCATTCAGTTCCAGCGCATGTTCGGATACCAGACGCAGCAGCGCTTCGCGCACCGGAGTAGGGCTAAGCCCCAGTTCGGCAGCCAGGGGACGCAGGACCAGACGTTCACCCGAACGATAGCGGCTGCGGATCAGCCCACGACGCACGTGGTCATAGGCTTCCTCGCTCAAGGCGCGGCGTGGAAGCTTTTCAGACTGGCCTGCGGTGAATGCTACCATGCCGTTGAATCATCCTTAATGCAAATAGGTCTTATTAATACGGATCAATAATGATCTATGCGTGAATGGCAACGCCTGAAAAAGCGAAAAACCATTTTTTGCTGCATTTGGCGGGATTCATGGCTGCTTTGTCATGGAAAGCCGCCCCGGCAGGGAACCCCCCGCCCCCCAGACCCGTTATCCCGGCACAGGTTCGTAACATGCCGCTTCCCATCACAAGACGGGGAGCAATAAGGAGACGACCATGGCCGACGTCGCAGAAAACACCTTCCTGACCGATGTGCAGACATTGCGCGCACGCGCGAAGCAGGCGATCGAAAAAGGTGCGCTGACCCCCGCCTACCAGGGCGACGTCAAGACCGCGATCGAACTGTTGCAGACGGTTGTCGCAACCGAACTTGTGTGTGTCCTGCGCTATACGATGCATTCCATTTCCGTCGCGGGCATCAACAGTGAAAGCGTCGCGGGCGAATTCGCAACCCATGCGAAAGAGGAACGCGCCCATATGATGTGGGCAGCGCAGCGCATAGACCAGCTTGGCGGTATACCCAACCTTGCGCCCGAAGGGCTGGCCACGCGTTCGGCAAGTGAATACGGTAAGGGCGGCAATCTGATCGAGATGGTGCGCCAGAACCTTGTGGCCGAACGCTTGGTGATCGAGCATTACCGTGAACTGATCCGCTACTTTGCCGACCATGACCCCACAACGCGCATCATGCTCGAAAAGATCCTTGCGGAAGAAGAAGAACACGCAACCGATATGCACGACCTGCTGGTTGCCCACGAAGGACATCCCTTCCTGTCCTGATTTCCTGCTTTTCAGCCACCGCGCACTGCGCCTGCCCTTTATGCAATCCTGTCCGCCCGCATGGGCGGGACGGGAGGTCTTGGCGCGTTCATCGTCCTGCGGTGGCCTTTTCCCATTTCAAACGGAGACCCCATAATGGCTGAGCCGAAAACCCGTGACCTGTTCATCGGTGGTGAATGGACCAGAGCTGAAACATCTGATCGTGACACCATCCGCAACCCCGCCACGGGCGAAATACTCGCCACGGTAGCCATCGCCAGCGAAAATGACGTCGGGCGCGCCCTGCGCACGGCACAGGAAGCCTTTCCCGCATGGAGCCGTCAGGTCGCGACGGACCGCGCCGATTACCTGTACCGCCTGATTGAACTGATAAAGCGCGATACCGAAAAGCTGGCGCGCATCATCACCAGTGAAAATGGCAAACCGCTGAAGGAAGCCCGGATCGAGGTCAACTTCGCCATCCAGCTCATCCGCTTCGCCGCCGAAAACGTGCGCAGGCTGGAAGGCAACATCATTCCCGGCAGCCGCCCCGGCGAGAAAATCCTGATCGACAAGATCCCCCACGGCGTAGTGGCTGGCATCTCGGCATGGAATTTCCCGCTGGCACTGACCGCACGCAAGCTGGGACCGGCCCTTGCTGCTGGCAACACCTTCGTCATCAAGCCGCACGAACTCACTCCGCTTGCCACGCTGGCGCTCGCGGAACTGACGGTTGAGGCAGGCTTCCCCAAGGGCATATTCAACGTCGTGACCGGTGGCGGCGCGACCGTGGGCAATGCGCTGGTCACCAACCCCATCACCAAGCTCATTACCATGACCGGCAGCACGCCTGCTGGCCGCAAGATCATGGCGGCGGCGTCCGAAGGGCTGAAGGAAGTCCGGCTGGAACTGGGCGGCAAGGCCCCCTTCATCGTGATGGAGGATGCCGATCTGGACGCGGCGGTGGATGCGGCGGTGGCCGCGCGCTTCATGAACTGCGGTCAGGTCTGCACGGCCAATGAACGCACCTATGTGCATACGGCGGTGTATGACAAGTTCCTCGAGCGCCTGCGCACGCGGATCAAGGCGCTGCGGACTGGCGACCCGCTGGATGAAAAGACCGATATGGGACCGAAGATCAGCGCCGCCGAGATGGAAAAGGTCGATGGCATGGTCCAGAACGCCGTCAAACAGGGGGCGAAGCTGGAAGCCGGTGGCACGCGCCTGACGGGCGGCACGTATGACAAGGGCAATTTCTATGCCCCCACCCTGCTGACCGAAGTAACGGCAGAAATGGACATTGCACAGAACGAGGTGTTCGGCCCTGTCCTGTCGCTGATCCGGGTGCGTGACTTCGATGATGCGCTGACGCAGGCCAACAGGTCACGTTACGGTCTGTCCGCCTACCTGTTTACGCAGAGCCTGAAGAACATCATGCGCATGACGCGTGAACTCAACTTCGGTGAAGTCTACGTCAACCGCGAAGGCGGCGAAGCGGCACAGGGCTTCCACCACGGCTATGGCGACAGCGGCATTGGTGGCGAGGACGGCCAGTACGGGCTTGAAGCCTATGTCACCACCAAAACCATCTACCTGAACGCCTGATCCATCACAGGTCACGTAATCAGGCCGCCCGGCGCAATCCGGGCGGCCTTTTTTACTGGCGCGCGGCCCGCAGGGTCAGATCTGGCGCATCCACACGGTATCGACCGCGTGGCTGGGGCTTTTATGCATGACCACGCGGGCGCGTTCGCGCGTGGGCAGGATGTTCTGCCGCAGGTTGGGCAGGTTGATGCGGTGCCAGATATCGCGCGCCATGCGCTCGGCCTCCGGGCGGGAAAGATCGGCGCAGTGATGGAAATAGGATGTCGGCTTGCGGAACGCCGTCTGCTGCAGCAGCAGAAAACGCTGGACGTACCAGTCCTCGATCACATCGGTTTCCGCATCGAGATAAATCGAGAAATCGAAGAAGTCCGATGCCATGAACGGCTGTTCGGACACTGTCTGCAACACGTTCAGCCCTTCGAATATCAGGATATCGGGCTGGTCGATCACCTGATACCGGTCTGGCACGATGTCGTAGGCCTCATGCGAATAGACAGGCACCTTCAGGTTCCGCTCCCCCGCTTTCAGCGCCGCGAGGAAGGAAATCATCTGCCGCAAGTCATAACTTTCGGGAAAGCCCTTGCGGTGCATGAGGTCGCGCTGTTTCAGCACCCGTGTGGAATGCAGGAAGCCATCGGTCGTGACCAGCGCGACATTGGGGTGATCGGGCCAGCGCGACAGCACGGCCTGCAGCAGTCGGGCAAAGGTGCTCTTGCCCACGCCCACGCTGCCCGCAATGCCGATCACGAAGGGCATCGTGACCAGTGGTGCGCCCATGAAGGCGCTCTTGACCATATGGTTCAGGCTGCGGGTGGCCATGACATGCAGGTTGAGCAGGCGCGAAAGCGGCAGGTAGATCTCGCTTATGTCTTCCAGCGAGACCGGCTCGTTACGCCCGCGCAGGGACGCGATATCCCCCTCCCCCAGCGACTGGGGCACATTCGCGCGCAACGCCGCCCATTCGGGGCGGGGAAAGATCATGTAAGGCTGCACCGCGCCATGGGAAGGCTGCGTGGAGATGACAGGACCCGCGTCCAGCACACAGTTCTCCATGCCCTTGTCCTTTCTGCTGTGGCGCCTGCCGGTGTGCGCAGGCCATCTGCCGCGTATCATCATCGTTCGCGCCAATCCAGACAGCGGTGGCCCAATTTAGCGTGTGCTTCCCCGGCCAGCCCGCCATTTCCGGCATCCTGACATAGACGTGACAATTGTGACACACCCCTTACCCCCACCCTGAATGATATGAAACAGACACGGCGGCAGCACGCGCCACTGGCCATTTTCGCGCTACCGAACCGTAAACCAGCGGCCCACGGAACCCCGTGGCGGACCGTACCGCATGATCCGGATACCGTAATGAACGACACGACCACACATCCGTTTTCCGCAATGACGCAATCCGTTCAGGCTCCCGGCTGGACCGACGAACGCGCGCGCGCCGTCCTGCGCCGCATTCTTGATGCCGCCATCCACAGCGCCATGCCCGATATGGTGCTGGCCCGTTACCTGCCACCCCGGCCAGAAGGGAAATGCGTGGTGGTCGGCGCGGGCAAGGCGGCGGCATCCATGGCGGCGGCACTGGAGCAGGCATGGCCGGATGTGGACCTGACCGGCTGCGTGGTCACGCGCGACGGGCATACCACGTCCACGCGCCGCATCCGCGTGCTGGAAGCCGCCCACCCGGTGCCCGACAGCCGCAGCGAGGCGGCAGCCCGCGCCATGCTGGATGCCGTAAGCGGGCTGGGGCAGGATGATCTGGTCATCGCGCTGATTTCCGGCGGGGGATCGGCCCTGATGGAACTGCCACGGGCCGGGGTTACGCTGGATGACATTCGCGCGATCAACCGCGCCCTGCTGCATTCCGGGGCGAGCATAAACGACATGAACGTGGTCCGCCGCCACCTGTCCGTCATCAAGGGTGGGGGCCTTGCCGCAGCCGCCGCCCCCGCGCGGGTGGTGACACTGGCCATAAGCGACGTGCCGGGGGATGACCCGCTGACCATCGCAAGCGGCCCTACGGTCGCGGACCCCACCACACCGGATGACGCGCTGTCCATCCTCGCCCATTACGGTATTCCCGTCCCCCAGGCGGTGCGGACGGTGCTGGCACAGGCAACCCCTGCACGCGCACCTGCGCCGGGATGCAGTTATACATTGATTTCAACGCCGCTCATGGCGCTTGAAGCCGCAGCGGAAACCGCGCGGGAATGCGGTCTTGCACCGCTGATACTGGGGGATGCGCTGGAAGGCGAAAGCCGCGATGCGGGAACATTCATGGCCGGGATTGCGCTCTGCGCCCGGTTGCATGGCCTGCCGGTGGCGGGCCCCGCCGTAATCCTGTCGGGCGGGGAGACCACGGTTACGATCAACCCGGCGGGGCCTGCGCCGGGACGGGGCGGCCGCAATACGGAATTCCTGCTGGCCATGGCCACCGCCCTGCAGGGACAGGCAGGAATATGGGCCATTGCAGCCGATAGTGACGGTATTGATGGCACCGAGGACGCGGCAGGCGCAACCATCGCACCCGATACCCTGCCCCGTGCCCGCAAGCTCGGCTGCGACCCGCGCGCCTACCTGCGCGCGCATGACAGCTACAGCCTTTTCCAGCAGACCGGGGATCTGGTCATGACCGGCCCGACGCTGACCAACGTCAATGATATCCGGATAGTACTGGTGACCTAGTTGGAGGATTTTCCCTGCCGCCCGTAGCTGACCTGCGTGTCCGGCACGACAAAATGCTTGCCGTCATCACTGTCGGCCGCATCGTCATCGCCCGCCTGATTGGCGTCATAGCCGGAGGAGATCATCTGCATCGCAGCCGAATCAGGCGGGGTATGATAGGCTTCGGTCTGGCTGTCATCATCATCGGGCACGCGGGCCAGACGCTTGGACAGGGGACGCAGCGCATCGCGCGCACTGGCGACATGATGCCCCCCGCCAAGGGGTGGCGGTGATTCATCCACATCGGCCGGATCGTTATTGTCATCATGTCCCGCGCTACAGGACGCAAGACAGGCCAGCAATCCGATCATCGCAAGACGCGGTTTCATCCCGGCAGCCCTTATCCCCGCTTCATTTCCCCTCCCCCGGGCCGATACGCAGACCGGGGGGTGGAACGATAGCCCGCCATGACGGCACAGGCCAAGGGCGATCAGTCCCCGGCGGCTTCCTCACCGGGGTCAACCAGCATGGCTTCCGCCACGACACCGGCCTGTTCACGCACCCGGCGTTCAATATCCGCCGCCATTTCGGGGTGGTCACGCAGGAACTGCTTCGCGTTCTCGCGCCCCTGACCGATGCGCTGGCTGTCGCAGGAGAACCACGCACCGGATTTTTCCACGATGCCGGCCTTGACCCCAAGGTCGATCAGTTCACCAACCTTGCTGATCCCTTCGCCATACATGATGTCGAATTCGACCTGACGGAAGGGCGGGGCCATCTTGTTCTTGACCACCTTGACGCGCGTCTGGTTGCCCGTGACCTCGTCCTTGTCCTTGATCGAGCCGATGCGGCGGATATCCATACGCACGGAAGCGTAGAATTTCAGCGCGTTGCCGCCCGTCGTCGTCTCGGGACTGCCGAACATCACGCCGATCTTCAACCGGATCTGGTTCAGGAAGATCATCATGGTGTTGGAGCGGGAGACGGACCCCGTCAGCTTGCGCAGCGCCTGGCTCATAAGCCGGGCATGCAGGCCGACATGGCTGTCGCCCATGTCGCCCTCAAGTTCCGCGCGCGGCACAAGGGCTGCCACACTGTCCACCACCAGCACGTCAACCGCGCCGGAACGGACCAGCGTATCCGCGATTTCCAGCGCCTGCTCACCCGCATCGGGCTGGCTGATCAGCAGGTTGTCCACGTCCACGCCCAGCTTGCGCGCATAGCCGGGATCGAGCGCGTGCTCGGCGTCGATGAAGGCGCAGGTGCCGCCCTTGCGCTGGGCCTCTGCAATGGCATGCAGCGCAAGCGTGGTCTTGCCCGAACTTTCCGGGCCATAAATCTCGACAATGCGGCCACGCGGCAGGCCGCCAATGCCCAGCGCGATATCCAGCCCGAGCGAGCCGGTGGAAATCACATCCACCTGTTCGCTGGGCCGTTCGCCCATGCGCATGATCGATCCCTTGCCGAACGCGCGCTCGATCTGGCTCAACGCCCCTTCCAGGGCCTTGCTTTTATCTATACCCGGAGCCTGTGCCATAGCCTGCCTACCCTGGTGCTTAATGAAGGTGATGAAACCGAGAACGGGCACCCTGCCCTGCAACGCCTGTACGGGACAGGCGATACATCATGCAGGTCAATATGGAACAAAACAGGACCATTTACAATGCCCCGTCATGACATCCCCCGATAAAACCCGGGGCGCGCGCCACCTGTAAGGACCTAGCGCGGCCCCATGGCCAGACCAGCCCCGCGCGGGTCGGTCGCGGCGGTGCAGGTCGCCGCATCCCCCGGCAGGCCCTGCGGACAGGAAATGGCATTGACGCGGCCCTGCGTTGTGGCCGGACGCACCTCCGGCGTCTGGCCCGCCATGATCTGGTGCATCTCGATCCCCACGGCGGCGGCGGCGTCATTCTGGCCCGACCCGGCGGCAACGGCACGGAAAGCACGGCCCTGACTGGCGATCGCAGCCGTTATCAGCGGCTGCGGCAGGCGCGCGGGGGACGCACCCAGCACGATGCCGGTATTGCCCGCCATGCGCCCGGTACCAAACAGGTTGTTCATGCTCAGGCTGCACGCAACCGCCATGCCTGCATGATCGACCACCGTGAACGAGGTGGATGCCGGAAGGGCTGGCAGCCCACCGCCCGAACCGCCACCGCCATTGACGAAAGCCTGCGCGCGGGCGGTCAGGTCATCGCCGGTGCCGCCCGCATGGTTGCCGTTCTGCGCGCGCCATGCGGCCACGCTGGCCTGTGCGCGCTGCATCGCATCGGACGTGGAAGTAGCACTATAGGCCACCGCACTGCCCAGCCCGCCATCAGCAGGCGGGGGCAGGAAGGCGATCTGGGTTTCGCCACGGCTGACAACCAGTGGCAGCCGTTCGGAAGGAACCGACTGCCGCAGGTCGGATATCTGCAACCCGCCACCCGCGGCCTGACTGCCCGCGACAAAGGACTGGCCCAGCGCGCCATTATACAGATCGCCCACGCCCATGGCGCGAATCTGGTCCAGCGCACCGGACAGATGCGTCTGCACCAGCGCATCACCTTCCGCCAGCGCCTTGCCATCCGAACGGCTGAACACCGCCCGCACACCAGGATCAGCCAGCAGCGGCACCTGCACCGCGGCAAGGTCACTGGCAAGCTGGCGGCTGACATTGATCCCGTTCGATGCCAGCGTAATCGCGTTGGGCAGCAGTTCAGAAAACGCAGCCGAACCATATTGCAGGTGCATGAGGTAAAGCCCGCGTGCCAGCATCGGCACGGCGGCGGGACGATCCGCAAGCGGCATGTTGGGCGCAGCCACCGTGCCCGCGACAGGCATGAACATGAAGGCGCGGCCACCGTTCTGATCGCCCGGCCGGTAGGCCAGACACGCCCCGCCCGACCCCAGCGACGCACGCGAAGGCAGGGTGACAGCCAGCGCCATGCCCATGGCCGTTGCCGCATCCGCCGCATTGCCACCGCGCTGGAGGATATCACGCCCGACCAGCGTTGCCTCCGGCTCATCAGCGGAAACCGTTCCGATCAGCGCCCCCGGCGACGGGCCAAACATATGGGAGACCAGCTTGACCGGCGAGTAGCGCTGAAGGGAACAGCCCGTGACGGAAATGGCCAGAACAGCCGACAATGCCGCACGCATGGATCGACGGGCAAAAGGTGTTATCGAATGCTCAGGCACGCACGCTTCTCCATGGGGCAGGTCGGCTTTATCGGTGAACCACGCGCACGCGACCGCGTGATCGTGGCAGGTATTCACGACTTAGCGGCCTTACGGGCCATCGGCAACAGCGATGCCCCCCTTGCGTCCGCATGGCCATTCCTTTCCTGTGCCCGATCCTCTACAGACACCCTATCCCGACATGACAACGGAGCAAACCCGTGACTTCCATTTCCCCACGCCTGCCCCGTCCACGCCTGCTGCACGCCGTGCTGGCCGCCGGGGCAATGGCCATGGCCATGCCTGCCGATGCACCGCGCGCCGTGGCGGCTGACACCACCAGCTTCACCCCGGCCCAGCGGCAGGAAATTGTCGGAATCATGCGCGATGCGCTGAAGAACGACCCCACCATCCTGTCGGACGCCATCGCCGCCCTGCGCAGCAGCGCCAACGCCGCACAGCAGAATGCTGCCCGCAGCGCGCTGGAAAGCCATCGCAGCGACCTGCTTACCCTCAATGCCAGCGACGCCATACTGGGCACGGCCACGGCCCGTACCACCGTTGTCGAATTCTACGATCCGCGCTGCCCTTACTGCCGCAAGGTCCTGCCCGATCTCGATCGCCTCACACATGAGGACCACGACCTGCGCATTATCGAAAAGGTCATTCCCGTGCTGGGACAGGGTAGCCTGATTACGTCGCAGGCGCTGGTGGCAGCCTTCATCCAGGGCGGGCAGGATGCCTATTTCCGCATGCAGCGCGCGATCATGAGCGATTCCACAGCCCCCACGGTCGAGCGCATGCGCACGCTGGCCACACAGTCCGGTCTGAACGCCACAACGCTGGCCACCGACATGAACGGTCCCAAGGTGACGGCCATATTGCAGGCGAACATGGATCTGGCGCGGGCCATCGGTCTGGATGGCACGCCGACCTTTGTTTTCAACGCCCGCCAGATCATTCCCGGCGCTGTTGATTATGACGACCTGAAAAAAGCGATCGCGCAGAACCGTTAAGCCGGACACTGCCGATACGAACCCCGGTCACTGCGCTTCACCCTGTCAGGTGAAGCGCAGCGCCGTTCAGGCCATGGCCGGTACGGGCTGTTCCGTCAGGTCATTAAGCCGCAGCAGATGGCTCAGGGCGGTAACCATCTCGTCCATCATCGCATCCGTGTGGAACGGCCCCGGCGTCAGGCGCAGGCGTTCGGTCCCGCGCGGCACGGTGGGATAATTGATGGGGGTTGCGTAGATATTGTAATCGCTCAGCAGCCGGTCGCTCAGTTCGCGGCAACGCTGCGCGTCACATACGGGGATCGGCACGATATGGCTGGGCGTCATGGTAAAGGGAATGCCCGCCTTGCGCAGCTTGTCGCGGAAGGTGTTCACGCGCTCGAACATGCGTTCACGCCGCCAGCCATCCTTGCGCACCTGCTTCACGCTGGCCAGCGCCGCCGCCACCACGGCAGGCGGCAGGGATGTGGTGAAGATGAAGCCCGAAGCCGAAAGCCGCAGGTATTCCACGATATTGCTGGTCGCGGTGATGTAGCCGCCATGCACGCCAAAACCCTTGGCCAGCGTGCCTTCGATAATATCGACCTGATCGGCCACGCCATCACGCTGTGACACGCCACCGCCCTGTTCGCCATACAGGCCCACGGCATGCACTTCGTCCAGATAGGTCATGGCCCCGTATTTACGGGCCAGCGCGCATGTCCCGGCGATGTCGGAGATGTCGCCATCCATGGAATACACGCTCTCGAACGCGATCAGCTTGGGCGCGTCCTTCGGGGCCGCCGCCAGCTTGGCCTCAAGGTCTGCCAGATCGTTATGTTCGAAAATGACGGTGCTGGACCCGCGCGCGCCCTTGATGCCCGCGATCATGGAGGCATGGTTCAGCCGGTCCGAAAAACATATCCAGCCGGGCATGCTGCTCAGGATGGTCTGGAGCGTGGCCTGATTGGAGACGTAACCGGACACGAACAGAAGCCCGGCTTCCTTGCCATGCAGGTCGGCCAGTTCAGCTTCGATCGCGGTATGCAGCGGACTGGTGCCCGCGATGTTGCGCGTGCCACCGGCACCGGCGCCATGTTCATGGATGGCCTGGATGGCAGCTTCGACCACCACCGGCTCGACCCCCATGCCCAGATAATCGTTGGAAGACCAGACCACCACTTCCCGGTCCCGCGCGCAGGCCGGGGTTGACGGGGTGGCTACGGTTTCCGGCTGGTCATACAGGGGATAGCGTTCGGCCTGACGCGCCAGTGGCGTGAACTGCCGGTATCGACCCTGTGCGCGGATGTCCTCCAGCGCCGTCCGGCAGAACCGGAAGAACGGATGCCCATCCACATGATTACTGGACACTGCTGTTTTTCTCCATGTACACCCCGGATACGCCTGCGGGGCCTTCATTCATTTCGGTCGCCATCCGGATGGCCATATCCGGTGGTTCCATTCCCTTGCGCAGGGCGCGCTATCGGCGGCGGTTAACCGGCGTCAGGGCTGCCTTTATGGCATGACGGAAGCAGGAATTGCAAAACCGCATTGGACTACTGCACGTAAATGCAGATCTGGGTTGCGCCTGTGGGGGAGACGCTGCGCGCGTCCAGTTCCGTCTGCGCGCTGCCAGCACCCGCATCCATGACCGCCTGCAGCACGGGCTGCCCGTCGGCGACCGCCCCCTGCCGCATGTCCGGCGGAGCGCCCGCGGCATTGGCGGGCACATCGACCACGACCGTAAACAGGGCATTGGGCTTGCGTGACAGCGCATCCATCACCGCAGCCCTGACAATGGGCTTCCACTGCGTATCGGGCGTGCCCGCCGTGATCGTGACCAGCGCCGGGCTGTCTGGACCGGGTACGGGTGGCGGCGGCGTCTGGGGCAGTCTGGGCGGGTCCCCGGCATGACGGTCGAACGTTTTCTGGCTGACCAGCGTGCATCCGCCCATCACCGGCACGCACAGGACGGCGAGCAGGATGGCACGGCAGGCAGGGCGGCGGAACGGACGGGTCATGGCCCCTTACCGATACAGTATCCCCCCCGCCGGGCATAGTGGAACAACGCGGCAATGTTGCCGCCGCGCGCGCGCAACGGTAGTCATTGCAGGCGCGCCCCCACCGCCCATGCCGCACATATGGACGACGCCGAATGCCAAAAGACCACGCCACCGCATCCCTGCCCACCGACCTGGCTGCTGCCACCGGCATGCCCGACCGGCTGGCGACGGCCATCCGCCATGCGGTCACCATTCACGAAACCGACCCCCGCTACGCCCCGCAGGCGCGGGTCATGGCCGGTTTCTGCGCCGTGTTATGGAGTCGCTTCCTGCGTTTCGATCCCGCCAGCCCCGAATGGCCGGACCGGGACCGCTTCATCGTTTCATCCCCGCCTTACCGCGTGCTGCCCGGCATCATGGCCGAACTGTCGGGACAGGCGCCCCGCCCGACCGACCCGAACGCACGGGCCAGTGAACGGCAGGCCTGCGGCCCCAACGGGCAAGGGCTGGGTGCCGCCATCGGCATGGCGCTGGCCGAACAGAAGCTGGCGGCACGTTTTGGCCGGTCGGTCGTCAATCATCGGGTATGGGCCGTTGGCTGCTGGACGGAACTGTCCACCGGCGTAGCGCTGGAAAGTGCCGCACTGGCGGGGCAGCTTGGTCTTGACCGGGTGACGCTGGTGGTCGGGCTGTGGGAAAGCGAACGTCCGCAGGTGGAGGCCATCCTGCCGCGCTACAGCGCATCGGGGTGGTCGGTGCGCAAGGTGGATGCCTGCAACGCCGAACAGATCGCAGCCGCCATCGCATCATCGCAGCGTACCCATAAACCCTGCCTGATCGCATGCGTCGCCACACCTGAACCCGCGTCCTCCCCCGCCGTCATTGATGATCCCGGCCTGTGGGCAGGGGCGGCGCGACGGGGGGCAAGCGCACGGCGGTCATGGCTGCGCAGGCTGCTCAAGGACCGGCAGAAAACCGAATTCGAACGCATGGCGCACAACCAGCGCCCCGCCTTCTGGCAGCAGGACTGGCAGCGTTCATGGCGTGACGGAAGCGGAACAGGCCGCCCCGCACCACCCGTTGCCGCCCGGCGCGGGCTGGAGACACTGCATGAACTGCTGCCCGAACTGACCTGTCTGCGTTCACGGCAGGGCATCATGGCCGATCTGTCCGTCCGCCGCGCCGGGGCCGAAGCGGACCAGTCATGCGGCACGCAGGTCAATGGGATGGCGGCACTGCTCAATGGCATCGCCATGCATGGCGGGCTGCTGGCCTGCGGGGCTTCGACCATCATCGCCGTGGACCGCATGCGCCCTGCCCTGCGCTACGCCGCAATGACGGACCAGCAGGTCATCTACCTGCTGACCGATGACGACCTGCACCGGGGCGAAAGCGCGGGCGGCTGGCAGCCCGTGGAACAGCTTGCCAGCCTGCGCGCCATGCCCAACATGATGGTCTTCCGCCCCGCCGATCACCGGGAGACCATGGAATGCATGGAACTGGCCCTGCGCCGCACGAACGGGCCGAGCCTGCTGACACTGGAATCCGCCATTTCATGCTCCGCACATGAACGTGAACACTATGGACTGACCAATCTGTGCGCCCGTGGGGGTTATGTTGTGGCCGAAGCCGAACATGCCCGTCAGGTCACGCTGGTCGCCACCGGGCATGAGGTGATCCTGGCGCTGAAGGCGCGCAGACTGCTGAAGGAGGCGGGGATGGAGGCAGCCGTGGTGTCGCTTCCGTGCTGGGAACTGTTCGCCGCCCAAAAAATGACGTATCGTAATGCGGTGCTGGGGACAGCACCCCGGATCGGGATAGAGGCCGCTTCGGGTTTTGGATGGGAACGATGGCTTGGCCCCGACGGGCTGTTCGTCGGTATTGACGGGTTCGGGGCCACCCCTGCCCCCGACCGGCCGGACAGCGCGGCGGACATCACGCCCGAACGGATCTGCCGCGACGCCATGCGGCTGGTGCGCCGCCTGTCCGAAGCCACGATGCAGACCGCGGGAGGAAACGGCGCGGCCCCGCCCGGAATGGCATCGGTCGATGCCTGTGTGTGAAATGTCTGACCTTTACGGAGAAAATAAGAAAATGGCTGTCAAAGTCGCAATAAACGGTTTCGGTCGCATCGGTCGCCTCGTGCTGCGCGGCATTATTGAAAGCGGCCGCACCGATGTGGTGCCTGTCGCCATCAATGACCTGGGCAGCGTGGCAGACAACGCACACCTGCTGTCCTATGACAGCGTGCACGGCCGCTTCCCTGCCGATGTGAAGGTGGAGGGCGACAAGATCCTCATCACCGCCAATGGCCGCACCTATGCCCCGATCACCGTCTCGGCCGAGGCCGACCCCATCCGGGTTCCCTTCCAGGGGGTGGACGTGGCGCTGGAATGCACCGGCCGCTTCACCGACAAGGAAAAGGCCGCGCAGCTCATTACCGCCGGCGCGCGCAAGGTGATCGTCTCCGCCCCTGCTTCGGGCGTGGATGCGACCATCGTTTATGGCGTGAACCAGGATGTCCTGACACCGGACATGACGGTTATCTCCAACGCATCATGCACCACCAACTGCCTTGCCCCCGTGGCGAAGGTGCTGGACGATACGTTCGGCATCGAATGCGGCTACATGGTCACCATTCATTCCTACACCGGCGACCAGCGCACGGTTGATACCCTGCACAAGGACCTGCGCCGCGCACGCGGCGCGGCGCTGAACATGATCCCGACCTCCACCGGCGCCGCGCGCGCGGTGGGTCTGGTCCTGCCGCACCTGAAGGGCAAGCTTGATGGCACCGCCATCCGCGTTCCCACGCCCAACGTCTCGCTCGTCTCGCTCGACTTCGTGCCGACAAAGGCCCCGGCCTCGGTCGAGGAAGTGAACGAAGCCCTGCGCAAGGCGTCCGAATCCGGGCCGCTGAAGGGCATCCTAGCCTATAACACCGCGCCGCTGGTCAGCACGGATTTCAACCACTCCCCCGCCTCGTCCACCTTTGACGCGACCCAGACGGCCGTGATCGATGGCGGCAGGCTTGTGCGCATCTGCAGCTGGTATGACAACGAGTGGGGCTTCTCCAACCGCATGGCCGATACGGCTGCCGTATTCGGAGCATTGTAATGGCCACCATCGCCTTCAAGACGCTCGATCACCTTGATGCCGCCGGCAAGAAGGTGCTCCTGCGCGCTGACCTGAATGTTCCCGTGCGGGACAGGCAGATCACCGACGCCACGCGCATCCTGCGCCTGCTGCCCACCATACAGGAACTGGCGCAGAAGGGTGCGAAGGTGATTGTCGTCAGTCACTTCGACCGCCCCAGGGGCCAGCGCGTTCCCGCCCTGTCGCTCGGTCCGATTGCCGATGCGCTGGGCGATGCGCTGGGCCGTCCGGTCACGTTCGTCGATGACTGCATCGGCCCCGCCGCGCAAAAGGCGGTGGACAGCATGCAGAACGGCGATGTGGTGGTTCTGGAAAACACCCGCTTCTATCCGGGTGAGGAACAGAACGACCCCGAACTGGCCAAGGCCTTCGCCGCACTGGCGGACTGTTACGTCAACGATGCGTTTTCCGCGGCACACCGCGCCCATGCCTCGACCGAAGGGGTGGCCCGGCTTCTGCCCTCCTTCGCCGGACGGCTTATGGAGACGGAACTCAACGCGCTGAACATCGCGCTGGAAAACCCCGAGCGCCCCGTTGGCGCAATCGTGGGTGGTGCCAAGATCTCTACCAAGCTAGACCTGATCGGCAACCTGCTTGAAAAGGTGGACATGCTGATTATCGGTGGTGCAATGGCCAATACGTTCCTGGCCGCGCAGGGCGTTGATGTGGGGCGTTCGCTGCAGGAAGCGGACATGCACGACACCGCGCGCGCGATCATGGCCAAGGCCCATGACAGGGGATGCGAGATCGTCCTGCCGGTCGATGCGGTGACCGCAACCGACTTTCAGGCCGATGTTCCCACCCGGATCGTGCCGGTCAGCGCCATCCCTGCCGACGCGATGATGCTGGACGTGGGGCCGGAGACGGTGAAGCTGATCTGCACGAAAATCGCGACGCTGAAGACGCTGGTCTGGAACGGCCCACTGGGCGCGTTCGAGATCACGCCCTTCGATGCCGCGACCAACGCGGTTGCGCGTGAAGTGGCCAGACTGACCGATGCGGGCGTTCTGAAAAGCGTGGCCGGGGGTGGCGATACGGTCTCCGCCCTGCGTCATGCGGGGGTGGAGGGGCATATCTCCTACATCTCCAGCGCAGGCGGGGCCTTCCTTGAATGGCTGGAAGGCAAGACGCTGCCCGGTATCATGGCGCTGGAAAACATTTTCGAGCGTGCGCTGCCGATCTGATCTCGCGCCAGCGTTTCAATAAAAAAGGGACCATCGCAAGGTGGTCCCTTTTCTGTTTTCAGCTTCTGGAAAAGCCCAGCCGGAGACCGAAGCCGATAAACACGCAGCCTGTGAGACGGTCCATGAACCGGGCCGCCGCCTCCCGCCGCAGCAGGCGGGCAAGCGAATGCCCCATGAAGGCCACGGAAATGAGCCACGTAAAACTCAGCACCGACTGCAACCCCGACAGCATGAAAAGATAGGGACCGACCTGCACATTGCCCGGCACGAACTGTGGCAGGAAGGAGATATAGAATACGCCGATCTTCGGGTTGAGAAGGTTCTGGAACAGCCCCTTCAGAAAATATCCCCGATGGGGGACGGCGTCCTGTTCCCCTGCGGGCGCAAGCACTTCACCGCGCGGGCGCAGAAGCATTTTCACCCCCGCCCATAACAGGTAAACCGCACCGACAACGCGGATTACGTCAAAGGCGAAACGTGATGCCTGCAACAGCGCGCCCAGCCCCGTGGCGGCGGCCAGTCCCCATGCCAGACAGCCACAGGTAATGCCCAGCGCGGCTTCAATCGCCCGATCCCGTCCTGCCCCCGTTGCCGTGCGCAGGACAAGCGCCGTGTCCAGACCCGGCGTTATGACCAGAATGACGGCCGCCAGCGCGAATGATAGAAGGGACTGCGATATGGTCACTGCTTTTTCCTGTCAGCGGGCACGGACCGCGCACCGGGTTAAATAAAGCAAAATCCCCTGCCTTCCTGCGCGCCTGAAGGCTTTGCACCCGCCCCTGCGGCGACAGGATGCGGACGGAAGGGTCAGCCCGGCTGCGCGCCGTGATCTTCAGGCGTGGGGGATGACGTATTTTCGGCCCCCTCCGCCGGGGCATCCTCACGCTCGATCACCTTGATGGAGTCACCGACCAGCCCGTGGGCGAAAGCCTCCGCCGAGAAGGGACGCAGGTCCTCCGCCTGTTCCCCCACCCCGACCAGATGGACCGGCAGGCCGAATGCATCAGCCAGCGCCACCACAATGCCGCCACGGGCCGAACCATCAAGCTTGGTCACGACCAGCCCGGTCACATTGACCAGTTCCTTGAACACCCGCACCTGCTCCACCGCGTTCTGACCGGTGGTGGCATCCAGCACCAGCAGCACGGAATGGGGCGCCGTTTCGTCAAACTTGCGCATGACGCGGATGATCTTGGCCAGTTCCTCCATCAGCGCGCTTTTATTGTGCAGGCGCCCGGCGGTATCGACCAGAAGCAGATCGGCCTTTTCCGCCGTGGCGCGCTTGAGGGCCTCGAACGCCAGTCCCGCCGCATCGGCATTGGGCTTGCCCGCAATGACGGGCGCACCCGTGCGTTCACCCCATACCTGCAACTGCTCGACCGCGGCGGCGCGGAAGGTATCGCCCGCGACCATCATCACCTTCTTGCCCTGCTCGCCATAGAAGCGGGCCATCTTGCCGATGGTGGTGGTCTTGCCCGTACCGTTCACGCCCACCACCAGCACAACATGCGGCTTGCGTTCGGGATCGGGTTCAAACGGGATGGCTACGGGTTGCAGGATCTGGGCGATCTCATCGGCCAGCGCCTCGCGCACTTCCTCATCCGTCACTTCCTTGCCGAATTTGGAGCGGCGGAAGGACTCAATCACCTTTTCCGCGACGCTGGGACCAAGATCGGCGGAAATCAGCAGGTCCTCAAGTTCCTCCAGCGCCTGATCGTCAAGCTTGCGCCGGGTGAATACGGAGGCGATGCCACCGCTGAGTTTCTGTGTGGAGCGCGACAGCCCCGCCTTGAGACGTGAAAAGAAGCCAAGAGCCATATCAGAGAATTTCCGCAACCAGTCCGTTATCGTCAACCGCCACCGGGCGCACCGTCTCGATCCGCCCGGCTGCGGATACGGCGCCATCCGCCAGCCTTACCGGGGCAAATTCCTCGGAATGTCCAGCCGTATCCGTTTCCATCAGAACGCGCAGCGTGCGCCCGATCAGGCGGGTATGAAAATCATGGGCGGCCTGCGCCCCCGCATCACGCAGGCGGGCCGCGCGCGCCTTGCGTTCGCTTACCGCTATGGCGGGCATGCGGGCCGCCGGCGTGCCCGGTCGCTCACTATAGGGGAAGACATGCAGGTAAGGCAGCGCGTTATCGCGCACAAAATCGAGTGTCTGGCCAAACAGGTCCTCATCTTCGGTCGGGAAACCGGCGATGATGTCCGCCCCGATGCCAATATCGGGCCGCAACTGCCGCGCGCGCGCCACGACTGCGGCCACATCCGCCGTAAGATGGCGGCGCTTCATGCGCTTGAGGATGATGTCACACCCCGCCTGCAGCGAAAGATGCAGATAGGGCATGAAACGCGGCTCGTTTTCCAGAAGCTTCCAGATATCCTCGTCAATCTCGACCGGATCGACCGATGACAGCCGCAGCCGTTCCAGTTCGGGCACCAGCGCCAGCAGCCTGCGGCACAACTGCCCCAGCATCGGCCGCCCCGGCAGATCCCCACCCCAGGATGTGATGTCCACACCCGTCAGCACCACTTCCCGATAACCGGCCTGTACCAGCGTGCGCACCTGTTCCACCACCACGCCAACGGGAACGGAGCGTGACGGCCCGCGACCGAAGGGGATGATGCAGAAGGTGCAGCGGTGGTCACAGCCCTGCTGCACCTCCACAAACGCGCGGGTGCGGCCCGCGAATTCGGTCACGAGATGGGGGGCCGTTTCGCGTGCGGCCATGATGTCGGACACGGCATTGCCCTGCCCCAGCGCCAGTTCGCTCCAGCTTGCGGCATCCAGCTTTTCGCGGTTGCCCAGCACGCGCGTCACGCCGGGCAGTGCGGCCCAGCGGTCCGGATCGATCTGGGCGGCGCAGCCGGTGACCACGATGCGCGCATCGGGCCGCTCGCGGTGGGCGCGGCGCACGGCCTGCCGGGCCTGACGCTCGGCCTCGCCCGTGACCGCGCAGGTGTTGACGATCACCACATTATCCAGCCCGGCGGCGTGCGCGCGCATCACCTCGCTCTCATAGGTGTTGAGGCGGCAGCCGAAGGTCAGGATGTCCGGCTTCTTCATCGGGGATAATCTTCCGGGCTGAACGTGCCTTGGAAACTGGTCGTGGCGGGGCCTGTCATCAGCACATGGCCGTCGCTTTCACGCCATGTGATGCACAGTTCCCCGCCATCCATCGTAACGGTGCAGGTACGCTCCACCAGACCGCGCCGCACGGCGTTGACCACGGCGGCGCACGCGCCCGAACCGCAGGCCAGCGTCAGTCCGCTGCCACGTTCCCATACCCGCAGGCGCATCGCATCGCGTGACGTGACATGGGCGAAACCGATATTGGCGCGTTCGGGAAACAGGGCATGATGTTCCAGTCCCGGCCCGGCCACCGACGGGTCCACGCTGTCCGGGGCGGGCAGGAAGAACGTCGCATGCGGATTACCCATGGAAACCGCGGCAGGGTCCCCCGCGATGGGCAGGTGCAGCGTATCGCGTTCTTCCGCCAGCGGCACATCAGTCCAGCCCATCGCGGGCGCACCCATATCAACCGTAACCAGACCGGGCCGCACGACCGTTGCATGCAGCACGCCCGCGCGGGTCTGCAGGCCGACATGCTCCTGTCCCGTCTCGCGCGCCAGCAGGTCGGCCACGCAACGCGACGCATTGCCGCACGCCCCGGATTCCGATCCATCGGCGTTGAAGAAGCGCACGAACACATCCGCCCCTTCCGCGCAGGCGGGGCGCAATGTCACGAACTGGTCGCACCCTATGCCCTGATGGCGATCGCACAGGGCGGCAATCCGGGCGGGTGTCAGGTCATGGCGGTGGGCGCGTTCATCCACCACCACGAAATCATTACCCAGCCCGTGCATCTTGAGAAAACCGGTCATCATCCGTCCTGTATAGCGCCCACCCGCCCCCGTTGGCGAGCGGGATGGCACCACGGGCGCGCGCTTGCAAGCCCGATCAGAGAAAACGCCCCGGCGCGCCGCGCTGCAACACTTCGATCCGGTAGCCATCGGGATCGGTAATGAAGAAGAACCGCCCCACAAACCGTGCGCCGCACGACATGTCCTTTACCGCAAGCGGTGACAGGCCAGCCGCCGCCAGCCGGGCATGTTCCGCATCCACATCCGCCACCGACACGGCCAGATGGCCATAACCGTCGCCAGGGTCGTACGGCGTGGTCCGGTCATGGTTTACGGTCAGTTCCAGCTCGAATGTCTGTTCGGCGTTGGACAGGTAGATAAGGGTAAAGCTGTCGAAAACAAGCCGGTCGGCTACCTTCAGGCCAAAGGCCGTGTCATAGAAACGCACGCTCGCGGCTTCATCACGCACGCGGATCATGGAATGGATCATACGGGCCATTATGCTTTTCTCCTGTTCCATGCGGCGCGGGGCATGATACGCCCGGCCACCGCATAGGGCATTGTTGCTTCCATACTGTCTGGCATATTCATGAACGACCTGCACGGGTTCCACCCGCAATCCTTTACCGCTGCATCGGCTGAGTCCGACACGGTCTTCTATTCCCGCCGCCCCGCCGGCCCCATGCTGGACGCGGGCGCGCAGACGGCCATCACGGCGCTGTACCGCACCCTTCTGCCCGAAGATGGCAACATCCTTGACCTTATGGCCGGTCCCGACAGCCACCTGCCCACGGACATGGAATTCGACAGCGTGATCGGCATCGGCGTCAACGCGCAGGCGCTGGACAGCAATTCACGGCTGACCGACCGCGTGGTCAGCGACATCAACGAAACCCCCGACCTGCCCCTGGCCGATGAAAGCATGGACGCCGTCCTGCTGTGCGATGTGGTCCCTTACCTGCGCCAGCCGGTACAGGTCTTTCGTGAAGCCGCGCGCGTGCTGCAACCCGGTGGCCTGATCGTCATTACCTTCGGTACGCGTCTGATTCCGCAGAAGGCAACCGCCCTGTGGCAGGCGCTGGATGAAGGGGACCGCCGCCGCATGCTGACCGTCCTGCTCCAGCGCGCCGGATTCGGCCCGGTGGACAATGGCAACGTCACCCCCGCGCCCGAGGACATGTTCTGGCACGACGCCGTCCACGCCATGACCGCGCGGCGTCCTGACGTTGTGTAACATTACGTAAATAATGCCGTAGCAGACTGCCGCGTGCAGGGTGACCAAAACAGCACAGACGATAAAATCCGTGTATATTAAAAGAAATTATCATTTACCTATGGAATGGGAAATGTTTTGACATAAAATAGAAGAACACCTGTTTGGGGGCCTCCTGACACTAAATGCGGATTCCGTTTTTTTCTACGAACCGGCATGGCCGTTTTGCCGGCATGCTGATGCTGTGTTCAGCACTGGGGCCCATTCCGCTGGCATGGGGTGATGAAGACCCCGAATCGCTGGATATCATGGAACGCCAGATGGAGCATCTGCAGCAGCAGCAGATGTCGCTCCAGAACGAACTCATGGCCATGCGCCAGCAGATCGCCCAGCATCGCGCCCATCTGGGCGGCACGTCGGGGGGCAGCGGCACGCATCCGCTACAGGTAACGGCGTCGGGTGGCCATGTCCACGGCGGCTGGACACCGGTTGAAGGGCGCGGCGCGGCAGCCCATGCCAACGGGGGCGAGCCGGTCGGTCGCCCCTATATCGGCGGGCATTCCGACCCGATGCCGATACTTGATGACAAGCCGACATATGAATCCGTCGTGGCCCACCGCGAGGAAGACCTGATCGCCCACATGGCCAACAACAATGTCGGCCCCCACAACCGCGAAACGGTGGGCGCGCAGTCCGCAGGCGCGCTGGGTAGCAAGGTGTTCCACCTCGGTCCGGTTTCCATCATCCTCGGCGGTTTCTTCGATGCTGCGGCGCTGGTGGAAAACCGGCAGGTTTCATCAGGCATCTTCAACTACTGGAATGCCATTCCCTTCCGCAACAGTTCGAATTACCACACCACCAATTTCAACGGCGATGCGCGGTATTCGCGCTTCTCGCTCATGGCGCGGGGACAGCTTAACCCGCACCTGACGGTGGCGGGCTTCGTGGAAACGGATTTTGGCGCCAGCGCCGAAACCACCAATCCGTATGAAAGCAATTCCTACGTGCCACGCCTGCGGCAGGCTTACCTGACGCTGGACGATTCACGCGCCAACATGCACTTCCTGATCGGTCAGGCATGGACCATGCTGACGCCAGACCGCGTGGGCATCGTCCCCCGACAGGAAAGCCTGCCCGAAACGATCGAATCCTCCATTCTCGCGGGGCAGACATGGTCGCGGCAGTGGCAGGTGCGGGCGGTCAAGGATTTCATGCAGCATCGCCTGTGGGCGGGCATCTCGATCGAAAACCCGGCGACGATCTACGATACGACCGGATTTTCCGCCGCGGATGACAACGGGGAATACACCCTTGCCAACGGTGGCTACGCCAAGATCGGCTCCAATGGCGTGGGGCTGAGCAGCGCGACCACCAACTACTCCAACGAAATCGCGCCCGACGTGATCGGCAAGCTGGCATGGGACCCGAAATGGGGCCATTACGAAGTCGAGGGCGTCGTCCACTTCCCGCATGACCGCTCCGTCATCAATGGCGTGGGCGAGAACCATACCGCCATTGCGTGGGGCGCGGGTGGATCGATGATCCTGCCGGTCATCCCGCACCGGCTGGAAGTGCGGCTGACGGGGCTGGCGGGCCGGGGTATCGGCCGTTATGGCTCCGTTCTGCTGCCGGACGCCACATTGCAGCCCAATGGCGCGCCCGCCCTGCTGTCGAGCGCCCAGACCACGGCTGGCGTTATCGCGCACCCGAACAAGCTGATTGATGTTTACGGGTATTTCGGCATGCAGCGTTCGGGCCGCAGCTATTTTGATGAAGGCGGACAGGCTTATGGTTATGGCAACCCCATGTCGTCCAACATGGGCTGCTGGACCGAAGGCTCGACCGACTGTACCGCCAACATCCGCTCGGTGGAGGAGTTCACCATCGGTGCGTGGTATCGCTTCATCCATGGCCAGTATGGCACCGTGCAGGCAGGGACCCAGCTTGCCTATTCCCGCGTCAATACATGGGCGGGCATGGGGGGCGCGCCCGCCACGAGCCTGAGCGAGATCTTCTTCGATTTCCGTTACCTTCCCTTCCAGTAATCCCGGCCCGCGCACCGGATATTGCGCCCCGCAGGGAAAAGGAGGATGGTGGGCCGCGATTGGGAATGATGGAGAGGTCGGCGCTTATGTCAGTCAGGTTACGTCACGTGATGCTGTCCGCGTGGCTTTGCGCCGCTATGGTACCAGGTGTGGCGCGGGCTGATGCCGGCCATGCCGATGCCGGTAACGAAGACCCCGGCGAGGCCTCGCAGCGCCAGTCAACCATGCACCAGCTTTCCAAACGCCCGCCGCTGCCGCGCCTGCATATGGATTACGGACAGTACCGCTATATTCCCAAGGGCGACGTTATCAAGGAACAGCCGGACCTGAACCGCCTGCTGTTCTGGACCAAATCCGGCGAACCGGACGGCTATGCCGAAAAACGCGGTAACGCCGTGCTGTATTACGACCGCACGGGCAAGGCCGTGCGGGTGGATATGAACCCGTCCAGCCGGTAAGGGACGCTTTCCCAAAAGCAGAATCAGGGATTAAATCGCCGTATGGCCGTGGGGCGCGTAAAGCCTGTCCACCATGTCGGCGCATAATACCGTTTCTGCCGGGCCATCGCCCATAATCCGGCCATCGCGCAGCAGTACAGCGCGGTCAAATACCCGTGCCGCCTGAAACGGGTCATGTGTTGTCGCCACGACGGCATGGCCCTGTTCCGCCAGCCTGCGCAGCAGGGCGTACAGGCGCTGTTTCTGCCCATGGTCCAGCCCGGTTTCCGGTTCATCCAGAATAAGGGTCCGCGCCCCCTGCGCCAGCGCGCGCGCCAGCAGCACGGCCTGCCGTTCCCCGCCTGACAGATCGGTATAGGGCCGTCCGGCCAGCCGGGTTATGGCCAGTTCCGCCATGGCATGTTCGACCGCACTGCAATCTGTTGCCCGCAGCGATGGGGCAAACGGTGTTTCCGCCAGCCGCCCCATGCCGACAACATCACGCACGGTATAGGGAAAAAGCGGCACATGCCCCTGCGGCACATAGGCGATGCGCCGCGCGACCTCGCGCCGTGACCAGTCGGCCATGGGCCGCCCGTCCAGCCAGACCTGCCCCGTGTCGGGCTGCGCAAGGCCCAGCATCAGGCGTAGCAGCGTGGTCTTGCCGGCACCGTTCGGCCCCAGCAGCGCGGTCAGTTCACCCGCATGGATTGCAAAGGACAGATCATGCAGCACCGTACGCCTGCCATGGCGGAACCTCACATGATCCAGACGCAGCACAGACGTATCAATCTTCATGCCCGCCATCCACGCCGCAGCAGCGGCAGGACCGATACGAACACCACAACCCCCAGCAGATCGGCAATCAGGCCCACTGGTATTTCCTCCGCCGACAGGCTGCGCGCCAGATCATCGCATACCAGCAGGAAGATCGCCCCGATACACGCACTGACCGGCAGTACGCGCATATTGCACGGCCCCACCAGCAGCCGCGCCACATGCGGCACCACCAGCCCCACCCAGCCGATCATGCCCGCGACCGACACCGTCAGCGCCGCCAGCACCGTAGCCCCGCCGATCACCCCGTAACGCAGCGCCATGACGGGAATGCCAAGGGTACGGGCCTCCTCGTCCCCCATGGCCAGCCCGTCCAGCATCCGCCCGCAGGCCGACAGCAGCATGGTCCCCGCCAGCACCGGCAGCACCAGCACGGACAGCGCGCGCGGCGTCACCTGCGTCAGACTGCCCAGCAGCCAGAATACGATATCGGGCAACTGGTTCTGCGGGTCCGCCACGTATTTGAGCAATGACAGCAGTGCGGTGAACAGCGCCGAACTGATCAGCCCGCCAAAGACCAGCATCAGCATGGAAGCCGCATCGAACATATGCGCAACCCCCCCACCCCCGAACGCCACGGCCGCCAGCCCCCCCTACAAAGGACAGGCCCGCCACACCCGCAGGCCCCGCCCCCCCATACGATCCCCAGTGCGGCACCGGTTCCGGCCCCCGCCAGCACGCCCAGCAGACCGGGGAGACCAGCGGGTTACGGAACACGGCCTGATACGCCGCCCCCGCCACCGACAGTGCCGCGCCCACACAGATCGCCCCCCCGATACGGGGCAGGCGCGCGCCGAACAGGATGGTATGCACCATATCCGCATCCGGTGGCGGCGGGCCGGGATTCACGCCTGCCACCGCAAGCATCGCGTGCAGCACCTGCCCCGCATGCAGCGGAAAACGCCCCACGCAGGCCGATACCATCGCCACCACGATCAATCCCGCAAAACACAGGCATCCGACCACCGACGCACGCATGCGCAGGATCACCGGCTCCTGTCCGGGGTTGCCTGCGGGGGCCGCGCTGCGAGAATGCGCGCGGCATCCCCCGCATTCAGGTCGTAATGGAAATAGGTGCGGTAGAAATCACGTGTTACGGCCACCATGTCCACATCCGCGAAACGGTCAGGGTGAAGGGTTCTGGCCGCCCAGCGGATCTGTAGCGGCAGTTCGCTGCCGTAACGGTCCCATGGGAAAACGCCCGATGGATTCTGGTAAACCCGTCCGGCCCGGACGGCGGTCATGCGCTGCCACACGCCACCATCGGCATTCTGGTCCAGCGTGCCACTATCGGGGCCAAGAATTATGACATCGGGATTCCATGCCGCCACCTGTTCGGCAGAAACCGGTTTCATGTTCCCGCTGATCCCCGTCGCCGCGTTCACGCCACCGGCAAGGGTAATCCATTCATCCACGATACTGTCCGTCCCATCCACCCGAAGCGGATGCAGCGACTGGATATGCACGACGCGCGGACGCGCCGTAGCGGGCAGGTCCGCAAGCCGGGTGCGGATACTGTCCACCGTATCGTGCATCATGGCACGGTAGGCCGCCGCCGTGGCGCGGGCGGTATCCGTGCCCAGCGCGGTGGCGGTCATATCCACGACACGCAGCAGTCCGTCGCTGTCATGGAAGGATGAGACAAGGACCGGCACCCCCACCGCGCGAAAGGCCGCGATGGTGGCGGAGGCTTCGGGCACGAATACAAGGTCCACCCTGTCACGCAGCAGGGTTTCGGCATTGACCTGCGGGCCGTTGACCGCATGGGCCTGATACAGAACGGGAAAGACCTGGTACATCCATGGCCTTGCCTGCGGGCGGTCAACGGTCATGACGATCTGGGGCGCGCCACCCAGCATCAGCACCAGTTCATTATGGGCGAACCATAGATCGGCAATGCGGGCGGGATGATCCGGCACGGATGAGGGCGTGCCCGCCATGTCGGTAATGTCGCGCGCGCTGGCGGCTACAGGGGCGGCGGCGCCGGTCATCAGGCCCCATGCCAGCGCCCCCATGGCTACACTCCATCTGCCCCAGTTCATGGTGGTCCCCGCTCCGGTCGTGTTGTTATATCCTTGCAGATATATACACGAACCGGAGGGACGCAATCAGTTCCTAGCTGGCATAGGTGCTGATGTCGGGGCATGAACAGACAAGGTTGCGGTCCCCATATGCATTATCCAGCCGGTTGACGGGCGACCAGTATTTGCTGGCGGCCACAACCGCGCCGGGCAGGCAGGCGGCGGCGCGGTCATATGCCCGCGTCCAGTCGGGATCGGTCAGATCACGCACCGTATGCGGGGCATGCCGCAGGGGGCTCTGCTCCACCGTCAGATCCCCCTTCTCCACCGCGTTGATTTCCGCGCGGATGGCGATCATCGCATCACAGAAACGGTCCAGTTCGGCCCGGCTTTCGGATTCGGTCGGTTCGATCATGAACGTGCCCGCAACCGGAAAGCTGACCGTCGGCGCATGGAAGCCATGGTCGATCAGGCGCTTGGCGATATCGTCCACCGTTACCCCGGTCTCGTCCTTGATGGGACGCAGGTCGATGATGCATTCATGCGCCACACGCCCGTTCGCACCCTGATACAGCACCGGATAATGCCCGGACAGGCGGGCCGCGATGTAGTTGGAGTTCAGGATCGCGACCTCGGTAGCCCGCTTCAGCCCCGCATCGCCCATCATGACCATGTACATCCACGAAATGGGCAGCACGTCCGCCGAACCGAACGGCGCGGACGAGATCGCATTCGCCCCGCCCTGCTGCGGCACACCGGGCAGGTAGGGTGCCAGATGCGCCCCCACCCCGATCGGCCCCATGCCGGGACCACCGCCGCCATGGGGAATGCAGAAAGTCTTGTGCAGGTTGAAATGGCTGACATCGCCACCGTAGCGCCCCGGCTGCGCCAGCCCCACCTGCGCATTCAGGTTCGCGCCATCCACATAGACCTGGCCGCCTGCGGCATGCACCAGATCGCAGATCTCGCGCACGTTTTCCTCAAACACGCCATGGGTGGAAGGATAGGTGATCATGATGGCGGCAAGCTGGTCGGCATGTTTCGCGATCCGGGCTTTCAGATCATCGATATCAACATTGCCCTGCGCATCACACGCCACCACCACGACCCGCATGCCCGCCATCTGCGCGGAAGCGGGGTTCGTGCCATGGGCGGAAGCCGGGATCAGGCATACGTCACGCCCCATATCCCCCCGCGCGCGATGATAGCCCCGAATGGCCATAAGCCCCGCGAATTCGCCCTGCGCGCCGGAATTGGGCTGGAGGGAGACGGCGTCATACCCGCTGATCTGGCACAGCATGCGCTGCAGGTCCGTGAACAGGCGGGCATAGCCGCGCATCTGGTCAGCGGGCGCGAAGGGATGGATGTTGCAGAATTCCGGCCATGTGATCGGCAGCATTTCCGCCGTGGCGTTCAGCTTCATCGTGCATGACCCCAGCGGGATCATGGAACGGTCCAGCGCAAGGTCCCGATCGGCCAGACGGCGCAGATAGCGCAGCATGTCGGTTTCGGACCGGCAGGCGGAAAAGATCGGCTGCGTCAGCAGGTCGCCCCTGCGCGCAAGCTCCGCCGGGATGGAGGGGGCGATATCGCCAAGGCCGGATTCGATTTCAGAAACCGATACCCCTTCCCCACCGACACTGGCCCAGATGGCGCGCACGGTATCGGGGGTCGATGTCTCGTCAAGGCTTATGCCGATATGCGCATCATCAACACGACGCAGGTTCATGCCCGCATCCAGCGCGCGCGCCATGATCGCATCCGTCTGCGCGCCGGTTTGCAGTGTCAGCGTATCAAAGAACGCCTGCGTGACCACCGTGCCACCCAGCGCCCGCAGCCCTGCCGCAAGGATGGCTGTCAGGCGGTGGATGCGTCCGGCAATCGCCTTCAGCCCCTGCGGTCCATGATACAGCGCGTACATGGACGATACGATGGCGGGCAGCGCCTGCGCGGTGCAGATATTGGATGTCGCCTTTTCCCGGCGGATATGCTGCTCACGCGTCTGCAACGCCAGACGGTATGCCGGTTCCCCGCGCGAATCGATGGACACGCCCACAATACGCCCTGGAATGTTGCGCCGGAACGCATCGCGCACCGCCATATAGGCCGCATGCGGACCGCCAGCCCCCATCGGCATGCCATAACGCTGCATGGACCCCACGGCGATGTCGGCCCCCAGCGCACCGGGGCTTTCCACCAGCAGAAGCGCCATCGGGTCCGCGCACATGCTGGCAATCGCGCCAGCCGCATGCAGCCCCTCAATCCATGCACGCGGATCACGCAGCGCGCCCGACGTGCCGGGATACTGGAACAGCGCGCCGAATACTGCCTGCGGGTCCAGATCGGTTGCCGGATCGCCCACCACCAGTTCCCAGCCCATCGGCTCGGCACGGGTGCGCAGGACCGCAATGGTCTGCGGATGGCAGTCGGAATCGACAAAAAAGGCCGTGGCTTTGTTTTTCGCCACACGGCGGGCCATGGCCATGGCTTCGGCCGCGGCCGTTCCCTCATCCAGCAGGGACGCATTGGCCACATCCAGCCCGGTCAGTTCCATGACGAGGGTCTGGAAATTGAGCAGCGCTTCAAGCCGCCCCTGGCTGATTTCAGGCTGGTACGGAGTATAGGCCGTGTACCATGCCGGGTTTTCCAGCACGTTGCGCTGGATCACGCCGGGCAGGATCGTATCGTAATATCCCTGCCCGATCAGTGATGTCAGGACGCGGTTTTCACCCGCGATCGCGCGCAGGCGCGCCAGCGCCACATGCTCGGGCACGCCCGCGCCAAGGCCCATCGCACCATCAAGGCGGATGCTGCCCGGCACGGTCTGCGCCATAAGGGCATCAAGCGTGTCGGCTCCCACCACACGCAGCATGCCCGCCACGTCATGTGCATCCGGCCCGACATGGCGGGCGCAGAACGCACCGGCATCATCACCCAGATCGTGCCACAGGGAAGAAGAACCGCAGGAGGAAGACGTCACGGCCAGCATACTCCGTAAGGGTAGGAAAGTGGAAAATCAGCCAACCAGCGCGGTATAGGTCGCGTGGTCCATCAGCCCCTCAAGCTGCGAGGCATCGGCCACGGTCATGCGCACGATCCAGCCTTCGCCTTCCGGGTCACGGTTAACCAGAGCCGCGTCATCGCCCAGCGCGTCGTTGAACGCCAGCACATCGCCCGTTACCGGCGCGTAGATGTCCGATGCCGCCTTGACCGATTCCACCACGGCCACGCTGTCGCCCTGCTCCACCGTGGTACCGGGGTCGCGTGCCTCGGCAAAGACCAGCTCGCCCAGTTCATTGGCCGCATGGGCGGTGATGCCGACAACCGCGACATCGCCTTCGACCCGCAGCCATTCATGTTCTTTTGTGTAATAGACGGTCATGTCCGTGCTCCATAAATTACGATGGTCTGTGAAAAATCCGCGCAGGGTTCAGCGGCGGAATGTCGGTGCGACGAAAGGCAGCGCCGCCACCTGAACCGGCAGGAACCGCCCGCGCACGCCAGCGAACAGCCGCGTGCCGGGGGTTGCGAGATGGGTGGGCACATAGCCCATGGCGACGGGACCGCCCGCGCTGGGCCCGAATGCGCCGGAGGTCACGCGCCCTGCCGGGATCTGGCCTGCTTCATCGGCAAACAGTTCGGCACCACCACGCACCGGCGCGCGCCCTTCCGCCCGCAGGCCCACCCGGCGGCGTGTCGCGCCATCCGCAAGCTGGTCCGCCACGATCCGGGCACCGGGATAGCCGCCTGCACGGGCGCCACCGGGCTTGCGGCTTTTCTGGATGGACCATTCCAGCGCGCCTTCGACGGGCGTTGTGGTCAGGTCGATATCGGAACCATACAGGCACAGACCGGCCTCAAGCCGCAGGCTGTCACGCGCGCCCAGACCGGCGGGGGCAACGCCCGGCTGCGCCAGCAGGGCGCGGGCAACGGTGGATGCGGCAGCATTATCCATGCCGATTTCATAACCGTCCTCACCCGTGTAACCCGAGCGCGAAACGATGCAGGGCACACCGGCCAGATCAAGCCCGGCCACGTCCATGAAGCGCATCGCCGCCGCTTTCGGGTTCAGGCTGGCCACGGCTGCTTCCGCCGCCGGTCCCTGCACCGCGATCAGCGCGCGGTCAGACAGCATTTCCACCGTGCAGCTATCAGCCAGTGCGGCATTTACATGGGCGAAATCCGCATCCTTGCACGCCGCATTGACCACCAGCAGCAGCCAGTCGCCCATATTGGCCACCATCAGATCATCGCTGATGCCGCCATCTTCCGTGGTGAACAGGGCGTAACGCTGGCGGCCCGGCTTCAGGGCGACGATATCGGCGGGGACAAGCGCCTCAAGCGCGCGGGCGGCGTCGGCCACCTGTCCCGAACGGGCACGGACGCGCACCTGCCCCATATGGGACACGTCAAACAGCCCCGCGCTGGCGCGCGTATGCAGGTGTTCGGCCATGACGCCCGCAGGATACTGCACGGGCATGTCATAACCCGCGAACGGCACCATACGGGCGCCAAGTTCAAGGTGAAGGTCGTAAAGCGGGGTGCGCAGCAGGGGCTGGTTCATGCGGGCTGGGCCTTGTGCAGGTCCGCGTGCGCGCATGCGTTCGCGCACGCAGGGCATGCGGGTGCAGTGGCACGGTACGCGCCAGCGGAACAGGAAATGGGAAACGGAGAACAGACGGAAAAATAGGCAGGTAGCGTTCTGGACATGCGGCACTCCTGTCGAACCCGGATGGGTTCCAAGTGCCCCTTCTGTCGCATGTGCCTGAGATCGCTATCCCGTCGGCGGGCGCCCGTTGCCGGACGCCTCTTTCCAGAAGTCTTGGCCGACCGGTCCTTTGGCCTGAGAGTTTCCGGGGCGGTTGCTCCTTCGGCGCTGGCGCTGGGCCAGTCTCTCCCGTGTCGACAGGCCTGACTTGACATGACCGGATATGCCAAGTCAATCCATGAAAGGCGCTCAGTGTGACAGGTCGTTGCCCCGTGCGCCCGGAACAGAAATAAGGATCATCCAGCCATGACCACCGCCCCGCTGACCATCGTGGCCGAATTTCGCGTATCTGCCGAAAACCGGGCGCGTTTTCTCGAACTCTGCGCCTATGACAGCGAACGCTCGGTCGCGGATGAAAAAGGCTGCCAGCGCTTCGAGGCCGTAAGCCCGATCGACGATCCGCAGACCATCATCCTGGTGGAAGTGTATGACGATGAAGCCGCATTCGACACGCATCTCGCCACGCCGCACTTCAAGGTCTTTGCCGATGGGGTAAAGGAACTGGGGGTAAAGGAAATCAGCGTGCGCAAGACGGCCCGCTACGCGCCCAAGGCCTGATCCTGCCTGCGGTCCAGACGGCAAAAAGGCCGGGGAACTGCTGTTCCCCGGCTTTTTTCATACCCGCAGACCGTAGCGCCTGTCAGCGCGGCAGGTTCTTTGCGATATAGGGCGGCAGGACAAAGGACGCGCCATGGATTTCCGGCGTCCAGTACCGGCAGCCTTCGCCAATGCCCGCGCGCTGCGCGCGCTCGCGGATCACCTCAACGCTGTTGCGGCCCGGCACGCCACCCTTGGCGGCCACACCCAGCGTCATGAATCCGCCGACATAGGTCGGCACGGCGGCGACATAGGCCGAAACATGCGCGAAAAACTGCGCACGGCGCGCACTGGTGTCACGCAGTTCGTCCGCCTGCATGAACGGCACGCCACACTGGTTCACGATAATGCCGTTGGCGCTGAGAATACGCGCGCAGTGCCGGTAGAACGAATCGGTAAACAGCACTTCACCCACACCGATCGGGTCGGTGCTGTCCACGATGATGACATCGAACGAACCATCGGCGGCATTGGACACGTATTCAATGCCGTCGCCCACGATCACGTCAGCGCGCGGGTCGTTCCATGCGTCACCGGCGATGGAGGGCAGGAATTTCTTGGACAGTTCGATGACCTCGCCATCGATCTCGACCATCACCGCCTTTTCCACCGTGCCGTGTTCCAGCACGCGCCGCAGCACACCGCCATCGCCCGCGCCGATGATCAGCACGCGCTTCGCATCGCCATGCTCCAGCAGCGGCACATGGGTCAGCATTTCCTGATAGACGAATTCGTCCCGTTCGGTGATCTGGACCACGCCATCAAGCATCAGGACCCGGCCAAGATCGACATTCTCGAACACGGCGATATCCTGAAACGCGCTTTTGGTACGCGCCAGCATCCGGTCCACACGCAGTTCCTGCCGCCAGCCCTCGTACAGGCCTTCGCTGATCCACTCACGGGACATTGCGGTTCCCCTTCCGTCTAATCAATGCACATGAAAAAGCACGGGCCGGAAATCAATCCGGCCCGACACTTCGTTATTTAAGGAGGGCATGCCGGTCTGGTCATCACCAGCCCGGCGAAGGCAGGCTAGAGCTGCACGCGCCCGCGACGCTGTTCGTCCACTTCGATCCGGCCGGCCTGAAACAGGCGCTGCATGACCGGAATCGCAAGGTGCGGATCGCACGCGCCACACATGAAAATATCCACGGCGGCAAAATTCCGCTCGGGCCATGTGTGGATCGAGATATGGCTTTCAGCCAGCACGACCACACCCGACACGCCGCCATTGGGCGTGAAATGATGGAAATGGCTGTGCAGGATGGTGGCCCCGGCCGTCACTGCGGCTTCGCACAGGGTACGGTCGATCTGTTCCGGATCATCAAGATTCCGGGCATCCCAAAGATCGACGAGGAGATGCGTTCCCGCAAATTTCATTCCGTCTTTTTCGACGAAATAGTCCTTCCGGTCGTCCTCGGACGAAAACGGCGCTGAAGAGATCTGGTTATCGCTCGGGTGTTCCGAGACCATCCCCAGTTGAGCAAGTGCGTTCATCACGTACCCCAAAACCAGTAGATAGCCTGTTGGGCATTATTGCCCCCTTGGGCCAAGAGAGGCGCTGATAGGGCCTGCCGACGGTACGATGCAAGTATTTTCCGCATCATCACGCCAGTTTTTTTCAGGCCCCACCATCCAGAACCGGTGGCGGCGCGCCTATTTTACGCTTTTGCGACGGGTTTTTGCCGGTTTTTCCTGCTTTTTCACTACTTTCGGCTCCGCCGCCACTGTGGCTTTTTTGCCGCGCCCCTTTCGCCCCGCCGCCGGCGCGGGCGCAGGCGGCACCAGCGGCTGCCTGTCCAGCAGGGGCTTGAGGAATCGCCCCGTATGGCTTTCGGTGCAGGCCGCGACCTGCTCGGGCGTGCCACAGGCGACGATCTGGCCACCGCCATCACCACCCTCCGGCCCCATGTCGATCACCCAGTCCGCCGTCTTGATGACTTCGAGGTTATGCTCGATCACCACCACGGTATTGCCCTGCTCCACCAGCGCATGCAGCACTTCGAGCAGCTTGCGCACGTCTTCGGTATGTAGTCCGGTGGTTGGCTCATCAAGGATATAGAGCGTGCGCCCCGTAGCCCTGCGCGCCAGTTCCTTGGACAGTTTCACGCGCTGCGCCTCGCCACCTGACAGCGTGGTCGCCTGCTGGCCAAGGGCGACGTAGCCCAGCCCCACCTTCTGCAATATGGCCAGCCGGTCGCGGATGCGCGGCACGGCGGAGAAGTAGGGCAGCGCCTCATCCACCGACATGGCCAGCACATCGGCAATGGACTTGCCCCGGAACTTCACGTCCAGCGTCTCGCGGTTGTAACGCGCGCCCTTGCAGGTATCGCAGGTGACGAACACATCGGGCAGGAAGTGCATCTCGATCTTGAGCACCCCGTCCCCCTGGCATGCCTCGCACCGACCGCCCTTCACATTGAAGGAGAAGCGCCCCGGCTTGTAGCCGCGCGCCTTGCTTTCGGGCAGTTCGGCAAACCAGTCACGGATGGGGCCGAACAGGTCGGTATAGGTGGCCGGGTTGGAACGCGGCGTGCGCCCGATGGGGGACTGGTCGATGTCGATGATCTTGTCGAGCTGATCCAGCCCATCGATGGCCGTATAGGGTGCCGGGTTCTGCCCCGATCCCATAAGCCTGCGCGACAGGGCCTTGTACAGCGTGTCGATCACCAGCGTGGACTTGCCGCCACCCGAAACCCCGGTAACACAGGTAAAGGTGCCCAGCGGGAATCTGGCCGTAACATCCTTCAGGTTGTTGCCCGTGGCCCCGCGCAGCACCAGCTCCCGTCTGGGATCGATTTTCCTGCGTTTCGCGGGGACAGGGATACATTTGCGCCCCGACAGGTAAGCGCCCGTCAGGCTGGCGGGATTTGCCGCGACCTCCGCCGGGGTGCCTGCGGCGACGATATTGCCGCCATTGATGCCCGCACCCGGCCCCATGTCGATCAGCCAGTCCGCGGCGCGGATGGCATCCTCGTCATGCTCGACCACGATCAGGGTATTGCCCAGCTTCTTGAGCCGGTCCAGCGTCCCCAGCAGGCGTTCGTTATCGCGCTGGTGCAACCCGATGGAGGGTTCATCCAGCACGTACAGCACGCCGGTCAGGCCGGAACCGATCTGGCTGGCCAGCCGGATACGCTGGCTTTCGCCCCCCGACAGGGTGGCCGAACCGCGCGAAAGCGTCAGGTAATCCAGTCCCACGTCATCCAGAAAGCGCAGGCGATCGAGGATTTCACGCAATATGCGTCGCGCGATCTCGGCGCGCTGGGGTGTCAGGGTTTCCTCCACCGTGCCAAACCAGTCCAGCGCCTTGCGGATGGGCATGTCGGATGCCTGCGCGATGTTCAGCCCCGCCACCTTGACCGACAGGGCCTCGGGCCGCAGCCGCGCGCCATCGCACACATGGCATGGCTTTTCGGACTGGTAGCGCGACAGTTCCTCGCGCACCCATACGCTGTCGGTTTCCGCCATGCGGCGGCGCAGGTTCTTGACCACGCCCTCGAACGGCTTGGTCAGGCTGTAGCTGCGGCGGTCATCGCGGTATGTGAACTCGATCGGGTCTTTTCCCCCCTCAAGAATCACATCGCGCACGTTTTCGGGCAGGTCTTCCCACGGCGTATCCATCGATACGCCATAATGCTTCGCGATGGCGGCCAGCGTCTGGGTGTAATACGGGCTCTGGCTGTTGCGCCACGGGGCGATCGCCCCTGCAGCGAGCGAGAGCGAATCGTCCGGCACGATCAGGCGCGGATCGAAAAATGTTTCCTGACCAATCCCGTCACAGGCCGGACACGCACCCTGCGGCGCGTTGAAGGAGAACAGGCGGGGTTCGACCTCCTCCAGCGTAAAGCCGCTGACCGGGCAGGCGAAGCGTGAGGAAAAGACGGTGCGCGGGGCTTCCTCGCCTTCCGGTGCGTTCTTCACCACCTCTTCCGCATAGACCAGACCATCGGACAGGCCGAGCGCTGTCTCGAAACTGTCGGCCAGACGGCTTTCGATGCCTTCCTTGACCACGATGCGGTCCACCACGGCCTCGACCGTATGGCGCAGGCGGCGGTTGAGTTCCGGCACTTCGTCAATTGTATGGAGCGTGCCGTCCACCTTGGCGCGGGTGAAGCCCTTGCGCTGGAGTTCGGCCAGTTCCTTTTTACACTCACCCTTGCGGTCGCGCAGCACCGGGGCCAGCAGCATGAGGCGCGTGCCCTCGGGCATGGCCATCACGCGGTCAACCATCTGGCTGATCGTCTGCGCCTCGATCGGCAGGCCGGTAGCGGGCGAATAGGGCACGCCCGCGCGCGCCCACAGAAGACGCATGTAATCATGCACTTCCGTCACCGTGCCAACGGTGGAACGGGGGTTTTTGGATGTGGTTTTCTGTTCGATGGAAATGGCGGGCGACAGCCCTTCTATCGAATCGACATCCGGCTTTCCCATCAGTTCAAGGAACTGGCGCGCGTAGGCGGACAGACTTTCCACGTACCGGCGCTGGCCTTCGGCGTAGATGGTGTCGAACGCCAGTGACGACTTGCCTGAACCCGACAGGCCGGTCATGACCGTCAGCGCATCGCGCGGGACATCCACATCGACGTTCTTGAGATTATGCGCACGCGCCCCACGCACGCGAATGGACTGCTGGCTGACATGCTGTGCCGCCGGAACCTGTTCCGGACGCGAAGAAACGCTCATGAACTCTCCCTGTTCCGCTCCCGTGCGGGAAAGCGGATACCGGCCACCATTGCGGACCCACATCTAATCTGGGCCTGCCGGTCCATCACGACAAGGGCCGTGACTGACCGGCCACGACAGCGCCCGTTACATGCCTGCTGCCGCGCCTCATGCCGGCGTTGATCGCGGTATCGTCCTCACACTCGCATTTTAAGGGACGATCCGGTAAGATCGCCGCATATAGCCGCCACGGCCGCCATCGGGCTGCCTGTGGCGGCAGTCGGCAGCGGTTCAGCCGCTGCCGGTCCCATACTCGAACTGCAGCAGGACAGCATATGGCGGGCAGCGTCAACAAGGTCATTCTCGTGGGCAATCTGGGCAAGGACCCGGAAGTACGGAACAGCCAGAGCGGGGCGAAAATCGTCTCGCTGACACTGGCGACAAGCGATACATGGAATGACCGCGCATCGGGCGAACGGCGCGAGCGGACGGAATGGCACCGGGTTGTCATTTTCAACGACCGGATCGCCGACGTGGCCGAGCGTTTCCTGCGCAAGGGCCGCAAGGTCTATCTGGAAGGCTCGCTCCAGACACGCAAATGGACCGACCAGAGCGGTCAGGACCGCTACACGACCGAAGTGGTGGTCGACCGCTTCCGTGGCGATCTGGTGCTGCTGGACAGCAATCGCGGTGGCGACAGCGGCGGTGACGACGCAGGCGGCGGTTATGGTGGCGGCTACGGTGGTGGCAGCGGCGGCGGCGGTGGCTACAGCGCCCCGGCCCGCCAGCAGCCGCAGCGCAACGACCGCCCCGCCAGTGGCGGCGGTAGTGGCGGCAGCGGCGGCGGCTGGGACGCCCCGGCCGGCGGCAGCGATCTGGATGATGAAATCCCGTTCTGAACCCCGCTGGCGCTTCGCGCCGGGCCGCTGACCGTGCTATGGTACGCATGGACCTGATGGCGGCCCCAACGCGCCATTCCTGCCTACCGTCCCGCCCCTGCGCCGTTATGGTCGCCCGGGGTGGGATAACCCTGACATGACGGAACTGCCTTGACCGAGATACCCGACGATCCCCTGCCCCCGTCCGACATGCTGCCGGTCACGATCGAGGAGGAAATGCGCTCCTCCTACCTGGCTTACGCCATGTCCGTCATTGTCAGCCGCGCCCTGCCGGACGTGCGTGACGGGCTGAAGCCGGTTCATCGCCGCATCCTGTATTCCATGCGCGAAAGCGGGTTCACCCACGACAAGCCCTATCGCAAATCGGCCCGTGCGGTCGGTGACGTGATGGGTAAATACCATCCGCATGGCGACTCCTCCATCTATGACGCCATGGTGCGCATGGCGCAGTCGTGGTCGATGCGGGTGAAGCTGATCGACGGGCAGGGCAATTTCGGGTCGGTCGATGGCGATTCCCCCGCCGCCATGCGTTATACCGAAGCCCGTCTGGCCAAGGCGGCTTCCTTCCTGCTGGACGACATCGACCGCGATACCGTCGATTTCCAGCCCAACTACGATGAAAGCGAGCAGGAACCCCAGATCCTGCCCGCCGCCTTCCCCAACCTGCTGATCAATGGCGCATCCGGCATCGCCGTGGGCATGGCGACCAACATTCCCCCGCACAACCCCGGCGAGATAATCGACGCGACCCTAGCGCTGATCGAGCGCCCGGACATGACGCTCGATGACCTGCTGGAATACGTGCCGGGACCTGATTTCCCCACGGGCGGCACCATTCTGGGCCGTGCGGGCATCCGCAGCGCGTTCGAGACGGGACGCGGTTCGGTCATCATCCGCGCCAAGGCCGAGATCGAGGAAATCCGCAAGGACCGCAAGGCCATCATCGTGACCGAGATCCCCTATCAGGTGAACAAGGCCACGTTGCAGGAACGCATTGCCGATCTGGTGCGCACCAAGCAGGTCGAAGGCATTTCCGACATTCGGGACGAAAGCGACCGTTCAGGCATGCGCATCGTCATCGAGACCAAGCGCGAGGCGACGCCGGAAGTGGTGCTGAACCAGCTTTACCGCTTCACGCAGCTACAGACCTCGTTTGGCGTGAACATGCTGGCGCTGGATGGCGGGCAGCCGCGTCTCATGGGGCTCAAGGACGTGCTGGAAGCGTTCATCCGCTTCCGCGAGGACGTGATCCTGCGCCGCGCGCGCTTTGACCTGAACAAGGCGCGTGACCGGGCCCACCTGCTGGTCGGTCTGGTCATCGCGGTTGCCAATATCGACGCGGTCATCGCCCTGATCCGCGCAGCGCCCGATACGGGGGCCGCGCGTGCCGCGCTGATGGCGCAGGCATGGGATGCCGCCGATGTGGCGCCCCTGCTGCAACTGATCCATGACGAAGGCAATGTCATCGTCGATGGTCGGGTCCACCTGACGGAAGCACAGGCTCGCGGCATCCTTGAACTGCGCCTGCAGCGCCTGACCGGGCTGGAACGCGACAAGATCCAGCAGGAACTGTCCGAAGTGGCGGTGCGCATCAACAGCCTGCTGGAAATCATCGCCAGCCGGCCGCGCCGCATGGAGGTCATGCGTACCGAACTGGCCACCATCCGCGCCGAACTGGCTACCCCGCGCGCCACCGACATTGCCGATTACGCGGGCGACCAGACCGATGAAAGCCTGATCGAGCCGGGACAGATGGTTGTCACCATCACCCGCGAAGGCTTCATCAAGCGCACGCCGCTGGACGTATTCCGCGCCCAGAACCGTGGCGGCCGTGGCCGCACGGCGGCGGGACGCCGGGGCGACGACATCATCGTGCGTTCGTTCAACGCGCATACGCATCAGTGGGTTCTGTTCTTCTCCTCGGGCGGGAAGGCATACCGCGAAAAGGTCTGGCGTCTGCCCGAAGCCAGCCCCACCGCGAAGGGGCGCGCGCTGGTCAACCTGCTGCCCGATCTTGGCAGCGACACGATCACCGCCGTCCTGCCGCTGCCGCAGGATGAGGATCTGTGGGAAAACCTGCACCTTGTCTTCGCCACGGCATCGGGCAGCGTGCGCCGTAACCGGCTGAGCGATTTCCGCAACATCCGTTCATCCGGCCTGATCGCGATGAAGCTGGATGACGAGGACCGCCTGATCGGCGTCGCCACGTGCCGCGAAGGGCAGGATGTGTTCCTTGGCACCCGCAACGCGCGCTGCATCCGCTTCCAGATCACGGACGACACGCTGCGTGTCTTTGCCGGGCGCGGCAGTTCGGGCGTGCGGGGCATCAAACTGGCTGAAGGCGACAGCGTGAACAGCCTGTGCGTGCTCAACCACGTCGAGGCCACGGTAGAGGAACGCGCCGCCTATCTGCGCATGGCCAATGCCCGCCGCCGCGCCGAAGCAGCGCAGGAAGGCGAGGAAGCGGAAGAAACCGTCGTAACGGACGATGCCGAAATCGTGGCAGACGACCTGCCACTGTCCCCCGAACGGTTCGCGGAGCTGGAAGCGGCGGAAGAAGTGCTGCTGATCGTCAGCAATGCGGGTTTCGGCCGCCGTTCGTCGGCTTATGACTACCGCGTCAGCGGGCGTGGTGGACAGGGTATCAACAACATGACCTTCTCCGCCAACAAGCGCGGCAATGCGGTCGTGGCGACACTGCCGGTGCTGGAAGGTACGGATGTCATGCTGGTAACCGATGCGGGCCGCCTGATCCGCCTGCCGATCGGGCAGGTGCGCATCATGTCGCGTCAGGCCAGCGGCGTAACCCTGTTCCGCCTGAACGACACCGAGGAAGTGACCAGCGTGTTCCCCGTCATGGATGAAGATGACGACGGGGAAGAAGCCGAAATCGCTGATACGGAAGCCGATACCCCCGCCACCGATGCAGGGCAGGATGACTGAACCCGCCCCATCCCGTACCGGCTTCTATCCGGGCACGTTCGATCCCGTGACCAGCGGGCATATGGATATCATCGAACGGGCAGCGGGCGTGATGGACCGGCTGGTGATCGGCGTGGCCGAAAACCGGGACAAGCAGCCCCTTCTCCCGCTGGAGGAACGGCTGCTATGCCTGCGGACCGATATCGCCCCCCTGAATGAAGGGCGGGCGAACCCGATCACGGTCATCGGTTTTACGGGACTTGCGGTGCATGCGGCGCGTACGCATGGGGCGCATGCAATCATTCGCGGACTGCGGGCGGTTGCAGATTTCGAATACGAGAACCAGATGTTTGGTATGAACCAGCATCTGGCGCCCGACATTGACACCCTGTTCCTTATGGCGCGGGAAGGGCACCAGTACATTTCTTCCCGGCTGGTAAAGGAAATAGCCCGGCTGGATGGGGATATTTCCGGTTTTGTCCCACCTTTTACCCGCGGGCACATCCTAAAACGCCTGCGCGGCTGACAGGCTGGCGGTCGCGTCCCGCGCTGCCGGTTCCTTCACACCCCAATCACGAAACGGATCATGATGTCTGCTACAGAAAACAAATCCGACCTGATCAACGTCGACCTCAAGACAGGACGGGTGGTGATCCGCCTGCGTCCCGACATTGCACCACTGGCGGCCGAGCGTATCCGCACGCTGGCAGCCGAAGGGTTTTATGACAACACGCCCTTCCACCGCGTGATCCAGGGCTTCATGGCGCAGGGCGGCGACCCGACGGGCACCGGCACGTCCGGCAGCAAGCTGCCCGACCTGAAGGCGGAATTCACCCGCGCGGCCAAGTTCGAGCGTGGCACGGTGGGCATGGCCCGCACCATGAACCCGGACAGCGCGAACAGCCAGTTTTTCATCATGTTCGAGCCCTCTCCCCACCTTGACGGCCAGTACACCATCGTGGGCCAGGTGATCGAAGGCATGGACCACATCGACCAGATCAAGCGTGGCGCGGGCCAGAGCGGCATGGTTCAGGACCCTGACCGCATCATCAAGATGCGTCCCGCCGACGCCGAAGCCTGATTGATCCATCCCGCCGGACAGCGTGCGCCACCTGCGCACCTGTCCGGCGGCCTGTTTCCGGTCGGAGCCAGACAGCCGTTTGCGGCCCATGGTACCGGCCGGTTTTTCCATCCCGGCGACCTGCGGCCCCACGCACAGGTTGACACCCCCGCCGAGGATGTTTAGAGACCTGCGCAAGGCGGCGGATCACGGGTTTTTCCTGTGCTTTAGCCCCTTCATACAGGCGATGTGAGCCGGTAGCTCAGTCGGTAGAGCATTCGACTTTTAATCGAATGGTCGTGGGTTCGAATCCCACCCGGCTCACCATCCCCTGTTCCCCCCATAAAATACTCCCCTGAAGGGTTGGCCGCGTTTCTGAACGGCCCCTGAATCTGTTGCACAGTCCCGCCAGGGCTTAACGGTCATGGTGCGGTAACGGACAGAACCTTCGACCGGGAAATGTTCGCTAAATCCTCCTGCGAACCGCGATACGCGCATCAACAGGCACGCGCATGCCCTGCCGTGTTCGCGCGATGGCAGTCTTCTGGCTGAAACGCCCACAAAAACCGAACACCGTACCGCCATCCCTGCCCGATCAGGCCGGAAATCCCGCTTAATGATCCCCGGCGGAAGGGTATTGTCAGGCAGGCGCCAAATAGATGGACGTGTTCGCCAGCAGGGGCGGGAACCTGTGACCTGAATTCCTGTTAGGGGAATGAAATATGGTGTTTTTACAGGCCACGCCCCACCTTTCAGGGAAAAGGAAGAACCATCCCGCGCATGCCCCTGTAGCCGCTGACAGGTGATGGCTGTTCGTTTCTTGATCGAAAATCATTCGCTTTCATAATTTAGTTATAATTTTGTGATTATTTTTATAATTTTATGTCTTGATCTATGGGTGTTTTTTCAAATAGATGTCCACAAGCCTTGCGGTCATACGACATTCGCACATTCCGACCGCTTTCAAACCCGCCTTCATCGCCCGTGCGATGACTGCGAACCGGCCCCCTTCCATAGGTCGGGTCTAGAAAAGTCTGTGAGATTCCATGAGTCTGCATCCCGTCCTGACCGCCGTGACCGAACGGGTCATCACACGTTCGGCTGGCAGTCGCCGCGCCTATCTGGACCTGATCGCGCGCGAAGGTGAAAACGGCATCAGCCGCCCCCGTCTGGCCTGCGGCAACCTGGCCCACGCCATCGCGGCGTCGGAGGGGGACAAGCAGGGCCTGCGCGCAGCGCGCGGCATGAACGTGGGCATCATCACGTCCTATAACGACATGCTGTCCGCCCATCAGCCCTATGGCCGCTACCCGGACCAGATCAAGCTGTACGCGCGTGAAGTCGGCGGGACGGCACAGGTGGCCGGTGGCACGCCCGCCATGTGCGATGGCGTGACACAGGGGCAGCCGGGCATGGAAATCTCGCTGTTCAGCCGCGATGTCATCGCCCTGTCCACCGCCGTCGGGCTGAGCCATGGCATGTACGAAGGCGTGGCCATGCTGGGCATCTGCGACAAGATCGTGCCCGGCCTGCTGATCGGCGCGCTGCGCTTTGGCCACCTGCCTGCGCTGCTGATCCCCTCCGGCCCCATGCCATCGGGCCTGCCCAACAGCGAAAAGCAGCGCATCCGCCAGCTTTACGCCGAAGGCAAGGTGGGCAAGGACCGGCTGATGGATGCGGAATCCGAGTCCTACCACGCTGCAGGCACCTGCACGTTCTACGGCACGGCGAATACGAACCAGATGCTGATGGAAGTGATGGGGCTGCACCTGCCCGGCTCCTCCTTCGTCCCGCCTAACACGAAGCTGCGCCAGGAACTGACCCGTGCCGCCATCCACCGCCTGAGCGAGATTGGCGCACGGGGCGATGACTACCGTCCGCTGGGCCTGTGCGTGGATGAACGCGCCATCGTCAACGCAGCCGTGGGCCTGCTGGCGACGGGCGGGTCCACCAATCTTGCCATCCACCTGCCCGCCATTGCGCGCGCGGCGGGCATCGTGATCGACTGGAGCGATCTGGACCGGCTTTCCTCCGTCGTGCCGCAACTGACGCGCGTGTATCCCAACGGGTCGGAAGACGTGAACGCCTTCCACGCCGTGGGTGGCATGCCCAGCCTGATTGGCTCCCTGCTGGATGCGGGGCTGCTGCATCCCGATATCCTGACCGTAGCGCGTGGTGGCTTTGCCGCCTATCGCAACCGCCCGGTCATGCGTGACGATGCGCTGGTATGGGAAGAGGCAGGCCCGTCCACCGATGAAAGCATCCTGCGCGCGCCGGCCAATCCCTTCCGCGCCGATGGCGGCATGAAGGTAATGGAAGGCAATCTGGGGCGGGGCATCTACAAGACCAGCGCCGTCGCCTCCGAACGCTGGACAATCGAAGCCCCGGCGGCAGTGTTCGACGATCAGGAGGACGTGCTGCGCGCCTTCCGCGATGGAAAACTGGATCGTGACGTGGTGGTGGTCGTGCGCTTTCAGGGACCGGCCGCCAACGGCATGCCCGAACTGCACAAACTCACCCCCACGCTGGCCGTGCTGCAGGATCGGGGACACAAGGTGGCCCTTGTCACCGACGGCCGCATGTCGGGCGCCAGCGGCAAGGTGCCCGCCGCCATCCATATCGGCCCGGAAGCCTATGTCGGCGGCCCGCTTTCCCTGCTGCGCGATGGGGACATGGTGCGTGTGTGCGCCCATACGGGCCGGATCGAGGCCATGGTGGACGCAGCACAGTGGACCGACCGCACCCCGGCCCGTCCGCCCGCACCACAGTTCGGCACCGGGCGGGAACTGTTCGCGCTCATGCGCGGCGGCGTGGACAGCCCCGAACGCGGGGCATCAGCCATCCTTGCCTCCATGGACCGTATGGCCGCACAAGAGAACGCGTAAGGCGGCCAGGCGCCGCAAACAGTTATGAAAGGGAGCCAGCCCATGGCCCAGATTGAAGACATCATGACCATCGCGCCGGTTATTCCGGTACTGGTCATTCATGATCCCGCCCATGCCCGCCCCGTGGCGGAAGCACTGGTTGCAGGGGGCCTGCGCGCGCTGGAAGTCACCCTGCGCACCGAATGCGCGCTGGAAGTGATTGCGGAAATGGCGAAGGTTGAAGGGGCCGTTGTCGGTGCCGGAACCGTGCTGAACGGCGATGACCTGAAAAGTTCGGTCGATGCGGGCGCGCGCTTCATCGTAAGCCCCGGCCTGACCACGGACGTCGCCAGGGCGGCCACCGCTGCCGATGTGCCGCTGCTGCCCGGCACGGCCAATGCCAGCGACATCATGCGCGGCCTCGACCTCGGGCTGACGCATTTCAAGTTTTTCCCCGCTACGGCAGCGGGCGGCATTCCGGCGCTCAAGGCGCTTTCCGCTCCCTTTGGCCGCGCACGCTTCTGCCCCACCGGCGGCATCCGTCAGGATACGGCTTCGGAATGGCTGGGCCTGCCTTCGGTTCTGTGCGTGGGCGGATCGTGGCTGGTTCCTGCCGGAACACCGGATGTGGCCGCCATTACCCAGCGGGCACGCGAAGCCGCTGCCCTTACGGCCTGATCCACAACGCTCGGCGGTCCGTAATGGGCCGCTGACCACCACTCCCGCTATGCCGTACGGCGGAAGGTCAGGTTATACCGGCACGGCCCGGTCAGGGGATGGTCCCCCTCACGCAATGGCGCGATGCCATGAAATGCCAGCCGTGTCGTCCCGCCCCATACGACCACATCCCCGTGCAGCAGAGGAATGCGCCGTAACGGGTCCGTACGCAGCAGCCCACCCCACAGGAAGATGGCGGGCAGGCCGAAGGACAGGGACACGACCGGTGCGTCTGCGCGTTCGTCACGATCCTGATGCAGGCCCATGCGTGCGCCAACCCGATAACCGTTAATCAGGCACGAATCGGGCGCAAAACTCTCATATCCCGCCATTGCGGCAGCCGCGACCGCCATCTGCCGCCACCCCTCCGGCATGGCGGGCCATGGCTGGCCCGTCAGGGGATCGCGTTCCTCATACCGGTAGCCATGCGCATCACTGCACCAGCCCCGTAACCCGCAACAGGTCATGGCGACGGACATGCTGCCCCCGCCCGGAGTCGTCATCCGCCGGAACGGAGACTGACGGGCCATCCGCCGGATCTGCGCAATCATGTCCGCCGCATGGGATGACGCATGGCCACGCAGGATCAACGCGCCATCATCCAGTGGTTCGGGCCCTGATCCGGCGGATTGGGGAAGATCAAGGGGAAATTCCCGCTGGGTCATCGCCCCTCCCCCCGAAATGAAAAAGGGCATCCATAACGGATGCCCCCTTCCCTGTTTCAGTCGCCAGCGGATCAGAAGCTGTTATCGTCACCCGCATCGAAGCCACCGCCGTCATCAAACCCGCCGGACGCATCGCCGCCTGCGTCGAACCCGGAATCGGCAGCGGTGCCACCACCTGCGAACGGATCGCCGCCGCCCGCGCCATCACCGTAATTGTTGTTGATGATGGTCTCGCCCGGCTGGGACATGCCGCCTGCGAAGCCACCCGCGTCATGATGGCCGCTGAACAGGTCCGTCAGCGCGTTACCCACCATCATACCGCCCGCCACACCCGCGGCGGTGGTCAGGGCCGAACCCAGAAAGCCCGAGCCGCGGGCGGGGAACATGCCCGGCTGCATGCCCTGCGGATAGACCGGCTGCGGCGGCGGTGATGTGGGAGCGGCACCACCACCCCACCCCGGAGGGGGCGCTGCCTGCGCACGCTGGCCACCACCGAACATGCCACTGAAGAATCCGCCACCGCCGCTGGGCTGCTGGGGGGCGGCCTGCTGCTGCTGGAGCTGCTGCTGCGCCTGCTGAAGCTGCCACTGAAGCTGGCGAATCCGGTTCTGCGCTTCAGCCAGGGCGGCTTCCTGCACCACCGCCATCTGGGTGACGCGATAACCGGCTTCAGGATATTTCTGGAACATCTGCCCGATATACTGATTGGCCTGCGGGTCAATCGGCGGAAGCTGGGAGGTCGTCTGCGGCACGCTGCCCGATGCAGCCCCCCCCACCCGCGCGAAAAACTGTGTGATCAGATCACGTTCCTGGTCGTTCATCCTGTCTGTCCTGCCTTGGGCTGGGAAAAGCGTATCCCCGCAGATGTGGTCCGTGCAATGGCGATGCGCAAGGCCAAATACCGCCAGATCATGACAGGTTTGGCCTTATGCCATGCCCCGCCTTTCGGTCGCGGCGGCATAACGGTATGCTGGCGCGCGATTTTGCGCCAGATGGTGCATACCCTGTCCCCGTTTACCGGAGCATCTTGTTCATGGACCCGGCCCCCGTGCCCCGATCACCCACATCCCCGCGCCCGCTGTCGTTCCAGGGGCTTATCCTGAAACTGCACCAGTTCTGGTCCGATCAGGGCTGCGCCATTCTCCAGCCCTACGATACGGAAGTGGGGGCGGGTACGCTGTCGCCGCATACCACGCTGCGCGCGCTGGGATCGCGCCCGTGGAAGGCCGCCTATGTCCAGCCCTGCCGCCGCCCGTCCGACGGGCGGTATGGCGAAAACCCGAATCGCCTGCAGCACTATTACCAGTATCAGGTCCTCCTCAAGCCCACGCCGGAGGAAAGCCAGAAACTGCTGCTGGACAGCTACCGCGCCATCGGGATCGATCCGCTGGAACACGACATCCGCTTTGTCGAGGATGACTGGGAAAACCCGACCATCGGCGCATGGGGTCTGGGCTGGGAAGTCTGGTGCGACGGGATGGAGGTGACGCAGTTCACCTATTTCCAGCAGGTCGGCGGCATTCCCACCGTCATGCCTTCGACCGAACTGACCTATGGTCTGGAACGCCTTGCGATGTACGTGCAGGGTATCGAGAATGTCTATGACCTCGATTTCAACGGGCAGGGGCTGAAATATGGCGACGTGTTCCTGCGCGCGGAACAGGATTACTCCCGCCATAATTTCGAACTGGCGGATGTGGAAATGCTGCACCGCCACTTCATCGATGCCGAAAACGAATCCACGGCCCTTGCAAAGGCCGGTCTGGCGCAGCCCGCCTATGACCAGTGCCTGAAGGCCAGTCACCTGTTCAACCTGCTCGATGCGCGCGGCGTGATTAGCGTCAGCGAACGCGCATCCTATATCGGCCGCGTACGCGCGCTGGCGAAACGCTGCTGCGAAGCGTGGCTGGCGGGCGAGGAATAAGACCATCATGCCCGAACTTCTTATCGAACTCTTCTCCGAGGAAATTCCCGCCCGCATGCAGGCGCGCGGGGCAAGCGACCTCGAACGCCTTGTGTGCGAGGCGCTGGCCCCGCTGAACCCGCGCGACGCCACGACCTTTGCCGGTCCGCGCCGCATCGCCCTGTCCGTTACGGTGGACGCCACCGTGCCGGGTGCGACGGTTGAAGAACGCGGCCCGCGTGAAAGCGCACCCGAGAAGGCGCTGGCCGGTTTCATGCGCAAACATGGCGTGGAACGTGATGCGCTGGCGCTGGAAAACGGCTTCTGGGTCCTGCGCCGCACCATCGCGCCCGTGGCCGCCGGCCAGCAGATCGCGGATGTCCTGCCCAGCCTGCTGCGGCGTTTCCCGTGGCCCAAATCCATGCGCTGGGGCGTTGGCAGCGCCTTTACATGGGTGCGCCCGCTGCGCAGGATCGTCTGTATCCTTGATGGTGAGGTCGTCGATTTCACGCTGGCGGAAGGCGAGGATAACGGCCATGGCCTGCGTTCGGGCAACCTGACGGAAGGCCACCGCTTCACCGCGCCGGGGGCATTTGCCGTCAGCAGCACGAAAGACTGGCTGGACGGCCTGCGCACGCGACAGGTGGAACCGGACGCCGCCGCGCGCCGCACCCTTGTTGCCGAAGGCGTCGCCCGTCTTGCCGGTGAGGAAGGTCTGAATGTCGCCGCCGATCCCGGCCTGATTGACGAGGTCGCGGGCCTGACGGAATGGCCGGTCCCCTTCCTTGGCCGGATTGACGACGAATTCATGAGCCTGCCGCCCGAAGTCATGCAGGTGTCCATGCGGGTGAACCAGCGTTACTTCGCGCTGCGCAATTCGGATGGATCGGCGGCACCACGTTTTGCCTTTGTCGCCAACCTGCTGCCCAGCGATGGCGGCAGCCTGACCATTGCGGGCAATGAGCGCGTGCTGCGCGCCCGTTTTGCCGATGCCCGTCATTTCTGGGATCTGGACCGCGCCACCCGTCTGGCTGAGCGCGTACCCGCGCTGGACCGGATCGTGTTCCATGCCGCACTGGGCAGTCAGGGTGCGCGCGTGCAGCGCATCGAACGTCTGGCGGGCATACTGGCCGGGATGACCGGCGCGGATGAAACGCAGGCCAGACGCGCGGCCCTGCTGTGCAAGGCGGACCTGACCACCGGCATGGTGGGCGAATTCCCGGAACTGCAGGGCATCATGGGGGCCTATTACGCCCGCCATGACCGGGAAGACGATGCGGTGGCCGATGCCATCGGCGCACATTACATGCCACGCGGCCCACACGATGACGTGCCGACCGCGCCGGTTTCAGTCGCGGTCGCGCTGGCGGACAAGATCGACATGCTGGTGGCCTTCTTCGCCGTGGGTGAAAAGCCCGGCGGGTCGGGCGATCCGTATGCCCTGCGTCGGGCGGCGCTGGGGGTTATCCGCATCATCCGCGAAAACGGGCTGCGGCTTGATCTGGCGCGCGTCTTCTGGGAAGCAGCACAGGGCCTGCCCGAGGAACTGCGCCTTGCGCCCGATCTGGATGTTCTGCCGGAATTCGTGGCCGACCGCCTGCGGGTGCAGTTGCGTGGCGAAGGCGCGCGGCACGACATCCTTGCCGCCGTGTCGGTTGGCAATACCGATACCGACATCGTGCGCCTGCTGGCCCGCGCCAGCGCCATTGCCGACATGCTGGCCACCGAGGACGGGCGCAACATGCTGGCCGCCACCAAGCGCGCGGCCAACATCCTGCGCATCGAGGACCGCAAGGACGGCCCGCATGAGGGCGCGCCCAACCCCGCGCTCTACACCCAGCCTGAAGAGCGGGAACTGGCCGGGGAACTGGAAAAGACCATTCCCGCCGTGGAACAGGCCATCGCGCAGGAACGCTATGCCGACGCCATGCGCGACGTGGCGGCGCTGCGCCCGGCCCTCGACCGGTTTTTCGAGGTGGTGACGGTCAACGACAACGATCCCGCCGTGCGCGCCAACCGCCTGCGCCTGCTGTCGGAACTGCGCCGGATGACGGTGCTGATCGCCGATTTCAGCCAGATCGAAGGCTGACCCGGCTCTGGCCTGACGCCCCGAGCGGTGTCAGGCCAGATAGACCAGTCGCGCCGGTCGGTCACCATTCAGCACGACCACCGCATTCTGCCGGAACAGGCGCGCCAGACGCAGCCCCCGCGCCAAGGGCACGCGCACCGCATAAAGCGGTTCGGACCAGCGGCCCAGACGCCCTTCCCCCAGTTCATGCTTCACCCCACGCAGATGCTGCGACAGCGCCTGCATCATCCGGTGATTCCAGCCATCGGGACGCAACCTGCCGCCGGGATTGCACGCGCTCAGCAGCACGATATCCCCCTGCGGCACCACGCAACGCCGCCACTGCGGCCTGCGCCCGATACGGATCACCGGCAGGCCCGGCACATGATAGGTGCTGAGCCGGTAGGAACGGCTGACGGCGGGCGTTGGGGGCAGGATGCCCGCCATCAGCTGTCTTCCCCCGTGGTTTCCCCGAACGTGGCGTTCCGATGGACCCATGCGGACATAAGCAGCCCGAACCCGAACATCACCATGAGCATGGCCGACCCCCCATAGGAAATCAGCGGCAGCGGCACGCCCCCCACCGGGATCGCCCCCATCACCATGGACAGGTTGACCGCACAGTACAGGAAGAAGTTCATGGAAATGCCCAGCCCCAGCAGCCGCCCGAACTGGTTGCGGCTGCGCATGGCGATCAGCATGCCGCCAAAAATCAGCAGCAGCAGCATGCCGATTATGGCGATGCCACCGACAAAGCCCCACTCCTCCGCAATCATGGTGAAGATGAAGTCTGTCTGCTTTTCAGGCAGGAAGTTAAGTTGCCCCTGCGTGCCCTGAAGATAGCCCTGCCCCCACATCCCGCCTGAACCCAGCGCAATCTTGGACTGGATGATATTATAGCCTGCCCCCAGCGGATCGCTTTCGGGATGCAGGAAGGTGGTGACCCGGGCCTTCTGGTAATCATGCAGGTGGCTGTATGCAATCCTGGCCAGAAACGGCACGGGCAGCACCACAAGGGCGATCTGCCACAGCCGCATGCCCGCGCCGAAAAACATGCTGGCCCCAACGGTGCCGATAATGACGGCGGTGCCAAGATTGGGTTCCTTCAGCACAAGGGCGACCGGCACCAGCACCATGAGTGCCGGGGGAATGAGCCGTAGCGGATTGCCCATCCTGCGATAGCTGATTTTGTGGAACCATGTCGCCAGCATCAGCACCAGCGCGATCTTGGCCAGTTCCGATGGCTGGACCTGCATGCCACCCAGCATCAGCCATCGCTCGGCCCCCTTGCCCACATGGCCCATCCGCAGCACCGCCACCAGCAGGACCAGCGAAAAGATGTAGATGGGCCATGCCATGCGTACCAGAATGGCGGGACTCATCAGCGCCATACACAGCATCATGACCAGCCCGAAACAGAACCGGATGGATTGCGGCCCGGCAAACGGGCGCGACGTGCCGCCACCCGCCGAATACAGCGCCCCGTACCCCACCACCGCCAGCGCGCAGATCAGCAGCACATACAGCCAGTTGATCTGCCACAGCTTGGTCAGGATCTGGAAATTGGGCTCGGCGCGCAGCAGGCGCTTCTGGAATTTCATTCCATTCTCCACAACAGGCACGGACGCGGCCATAGCCCCATACGGGGCCTGCGGGCGGGTGGTCTAGTCCACTTCCGCCTGCGCCACTTCCTGCCCCGGCGGCTCACGGTGATTGACCGGATCGCGGCGCAGGACATCGGTCATGATATCACGCGCAAGGGGGGCGGCCACATCCGCGCCCGCATTGCCGTGTTCGATCACCACCGCCGTGGCATAGCGCGGCGCGTCATAGGGCGCAAAGCAGATGAACAGCGCATGGGGCCGGTATTCCCATGGCAGGTTGGCGGAATTGAAATGCCCGCTTTCACGCAGCGCACGCGACACGCGCCGCACCTGCGCCGATCCGGTCTTGCCCGCCATCTGTACGCCGGGAATATCCAGCCGCGCCTTGGGGGCGGTTCCCCCTTCCTCGTTCACCACGGCGAACATGCCCGCGCGGATGTCCGCAAAGAAATGATCCGGCATGCTCATGCCCGGCGCGTGGCCAAGGTCGGTCAGGTCGGCCATATGCCCGGCCACCGAGCGGATGAGATGCGGCTGGACATTGCGCCCCGTGGCGATGCGCGATGCGTAGGTGGCCAGTTGCAGCGGCGTCACCTGCACAAATCCCTGTCCGATGCCGCTGACGATCGTATCCCCCCCGTTCCAGTGCCGGCCATGCGCGCGCCGCCATGCCGGGGTGGGGATCAGTCCCTGCCGCACATGCGGCAGTTCGATTTCAGGCAGTTTTGTGCCCAGACCGAACAGTTCGGCTGTCGCGGCGATGGCATCCATGCCGGTGCGCCGCGCGACTTCGTAGAAGAACACGTCGCAGGAATATTTCAGCCCCTGACGCAGGTTGATCGACCCGTGCCCCCAACGCGACCAGCAGTGAAAGCGCGTGCCGCCCACATCGATATAGCCGGGACAACTGATCCGGTCACTGGGCGACAGCGTGCCCGCGCGCAGCGCCGCCATGGCCACGGCAGGCTTGAAGGTGGAACCGGGCGGATACAGTCCCGACACGGCCTTGTTGATAAGGGGCGTCTGGCTGTTATTGGTCCATTCGATCCACTGCGCCTGACTGACGCCACTATCGAACAGGGAGGGATCGAAGGACGGGTTGCTGACCATGGCCAGCACTTCGCCATTGCGGCAGTCCATCACCACCGCGCTGGCCGACTGTTCCCCGATGCGACCGAGCACCTGCTGCTGGAGGCCGCTGTCGATGGTCAGCGCGATCTCGTCGCCCGCCTGTCCTTCATCGCGGTCCAGTTCGGCCATCACGCGGCCTACCGCGTTGACTTCCATTTCCACGGACCCGACCTGCCCGCGCAGGTTCGTGTCCTGTGTCTGTTCGATGCCCGAACGCCCCACCCGCATGCCGGGCAGCGCCAGTTCGGCATCATGCACCACGTCCTTTTCTGCCGGTGGCGCCACGTAACCGACCACATGCGCCATGAGCGGCCCGAAGGGGTAGACGCGCGTGGTCCCGACATCGATCAGCACGCCGGGCAGCGACGGCATGTTGAGCTCCAGCCGCGCCATATCATCCCATGACAGGAAATCGCGCAGCATGATCGGGATGAACCGCCGCTTGTGACGCAGTTCATGTTCGATGCGGGTGGTGTCGCGCTGTTCCAGCGGCACGATCTGGGCAAAGCGTTCCAGCGTGCCGGGAATATCGCTGGTTTCTTCCGCCAGCAGAAGCGCGCGCCAGTTGATGCGGTTGGCCGCGACCGAAATGCCGAAACGGTCCGTAATGCGCCCGCGCGGCGGCGCGAAGAAGCGTTTGCTCAGGCGGTTGTTTTCCGCAAGCCTGGCGTAATGGCTGCCGTCACGAACCTGAAGCCCGTACAGACGTTCCCCCAACGCGCCCAGCACGGCCCCCTGTGCCGCCATAAGCAGCAGGGCGCGGCGGGTGAACACACCCCGCGAAGGGTTCTTGCCTTCGTCGGGACGCGACATCAGCCGGTTGCCAGACTTCTTTTTACGAAACGTCATTCACTCATCCGGCACGGAGAGGCCATTCCACCCGCTTCAGGAGTGGTCCGCGTTATTGATGACAAAACGGTAGGTCCACGCGAATCCTGCATACAGGACAGGAAAACTGCCAACGGACAGAACTGTCTCGAAAACAAAAGGCAGAAACTCCACAACATGCAATGCCAGCGCGGAACACAGCACCCATTGTAGCGCCGTAACCCCTACCATCACCATGGCAAACACAAGCCACAGAACAAAAAAATTGACCCGTGCCAGCGTGTACCGTCCCGACAGCGCAACGCCATGTACGATCAGCATCATGAGCAGCATGACACCCGCCGGACCGAAGCTGAGGATGTCCGCCCATATTCCCAGCACGAACACCGCCACGGACGGCATGAGGGCCGGCGCAAAGACCGACCACAGAAACACCATCGCCATGATGATGGCGGGCATCAGTTCCACCTGCCCGGGCAGGTTCAGTGGCGCCGACAGCACCAGTGTCACGAAAAACACCACCAGACACGGCACGCTGTTGCGCATGCCATGATCGATCCGGTTACCCAGCCCCGCCCGGGGATGGATGCCCGGACGGATGGGCGGGGGCGAGAAGGTTTTCATCCATGCAGCCCCTTGTCCTGATTGATCTGGAACTGAGAGGGCAGCACCATCGTCCGCCCGACAGGCGGCAGCGGCACGCGACCGGGGGCGTCTGGCGGGGCGACGCTGTCCTCATAATCAAAGATACGCACGATATCGATATGGTCCAGCGCCGCCGCCGGCACCACCACCGGCATGCCGGGACGCAGGTAATGCACATGCCCCACCGGCAGGCCGGCGGGCAGGCTTTCGATTTCCCCGTTGGTGACGACACGCTCGCCTTCAACGGGCAGGTTGTCCTGCGGGTAGAAGATGATGCGCGGCATGGGGGAATTGTCACCCGCCATGATGGCCGCCGCATGACTGGCTTCCAGCGTTACGGGCAGGCGGCTGGACGAATCGGTAATCAGCAGCACGCGGGCCGAACGCCTGCCCACTTCGGTCACACGCCCGACCAGTCCCGCGCCATCAAGGGCGATGCCCCCCTTGTGGACGGACGTATCGGGATTGATCGCAAGCAGGACGGCGCGCGCATAAAGCCCGCTGGTGTCACGCACCACCCGACCACTGACGAAAGTGGGTGCGTTATCGGGAATCCAGTGCAGGTTGGCCTTCAGCGTTGCGTTTTCGTCCGCCAGGGCCGCCGCCACGTCGTACCAGTGCCGCAGGGACGTGTTTTCGGCGCGCAGGCGGATATTTTCCGCCTCCAGATTACGGATGTCCTGCAGGTTGCCCGAAAGCCAGCGCAGCTTTTCCTGCGGCCATTCCACCATCCGGTAGGCTGGGGCCAGCAGGTCGGCCGTCTGCATGCGCAGTTTTTCGACAAGCGTGCGATCCGCCTTGCCCAGCAGGATCACCCCGAAGGCCACAAGGATCAGCGCAGGCAGGACCAGCTTGCCAAGCGCCTGACGGAACTGGATGGAAACAGGCATCACGCCATCCCTTCACGCGGGACAGATACGTCCAGCCTGCCGGGTTGTCCAATACTGCCTGATCGCCGGACCTGCATCGTCCTGCGTCTCCTCCATCAGCGTGCCGCCCCTGCCTGTTCCGGGCGGCCCGCCTGTCCCGTTCGTCAGTACATGCTTGTCAGTACATTGCGCAGGCGCTTCATTTCCTCAAGCGCGCGCCCCGTCCCCATCGCCACGCAGGACAGCGCATCCTCCGCCACCGTAACCGGCAGGCCGGTCTCGCGCCGCAGGACTTCATCCAGACGGTAAAGCAGCGCGCCACCACCGGTCAGGACAATCCCCTTGTCCACGATGTCGGCCGCGAGTTCCGGCGGCGTGTTTTCCAGCGCCGTGGTCACCGCATCAAGGATCTGGCTGACCGGTTCGGCAAGGCTTTCGGCGATCTGCCCCTGCGAGACAACGACTTCGCGCGGGACGCCGTTGATCAGGTCACGGCCCTTGACCTCCCGCCACGGCCCCGGATCGTCGGGATCATCAGGCGGCATGGCGGAACCGAGGTTGATCTTGATCTGTTCGGCCGAGCTTTCGCCAATCAGCAGGTTATGGTTGCGACGGATGTAGGAAATGATCGCCTCATCCATCTTGTCGCCGCCCACGCGCACGGAGCGGGCATACACGATCCCGCCCAGCGAGATCACGGCCACTTCCGTCGTGCCGCCGCCGATATCGACAATCATGCTGCCCGAAGGCTCGGTCACCGGCAGGCCCGCGCCGATCGCCGCCGCCATCGGTTCCTCGATCAGGAAGACCTTGCGCGCGCCCGCACTTTCCGCACTTTCCTGAATCGCACGGCGTTCAACGGCGGTGGAGCCGGAGGGCACGCATACGATGATAAGCGGGCTTGCGAACATGCGGCGATTGTGAACCTTGCGGATGAAATGCTTGATCATTTCTTCCGCAACTTCAAAATCAGCGATCACGCCATCACGCAGCGGGCGGATGGCCGTGATGTTGCCGGGGGTGCGGCCAACCATCTGCTTGGCTTCCTCACCCACCGCAAGGACCTGTTTCTTGCCCCGTACTTCCGCCAGCGCGACGACCGAAGGTTCATTCAGGACGATCCCGCGCCCCTTGACGTAAACCAGCGTATTCGCCGTGCCGAGGTCGATCGCCATGTCAGCGGAAAGCAGACCCAGTACACGAGCAAACATCCAGAACCCCCAACATCAAAACCAGACAGGACTGTCCCACATCCCGACTGGCAACCCATGTCATCATGACATGCCTGCGTTACGTCGAAAACCGTCTGGATAAGTTCGAGGGATTACCGACGCGGACAGGCAGGGGCAAGGGGCCAGACGATTTTAATTTGTTAAAATCTTCATGCCCGAAGCGATTATTACAAAATGTCCCGCTTTCGTCATGGTCAGACCATCATGGCCGCACCATCTTGTATCATGAACGCGGCAGGGGTGTCATCGTGCCACCCCGTCCGCGCTACCGGGAAAGACCCATATGAAGACTTCATCTCCCTCAACCACCTTTCGCCCGGCATTGCTGCTTGCCGCCGGGCTGTGCCTTGGACTGGGGGCGTGCGAGAACACCCGCGACCCCGGCGAACGCGCTATTGGCGGCGGGCTGATCGGCGCGGGTGGCGGGGCGCTGATCGGTGGCCTGGCGGGCGGCGGAACGGGCGCTGCGATCGGCGCACTGGCCGGTGCGGGTGGCGGTGCGGCCATCGGGGCGGCCACGACCCCGTCGCGACGCCCGCGCAATGCCCCGCCTTCCACCATCTGCCCCGACGGGCGCGTGCTCCCGCCCGGCTACCCGCCACAGAGCTGCCCGCCCCCCGCGGGCGCCGCGCCCGCAGGTTACGCAGCCCCACAGGGCTATGCCCAGCCCAGCTATCCCGCGCAGCAGCAGGGCTATTACGGCCAGCAGGGCAGCAGTTACTACGGACAGCAGGGCGGCTATTCCCAGCAGCCGGACGGCTACAGCCAGCCGGGCTATCCGCAGGGCGCCTATCCTGACGGATATGGCGGCTACTGATCCCGCGAAAATGACAACGCCCCGGCACGCAATACCGTGCCGGGGCGCTGCATGCATGAACGGGTCATGCTACAAGGAACGCGGGATCAGGCATCCAGCGCAGCGGGTTCCGCCCGGTCGCGCTTGACCAGCAGCTTGTTCAGCGCATGGACATAGGCCCGCACGGCGGAAACCAGCGTGTCCGCATCCGCGCCCTGACCGTCAACCAGCTTGCCGCCTTCTTCCAGACGGACCGAGGTACGGGCCTGCGCGTCGCTGCCCTCGGTCACGGCACCGACGGAATACAGTTGCAGGGTCGCATCATGGGCAACGATGGCGCGGATGGCGTTGAAGGCGGCATCGACCGGCCCCTGTCCTTCCGCATGGCCTTCCTCACGCCTGCCATCGACTTCCAGCACCAGATCAGCGGTGGCGGGACGGCGTGATCCGGCGGTTACATCCAGCGCCACGAAGCGGATGCGGGCATGGTCGCGCACTTCATCGTCAACCAGTGCGACCAGATCCTCGTCATAGATGACCTTCTTGCGGTCGGCCAGATCCTTGAAGCGGCTGAACGCCTCGTTGAACTGGGCTTCTTCCAGATTGTCGTACCCCATCGCCCTGAGCTTGTCGCGGAAAGCCGCACGGCCCGAATGCTTGCCCAGAACCAGTGACGAGCGGGTCCAGCCCACGCTTTCGGGCGTCATGATTTCATAAGTGGCGGCATTTTTCAGGATGCCGTCCTGATGGATGCCGCTTTCATGCGCGAAGGCGTTGCGGCCGACAATGGCCTTGTTGGGCTGTACGTCAAAACCGGTAATGGTGGACAGCATGCGCGATGTGCGCAGCAGGCGTTCGGTGTGGATGCCCGTGGTGTAGGGCAGCACGTCGTGGCGCGTGCGCAGCACCATGATGATTTCTTCCAGCGCCGCGTTGCCCGCGCGCTCGCCAATGCCATTGATGGTGCATTCCACCTGTCGCGCACCCGCATCAAGTGCCGCGATCGTGTTGGCGACCGCCAGCCCCAGATCGTTATGGTTATGGGTGGAGAAAATCACCTTATCCGCCCCCGGCACGCGGGTACGCAGGTCGTTGAAGATGCGGGCCATGTCCTCGGGCGTGGAATAGCCTACGGTATCGGGAATGTTGATGGTGGTCGCACCCGCGCGGATGGCGGTTTCCACACAGCGGCACAGGAAATCGGGATCGGTGCGCGAACCGTCCTCGGCGGACCATTCCACGTCATCGGTGAACTGGCGGGCCGCACGGTTACCGGCTTCGATCACTTCCAGAACCGTTTCGGGCTCCATGCGCAGCTTGTACTTCATGTGCAGCGGCGAAGTGGAGATGAAGTTGTGGATACGCCCACGCTTCGCGGGCCTGATCGCCTCGCCCGCGCTGGCGATGTCGTTCTTGCCGCCACTGCGCGCCAGTGCGCATACGACGGTGTTCTTCACTTTCTGCGCGATCTGGTGGACGCTGTCGAAATCCCCCTTCGATGCGACGGGAAAGCCCGCCTCCATCACGTCCACGCCCAGTTCCTCCAGCGCTTCGGCCATGCGCAGCTTTTCAGCCAGATTCATGGAAAAGCCGGGCGACTGCTCACCATCACGCAGGGTGGTGTCGAAAATGATGACGCGGCTGGCGTCAATACGGCCAAAGGAGGGATGATCGATGCTCATGGTAATACCTCGGACATATCCGGATGTGGGACGGGTGGCACGGCTGCGTGCCCCCTCTGTCAATTCGTGTTCGCGGACCGCATGACCGGCCCGATCAATCCCCTGGGCGCACCGGCACGGGCCGGCCCTGCTCGCTCAGGGGCGGATAAGTCGAAGACGAAGAAGCCCGGCACCGGCACATGCGCGCGCGGACAGGTGCGCATGTGCGCCCGATCCAGCCCCAGCGATGTGCGCTATCGTTACCATGCCGCGCACAATACAGGCAGGCGGGCTGATTGCAACCGCTAAAAACAGGTCTGGCCACAGGCTGTGGTGGTGGTGCGGCCTACCCCGTGGCATGCGTTACCATGCTGTCGGTCGCGAAATAACGGTCGATCGCCTGCACCATGGCGCTGGCCACGACCATGCGGTGCGCGGCCTGACGCAGGGCGGCTTCGTCCATATGATTCGACATGAAGCCCATCTCCACCAGCACGGAGGGGATATCGGCCGATTTCAGCACCACGAAGGAGGCATGGCGGGAAGGATGCTGCAACAGCCCGACACGCGGACGAAAGGCGGTTACGATGCTGCTGGCCATATGGGCCGCGCCGTGGCGCGTTTCCTCGGTCACCAGACTGGCGAGGATTTCCTGCACTTCGGGGGATGTCGCATGCACCTGCGGGCCGCCATAGCGGTCGGCGCTGTTTTCGGTCTGGGCCAGCATGGCCGTCTGCCGGTCCGATGCCCTGGCGGCAAGGGTGTAGACACTGGCGCCGCGCACGGCGGGGTCATGCAGCGCGTCGGCATGCATGGAAATGAACAGCGCCGCCTTGTGGGTATGCGCAATATCCACCCGCCCTTCCAACGGGATGAAACGGTCATCGGCCCGGGTCATGGCCACGCGGTAGCGTCCGCTGGCCTCAAGCTGGCGCTGGAGTTCACTGGCGGCGGCCTCCGCCACATGTTTTTCATACGTGCCGGAAATGCCGATGGCGCCGGGGTCCTTCCCGCCATGGCCGGGGTCAAGCATCACCAGCGGCTTCGGGGCGGCAGCTTTCCCAATAATGGCCGGGGCATGCAGGGGGTGGGTAGCATGGTGCGCGGCGGCGGCCGCATGGACATGCGCAGGCACGGGGGCCGCCACCCGCGCCACGGCGACGGAGGGCACCAGAACGCCCAGACCGGCCACCACCGCGCGCCGTCCCGGCTGGATGATGGCCCCCTTTGCCGCCGGGGCGTCATCGTGCGGCCTGCGCGGCTGCGCGTCCTGTCCATCGGGCCGGCCTGTGGTCATGCGTGGGGTTCCGGGCAAAACGGTTGCGGGCGAATCCCTTTCCATTATCATCATACGGGCCGTCCGTCAGCGGGATAAACGCGCAGCCCCCTTGCGGAAAGGGAAACATTGCGTCATGCTGCCCAGCCGTGATGGACCACGCCAAGTCCGAACTGCCGCAGGGCATGTCCGAAACGGCTGGATGCCCCAAGGCATGATTGACTCCATCCGGCATGCCTCATGCATGCGCGGCAGATGCTTACCGGCCTTACATCCGGCCACGCCACGGCGTGGGGGCCTATGCGGCGCACGACCTGATGCAGCCGCGCCGGTGTTCCCGATCGACAGGAAACCGGATGACAGACCTGTCGATACGGAAGGCCCCACCCCGGCAATCAGGCCGGGCAGCGCCCTCCCCAGATCATGACCGAGGATGGATTGGACACCACGCGGGCTTTTTCCGCACCGACGATGACACCATGCCCGAACACGGGCGGCAGCATGCCGCCAGTGGTCCATGGGCATGCGCTGTCCGTCCGCCTGCCACGCGCGAGCGCCCGATCCGAATCCGGTCCCATTATTTTTAATGTTTCTGTCCGTTCCCCCGCTCCCCTCTGCCGCCACGGATCGCGCGCGCAGCCCGGATGCCGGAACGTGACATACCGGAGTGCGCCTATTTATGAGCAAACGCATGCTGATCGACACGACACACGCGGAAGAAACCCGCGTGGTCGTGATGGATGGTAACCACCTTGAAGATTACGATGTCGAGGCTGCATCAAAAAAGCAGCTGAAGGGCAACATCTATCTTGCCAAGGTTATCCGCGTGGAACCCAGCCTTCAGGCCGCGTTCGTGGATTATGGCGGCAACCGCCACGGTTTCCTCGCCTTTAGCGAAATTCACCCCGATTATTACCAGATCCCCGTAGCCGACCGCGAAAAGCTGCTCGCGCTGCAGGAAGAGGAACGCCGCGCGGAAGAAGAACGCCGCGCCCGCGATGACGAGGAAGAAGACGCGCCCGCCCCCACGGCGGAAGAAGGCGAAACCACCACCGACGCCGAAGGCGACGAACCCGAGACGGTTGGCGGCGAGAACGACACCGGTGATGAGGCACAGGCCCAGCGCCGCATCGCGCGCTTCCTGCGCAACTACAAGATTCAGGAAGTCATCCGCCGCCGTCAGGTCCTGCTGGTGCAGGTGGTTAAGGAAGAACGCGGCAACAAGGGCGCGGCGCTGACCACCTATGTCTCGCTGGCGGGCCGTTACTGCGTGCTGATGCCCAACTCGCTGCGCGGCGGCGGGGTTTCGCGCAAGATCACGTCGGTGGCCGACCGCCGCCGCCTGCGTGACATCATTACCGAACTGCAGATTCCCCGTGGCATGGCCATGATCGTACGCACCGCCGGCGCCCAGCGCCCGCGCGCCGAAGTCATGCGCGACTGCGAATACCTGCTGCGCCTGTGGGACGATATCCGCCAGCACACGCTGGAATCTGTGGCCCCTGCCCTGATCTATGAGGAAGCCAGCCTCATCAAGCGCGCGATCCGCGACATCTATACGCGCGAAGTGGGCGAAATCCTGATCGATGGCGAGCCGGGCTGGAAGTCCGCGCGTGAGTTCATGCGCATGCTCATGCCGCAGAACGCGCAGAAGGTCCGCCTGTGGCAGGATCACGAGCAGAGCCTGTTCTCCCACTACAAGGTGGAGGGACTGCTGGATTCCATGCTGTCGCCGTCCGTGCAGCTCAAGTCCGGTGGCTATCTGGTCATCAACCAGACCGAAGCGCTGGTGGCGATCGACGTGAACTCGGGCCGCGCCACGCGTGAGCGCAATATCGAGGAAACGGCCCTGCGCACCAACCTTGAAGCGGCCGAGGAAGTCGCCCGCCAGCTTCGCCTGCGCGATCTGGCCGGGCTGATCGTCATCGACTTCATCGACATGGAAAGCCGCAAGCATAACGGCATGGTCGAGCGCAAGCTGAAGGACGCCCTGCGCACCGACCGCGCCCGCATTCAGGTTGGCCAGATCTCGCATTTCGGCCTGCTGGAAATGTCGCGTCAGCGCCTGCGCCCCTCCATTGCCGAATCCGCGTTCATGCCCTGCCCGCACTGTCAGGGCACCGGCATCGTGCGCGGGATCGAAAGCTCGGCACTGCACGTGCTGCGCGCGATCGAGGAAGAAGGCATGCAGCGCAAGGCCGCCGAGATTTCGGTTCAGGTCGCGCCGGAAATCGCGTTCTATATCCTCAACAACAAGCGTACCTGGCTTTCGGAAATCGAAATGCGGCACAAGATGCATGTCGCCTTCGCCCCCGATGCCAGCCTGCAGCCGCAGGAATGCAAGATCGAGCGTGTAAGCCAGCAGACGGCCCGCTTCGAAGCGCCCGCCGCCATCGAACACGCCCCTGCCGAAAACAGCCATGTGCGTGAAATCCAGATCCAGACCGAACCGCCCGTGGCCGAAGTGACACCGGAAGCCCCCCGCGCAACGGAAGAGGACGAGGATATCGCATCGGGCACCGACCACCGTCGCCGCCGTCGTCGCCGTCGCCGTCGTGGTGGCAGCGCCGCAGCCACGACCACGCAGCCCGAACAGGCGACCCAGAGCGTGGAAGCCGAAGCCGCACCGGTCCCCGCGCAGGAAACGCCTGCCGCAACCCCGGCCTATCGTGGCCCCACCCCGGCCGATCCGTATGGCGATGCCATCATCGACATCTTCGATGTGATCGAGCAGACCACGGCCCCCGTGGAAACCGTGGTGGAAGAAGTGGTGGACCTGCCGCAGGCCGAGCCGGTGGTGATCGTGGAAGCCGAAGCAACCCCGGTTGCTGAGGAAGAAACCACCAAGCCGCGCCGCCGCCGTCGCACGCGCCGCAGCCGCACGCCAGCGGAAGGCACCACACCGGTGGAAGCCGAAGCAGCCCCTGCTGCCGAAGCCGCCGTACCGGAAGCCGAACCGCAGCCTGAGCCGGAAGCCGCCCCTGCGGAAGCCGAACAGGTGGAGGAAGCGCCCAAGCCGCGCCGCCGCCGTGCCGCGACCACCACGCGCCGCACGACAACGCGCCGCAAGGTAGCCGAGACGCCGGAAGAAGCGGCACCGGCGCAGGCCGAGGCCACACCGGCGGAAGAACCGGCAGCCGAGGAAGCGGCCCCGGCCAAACCCGCACGCAAGCGGGCGGCAAGCCGCGCGACCGGCACCACGGCAACCACCCGTCGCCGCGCCACCACGCGCAAGACGGCCAAGGCGGACGAGCCGGTCGAAGCCGCAACCCCGGCAGCCGAACCCGCAGCCGAGGCCCCTGCCGCGGAGGAGGCACCCAAGCCGCGCCGCACTACGCGCCGCAAGAAGGTGGAACCGGCTGAAGCCGCACCGGAAGGGGAAGCCGTAGCGGAAAAGGCGACACCGGAAGCCGAGGCAAAGCCCGCGCCGAAAAAGCGGACCACGACCCGCAAGGCGACCACCACCACTGCAACGGCCACCCGCGCCCGCCGCACCCGTAAGACAACGGAAGCGGCGGCTGCGGAAGCCACACCGGAAACCCCGGTGGTCGCACCGGTGGACGTGGACGAAAGTCCCGCCCCACGCCGCCGCACCGGCTGGTGGAAGCGCTGATAGCGCGGCCAGCAGGCTGAAAGTAAAAAACCTGCCTTCGCAAGAAGGCAGGTTTTTTATTGTCTGCGACAGAAGCTCCGCCCCTGAAACCGGGATGGTGCCTGTTCAGACGAACCTGACGCCAGCCATCTTCGCAATCACGCTGCACTTTCGGCTTCGGTGGCATACCTCCCCCGTCCCGAAAATATATGTGCTGGCCCCTAACCCTCGCTCCCGTCCGGCATGGCCGGAGCGGTCTGCCAGCCTGCACCGATGATGGCGGCGCTGCGGCGGCCCAGCCCGTCATGGCGCAGCACGATCATGTTCTGCTCCTCCAGATAGGCAAGCTGACGCCGGGCGCGACCAAGCGAATGGGTGCCATAGGTGCGGGCGATCACGCTGTCCGACGGGCAGGGCTGGTTATGAAGGGCCGCACGGGCGATCAGCAGGAATATCCCCTGCACATCATCGGGCAGGGCGGCCGCCATCTGTTCGGCGTCCCGCCACTGCTCGCTTTCCGCCGTGGTGCTGTCCACCCCGGCCTTGGCCACGGCCAGCAGGCGACGGAAACGGGGCATGTCCAGCGCATCGCGCCCCATCCCCTCGATCCGGCAGCGGACCAGAAAATCCTGATACAGCACATGGGCGGGGCGGAAGCCCGCATCCTCATCGCGCAGTATGTCGGTCAGGATTTCGATAAAACGCAGCCGCTGGGCTGCCACGTCCACGGGCGGGGCTTCTGCTACCGCGTCCTCTTCCGTTTCAACCGTCGCAGTTTCGGCATGGGCGGCAAGCTGGGTCAGGATATCCGGCGGCGGGCTGAAATTACGCGCAGGCCGCTGCGGCATTTCACGCTCGGGCACCGGGGTCAGGATCAGCTCGCGGATTTCATCGCCCGCCGCAACAGGCTCGAATGGCATGAGACTGGGTCCGGCGGAGCGGCTTTCGGTCTCGACCGGGCCGATCCTGACAGCCAGCGGCCTGCGGCACACCGCCGGGCCGAGGGCCACGAAATAACCGCGTTCAAGATCGCGGAAACTTTCCGCCTGCCGCCGTTCCATCCCCAGCAGGTCAGCCGCGCGCATCATGTCGATATCGAGAAACGTGCGCCCCATGAGGAAATTCGACGCTTCCGCCGCCACGTTCTTCGCCAGCTTGGCCAGACGCTGGGTTGCGATCACGCCCGCCAGTCCCCGCTTGCGCCCACGGCACATAAGGTTGGTCATGGCCCCGAGCGAGGCACGGCGGGCTTCGTCCGATACCTCACCCGCCGCCGCCGGGGCGAAAAGCTGGGCTTCGTCCACCACGACCAGCACCGGGTACCAGTAATCGCGCGGCACTTCGAACATCCCACCCAGAAAGGCCGCTGCACGGCGCATCTGCACGTCGGCGTCCACGCCCTCCAGATTCAGCACGACAGAGGCCCGGTGCATGCGCATCCGCTCCCCCGCTGCCTGCAGGGCGGCTTCGGTATGTTCGGCGGCGTCGATGACCAGATGGCCGTACCGCTCGGCAATGCTGACGAAATCGCCTTCCGGGTCGATGATCGCCTGCTGCACCATGCGCGCCGACTGTTCCAGCAGGCGGCGCAGCAGGTGGGACTTGCCCGAACCGGAATTACCCTGCACCAGCAGGCGTGTGGACAGCAGTTCGGCAAGGTCCATGGTCACCGGGGCATCTCCGGCGGTGGCCCCGCGCCGGTCCCCGATCGTGATTGCAACACTCATGGCGGTGACGGATACCGCCCGCGTTGCGAGTCACGCAACCACTCCCATGCCCCTTCGCCCGCCATGCGGCCCGTCGCCATGCAGCCCTGAAGCAGATAACCGCCGGTTGGCGCTTCCCAGTCCAGCATTTCACCGGCGGCGAAAACGCCCGGCAACGCCCGCAGCATGAAATGTGAATCCAGTTGCGACCACGCGATGCCACCCGCCACCGAAATGGCGCGGTCCAGCGCCGTGGCGGCACTCAGTTCAACCGGCACCCCCTTGACCAGCAGGGCAAGCGACGTGGGATCGCGCGGCGGCGGCCCGTTGCGATCCTCATACAGAAGCGCCATGGCGACCGGGGACAGCCGCAGGGCCTTGCGCAATGTGTTGGACAGGCTTTCGCGCGCCCGCACGCGGGCAAGACGGGTTGCAATCTCGCCCACGCCCAGCGCCGGACGCAGGTCTAGCCTGACGCGGGCACTGCCGCTTTGGGCAATACGGTCACGGATGGCGGCCGAAAGCGCATATACCGCACCGCCTTCGATGCCGGTTTCCGTCACGACGGCCTCGCCACGCACCGTTTCCCCGTTTTCGAGCGCGATGCCGATGCCGCGCAGGGGGGTGCCCGCAAAACGCGTGCGAAAGGCGTCGCTCCACCGGGTGGCAAACCCGCAATTGGCAGGGGCGAAGGGGGTAACATCAATCCCCAGCGCCTGTAATCGCGCGCGCCAGGCACCGTCCGAACCCAGCCGCGCCCAGCTTGCGCCACCCAGCGCCAGCACGGTCGCATCCACCCGCCAGGTCACTTCGCCGCCGGGACCCGATACCTTCAGCCGACCGGCCGCGTCCCAGCCTTCCCACCGATGCCGGGTCAGGAGCCGCACACCTTTTGCCGCCAGTCGGGCAAGCCATGCCCGCAGCAGGGGCGACGCCTTCATGCCGCGGGGAAATACACGCCCGCTACTGCCGACAAAACAGGGCTGGCCCAGCCCTTCGGCCCACGCCACCATGTCCTGTGGCGTAAAGGCGGACAGGGCCGCTTCCATCATGGGCCGCGAGGCACCATAGCGGGAAGCGAACAGGTCGGCATTTTCGGAATGGGTCAGGTTAAGCCCGCCACGGCCCGCCATCAGCAGCTTGCGGCCCATGGTGGGCATCTGCTCCACCACGCTTACGGCACATCCCCGGGCGGACAGTATTTCGGCAGCCGCCAGTCCTGCCGGGCCGCCGCCAATAACAGCGACATGCGGCCTGAAAACGAATTCGGTCATCAGATAATATAATCAATCGGCGGCAGCATCTGGTCCATGGTGAAGGCGGGCAGGCCGGAATGCCGGGTCCCCACGATACGCGCGGGATTTCCGACCACGGTGGTATAGGGCGGCACGGATTCCAGCACGATGGACCCCGCGCCAACCTTCGCCCCCTCCCCGATTTCGATATTGCCCAGAATCTTTGCCCCGGCCCCGATCAGCACGCCGCGCCGCACCTTGGGGTGGCGGTCGCCCACATTCTTGCCCGTGCCACCAAGGGTCACGCCCTGCAGCAGGGAGACATCATCTTCCAGAACCGAAGTTTCCCCGATCACGATGCCCGTGCCATGGTCGAGCAGGATGCGCCGCCCCAGCCGGGCAGCGGGGTGGATATCCACCGCAAACAGTTCCGAACACCGGCTCTGCAGATGCAGCGCCAGATAACTGCGGTCGTTGTGCCACAGCCAGTGCGCCACGCGGTGGCTCTGCACGGCATGATAACCCTTGAAGAACAGGAAAGGCGTCACGTAATCCGCCGTGGCCGGGTCGCGTTCGCGTATGGCCACCAGATCCGCCGCCGCCGCATGCACGATGTCCGGATCGGCTTCGAATACTTCCGTCACCAGTTCGGCCAGCGCATCATCCGCCACGGAGCGATCGCCCAGCTTGCGTCCGATCAGCGCGGCCAGCGCGCCACGGAAGGACGCATGGTTGCGGATGCCCGTCGCCACCAGCCCCTTGACCAGCGGGTCGCAGCAGCCGCAGGCGCCGCTCAGGATTTCCTGCCACAGCACGTCGGGATCAACATGCCCCAGCGTGGGTGGCCATACGCGGCTGACGCGCGGGTTTGCGGGAATGACGGCAGACTGCTTTTCTGACATGACATATCCGTTCCGGCCTGACGGCCGCGTTAACATGCAAGAGCGCGCCCTGTTTACAGCCCCATCGCGTGCCGGGCAAAACTGCGCCGCAGGGGGGTGATGCGATTGACCGCCGCAAGCCCCACGTCGCGGGCCAGACGCAGCGCGGGATTGTCATTGCCAAAAAGCCGCTCCAGCACGTCGGTTGCCGCCAGCATGAGCATATTGGCCGGGCGCGTGCGCGCCTGATAGCTGCGCAGCACCTCCGGCGCGCCCACATCGCCGCCACGGCCATGCACGCCCACCAGAACCTCCGTCAGTGCGATCACATCGCGAAATCCCAGATTCAGCCCCTGCCCCGCGATGGGATGGACGCCATGCGCCGCGTCCCCCACCAGCGCCAGCCGCGTATCGACATAACGCTGCGCGTACTGGGCGGAAAGCGGGTACACCCACCGCCGCCCGACCGGGGTCACGGCTCCCAGCCACTCATCGCCCATGCGGCGGCGGATTTCATGGGTGAAGGCTTCATGTGGCAGTTCGGCCTGCCGGTAGGCCACTTTCTCGCTTTCGGTCCAGACCAGCGCGGACAGGTTGGGATATTCGGCGGTCGGGGCCATGGGAAGCTGCGCGAAGGGACCGGCGGGCAGGAAATGCTCCAGCGCACGTCCTTCATGCGGGCGTTCATGGGCCACGGCGCACACGATACCGCACTGATTGTACGGCAGGCGGGTGACGGGAATACGGGCCTGTTCGCGCAGCGGGCTGCGACGCCCCTCCGCCGCAATGACAAGGCGGGCATTGATGACGCGCCCGCTGGTGGTGCGGATTACCGCCCCTTCCGCCGTGCGGGTGACGCGCGCTTCATCGGGGGCGAAAACCTGTATGCCCGGCGTTGCGTATAATGTCGCATTCAGGGCGACACGCAGGGCACGGGCCTCGATCATCGCGCCGAAGGGCTGGTCCGCATCTTCACGCCCGAATTCCAGAAACAGGCGCGAGGGCGGCTGACCCGGCCGCCCGTCCGTGACACGGATTTCGCGGATGTCGCACGAATCCATGGGCAGGCGCGCCCATACCCCCGCCTGTTCCAGCAGGCGGCGCGAACCGGCGGCGATGGCGTAGGCGCGCCCGTCAAAGGCGGGATGTTCCATGGGCGGCAGTTCGGCACGGTCGATGATGGCGACCCGCATGCCGCCCTGCGCCAGACGGCAGGCCAGCGTGACACCGACAGGCCCGGCCCCCACGATGCAGACATCGGCCGCAATGGCGTCGGACGTGGTGCTGGATGTCATGGTGGCGGTCATCGTGTTTCCTGTTCTGGACCCTGCGGGCGGGGCAAGCCCACCGGATTTACTCCCCACACGGGGGAACGCACAAGCGCGCTTACCATATCGGCCATACGAAGGCGGATGACATGTATCATCCAATCGGGGTATAGGACGGGTGGTTACCTTATCCTTCACACACGGTCAGCCCGGCCGGACAGCAGAAATGGAGACATGGTGAGATGAAGCTTGTCACAGCCATCATCAAGCCTTTCAAGCTCGACGATGTGCGTGAGGCCCTGACCCCGCTGGGAATTCAGGGCCTGACCGTATCGGAAGTCAAGGGCTTCGGCCGCCAGAAGGGGCAGACGGAAATCTATCGTGGGGCGGAATATCACGTAAGCTTCCTGCCCAAGATCAAGATCGAGGTCGCCGTTGCGGACGAACTGGTCGATCAGGCGGTGGAAACCATTCTGGAAGCCGCCCATACCGGCAAGATCGGGGATGGCAAGATTTTCATTTCCCCGCTTGAAGGCGTAATCCGCATCCGCACGCGCGAAACGGGTGACAGCGCGCTCTGACGCCTTATTTCCACTATATTATTTCAGGACTGACCAAGCTCATGGCCACATCATTCCGTTTCAAGATTGCAACCGTTTCGCTGCTGGCGCTCACCCTGTCCACCGGTGCGGCACAGGCGCGTGAAACCGCCAAGGCATGCCACCAGAAATTTACCGCCGCCCGCACTGCCGGCACCCTGAACGGGCAGTCCTACAAGGCATTCAAGGCCGCGCAGTGTGACACCGACACGGCGGAAGCAACAACCGCTGCCCGCCCCGCAACGGAAAGCGCACCGGCTGCGGCACCCGTGGCGACCACGCCTGCCCCGCATGCCACGGCTCCGGCCACGACCGCCGCCGCATCGACCACGGCGACGATGCCCGACGCCATTTCCCCCAAATACAGCAAGGAATCGGCAGGCAAGGCCCGCATGCACACCTGCCTTGACCAGTACAATGCCAACAAGGCTGCCAACGCCAATGGCGGACTGCGCTGGATCCAGCGCGGCGGCGGCTATTACAGCACCTGCAACGCCAAACTGAAGGGCTGAGCGCCCACCTGCTTCCGGGACGACCTTACGGTCGCTCCGGCCGCCCGGGCGCGGGACGGACAAAGGCCTGATTGACGGCATACGAAATCCACACGCGGTGCGTGGCGAACCAGTCCGATCCCAGCAGCATTTCCAGATGTTCGCGCAGCGGAGCCACGGTCAGCGTGACATTGCGTTCCAGTTCATGGCCGACCTGCAGACTGTCAAAACGGTGCCAGTGGTAGATATCCCTGTGCCCGTCCACGCTTGCGGTCACACCGCCGGGGTCACGTTCCAGCCGGGACTGGCTGACACCGGCACGATGGGCCACTTCGGGCGAGACGATGCGCGAGCGCGCGCCACTGTCCAGCAATGCCGTAACCGGCCTGCCATCCAGCCCCACCGTCAGCAGGAAGCGGTTGTCCTGCCGGGTCAGTGGCAGGGTTTCATAGGGTCCGTCCCATGCCGGTGGCGGGGCGCATACCAGTGAGGCATGCTGGATATTCCACAGGGTCAGCGTGCCGCCGGGCACGTTCACGTCCAGATCGAAACGCGACAGGATATCGCCCCCCAGCAGGCCCGCGACGGGCGGCTGGATCATCGGCTTGCCCGGCAGTTCGCCCACCGGCACGGAACGCGGCCCGAAATCCACATTCCCCACCCGCAGGTCCGGCACCATGGCATTGGGGGTCGCCTGCGCCACACCACCCGTACCGTGAACGATGGTTTCATGGTCGGGATCAAGCCGCAGGCGCAGATAACCCACCATATCGGGCGTAAGCAGGCCCCCGTCGGACCCGGTATCGACCAGCGCGCTCAGTTCATGGCCCGCGATACTGACAACGATGGAAAGGTAGCCGCCATCATCACGCAGGGGCACCTGGGCTACGCGTTCATGATTGCACAGCCGCGCGGTATCCTGTGCGCGGCTGCTGCCCTGCCCCATGCCGGTCATGGCAATGGCGGCCAGCAGGCAGGCCGCCAGGCACGAACGCGCGCGCGCCACTAGCCCAGCCGTTCCGCCATGGCATCGGTCGCATCGAGCAGGGCGGACTGGATGCCGGGCTCGGTCATGGCATGACCTGCCGTATCGATCACATGGAATGCCGCCTCGGGCCATACGCGGTGCAGGTCCCATGCCGTGCGCATGGGGGTCGCCACGTCATACCGCCCCTGCACGATCACGGCGGGGATATGCCGTATCCTGTTAACGTCGCGGATCAACTGGCCTTCATCCAGCCATCCGGCATTGACGAAATAATGGTTTTCGATGCGGGAGAAGGCCAGCGCGTAACGCGGATCGGCATGCTGCACGGCACTTTCCGCGGCAGGGCGCAAGGTGATGGTGCGCCCTTCCCACACGCTCCACGCAATGGCAGCTTCCATCCGCGCCTTCTCGTCCGAACCCGTCAGGCGACGGTTATAGGCGGCCATCATATCCCCGCGTTCCTGCGCCGGAATGGGGGCCACAAACTGTTCCCACTGATCGGGAAACAGCCATGATGCCCCTTCCTGATAGTACCACAGCAGTTCCGCCCGGCGCAGGGTGAAGATGCCGCGCAGCACCAGCGCGCTGACACGCTGCGGATGCGCCTGCGCGTAGGCCAGCGCCAGCGACGACCCCCATGAACCACCAAAGACCATCCATTCCTGCGCACCGGTCATGATACGCAGGCGTTCAATATCGGCAACCAGATGCCAGGTGGTGTTGTTTTCCAGCGCCGCATGCGGCGTCGAACGCCCGCAGCCCCGCTGGTCGAACAGCAGGATACGGTAACGCCGGGGATCGAACATGCGCCGCTGGAAAGCCGAGCACCCGCCACCAGGACCACCATGCAGGAACACGACGGGAATCCCTTCGGGATTGCCGCACAGTTCCCAGTAGACGCGGTGTCCCTCGCCCGTATCAAGCCAGCCGTGATCGTACGGATCGATCGGAGGGTAGGCAAACCGCTCTGGCATGGGCAATCCTGTTCATCGTGCAGTATCGGGCGGAGTATCGGTGGCATGCGGATGGGCGCGTGTCCAGACATCCAGAAGCCGGGCCTCATCGGCAAGGGTATAGCGCTGGGTCGTGGACAGGCTGGCATGGCCCAGCAGGTCCTGTATCACGCGCAGGTCGGCCCCGCCTTCCATAAGGTGGGTTGCAAAGGAATGTCGTAAGGCATGGGGCGTTGCATGGTCGGGCAGCCCCGCCATGTGCCGCCATGTGCGCATGGCGCGCTGGGCAATTCCGGCCTGAAGTCGGCCACCACGCACGCCCACGAACAGCGGCGCATCCACGTGTGGCAGCGGATGCACGCCCCGCCAGTGTTCCAGTGCTTCCATTACCCGGGGCAGGACGGGAACCATGCGTTCCCGATCGCCCTTGCCGCGCACGCGCAGCACGCCATCACCTTTCGTGGCATCGCCCAGCGCGCGTGCCTGATCCAGATCGCGTATATCCAGTCCCAGCGCTTCGGAAATACGCAGCCCGCACCCGTAAAGCAGCATGAACAGGGCGCCGTCGCGTATCTGCGCCATCGGGGTATGGGCAAGGTCGGACACGCCTTCCGGCACGTCGAGCGCCTGCGTCCGGGCCAGCGGGCGCGGCAGCGGGCGGCGCGTGCGCGGCGTGGCCAGCAAGGCCGGAGCAGGATTGTCCACCCCGTGATACCGGGCAAGGTAGCGGAAAAATGACCGCAGCGCCGAGACCCGCCGCGCGCGCGTGCGGGCCGCACGGTCCTGCGTGGTGGCGCGCCTGCCACTCAGGGCGGCAGCATGTTCATGGGCAAGCCAGGCGCGCAGATCGGCAAGGGACAGACCAGCAAGCGTCCCCATATCCGGCTCCGCCCCGATATGTCCGGTCACGAACGCAATGAAACGGTCCAGATCGCCACGATAGGCCGTAAGCGTAAGGGAGGAGGCACGGCGTTCGGTCTCCATCCACTGCAGAAAGGCATCGCGTGCCCCGGTCGCCATCATGCCGCCAGCCCTTTTCATCCGGTTCCTGCCCGCCTTATACCGCGCCGGGCATCCATGCCAGCCATACGCATGCATGACTGTCCGCATGGAACTGCCCGCACATGACGGATAGACAAGACACAGGCGCTGCCTGACGGTAGAAAAACACATGCCGCATCGCAATCCCATGCAGACAGACCTGCTTCCCCCCCCCGCCGACGGGCGCGTGCGGGTCATGCTGACGCTGCCTTTCGCTGGGCCGCTGGACTACCTTGTGCCACCCGCGCTGGCCACGGCGCGGCCGGGTGATATCGTAACCGTGCCGCTGGGCCGCCGCACGGAAACCGGCGTGATATGGGATGCGACATCCAGCCTGCCGCCGGAATTCATGCCCCCCCCGCAAAAGGAAGTGCCCGCCAGCCGCCTCAAGCCCGTCGCAGCCCGCCTTGATCTGCCGCCGCTACCCGCGCAGTTACGCCAGTTCGTGGACTGGGTTGCAGCCTACACCCTGTCGCCGCCGGGCATGGTTCTGGCCATGGCGTTGCGGGCCAACGCGCTGGCCGCCCCGCCCCGGCCCGCCAGCGGCTGGGTTGCGGCCAGCCCGCTGCCGACCGGCCTGCGGCTTACGCCCCCGCGCCAGAAGGTTCTGGACGCGGCCAGCGCATCCCCCCTTTCCACCGGAGATCTTGCCCGGCAGGCCGGGGTCAGTACGGCGGTCATACGCGGACTTGCGCAGGCAGGCGCGCTCAACGCGGTTGAAATCACCCCGCCACCACCCTTCGCCACACCCGATCCCGCGCACTGCCCCCCGCAACTGGGCGGTGAACAGGCGCAGGTCGCCGCCGAACTGCGCGCCAGGGTAACTGAGGACGCATTTTCCATCACCCTGCTGGAAGGGGTGACGGGATCGGGCAAGACCGAAATCTACATGGAAGCCATTGCCGCCTGTCTGGACGCGGGCAGGCAGGCGCTGGTGCTGCTGCCCGAAATCGCCCTGTCGGCCCAGTGGACGGGACGCTTTGGCCGCCGGTTCGGCGCGGAACCGGCATTATGGCATTCCGAACTGGGGTCGCGCCTGCGCCGCCTGACATGGCGGGCGGTGGCCGATGGCACGGCCCGCGTGGTGGTGGGGGCACGCTCGGCGCTGTTCCTGCCGTTCGACCAGCTCGGGCTGATCATCGTGGACGAGGAACACGAAACCGCCTTCAAGCAGGAGGACGGCGTCACCTATCATGCCCGCGACATGGCGGTGGTGCGCGCGCGCATGAGCCGGGCACCCGTCATTCTGGTCTCCGCAACCCCCAGCCTTGAAAGCCTTGCCAATGTCGGGGCCGGTCGCTACCGCCACCTGCGCCTGACCGCGCGGCATGGCAACGCCACCATGCCCGAAGTGCAGACGCTGGACATGCGCGCCGACCCGCCCGAACGCGGGCTGTTCCTGTCACCGGTGCTGACGGGTGCGATCAATGACGCCATCGGCCGGGGCGAACAGGCGATGCTGTTCCTCAACCGCCGGGGGTATGCACCGCTTACGCTGTGCCGTACCTGTGGCCACCGCATGCAGTGCCCCAACTGCACGGCATGGCTGGTGGAACATCGCGCGCGCCATATCCTGACCTGCCACCATTGCGGATATGACGAACCCATTCCGCAGACCTGCCCCAAATGCGCCGATACCGACAGCCTGACCCCCATCGGCCCCGGCGTGGAGCGGATAACGGAGGAAGCGCGCGCCACCTTCCCCGATGCGCGGATACTGGTCATGGCCAGCGATACGCTGAACGGTCCCGCCGCCACCGCCGCCGCCGTGGAGCGCATATCCCGGCGCGAGGTCGATCTGGTGATCGGCACGCAGATCGTGGCCAAGGGCTGGCATTTCGCCCATCTGACCCTTGTGGGCATCGTCGATGCGGATCTTGGCCTCGGGGGTGGCGACCTGCGGGCATCCGAGCGCACTGTCCAGCTCCTGCATCAGGTCGCGGGCCGCGCCGGTCGCGCGGAAGCACCGGGGCGCGTGCTGTTACAGAGCTACGTGCCCGACCACCCGGTCATGCAGGCGCTGGTATCGGGCGATTTCGCAAGCTTCATGCAGCAGGAAGCCGAACAGCGCCGCCCCGGCTTCTGGCCGCCCTATGGCCGTCTGGCCGCCCTGATCGTCAGCGCCGATACGCCCGACGCCGCCGACATGACCGCCCGTGCGCTGGGCCAGAACGCCCCGCAGCTTGACGGCGTGCAGGTGCTTGGCCCCGCCCCCGCGCCACTGGCCATCCTGCGGGGGCGCCATCGCCACCGGCTGCTGCTGCGCGCGCGGCGCAACATCGCAGTGCAGCCGATCGTACGTGAATGGCTTTCCCGCGTAAGGCCGGAACGCGGGGCGCGAATTGACGTGGATATCGACCCGGTTTCCTTCCTGTAATCCCTATCCGGCGGCCTGAAGCTGCGCCAGATCAGACCGCCAGCCGGGCAGTGCGCGTAACGCCGCATGGCGGTCCGCATCAACCGGCGCGCGGGCATGGACCACCACATAATCCCCCCGTAGCGCGCCCCTGCGCATGTCCTGCGCCAGTGATCCCGCGGAATAGGCAAGCGGCACGGCACCCAGCAGCGTCATGCCCGGCTGGCTGTCGAGTGCCCCAAGGCCACTCCAGTCACCCCGGCGGGCGGAATTGAACACCGTCACCACAAAGCCACCCGACCTGACCCGCGTGGCGCACCCCGCCAGAACGGCCCCCAGCGCACGATCATAAACCGCCGTGTTCTTGTCCCGTCCGCGCGCGTTGGACACCACGATTTCCCGCGCCATCGCCACATCCAGCCCCAGCATGGCGTTCCACATCTCGCTCAGTTCAAGATAGGGCACACGGTCCCCATGCGGCGGGTCGGTCAGGAACAGTTGCACGCCCCCGGCAGGCAAGGCCGCAAGCAGGTCGCCCGCATCCATGCAGGCCAGCACCGCCGCCGGACCGCCATTCATGACATGCCCCAGATCAGTCATGGGAACGGGACGGGCATCCCCCCCTGCCACCAGTCCCCGGCGCAGGCGACCGGCACGCTGGGCGAAGCCGTTCCACACATTGCATTCAAAATGCCGCGCAGGCCGCCAGTAGCCCATGGTCCAGCTACCCGGATCGACCCGCCCGTCGCGTTTCAGCGCGCAGACCATGCGCGACATCTGGCCGATGCCCGCACTCAGGGTCAGTTCAAGCGCGCGTCGCACCGCCGCATCATCCACCTGCCGTATGGCGTGCAGCAGCAGGTCGATATTATGCAGCGCGCGCCCGGTAAACAGATCCGGCCAGTCCAGTGCCGCGCTGGCGTTGATGCGCCCGTTATCGAACAGCGCCAGCCGCCGCCAGCCATGGGGATAATAGGCGGCGAAGCGTGCCATCATGGCGTAATCCGGGGCCTGTGCCACGCGCGACGCCCGCCTGCGCCCGGTTGCGGGGCGATGCCATACCGCCTCGATCTCCGGGCCGTTCCACAGCAGGTGGGTGGCGATACGCCCGTCCCCGCCGCAGTAGGTCCGTTCTATTTCCGGCCGCGTCACCCGCGCCAGATGGTCAAGGGCCGCGTGGATATGCCCTTTCCTGCCCGGATCGAGCTGGAAGCGGGCAAGCTGTACCGCCAGCGGGTTAAGGTCGCCCCCCACGAAACGCCGCCCGCCGCGCACGACATCCCCCGCGATCGCACCTGTTCCCATGAACGGATCAGCCACCACATCTCCAGGCTGGCTGAGGAGCGCGACCAGCCCGCGCAATGGCTCCAGCGGTTTCTTGCCCCAGTAACGGTGGAAACCGTGCAGCCCGGCATAGCGGGCTGGCGGGCCCCAGTCCGCTGTCTCACCCATGGGGCGTTGCGTCACTGCGCCTCGGTCGCGTGGGTCATGCCACGCTGCGCACCCGCTTCCGGCGCACGACCGGCCAGTGACAGGGCAACCGCTTCGGCAATGCGGATGCCATCGATCCCGGCGGACAGGATGCCGCCCGCATAACCGGCCCCTTCGCCAGCAGGGAACAGCCCGCGCAGGTTCACGCCCTGTCCATCCGCCCCGCGCGGAATGCGCAGCGGCGAGGAAGTGCGTGTCTCCACCCCCGTCATGACGGCGTCACGCATGGAAAAGCCGGTCAGCTTGCGCTCGAACGCGGGCAGCGCCTCCCGAATGGCCGTAACCGCGAAATCGGGCAGGCAGGCGGACAGGTCGCACGGGGTCACGCCGGGCCTGTAGGATGGGACCACGTCACCCAGCGTGGTGGATGCCCGGCCATCCAGAAAATCGCCCACCGTCTGCGCGGGTGCGAAATAGCGCCCGCCACCGGCCTCATACGCCTTACGTTCCCATTCACGCTGGAAGGCGATGCCCGCCAGCGGACCGCCCGGATAATCGCGTTCGGGTGTCACACCCACCACGATGCCCGCATTGGCGTTGCGTTCGGCGCGGGAATACTGGCTCATGCCGTTAGTCACCACCTGTCCTACCTCCGACGTGGCGGCGACGACCGTGCCACCGGGGCACATGCAGAACGAATAGACCGACCGCCCGTTCGTTGCATGGTGGACCAGCCGGTAATCGGCGGCTCCCAGCAGGGATGGCGTTTCGGGCTGACCGTAACGGGCGGTATTGATGACCGATTGCGGATGTTCGATCCGCACCCCTATGGAAAACGGCTTGGCCACCATCTCCACCCCTGCCGCATGCAGGGCCGTAAACGTGTCGCGCGCGCTGTGCCCGATGGCCAGCACGACGTGGTTTGCGGCTATCTCCTCCCCATCGGCCAGACGCAGCGCGGTCAGGCGCTGGCCGCCCGCGCCGTCATCATCCGTAATAAAATCAGTGACATGCGCGCCGAACCGGTATTCCCCGCCCAGTGCGCCGATCTCCGCACGGATATGCTCCACCATCGAAACCAGCCGGAACGTGCCGATATGCGGATGCGAAAGGTGGAGGATTTCCTCCGGCGCGCCAGCCCGCACGAAGGCGTCCAGCACCTTGCGCCCGTAATGACGGGGATCGCTGACCTGACTGTACAGCTTGCCATCGGAAAACGTGCCCGCCCCCCCTTCGCCAAACTGCACGTTGCTTTCGGGGGTCAGGATGGATTTGCGCCACAGGGCGAAGGTATCGACCGTGCGCTCACGCACCGCCTTGCCGCGTTCAAGCACCAGTGGCCGCAGCCCCATCTGCGCCAGCACCAGTGCGGCCATAAGCCCGCATGGACCCGCCCCGATCACGACAGGGCGCATGAAGCCGGGGCGGGCGGCAAGCTGTGCCCCGTCATTCAGGACAAAACGGTACGACGTATCCGGCGTCGGCATGATGTCACGGGCATCGGCATGGGCGGCCAGAACGGCGGCTTCGTCACGCACGGCGCAGTCCAGCGTGTAGACCAGAACGATCCGCCCGCGCCTGCGCGCGTCATGCCCGCGACGGAATACGGTGATCTGCCCGATATCCGCCTCCGCCACGCCCATCCGCGCGGCCGCGGCCTGTTTCAGCTCGGCCTGTGTATGGTCGATCGGCAGGCGCAGTTGGGTCAGTCTGATCATCGGGTCACGTTTCCATGGCAGGTTGGGGCCGTACGGGTGCCATATCATGCCGGGTGGCCGTACAAAATGTGCTAAGTGCTGGTGACGCGACGCAACCTTCTGCTAGAAGGCGGCGACAGTTCCGGTTCTCCCTGACAAATGGATGCGGCCCCATGGGCGAATGCCAGCACAACCATGGCGAACACAGCCATTCCCATGACCACGACCATACCGATCATGCTGGCCACGCCGGTCATGCGGAGCATGGAGATCATGGTCATGACCGGTGCGACCATGGCCATGGCGGGGGCTTTGGCCACCATCACGTGCATACGCCCGCGTCCTATGGGCGGGCGTTCGCGCTGGGGATTACGCTCAACCTTGCCTATGTAGCGGGCGAAGCCATATGGGGCGTGCGCAGCCATGCGCTGTCGCTGCTGGCCGATGCGGGGCACAACCTGTCCGACGTGCTGGCGCTGGGGGCCGCGTGGGTGGCGGAAATCCTTTCGCGCCGCTCTCCCAGCACGAATTTCACTTACGGGCTGCGCCGGTCCTCCATCCTTGCGGCCCTTGGCAATGCCGTGGCGCTGCTGGTCGTGACCGGCGGCATCATGTGGGAAGCGGTGCTGCGCCTGATCCATCCGCATCCGGTCGCCGGTGTCGAGGTGATGGTGGTGGCCGGAATCGGCATCGCCGTAAACGGGATGACCGCGATGCTGTTCGCAAGCGGCGGAAAAAACGACATCAACCTGCGCGGCGCGTTCATGCACATGGCATCGGACGCGCTCATGTCGCTTGCGGTCGTGGCCGGGGGCGGGCTGATCCTGCTGACCGGCTGGCTGCGGACTGATCCGGTCATCTGTCTTGTCGTGTCGCTGTCCATCATCCTTGCCACATGGTCGCTGCTGCGCGATTCGCTGGACATGGCGCTGGACCGCGTGCCGCGTGGCATCGATCCCGCGCAGGTGGACACCTACCTGCGCACGCTGCCCGGCGTATGCGACCTGCATGACCTGCATATCTGGCCACTCAGCACCACCGAGACGGCGCTGACCGTCCACCTTGTGCGCGCCGCCACCGAAAACGGTCAGGCGACCGACGGCCTGCTGAACCGGGCCGCGCGCGAACTGCATGAACGCTTCGGCATCGTGCATCCCACCTTCCAGATCGAGACCCTGAACGATGCCGACCAGTGCAGTCTTGCCAGCGCCCACACCGTCTGACCGCAGGGGTATGTCAGCCAGCATGTTTGCCAATACCGATACCAAGATCCTCGCGGCATGGTGCAGCGTTGCCGTCAGCCTTATCGCGCTGGGCATGAAATACGCCGCATGGCGCACCACCGGCAGTATCGCGCTGTATTCCGATGCGATCGAGACAATCATCAACGTGGTGTCCGCCGTGGCCGGGCTATGGGCGCTGCGCGTCGCCAGCCTGCCGCCCGATCACAACCACACCTATGGTCATTACAAGGCCGAATACCTGTCCGCCGTGGCGGAAGGCGTGCTGGTCGTCATTACCGCCGTGACCATCGCGCATGAGGCATGGATCGGATTCCAGCACATGCACCGGCCGGAGGATTCCCTGCTGGGCATCTCGCTCAATGGCGGGGCGGGGCTGCTCAACCTTGTGTGGGGGCTGTTCCTGCTGCGCATGGGCCGTGCCCACCACTCCCCCGCCCTTGTGGCGAGCGGGCATCATGTCCTGTCGGATGTTTCGACATCCGGCGTGCTGATCGTGGGCTTCATCCTGATCCCGCTGACCGGCTGGCTGTGGCTGGACCCGCTGCTGGCGGCACTGATCGCGGTGAATGTGCTGCGCACGGGGTGGGAGATGATGCGCACCTCCATCGCGGGCCTTATGGATGAAGCGCCGAATTCGGAAACGCTGGGCGAAATCCGCTCCATCATTTCCCATACCGCCGCTGGCGCGCTGGAAGCCCACGACATCCGTGCGCGCATTGTCGGCGCCATGACCTTCATCGAATTCCATCTGGTCGTGCCGGGTTCCATGAGCGTGGAAAACGCCCACCATATCTGCGACCGGATAGAAGATGGCCTGCGCGAAGGGCTGGGCGATGCGCTGATCAACATTCACGTCGAACCCGAACGCAAGGCCAAGCATAGCGGGGTGCTGGTCCTGCCCTGACGGGCAGCCTCCCGCCCGAATGGGGTCTCCATCCCGCCATGATGGGGCCACTAATACTGGCAATAACCACCGGGCCTGCGTTAAAACTGGTCCGGCACCCGCAACCGGCCTGCCCAACCCGGTTTATCCGTCCGTGCTGTTACTGAAAGTGCATTGCCGTTCATGCGCACCGACCTGACCGAAAGACGCAAGCGGCACATGCGCCACCTGCGCCGTTCCGCCCGCATCACCACCGAACAGTGGCGACGCAAGCTGGCCTGCTGGGCAGCGGCTGTCGTGGTGGGATTCGTGGCCGTGGGTTTCGCCATGGCGGCGGACGCGGCGGCCACGCTGCGCACGCATATCATCCATATCAATCCGTGGATCATGCTGGTGCTGACGCCGGGTGGACTGGCGCTGTCCTCATGGCTGACACGCACATGGTTCCGTGGCGCGCAGGGCAGCGGCATACCGCAGACGATTGCGACCCTGCATCTGGAAAACTTCGCCATCATCGATCGGCTGCTGGCGCTGCGGGTGGCGGCGGGCAAGATCGTGCTGACCTCGCTGGGGCTGCTGGCGGGGGCTTCCATCGGGCGTGAAGGGCCAAGCGTGCAGGTGGGGGCTGCGATCATGCATGCCTGCGGGCGGTGGCTGAACCTGTCCACTGTCAGCATGCGCCGTGGCCTGATTCTGGCGGGCGGCGCGTCCGGCGTGTCCGCTGCGTTCAACACCCCGCTGGCGGGTATCGTCTTCGCCATCGAGGAACTGAGCCATTCCTTTGAACAGCGCACCAGCGGCACGATGCTCACGGGTGTCATCCTGTCGGGTGTGACCGCCATAGCACTGGTGGGCAATTACAGCTATTTCGGCCATACCGACGTGATCGTGCCCGTGGGCATAAGCTGGATCGCGGTGCCGACCTGCGGCATTCTGGGCGGTATTGGGGGTGGAGTGTTTTCCGCCATCCTGATCCGCGCGACACGCGGACTGCCGGGGGGGCTGGGTCGCTTCGCCAAGGGGCGTCCGGTGGCGTTCGCCGCAAGCTGTGGTCTGGTTCTGGCCATCATCGGCATCGCATCGGGCGGGATTACCTACGGCACCGGCTATATTCAGGCGCATGAAATCATCGAGGGGAAGACCCACTACCCCGCGTCGTTCTTCATCCTGAAATTCATCGCCACCATCATATCCTACTGTTCCGGCATTCCGGGCGGCCTGTTTGCGCCGTCACTGGCCATCGGGGCGGGATTTGGCGGCTGGGTGGCGCAGTTCCTGCCGCACACCACGCCGGGGGCGGTGGTGCTGCTGGGTACGGTGGCCTATTTTTCTGCCGTTGTGCAGTCCCCGCTGACCGCATCCGTCATCGTCATGGAAATGTGCGACAACCAGCAGGTCACGCTGGCGCTGCTGGCCACATCCTTTCTGGCCTATGGCGTTTCGCGCATGATCTGTTCGCAGGCGCTCTATTCCGCACTGGCTGAAGCATTCCTTGATGGCATGGCGTCGGCCCCCAAGCCACCTGTCGCAAGCCCACCGCCGCCGGTGCCGCCGTTACCGGCACCCCGCTGACAGCACGCGGTCATACAGCGCCAGCCACTGCGCGGTGACGGCCTGCGGGGTGAAATGCGCCTCGTAATCCCGGCGGCCACCCGACACGATCCGGGCCGCCAGTGCCGCGTCATCCAGCACGCGGCGTAGGGCACCGGCCAGTGCCCCCACATCATCAATAGGAACCAGCATGCCATTTTCGCCGTCGCGTATATGCGCGCGCGGACCATCGGCGGCACAGGCCACCAGCGGGATATCCGCCGACCAGGCATCAAGGATAACGGTGCCAAAGGGTTCATAGCGTGACGGCAGCACGCAGATATCCGCTGCCGCCAGCAAGGCCCCCCGATCCGACCGCCAGCCAAGGAAGTGAACCCGACCGGCAATGCCCAGCCTTTCGGCCTGCGCCATAAGGGCAGCGCGCAGGTTGCCTTCCCCCGCCAGCCAGACATGGCAGCGCGGCAGGGCTGCAAGCGCATCCAGCAGGGTTTCAAGCCCCTTGGCGGGATGCAGGCGTGACAGCACCAGCAGTACCGGCGCATCCGCAGGCGTATCCAGCAACTGACGCAATACCGGCGCTTCGGGCCGGACAGAGGGGAAAGTGGGGATATAGGCTACCCGGTCAGCCGGTGCCCCCCGTTCACGCATGGAGCGGGCCATGTCCGCCGTGCAGCCCACGAACCAGTCGCAATGCGCGAAGGGACGCAGGTCCTTGTAATTACCAAACCAGCCAATGACCGGGATGCCTGTGCCCGTGGGCACGATTTCCGCTGCGCGGCGCAGCCAGCAATGGATGATATCGGGCCGCATGCGCGCAATCAGCCGCCGCAGCGCCAGACGCGCGCCGAGGCGGAGGGGAAAGCGCAGCGGCGCTGTTTCCACATCCATCCCCGCCGCCCGCATTTCCGCCACGCGCGGCGCATGGGGATGCAGGACCGCCTTCTGCGACAGTCCGGCGGCCTGCAGGCTGAGCATGACATCGGTGGAATACAGTTCCGCCCCGCCATTGCCCTGGGCCGCCATGACATGAAGCACGCGCATGCGCTGTCCCGTTCCTTCCGGCATTGCCGTGACCGCCGCCTATCTGGCGGACAGGTCCACCACGCCGGCCCGTCCGTCTTCCGTGCCGAAAGCCAGCGCGCAGCCATCGGGGCTGAAGGCCAGCGCCGACACCGCGCCACCACCCGCAAGGCAGACCGGCAGGATACGCTGCGCGCCCGTATCGGCCATCAGCACCGAACCATCGGCAAAGCCTGCCGCCACGATGTCATGCACCGGATGGCAGGCGATGCGGGTACACATGACACCGGGGATGCCGCCTGCCTCGGTCGGGGGCTTGCCCATCGGGCCACCACCGAAGAACGGCCACATCACGATGGTATCCGCCCCGCTTGTCACCAGCCACTTGCCATTACGGGTAAAGGCCATCGACTGCACCTTGGACGGATAGCCGCTCATGCGCATGTTATGCCCATCGGACAGACGCCATCCATGCAGTTCCGATTCCTGCATGGACGTGACCAGCGCCTCACCCGCCGGGTGGATGGCGATGCCGATATGACTGCCCTTCCATTCCAGCGGACGGACGGTGTCCACCTTCGCCTGCACGAACCACATGGATGCGCCGTTATAGTGCGAGGCCGCGATCCGCTTGCCCTTCGCATCGAACACGATCCCGCTGACGGTGGAGGGATGCTCCAGCACCTTCAGCGTCGTCTGCCCGCTGGCGTCACGCAGTTCGACTTGCCTGCCCGATGCGAACGCGATCACACCACCCTTGTCGTTGCACCATGTGGTGATGTGTTCGATCCACCGCCGCCCCTTGACCAGATCGGTCACGCTGCCATCGGCGGCGACACGGCGCAGGGCGTTGTCGTCCCCCCCGGTCAGGAAGCCGGTGCTGGCGGCATCGGGGGCGATGGCAAGGATCGCGCCGTCATGAACGGTCGTAACATCCCACGCATCCGAACGGCCCCAGTCCGGGCGGCTGGCGACCATGATGTCGCCTTCACCGGTAACAAAGGCGACCTGCCCGCTGTCGCGCGCGATGGCGCAACCGGTGATCTGACCTTCAAGCTGTCGGGTTGCCCCCCGCCGCTCCAGCAGGGACGGCGTCATTGTTTCGTTCACGGTCCCGCTCATTTCGCACGGCAGCTTTCAAAACCGCGACGAAGCTGCGGACGGTTGAGGTTACGCCCGATGAACACAAGGCGGGAGACAGGCTTCTCACCTGCTTTCCACGGGCCGATGAAATCGCCATCGGCCATCATGTGCACGGCCTGGAAGGCGAAGCGACGGTCTTCGCCCGCATAGTTCAGGATGCCCTTGGCGCGCAGGATATCCGCGCCCTTTTCCTGCAGCAGCGCACCGATCCATGCCTGAAAATGCGCGGCGTCGAGCGGTTCTTCCACCTCGAAGGACATGGAGGTCACGTCCGCCTCATGGGAGTGGCTGGTATCCTCAAGGAAATGCGGGGCGTGTTCAAGCGCGCGCTGCAGGTCGAAACCACCCTGATCCAGCACATCGGACAGGGGCACATCGCCACGCTGCGCGCGGTGCAGGCGCGCGACCGCGTTGATCGAGCGGATACGCGATTCGATGGTCGCCAGCGCGACTTCATCCACAAGGTCGGTCTTGTTGAGGATGATGACATCGGCAAAGGCGATCTGGTTCACCGCCTCCGGGCTTTCCTCAAGCGTCTGGATGACGTTGTAGGCATCAACCACCGTCACCACGGCGTCCAGACGGGTCTTGCCGCGAACGTCCTCATCCACGAAAAATGTCTGGGCCACGGGAGCGGGATCGGCAAGGCCGGTGGTCTCGACAATGATGCCGTCAAACTTCGCGCGGCGTTTCATGAGGTTGCCGAGAATACGGATCAGGTCCCCACGCACGGTGCAGCAGATGCAGCCGTTGTTCATCTCGAACACTTCCTCGTCGGCATCGACCACGAGGTCGTTGTCCACGCCGAGTTCACCGAACTCGTTCACCACCACGGCGTATTTGCGACCGTGCTGGGCAGTCAGGATATGATTGAGCAGCGTCGTCTTGCCCGCCCCCAGAAATCCCGTCAGCACCGTAACCGGCACAAGGGCATTCTGGGCTGCGGCATCGGGCGACGCCTGAACGGTATCGGACATGTGGCCTCCGGTCTTTCATTCTGCGCCATGGTGGCGTGTAGCTTGATCTGTCCAGATATAGGGCCATGCGGCGGCGTGTCCCATACCCGGCAGCGCATAAAAGCCAAAAACCCTTCATCCAGCCCCATGATGCAGGGCGGCAAGGCGGGCCGCCTGACGCAGGGCCACGGCGCGTTCGATGCTAAACCGCGCAGCCCTCGCCCGCCCCCGCACGGCAAGGGCCTGGCGGGCGGGCAGGTCATCCATCAGGGACGCGATCGCCCGCGCAAGGCCGGCGGGCGGATCGGGTGCGCACAGGACACCGCCATCCCCCACCACTTCCGGCAGGCCACCGGTGGGGGCTGCAACCAGCGCGGCGCCTGCGGCCATGGCCTCCAGCGCGGTGAGGCCAAACGGTTCGGGCCAGCGGCTGGGCACGACCACTATGGCAGCCTGCTCCATGGCGGACAGCACCGCCGCATGGGGTCGATAGCCCGTCATTTCCACACCTGCCGCATCCGCGCGGGGCGCAAGGTCAGTCAGGAACGGAGTGGCGGGAGCATCCACGCGGAAACGGTCGGCACCGATCATGTCAAAGCGCCAGCCCGGATGGGAGCGCCGCAATTCAGCGCAGGCGGCAACAAACAGGTCCGCCCCCTTGTCCGCCACGACACGCCCGGCAAACAGCACGCATTGCGCGCGCTCCGCCATGGGGGGCACCGTCGCGGGCAATACCGCGCCATTGGGGGAAAGGAGAACCCGCGCCGCGTGGTGCGCTGGCACGCCATCGACAAACCGCCCGCGCAACCAGTCCGAAACACACGCCACCGTCATACGGCGCAGCAGGTCGGCACGCAGGGCGGGCGTATCAGCCCCGCGCATGCCCTGCGGATCGTTATGCAAAACAAGCAGCACCCTTTGGCGGGGGCAATGTCGGGCGATGTAGCGGGCGATATCAGGGCGGTTATGGACTTCAATCACGTCCGTTCCCAGATCGCGCACCACGCGCGTTACCGCGGCAGCGTAGCGCACACTACGCCCGCCCGGCGGCCACAGCCCGGGCCGCACAGGCCGGTAATCATGCCGCGGCAGGAGTGAGGCTGCGGTTAGCGGCGTGCCGACAACCACATCGCCGGGCACGGCCAGCGCCGCCACCTGCCCCCCGATGGCCCCGACCGCGCCCGCGCTGAATCCCTCCCGCGCGGGCAGGACAATGGCGGCGGGCCGGATCATGTCCCGATATGGATCAGGCAATGCCTTCAAAACGCGGCTGCCGCCATTCCTTGGGTTCCTGCGCCGCAAGCTGGTACCATTCATCAACCAGCGGATGCGCGCGCACGGCATCCATATACGCCCGCGATTCCGGCGACGGATTGACGCCATAGGACAGAAAACGCGAGACGATAGGCGCGAACATGGCATCGGCCATGCCCATCGTGCTGCCGAACAGGAAGGGACCGTCCTTGCCAAAATCCAGCCGGGATTCGGTCCAGATCGCGTCGATGCGCGAAATATCGGCATCGATATCCTGCGTGGTGCCCGCGGCAAGCGGCGTGCCGTCGCGGCCGGTATTCATCGGCATGGCGGCGCGTACGGCACGGAACCCGGCATGCATTTCGGCTGCGATACTGCGGGCATAGGCACGCTGACGGGCATCGTCAGGCCACAGGCCCGGCGCCTGTTCGGCGCAGTATTCGCATATGGCAAGACTTTCCCACACCGCGATGCCCTTGTGCTCCAGATACGGCACCTTGCCGTTGGGGGAGATGGTGCGGATGGCGGCGGTCTCCCCATTATCGGCCAGGGGGATCATCTGTTCGCGCACATCCAGCCCGGCCAGACGCACCGCAAGCCAGCCCCGCAGCGACCAGGACGAATACCGGCGTGTGCCTATGACCAGAATACCATCGCTCATGATGCCAATTTTCCTTCGCTTTCGTGACGGCGGATGAAACCACCGCCCAGAACCCTGCTGCCGTCATACATCACGCAGGCCTGACCGGGGGCGGGAACCGCACCTTCGTCCAGTTCCACGCGCGCACCATTGCCTTCGGCCTGAAACACGGTGGCGGGGCGTGCGGCTTCGCGCGCGCGGATCTGCACCGCGCACCGCATGCCTTCCGCCCCCGGCAGAGTCACCAGCCAGTTCATGTCACGCAGCATGAGCGTGCGGGCGACGGCCTGCGCGCGCGGGCCGATCACCACACGCCGCGTCGCAGGCTGGATGCCCACCACCATCTGGCGTTCGCCTTCGCGCATCGCCGCATTGCCCAGCCGCTTGCTCTGGCCCACGGTGTAGCGGGTCACACCTTCATGCTGGCCGACCACATGGCCGCTCTGGTCAACGATCTCACCGGCCCCGGTCACGTCCGGGCGCAGTTTTTCAACAAGCCCGGCATAGGAACCATCGGTAACAAAACACAGGTCCTGACTGTCTGGCTTGGCGGCGACGGCAAGGCCGAAGCGTTCAGCTTCCGCGCGCACGGCGGCCTTGTCGGGCATGTCACCCAGCGGAAAGCGCAGGAAATCAAGCTGGTCGCGCGTGGTGGCGAACAGGAACCATGACTGGTCGCGCCCGGCGTCCACGGGGCGATGCATCTCAACCCCGTCGGGGCCTTCCACGCGGCGGACGTAATGCCCGGTGGCCATGGCATCCACGCCAAGGTCGCGCGCCATGCCCAGCAGATCGGTAAACTTGACGCCCTGATTGCACGCAACGCAGGGAACCGGGGTTTCCCCCGCCGCATAGGCATCGGCGAAAGTGCCGATCACGCTGTCATGGAAACGGCGTTCGGCATCAATCACGTAATGGGGGATACCCAGCCTGTCGGCCACGCGACGGGCATCGTGAATGTCGCGTCCGGCACAGCACGCGCCCTTCTTGCTGCTTTCGCGTGAATCGTAAAGCTGGAGCGTGGCGCCGATCACTTCATGCCCCTCGTCCACCAGACGTGCGGCAACGACAGAACTGTCCACCCCGCCAGACATGGCCACAAGAATGCGCATGGCTCGGTTCCACTTTCCCTAAATGCCAGCAATGCCCGCAGGACTATCAGCCCCCGGGCACCACAGGTCAAACATCATGTTTACGACAGGGCGTGACCATCCGGGGCCAGCGCCTGCCTGTCCAGCCGTCAGGACGTGCGCGGCAGGCGCACGACCAGTCCATCAAGCGCTTCGGTCATCACGATCTGGCAGCCCAGACGGGATGTCTTTTCCAAACCGAATGCAAGGTCGAGCATGTCTTCCTCGTCCTCGGTCGGCGGGGTCAGCTTCGTGGCCCATTCCGGGTCCACCACCACGTGGCAGGTCGCGCAGGCCAGCGAGCCTTCGCATGCGCCTTCAAGGTCGACCCCGTTCTTATGGGCGATTTCCAGTACCGACAGACCCAGCGGGGCCGCGACTTCGCGGCGGGTGCCATCACGCTCTATGAATACTATATGCGCCATCTTTCCATCCTGCCTGTATCATCCGCCCGTTACCGGGGCGAAGAACTGCCTGTCGCGCGGCACCGTGCCACAGCTTGGCACAGGATCTCCGCCGCGCGATCCACATCGGCGGGTGAGGTATAGCGTCCGACGGCCAGACGCAAGCCTTCCGCCGCCTGTGCCGCGTCCATATCCATCGCCGTCAGCACGTAGGACGGCACCACCTCCGCCGAGGAACAGGCCGAACCCGTGGACAGGCACAGTGCCGGCACCGCCGCCAGCAGGTCCACCGCCCGCACCCCTGAAAAGCGCAGGTTCAGGTTGCCCGCCAGCCGCCCGGACAGGGTGCCATGCACATGTACGTCCCCACACCCGGCCCGCAGCGCCGCCAGCAGCCGGTCACGCAGGCTGGCCATCCTGACCCGTTCCTGCGCGCCTTCTTCCCGTGCGATGCGGCAGGCCGCGCCGAATCCGACCAGCAGTGGCGCGGGCAGCGTGCCCGAACGCAGCCCGCGCTCCTGTCCCCCGCCAGAAAACAGCGGGGCCAGCCGCACGCGCGGCCTGCGGCGCACGAACAGCGCGCCCACCCCTTTCGGCCCGTACAGCTTGTGCGCGGAAACGGAAGCCAGATCGAGATCCCACGCCCGCACGTCAACATCCACCTTGCCCGCCGCCTGCGCCAGATCGCTGTGCAGCAGCGCGCCCGCCCCGCGCACCAGCGGCGCGAGGGCGGCGAGGTCGTGCAGCACGCCGGTTTCGTTATTCGCCGCCATGATGCTGACCAGCAGCGTGGGTACTTCCAGCGCACGGGCCAGCACTTCGGGATTCAGCGTGCCATCGGGCCTGACGGGCAGGATCACCGGCTCGCACCCTTCGCGGGCAAGGTCGCGCACGGATTCCAGCACGCATTTATGTTCCGTCGCCACCGTGATGACGCGCCTGCGCGGATCGCCACGTTCCAGCAGGTGACGGACAGCCCCCTTGATGGCGAGGTTGTTGGCTTCGGTCGCGCCGGATGTGAACACGATTTCACGCGCTTCGGCACCCAGCAGTTGCGCCACTTCGCCACGCGCCTGTTCCACCGCATCATGGGCCGCGCGACCGGCGACGTGATCCAGACTGTGGGGATTGGCGAAGCTGTCGGTAAACCATGGCAGCATTTCAGCCACCACACGCGGATCACACGGTGTCGTGGCCTGATAATCCAGATAGATCAGGTCCTGCGCGTTCATGGCCTGCCCCCTGCCCGCGCGCCCAGCCGCAGTGCCATGGCGGTATAGGCGGCAATGAAACCATCGACTTCGGCCTGCGTGATCGACCATGGCAGGGAGACACGGATGGCGCAGCCTGCATCCTCTCCATAGCCCATGGCTTCAAGCACATGCGATCGCGCCACCTTGCCCGACGAGCATGCGGACCCGGCCGAGACACCATATCCCGCCATGTCCAGCGCGATGATCTGGGTCTGCGCGCTGCATCCGGGCAGCAGCAGCGTGCCTGTATTGGCAAGGCGCGGCGCGCCTGCCCCGCATATCGTAGCCCCTGCGGCTACGGCAGCGGCATCAATCCGGTCACGCCATATGCGGTGCCGGTCCGCCTGCGCCGCCATGCCCGCGCAGGCGATGCGGGCTGCGGCAGCCATGCCTGCAATGGCGGGCAGGCCCGGCGTACCGCCGCGCCGCCCCTGTTCCTGTCCCCCGCCCGCCAGCAGCGGCTGGACGCTGCGGAAACGGTCGCCCGCCAGCAGCAGCGCGCCCGCGCCTTTGGGACCGCCAAATTTATGGCCTGAAATCGCGATGCTGTCCGCGTCCAGCCCGTCCAGCGTGAATGCGATCCGTCCCGCCGCCTGCACCGCATCAACATGCACAAGCGCGCCATGGGCGTGACACAGCGCAGCGATTTCACGCACCGGATTGATGACGCCCGTTTCATTATTGGCCAGCATGACACAGACCAGCGCCGGATCATCCGCCGCGGCAAGCATCCGTTCCAGCGCCGTCATGTCCAGCACGCCGTCCGGGCGCACCGCAATGACACCGGCCACGCCCGCCGCGCGCACGGCATCATGTTCCGTCGCCCCCGCCAGCACGCGCCGCCCGGCACCCAGCCCGGTAACCGCCAGCACGTTCGCCTCCGTCCCGCCCGATGTCAGGACGCAGTTTTCCGCCTGCACGCCAAACAGGGCGGCCAGCCCCTCGCGCGCGGTTTCGAGTTCCGCCCGCGCACCACGTCCCGCGCGATGCACGGATGACGGATTTCCCGCCACCTGCGCCGCCTGCGTCATGGCCGCCAGCGCCTCTGGCCGGATGGGCTCGGACGCATTCGCGTCAAGGTAGGTAAAGCTATCGCGTGGGGTACTCATGCTGTCCGGCCATATGGGTTGCGCCAAGTCCTTTTGCGACAGGAATTACGATTTATCTGGCATTTTGTGAATCCACACCGCTATAAGGCAGCGCAACATAATATTTATTGCAACGTGTTATGGGGGATGGCCACATCTTTTCATACCGCTGCCTCAATGTCGCCCGCCCGGCTGCCGGGCATGGCAAGGAGAGCGAACCAGCACGATACACCCCGCCCGGACGGCGCATAAAAGCCATTCTGCGGGCCGGGACACCAACAAACCCTGCACCATATCTGCCCCCCGCGCAGGGCACGCCTGCCGAAGATGCACTTTCATACAGTAGGTGGAATGCCCATTATCGGGTGGGTTGGTATACTTCCGGGCTGACAGTTCCAGACCGGGCAGTTTCTGTTTCCACCCAGTCAGAGCCGGATGAATACCGGGTACCATCCCGCCCCCGGCGCGGGAATGACGGGTAACAGCGTATTCTCTGCCTGCCGACCTGACGGGGCATCGCCGGTCAGCAGGCTGTAACAGTAACCTTCCCGATGCAATGCCTGAAATGCGTCGGGAAACGAAAATGCGGGATACCTATGCCTGAGGTCATGTTTGCCGGCCCTGATGGCCGTCTGGAAGGTCGATACCACCATTCAAGCGCGCCCAACGCGCCGCTTGCGCTGGTGCTGCATCCCCATCCGCTGCACGGCGGGACCATGAATAACCGCATCACCTACGCGATGTACCGCACGTTCGAGAAGATGGGCTTCTCCGTCATGCGCTACAACTCACGCGGGGTTGGCCGTTCACAGGGCCGCTATGATGGTGGCATCGGCGAGATTTCGGACGCCGCAGCAGCCCTTGACTGGATGCAGATGGTCAACCCGAACGCCAGCGGACTGTGGATCGCGGGGTATTCGTTCGGGGCGTTCGTCGGCATGCAGCTTCTCATGCGCCGCCCGGAAATCACGGGGTGGATCAGCGTGGCACCACCTGCCAACCATTATGATTTCGGCTTCCTTGCCCCGTGTCCCTGTGGCGGGCTCATGATCGCGGGGGAAAACGACGAACTCGTACCCGAACCCGCCGTGCGCAAGCTGGTGGACAAGCTGAACACCCAGAAGGGCGTGACCGTGGATTACCGCATTTTCAAGGGTGCGGACCATGTTTTCGCCAACCATGCCGATCAGGTGGCCGACGCGGTGGAAGACCATGTCAGCACCGTCATGAACCGCAAGGCGCTGGCGCTGGCCGCCGACTGATTCACCCACCCGGTGGGGCGGGCTGTTCCATGAAGTGCGGCGAACATGCTAGAGGCTGGTCCGCGCCGGGGCGGCCCGGCCAGCGATGCACATCTCAGCGCGGAACAGATCATGCCCAAGAGTGAATTCCTCCGGGAAGCCGAAGCACGCGGCTTCATATTCCAGTGCACCGACATGGAGGCGCTGGACGCCGCCATGCAGGCCGGTCCGGTAGCGGGCTATATCGGTTTCGACCCCACGGCGGACAGCCTGCATGTGGGCAGCCTTATCCAGATCATGATGCTGCGCCTGCTGCACCGCCATGGCCACCGCCCGGTGGCGCTGGCCGGTGGCGGCACGGCGCGGATTGGCGATCCCTCCTTCCGGGAAGAAGCGCGCAAGCTCATGACGGCGGAAACCATCGCCACCAACCTGCGTGGGGTGGAAGGCTGCCTGCGCCAGTTCCTGCCGCTTGGCACCGGCCCGAACGAACCGCTGCTGACCAATAATGCCGACTGGCTGGACCGGCTGTCCTACATCGACCTGCTGCGCGATGTGGGCATCCATTTTTCCGTCAACCGCATGCTGTCCTTCGACTCGGTCCGTTCGCGCCTTGACCGTGAACAGGGCCTGACCTTTCTGGAATTCAATTATTCCATTCTCCAGTCCTACGATTTCAAGGAACTGAACAGCCGTCATGGTGTGACGCTGCAGATGGGCGGATCGGACCAGTGGGGCAACATTGTGTCGGGCATCGATCTTGTCCGCAGGATGAATGGCGCACAGGTTTTCGGCCTGACAACGCCACTGCTGACCACAAGTTCCGGGGCCAAGATGGGCAAGACGGCGCAGGGTGCCGTCTGGCTTTCGGCCCACCGCCTGCCGGTATTCGATTACTGGCAGTTCTGGCGCAATGTGGAGGATGCGGATGTTGGCCGCTTCCTCAAGCTGTTCACCGACCTGCCGATCGAGGAATGTGACCGCCTTGCCGCCCTTGGCGGGGCCGAAATCAATGAGGCGAAGAAGATCCTCGCCACCGAAGCCACGGCCCTGTGCCATGGCCGCGCCGCCGCCGAGGAAGCCGCCGAAGCCGCCCGCCGCACGTTTGAGGAAGGCAGCACGACCGCTGCCCTGCCCACGGTTACCATACCGTCCGCCCTGCTGACCGAAGGACTGCCCGCCTTCCGCCTGTTCGTGGAAGCCGGTTTCGCCGCCAGCAACGGGGAAGCCCGCCGCCTGATCCGTGGTGGCGGCGCGCGCGTGAATGATGTGGTGGTGACGGATGAGGCGCAGGCCGTATCCGCTGCTGACCTGCATGATGGCGCCATCAAGCTCTCCTCGGGGCGCAAGCGGCACATTCTGGTCCGCCCGGCCTGAGGTAATACGGCCATGCCCCGCAGGCGCACAGGCAGGGATGCGGCAGCAACGCGGCAGGCCGACCTGTTCGCGCCTGCGCCGCCAGATCCGGTGGCACCGGAACAGGCCGCCCCGCCACGGGACCTGCCCGCCATATCGCCCGCCCTATGGGAACGACTGGCCTATTCGCGCTTTCGCGCCCGGTTCCATCTGGGCGCAAGGGAACGCGCCTATCTGGACAGACATGGCCTGCCGGAAGTCATGACGCATGCTGCCCGGTTCCTTGCGACCCGTCTGGCCCCCGCCCATCCCGACAAGGATGGCAGGCAGACGCCCTGGCGCGGGCATCCGGTCTTCATCGCCCAGCATGCGACCGGCACATGCTGCCGGGGATGTGTCGCCAAATGGCACGCCATGCCGGCGGGCCAGCCGCTTGATGACGGGCAGCAGGCCTATCTGCTGGCCGTCATACAGGAATGGCTGCGGCGGGATGCTGCGGCACAGGATGGGGCAGACACACCCATATCCGATCGCCGCTGATCCAGCATTCATAAGATTGCGCCACGGGAGCCGCCACGTCGGCACCCGGCGCACGGGCGGTGCCATCGGGCGCAAAGCCCCACATATGGGCCGGGCAGACAATGCGCCCATCCAGCACATAACCGGCGGACAGGCGGGCATTGCCATGCGGGCAGCGGTCATCCAGCACGGCAGGACGTTCACCCGCCATCCATACCACCAGCGCCCGCCCGGCACACAGCACGCGTTGCGGGGCCATACGCGCATCCCCCACAGTACACAGCATGCGGGAACCCGGTAACGCCCGTTTCATTAATGCCTTACTCCCGCCCGGTTTGCGGATACCATCTTACGCGCGGTGGGCGTGTCGTCTATCCTGACAGCATTCCGCAGGCATCGCCCGCCATTTACAGGATTTGATGACGCATGGCTTTCTCCCCCCGGCATGAACAGCTTCTGGACCGCCTGGCCGAGGTCGCCGTCCGCACTGGCGTGAACATCGCGCACGGGCAGCAGCTTCTCATCACCGCCCCGCTTGACGCCGTGCCGCTGGTGCGCCGGATTACCGAACATGCCTACCGGGCGGGTGCATCGCTGGTGACACCGTTCTATGCGGATGATGAGGCAACGCTCGCCCGTTTCCATTACGCCGCCGATGATACGCTGGATACCGCAGCCGACTGGCTGCACGAAGGCATGGCCAATGCCTATCGCAAGGGTGCGGCGCGCATGGCGATCACGGGCGGCAATCCCGTCCTTCTGGCCAATCAGGACCCCGAACGGGTATCGCGCGTGTCACGCGCGGCATCGCGCGCCGGTCGCCCGGCCATGGAACTGATCACCCGCTTTGCCGTCAACTGGAACATCGTGGCCTTCGCCACCCCCGCATGGGCAGCGCAGGTCTTCCCCGACCTGCCGCAGGATGAAGCGGTCAGCCGCCTGTGGGATGCGATCTTTCAGGCATCGCGCGTAACGGTGGATGACCCGGTGGCCGAATGGAAGGCCCATAACGCCTACCTGAACCGGCGCACGACGTGGCTGAACCAGCGGCGCTTCGCGGCCCTGCATTTCACCGGACCGGGCACGGATCTGACCGTGGGGCTGGCGGATGGCCACGCCTGGGCAGGCGGCGCCGAACCCGCCGGGAACGGAATCGTGTGCAATCCCAACATCCCGACCGAGGAAGTGTTCACCACCCCGCATGCCCGCAAGGTCAGCGGGACGGTATGCGCGACCAAGCCGCTGTTCCATCAGGGCACGCTGATTGACAATATCGCCGTCCGCTTTGAGGAAGGCCGCATTGTCGAAGCCCGTGCCAGCAGCGGTCAGACCGTTCTGGAACGCATCCTTGATACCGATGAGGGCGCGCGCAGGCTGGGTGAAGTGGCGCTGGTGCCCGCATCGTCCCCCATTTCCCAAAGCGGCATCCTGTTCCGCAATACGCTGTTTGACGAGAACGCGGCCAGCCATATCGCGCTGGGCCAGTCCTATGCCAAATGCATGGTCGATGCGGACAGCCTGACCGAAGCCCATCTGGCGCAGCAGGGCGCCAATACCAGTTTCATCCATATTGACTGGATGATCGGGTCCAGCAAAATCAATGTCGACGCCATCAACCACGATGGCAGCCGCGAACCCCTGATGAGACAGGGCGAATGGAGCAACCAGCCATGACCTCTTCCTTCGTGCGCAAAGCGCTTCTGGCCACCGTGTGCGCCCTTGCCGTAGCCCACATGCCCGGCGGCATGCGCCCGGCGATGGCCCAGCAACCCACACAGCAGCAGGAACTCACCCCCGAACAGCAGGCCGCCATCCAGCGCGACGTGCAGACCGTGGCGCAGTATCGCCTGCCGGATGATTTTTTCGCGCGCATGCTGCCGGTCATCCAGCAGATCAAGCTGGCCCATATCAATCCGCCGGAAACCCCCAGCATGACGCTGGAGGAAACCATCCAGCGTACCCAGTCCATGCCGCAGCTCCTGCCGATCCTGCAGCGCAACCGCATGTCCCCGCGTGAGTTCGTCATGAACATCACCACTTTCGGCATGACGCAGGCCGTACTGCAGCACCCGCCGCAGGACAGCAAGGACATGCCGCCGCTCAACCCGCATAACATCACCCTGATCAAGACCCACCAGCCCGAAGTGCAGGCCCTGCTTCAGGCCATGGGCGGCGGTCAGGGCGGCCAGCAGGCCCCGGCGCGCTAGATAAAAGTTTGGGTGCCGTCTTTCAAAAAGGCGGCATCTGCCGAAGCTTTTTGCAAAAAGCTTCACCAAAGCCTTCTTTATGGGGCGAAGGCTGCGGTTCAGGCCGCGCCCAGCAGGACCAGCGTGCGGGCCATGACAGCCGCTTCGGTATAACGGGTCAGGGCGCGCGCCCTGCCCGCCTGCCCCATGCGCTGGCGTATTGCCCCGTCTTCCACCATCTGGCGCAGCGCCGTGGCCAGAAGCGGCACATTGGCCGAGGGCACGAGCGTACCGGTTTCACCGGGGATCACCAGTTCACGCGGGCCGGAAATATCGCTGGCCACCACCGGCAGACCACACAGCATGGCCTCGATCACGCTCATCGGCAGACCTTCAAAATGGCTGGGCAGCACAAAAATATCAGCCGCCGCCATGATGGCCGCCACGTCATCACGATACCCCAGACAGACAAGCCGCGTACCCAGCCTTGACCGGGCCTGCGCCAGAAGGGGTGTCATATCCGGCCCCCTGTCGCTGGGCAGGCGTTCCCCCACAATCCACAGTACCGTGTTATCCGGCATATCCGTCATGGCCGCCAGCAGTTCCGGGTATCCTTTCCCCCGCACCAGCCTTGAAACGGCGAGGATGACAACCTGCCCTTCCCTTACACCGAACTGGTGACGCAGCATGGCACGGCGGTCGGGATCAGGGCGGAACAGGGCCGGATCGCGCCCGTTGCCCGTGGCGGTTGCAGCGGGGTGGATACCAAGCCGCCGGGCCTGCCGGGCATCCGCTTCCGATACGGTCATGTAGATGTCGCTCACCCGTCCGACGAGCCATTCCAGCGCCAGCGCCAGCGCCCTGCGCGGCCATGGGCCGGGCTGGTTGAACAGGAAACCATGACCGGTATAGGCCACGCGCGGCACACCGCACCACCATGCGGCAAAACGCGCCAGCAGGCCGCTGATGGGCATGTGGGCATGCACCATGTCGGGTTTTTCAGCCCGGATCAGCCGCACCAGCGCCCGCCATGCCCGCCATTGCGCCACAGGCGAGAAAGTGCGGGACATGGGCACGGGCATCACCCGCAGCCCCTGTGCCCGCACGCTGTTTACAAGCGGCCCGTCGGCGCACACGCCAGCCACGTCATGCCCTTCGCGCCGCAGCGCCACCATCAGGGGAAAGAGAAACTGCCGCAGGGAGAAGTCAACATTCGTGACTTCAAGGATCTTCATGCCAGCAGCAGGATTTTTTCACGCTGGAGCGCCCAGCGCACCACCTGCCGCACCATGCCCGGCCTGCTGGCATCGGGCATATCCATATCATCATCCTGTGCCGGGGACGCGGTATCGGCTTCTGCTTCGGCCTCCGCTTCCTCCCGCGCCTTCCTGGCGGCGGGATCGACCCGCACCACCAGTTGCAGGGAAGCGCGCGGGTTCTGCCCGCCGCAATACACGCTTTCCTCAATCCCGACCGTGCCGCCCGCCGCACGGAAGCGCCAGTGCTGCTCCCCCGCGCCCAGCAGGATGGAACCGTCACGCGCATCCACGGCGGTTACGGACGGATGCAGGTGCAGCCGCAGCACGAAGGCAACTTCACGCTCGCCTTCCACCGTTTCTTCCCCGCGCAGGACCTCACCATCCGCACCGAGATAGAGCCTGCGGTAATATGTGGCCCCGGCGGAAGCATGATAGCCATCATGCGACAGGTCCAGCCAGTGCGCGCCTTCCGCCACCACATGTTCCACGCCGACATGCGGGGGCCTACGCGCCACCGTGCCATCGGGCGCGAATTCGGAAGATGACATGTCCTCCACCACCACAACGGAATGGGCTGCCGTCTGCCGCAGGGCATCCTTCCACGCGGGCAGCACGCCGCCCCCGCAATTGACGATCAGACGCTGGCGCGCGCACGAAAACTCGAACGACAGCGTTCCCGCATGGGCATTGTGGTCGTAACCCGGCGGGGCAGGAATCCCGGCATCGACCAGCAGCAGCGAACGGGCCGCCTGCATGCGCACGAAACCGCCATCGGGCATGGTGTGAGCCACGACCCGCGTCCGCGTGGCCTGTGACAGCACCATTTCAATCAGTGCATTGGTGCGTTCATGGCTGCCATTGAACAGGGCAAGCCCGCCGTCCCCATGGCGCATGGCGCGCAGCACCGGGCTCATCCGGTCCAGCGCAAGGGCCACGGAATGCGGCAGCGCATGGCGCGCGGCCTGCATCATGGCCCGCATTTCCGCCAGTTCCCGCAGCGCGCGCAACTGCACTTCCGGACTACGTTCGATATGCCAGCCATCAGGCAGGATCTGACTTTCCACCTCCGCATCGATATAGCGGCGGTAGCGGGTCAGGAAGCCGGTATATTCAGGCATGGCCACGGCAACCGCCAGCAATCCCTTAAGGGCGGTCAGGGACTGCCAGCCATGCCGTTCGGGCGGCATGATGGCTGCGATGGTGCGCCCTTCCACCAGCAGACGGGCCATCAGCCGCTGACGGAAGGAATCACTGGCGGAAGCGGCAAAGAAATCATAATGCCCCAGCCACGCCGCCACCCGCGCGCCAATCACGCCACATTCCAGCGCAACAGGATCCTGGGAGGGATGATGCAGCCAGTCATCCACCAGCGCGCGCGCCTTCAGCCGCGCGGCATCCGTGCCCACCGCGCGCAGGTCGCGCAGCCAGCGGAACCCCAGCAGTCCCTCACGGAAAGCAGGTTCGAACTGTGGTGAATCCCACAGCCCCGGCCCGATGGGATGGGTATAGCCCGCCCATGTCAGGCTGCCGCGCGTAAGCTGTGCGCCCGCCACCGGATCGCCCGGCCACAGGTCGCGCATGCTGTGAACAGGGGCCGCAGGCAGGTTCCTGCCGCCACCGAACAGGGGCAGCCGCGCAAGCGACAGGCGCGCGCCACGCGTCATACGCTTCAACGTCATCGCCTACCTACCCCCGCGGAGCATCGTCGCGTGGCATGTCCTCACGCCGGGCTGTGCGCTCCGCCACGCAGGCCCTTTATCGCGGCGGCGTAATCATCCTGCCCGTAGACCGAGGTGCCCGCGATCAGCACATCGGCGCCCGCTGCCACCGCCAGCGGCGCGGTCTGGGCCGTGATGCCACCATCCACGCCGATGCGGATGTCACGGCCCGTCGCATCGGCCATGCGGCGCAGGGTTTCGATCTTGCGTAGCTGGCTGGTCAGGAATTTCTGGCCGCCGAAGCCCGGGTTGACCGTCATCACAAGGATCATGTCCACCAGATCCAGCACTTCCCCCACCGCTTCGGGCGGGGTGGCGGGACAGATGGCCACGCCGGGCTTCACCCCATGGTCACGCACATGCTGGAGGGAGCGGTGCGTGTGCGGCCCCGCTTCCACATGCAGGTGGATATGGTCAGCGCCCGCCCTGGCGAAGGCTTCGATATACGGATCGACCGGCGCGATCATCAGATGCACGTCAAAAGGCAGCTTCGATCCGGGGCGCAGCGCCTTGATCAGTTGCGGCCCCATGGACAGGTTCGGCACGAAATGCCCGTCCATTACATCCAGATGCAGCCAGTCCGCCCCCGCTTTTTCAACAGCGGCGACTTCGTCCGCCATGCGGGAAAAATCAGCGGACAGGACGCTGGGTGCGATGAGGGGAGTTTTAAGAGCAGCCATGCCTGTTTTTTAACAGAAACCCATGACTGACGCCAAGCTTTCATCGCAGGCCCCTCCCCCTCGCATCAGGCACGGCGGAAGCGCGCGGCGAAGAAGCCGTCCATCCCGCCGCGTTCCCCCAGCATGCCCGGATGGGTGCGCAGCCAGCCTTCGGGCGTGCGGGCCTGCGGCAGGAAGGCCAGTTCCTCCTCCGTAAAGGGATCGGGAACCAGCCCCATGGCGGCTGCCGCGGCGGCGCGCTGTTCACCTTCCTCGGGCTGGAGGGAGCACACGGCATAGACCAGCCGCCCGCCGGGGCGCAGCATGTCGCGGGCAGCGGCCAGCAGGCGGTCCTGCCCCTGCGTCATGGTGGCGATGTCGCGCGGGCGCTTGATCCACATTGCATCGGGATGGCGGCGGATGGTGCCGGTCGCCGAACACGGTGCATCCAGCAAAATGGCGTCCAGCGGCGCATCGGGCCGCCATTCAGCCGCATCCGCGTGGACCACATGCACGCCATCCAGCCCCAGCCGGGCCAGATTCGCGCGCAGGCGCTCAAGGCGGCGTCCCTCACGTTCGATGGCGAAGACCTCCGCCCCGGCGCAGGCAAGCTGGGCGGTCTTGCCGCCGGGGGCCGCGCACAGATCGGCGACCCGTTCGCCCGGTCTGGCGGCAAGCAGGCGCGCGGGCAGGGTCGCCGCCATGTCCTGCACCCAGAATGTCCCTTCGGCAAAGCCCGGCAGTTCGGCAACCTTCACCGCGCCCGCCGGAAACCGCACGCTGCCATTGGGCAGGACCTCGCCACCCGGCGGCGCTTCGCTGCCGGGACGGATGGTCAGATCAAGCGGGGGTTCATGACCCAGCGTGCTGGCAATGGGGCGCGCCATCCTGCCCCACGACTGCCACAGCCATGCGGGCACATCCAGCCGTGGCTGGTCCAGTCCCTCAAGCGCTTCCGCCCCACCGGCAGATACGCGGCGCAGCACCGCGTTCACCAGCCCGGCGAAAGGCACCAGTCCCCGCCTGCGCGCAAGGGCGACGGACGTGGCGACAGCAGCATGCGGCGGCGTATCGAGGAACAGGAGCTGCGTTACCCCTATCAGCAGGACCACGCGCACCGGTTCGGGCGGTTCACGCTTGAGGAAGGGGGCCAGAATTTCGTTCGCCGTGCCCATATGGCGCAGCACGGTCGCGGCCAGACGGTGGGCGGCGGCGCGGTCGCGCGGTTCCGCCGTGCGGGCGGCAACGGAATGTTCCAGCGATGTGTCGAGCATGCGCCGGTGGGCGATCACGCCTTCGACAATATCAAAGGCGATATCGCGCGTCGGGTCCGGGGCGACCTTGCCCCCCCGCCGGTCGGGGCGGCCCGAGGCAGGACGGCGGCCAGTGGGGCGGGAGGCGGGGGACGAGGGAGACTTCATGTAATCCTGACCTGAGAACGGTGGCGCATGGACGGCCGGACCGGGGACTTGACCGGGGAGGTATTCAGGCCAAGCCTAGAGCCATGTCAACATCCGCATCCATAGCAGATGCCCTGTCGGGCATCCGCACCCGTATCGTGGCCAGCGCGCGCGCCGCTGGCCGTGACCCTTCCAGCGTGGATCTGGTCGCCGTTTCCAAGTTCCATCCGCAGTCCAGCGTCATCGCGGCCCTTGAGGCCGGGCAGCGCCTGTTCGGTGAAAACCGCGTGCAGGAAGCGGCCGCGAAATTTCCGGACCTGCGCGCCCGCTGGCCCGACCTGCGGCTGCATATCATCGGCGGCCTGCAGACCAACAAGGCGGCGGAAGCCGTACGGATCGCGGACATGATCGAAAGCCTCGACCGGCCTTCCCTGTCCGATGCGATCGCGCGCGGCGCGGATAAGGCGGGCAGGCTGCCTGGCCTGCTGGTACAGGTCAATACGGGCGACGAAACCCAGAAATCCGGCATAAGGCTGGAAGACGCCGACAGGTTCATTGAAGACAGCCTGACCCGCTTCGGCCCGTCGGTGCGGGGGCTTATGTGCATCCCTCCGCACGATCAGGACCCGACACCCCATTTCCGCCTGCTGGCCGACATGGCAACGCGCCACGGCCTGCCGGTCGTGTCCATGGGCATGTCAGCCGATTTCGAGCAGGCGATTGCCTGTGGCGCCACGCTGGTACGGGTGGGCAGCGCCATTTTCGGGGCACGGCCAGCCCACCCCTGTTAACGATGTGAATAGCACCTGCGTAGATACGGCCCTTGCTGTGCATGGGTCGAGACGGTAATGCGGGATTATCCGGTCGCGATCTGATGCCGGTTTTCTGTCTTTATTGCCGCGGAGCCGTCACGACATGACGCAACCCACGGGGCCTTCTGCCCCCGGATCATCAACGACGCCGGATGGCGGTGGCCACACCGCCGCCGCCGCGGACAAGAACCCCGCGCCGTCCAAGATTACCGAATACGGTGCCGACCAGCACGAACACGCCGCCAACCCGGTAGGCTTCGCCGCGCTGCTGGGGGTGCTGGGGGTGGTGTTCGGCGATATCGGCACAAGCCCGATCTACGCCCTGCGTTCGACCATCATGGTCGTATCGCAGCACCACAAGATCGAACCGTGGGAAGTGCTGGGCGTCCTCAGCCTTATCATCTGGTCGCTATTCCTGATCGTGACGGTAAAATACGTCATCCTGATCATGCGCGCCGACCATAATGGTGAGGGCGGGATCATATCCCTCATGTCGCTGGCGCAACGCGTGGCCCCCAGCAACCGGCTGCGCATCGGCCTTGGCATGGTCGGAATCGCGGGGGCCTGCCTGTTCTTTGGCGATGGCATGATTACCCCCGCCATTTCGGTCCTGTCCGCGGTGGAAGGGCTGGAAGTCAGCTTTCCCGCCGCCCACGACCTTGTCATTCCCATCGCGCTGCTGGTGCTGGTCGGGCTGTTTTCCGTGCAGAGCTACGGCACGGGCAAGGTAGGGGCCATATTCGGGCCGATCATGCTGGTATGGTTCAGCCTGCTGGGCATACTGGGTGCGCTCCAGATCCTGCATCACCCCACGGTTCTGCTGGCCATATCGCCCACCTATGCGGTGCAGTTCATCGTCTATCACGGCTGGCTTTCGTTCATCGCGCTTGGCTCCGTCGTGCTGTCGGTCACGGGTGCGGAAGCGCTTTATGCCGATATGGGGCATTTCGGCCGCCAGCCCATCCGCTATGCGTGGCTGTTCTGCGTGCTGCCGTGCCTTGCGCTGAACTATCTGGGTCAGGGCGCGCTGATCATCACCAGCCCCGAGGCACTGGCCAACCCGTTCTTTCTGCTCGGTCCGCACTGGCTGCAGGTGCCGATGATCATCCTGTCCACCATGGCCACGGTCATCGCCAGCCAGGCGGGGATTTCGGGCGGCTTTTCCCTATGCCGCCAGATCATCCAGCTTGGCTACCTGCCGCGCATGCGCGTCACCCACACCAATGCGGAGGAAGAGGGCCAGATCTACCTGCCGGAATTCAACCGCTTCCTCATGGTCGGCGCGCTGCTGCTGGTGCTGAGCTTCCGCAGTTCAGAAGCCCTGGCCTCCGCCTACGGCATTGCGGTGACGGGCACGTTCATGTGTACCTGCGTGCTGGCGATGGTGGTGTTCCGCAGGCTGTACCACTGGTCGCGGCCTGCCGCGATTGCGACCTTTGGCGGCTTCTTCCTGCTTGATACGACGTTCTTCGCGTCCAATGCGCTCAAGATCCCGCAGGGTGGCTGGGTGCCAGTCCTGCTGGGCATTGTCCTGACACTCATGATGACGACATGGAAAAAAGGTCGCCAGCTCATCATGAACCGGCAGAAGCAGGACAGCATGCCGATGAACTCGTTCCTTGCGCGCCTGCCGCAGTCACGCATCATCCGCGTTCCGGGCACGGCCGTCTACATGACCGGCAACCCCGATTTCGTGCCTGCGTGCCTGCTGCACAACCTCAAGCACAACAAGGTGCTGCATGACCATGTGCTGTTCGTGACCGTACAGACACTGGACCAGCCCGAAGCCGATCATGGCCACCGTGTCGCGCTGCAGGAACTTGCACCCGATATTTACCGGATCATCCTGCGTTACGGCTTCATGGAAATGCCAAACCTGCCCCGCGCGCTGGAAGACCTGAAGGCCAACGGCCTTGATTTCGACGCGTTGCAGGCATCGTATTTCACCAGCCGGGAACTGCTGGTGCGTTCGTCCGTGCCCAAGCTTTCGCGCTGGCGCATGTCGCTGTTCCTGTTCATGGCGCGCAATGCGACGCCGGCCACGGAATTCTTCCGCATCCCGCCGGACCGGGTGGTCGAACTGGGCGTGCGGCTGGGGATCTGATCCGCATGGATGGCCCGATGGGCAGGGAAGAACCGCTGGCGCTTTATGTGCACTGGCCGTTCTGCCTGTCCAAATGTCCCTACTGTGATTTCAACAGCCATGTACGCGCGGAAATCCCCCGCGCGCGCTTTGGCAATGCCCTGCGGCGCGAACTGGCGCATGAAGCGGGCCGGATTGGGGAACGGGCGGAACGCCCGGTGGTCAGTTCCATCTTCTTCGGCGGGGGCACGCCATCCCTCATGGCGCCGGAGACGGTCGCCGGACTGATCGAGGATACGCGCACGCTGTTCGGCATGACGGACGACGTGGAAATCACGCTCGAAGCCAACCCGACCAGCGTGGAAACCGGGCTGCTGCGCGCCTTCCGCGATGCGGGGGTCAACCGCATTTCCATGGGTATCCAGAGCCTTGAACCCGAAGCCCTGCGCTTTCTGGGCCGTGAACACGATGCGCCACAGGCCATCGCGGCGCTGGAAACCGCGCGCGCCCTGTTCAGCCGCATTTCCTTCGACCTGATCTATGCCCGCCCGGGGCAGGATGCGCAGGCATGGCGGCGGGAACTGGATGCAGCACTGGCGCTGGTGTCGGATCACCTGTCGCTGTACCAGTTGACGATCGAACCCGGCACCCGTTTTGAAAGCCTGTTCCGTCAGGGCCGGTTCCACCTGCCCGATGATGATGACGCCGCGGCCCTGTATGAACTGACAGCGGACGTTGCGGCGACGCACGGGCTGCGGGGCTACGAAATCTCGAACTACGCCCGTCCGGGGGCTGAAAGCCGCCATAACCTGACATACTGGCGTTATGGCGACTATCTGGGCATAGGCCCCGGCGCGCACGGGCGGCTGACGCGCAATGGCGCGACCTTCGCCACGCGCCGCCACCGTGCGCCCGAACCATGGGCCGAACGGGTGGAGCGCACCGGTACCGGTGCCCACCCCGAGGAACGGCTGGATAACCGCGACCGCGCGCGGGAAATGCTGCTTATGGGCCTGCGGCTGGCCGAAGGCATTTCCACCACGCGTTTTCGTCGCCGTACCGGCATGACCGTGCTCGACGCAACCGATCCCGACATACTGCACGCAGCAATCGGGGAAGAATATCTGGTCCACGATCAGGCCACCGGCATACTGCGCGCGACGGCAGCGGGCCGCCTGCGGCTGGAAAGCCTGCTTGCCGCGCTGGTGCTTTAGGAATTTAGGCAATACGATGGCGGATGCGCATCCACGGCAAGGAGTTCACCGCGTGCTTTCTTCCATCCTGTCGCTTCCCGCCCGGCTGGCTACCTGCGCCGCAGCCCTGACCCTTATGGCCTCCACCGCTTTCGCGGCTCCCGCGCCGGCATCCGACGGGCCCGAACTGGTGATCGAGGATAATGATTTCCTTGGCCCCGGTGGGTCGGACCAGCTTTCCACCATTCCGCTCCTGTTCAACCCGCATGTGCGCGTGCTGGGCTTTACGGTCGTATCGGGCGATGGATGGGAAAATGCGGAATCCGCCCATCTGCGCCGCCTGCTGGAAATCGTGGGCCGGACCGATGTGCCGGTGGCCGATGGCGCGGTCTACCCGCTGGTCAACACGCGCGCGGCGATGCGGGTGCATGAACAGCAGTTCGGCGCCATACCATGGAAAGGCGCATGGGGTGGCCTTGGTTCCATAGACAAGGCGCCTGACGTGCAGCCCGCCATTCCCGCCATGAAGGAAGGAGCGCCGCATCTTGCCCCCGTGACGCAGAGTGCGGCGCAGTTCCTGATCGAACAGGTGCATGCCCACCCGCATGAAGTGACCATCATTGCCGCGGGTCCGCTGACCAATCTGGCGCTTGCCATACGACAGGACCCGACTTTCGCTGCCACGGCGAAGCAGCTTATTTTCATGGGCGGCATGCTGGATACGAGCATGATGTCCATTACCGGCAATGCGGATTTTGCTTCCGATTTCAATATGATCTTCGACCCCGAAGCCGCGCACATCACGCTGACCGCGCCATGGAAAGCGATTACGGGTGTCGGCAGCGTTTCGAACGATCTCATGCTGTCGCGCGCATATCTGGACCGGATCACCAGCAAAAAGACACCGCTTACCGCCTATATCGGCCGTTACTACGACCCGCTGCCCCTGTGGGATGAACTGACCACCGCCATCGCGACCGATCCCACGCTGATCACCTCCGCCGTGGATGCGCGCATGGATATCGACACCAGCCGTGGCCCGCATTACGGCCATGCCTTTGTCGTGCCGGACGCACTGGCCCCGCATGACAGCCCCATGCGTCCGGTCCATATCGTACGCACGGTGGACAGCGACCGGTTCCGGGAAATGTTCCTCCGTCAGGCACAGACGGACCTGCCCGCCCACACACAGTAAGGACGGGGAAGCGCATCGCATGCTGCACATGGTCAAACTGGCGGTTGGTATCCAGTCGATCGAGGATCTGGCCCGCCGCCAGTCCCACCAGACACCGCCGGTCGATGACCTTGACGGCACGGATGCCACGGGCATGCCGTGGTTCCGCACCCGCATGTATCCACGAAGGGCGGCGGAAATTGTCGATGGCGGATCCATCTACCGCGTGATCGCGGGCCGTATCCTGTGTCGGCAGCGCATTACCGCAATCCGTCCCGACACGCGCGATGATGGCGCATCCTGCGCGCTGGTGGTGATGGACCCCGAAATCATCCCGGTCTCGCCCCGCGCCATGCGTCCGTTCCAGGGCTGGCGTTACCTCCGCCCCGAGGACGCGCCACCCGACCTGACCGCCAATGGCCATACCGGCGACGTGCTGCCCGAAGCCTTACGCAACGAACTGGCTGAACTGTGTCTGATCTGATCGCGCCACCACGACCTGCCCCGCTTCCCGCCCCGACACTGCGCGGCCTGACACGCCTGCTGCTGCTGGGCATGGCGGGGCTCGGCCTTGCCGGGTGCGCCAGTTCCGGCGGTTCGCGCTACGGCAACTATTACGAAGGCAAGGCCGCCTACCGCCCCCCCGGTCCCCCATCAGACCCGTGGCAGCCCTATATCAATGATGCGTCGAACCGCTTTTCGGTGCCGCCGGAATGGATACGCGCCGTTATCCAGAAGGAATCGGGAGGCCATGAATATATCGATGGCCACCTGACCCGTTCGGCCAGCGGGGCAATCGGCCTCATGCAGCTCATGCCGCCCACCTATGCCGACATGCAGCGCCGCAATCACCTTGGCTCCGACCCGTATGACCCGCACAACAACATTCTGGCGGGAACGGCCTATATCCGCATCCTTTACGGCCTGTATGGCGCGCCGGGGTTCCTTGCGGCCTATAACGCGGGCACGGAACGACTGAACGACTATCTGGAAAACGGCCGTCCGCTGCCAAGCCAGACGGTGCGCTACCTGCGGATCATCACACCCAACCTTGGCACGCAGGTCGCCCTGAGTGGCCCGCTGGCGGTCTACGGCGCGCCGTCGCAGCCGGTAAGCGCCAACCCGCCCCCGCTGGGCAGGGGCAACACGGTCCAGCCGGACCATACCTATATCCAGTACGCAACACTTAACCCGCCCGCCCCCGTGCAGCACCGCACCGCCTGTGTACAGGACGCAAATCTTGCGTACCAGCCCGGCACGGCCAACTGCCGCACCGACACCCGCGCCGCCGCACCGCCCGCGACCAGCACGGGCGTGGATTACGGGACATGGATGGTGCAGGTCGGCGCCTTCTCGGCGGAGGGACAGGCCCGCTTCGCCACCACCATGGCGCGGCAGGGCGATTTTGCGCAGCTACAGGGCGCGCGCAGCATGGTCATACCGGTCAACAGACCGGCTGGCGTTATCTATCGCGCCCGTCTGGCCGGTCTGTCACAGGTGGCGGCGGTATCGGCATGCGCCACGCTTAAAAATCAGGGGCTACCCTGTTCCGTCATCAGGCCGGGGCAGTAGGGCGGCCCATAGCCTTATTCCGCCGCAACACCCGGCAGGGGCGCGTTTTCCAGCGCGCCCGGCACATGCAGCGCGGGCAGGTGAAGGGTGACATGGCGCAGCAGCATGACGGATGAGAAGCCGAGCGAAAGCGTGTAGTCCCCCGCCGCCACATTCCAGTTCCCGCTCCCCTGCTCCCATTGCCCAAGTAGTCGCAGGCTGACGGGCACGCCCAGCCGCACCGTATGGCCCGGCGCAACCATGATACTGCGCCACCCCGCAAGCCGCCGCGACGCACCGGGCATGTCAGGCGGCATTTCCGCATAAAGCTGCGGCGTCGCCCTTACCGGCCCGCCCCCTGGATTGGTCAGGGAAAAGCTGGCGAGCAGGTGATTGCCCTCACGGGTTACATGCAGATCGCCCAGCGTGAGGTGACTGCGCGTGGACAGGCCATAGCCGAAGGGAAACAGCGGTACGATATGCGCAGATGCGAAGGCCCGGTAATCCGCATCAGCCATGCCCGGCGGGTAGAACCCGCCGGTCAGGGTTACGGGCAGATGACCGGAAAAATCCTGCTGTCCGGACAGAAGGGCGGCAAGGGCCTGGGCATATTCATCGCGCCATGCCCAGGCCTGCACCACGCTGTCCACCATATCCAGCCATGGCATCTGCCGGTCCGGGTCATCGGCAGTCAGGACCACCGCGACATGACCGCCAAGATCGGCCAGTGTGGTAATCAGCCTGTTATCATCATTACTGCCGGTCAGCATCAGTATCCGCGCGGCCTGTGTCGCGGCGGGCGGCGGGGATGCGCCCGGGCCATCCGGCACGGTGGCGGTGGTAACAGTCAGTCCCGCATGGCGCAGGGCCGCCGCCAGCAGATCACCGGCAGGACGCATGGCATTACGTGTCAGCAACAGCACCGGGCCAAGGGCCGGATCGAAAGGCAGGACCCGGTTCTCGTTCTGGAGCAGGACGGCGCCCTCCATCTCCACATCGCTCACCAGCGTATCGTTAGTTCCCGGCGGCGTTGACGCATTGCGCGTGCTGGCGAATGGCGGGGGATGGTCAAGGCTGCCCGCCATGTAAAAAGACGCCAGAATATGGGTCGCCATGGCCTGTACCTGCGCGGGCTTTATAGTACCGGCCTGCACCGCCTGCCGCAGGACTGCGCCGAACACATCATGCCCGTCTTCACCGGCCGCGACCTGTTCCATATCGACCCCGGCCGCGACGGCGGCAATTGCGGGGTCCGCGTCATCTTCCTTCATGGAGCGGCCTGCCCCACCGGGCGGGGCGATGACCATGCCGGGGAAGCGCCATGCGTCATGCACCATGGCGCCCAGCTCGGTCACGGTCGGGCATGGGGCCATGCCACCGCATAATATGGCCCCGCCATGGGCGATCTCCAGCGCCATGGCCACCCCCAGCAGGCTATGGGACGCAAGCCGGGCGGCGGGAACAGGCTGCGCGCGCGCGGGCACGGTGCCATCGGCGCGTGCCTGTTCCTCCGCCACGACCGAACCGAATACCGGCAGCACATGCCCCGCCAGCAGGCCCGCGCCGATCACCCCCGCCATCGTGCCGGACAGGACTTCATCCTCACCAGCCTGAAGCCGGCCCGAGGGCAGCAGGTCCACCCCGCCCACGCGCACGACCGCGCGGCCATGCTGCCATTCAGCCCGTGCCCGTGCCGTTCCCGCGCGATGTGCAAGATCAGGGTCCCATGTCGCGGCCAGGGCCAGCCATGGCAGCATCGGGCTGGCATTGCCCGCACCCGACTGCATGGGTGCGGAAAAATCCGGCATGCGCAGGACGGGCAGACCCAGACGGGGCACGCCGGGCCATGCCAGCAGCCCGCTGCCGCCCGCACCCGTCGGGCGCGCCTGCACCACCGCCTGCTGTTCGGCAGGCTGCATGCGCGCGGCCATCTCCGCGGCATGCACGGCGCCCTGAGCATTTCCTACGCCTGCATGGGCTAACATTGGGGTTCCGGCCCCCAGCAGGCTCACCGCGCACAGCATGGCTGCACGCCATCTGGCTGAATGTTTCATCCTGTCCCGTTACTGTTGAAAAATCCCCTTATTTTTGCGCCTTAATGCCGCGGTTGTCACGCAACGCAAGGTAAAATGGCCATGCGACTTGGCGGGACAGGCGGGGCAGGATATGAAGAACAGACAATGCGACAGGCCAGAACGCATCCCGCCCGGTATCGCCAGCGGGGCAGGCGCATGGCCGGATTACCACATGCGGGGGCCATCCCCGGCGTCCACAGAGGCATCATGACCCTTCGCCCGTCCTATCCCGCCCCCTCCGCCACGCATGCGGGCCGCCGCCTGCTACCCCGCGCGGCCCTGCCCGCCCTTCTGGCGACCGCCGTGCTGGCGGGCTGCGGCAGCGCACCGCAACATGACAAAAGCGGGCTGGCCATACCGCAGAATCGCCTGCTGAAAGAAGATCGCGGCGCCAATGGCGGCTCCACCCCGCTGGAAAATGACGGGGTCAACGCCTTCCTGTGGCGCGGGGCGCTGGATACGCTGTCCTTCATGCCGTTCTCGTCAGCCGATGCGGTGGCGGGCGTGATCCTGACGGACTGGTACACCCCGCCTGCGACCAAGGACGAACGCTTCAAGATCACCTGCTTCATCCTGTCGCGCAGCCTGCGTTCGGATGCGCTGCGGGTATCGGTTTTCCGTCAGGTTTATGAAAACAGCCAGTGGGTCGATACCCCCGTTGCGGCCAATACCGTATCCGACATCACCGCCCGCATCCTGACCCGCGCGCGCCAGCTCCGCACCGATAGCGGACAGCACTGATCCTCTGGCGCCGCCACTTCCTTTTTCCCGCCGGGTAGCCCACCGGGCTGCCCGCGCCCTTTCCCGCAGGCCCCGTCGCCTGCCACCGCATACCGAACCAGAAGAAGATGACTGAAACCAGCACCCCACCGGACAGCACCGCCCCCGCCTACGATTTCCACACGGCAGAGCCGCAGTGGCAGGAACGCTGGGCGTCATCGGGCATCTTCGATGTTCCCGACGTGCCCCCCGCCGAGCGGCCCAAATATTATGTGCTGGAGATGTTCCCCTACCCGTCGGGACAGCTTCACATGGGGCATGTGCGCAACTACACGCTTGGTGATGTGGTGGCGCGTTACAAGCGCGCGCGCGGCTTCAGCGTACTGCACCCGATGGGCTGGGACGCCTTCGGCCTGCCCGCCGAAAACGCGGCGCGCGAACGCGGCGTGCATCCGGGTAAGTGGACGATGGACAACATCGCCGCCATGCGCGCCACGCTCAAGCGGCTGGGCTTTTCCTTCAACTGGGACCGCGAAATCGCAACCTGCCTGCCGGAATACTATGGCAAGCAGCAGAAGCTGTTCATCGACATGCTGCGTGGCGGGCTGGTTGAACGCCGCGAAAGCTGGGTCAACTGGGACCCGGTGGACAATACCGTTCTGGCCAACGAACAGGTGGTGGACGGGCGCGGCTGGCGTTCGGGCGCGCTGATCGAACAGAAGAAGCTTTCGCAGTGGTTCCTGAAGATCACCCAGTTCGCCCCGCAACTGCTGGATGGCCTGTCCACCCTGTCCCGCTGGCCCGAACGGGTGCGGACCATGCAGGAACGCTGGATCGGCCGATCGGAAGGGGCGAAAGTCCGCTTCGGGCTGCATGAACCCCCGGCAGGTTTCGACACCGACCTTGATTCGGTCGAAGTATTCACCACCCGTCCCGATACGCTGTTCGGCATGTCCTTCCTGGCCATTGCCGCTGACCATCCGCTCGCGGCCAAGGTTGCGGCCAACAATCCGGGCGCACAGGAATTCATTGCCGAATGCCACCGGCTGGGCACATCGGAAGAAGCGATCGAGACGGCGGAAAAGCGTGGTTTTGACACTGGCCTGCGCGTAGCACACCCCTTCCTGCCCGATCAGTCCTTCCCGGTATGGATCGCGAATTTCGTGCTGATGGATTACGGCACGGGCGCCGTGTTCGGCTGCCCCTGCGGCGACCAGCGCGATTTCGATTTCGCCCGCAAATACAACCTTCCCTTCGCCACGGTCATCCTGCCGCCCGGCGAGGAAGCGGCCACCTTCACCACGACGGACAAACCGTATGAAGGACAGGGCACCCTGTTCAATTCCGGCTTTCTGGACGGGCTGGACACGGATGCGGCCAAAAAGGAAGCCATTTCCCGGCTGGAAGGCATGGGGATCGGTCAGGGTGTCGTCAACTGGCGGCTGCGTGACTGGGGCATTTCGCGCCAGCGCTACTGGGGCTGCCCCATCCCGGTCATCCACTGCACCGACTGCGGCGCGCAGCCCGTGCCCGACGACCAGCTTCCCGTCACCCTGCCCGAGGACGTAACCTTCGACCGTCCCGGCAACCCGCTGGAACACCACCCGACATGGAAGCATGTGGCCTGCCCGTCCTGTGGCAGGCCCGCACTGCGTGAAACCGACACCTGCGACACGTTTGTCGACAGTTCATGGTATTTCGCCCGCTTCACCGCCCCGCATGCCGCCACCCCGACCGTACCGGCCGCGGCAGATGGCTGGCTGCCGGTGGACCAGTATATCGGCGGCATCGAACACGCGATCCTGCACCTGCTTTATGCGCGCTTCTTCACCCGCGCCATGCACGAGACCGGGCACCTGCATGTGGATGAACCCTTTGCCGGCCTGTTCACGCAGGGGATGGTCAATCACGAAAGCTATCGTGACGCCGCAGGCAACTGGCTCTATCCCGATGAAGTCGAGCGCCGGGGGGATACCGCCGTCCGCCGCGACACCGGCGCACCGGTCACTATCGGCCGCGTGGAAAAGATGTCCAAGTCCAAGCGCAACACGGTTGCCCCTGTCGCCATCATCGAACGCTTCGGCGCCGATACGGCGCGGTGGTTCGTGCTGTCTGACAGCCCGCCGGAACGCGATATGGAATGGACGGAAGCCGGTGTCGCGGCTGCCGCGCGCTTCCTGCAGCGTCTGTTCCGCGTGGTCCGCACCGTGGCGGAACAGACATCCGCCGACATCGCATGCCCCGATACGCTGTCCCGCGCGGCGGACAGCCTGCGCCGGACCACGCACCGCACCATCGTTGCGGTAACGGACGCGCTGGAAGCCTTCAGCGCCAACGTGGCCGTGGCCCGCCTGCATGAACTGACCTCCGCCCTGGCCGATGCGGAAAAGACAGCGGGCGAGGACGGCATGGCGTTTGCCCGGCGCGAAGCCGCAAGTGTCATCTCCCTTCTGATAGCCCCCATGGTTCCGCATCAGGCGGAAGCCATGATGGCGCTGCTGGAACCGGCGGGTAAGCCGGTGGTGGAACGGACATGGCCGACCGCCATTCCCGAACTGCTCAAGGCCAGTGAACTGACCATCGCGGTGCAGATCATGGGCAAGCTGCGTGGCACGATCGCCGTCCCGCCGGACATGCCCGCGGACGAAGTGATTGCGCTGGCGCAGGCGGAACCGAATGTCGCGCGCCTGCTGGAAGGTGCGCGGATCGTAAAGCGCATCCACGTGCCCGGCCGTATCGTCAACTTCGTGGTTGCGAAATAGACATGGCCCATCCCGTCGTCCGTTACACCGGCCTGATCTGCACGCTGCTTGCGCTGGCAGGCTGCGGCTTTTCCCCGATGTACAAGACGACGGGCACCCATCTGGGCGCGGACGGCAAGCCGACCGTGGGGAACGTGCTGGCGGAACTGAAGCAGGTTTACGTGCCGCTGATCAAGGAACGCTACGGCCAGCAGCTACGCCAGTTCCTGCAGCAGGACATGTCGGGCGACGGGCCTGAAAACCCCACCCGGTACTCGCTGCACATCGGCACCTACCTCATGAACGAAGCCGTCGACATCCATGCCGACAACACCAGTGGCCGGACCCGCACCACAGCCTTCGCCCACTGGCAGCTTTACACCATTGCGGAGGACCCGCAGCTTCTGGCCAGCGGCGATGCCTCGGTGGTGGATGGCGTCAACAACAATTACGAACAGTATTTCGCCCTGACGCTGAATCTGGAAAACGTCCGCACCCGTGTTGCGAAGAACATGGCGGACCAGATTACACAGCAGGTCAGCGTGTGGTTCCGCACACATGCCAAGCCAGCCGTCAACGGGTCGGTAGCGGGCAGGAACCAGCCGCGCTATACCGACCCCAACGCCATCGTCAATCCAAACAACCAGATGCCCGCCCAGGCACCTGGCGCCGATGGCCTGCCCGCGCTGGCGACAGGCCGGACCGACGCACAGCTTAACGAACAGAATAACGAAGATATGGACGTGTCCACCGGGTCCGGCACGACGACGGATACAACGCCTGCCCGCAGCCATGCCGGGTCCGATGATAATGATAATGACACATCGGGCATCAGTATCGGGGGCAACGAAAACCAGTGAAGATCGACGCCCGCGCCACCAGTGCAACCCTGCAGGCGCCGGGCGCGCTGCGGGCCATCATCCTGCATGGGGATGATGCGGGCCTGATCCGCGAACGCGCCACGACCGCCGCCCGGGCGATCTGCCCCGACCTGAACGATCCCTTCCGCGTTGCCGTGCTGGGACGTGACGAGCATGACCGGCTGGAGGAGGAAGTCACCGCCCTTTCGCTGGTTGGTGGCCGTCGCGTGATCTGGGTGCGTGACGCGGGTGATGGGTTGCTTGCCCCGCTTCAGCGCAGTCTGGCGCAGCCATCCGATACGCTGATCATCGTGGAGGCAGCAGGACTGCCCGCGCGCGCCAGGCTCCGCGCCTTTGCAGAAAAGGACAGACTGTGCGGCATCATCGGCTGTTACCCGGAGGAAGGTCGCGCACTTGAGGGCGCGATCCGGCAGATGCTGTCAGCACAGAATGTTGGCATCGACCCCGATGCGCTGGGATGGATGGTTGAACGCGCCGGACCGGACCGCGCGGCGACCCGCAGCGAGGTGGAAAAGCTGGCGCTGTTCGCGGGCGCGGGTGGCAGGCTGGGGCTTGAGGACGTGCGCGCCTGCGTGGGCGATGCCGCCGGGGTCTCGCTGGAAGACGCGGCCTTTGCTGCCATGGCGGGAGATCGCAAGGCGGCGGACGCGGCAGCCGAACGGGCACTGACCACCGATGGCAGCAGCCCCATCGCCCTTGCGCGCGCGTTGCTGTCGCACATCCATCGCCTGCGCCGCGCGCGGATTGCCGTCGATGGCGGCATGAGCCGGGCCGATGCCATGCGCCAGTTGCGCCCGCCGGTATTTTTCAAGCGCACGGACAGTTTCACGCAGGCGCTGGGGCACTGGTCCGCTGCCGCCCTGCTGCGCGCGGCAGAAGAAACGCAGGCGCTGGAACTGGCCTGCAAACAGACCGGCAGCCCCGATATCGTATTGTGCCTGCGCCATGTCGCCCGCCTGTGCGCGCAGGCGCAGCAGGACCGCAGGCGGCGGTAAGTGCGAAATATGCCCACCCTGCCCTGAAACACCTTGCCGGGGTGCGTGCTCTCGGTTAGAAAACGCCTGTGTGTGTCCGCGTAGCTCAGCCGGATAGAGCACAGGATTCCTGGTTTTCAATTGGGCGTCACGACGGGAAACCACGTGACGGATCTGCTCAAATTCGGGGAACGCTCTGGTTTCATACCGTGCCAATCCCGAGCCAAGGCCGGTTCACCCGGCAAGGTGTAGAGACTGGATGGGCAGCACCTGCAGGCCGTTCGCGGCCCATGGTGAAGGGACAGTCCAGACCACGAACGCCATGGCTTCATGGCGGCGGCGAAAGTCGAAGTGGTATGAATCCTGGGGCCGTGGGTTCGAATCCCGCCGCGGACACCACCTTTCGGAACGAGGCTTTATGGCCTGACGTGAGCGCCGGAATATGCGCCGCCACGTTGAATGATGATCCGAAAAACCGATCCGTATTATCCCCGGTTTCTTCCGTATTGACTGGACGATCAGGTCCCGCAAAATCAGCATGGATGCTATCAGCCATGATGATATTTGTGCCCCCGTCGCCCGGGGCGAATGGAACGACCGATCATGATTGCCTATTCCCCGCGCCTGCCCCTTCTGGTTACGGCCCTTATCCTTGTGGTGACCAGCCTGCCGGTTGGCCCTGCTGCCGCCCAGCAGACCGAACAGCGTGGGCCGACCGCCGAACAGAAGGCGGAAATCCAGCGCGCCGTGCATGAAGCACTCCAGCACGATATACAGACCGTGGCGCAATACAGACTGCCTACGGATTTCTTTGCCCGCATGCTTCCCATGGTCCGCCAGATCAGGCGCGCCCATATCACGGCCCCGACCCAGACCCAGAACATGACGCTGGCGACGACCATCCGCCGCACGCAGGCCATGCCGGAACTTCAGCCCATCCTTCAGCAGTACAACATGTCGGCGCAGGATTTTGTCATGGCGCTGACCACCTTTGAAATGACCGCCGCGCGGATGCAGGAAACACCTCGATCCAGAAAGGATGCACCTGCGCTTAACCGGGACAATGTGAAACTGATCCAATCCCATCAGGCCCTGACGCAGGCCCTGCTGCATGATCTTGATGACGAGCAGGAATGGCTGCAGTAAACGCCTGTTACTGACGACAGTTTTTTCGGTGACGGGACTTAAACCACCCGGATCGGGCATTCCGTAGCCGGTTGGTCGCTCCCAAGCCGCGCAACATAGCGGACACGAGGGACTGTGCGACAGGCTGCCCCTGTGTGACACGCCCCCGGAATCCGGGTCGTCAGCGGGACCAAAAATGCCACGGCGCGGCAGGTGAAAGAATGTAGCCCGGCCCGATGGTGCATCCGCAGTTATAGGAAACGCTCTTCCCATGCTACGTAATGCCAGTCCATCCAAGGTATCATACGGACGTATCATGACAATACTCCCACCTGTCTTTTAACAGACGGAAATATACTTACATCATGGGACCATTTTACATGGTCACATTAAATATTATATCCAAAAAAAACAGACAGAAATCATAATAAAGTTTTTTGTGAAGCTTTTTCAAAAAATTTCGAAAGGTGTTGCCTCTTTAAAAAGAGGCAACACCCAAAATATTTCGCCGTTTTTTATGAATATTTCTTTTCAGACAATATTTTAGAAAGCGGCCTGAATACGTCCGGCGACGGAGTTTCCGTCCCGCCCGACCAGATCGTAAAGCTGGCTGTTGCGGCTGACGATGATGTGGTTGAAGTCAAGCATGAAGCGGAAGTGACGGTTGGGATACCAGTTCAGCCCCGCCGACCAGACCGTCTGCTGCCCACCGCGCACGGCGCCTGCCGTGTTCAGGCCACTGTTCAGGTCCGCCACGCTGTACCGCGCGGACAGTTCCAGCGCGCCCCAGTACCCGTGCAGCGGGTCGAACACATGGTCCACACCCGGCGCCGCGAAGGCGCCTTCCTTGATGTTGTAGCTTCGGCCCTTGCCGAACAGGGTATAATTGGCAGCGCCGTAATAACCGGAGAAGTTCACGCTCTGCTGGTTGCCGACATTGCCGCCGGTATTGTCGCCACGGGTGACGCCGATATGGTAGTATTCACCCTTCAGCACCAGCCGCTTCCAGCGGAAGCCCAGTTCGGGACCCGCCGACCAGATGCTGCCCACATTGCCCACAGTCTGGTTCAGGAACTTCGTCGTCGTCAGGTTGACTTCCGGCCCTTCGGCAAAGGCGTAGCTGCGGCCATTACTCTTTTCCGCAACCTTGAAGGCGCTGATGGCCGACAGGCCGACATGCACGTCAATGTCCTTGGACATGTACGGACGACCCGCGACACGGAAGGTCGCCCCCGTCTGGCTGTCCGTCACCCCGGTACCGTTACGCGCGCCATAGCTCTGCCCGGTCAGGTAACCGGCGATCCACCAGCGCTTGTCATAATGCAGGCCACCGATGCTCATGCGCGCATCGCCTGCCGCGATGTTACGCACGATATCGGTGATGGCGGGACGTTCCATCATCTCGAACTCGTTCGAGCTTTCGGAATCTTCTTCCGTCACGCGCGGCTGGAAGTAACCCGCCGTCAGGATCGTGTTGTGGAAACCGGCATAGTTGACGTTGGCTTCATACAGCGTGGTCGACCCGTCCGCCGAGCCGTTGCCGAAATCGGGCGTGATGTTGGCGATCCAGTCCTTGTAACGGAACGAGATGGGAATACGCAGGCGACGGGCGTTTTCGGTCAGGCTGGAGAAATCGCCACGGGTTTCGCCCCGGCGCGGCGACATGCCCATGAAGCCGCCGATATCCTCATGGAAGGCAAGGCCGATGGACATGGCATACATCCCGTCCTCGGACGAGATGGTGGGACGGCCACCGGGGAAGCCGATCATCATGCCCCCCATATGCACGGCCTCTTCCTTCTCGTTCGCCGCCCGGAAGGACGCCCAGGAGGACGAGACGCCACGATCCGACGGCGGGGTGCCCAGGTCGGCCTTCTGCATCACGCTGCCCAGGTTTCCGCCCATGCCGCTGTCGCCGCCGATATGGATGTCCTGCGCATAGCTGTCGGGCAGCGGCTGGCCCTTGCTGGCCGCCACGCGGCGGGCCTGGGCTGCATTGACCGCCGGGGTGTTGTGGGCTTCCGCACGGACAAGGCGCTGGCGCAGCACGCTGATCTGGCCCGACATTTCACGGCGCATTTCCTGCATCTCGTGCTGCAGGGCGAGGATCTGCGCATCCGACGCGGATGCCGCATACGCCTGGTTGATCGAGGAGAGACCCCAGATGGCAGAAGAACCCAGCAGAAGCGATACAGCAGACCGGCGAATCATATTAACCATTCCGTAATGAAGGATGGGTTCATTTAGAATGGGCGCACAATTCTGTGTGTTATGTTTCCAATACAGTTTTATGAAGGATTTATGACACGCCGATTGCATAAAAAAATCCGCCCGGAATACGGGCGGATTTCCTTATTATTTCCGGTTTTGCCGGATTATTATTTGGCGCTGTCCCACTGACGCAGGATGTCAGTCTTAACATTTGCCGGGACCGGCACATAATCCAGACGCAGCGCAGCCGCATCACCATTCTGCAGCGCGTAGCCGAAGAACTTGCGCACCGCCGCGCCATGTTCAGCCTTGGCCGTGGGCACGGGCACCAGCACATAGGTGGGGGACACGATCGGCCACGCACCCGCGCCATTGGTGTCCAGCAGGTCAACGGCGAAGTGGGACGCATCCTTCCAGTCCGCAGCTTCGGCAGCGCGGCTGAAGCTGTCCATGCCGGGGGCCACGTAAGCGCCGCTGTGGTTCTTCAGCTTCACGGTGGTCATGTGCGCGTTGGCGGCGAAGGCATATTCAACGTAGCCGATCGCGCCTTCGGTATTGCGCACGGAAGCGGCCACGCCGTCATTGCCACGCGCGCCGATGCCGCCGGGCCATGCGATGGAAGCGCCCGTGCCCTGACCTTCGCGCCATTCAGGCGACACATGGGCAAGATAGCCGGTGAACACTGCCGTCGTGCCCGAACCGTCGGCGCGATGCACCGTGGCGATGGCCGTATCGGGAAGTTTCACGCCGGGGTTCAGCGCCACGATCTTGGGGTCGTTCCACTGCTCGATCTCGCCACGGTAGATGGCAGCCAGCGTCGGGCCATCAAGCTGGATCTGATTGGCATTGATGCCGGGCAGGTTGATGACCGGCACGATGCCGCCCATGACGGTGGGGAACTGGAACAGATGGGCGTTTTCCAGCTTCTGCGTTTCCATCGGCACGTCGGACGCGCCAAAATCAACTGTCCCGGCAAGGATCTGGTTCTGGCCCGCGCTGGACCCGACTGTCTGGTAATTCAGGTTAACGCCAGCAGCACTGCGACTGTCTGCCCCCCAGGCTCCGTAGATGGGTGCAGCAAAGCTGGAACCGGCACCTGTAATATCCGCAGCATGCGCCATGACCGGCAGGGCGGTTGCCAGCAGGGCACATGTTAGAATTCGAGCAGGAAAGTACATAATACTCATGTTCTCCGACATGAAGAAGACAGACATGTCTGGCTATCCAGCAGACACGCGAATTAATAAATAAGGGGATGTATAAATAAAAATGATATGTCCATGACAGTTTTATGAAGGAAATATGAACCCCTCCGTCATGGCAACAGTTGTCCGGTGCCGCGCATCCCATGGCCATAAAAAAGGGGGCACGCACGGCCTGTCGCCACATCGTACCCCCTTTCCACCTGTGCCCGGAAGGGATCAGGAGCGGCTGTACACGTCTTCCAGTCGCACGATGTCATCTTCCCCCAGATATGGGCCGGACTGGACCTCGATCAGGGTCAGGGGGATGCGACCGGGATTTTCCAGCCGGTGCACGGCGCCCAGCGGCAGGTACACGCTTTCATTTTCCCGCACGAGGATCGTTTCCTCGTTACGGACGACCTGCGCCGTGCCTTCCACCACCACCCAGTGTTCAGCGCGATGGAAATGCTTCTGCAGCGACAGTTTCTGTCCCGGTTCCACCACGATCCGCTTGACCTGGAACCGGCTGCCTTCAATCAGCGATTCATAGAACCCCCATGGCCGATAGCAACGCCGGTGGGCTGTTGCTTCCTTGCGGTGGGTCCGCTTGAGTTCGGCTACGATATTTTTCACATCCTGTGCGTGGTCACGATGCGTAACCAGAACCGCATCTTCATTCACGACCACCAGCAGGTCCTTGACCCCGGCGACGGCGGTAAGGATACCATCGGTCCGGACGTAGCTGTTGGTTGTGTTGTTCATCACCACATCACCGCTGACGACATTGCCGTTCCTGTCCTTGGGATTGAACTCCCACAGCGCATCCCAGCTACCGACATCGAACCAGCCGAAATCGGCGGGGATGACGGTCATGAGATCCGTACGTTCCGCCACCGCGTAATCGATCGATATCTCGGGCGATGCAGCAAATGCCTCCGCATCCAGCCGGTCGAAATCGATATCCGTCCTGCGCCCGGCCATGGCCTGCCCCACGGCAGCGACAATGGCAGGTTCGAATTTCTCCATTTCCTGCAGCAGCGTGCGGGCGGTGAAGACGAACATGCCGGAATTCCACAGGAACCGGCCGGATTCAAACATGGCGGCCGCGCGGGCCGCATCCGGTTTTTCGGTAAACTGCGCAACAGCGAACGCGCCGTCATATCCGGGCAGGCTTTCGCCCTTTTCAATATAGCCGTAACCCGTTTCCGCCTTGGTCGGCATCATCCCGAAGGTCACGATGCGCCCGGCATGCGCCACGCGCACGGCCAGATCAAGGGCGGGGCGGATATTTTCCGGCTTCATCATCGCCGCATCCGCCGCCATGACCCACAGGACCGCGTCGGGATCGGTCTCGGCCGCCAGAAGGGCGGCGGCGACGATGGCGGGGGCGGAATTGCGTCCCATGGGTTCGAGCAGGATACGCGCGCCGGTTACGCCAACTTCACGCAACTGCTCGGCCATGATGAAGCGGTGTTCGTTATTGCAGACCACGATCGGCGCGGCAAAACCGGGGCCATGACTGCGCAGCGCCGTTTCCTGCACCATGGTATGCTGCGAGACCAGCGGCCAGAACTGCTTGGGATAGGAACTGCGCGACACGGGCCAGAGCCGGCTGCCACTTCCGCCCGACAGGATAACCGGAACCACCGGCTCGGGCAGATGCTGTTCCGCTAGTTGCGTAGTGGAGGAGGGCATTATTACTCCTGAAAAAGGATAGACCTGGGAACTATTTGCACAACCCATATTGCGCCGCGGCGATCACTGTACTTTCTGCATGGTCCTGCGCAGAACATCAAGCGAGGCGCGAAGCTGCATCATCTGTTCAAAATCCGCAATCTGCTGGTGACGGTCCGCAAACAGGATGGCATCGACATGAATGACCAGTTTGCGCAGTCGCCAGAACTGTTCAGCGTCCATAATCAGCGTGCGGGACATGTCTTCCAGCGCGCCAACCTGCACATATTTGGTATTGTGAATGGGGTCGTCGTGCAGTTCTTCGAGAAAGATTGGTACAAAACATAATTCAACGTTACACGGCGCGGGCACGAATGGACGTATTTCATGCCCGTCGTAAACCTTGACGCGGCTGATATCGAACTTGCGATATTCCTGCAGCAGCCACGCCTTCTGGGCCGGTGGGGCGATCCGGTCGAAATCCTGACGGGTCACGTCAAGAAAAACGCGGCGGTCCCTTATGATCGTCTGGTCATCATCGGCAAGCTGGCGGGCATAGGCCGCTTCTTCCTGCGAATGTTTTATCAGGATGTTATGACGGGCGAAGTTCACGTCGCTCTGGCTGGTCCAGTTCAGGTAGGCCGCAGCACCACCAACCAGCCCCAGCAGGACCGGCACTGCCGTACATGCCCACCAGTGCCGCCGGATGAACGCCACAATTCCCGTGGGTCGATCTGTCCATACCAGTTCCATAAACCGCTTCCCCCTGCCCGCGCCGCGCGCCAACAGGAATGCATCACGCGGCGAAGCGTTTCCCGCCCCACAGGGGACGCGCCGTTTTTTCAGCTACGACACGTTAGCAGAACATCGCTTATCGTGTCATGCGTGGATCATTTCCTGCCCATCCCGTGCCCTTTTGTGTGGGATAAGGCTGCATGCCCAAGCCTGCTTTCCTGCTATCCGCCCTGCTGATTCTGGCCTGCGCGCCATGCGTCCTGCCATGTGCCGCGATGGCGGCGGACGACACACGCCCCACACTTGAACGGGTGGTTCTGATCGCGCGCCATGGCATCCGCAGTCCGACCCGGTCGATTACGGACCTTGATGCCCGGACCCATCGGATCTGGCCCGCATGGCCGGTCCCTCCAGGTGAGATAAGCGCACATGGCAGGGACGACCTGACACTGATGGCCGCGGCACTGGGCCAGCATTACCGGCACGAAGGGCTGCTGCCCCGGCAGGGATGCACGCCCCTGATGATAAACGTATGGGCTGACAGCGCGGCGCACCGCACGATGGAAAGCGGCGCCATCATGGGCCATGCGATGGCACCCGACTGTCCCGTATCAGGTGCCAGCCTGCCCGCAGGCACACATGACCCGCTATTCAACAGCCTGCCAGATCCGGTTTCTCCCTCCCTTCAGGCCGCAATCATGACGGACCTCCGCATGGCTATTGCACATGACCGTACCACGCGCCCCGCCGATGTGGACCGGGCGTCAGGCGTGCTTCAGGCCGTGATAAACCCCGACGGATGCGAAGCGGGCGGCCCCTGCTTCACCACCCCGGACGGTGCAACGTGGCAGAAGGACGCTCCCCGCCTGACAGGGGGGCTGCAGGACGCAGCCGAGATGGCGGAGGACATGCTGCTGGAATACGCGCAGGGCCTGCCTGTGTCCGCCATTGTATGGGGGCACGATACGCCACGCCGGATCATTGATGCCGTCATGCCTGCCCATAACCATGCCAGCCGCCTGTTACGCCGGATGCCGGTTTTCGCGTTTGCGCGCGGGCACGGGCTTGCACGCATGATAACCAGTCTGGTCTCCGCTCACGCTGCGACCCTGCCCGATGGCAGTCCGGTTGCCGCCGCTACGCGGATGATCGTATTCGCCGGGCATGACACCACACTGGACATGCTGGCGGCCATTTTCGGGCTGGACTGGTCTTTCCCCGACCTGCCGGACCCGACCGGCCCGGATACCACGCTGGGATTCGAAACATGGCGCATGCCCGACGGGACGCGGCGCGTGCGGGCCGTCATTTTTCATCAGGGGCTGGAAGCATTGCGTAAGGGACAGGCCATTACCGCCCAGCCCGATATCCTGCCCATGACTGCGTGCCATGCCGGACAGGACGGACGCTGTTCACTGGATGATTTCAGCCGGATTTTCAATGCCCGACTGGATGCCGCCCGTATCCGGTAAAACGCGCTGTTACGGCGTTCCTGCCGCGGCAATGACCGAAGAGGCGGGGCTGGCGGATGGCACGAGTCGGCAGAAGCGGAAACCCGCATCCTGCTGGCCCTGTTCCGCCAGTGCATGGGCAAGACGGGGCTGGGTAACGGTGGTGGCGATCCGTTCATCCCTTTCCATCAGGATGAAGCGCCGTGTCCCGCCATCAGCGGCGTTCAGTTCCATGACCGCCTGCCCGGTCGTGCCTGACCCGCCAAAGGCGTCAAGCACCAGCGCATGCGGATTGGGACATAAAGCACCAAGCAGATAACGCACCAGCGGTACGGGCTTGGGGTAATCAAAACGCACGCCCTGCCGCGCCAGATCGGCCGCCGCCTGCTGCACGGTTCCCATCCCTTCCAGCACGGTCAGGATATGGCTTGATGCCTCATTGCGGTCCTTTTCCATGAAAACCGCACCGCTGGGGGTCAGGTAGAAACGGGTTTTCAGGCCCCTCCGGTCCGTAATGTCACGAAAGCCACCGGCAATGAACGCCATGCACTGCCTGCGTGAACTCCATCCACTGCGCAGGACGACAGGTGCGACCAGACGGCTGTTGCGCACCACCATGGGGACATCAAAACGCGGCCAGAACCCTGCATGCCGGGGTGGAGAGATATCGCCATCTTCAAAAGCGGCAGGAAAGCCCGCAGGCAGCACAAGTTCGGATACCGGATTACGGGGGCCGTTCTTGATAATGGTATTGCGTATGACCGGCCGCCGCAGCTTGCTGCGCGCGCCCACCTGCGGGGCCAGCACCCGCCCCGGCACGAAGCGCCGTGCGTCACGCGCGAACACCACTACATATTCGTGGTTGGTTTTGATGCGGCTGTGATTGTCGATATTGCCCGCATTGATCCAGACAAAAGTGGCGAGGAAGTTTTCCGGGCCGAATACGTCCTCCATCAGCAGGCGCAGACGCGGATATTCGCGGTCATCGATGCAGCAGGCGATCACGCCATTTTCCGCCAGCAGGCCCTTGAGCGCGATCAGGCGCGGATAGATCAGGCACAGCCACCTGTCCTGACGCGACAGGGTGCGCGCAGCCGGACCAAGTGCTGCATCCAGCCAGCGCAGGGCCGGGGGCGCACTGGCGCTGTCATCATACAGCCAGTCCCGCCGCCCGGTATTATAGGGCGGGTCGATCAGAACCATATCCACCCGCCCGGCATGATCGGGCATCAACGTATGCGCAATCGCCAGATTATCGCCCTGAATGATCCGGTCGCGTCCCTTCCCGCATGACAGGACGGGATCGTGCATCAGGGTGCCGGGGACCATCCGCTCCACATAGGCCGCGACCGCGTGCTTGCCCTCCCATTCCAGCGTGGCCACGTGCCCTCCATCCCTGCTGCATTGTGCCGGCTACTATCGCGCACCCTGTGACGGAAGGGGAGGCTTCTACGCAAACCCATAATAGCATATCTATTACGGGTGATAATTTATTGGCGAAAAACGCGTAAAACCGGGCGTGACACAGCACCATACCAAAGCCTGATAATGGACGATTTCCGCTTTGCGGCCTTGCGCCTATGATGGTGGTCATGACACCGCCCGACAGCCCAGACACCGCCCGCCGGATTATCGTGACGGGATGTGACCGCGCCTATTTTGAACTGGTTACGGAACTGATCGCATCCGTGCGCGACCATACCGATACCCCGATGGGCGTGATCGATTGCGGCATAGACCGTGAACAGCTTGCATGGCTGCGGGCGCGGGGCATACGGGTCATCACGCCCCACCTCCCGGATTACGCCCCGGCGCGGGCCGTAAAACGCAGGCCCAGCCTTGCGATCAATATCTGCAAATTATGGCTGGACCGGATGCTGCCCGATTTCGATCTGATCCTGTGGATCGATGCCGATGCATGGGTGCAGGACGGACAGGCCATCGAACGGATGTTTGCTGCCGCACAGGGCGGCACACTGGCGATCGTGCCCGAAATCGGGGCCAAGATCGCCAATCTTCTGGGTGTACGCTGGATCTGCCCCGGCTGGATGCAGATCCGCTCCTTCCTGTATAAAAATGCCAGCCGTGCGCGACTGCCCTTTGGCATACGCAAGCGTATCGGGGCCAAGCCGCTGCTCAATGCCGGTGTATTCTGCCTGCGCCGGGACGCCACGATCTGGCCGGTGTTACGCCGCTGGCAGGCCCTGATCCTGCCCCGGCGCGGCATGGCCTTTACGCAGGACCAGCTCTGTATTGCGCTAGCAGTGTATATTGACGGGCAGCCCGTCACGTTTCTGGACAACAGCCATAACTATATCGGCCCGTGGCTGCTGGACAGCACGACGGGCCAGTTGGCCAACCTGTTCTTTCCGCACGCACCGGTGGGCATAGTGCATATGGCATCCCAGACCGCCATGCGCACCGCACTGGAAAACACCATGCCCATCCCGACCGTGACGGGTGGGGAAGTATCCCTCAACCTGCGCTATAGCGGCCTGCGCAGGCTGTCAGCCAGCCGGGGCGCTGCCTGAAGTCTTTGCCCTGTCCGCTCCATGCGCGGCCTGCACCCGTTCGGCAGCGGCGCGAAGCTGGTCGGCAAGGTTAAGCGCCAGTTCCGGCGGCAGGACGGTTACAACCCGCCTGTCCCCCTTGGGCATATGTTCGGGCGCCGTGGCCATGAACAGGTCCAGCACCACAACGGTATCCTGCGCCGCTTCCGCGCCACAACTGACCGTAGGGTAGACAACCAGCCGTCCGGCGGCATCGCGTTCATCAGTCATAATGGAAATACCTTCTCAGCGGTCGGAACTATCGCGCGGTGGGGCTGCGTGTCTGCTCACGCCGCAGTTTCAGGTTCAGGTCCTGTATGGTCCTGCGTGCTGCGGCCAGTTCATCGCGCACGCGGGCCAGTTCTGCCTTCAGCGCCACGATTTCCGCGCGCAGGGCGGGTGGATGATCAGCCATTGGGAAACCCTTTCCTCAACATCATGACGTCTGGGTGGCAGATGCAAAGCGTGAACGCACCTGTTCAAACAGGGTTCGCGCCGCCATGTCCTTCGTATCGGTATGGTCGATATGATGGCGCATGCGGGCCGCGATTTCATCGGCGTGCAGCACCTTGGCATCCACCAGCATCTGCATAAGGTCCATGACCACGATCTGCTGTGCCGCAATCATCTTGACCACGGGCATCACCTTGGCCTGTGCTGCATCACCCGCTGCCTGCGCCAGGGCCTTGCGCAACTGGTCCGGGACTGCCTGATCGTTCATGGCTGTGCTACTCCGCTCTTGTCATCATGGGACAGGCATGGTGATAGCAAACAGCCTGCACAGCAATGCGGCCCATGCAGGACGGCCCAACACTGCACGCCGCCCCATTCGTCAATCAGGACCGTAAACCGCCATGTCGACCCTCACCATCCCCGATGATGAATTACATGTGACCTACATCCTGGCATCCGGTCCCGGCGGGCAGAACGTCAACAAGGTCGCAACAGCGGCCCAGCTCCGTTTCGATGCCCGCAACTCCCCTTCCCTGTCCGCACGTATCAAGCAGCGCCTGATACAGGTGGCGGGCAGCCGGATGACAGGGGATGGCGTGATCGTGCTGACCGCCCGACGCTTTCGCAGCCAGATCCGCAACAGGGAAGACGCGGTGGCACGCCTGCACGAAATGATCGGACAGGCCAGTCAGGTACAGGCGTACCGCGTGCCCACGCGCCCGTCGCGCAGCCAGCGGCGCAAGCGGCTGGACAGCAAACAGCATCGCAGCCGCATCAAGCAGGGGCGCAGCACGCCCCATGCTGACTGATACCTGCCGCGTCCTGACGTATCAGGCCGCTTCGCGCTTCTGCCGGGACATGATGCGCCGCAGCAGGGGCACGAATTCCGACAGATGACCGATACGGTACAGCCCCGGCCATTCCGGCGCGGGCTTGTCCAGATCACGCAGCAGCACGCAGGCCATACCGGCCAGACGGGCGGCTTCGACACCGGCATTGGAATCTTCCAGCACGATGCAGTTGCCCGCCGGGATATTGTCCTGTTCGGCCGCATACAGATACAGGTCGGGCCGGGGCTTGGGCATGTTCAGGTCGCGCCCGGAATGAATGCGCTCTTCATCGAGCATCTGGTCAAGACCCGTGCTGCTGAACTTGGCCTCCATCTCCGCCATGGACGAATTGGAACCGATACGCACCGGCAGGCCGAGCGACAGTGTCGCCTTGAGCATATCTTCCGCGCCATCAACGGTCTGGGCGTCGGTCTTCATCATGGACACGATGAGGTTCTGCACATGCATGTCCCAGTCATCGGGCAGCGTCGCACCGCTCTCCTGTGCGATACGGTCGCGAATCTTGGCCAGTTCGCCACCGGTAAACATTTTATTGGCCTGCTCGTCCGTAATGTTCCAGCCATATTTCCGGGCTTCCCGGGCCATGATGCAGGTGGACAGATATTCCCCGTCGACCAGAACCCCGTCACAATCGAAAATAACCATGCGCAATTCCCCATCGGGGCGCACGGCCGCAGGCAGTTGATTATCGGATTTGCTATGTAAATTCAAAGTTCAGACCCTACCTTTCATGCACTTCTTGTACGCCGGAAAACAAATCATATTGCGACAGAAGCCATGCATTATAGATATGGTACGATTTTCTGGATTGGAAGGATAAAATTTACATTTTTTCGTAATATATTAAATATCAGCAGATATTTATTATTTATTTCATTTAGATGTTTATTTATCGTTTACATAAACAAATCCAAAGTAATTTTATGTTTATGTTTTGTTAATTGTTCTGAATTTACTTAAATACTATTACGGCCCGCCATGTATATAACATGGTCGGGCCGTAATGTACGCCATGCCGGACCGATCGGACCCGGATGCGGTTTCCTATCCCTTGCGGGTGGGCGTCTGCCCTCTGGCCGCAACGGGCGTGGGGGTATGTTCGGTCCACCCGCCGCCCAGCGCCCGATAGAGGGTTACAAGGTTCTGGTAGCGTGAAACCGCAATGGAAATCTGCCATTGCTGCGCCTGCAGCATCGAACGCTGCGACACCAGCGAGGTCAGGTAGGAATCCGTCCCCGCCCTGTACCGCAGCATGGCCAGCCTGTACGCATCCGATGTCGTGGTCACGTATGTGTCCATCCGACCGGTTTCGTCACGATAGGTATCGCGCGCCGCCAGCGCATCCGCCACCTCGCGGAAAGCGGACTGCACCGTCTTTTCATACGCCGCCGCCTTGGAAGCGCGCATCGCGCGTGACGCCTTGAGGTTACCGCTGTTCTGTCCCCAGTTCAGCAGGGGAACCTGCAACTGTGGCGATACACCCCATGTCGTCGCGGCCGACGTGAACAGTTTGTGCGGCTGAAGGCTGCTGATCCCGTCCGACGCAGTCAGCGTGATGCGCGGATAGAACGCGGCCTTGGCGGCACCGATATCGGCATTGGCGGCCAGCAGGTCATGCTCGGCCGCCCGGATGTCGGGCCGGTGTTCCAGCACGTCCGCAGGCAGTCCGGGGGGCAGGTCCTTCATGATGGTCTGCTGCCCCAGCGGCTGGGCGGGAGGCAGGTTATCGGGGATCGGTTGACCGATCAGCAGCGTCAGCAGGTTTTCGTCCTGCGCCACGCGCCTGAGCGACTCATCACGGAACGCCCCGCTCTGCGCCACCTGCGTTTCCGTCTGCCGCACGGTCATCTCATCCGTTTCGCCATGGGCGAAGCGGGCCTTGACCATATCCAGCGTTTCCTGCTGGGAAGCCAGGGTATCATTGGACAGGCGCAGCGATGCCTGATCCCCCAGCCATGAGATATAGGCCGTCGCCACCTGCGAGATGATGCTGATCAGCATGGCCCGTGCGTTTTCACGCTGCATGAGCGCATGTTCCGCCGCTTCACGCGACATGCTGCGGATACGCCCGAACAGATCGATTTCGTAGGACGAGACGCCTATGCCCATCTGGTAATATTTGAATGTTGGCGGATTGCCGGTGTCCAGACCCGGCGCGAAGCTCAGACCGGCCGCACCGGACGGCCCCTGGAATATGGCCTCGCCACCGCCGCCGATGGCCGGAAACAGTCCGGCATGCTGGATATCGAACTGCCCCTGCGCGCGCCGGATGTCAGCCGCCGCCTGCCGCAGGTCCCGGTTTTCACGAATGGCGATGGCGATCAGCGCCTTAAGCCGCGGGTCGGTAAAGAAATCCGCCCAGCCAAGATCCGCCGCCAACTGGTTTTCCAGCACGGGCTGACCGGTATTGGCATAGGCAGGCCACGCCTTGGCCATGGGTGGCGCCGGGCGCTTGTACTGCGGGATCATGGTGCATCCGGCCAGCAGGACAGCCGCGATGCCTGCCGCCCCCGCGCGCTTAAGGGTGGGGAATACGGTCATCTGCTTACTCCTCCACCGTGCGTTCGGACATGCGCCGCACCCGGCACACACGCAGCACGACCACAAAAAACAGCGGCACGAAATATACGGCCAGCAGCGTGGCCGTAACCATGCCGCCCACCACCGCCGTGCCGATCGCAACACGCGCGGCGGAGCCTGCGCCACTGGCGATGGCCAGCGGGAACACACCCACCACGAAGGCGATGGACGTCATCAGGATCGGACGCAGCCGCTCCCGCCCGGCTTCCAGCACGGATTCTTCCAGCGTCGCGCCGTTCTCGAAAAATGCCTTGGCGAATTCCACGATCAGGATCGCGTTCTTCACTGCCAGCCCCACCGTAGTCAGCAGCCCGACCTGGAAATAGACGTCATTGGCCATGCCACGCAGCAGGGTCGCCACGATCGCGCCCAGCACGCCCAGCGGGATGACAAGCAGCACGGCAAAGGGAATGGCCCAGCTTTCATACAGCGCGGCCAGACAGAACAGGATCACGACAAGGGCCAGTGCGTAAAGCGGACCGGTGGAAGCGCCCGACGCCATCTGTTCATAGGACAGGCCCGTCCATTCATAGCCGACACCCGGCGGCAGCTTGGCAAGGATTTCCTTGATGGCTGCAATGGAATCGCCCGAACTGTAACCCGCCGCGGGCTGGCCGAGGATTTCAAAGGCGTTGAGACCGTTATAATCCTCCACCTTCTGCGGCCCGACGATCCACTCGCCGGATATGAAGGCGTTGAACGGCACCATCCCGCCCGTGATGTTGCGGATATACCATTTGTTCAGGTCATCGGGGATCATGCGTGAATCAGGCGTGCCCTGAATATAGACCTGCTTCACACGGTCATCGCGCAGGAACTGGTTGACGTAGATGGAACCCAGCGCCCCCTCGATCGTGGTGTTGATGTCCGCGATGGTAATACCCAGCGCGTTGGCTTTTTCACGGTCGATATTCAGATGGAACTGGGGCGCATCCTCCATACCGTTGGGACGCACGGCGGTCAGGCGATGGTCCTTTGCGGCCATGCCCAGCACCATGTTACGCGCTTCAAGCATTTTGGCATGACCCAGATGCCCGCGATCTTCCAGTTCAAGGTCGAAACCGGTGGCGTTGCCCAGTTCCAGCACGGCGGGCGGGTTGATGGCGAATATCTGCGCCACCGGGTCCATCCAGAAATGCATCATGATGCGCATGGCGATCGCCGCCGATGTCTGGGATGCGGCGGGCCGGTCATCCCAGTCCTTCAGGCGGATGAAGAAGGCGCCGGCACTCTGCCCCTGCCCCGCGAAGTTGAACCCGTTCATGGCGTAAACGGATTCAACATTCTTGCCCTCGGTCTTGAGGATGTAGTCGGTCACCTTGCGGTTGACGGCCGCCGTCTGTTCCATGGGCGTGCCAGCAGGCATGGTCACCTGACCGAAGATCAGACCCTGATCCTCATCGGGCAGGAAGCCACCGGGCAGGCGCATGAACAGCCAGCCCACACCTGCGGTAATCAGCACGAACACCAGCATGGACAGCCCGGCATGCCCCAGCACGCGGGTCACCCCCTTCTGGTAGCCGTTGGTCAGGCGCGTGAAATGGCGGTTGAACCAGCCTGCGGCCCCCGTGGTCTTTTCATGGGTGCCGGGCTTGAGCATGGTGGCGCACAGGGCGGGCGTCATGACCATGGCCACCAGAACCGACAGCCACATGGCCGCGACGATGGTGATGGAAAACTGCCGGTAGATCACCCCTGTCGAACCACCAAAGGCCGCCATGGGCAGGAACACCGCCGTCAGCACCAGCACGATGCCGACCAGCGCGCCCGAGATTTCATCCATTGACTGACGGGCGGCGTCGCGTGGAGACAGCTTCTTTTCCGTCATCACACGCTCGACATTTTCCACCACCACGATGGCGTCATCCACCAGCAGGCCAACCGCCAGCACCATGGCCAGCATGGTCAGCGTATTGATGGAGAAACCAAGGGCGGCAAGAATGCCGAACGTGCCCAGCAGTACTACCGGCACGGCGATGGTCGGAATAAGGGTGGCGCGGAAGTTCTGCAGGAAGACCAGCATCACAAGGAACACAAGGGCGATCGCCTCGATCAGCGTGATGATGACTTCCTTGATCGACAGAACGATGAAGGGCGCCGTATCCAGCGGATAGACGGTTTTCAGCCCCGGTGGGAAGAACTGTTCCAGTTCATGGATCTGGGCGCGCACCGCATTTTCCGTCTGAAGCTGGTTCGCACCGGGGGCCAGTTTCAGCGCCATGCCCGAAGCGGGCATGTTGTTGTAGAAGGAATCGGTATTGTAGGTCTGCGGTCCCAGTTCCACGCGGGCGACATCACGAATGCGCACCTGCGAGCCGTCGGGCTGGACTTTCAGCAGGATCTTCTCGAATTCACCGGGCTCATGCAGGCGCGTCGGCCCGATGATGGTGGCGTCAAGCCGCGCACCGGAAGATGCGGGCAGGCCACCAAGCTCACCTGATGAAACCTGAATGTTCTGTGTCTGGATCGCGGTCTGCACGTCAGCCACGGTCAGGTTGTATTTGTACAGCCTGGACGGATCGAGCCAGATCCGCATCGCGTATTCCGCGCCGAACAGCGTATGGTCACCCACGCCGGTCACGCGGCTGAGCGGATCGGAAATGTTCGAGGCCACATAATCGGCGATATCCGCGCCGCTCATGCTGTTATCGGTCGAGATGAAAGCAAGAACCATCATGAAGTTCTTGACGGCCTTCGTGATGCTCAGGCCCTGCGCCGTCACTTCCGTCGGCAGCTTGGGCTGCGCAAGCTGAAGCTTGTTCTGCACCTGCACCTGCGCAATGTCGGGGTTGGTCCCCTGCGCGAAGGTCAGGTCGATTTCCATCTGTCCGGATGCGTAGGACTGCGCGGAAATATATTCCAGATGATCCAGCCCGAACATCTGCTGCAGGATCGGGCGCACCACCGTATCGTTCACCGTATCCGCGGACGCACCGGGATAGGTAACGGTGATGGCGATCTGTGGCGGTGCGATGGCGGGATACTGCGCGATGGGCAGGCGCAGGATGGACACCCCACCCACCAGCATGATGATCAGACCGATCACCCACGCGAAAACGGGCCGGTCGATAAAAAAGCGCGACAGAGACATGGGGGATTATCCTGCCTTGGCCTGCGGGGACACATCGATGGGTGTCACCGTGTCGCCGGGATGGATCTTGAGCACACCTTCGACGACAACGCGTTCGCCATTCCTGATCCCGTCGGTCACAAGCCAGTTCGTGCCAATGGCCTGCTGTGCCGTCACTGACCGGATACTGACCTTGTTGTCGGCATCGACCACCCAGACCTGCGGATCACCGTGTGAATTGCGCTGCACCGCCTCCTGCGGCACCAGCAGGGCTGCGGGGTCCACGCCTTCGGCAAGCTGGGCATGGACATACATGCCCGGCAGCAGCAGCCGTTCCGGGTTCGGCATGACCGCACGCACGACAACCGTGGCCGTGGCTTCATCCACGTTTACTTCCGAAAACTCCATGCGACCGGCATGTTCGTACGTTGTGCCATCTTCCAGCGCGATGGTGATGCTGGCGGCATTGTCGCCCGCCCGTGTCAGCCTGCCCTGCGCCAGTTCCCGGCGGAAGCGCAGCAGTTCGGTCGCGGGCAGGTTCACGTCCACATAGATCGGGTCAAGCCGGGTCACGATCGCCACATTGTTCGTCTGGTTCGTCGTGACCAGCGCGCCGACCGTCAGGATCGAACGGCCGATACGGCCGCTGATGGGCGCATTCATGTGGGTATAGCCCAGATCGACATTGGCGCGCTCAAGCTGGCCCTTGGCCGTCTCGACATCGCCCTGGGCCTCACGTTCAGCGGCGAGGGCGTCGTCATATTCCTGCTGGCTGACGGCATGGGCCTTCAGCAGCGGGCCATAACGGTTCAGCTTGGCGCGTGCCGTCATCTCACCGCCCTGCGCGTGGAGCAGCTGGCCCTGCGCCGCGTCCACCGCGGCCTGATAAATGCGGGGGTCGATCTGATAAAGCTGCTGCCCGGCCTCGACATCCGTGCCTTCGACAAACAGGCGCTTCATGATAACGCCGCTGACCTGCGGACGGACCTGCGCGATTTCGAACGCTTCGGTACGACCGGGCAGTTGAGTATGAATTTCCACCGGCTGGGTCTTGAGTGTTACAACCTTGACCGGCTGTGGGGGCATTTTGGGGGGCGCAGCGTGCCGCTGACAGGCCGCAAGGCCGAGAATCAGAGCCGCCGGGGCTACGACACGGGAATATTGCATCATGGTCACCAACCGGCTTGCATGCCGTTATATAAAATGTTTCTGAATCACAGCCGTGCTCACTGCTGCACATGGCCGCCATAAGAAAGCCAAATAACGAAACTATTTGGTTTTCAATGAATGGAAAACTATATCGTCTCCATAAGGCGGTCAAGCAGCGCATCCATCCAAAAGCGGTCGGAGCATATTACGAATGAGCAAGAACGGGCACGAAGCGCGGTTATCCGCCCCGCACAATTGCGACGGCCGACGGCGCGGCCCCGGTCGGCCACCTGAAATGGAAGAATGCGAACGCCGGGAACGGATTCTGGATGCTGCCTGCATGGCCCTGCAGCAATGTGGCTATCACGCCGCATCCATGGACAGGGTGGCCCAGCTTTCGGGCATGTCGAAGCGGACATTGTACCAGATGTTCGAATCCAAGCAGGACCTGTTTCATACTCTGGTCAGCAGCAGGCTGTTCAATGTCACCCCTGACAAGTGTCACCACATGGATGACCCGGCACAGGAACTGACGGAGCTGCTCCTGAACCTGGGCAGCGTCATCCTGCGCCCCGACCGTATAAGCCTGATCCGGGCGCTGATTACGGAATCACAGGAATCAGAGGACATCCGTCGCATCCTGACCACCCTGCGCGCGGGGGGAAAGGACAACATCCTGACCACATGGCTGGATCGCTATGTCCATCACAAGCAGTACGTGGTGAACGACATATCCATGTACAGCAATATGCTGTTTGGCATGACCATTGGCGATCTCATGCTCCAGAGCCTTGCCTGCGCATCCGAAACCTCGTGGGTCGAACAGAACATGCGACCACGCTTCCAGCGTGCGGTACGCATTTTTCTGGCGGGCTTCGCGCAGGGGTGCAACTGCCCCTGTGTCCCTGCCTGAACCCGGTATTCGTTTCGATCAGATTAGGCCTGTTATCCGGAGGCACCCTGTGATCCAACAGGACGTTTCTGCCTCCGGCTCCGAAGAGGAGTTTCCTGCTGCACATTATGAACAACAAAAAAGCCACCCGATTGGGTGGCTTTTCTTCTGTCTTTTCAGACGGATACGTATGGTTGCAGGGGCAGGATTTGAACCTGCGGCCTTCAGGTTATGAGCCTTTAGTCCCGATCTACGACCTGATCGCCTGATTTACGCCAAAACCACCAATTTTACACCACCACCATCACTTTTTAGAGATGACTTTTCGGTCGAACTTGTCGCGCCTACGCTGCTCCACCCTTGCTTACGCGGGAATACACTTTCCAACTGCATCCTATACACATCCTTGTTTTTTCCTATACGCACGCCAAGCGAGCAGCAATACAGCGATCGAAAACCTCGCTCACGGTGCTGAGCGCGGAATTCGGGATCAATCCAAAAACGGTGGCGAAGTGGCGGAAGCCTCAGACTGGCCGGGATCAGAAGACCGGCCCCAGAGAGCCGCACTCAACGGTCCTGTCCGAGACGGACGAAACGATGATCGTGGCTTTTCGTCGACATGCTTTACTGCCTCTGGATGATTGCCTTTATGCGTTGCAGGCCACCATCCCGCATCTGACACGCTCAGCGCTTCAAACGCTACCCGATCGGGTTCTTCTACCTCGACATCGCCGAGGTCCAGACCACTGAAGGCAAGCAGCATCTTTTCATCGTCATAGACCGGACAAGCAAGTTTGCGGTGGTGCAGCTCGCGGACAAGGCCAACAGAAGAACAGCCTGGGAGTTTCTCGAACATCTTCTGCGTGTCGTGCCCTACCGGATTCATGCCATCCTGACCGACAATGACATCCAGTTCGCCGAGCAGCCTCGTAGCCACGGTATGGCATGGTCACGTTCCATGTGTTTCGACATGATCTGCGAGACCAACGGGATCGAGCATCGCCTGACGAAACCCAATTACCCCTGCACCAATGGGCAGGTCGAACGGACGTGTCGTACAGTCAGGGAAGCAACCGTTAAACGGTTCCATTATAACAGTCATGAGCAGTTGAGGACGCACCTCAATGATTTCATGGCCGCCTATAAGTGCGGGCGAAGGCTCAGGACCCTCAACAGTCTCACACCCTATGAATACATCTGCAAGATCTGGAATGTAGAGGGTGTTATGCACTTTGGGCGAGCAGTTGAGCGGCATTTCTGAGCATGAAGCCAGCGAAGGCGATGGTGTGCATTGCGGCGAGGGTTGAGGCGCAGCGCTCGTAGTCTTTTACGAGCCTTCTGCACCGTGTCGCCCATGCGAACGATCTCTCCACGATCCATCGTCGGGGCAGCAGCACAAAACCCCGCTTTGCCTGAGGCAGCCTGACGATTTCGAGGGTGATATCCTGCTCTCTGGCAGCTTTCGCCGGTTTTGATCCGGTATAGCCCTGATCAGCCCATGCCAGTTCAACGCTACCGTCTGTTGCCTGCTGAATGGCTTGCGCGAGCGGAGCGACTTCTGCCCGATCATCTCTGTCTGCCGGGGTGACGTGCAGGGCCAGAAGATGCCCTAGGGTGTCGACCGCCATGTGCAGCTTCGATCCCTTTTTTCTTTTCGCGCCATCATACCCGGCGCGTGAACCACTCTCAGGGGTTGAGCGCAGTGTCCGGCTGTCGATAATCGCCGTTGTCGGCTCGGCCTGCTTTCCTGCAGCCAGACGCAGCACGGCCCGGAGATCGTGGACGACAACCTCGAAACATCCTGCGTCCATCCAGCGCCGGGATTGCTGATAAACCGCAGTCCACGGTGGCAGATCGTTCGGCATCGCGCGCCATGCTATACCGTAACGGATCACATACCGCAGGCCGTTGAACAACTCTCTCAGATCATGATGTCGCTGCTCTGCATCCTCTTTCATCAGAAGGAGATAGGGAACAATCAGAGACCACTCTTCGTCACTGATATCAGACGGATACGGTTTGCGAGCAGTATTCATCCACATATTCTGCAACAATTACACAAAAAAGTACATAACACCCTCTAGCAGCCTGTCGGGTTGGGCATTTTGCGGCTGATAACACCGAGGCTGACCCGGCTTATGCTGCGTGAAGCCGTGCCATTCTTTTGCAGTTGTATGCGAGAGCGACGAGTGTCCATTCGGTCGTGACTTTTGCAAGGCTGCGCAGACTGAATCTTCTGAACCCCATGATGCTTTTGATAATTCCAAAGACCGGTTCAACGGTCTGTTTTCGTAGTCTGTAAACATCTCCGGCAGCTGTGGTTTCCAGCCTGTCCTTCATGGCAAGCCGCCAGGGTTCGGTTATCCAGCGCGGCTCCCTGTTTTCAGGAGGGGGGGCGGAAATCATATGGTCTGCGGGCGCGAGGTCGTCCGATGGCGACCAGCGGATCGATGCCTTTTTTCCGCAGGTCCCGGACCGCCTGCCCGTTGGCGTAAGCGGTGTCGGCGAGCACTGTATTTGGGAGACCGATCGTGTTTTCCATCGACAGCACGGTGCTGGCAAAGGACGGCGCGTCCGCTGACGTGGCGACAACGTCGGTTGTCACGATCAGCTGACTGCCTTCGGCGCAGACCACGGCCTGGGCATTGTAAGTCTGCCGGAACTCGTGGGCGTCCGAACGCCGCATGAGGCGGCTGTCGGGATCGGTCAGGCTGATCTGCCGCTCAGGTAGTGGTTCATCATCAGGCGGTTTGGGCGCCCGGCCGCGACGCCCTGTTTTTGCGTCATACGCGCCTTCTTTTTCTCGTATGCCGGACGTGCAGCTTCGGCCTGCGCCTTCGCATCTGCTTCCAGCCGGGCGCAGGCTTCGTCCAGCTTCGCTTTCAGTATTTCCCGTCGGGCCAGCTCTTCCGGCAATGCCTGCGGATCGCTATCTGTGGCATCTGCGTGCTCCGCCTGCTCCAGCAGTTTCGCGATATCCACCGCCAGCTGTTTGCGCAGCGCCCTGATCCGGTCGTAACGCAGGGAACGGTATTTCGAAGCGTCGGCATCGATTTTCGTGCCGTCGATCGATACGACACCCAGACGCAGCAGACCTGTCTCGCGCGTCAGAAGCAGGACCTGCGCAAATGCAGCTTCAATGGCTGTCCGGTTCGTCCGGCGGAAGGTCGCAATCGTATCATGATCCGGATGCAGGTTCGCCGCCACGAAGCGCACACCGATGTCGCGATATGTCGCCCTCTCGATCCGGCGTGAGGAAAACAACCCGTTCGCGTAACTGAAGATCAGAAGGGCCAACATCAGGCGCGGATGATACTGCGCCTTGCCTCCCGTGCGCACTGGCACGCAGAACGCATTCATCGGAACCCGCTCAACGGCTGCGACAATGAAATGCGCCATATCATCAGCCGGAAGCCACGACTTCAGATCAGGTGGCAGAAGATACGGCTGAGACCGGTCAAACGGGATGAAGCTGCTCATCTCACCACCTTACAACCTCACCCCTTCACAGGGTACCCCAACCCGACAGGCTGCTAGAGCCAGAAAGATTCATCACCAAACCAACCCATCAAACCACGGAACTAAACAACTAACGGAGTAACCTGATCGGGAAGGATAATTTCGGGCCACATCCGGTTTTGCAAAGCCATGAAGCCTGATTGAATGACAAGGATGAAGGCGAGAGCAGAAGCTTAGAGCCCAATGCTCAGAGGCGCTTCATAACGTTTACACATCAAGTAGGAGACGGGCCACCATGCCGGCGTGAGCGCCCGGGCCGGGCGGCGCGAAGGCCTGTCCCGCGACGAATACCCCCTCCATCAGCAGCACCAGACCGGAGGTCAGAGGCTCAGGGTCACGTGCGTCCAGAAGCGCGACGCGCGAGGCGATCCAGTCAGCCATCGCCTGCTTCAGTCGCGCGGCCTCTTGGCGGACCGGGTGGTCGCGATCGGGGAACTCCAGAATTGCGTTTGTCAGCCCGCAGCCGCGATAGGCCGGACGGGAGGCCCGTTCAGCCAGACCATCGAAATAGGCGAGGAGTTGGCCGCGCGGATCGTCAGGACAGGCGGCCTCGGCCTCCTCGAAGCGCGTACGACAGGTCCGGAAGAATTCATCAAGATAGACCGCAGCCAGGCCATCCTTGGACTCATAGGCACGATAGAGCGACGGCTTGGTGACGCCCGCGTTCTGCACGATCTCGTCGACACCGACGCCGCGTATTCCGTTGCTGTAGAACAGTTCGCGAGCTGATTTCCGGATACGTTCGGCGGCGCTGACGCCGCTGGTGGGTCGCTTCATGACATATTTCCGCTTGACGATGTTACCGACCGGTACCTACGCTGAATGTATTGTAACTTACCGGTCAGTCATATGAGCAGAAACCTTCACATCCGCAAGGGTACCGTCTTCGTGGCGGTCGTAGCACTCACCTTTCTTTCCTTGCTGGTGTCGGCCGGCGTGCGCGCGACACCCGGCATCCTGATGATGCCCCTGCAAATGGAGTTGGGGTGGAGCCGGACCACGGTCTCATCGGTCGCCGCGTTAGGCATTTTCCTCTACGGTTTCGTGGGACCGTTCTCGGCGGCGCTGATGCAGTCGATCGGTATCCGGCGCACGCTGATCGGTGCGCTTCTGCTGATCGGCGCATCGTCCGCACTTTCGCTGTTCATGACCGCGCCGTGGCAATTCTTTCTCACCTGGGGCCTGCTGACCGGTCTCGGCACTGGGGCAGTCGCAATGGTGCTCGGAGCGACGGTCGTCAATCGCTGGTTCGTGGCGCGTCGCGGCACGGTCATGGGGCTGCTCGCGGCGAGCACGGCGACGGGGTCACTGCTGTTCCTGCCGGCACTGGCTTCCCTCGCACAGACGCATGGCTGGCGAGGGCCGATCATCGCCGTGACGGTCGTTTGCCTGGGCCTCGTACCGCTCGTCGTGCTATTCCTGCCCGAGCACCCCGAGCGTCTGGGACTGGTGCCGCACGGGGCGCAGGAGGGTTATGCCCCTCCCGCACGTCCGTCGCGCCATCCGCTGCGCATCGCGGTGTCGGCGCTGCGCGAAGCTATGGCGACGCGGGATTTCTGGTTGCTGTTCCTGACGTTCTTCGTGTGCGGCTTCACGACGAACGGGCTGATCGGCACGCATTTCATCGCGATCTGCGCTGATCACGGCGTCGATGAAGTCCCGGCAGCTGGGTATCTCGCGCTCATGGGGCTCTTCGACCTGTTCGGCACCACCGCCTCGGGCTGGCTCACCGACCGGATGGATGCGCGGCGGCTGCTTTTCGCCTATTACGGACTGCGCGGCCTGTCGCTGATGGCGCTGCCATTCGTAGACTTCCACGGCGTCAGTCTGGCGCTGTTCGGCGTGTTCTACGGCTTGGATTGGATCGCAACGGTGCCGCCGACGCTTCGGCTCGCCAACGCCGCCTTCGGCGAGGCACGCGCACCGGTCGTATTTGGATGGATCGTGTTCGGTCATCAAATCGGCGCGGCCCTCGCGGCGTCGCTCGCGGGTGTGCTGCGCCAAGCACAGGGAAGCTATCGTGACATGCTGGTAATGGGTGGGATCGCCGGGGTGGTCGCGGCTCTGATGGCGCTGCGGATCGGGCGGTCCCCGGCGCAGGGCGTCGCCGTCGCTGCGGAGTGAGGCGAGCCGATGCATGGTTGATGCCGACACCCGACCGGCCGTGCGCTTCGCCCGCGTCTCGGCAGGGCTTTCTGGCGTATCGGTCGCCAACCTTCCCGAGAACTCTCTCTCCCTCCACGATCACTCGCGACGGAAGCGCCCGAGCGATGCGGCGCGCGTTCATCGCCACGGCGTGGTAAAACATGATGAGACGACGGTAAACGGAGCGCGTCGATCGCATCGTGCCGATGGACGGAACGTCCGCATTCCGGCATCATAACCATGGGAGTGGACGTCCGCCATGGAGGCCCTGCTGCCTGTCTGCTAAATTCACCCGGTGGACAGGCATCTTTAGCCGGTGGATCGGCGATTGCTGGAACCACAAAATCTGACATAGTCCGATGGGCAGAGCCTCACACACGGAGCTGCATGATCAGATGATAAAGGACCGAAGTTCCATCACGTCGCGTTTGGGTGCGGTCCCGAACCTGCGGACATAGTCCCTACTGAACTGCGACGGGCTTTCGTAACCAACTTCAAACGCCGCGTGCGAAACGTTGACGTCCTCTGATACCATCAGGCGGCGCGCCTCAAGCAGACGCAACTGTTTTTGATACTGGAGCGGTGTCATGGAGGTCAGCATTTTGAAATGCTGATGGAAAGACGAGAGACTCATACCCGCCGTGGCGGCAAGATCCTCGATCCTTACCGGCTTCGTAAAGTTGGCACGCAGTAGATGAATGGCCTCTGCGATCCGTCGCATGTGACTGTCAGGCAGGACGAGTTTACAGACCTCGCCCGCATACGGTCCCGTTAACAGCCAGAAACAGATTTCCCGCATGATCGCAGGCCAGAGGATCGGGAGTGCCGCAGGATTATCGAGCAGTCGTATAAGGCGTCGAATGCAATCCGTCAGATCTTCGGACAGATCGGCGATGAAGACCCCGATACCCTGATCATTCGAGGGAACGGGCGGCTGAGCGAGTTCCGACATGACCTCACGCAGGATACCTGCGTCCAGATCCAGGGTGATGCCGATATAGGGACATTCAGGGCTCGCTTCCGTCACGCGGCCAAGAGCGGGTATTTCGATGCTGACCAGCAGGAACGCCATGGCGCCATACTCAAAAATGGCATCGCCAAACTCTACCGCCTTCGCACCCTGCAGGGTGATGCAGAGCGAGGGTTTGTAGACCATGCCACTCGGCGGCGTCTTTTCGCTCAGTCTGATGATATTCAGACCGTCGAACGACGTCGTGCAAAGCCCATTCGCGCCACAACCCTGCGCGTCCAGATAGCAGGTTACAGCTCTGACGAGAGATGAAGACATGCCTTGCTCCGGCCCAAATTCCAACACCTCCAATCTACACCCTGCGCCTGGCCTGAGCCAGACCATTGCAGGATCGGGCAAGAAATTTGAAAGTTCGGACATTCGTCCTGTCGCCGTGTACGCCTAAATATCGGGTATCTGCCGGGATCAATGGCGAGCTGCCGTCGAAATACCGGCCTCCTCTCCCCGAAGAGAATTCCTTGCGTATACAGGAGCCCAACATGAGAAAATGGACGACATCAAACATTCCAGACATTCGCGGGCGCTCATTCGTCGTGACCGGGACTGGCGGCCTTGGGTTTGAGGATGCGCTGGCGCTCGCACATGCTGGCGCAACGGTCATTCTCGCCGGACGAAATCCAGCCAAGGGCTCGGACGCCGTCGCACGGATAAAAAGAGAAGCCCCCAAGGCAGCCATCAGCTTTGAAGCTCTTGATCTGGCTAATCTTGTGTCAATTGCCGCGTTTGGTGAACGTCTGCGTAGCCAACATGATCATCTCGACGTGCTTATCAACAATGCTGGCGTGATGATGCCCCCCACACGCAAAGTGACCTCGGATGGTTTCGAACTTCAGTTCGGAACCAATTATCTTGGACATTTCGCCCTCACCGCGCATCTGCTGCCCCTGCTTCGCAAGGGGGACCATCCGCGCGTTGTAACACTCTCCAGCATTGCAGCGCGTGACGGTCGGATCGCGTTTGATGATCTTCAGGCAACACATAGTTATAAGCCCATGCCGGTCTACAGCCAGTCCAAGCTGGCTTGCCTGATGTTTGCGTTGGAACTTCAACGTCGCAGCGAAGCGGGAACCTGGGGGATCACCAGCATCGCAGCCCATCCCGGCATTTCACGTACGGATCTGCTTCCGAACGGGGCTGGAGCTTCGAGCATATTGGGCCTTGCGCGGCGGATATTGTGGTTTCTCTTCCAGCCGGCCGCCCAGGGCGCACTCCCGACACTTTTCGCCGCGACGTCATCGGAGGCAAAAGGTGGCTGCTATTATGGCCCCGACAGGCTGAGCGAGACGCGGGGGTATCCCACCGCTGCCAAAATACCCCCCGCCGCACTAGACCGGCAGGATGCTGCCCGCCTGTGGGATATCTCCGAACAGCTTACCCATGTGCAGTTCGGGTAAGCAGGGCCACCACAATCGGCGAACACACTGGAGACGTTGACGATTACGCCCCCGTCCACGGCCAAAATCGCGGGATTTCATATTTGAGTCCGTAGAACAGGTTGCTGAAGTCAATACCGATCGTGCGGTTCCAGATTACGCCGGTATCCGAGGCACCTTACAGGCCGTGAGCGGCCCGCTTGATGAACGTCAGGCGTAGTAAGCAGGCTGTTCGAGATCGGCGAGCAGTGAAGGGCCTGTCGGGTTCCAGCCGAGAAGCGCACGCGTTCGTGCACTGGAAGCCGCCATGTTACCGCCCGCCATGGTGGCGAACCAGCCAAAATGCTCCCGTTCTCTCGGCTCGACTGGCAAGTTGAGCCGACGACCAATGATGCTGGCAATGTCCCTGAACGGTACGGCTTCATCGGCGACCGCATGATAGACGGCCTCGGTCACACCCTGTCCGAGCGCAAGCCGATAGACTTTTGCTGCGTCCAGTCGATAGACGCCGGACCATTTGTTCTGGCCGTCACCGATATAGGCTGATACCCCCTTTTCGCGTGCCAGACGAATGACAATCGGAATGAACCCGTGATCGCCGATGCCGTGTACTGACGGCGCGAGCCGCACCGTGGCAACACGGACACCGCGTTCTTTCAGCGCCCGCGCGGCCATCTCAGACCTGCGCGGAGAGGTCGGATCAGGCAGATCCGCCTCCGTTGCGCCGGCAGGCAGGCCCGACAGACCGGACGTGACAAGTAGCGGGTGCTTCGATCCTTCCAGCGCACTGCCCAACGCCTCGATCACACGCTGATCCTGCGCCGCACTTTCGGGGAATTTCGAGAAATCATGATTGAACGCCGTGTGAATGACCGCATCGACTTCTGAGGCAGCGTTTTTCAGCGCGTCCAGATCATCGAGCGTGGCGCGTAAGACCGTAGCACCGGACGCGGCCAGGCGAGCCGCCTTTTCATCATTCCGGGCCAGGCCGGTCACCTGATGCCCGGCACCGATCAGATCCTGAACCACGGCGGAACCGATCCAGCCGGTGGCCCCTGTTACGAAGACATGCATGGTTCCGTCCTCTTCAGATATTGGAATTATGTTCAGCCAAGCCTTACGGACAGTTCGACATCCCCGGCGAACGGTACGGAGAGATACCCGGCGGCAGGAGAGCGGACGCGCGCCAGATACGCAGGGCTGTGATCGGCATTATCCGCGACGATCAGCGCTCCGGTCTGCAGCCTGTCCTCCAGAAGATCAAGAATATCAGGATAGAGCGGCTTGGCGCCGTCAAGCAGTACGAGATCGATGCTCTCGGGGAGACCGGTCGCCAGCGTCTGCAGGGCATCGCCCTCGCGGAACTCCACAAGATCGGCCAGACCCGCTTCTTCAAGATGATGCCGGGCGCGGGCAATCTTGGAGGGTTCAAACTCGGTGGTAATCAGCCTGCCACCGCCATTGTCGCGCAGCGCGGCGGCGAGATGGATGGTGGAAAGACCGAAGGACGTTCCGAACTCAACAATGCCTTTCGCCCAGTTGGCGCGTGCCAGCATGTAAAGCAGCGTACCCGTCTCACGCGAAACAGGGAGCCACAGGTCTTTTGCGAGACCATAGAATTTCCGATAGTCGGTCCGACTTCCGGCAAGGCGCTGCAATTCCTCACGGGGCAATTCCGAGACGGCAGGGCTTGTTGCGGCGTCTGCCTCAGCAAACAGGCGATCCAGCAAAGGCGCAACAGGCGCGCTGGTCAGCGTCGAGGTCTTTTCGAGGGTCACGGGGGCGGTCATGGGGTGATCTCCGCACTAGGTTTCGCGCTTTCCGTGCGCCCCACAAAAATACGACGAATCCGTCACCTCCACTATTCGCATTGCGCCGCCCACAGAACGGCTTTGAAATACTCAGTGTTTTTCATCAGAAATATTGGGAGCGCACCGTCGGGCTCATCAAGCGGGTTCGCATTTCCCACATGGGAGGCAGAGCAGTTACCGCTCTCGGTCAAACAGCATAGTCGGCCGACATCTTCACAAGCCAGGCGCAGAACATGTCGGCCATGGCGTCCGCATAGGCATCGATTTCCGCGATTGTCCGGGCAGTCCCGGAAAATTCCTTGCCGACCGCGCTGAAGGTCATCGTGATCAGATCAGCCGCCAGCTCACGCGTTCGGTCTGGCGCGTCCGGGAGAAGCTCCTGCATGAAATGCAGCATGATCCGGTCGCCGGATTCCCGTGCTTCCGAGGCCTCGGGCGCATCCCGATAAAGAGGAGCCGCATCGCCCAGCGCCACGCGAACTGCCGCCTCTTCGCATTCGGAGCGTATGAAGGCATGAGTGACCGCGCGCAAACGCTCCAGGGGCGGATGACGCTTATCCTCAAGGATATCGCGCAGCATTCCTGTCGTTCGCCGCCATTCGTCGGCCTGGAGCCGGAACAGGATCGCTGCCTTGTTGGGAAAATACTGATACAGTGAACCAACGCTTACGCCTGCCTTCTCGGCAACGCGCGCTGTCGTAAAGCGGGTGGCACCTTCCTCCGCCAGCACCAGTGTTGCGGCTTCCAGAATGGTTGCCACAAGCCCGGCGGAGCGGGTTTGCTTGGGCTGTTTTCGGGCCGAAATTCGAGGCTTGGGACGATCGGTCATGCCACTCCGTAAAACGCGAACAAGCAATGTGACGAATTAATCGTGTTTCCAGTCCCGCGCAAGCGGAGCCAGTCGGCCAATTCCCTGCATCAGGCCGCAGGAAAGCCTGGTTCCGGCCAGTGGCGTCTCTACTCGTCCCAACTAGGCGCTCGCGTTACCGACATACTCCCACACAACTGGTCCATCCGGGCGGCCAGGTCCAATCTGGGCAAGACCCGTCCCTGACCGAACGTGTATCAAACGCTGGCGAGAGCGTAATGGCCGCGACAGGCAGGGAGACAGGAGAACCGCCCGAGCCTTGCTCACATGTCATCAGGTGCGTGCTTTCCATATGGCGGTCCAGCGCCACCTGTGATCTCCAACTTTCCAAAAGATATTATACCGTTTTCCAGCCAAGGCACACATACAAACCTGTAAAGTGGCCCACGTCTTTGCTCCAGCCTCCGGCTTTACGGCCAGAACGCAGTCTGGCAGAAAGAGAGCGCCGAAAAAGACGTATGTCGGTTTGGTAAGCCCGACGCCCTGAACATGGTTCTGATCATGCTCTCCTGCCAGAGCAGATCCCGCGGCCGGATCACATGGTTCAGACGCCATGATGTGACGGCTGTCGCGCGTCCTGTCCTCAAGGGGAACAGGATGGATCACCCGTTCACAGATCCGCCTGCAACGCATGATACAGGGCTTTTCGGATGAAGCTGAACCATATCAACCTCTGCACCAGCAATGTGCTGGCACTGTCTTCCCTGCTTGAAAAACACTTCGGGTTTATTCTTGAAGAAACACGCGGACAGCACGCTTTTGCCCAGCTTACGGGCACGGATGGCATGACGCTGGTCCTGATGGACATGAGCAAAATGCCCCAGCCCTACCCGCGCAATTTCCATATCGGGTTCATTCTCGATGATCCGCAGGAGGTGCGCGCCCGACATGCCAGCCTGTGCGCTGACGGCTATCTGCCGGGACCGGTAGAGGTCATGACGCGTGGGCGTGATCGCTGGACCCTGTTCTATCACCCCGCAGGTGACGACCTGCTGATTGAGGTCAGTGCACAGGAACCGGCGTGACTATCGCGCCTGTCGCCTGCCTCACGCCACCCGGCATCTGACGCCGGGTGGCAAACTGTTCCGGTTACTTCGTGTCTTCTACGGCAAGCTTTCCGTCCCGGACGCCATACTGCTTCTGATTATCCGGACCGATCAGCAACGAGGCATGGCTTGCAAACGTCATGGGCAGGAAGACGGGTGACTTTACGGGGCGGTAATTCCCTGCATCATTCACATCCCCTGCCCCGACATACTGCGCAATGTAGGGGTAGGGATAAACCGGGCGGCTGGCGATCGCTACCGCATCCGGCCGGGCGTAAGGCTGGCTGGGCATGGGGGCCATGTGGATCTGGCCACCAGCCGGCGGCTTGCCGTGCCCTCCGGGCGGCGGTCCCATCGGCCCATCACCTTGGGCTGTCTTTTCCGTACGAATAGCGTTGGGCGCAATGCCAGATTCCGTCCAGGCCATGAGCGGGGACAGAAAATCGACCTGCGGGAAGCCCTCACCGTTTCCACAATGTCCCACACCGGGCAGCAGATAGAATTTCAGGAAACTGTCAGTCTGCTCCACACCCATTTCCCGCTGCACACCCTGATAATACGCGATGGTGTTCAGGGGCGAGATCGACTGGTCCGCCAACCCGTGCCACAGGATCAAGCGGCCACCGTGCTGGTGGAACGTACGGAGGTTTGTGTTCTCGGCATTATACAGTGGTGCCAGCTTGGTCATGGTGGCGAAGGACGCGTCATCAAAATGAAAGCGGGTCAGGTCAGCCGCTTTTTCATCCACCTGCAGCGGAATGACATAGGCAATGGCGGAAGCGGCAATACCCTGGCTCATGGACTCTCCGCGTGCTGTGGCAGGCAGCGCCCATTGCAGTTCTGAACCCGGCAGTGGACCACCGATGATGTATGGGCGCCCCGCCGCATCTGTGGCCCCCTTGTAAAGCCGTAGCGCCGCCTGCGTTTCTTCCGCTGTCAGGCAGTCCGATGTGTCACTCTGGCCTGCCGCGCACTGTACCCACACGGGATCGAAATGGCAGGCGCGAGGTTCTTCCAGAATGCCGTCCTTTACACCCGAAAGCGTATCGCAGTGACGGATAACGGCGTCATGCAGCACCCCCACACGGTTTTGCAGCAGGATATTGGTGCCATCGGCACGCTGGTTCCCGCGCACGTTCCACGCATGGTAAAAGGAGTTCTGCACGGTAAACAGTGCGGCCGGAGCCCCTGCGGAAATCCCGTCAAAATCCTCGGGGTAGCGCTGCGCCTCCATCAGGGCTTCACGCCCGCCATCGGAGCATCCTACAAAGTAGGAATATTTCGGGGCCTGGCCGTAGAAGGCCGCTGTCAGGGCCTTGGCCGCCAGAGCGGTGACATGGTTGGCGCGATAGGCGAAATCGATGCGTTTTTGCGGGTCTTTACCGAATTCGCCCTGCGCCAGCCCCATCATGGAGCCAGTATGGCCCATATCATCGCCCGCCATGACGAATTCGCCATTTAGCGCCGGAACACATGCTCCCGCGTTGCTGACGCCCACTTGCGTCATTCCGCACAGGCCACCGCAACCGCCGAGCAGAAAGCGTTGGGTCCAGTGCTCCATGGGCAGATCGACTTCAAAGGAAATCGCAGGCGCGATCTGCCCCGTGACCTTGCAGAATTTACCCTTTGGAGTGTCCAGCACAGCCGCTTTCTGGCCGTGAACGGCAGCGCCCACGGCGGGCGCAAGATCGACATTGCCTAGCGCCTCACAGGAGGTAACGGGCTTTACCTCCGACAGGCTGGCGATATCCGAGGCCCGCGCCGGGTTCGAGAACACAGAGAGGAGGCTGATTGCCGGCCCCACAATCCACAAAAAGACGGTCAGCTTTAGAAGTATTCTTTTCATCGCAGGTAAGATGCCCCGTTCAGTCAATCGTTCGATGCGGTTCATTAACCGGATTCACGCGATGGCGCGTCGAACAGAATGTATGGATTTGTAATAAAGGCAACTATTCAAAGCCCCCCGCAACCCGTTACTCCGCCCTCCATTCTTCCTTGTAGCCAAACCCGTTCCTGTTATCGGTCGCCTTGATGTAAAGCGGCGTAAACGCCCAGTAGACAGGCTGAAGATGGGCTGGAATAGAAAACCGGGCCATATAAAGATTTGCTGCCAGTTCCCGGTCCTCAATGCACAGCCTCCGCACAGGCCCCTCCATCTGCAATCCACGCAGGAGAGGAATGGAGCTGTCCTGACCACTGACTGTTGCTACCCCTCGCCCTGCCTGCCCCAGCAGAATGCCGTGGCGGGTCGAAGGGTCTGTCACAAACAGCAGACGTGCGCGTAGTGGGTCAAAAACATAGAATATAGGCGCTGCCCAGTGCTGATGCCCGGCGCAAACCGCCAGAGACATGACATGGAATTCTGCTACTAGGGCATCAATCCGGGGGGTAAATATGGTCATGGTCCGACAAACCTTAACCATATGGTGGTCATGGGCATGGCCAGCACCAGTGCGGGCAGCATGTTACCAACCGGGAATTTGACAATGCCGCATATCCGGAAGCCGGTTGCCAGCATCAACACACCCCCTACGGCTGCAAAATTGTCATTCATTAACGGGGTTGTCAGCGGGGCAAGGTAAGTCGCACCTGTCGCAAGGGCCAGCAGAACTGCCAGTTGAGGAATGCATATGGCCGCAACGGCAAAGCCGAGCGTTGTTGCAAAAATGGCGGCGGTCAGGAAGTCCAGAACAGATTTGGCCAGCAGGATGGAGGGATCTCCCGTCATACCTTCATGAATGGCACCGAATATGCCAGTTCCGCTTGCGCAGAAGAGAACGGTAAGGGCAACGAAGCGTTCGAGAAATACCTCTGGCATCAGATCTGCAGGCATAGGCACAAAGCGTCCCACCAAGCGGTTCCCCCATGTGGAAACCGCGCCCAGATGAGTCTCCAAAGCGCAACTTTCCCCTATGATGACACCAAGCAGCAGGGATAAGACCATCACGGCAACGGCATGGCCGTGGACAATCAGCGAAACACCCATTCCCATGGATGCCAGACCAAACATCATAGGCAGACCATCTTTCAGGCGTTGTGGAATATGCCCACTCAGGGCCGCGCCGAGGATGCCGCCCGTCAGCACCACGCCTGCATCTGTATATGAGCCGATCAGCATGGCTGTTTTCCTATTTTTCCGCTGAGACGGCAGACAGTGTTTCGCCCCACCGGGGCATGTCAGGCACTTCCACGCCCAGCAGGGACAGGGCGCGCGCGGCACTATGGCGGATGATATCAGCACTTGTGCGCGGCGCCGCGTAAATGGCGGGAACAGGCGGGAAAATGATACCGCCATATTCGGTTACGGCCAGCATGTTACGCAGATGACCCAGATGAAGTGGCGCCTCACGCGTCATCAGCACCAGACGCCGTCTTTCCTTGAGCGCGACATCGGCCGCGCGCGTGACAAGATTATCCGTCACTCCCGATGCAATTGCACCAAGCGTATGCATGGAGCACGGGGCGATAATCATGCCTTCGGTACGAAAAGACCCACTTGAAATGGGCGCGCCTAGCGCGCCTGGTGAGTGGATATGGGTGGCAAGGGCGTACACGTCCTCAGCCGACAGATCTGTTTCATGCTCACGCGTCAGTTGCGCACCACGGGACATGACGAGATGCGTCTCGATCTCCGCTTCCCGTAATAGACGCAAGACATCAACTCCATACTGGAAGCCCGATGCCCCCGTAATGCCTACGACAATCCGTTTTTGGACCATGGAACGCTCCCGTTCTGAAGATATTTCCTGATGACGGCAGAAGTACAGAACCTGTCTGCCTGCGCGGGATGACGGACCGGCAGACAGGTTCCTGCGGCATTACATGCCCGCTTTGGGAAAGATCGAAGGTGCGAACGGATGCGGATCGACTGCGCGGAACTGCGCACGCACAAAATGCTCTTTCAGTTTCCACGGATAGGTGCAGTCAAAGATCGTCTTACACGACACGCCTTTTGCAGGGATTGAGGGATCGTACTCCGGCACCTGCGAGGGATCGAGCACATGGCCCGTCACCCCGGGCAGAAACATGGTATCCACATTGCCCTGATACCGGGTCTGCATGGCCCAGAGCACATCGTTACTGTCAAACAGATCGACATCATCATCCACGATGATGACGTTCTTGAGTTCACGATAAACTGCCAGCGCAATCAGCGCGGCCTGACGCGCCTTACCCGCATCGCCCGCACTACGCTGGCAGACCTGAAGGATCGCCAGCAGCTTTCCTCCACCCGCGCTATGCGCATAAACGTTTTTTACAAACCCCGGCAGCGCCTTGTCACAGGCGTTGAAAATACTGGCTTCCGTTGGAATGCCTGCCAGATTCACATGCTCTTCACCCGGCCCGACCAATGTCTGCAAAATAGCGTTCTTCCGCATGGTCACGGCCTTGACCTTGATCACCGGCAGGGACGGATTGGCAGGACCGTTATAACCGGGAAATTCGGGCATCGCATGGCCCGTATTGGTGTTGACATCCTCCCGTATCCGACGTTCCGGCAGGATCTCGCCTTCAATCACGATTTCGGCCCTGGCGATGGAGCGCTCTTTCACCGTCACAGCATCTACGAGTTCAACCGCTCTACCACGCAGACCGCCAGCTACGGTCAGTTCATCAAAGCCCAGAGGTGTGGTGGGGGCCTCGAAACACGCCCCGATCGGGATGGCAGGATCCAGACCCATATTGATGGTAATGGGCAATGCCTCGCCCCGCTCTTCCGCCTTGGCACGAAAGGCATCGATATGGCGGCCAGGCGCGAAAAAGACCGAGAGTTCATCGCGCCCCTGCACGCACAGACGATGGATGGTCACGTCCGTATGGCCGTTATCCGGATCGCTACCCAGTAGCAGGCCGAGGCAGAAATAGGGACCAGCATCCTCTTCCGTATTGGTTGGGGCCGGGAGAAGCTTACGCAGGTCAAAGTGCGGGTCATCAGCCCGAAAGACCTGTTCCTGACACGGAGCGGACTGCCCCTTGAGGACGACCGGAGCAATCCCGTTAAGGACCGCCTCGCCCATCCGCCGCCCAAGTTCTTCGGGTCTGCTGTCAAGCAGTAAGGCTACGCGCTCGCGTTTCGCCATAAGGCCAACCAATACGCGTGCACCGGGGTAGCCTTTCACATTCTCGAACATCATCGCCGGACCAGTTCTGGTCGGACGCATGACGGTACCCCCAGCCCCGACACGTTTATAAACACCCGCCAGTTCGGAACGTGGGTCGATCTCATGGTCTGTTGAAATCAGTTCATCTGGAGACTGCTCAAGTCTAACCAGAGCGGAGCGTAGGTCGATGACCGGTGGGCTGGCTGTGTGATCCGTCCTGTCCATGACATTGTCCTTCCTGTCGCAAAAGGAAGGCTATCCGGCCACCATAATATGTTCCATATTCACTATACGGCATTATTGATAAGTCAAATATTATGGATGAACATCTGACGTCTGTTTCTCTACGCCGGCTGGCTGTCTTTCTCACTGTGTGCGAAACCCTCCACGTCGCTCGTGCGGCTGAAAAGCTCGACATCGCACAGCCTGCGCTCAGCCAGCAGATCAAGGCTCTGGAAGAGGCTCTTGGTGCCCAGCTGTTCCATCGTCGCAAGCGGGGCATTGACCTGACCAGTGCTGGCCATGCCTGCCGGGAGGCGGCACAGCACCTCCTAAAGAGCCATCACAACCTGATCGACGGGGTGCGAAGCATTGCCCGTGGTGAGATGGGCCAGCTTGTTCTGGGGCATGTCGGATCGGCCCTGGCGGGGCGGATTTTCCCCAACCATCTACAGAGAATGAAACAGCACTTCCCTGAAGTGCAGATCACGTTGGCTGAAAAATCCATCTCGGATCTTGTCACTGCTGTCACAAAAAAGGACATCGATGTTGCTCTGGTACGAGATCTTGAAACTGTTCCTTCCATCTGCAGCACACGACGATACATAACGGAAAAGCTATTTGTTCTACTTCCGGAAAACCATCCCCTTGCATCCCGAACCGACCTTTCCATACGGGCAATCCATGCCACTCCCCTGATTGGTTTTCAGGATCCGGACGAAGTCGGCATCGCACGTATTGTGCAACAAATAGCCGAAAAAAACGGCCTCTCCCTTGAGCCATCATGGAAAGTTACCAATATCGGCAGCATTTTCGGAATGGTTCACGCAGGTTTTGGCCTGTCAATCGTTGCCGAGAGTGTGACAGCACTTCTGCCTGCCGGTCTGAGCGCCCTCCCCCTGAGTGAACCTGACGCAGAATCAACCCTGTTTCTATTGTGGAACAGAGAGCAGGTCTCGCCAGCATTACAGAAGTTCATTGAGCTTTCCTGAAATGCCTCCATAATCTGTGAACCGGACATCGCTAAATTAGGTCACTCGAATCACCTCATTACTGAAAAGCATAAATAACCAGTCATCTTCATCTCGTTCAGCGCACATCTCCGACATCCCTGACGGAAGCATCGGCCTGTCCCTTCACCCAGTAGCCGGATGCCTTGACCCATTGGGCCGGAACCTTACGCTCATCCAGAAGATACTGACGCACGGCCTTCGCCACGCGGGCCTCAGCACCGACCCAGACGAAAGTACGGTCAGGGATCTCCAGATTTTTCAGAACAGCAAGAATGCCCGTGGCTTCATCCGCCTGATCCATGGAACGATGAACCCAGCGGGCAGCATGGCGCGCGACCGTGGCGAAGACCTGCTCATCTTCTGGTCCCGGCACAGCCACGAGCGTTGTGACAGGCGTGTCGGCTGGCAGTTCCTCCACGCGACGACCGATCGCGGGTAACGCCGTTTCATCGCCAATCAGAAGCCACTGGTCAATCGGTCCGGCAATGATCTGCGATCCACGTGGACCGCCGATTTCCAGCCGATCTCCCGGTCTGGCGGCCCTTGCCCACGCAGCCGCTGGTCCACCATGATGATTGACGAAATCCAGAAGCAGCGTACCGTTCTGCGGGTCATAGCGGCGCGGCGTGTAATCACGGCGGGTTGGTGTGCCGTCCAGACCGGGAATGAAGATCTTGATGTGGTCATCCGGCGCTGGGCTGGTGAAACCGGCCAGTTCGGGTCCGCCCAGCGTGATGCGGATCATGTGCGGAGTCAGGCGCTCAACGGCGCGGACCTCAAGACTGCGTCTGACAAGTTCGTGCCTTACGCGTCGGACCTCGGGACCATCACCCCGATTTAAAAAGGACTGGAAGAGTTTCATGACTGTGTATCCTTGTCGTGCCGACAGACCGGTGACTGTGGATACACAGACGCACAGGCTGCCAGCATTTTGCTGTCAGTTTCTGTGCGTTGTTTCACGTTAACGCATACGAAAGTACGATCAGCGAAGACCGCACTAGCTGTCATGATCAAAGCTTTCGGAGGCAGAGTCTGTCAACGGGTTTCTCAGTATCCTCCTGTTGCCCTCCTATCCAAATGCCTGACCACAGCATCCTCAGATCGGACAGACGCCACTGGCGCATTGAAGATGCGCCCAGTCCACCACTTCGCGCACCTCGTCATCCTGAATCATGGCGGTAATGGCAGTAAATTTTCCTGCCGAGACTTCCTCTTCCGGCAGGTATTCATAACCAAGACCGGAATCCGGGCGGCTCGGCAGCACGGCGCAGCAGCGTACATGCGGCTGGTTGGCCGCCACCATGGCGCGGAAACTGTCCAGACTATGCCGGTCGGTATAGACCTTGAGCGTGTAGGACACCTGATTGCCCTGCTCCGCCCCGATCCAGTATTTCTCCAGCAGTTCCAGCCAGCGATACTGTTCCTCCGGCGAGGCTTCGGGTGCTGTCACCACACGCTCGCCCATGCCGAGACGTTGGATAAGCGGCACGGTCGGAAAGCCCACAATGCTCATGCCGGGAAAACTGCGCAGCGAACGCACGGGATAGCCCTTGCGCTCATAGGTGGGCAACAGCGGATCGGTTCCTGCCTCCCATGTGCCGTCCTCGCGCCGCACGCCCTTGAACTGCACCCAGCGAAGATACTGCCGCCGTGCGGGCAGATGCGCTCCTTCGGTCAGACCGAACAACTTGGATGTGGTGCCCGCGGGCTTGACGGTTGTAACCGCAATCGGTCGGGCGGTGCCGGTCTCGTGCGCATAGGCATCCGCCTCGCTTTTGGCGATGGTGGAGAGTTCCCTCACAGCGTTCCAGAAAGGAGCTGCGCGTTCCTCATCCAGTAGATCGCGGAAGTCGAGGCCAAAGCGCACCCATGCCCATTCATGAAGGCCGGTCGGGCCGATGCCGATACGGTTGGTCCGCCGCACCTCCTCGCCATACAACGCGTCCATGCGGTTGGCACGCAGCAGGAAGCGCACACCCAGCCGCACGGAATCCCGCACGCGGGCATCCCATACTGCCACCGTCGCAGGCGGCACCTGACCGGGCGTCACGTCTTCCAGCGCCACGGGGCAGGCCAGCAGCGGAGCAAAATCACCAATCACACAATAGCCGCCTGTAACATGCAGCGTGATCTCGCCACACGGGTTGGTCGTGACCGGGAAATGTGCCGAGGTGGCGCGCTGTGCCAAATCCGCCAGCAGGGCTGCCCCCTCGGTGGCCTGATAGCGGTGCGAACGGAAGTCCCGTCCATCCGCATGCACCTGTTTGAGCCGTGCGCTGCCGGTGCGGTTATCTTCCAGCCGGTCACCGTTGATAAAACCGGGCTCGCCATTGATCCACGCGCACCGCGTGGCCTCGGCAAACACCGTGCGGGCATGGTCGACCAACGAGCCGGTCTTTGCCGGATCGTTCACGTAATCCCAGAATTCGGCGTCCACCATGACGGAGTGGTTGGCGGTCCATAGCCCGCCTTCTTCCTTGGCGCGAATGAAGCGCAGCACATCCGCATCCCGCCATGATTTGGTCGCCATGCGTGCGGCCCGACGGGCACCCCCAACCTGCACCTCGACGGACAGATAATGATCCACCCGTAGCGCCTGTTCCCATAGCGGCATGTCGCCTGCGCGCGCGGCCTCAATCACATGCTCTCGCACATTGAGCAGCCCGCGCAGCAACGAGACCGGTCCCGAAGCTGGCCGCCCCTGCATGCCTGCAATTGGACTGCCCGCGCAGCGGATGGCGCTGAAATCCAGCACCAGCGTGCGGCTGCGTTCACCACGGAAGGCCATCGCCTCAATGGTCTCGACCGCTTTGCCCCAGCCTTCACGGCTGTCCTCGATGACATGGAGAAGTTCATCACCTTCGGGAGCACGGGCGAGCAAGGTTCTTTCCAGAAAGGCACGGACCTGTGCCTCCATCTCCGCATCGAAGGCTTCCTGCGCCGTGCCCCAGGGCAGTATCTGCATCTCAAGGCCGAACCGCAACAGGCTGGCACGATCATGCGGATAGTCCGGATGGTCAGGCGACAGGACGAATTTCAGATCCGGGGCCTGCCCCCAGTCCACCACGCAGAGTTCGTCGTCATAGGCCCGCCCGACGCCGGAGCCATTGAGCAACAGGTAGAATTTCGCAAAAGAGCAGATGGCCGTGGCGCAGTTGGTGAACATTTCCATGTTGCGATCCGGCTGCGTGCTGTCGCCATGCTGCAGATGGCGGCCCGATGTGAGCAGCGCCCCTGTGGCGATGGCGTTACGAAGCTGCATGATCTCCGCATCACCGACCGTATTCAGCAGCCCGGCATTGCCTGCGGCCACACGATCAGCCACGCGCCCAAAATCTTCGCGGTCGGAAGGCCGGAACACGGTCCGGCGACCGACCGCCTCTCCCATACCGCGATCCAGTGGACGTGCGGGGACCGGACGGGTTCCGAAAGCCTCTTCAAACGGGTTGCGAACAGCTTCGCGTCCGCCCTGCCCATCCGTAAACAGCGAAAATTCTCCATCCATGCACCGGCTCCATTCTGCGGGGAGTATGGCCCGTCTTCGGGGTCATAGTCGCTCATATTGTATGTGTATGGATATGGTGACACCAGATGTTGTGTCTTGCACGAACAAAATAGCGGGTCGCACTTTTCTGATCGCTGTCACCCGCAGTTTTCCTTGATATACGATCAGATTTTTTTGGTTCCTGCTGGACGGCCTGCTAGGAGAATCATGTCGGTCGCTTCGAACGCCAATAGCCGCGACGTCATCGCCACCGGGAAGGTCTGTAAAAATACTCACGCACACGTGAAATCAGCCCAACCTACGCTGCGCTTTCACTCCCATTTGCATCCTATGTGCATCCTGCGGAGTGATTCAGGCACAAAAAAAGCCACCCGTAAGGGTGGCTTTTCTTTAGTCTTTTCAGACGGATACGTATGGTTGCGGGGATAGGATTTGAACCTATGACCTTCAGGTTATGAGCCTGACGAGCTACCGGGCTGCTCCACCCCGCGGTTGTTTGGGGAGACTGGAAGACCTGGCGGCGACCGACTTTCCCGTGCCTTAAGGCACAGTATCATAGGCGCTGGGGCATTTCACGGCCGAGTTCGGGATGGGATCGGGTGGATCATTCCCCGCCATAGCCACCAGGTCATCCAGTCTCCCCGGTATGGGGAGAGGATGTGATGGGTTGGTGCGTTTTTGTTATTGTGTTGAAGAGTGGATGACTGCTGTGCATGTGTGTTGCCCTTTTGAGGGGGCGATGGAATGAGCCTATTGGGCGATTAGGACCAGTTAGCTGCACGCATTACTGCGCTTCCACACCTGGCCTATTGACGTGATGGTCTATCACGGCCCTTGGGGAGACCTTGTTTTGAGGTGGGTTTCCCGCTTAGATGCTTTCAGCGGTTATCCCGTCCACACTTAGCTACCCGGCTGTGCCGCTGGCGCGACAACCGGTGCACCAGAGGTATGTTCATCCCGGTCCTCTCGTACTAGGGACAAATCCTCTCAAGTCTCCAACACCCACGGCAGATAGGGACCGAACTGTCTCACGACGTTCTAAACCCAGCTCACGTACCACTTTAATCGGCGAACAGCCGAACCCTTGGGACCTGCTCCAGCCCCAGGATGTGATGAGCCGACATCGAGGTGCCAAACCTCCCCGTCGATGTGGACTCTTGGGGGAGATCAGCCTGTTATCCCTAGAGTACCTTTTATCCGTTGAGCGATGGCCCTTCCACGCGGGACCACCGGATCACTATGGCCGACTTTCGTCTCTGATCGAGCTGTCACTCTCACAGTCAGGCGGGCTTATGCCATTGCACTCGACAGCCGGTTTCCGACCGGCCTGAGCCCACCATCGCGCGCCTCCGTTACACTTTGGGAGGCGACCGCCCCAGTCAAACTGCCCACCATGCAGGGTCCCGGACCTGGCTAACAGGCCTCGGTTAGACATCAGAAACAGTCAGGGTGGTATTTCAAGGATGGCTCCACCGGAACTGGCGCCCCGGTTTCAAAGCCTCCCACCTATCCTACACAGAATGTCTCTGATGCCACTGCAAAGCTGCAGTAAAGGTTCATAGGGTCTTTCCGTCTGACCGCGGGTACCCCGCATCTTCACGGGGAATTCAATTTCGCTGAGCCGATGCTGGAGACAGCGGGGAAGTCGTTACGCCATTCGTGCAGGTCGGAACTTACCCGACAAGGAATTTCGCTACCTTAGGACCGTTATAGTTACGGCCGCCGTTTACCGGGGCTTCAATTCGGTGCTTGCACACCTCCTCTTAACCTTCCGGCACCGGGCAGGCGTCAGGCCGTATACGTCGTCTCTCGACTTCGCACAGCCCTGTGTTTTTACTAAACAGTCGCTACCCCCTGGTCTGTGCCACCCGCCGATGGTTGCCCACTGACGGGTCTTGCTTATCCCGAAGTTACGCAAGTAATTTGCCTAGTTCCTTCAGCATCGTTCTCTCAAGCGCCTTGGTATTCTCTACCAGTCCACCTGTGTCGGTTTCGGGTACGGTCTATATGCCAGAGCTATTTCCTGGAATACTCCAAAAGCCGGATCAATCCGATAAGACCCGACAACATATTGTATTCGTCACTTCTGGCAGGCCCGGGAATATTTGCCCGGTTTCCATCGACTACGGCTTTCGCCCTCGCCTTAGGGGCCGGCTCACCCTGCGCGGATTAACCTTGCGCAGGAACCCTTGGACTTTCGGCGACAGTGTTTCTCGCACTGTTTGTCGCTACTCATGTCAGCATTCGCACTTCCGATATCTCCAGAGAGGGTCACCCCGTCTCCTTCACAGACCTACGGAACGCTCCGC